>CAWCDQ010000048.1:0-93222 GCA_963794305.1 uncultured Acidobacteriota bacterium | reverse complement strand
CCGCTTGGGGTATCTTGCTCGAATCACGCGGTGTGCGACCTCTTCGTTCACTCTCGCATCTGCTGACAATGGTCGCCCGACCGGCCGTCCCGGTGGCGCCCGTTGTGTGGTCGCCGAATCCGTGCTCGTCAAGCTCCAACAGCTGATCCTCAATCGGTTCCGGAAGCTGTGCACCGGAATTCAGAAATACTGAGGAAATTGGCAATTCGCCATGCACAGGCCGAAGATCTTCGTCGGCGAGTGGGGCGCCTATGAAACACCGTTCGAGCCGAGGAATCTGAAGTCGCGCGGCGAGGCGCCGACGCCCGACCTGCGCGCCGCGATCGGCGACGCTGCGTGGATGACAGAGATGGAGAGGAACTCCGATCTCGTGGTCATGCACTGCGACGCACCGCTGCTGGTGAACGTCAGTCCCGGATCGGGGCAGTGGCGCCCGACCGATCGGCTACGACGCGCTGCGTGTTTACGGATCGCCGAGCTACCACGCGCTCAAGCTGTTTGCTACGCACGTCGGCGACGAGATCCTGAAGGCCAGCGCCGCCGACACTGACGTGCTGGTGTCGGTCACCCGCGCCAGCCGCTCAGGCACGCTCTACGTGAAGCTCGTGAACCCGGGCAGCGTCGCCGCGCCCGTGCAACTGGAGATCATCGGCACCGCGCTTCGGCCCATCGCGACTGCGCTCACGCTTGCCGGCGATCCGCTGGACACGAACTCGATCGACGCTCCTGAGCGCGTGGTGCCGAAGACGTCACAGGTCACCGGCGTCAAATCGGGTTTCACCTACACCGTCCCGGCGAACGGCATCGTCGTGCTGGAACTCGGAATGCAGTAGGCGAACCCGCTGCGCGTTCTCAGCTTCCCCGGCTTGACGGTTGGAGAGAGACGCGCGCGGCTCGCGAAGATGAGTTATAAGAACTACGTCACATATGATGACCGATCTGAAAAGCGTCTTGCTCCTGGCGGCATTGGCGGGTGCGACGCTCCAGCCACCAGCCGCGCCACAGCCCGCCCGCCGTACCGGCCACGCTCGCGGTTCCGCCGGGATTCAGCGTCAGCGTCTTCGCGTCGGGGCTGACCGGCGCGCGCCTGATGGCCGTCAGCCCCGAGGGCGTCCTCCTTGTTGCGCGACGGCCACGCAACGAGGTCGTCGCGCTGCCGGTTCACGATGGCACGGCACAACCTCGAGTCATACTCAGCAACCTGCCCAATGCTCACAGCCTGGCATTCAGGGACGGCTGGTTGTACGTCGCCACCACGCCGGCCGTCGTCCGCGTCCGATGGTCCAATGGCGCGCCGGTCGGCGAACCCGAGACCGTCGTGGAGCTACCGAGCTCGACGCCTTCCGTGCACGTCTCCCGAACGATCAATTTCGGGCCGGACGGCCGGCTCTACGTCGCCATCGGATCGTCCTGTAACGTCTGCGTCGAAGCCGACCCTCGCCGGACGACGATCCAGGTCGTGACGAAGGACGGCACGCTGCAGCCCTACGCGCGCGGCCTGCACAACGCGATCGGCTTCGATTGGGATGCCCAGACCGGCCTGATGTGGGCCGGCGAAACAGGACAGGACAACCTCGGCGACGACTTTCCGCCAGACGAAATCGATCTCATCGAAGCCGGCGCGCATTATGGCTTTCCGTTCTTCATCGGGGCGAATCATCAAAATGTGGGGCAGCCCGAGCTTGAAGGAAAGGCTCCGAATGTGACCGCGGCGGAGGCGAAGCCGCCGGCGCTCGAATTGCCGGCGCACATTTCACCGATCGACATGCGGTTCTACACCGGAACAGCATTTCCCCCCGCCTATCGAAACGCGCTGTTCATCGCGTTTCACGGATCGGCCCGGAAGACCAACGGCTACAGTGTCGCTCACGTCGTGATGAAGGACGGCCGACCGATTGGGACTGAAGACTTCGCCACCGGCTTTCTGAACGACGGAGTCGTCCTGGGCCGACCCGCCGGTCTCGTGACGGGACCTGACGGGGCGCTCTACGTGTCCGACGACAACAAGGGCTTCATCTATCGGATCGCATATACGGGGCGGCAGTGATCGGGAATGTCAAGGCGCGATCGATGATCGCGAACGCTTCGCGGACCTGAATCGCCATCTGACCACGTCGTTTTCACGAACGTCATGGGCTCGAATCGGTTACACCGCGACCGGCGCGCCGTGAACGCCGAGAAGGGATGTCTTCAATGCGACGGCTCATCATTACGGCGATCACGCTGATCTGTGTGTCGCCGGTCGCGTTCAGCCAGGGCACTGTTCCGATCATCTCGAAACAAGATGTGATTTACGGGCGGGTCGAAGGCTCGGCCCTGCTCGCCGACATCGCGTACCCGCAACGCGGCGATCGGCTGCCGGCGATCGTCTCGGTGCACGGCGGCCGATGGCGAGCGGGCAACCGGACCGACGCCAGCAGCATCAAGGTCAGCCAATGGGCTGGATTCGGGTTCTTCTCCATGTCCATCGACTATCGGCTGGTGGGCGGGTCGCCCGCGCCGGCTCCGTATCAAGATGTCCTCTGCGCGATCCGTTGGGTGCACGCGCACGCGTCGGAATACAACGTCGATCCCAATCGCATCTATCTGATCGGCCAGTCGGCCGGCGGCCACATGGTGTCACTTGTTGCGACGCTGGGCGAAGGACCCTACAAGCGCGTGGGCGGCTGGGACGCCGATCGCGACGACGTCCGGGCGGTCATCAGCGTGGCCGGCGCCTACGATCTCAACACGCTCTCCTGGGGTAATCTCTGGACGCCCTCCAACGAAGACGTCGACGCGGCACGACGGCTCGCGTCACCGCTCGCGCACGTCACCGCCAGCACCAAGCCGATTCTCATCATTCACTCGGACGACGACCGGTCCGTGCCGGTTCAGCAGGCCATGGACATGACCCAGGCGTTGCAGAAGGCCGGTGTGCGCAATCGCTTCGTCCACTACACGGACAAGGGACACATGGGCATTGTCGATGATGTGATCAATGAAGCGCGGGCCTTCATCGCAGAGATCGAGCAAATACGGTAGCAACTGGCGCTTCGCCCCTCACCCGATCCTTTGCAAACGGCCATTGCGTGTTGTCGAGAAGACACGTCTGCGACGCTGGCCGAATTCATCAGCGTGGCACGACGATCGCTCCATCACTTGCGCGAGTAGGTCGGGTGAGTTCCCAAGCCCGGCGAGAGCCTCGGGCACCCATTGTCGCTGCCGAAGATGGCCTTCCGAGACGGACGATTGTCGAAACTAGGCTGAGAAGCGCGAAGCTCACGCCGCCTCACGGATGAGCCAGTTGCGAAAAATCGTCAAGTGCGGCGAGCCGTTTCGCAATCCGCTTGAACAGGAGCGATGGTCTAGGCGGCTGTCCAGCAGAACTCCAAATACAGTTGGTTGCGCGCGCCCGATTTGAACCCGCGTGGAGAAGATCCTTTGAGGGGCAGGAGAGTTCCGATGCCGCCAAGCTGTCTCGCGATGGTCCGTACCAGCTGCGGGTGCACGTTGCAAACGTGCGACTGGATGGTCTGCCGATCACGTGCGTGAGTCGGTACGTCTTGAACGTGAAAGGCGTTACCTCCTCGGCAACGCAACCACACGATCGCTCACCAAATCGGCAGAATGAGGAGACGCGCTAAGCGCTTCGTGTGGTGAGCCAGTGGAATCGAACCCACAACCCGTAGACCGGTTATCTGCGGGCGCTGAGAAGATTTTTTAGGAAATCCCGACTATCGAACCGGCGGTTGCGGGTTGGTTGCGCATGAACTCGCGTAGGGTGTCTCAGACAAGTCCGCTAAATCGTTGATTCGGTGGTGAGCCGGGTGGGAATCGAACCCACAACCCGCAGATTAAGAGTCTGCTGCTCTGCCAATTGAGCTACCGGCCCGAAGGAGTGCTTGGCGTGCTAGGCGCGCTGAAATCGCACCGAGGCAAAACCCGATTCTACCATAGCGCTGGGCTGGCTCGGTCGCGTTAGAATGGTCGTCCCTCTCAGGCGCCCGTAGCTCAGCCGGATAGAGCGACTGGCTTCGAACCAGTAGGCCGGGGGTTCGAGTCCCTCCGGGCGCACCAAAACATCGTCGTTGGTCTTCGGACGTCAGTCATTCGGTCGAGAGTCGATCGGTGTCGGACTAGTCGTCAGTCGCGAATCATCGTCGGGCCATCCACGCTTCGATCTCCTTCACCGTTCTCGGCGCCGCTGCCGACAGTACCTTCGGCTCACCAGACGTGATCAACACATCGTCCTCGATACGGACGCCGATCCCGTCGTAGCGCTGCAGCGCGGCGCGCATCGACGTCTGTTCCGCGGCAGGCAGCTTCGCGAAGATCTCACTCGCCAGAATGTCGTCCTTCCGCACGTAGACGCCCGGCTCGTTGGTGAACACCATTCCCGGCTCGTACGGCCGCGCGCGATCGTAGACGTCGTGCGTCTGGAGGCCGAGCGGATGACCGGTTCCGTGAAACAGATAGAGTCCCGCCTGCTCCGGCGTGCTCTTCGTCACGAGCCCCAGCTTCAACAGCTCGCGGCCGACGACCTCGATCGCCTTGTCGTTGACCTCGAGGTGACGGTGACCGGGCCGCATCAGCGCGAGCGACTCGTTCTGCGCGGCGAGCACGACCTCGTACACCGCGCGCTGCTCGGGCGAAAATGTGCCGTCGGCGGGATACGTCCGCGTGACGTCGGCGGAGTAGCCGTCCACCTCCGCGCCGATGTCGGTCAGCAGCAGTCCGTCGCGGACAATGGGATCGTTGTTCGTCTCGTAGTGCAGCGTCGTGGCATTGCGGCCCGCCGCGACAATCGACGGAAATCCCCAGCAGCAGGCGCCGAGGTTGCGGAACGTGAACTCGATCGTCGCCTGCACCTCGGATTCGCGCGCCGCCGTGAGCACTCGTGTCATCGCCGCCTTCTGCGCTTCGGCGGTGATGTCGATCGCGCGCTGCACGAGCGTGAGCTCTGCGGGACTCTTGATCTCGCGCATCGCGAGCAGCAGCGGCGATGCATCACGGAACCGGACATCCGGGTACTGACGACGAAGTTCGTCGGCGAAGCGTTGTTCACGCGTGAGCGCTCCCGGTGCCTGGTCGTGCATCACGAGCCAGATCTCCGCGCGCCCCGCGCGTGTCGACGCCAGGAACGCCGGCATTCCCGGAGGAGCGAAGTAGCTGCTCTGCGACGGCGGACCCCACGAACGCCCCTGCAGCAGCGCGGCGATGAACTGGTTGAACCGCCGCGGCGAGACGACTTCGCGGATGCCGGTCGCGGCCGTCACCTGTTCCGCCGATGGAATCGCGCCCGTCCATCGCTCGTTGGCGGCGATCGCGATCGCGCGAGAAGATCATCTCGCGCCGCTCGCGCTCACCCGGCAGCAGCACGAGCGTCGTGTCCGGCTCGTTCATGCCGGTGAGGTACAGAAGATTGTCTTCCTGCCGGAAGGGCCAGTCGACATCGCCGGTTCTGCGCGCCGGTTCGGTCGAGAATGCGATGAATGCCGCGTCGGGTCCGATCGCCTTGGCCAGCGCCGCGCGCCTCGCTTGAAACTCGGACGCCGTGATGGACGCGTGCTCAGCCGGCACGTGCGCGGCGAGAAGCATCAACGCGGCGAGAACAGCTATAGGGAATCGCACGGGCGTCATGATAACCTTCTGAACGTGCGCCCATAGCTCAGCTGGATAGAGCGACAGCCTCCGGAGCTGTAGGCCGCAGGTTCGAATCCTGCTGGGCGCACCAATCAACATTTCAGAATTTAGATTTCAGATTTCAGATTCAATCGTCAGCTCGAGACTATCGCCGCAACAGACTTCACGTTGTGTCCGGCTTCAGGTTCGCGACCTTCTGCAGGTTGACGCCCTTCGACTTCCGCAGCTTCGCCCACAGGTCGCCCACGGTTTCGAAACGCGCCGGCGTCGTGGCGATCGTGAAATCGGTTCGATCGAATCCCTCGTCGACTTCCTGCCACGTGACCGGCGTCGACACACCTGCATAGCCGCTGGCGCGCGCGCTGTAGGCTGTCGCCAGGGTCTTCCCCAGAATGTTCTGCAGGCAGTCGATGTACACGCGCTTGCCGCGTGCCTTCACGGCCCGCTCGGTCGTCGCGAGGCGAGGGTGCTTCTGCTCGACGAGCGCGGCGACGATCTGGCAGTAGATCATGCCGGCCTCGTACGGCGTCCCGGCGGGCAACGGCACGTAGATGTGGAGGCCGTCGGACCCGGACGTCTTGGCGACGCCGATCGCGCCGAGCGCATCGAGCTCGTCGCGGATCCATCGCGCCACGTCGAGCACCCGCGCGAACGGCACGTCGTCTGGCGGATCGAGATCGAAGGCGGCGTAGTCGGCGAACTCGGGATGCATGACGCGCGAGAACCACGGATCCTGGGAAATCGCCGCCAGCTGCGTCATGTAGAGCAGCGTCTTCAGGCTGCCGCCGATGATCTGCGGCCGTTCCTCGACGACGCCGACCACGTGCGTGCGGACGCCGGATGGGACCTCGGGCGCGCGGTGCTGATAGAACGGCGGGGCGGCGACCCCGTTGGGGAAGCGCTTCATGACGAGCGGCCGATCGGCCACGGCCGGCAGGATGAACGGCGCCACGCGCGCGTAGTAGCGCATCAGGTCGCCCTTGGTCAGCTTCTGCTGCGGCCAGAAGGGTTTGTGCAGGTTGGTGACCTTCAGCGTGTCGCCGTCGGGAAGGGTCAGCAGTCCATCCTTGCGCGAATCTTCGAGGGCGCGGAGCTGGTCGATCACATCGTTCGACGTTCGTCGTTCTTCGTTCGTCGTTCGACGTTCGGGGTTCGGCGTTCGTCGTTCGACGTTCATCGTGCGATGTCGACGTGCGTCGTTCGTCGCTGCCGCTGGTCGCTTGTCGTTTCGCGTTCTTCGACGGTTCATCTTTGCTCGAACGACGAACCTCGAACGCCGAACGCCGAACGTCAGCCTTCTTTTCGCGCGTCACGTCCTCCGCCTTCTTGTCGTCGCGGAGTCCGAGATACACGGGGTGGCGCAGCTTGCCGTCGGCGGTCCACTCGGTGAACTTGATTTGCGCGACGAGCTCGGGGCGAACCCAGTGCGGATGCTCATTCGTCTTCGGCTTGATCGCAAACGGTGACGCCTCCGACGCGAGCGGCTTCAAGAGCCGCATGACCCGCGCCAGTTCCTTTTCGTTGAAGCCCGTGCCCGTGTGCCCGGCGTACACCAGATCGCCGCCGTCGTACACGCCCAGCAGCAGCGCGCCAAAGTACGCGCGCGAGTGGCGCGGCTCGGTCCAGCCGCCGACGACGAACTCCTGTTCGTGGACGAGTTTGAGCTTGCGCCAGTCCGGAGAGCGTTTGCCCGGCCGGTAGAGCGACGCCGAGTGCTTCGCAATCAGCCCTTCCCAACCCTGTTCGAGCGCCCTGGCGTACAGCGCGCGGCCGTCCCCGCTGACCTGATCGCTGATGCGGAGCACCGGCGATCGCGTCTTGCCGAAGATCTTCTCGAGCGCGCCGCGCCGCTCGGTGAGCGGACGATCGAGGTAGTTCGTCGTGCCGTCCTGCAGGATGTCGAAGGCGATGAGCGCCGTCCGTGCTGCCGGCGAGGCCTCACCGTCGGTCAGGTGAATGCGGCCCTGCAGCTGCTGGAAACCGGCGGGATTCCCCGTGTCGTCGAGCGCAACGATTTCGCCGTCGAGCACCAGCGGCTGGCGTCGCGAGCCGGCCCACTTCTCGAGCGCAGCGGCGATCTCCGGGAACTGGCGCGTCTTCTCGTTGCCGAGACGCGACCAGAGATGCACGCCCGCGCCGGGTACGATTTCGACGATGGCGCGAATGCCGTCGTACTTCGGTTCGTACACCAGCTGGGGATCGTCGAGCGGCGCGTCGGCGAGCGACGCGAGCATAGGTGCGATCACGGGGCCTGTAGCTTACAGCCAGCGGCGCCCGCTCTTACAGCCGGGAGCCCGCGCTCTTCACCTGGTCACGCGACACGCGCGCGTTTCTTCGCCGGCTTCTTCGCCGCCCGCGCCTTCGACGCGCGCGGTTTGGCACCGGCTCGATCCAGGCTTTGGCGCAGGCGCTCCATCAGGTCCACCACCTCGCCCTTGCGTGGCTTTTCCGGCGATTCGAGCGTGACCTTCTTGCCCTTGACCTTGCCCTTGATGATTCGCATCAGGTTGTCGACGTATTCGTCGCTGTATTTGTCCGGATCCCAGTCGGCGGCGAGGCTGTTCACGAGCGACTTCGCCATCTCGAGCTCGGCTTTCCGGATTCCCTGGCTGCCAGGGAACTCGAGCGACCCGGGATCGGCCAGCTCGTCGGCAAACCGCATCACCGAGAGCACAATCGCGTCGCCGATCGCTTCGACAGCCGCCAGATGCTGCGCGTCTCGAAGGATGAACTTCGCAATCCCGATGCGGCCCGAGTCGCGGATCGCTTCACGCAGCAGCGCGTACGCGTGCTCGCCGCCCTTGGAAGGCGTCAGGTAGTAAGGCGTCTCGAAAAAACGATCGTCGATGGCGTCGGCCTTCACGAAATCGATGATGTCGATCGTGCGCGTCTTCTCGACCGCCGCGGCCTTGAAATCGTCCTTCGTCAGCACCACGAAATGCCCCTTGGCATACTCGTAACCCTTGACCAGGTCCTCCCACGCGACGGCGTGGCCGTCGCGGATGCACACGCGCTCGTACTTCACCGGCGACTTGTCCTCGGCGTGCAGCATGCGGAATTTCGGCCGGTGGTCGCGCACCGCGGTATGGAGCTCGATCGGAATATTCACCAGTCCGAACGAGATCGATCCCTTCCAGAGCGATCTAGGCATGATCTCCTACTTCTTCGTTCTCAACTCTTTCTCCGCTTCCAGCCAGTCGTCGAAGTGCTGGCCGTGTTTGCCTCCGCGTTCCAGGTAGCGCTCGTAAGCGCGACGACGGATGTCGTCCACGGTGGGCTCGCTTGCCGCTCTACCGATCGCTTCCGGCGGACGGGAATCGTTGGATGCCTGCTTCGCAGCAGGCGCTTTGCGCGCGCGCCTGGGTTTTGGCTGAGCCGGTTCGGCCGGGTCGGTGCTTTTTGATGGCGAGGTCGGTCGTTTTGCCATGACGGTCTTCTCCGATTCAAAAATACTACCAATCGGCCCGGATGAGTGTGTGAATGCCGACGAGCGGCACCCGTACCCAGTCCGCCGTTGTAGGCGACGTCGCCGTACGAACGGGCTCAGCTTATAATCCCGCATGCTGACTTTGCTGACACTCATGCTCGGTCTCGCGGCAGGCGAACAACAGGCATCGTCGGGAACGTTCATCAGCGCCGATGAGATAGCCGCGACGCTGAAGCAATCCATCGCGAACAACACGGTCGATTCACCGATCAAGCTGGCCGAGATTCCAGGCGGGCACAAGGCATCGGTGGCGCTGTTGCGCCGCACGAAGGCCGAAACGTCCGCGCTGATTCACGACCACGTGACGGAGATCTATGAGATCGTCGAAGGATCGGGGACGCTGGTGACGGGCGGCTCGCTGGAAGATCCGAAGGAAAGCGACCTGACGCGCGTGAATGCCGGCATGAGCCACACCGGCGTCCACCGCGGCGGCGAAAGCCGCAAGGTGAAGGTCGAAGGACGTCATCATCGTGCCCGCCGGGATGGCGCACCGCTTCAGCGAACTGGACGGCCCGATCACGTATCTCGTGTATCGTTTCGAGCCGAAGCGCTAGCGTTTCTGTAACGGCTCAGAACGTCGAGTAGCGATCGTTGAACCAGGGCTCCGCGGAATTCGAGTAGCCGCGCACTTCCCAGAAGCCCTTCTTGTCCTCCGCGAGAAACTCGATCTTGCGGATCCACTTCGCGCCCTTCCAGGCGTACAGCTTCGGCGTGATCATGCGGCACGGGCCGCCGTGCTCGCGCGGCAGCGGCTTGCCTTCCCACGTGTGCACCAGCAGCACGTCCTCGTCGAGCGCGCGCGCGAGCGGCACGTTGACGGTGTAGGGGATGTAGGAGCCCGGCATGAAGTCGTAGCCGGTGCAGAGCACGAACTTCGCTTCGGGCTTCGGCACGGCCAGTTCGGCGATGGTGCGCGAACGCCACGCCGCCCCAGTGGTTGTCGTACCGGCTCCAGGTCGTCACGCAGTGGAAGTCGCTGACGTCCTCGGCCTGCGGCAGCGCCAGGAACTGATCCCAGGTCAGCGTGAACGGGTTCTCGACCAGGCCGGCGATCTCGAGCTTCCACTTGTCGAGCGGAGATCTCCGGCTGCTCGCCCAGATCGAGCACCGGCCAGTTCTTCACCGCGTGCTGGCCGACGGGCAGCTGCGGCATCCCGTGCCGGTTGCGCGGACCGCTTCCTTCCGGCGTGCGCCCCGCGAACGCCACGTTGACGGCGCTCTTGTCCAGTTCGATCTGACGCTGGATGTATTTCCGCCGGCGCTCGACCAGATCGTCTGTGCTCACGATCGCATTCTATCCAACCGCGGCGATCGACGAAGCAACCGGCAGCTCCAGAGCGGATGCGAAACGCCGAATGTCCGGCGGATGGCCGTTACGCGAGCGTTTGCGGGAGCGGTGCGGGCCGGCGGTCTTGACGGGAGCGTTGTCGTACAGGTCGGTCGACATGAAATCGGGAACGGGAGCGTTCACCAGCGCCGTGGCCGCGGCGCGCGGCCTTGTCGCGATACATCAGGTGATCGGCGTCGGCGAGCAGCTCTTCGTAGGTGGTGCCGTCGTGCGGGAAGACCGCGGCGCCGGCGCTGACGCCGAGCCGCAGCCGCTTGCCGGCGCGCACCTCGACCTGGATCTCGGCGATGCGCGCCTGCAGCTCGCGGCGCTTCGCGTCGGCCGCCTCGCGCGAGCAGTCCGCCAGCACGACGATGAACTCGTCGCCGGCGTAGCGGACGCACAGATCGTAGGGCCGCAGCGCGCCCTGCAGCGCGTTGGCCACCTCGCGCAGCGCGTGGTCGCCGACGTTGTGCCCGTAGGTGTCGTTGATCGCCTTGAAGCCGTCGATGTCCATGACGATGATCGCCACCTCGCTCTTGAGGCGCTCGGCGCGCGCCAGCTCGCGCGACAGGTGCACGAACATCGAGCGGCGGTTGGGCAGGCCGGTCAGCGGATCGGTGAGCGAGTCTTCCTGCGTCTGCTCGAACACGATCGAGTTGTGGATGACGGCGCCGGCCTGCTCGGCGATCCGCTCCAGCAGCCGGCGGTGATCCTCGGTGTAGTGGTTCGGCTCGACGTGGTACAGCGCGAGGCAGCCGATGAACGTGTCGTTGTACTGCAGCGGGCAGACGATCGCCGAGTTGAGCGAGATGTCGCCGGCGAGTCCCGCCGCTTCGAAGCGTGACGCGCGGGTTGCCGTTGATCAGCGTGCGGCGGTTGCGCGCGACCCAGCCCGAGAGGCCGTGGCCCATCTTCAGCGTCGCGTTCAGCAGCTTCGGCGCGTCGACGCCGGCCGCGAAGCGGCACTTCAGCGAGTCGGTGTCCTGCTGGTAGAGGAACAGCGCGCAGCCCGACCACGAGACGATCTTCGACAGCTTCGACGAGATCAGCGCCATCGTGTCCGAGACGCCGAGGCTGGTGCCCATCGACTGCGCGATCTCGTAGAGCGCGTAGATCTCGCGGTGCGCGAGCGCGATGTTCTCGAACGCGTTGCCGGTCGGCGCCGGCACCAGGCCGGCGGCGGTCGAGCCCGGCAGCGCCGGCAGCCGGTTCCGCCTCGGCGCTCTCGTGTTCGCCGGGGCCGAGCTCCGCGATCAGCGACGGCAGCATCTCGATGAACATCGGCACCAGCTTCGGATCGAGCGCGCGGCCCGCTTCGTGCTTCAGCAGGCCGATCGCGCTCTCGTAGCTCAGCGCCTTGTGATACGGACGCTCGGTCGTCACCGCGTCGTAGTAGTCGACGATGGTGAGGATGCGCGCGCCGAGCGGGATGTCGGCGCCGGCCAGCCCCTGCGGATAGCCCTTGCCGTCCCACCGCTCGTGGTGGCTCAGGATCAGCGGCGCGACCGGGTACGGGAACGGCACGGCGGCGATGATCTCGGCGCCGACCTGCGGATGGATGCGGATCTTCTGGAACTCCTCCTGCGTCAGCGGTCCCGGCTTCGACAGGATGTGCTCGGGCACGGCGAGCTTGCCGATGTCGTGCAGCAGCGCCGCGGTCTTGATGCCCTGGATCTCCGGCTCCGAGCAGCCGCAGCGTCGTTCGCGAGACCGGTCGCGTACACCTGCACCCGCCGGATGTGCATCTGCGTCGTCTGATCCTTGGCGTCGATCGCGCGCGCGAGCGCTTCGATCGTGGCCAGGTGCAGGTCCGAGGTCTGCAGCACGTGGCGCTGCTCGTCGTCGATGCGCCCCATGTAGACCTTGTAGGTGCGGTAGGTCAGGTAGAGCGGCGCGAAGGTGAGCGGCGCCACCCAGTAGCCGGCGTGCGTGACGAACGCAGGCGGCGAGCGCGGCGCTGCCGGCGCCGACGAAGTAGCTCGGCGCGCTCCACAGGAAGTTGTTGTGCCAGGTGCTGACGATCGGCGTGCGCGTGGACAGCGCGATCGCGGTCGCGACCAGCCCGGTGTTCAGCAGGAAGTAGACCGTGGCCGCGCCGACCAGCGGGCGCGCCAGCGCGGTGAACGCCATCGCCGATCCGGTCGCCGCCGAGCAGATGGAACGCGAGGCCCGACGCCTGCACGGTGATGACCAGCGACGCGACGGAGAACAGCGTGCGGTGAAGCGGGTTGCGCTCCTTGCTGTTCAGATGACACTGGCTGAACGCGCTGCCGGCCGCGACCAGCATCGTCTCGTGCGGACCGAGCAGCAGCAGCGACGCGAAATCCACCGCGTACGACACCGACATCGTCGAGCCGCTCGTCGTCAGCGGCAGGTGGACCTTGAGCGCCGCCGTCATCGACGACAGGACGAGCAGCGCGACGAAACAGCACCGGCTGCGCGAACGTCGCGTCGGGCAGGCGCACCACCATCAGCGTCAGGCCGATCGCGATGACGGCGCCGACGTAGAAGCGCGCCGGCCGCGGGAGCTCGCTCATCAGTGGACCCGCGGCGCGGTCGACACCCAGTGATCGCCCCAGTCTTCCTTCAGCAGCGACCACAGCACCTGGTCGAAGTACTCGCCGCCGCGGCGCACCGAGCGGCGCAGGACGCCTTCCTGCACCGCGCCGAGCTTGCGCAGCGCGCCGTTGGCGCGGCCGTTCTGCAGCAGCACGCGCGCCTCGAGACGGTGCGTGCCGAGGGTGCCGAACGCGAAGGAGCCGACCAGGCGCGCGGTCTTCGAGGAACATGCCGCTGCCGCGCGACGACGGGGCAATCGTGCATTCCCACTCGGCGGCTTCGAACGACGGATCGAGCTGGCGCACCTGCACGAGGCCGACGATGGTGCGCGCGGTGGCGACGCGTGATGACGTAGGTGACACGCGACGCCGCTTGCGCGCTCGCGCGCGAAGCGTTCGATCAGTTCCTGCACGCCGACTTCGGACACCGGTTCGTCGAGGCCGAAGCGCGTCGCGTCGCCGAGCGACAGGAGATCCACGAGCGGACCGAGATCCTGCGCGACTGGTTCGCGCAGCGTGACGACGCGGCCGGTCAGCGACGGCAGTTCGCTGCGCCACGCCGGCACGCTGATGACCGATGGTTCTCCGGACATTGGTTGAAAAGGCCAGACGCCTACACGTCCAGCAGTGATGAGACTTCAAGCAACACAGACGCCAATTGGATAGAATTTACAAAGTCAATTAAATCAATTAGTTTATAAACTCTACAATTAATCGAACCGCGTGTCATATGTACGATTATATGACATAAACATCATTTAAACGTCATAAACGTCGTAGCTAGACCATTGTACAGCAGCCATTTAGGCAGAGCTGCACGGTTTCATGACATCGTGTGTCGTTGTGAAGCACAGCTGTTGCCGCGGTCGCTCGAAATCGAAATTGGGCGTATAAATGTGTGCAGGTGGGGGATCCACAAGCAGGCGGTCGCTCGCGGACGACTCCGACTTCATTGCTACGATCGGCGATCTGGATAGCGGTGTCGTGGACGCGTCCCCTGCTGCGATCTTCGAGGAAGGAGGCAGCCGCCGCGAGAACCTCGGCTCGCGTGATCAAGGCGGCGCGCGCGTTGAGCGCCGCATCATCCGCGCCGGCCGCGCCCAACGTCCTTCAGATTCGTCATCAACTCCGGCTTCTTCGTCGTCGGGCAAGGAAGGCGAGCGGCATGACCAGGCTCCGACCGCCTTCGGTTCACTCCGTGCGCGTTGCGCATCCCCGGCGTCTGGTCAATTTCTTCCCCGAGTCGGCGCTCGAACCGGAGAAACCGTCAACTCCGTCGCTGACCGCCGCTGCGGTATCGCAGACCTCGCTCTCGTCGCAGCCAGCCGCGATGGTCTCGGAGGCTCCGTCGCCGGCGGCGCATCCGACGCGGCGCCCCCCGCAGCCGGCGTCGCGCCGGCGCCGTCGATCGATTCGACCTCGCAGATTCGAGAACCGTTCGAGCTGGCCAGGAGCGAACTGCTCGCGGCGATCCGCGCGGGCGGCGGGCCCGCGCTTCTCACCGGACCGGCCGGTGTGGGGAAAACGACCCTCTGTCGAGCGCTGATTCAGGACCTGGATCGCCGAACCGTTGCGTCGGTCGTGAGCGGCGCGCCGCAGTCGTTCGACGATCTGCTGAAGATGATGCTCGTGAGCTTCGGCGTGATGACGACGGAGACGTCCGCCGCGGCCCACGCGGCGCAATCGATGTTGATGAGCACGCTCGACTGCTTCCTCGAATCGCTCGTCGTCCTCCGGGCGAGGGCCGTGGTCTTCATCGACGACGCCCACAAGATTCCCGCGGCTGTGCTCGCGGAGCTCGCGGCGATGCGCGCGCCCGGGAGTCCCAGCGCACGCGTCCTGCAACTCGTGCTGGTCGGACGGCCGTCGTTGAGGTCGCGTGCTCAAACGCGCCGACTTGAAGAGTCTGGACGCGAGTATCGTGCGGCGCATGAACCTGGTTCCAGTCCGCGTCCACGAATCTGCCGGCGCTGTGGCGCGGCCGGCCGCGTGCTCAATAGTGCGCCGACCGATTCGGCGGCCGTCGATCTCTCTCCTGGAAGCGTCCCGCACTCCTTCGCCGACTGTTCAAGCGGCTGCTGCTCATTGCCGCCGCTATCGCTGATCGTTCTCGCGGGCGTGCTCTGGGTCTGGCGCGACGCCGTCAGCCGGACGATTCTTCAATAAGCCGACACGCCCGTCTGTCCGCAGGCCGGTGGAAGTCAAACACCCTCGCGGATTCGGACGGTCGCTGCAAGTGTGAGAAACGCGGGGGCAACGCCCCGCGTCACTTGTGGAAACGCGCTATCGACTGGCGCGCGGTTCGTAGGGATCTGACTGCGCATCGGGGTGGCCTGGCGCGGGATCGCCGCGGCGCCCGGGATGCGGCTCGCTCGCACCATCGGGGAGACGAGGACCCAGGCGTGACCTTTCCCTTTCGAATTTCCTTCAACAGATAGGGCACCAGCAGCGCCGCCGCCAGCGCAATCGCGATCACGACTCCTATCTCAACAGATGACATAGCGCACCTCTACAGACTCGAACAGCAACCTGCGTGCCTCGCGCCGGGTGGCAAGTGCCTTGAAGGAGCAAGAGGCGAGGACAACATCATGCAGACACTCCGCGTCATCGTGCTGAGCTTGCTCGTCGTGCTCGTCGGCGTGGTTGCGTACAGCTATCTGAGCGGCACCGCGTGGTCGCGGGTTCCGCGCCTCGAACGACCTGGCACTGTCGGCACGTCAGGATCGGCGAGCGTTGAAACTGCGAGAGAGCGCGGCGCCGAAGTCGGCGAGAAGGTGGCGGTCGCCGCTGCGAAGGTCAAGGAGACGGCGGAGGAAGCGGCGCTGACGTCGAAGATCAAGGCCAAGATGGTGCTGGACGACAACATCAAGGCGCGCGCGATCGACGTGACGACCGACGATTCGTCGGTGACGCTGAGCGGGACGGTCCGATCGGTCGACGAGCACGATCGCGCGGTCAGGCTCGCGCGTGAGACGGCCGGCGTCACGCAGGTCGTCGACCGGCTGCGCATCGAAGTAAGATGAACGCGACGTGACCAATCTCACACGCTCGATGGCATTCACCGCGGCATGCGCGTTCGTTGTCGCGTGCGGCGGTGTCGACAAGCAGAAGTTCGACCCGGTTATCAAGGCGGGGAAGGTCGTGGCCGCCGACGTCGAGTCGACCCACGGCCAGGTCGGCTCCGAGTTCCGCGATCACTTGAAGCAACTCGATACCGAAGTTGAGGCGTTGCAGGGCAAGACCATCGGAAGACAAGAGGTGGACGCGCTGAAGGCGTTTACCGAAGCCGCTGACGCCTATCGGTACTTCCTCCGCTTTCGAGTGCTCGATCTGGAAAAGGACAGCGCGCAGGTGCAGGTGAAAGGCCCGAACCTCGAGGTTGCCGAGCGCTACAAGCTGCCGATCGACAACCGCGACGGGTCGAAGTGGGTGAATCGGGCGCAAGCGATCACCCTGCTGCTGCAGGCGGGCGAACAGCACCTGACCGACGGAAATCGACTCGTCAACGGTCAGTGAATCGGCTGATTCGACATCGGAGAGTAGACAGCGGTGATGGGGTGGGGTGGATGACGGGACTCGAACCCGCAGCCTCCGGTGCCACAGACCGGCGCTCTAACCATTGAGCTACACCCACCATGCCGGTGAGCTCTTCAGTGTAGCACTAGGCCAGGTCTTCTTCCATCGCCGGATCCGCCTCGAGGCAGTCGACGATGTTCCCGTTGTCCAACTTGGCGCGCACCAGATGGATGTGATTGGCGCGCTCGCCCTTGGCCTCGTACATCAGCTTGTCGGCGCGTTGAATGAGGTCGGCCGACAGGCGGCGCGCGATGAAGCGGCGGTCGGCGACGCGCCCGAGCCAGAGGCAGACCACGCCGACGTCCACCCGCACGGGCTGCACCGACAGCCGCCGATCCTCGATGGTCCAGTCGTAGCGTTCGACCGCTTCGCGAAAGCGTTCGCCGACCGCGTGCGCCTGGTGGCACTCGGCGAGGTCCGGAATCAGGAAGCAGAATTCGTCGCCGCCGAACCGCGCGTGGAGATCCTGCGACCGCGGGCCGGCCCGCTCCTGCGCCAGCAGGTCGTCGGACCGCACCTGTTCGCGCAGCAAGGCTGCCACGCGCTCGATGATGCGGTCGCCGACCGCGTGCCCGAGCGCGTCGTTGTACCACTTGAATCCGGTGATGTCGACGAGTCCGACCGCGCACCAGCGGCCGCGCTGTTCGAGCGCCAGAAACGACTCGAGCTGCTCGGTGAAGCGCCCGAAGTTCATCAGCTTTGTCTTGGGATCGCGATGCGTCTTGTCGGTGAGGTCGGCGACGAGCGCTTCGAAGTAGCGCGAGATGCTGCTGACCGTCGCGTCCTTCGCGGAGAGCTCGGTCTGCACGTGCGCCATCTTGTCGGCGAAGCCGGCCGACAGCGCCTGAATGGCTTCGTGCTTGGATTCCTGCCAGAGGCGCTCGTGGCGTGTGAAGACGGCGTCGATCGCGGCGATCAGCGACGCTTCCACCTGCGGGGGCAGCGCCAGCTGGTCCCTGACCCAGTGCTGCAGCTCGTTTCGCGTTTGCGGCTGCGCTCCGGAGGTCGTCAGTTTGTCGGAACGCATCATCTGGACTCGTGCCAACGCTTGAATACCTTCATTGGCCACCATCACATTTCAAATGGCGTACCGCAGCTTGAGGTAGCAGAAGCTGGCATTTCGGCTAGCTTCTAGCCGCGCGCTGCAGGCGGCTCGACATTCGCCGTGTAAGTTCCACTTTTGTGTCGTGTCGTGAGAGTAAAAAGCCACGCGTGTTGACGCGTGGCCCCGTGCGAGCTACTGCCCGATCTTGTCGCCGATATCCTTGATGGCCTCGCCGACCTTGCGGCGGCCCTTGCCAAATGCCTCTTGGACCTGCCCGGCGTCCTGCTGAGCCTCGCCTTCGTTGCGAAGCTGCTCGTCGTCGCTCATCTTGCCGACCGATTCCTTGACCTTACCCTTGATCTGGTCGGCCTTGCCCTGCACTTCGTCCTTGTTCCACATGGGTCCTCCAGTTGTCGCTGTGACAGAAGGTGCAGGAGTCGTGCCCGGCCTCTGAGGTCGCGCCTCTGAGATTGGACCTCTGATACCGGGCCCGAATCTCATCCGTATCGTCTATAGGGACGAGGGAGATTACTGGCAGACCGTGCGCAGCATGCTGATCAGGCGATCCGTCTCGACGCTGAGCGTCTGCCAGGCAGCCTCGTGCGCGTCGAACTCGCCGGTGCGCCCCATTTCCTCGAGCGTCCGCGCGGCCTGGACGACGCCCTCGGCGTCGAAGTTGGCGGCGGCGCCCTTGAGGCCGTGCGCCGCACGTCTCAGCGCCTCGCCGTCGCGTGCGCTGAGCGCTTCCCTGATCTTCGACAGATGGCGCGGCGCATCGTCCACGAACAGGCGGCTGATCTCGGCGAGCAGCTCGCGGTCTCCGCCCACGCGCGCCAGCACTTCGGTCGGGATCGCAATCAACTCGCCTCCGGTGTGTCCGGACGCCGCGCCACCCGCCATCTGCTCCACGAGCGCGCACAGCTGACGGGGATCGAGCGGTTTGGTGAGGTACTCGTCCATGCCGGCGGCGAGACAGCGTTCGCGATCGCCTTTCATGGCGTGCGCCGTCATGGCGATGATCGGCAGTCGTGGCGCCTTGCGCTCGGCCTCCAGCGCACGAATGGCCGCCGTCGCTTCGAATCCGCCCATCTCCGGCATCTGCACGTCCATCAACACCACGTCGAACGGTTGTCCCTCGAGCGCAGTGAGCGCCTCGCGTCCGTTGGCGGCGATGGTCACTTTGTGTCCGCGCCGCTCGAGCAGGCTCGCCGCCAGCCGCTGGTTGACGGCGTTGTCTTCCGCCAGCAGGATGCGCAACCGCCGTTCGGGCACCTCGCTCGGCAGCATCGACGACGGGAAGCGACGCGCGCTGGCCCGGCTCGCGCGCCAGCACCCGCGCGATGGCGCTGAGCAACTCCCGTTGATCCACCGGCTTGGTCAAGTGCGTCGCGATGCCGACCTCGCGGCACTTGTTGCTCTCGTCGTATTGGCCCGACGAGCTGAGCATCATGATCGTGGCGCCGCCGAGGTTCGGTGTGGCACCGATGCGTCGCGCCACCTCGAACCCGTCCATCTCCGGCATGTTCGCATCGAGCAGCACGAGAGCGAACGGCTCGTTCCGCTCGCTGGCCTGAGTCAGCGCCTGGAGCGCGGCCGCTCCGCTGTCGACGACGGTCGGACGCATCTTCCAGCGGACGAGCAGATCCTGGAGCACGCGGCGGTTCACGCTGTTGTCGTCGACGACCAGCACCCGCAAATCGGTGAGGTTGACGGCCGGCGGCTCCGGGCGTGCGTCGGTGACGCCAAGCCTCACCGTGAAATGGAACGTGCTGCCCTCGTGCGGCGCGCTTTCGAGCCAGATTCGGCCGCCCATCAGCTCGACGAGCGTCGAGGAAATGGTCAGGCCCAGGCCCGTGCCGCCGAACCGGCGCGTCGTCGATCCGTCGGCCTGCTTGAACGGCTCGAAGATCGCCTGCTGCTTGTCGCCGGGGATGCCCATGCCGCTGTCGCTGACGAAGTAGTGCAGATCCATGTGGTCCGACGTCAGGGTTCGCTTCTCGACCTGGACGAGAATCTGGCCGCGCTCGGTGAACTTGATCGCGTTGCCGACGAGGTTGACGAGCACCTGCCGCAGGCGGCCCGGATCGCCGACGGCCACATTCGGCACGTCGGGCAGCACGTGACAGACCAGTTCGAGTTCCTTCTGCTCGGCGCGCAGCGCGAGCGGTTTCAGCAACTCGGCGAGGTGATCGCGGATCGAGAACGGAATCTGTTCCAGCTCGAGCTTCCGCATCTCGATTTTCGAGAAGTCGAGAATGTCGTTGAGGATGCTCAGCAGCGCGTCCGCCGAGCTCTTCACCATCGTCAAGTATTCGCGCTGTTCGAACGAGAGGCCCGTGTCGAGCGCGAGCTCGGTCATGCCGATGATGCCGTTGAGCGGCGTGCGGATCTCGTGGCTCATGTTGGCCAGGAACTCGCTCTTGGCCTGGTTGGCCTCTTCGGCCACGCGTGTCGCGGCGACGAGTTCCACCGTGCGTTCGCGAACCTTGCGATCGAGATCTTCGGTCAGCGCGCGCAGTTCGGTGTTGAGGCGCTCGCGCTGGATGAGCGCCTGTTCGAGCTGGCGGTACGATTCGGCCAGGCGCGTGCGCATGCCGTTGACGTCCCCGAGCAGCGCGGCGATCTCCGCCGGCGGATCCTCCGTCAGCGTCGCCTCTGCATGGCTGCCGTGGGCCGAAATGTTGCGCACGACGCCGACGACTTCCTCGAGCGGCCGCGTGACCCTGCGTGAGAAGGCGCCGGCGCCGAGGACCGCGCCGCCGAAGGCCAGCAGCATCAGCCCCAGCGCGAACGCGTAGTAGCCGGTCGACTGCAGCCGGATGTACACCAGCGGCTGCTCGACGAACACCTTCCAGTCCATCGGCGCCATCGTCGCCGAGGCCGCCAGGTGCGCCGAGTCGTTGGCGTTTTCGATCTTCCGGATGTACTGGTAGGCGACTCCTGGCGCGCGCGGCCGCTCGAGCACGAGATCGTCGTTCGCGAGGCTCTCCAGCGCGGTGAAGTTCGTCTTGCCGCTCGTGAAGATCACTGCGTGAACGCTGATCGAGGACCGTGATCTGCGCATTGGGCAGCGACCGGAATGCCTCGACGAACCGCTCGAACTTCGAGAGATCGAGCGAGCCGCCCGCCACGCCGGCGACCTGGCCAGGTCGTCGAAAATCGGCACGGCGATCGTGACGATGGGCACGTACGAGAGCCGTCCCATGATGACTTCCGAGACCGCGAGCTGTCTGGTCTGGACGGCGTTGATGAAGTATTCGCGGTCGCTGATCGGCGGAGACTCCGAGTCCCTCGGCGGAAAGATCTCGCGAACGATGCCCTGCCGATCGGCGGCAAAGATCGTGATGAACCCGGGATACACGTCGTGATAGTGCGCGAGCAGCTGCTGGCGGCGCGTGCGGTCGTCGGGCAGCCCGCGGAGTCCCGCGGCAAGCGACTGCACGGCGTGCTCGTGGTCGCTGACATAGGCGCTGATGTGCTGGTTCAGCGCCGCCACCGCCTCCTGCAGGCGTCCCCCCGCATCGGCGACCTGCTTGGCCGACGTCAGCTGACCGTCGACCGACGCGAGCACGAGAACCGGGACAGTCGCGGCGAGCACGAACGCATGAAACGCGTCGCCGCGAAGACGGCGCGTCGGCCGCTGGTCGGCGTCGACGAGGCGCCGTGCGGCCGCGCCGCTGGCAAGGAGATCGGCGACGGCCACGGCCATGAGGCCGCTCACCACGAGCTGCAGCGCGACGGGGAGGATCGTATCGCGCAGATAGTCGACGCCGTACAGCCTCGGCATCGCCACGAGCGTCGCGGCCACGATCGTCCAGACAATCAGGCCGCCGAGCATCGGCGAACGGCCGCGCCGCGCGAAGAAGCCGACGACGATCGCCTCGAGCGGCAAGAGGCGAAGTCCGACCGCGAAGACCCCGCGTCCGGCCACCGCGTGAATGAACGCGGCCAGCGCGCCATACCAGGGACCGAACAGGATCGCCACCGGCAGCGTGACGATGCGTCCCAGCAGCAACGGTGCGGATGAGCCTTGCCGCCAGATGTCGAGGGCGAGACCGACAAGGCCGCACAGGATGGCGATGCTGAGACGCTTGAGGGTCGATCGCCTCATGGAGGACGCTCAATTGTGCAGCGTCCGTTCAGCGAAGACCAGCGACAAATGAAAGCAGTGTGAAGGAAGGTATAATTTTCGGCGACATGCACGTGCTGATCGCGGAAGACGATCGCGTGACCGGCGAAATCCTCGCGCGAACGCTCCAGCGCTGGGGCTATAGCACGACTGCTCGTGAGCGACGGCGCGCAGGCATGGGATCGCCTTCGCGTCGCGACCGATCCCACGCTGGCCATCCTCGACTGGATGATGCCGGAGATGGACGGTCCCGATGTCTGCCGGCGCGTGCGCCTGGAGCTGCCGCTCGCCAACATGTACCTGCTGCTCGTGACGGCGCGCGAGAGCCGCGGCGATGTCGTCGCCGGCCTGGACGCCGGCGCCGACGACTACATCATCAAACCGTTCGATCCCGAGGAACTGCGCGCGCGCGTGGCCGTCGGCGGACGGGTGCTCGGTCTGCAGCAGAAGCTCGCCGAGCGGGTGGAGGAGCTGCAGACGGCGTTGTCGAACGTCAAGCAGCTGCGCGGGCTGCTGCCGATCTGCAGCTACTGCAAGCGTATCCGCGGCGACGATCAGTACTGGCAGCAGGTCGAGGGCTACGTCGCGGCGCACTCCGACGCGCAGTTCAGCCACGGCATCTGCCCGCCGTGTTACGAAAAAATCTCGGCCGAGCTCGACGAGATGTCGCGGAACAAGCCGCCTCGAAATCAGTAGACGTTCAACCGCCAACTCGCCACGGCGAAAAACTCCGCCCCCTGGCTACGGGGTGCCGGCGATTTGCTGGACGATTTGCTTCGCGAGCGGGAGGCTGACGCCGCAGGTGGGGTCGTCGACGCGGCATCGGGCGACGGTGAGATCGCAGCCGCACGTGCACGGCTGCGCGTTGAGCTTCTGCAGCGCTTCGGTCCGCTTGGCCAGCGGCAGCGCCGCCAGATCGATGCCGGGGATCGTCATCGCCTGCGCGCCGTTTTCGAGGTTCAGCTTCAGCCCCTGGGATTGATCGACCATTTCAATCGACGCATTGACCGGCAAGCCCGCCAGATGACGCGTCTCGAACTCGGTCGTCCGCGCCGTCAGCATGCCGACGTGCTTTTGCACGACACGCGACTCGCGGTCGAGGATGAACGAGGTCGGCAGCGCGGTGATCCCCGGGTACATCTTCTCGATCTCGGGCGTCATCATCGCCACGGGGTAGTTGATCTTGTGTTCGGCGGCGAAGCGCCGCACCACGTCGACGCCGGCCTCGTCTTCCGAAATGCCGATGACCTGCAGCGTGATCCTTGTATTTTTCCTGCAGCGCGACGAGGTCGGGGATTTCGGCCCGGCACGGCCCACACCAGGTCGCCCAGAAATTGACGATGACGACCTTGCCGCGCAGCGAGGCCGGCGCGATGTCGCGACCGTCCAGATCCTTCACCGTGAACGCGGGCGCCGGCTTCGGATCCCTGAAGAAGCGCAGCGTCACCTTCTCGGTGTCGGCCATATCGCCCGCGGATGCCGCGGCGGCCGCGGACCCGGAGGCGCGATCGTCGATCTGGCGCGCGTAGCGAGCGGCTGCCCACGTCACCAGGACACCACCGAGCGCGAGGACGAAAACGAGAGCTCGCCGTTCGTTCATAGCTTGCTCAAGTGTAAGCTGAAGCGATGCCGATTCAAACCCTGTTCCTCGACGCGGGCGGCGTGCTGGTCAACCCGAACTGGCGATCGGGTCAGCGACGCGCTTGCCCGCCATGGCGTCAGCGTGCCGGCCGCGCGCATGGCCGAGGCCGAGCCGAGGGCGAAGAAACGGCTCGATACCGGTGACACGATTCGGGCGACCAACGATCAGCAGCGCGGGTGGACATACTTCAATCTCGTCCTCACCGAGGCGGGGGTCGCGCTCAGCGACGCCACCGCTGCCGCGCTCGCGGAGCTGCACACCTACCATCAGACGTACAACCTTTGGGAAACGGTCCCGGATGAGGTGATGCCGGCGCTGGCCGCTTTTCGGGCCGGCGGCCGTCGTCTCGTCGTGCTGTCCAACGCGAACGGCACGCTGCACCGCGCGTTCGACCGGCTCGGATTGACGACGTCGTTCGACGTGATCTTCGATTCGTACCAGGAAGGCGTCGAGAAGCCGGATCCACGCTTCTTTCACATCGCGCTCGAGCGATCGGGCGCGGAAGCGGCGACGACGATGCACGTCGGCGATCTCTATCATGTCGACGTCGCCGGCGCGCGCGCCGCCGGACTCACGCCGGCGCTGCTCGACGTCGGCGGGCTGTATCCCGACTGCGACTGCCTCCGCGTCCGCTCGCTGACCGAGTTGGTCGAGGTGCTGGCCTAGCGCCAGGGTCCACGTCTCAGAGGTCCCGTCTCAGAGGTCTGGTATCAGAGGCGCCGTATCACGCGATACACTTCCGCATGCGAATTCCACGTGTGTCGATTCATTGCCGCCGCGGTGTTGACCGCCGGCATTCCCGCGCTGGTCGCCGCGCAGCAACGCGGCCGCGCCGACAGCCCTTTCCCGGGCGGGACGAACCCCGACGGGTCGCTGCGCCCGACCCAACCGCTGACGCGTCTCTTCACGCAGGACGCCTACACCGAGTACGAAATCCTGAAGCCTGGCAGCGAAGAGTTCCGCATCAAGTTCCTGCCTGAAGAAACGCGCACGGGCGCGACCGAACTGGTGAACGCGACCCGCGGCGGCAGCGAAGGCTCCGGCGTCGAAGTGTACGATCCGCGTACCGGCAAGCCCCTTCAATTCACCTATCAGCAGGAAGGCAACGATCCCGAGAACCACGCCATCCACGCGAAGCTGCCGATTCCCGTGCCGCAGGGCGGCGTTGGACGCGTGCTGATTTACAAGACCTACAAGGATCCGCGCACCTACATGATGCACGGCGACGACATCGTCTGGGTTCGGAGCCTCAGCGGCTACCGCCTCGGCGTGCTGTTGCCGAAAGGGTTTGCGTTCATCTCCTCCAACGTCGCGGCACAGCTCACGACGTCGGCCGCAGGGCAGCTGAAGCTGGCGTTCGCGAATCCGAGCGGTCAGAGCAATCCGGTCACCATCCATGCCAGAAAAACGACCGCGACGTTTTCGCCGCGCGGCGATACCGACATGTTCTTCGACGATGTGAAAACGCTGTACGACCTCGGGGCGCCGGAAGCGGGGCGAGTGACGGTCGAGCAGAGCTACAGCGACTATCGCAAGGGTGCGCGCGCTCAACTGGACACGCTCGCACAACTCCCGCTTCAGGATCTGAAGGTGATCGATCTCGACACCGCCAAGCCGTTCGCGACGGCGAAAGACGGCGCCGCGACGTTCGTCAAGCTCGACGTGCCGATCGCCGACGACAAGCAGAGCGCGCACATCAAGATCACGGGATCGTTCAGGGATCCAGGCTACAAGGCGGTGGGCGACGAGTTGGTCTTCGATCGTGTGATGTACGGCCTGCGCAACACGGTACTGCTTCCTGCCGGATGGGACGTGTCTGCGCTCTCGCAGTCCGGGACGATTGGCATGTACGAGGGACGCGCGTTCGTCTCGCTGATCAATCTGAACGGCGAGAACAACTACCGCCTGACGCTGCGCGCCCGCAAGCGGAGCTGAGGATGTCGCCGCTTCTCGCCTTCGCGCTTGCCGTGTCGACGCTCTCGCCGGTGCCGGTTGGACCGGGCGAGTGCGTCGTGTTCGCGCCGCTCGGCGGACAGGAGACCGTCGTCGGCGGTGACGAATGCAGCCGCCGGACGCTGCCGGCGTCCACCTTCAAGGTCCCGCATGCCCTCGTCGCGCTCGACACGGGAGTCGTGACCGACAAGACCGTCATCAAATGGGACGGCAAGACGCGGGACTATCCAGGCTGGAACCGCGATCAGACGCTGGACTCGGCGATCAAGATGTCGGCCGTCTGGGTCTTTCAGCAGTTCGCCGCGGCCATCGGCCGCGACCGCGAGTTGGCACATCTGCGCGCGTTTCACTACGGATCGGCGACGTTCGAGCACGACGTCACCGACTTCTGGCTGAACGGCGATCTGACAATCACTCCTGTCGAGCAGGTCGCGTTTCTCAAGCGGATGTTCACCTACGATCTGCCGGTGACACGCGAGCACATCGACACCGTGAAGGCGGCCCTCACGATGCCTCACGGCCAAATCGTCAACGCGGCCGGCGTGCACGACTTTCCGCTGAAGTGGCCTGCCGGCACCATCGTCCGCGCCAAGACAGGCAATGGCACGGTGAATGGTGAGCGCGTCAGCTGGCTCGTCGGCGCACTGGAAACAGGCGGACGGCAGTACGTCTTCGCGAGCCGCGCGCGATCGACGACCGGTGCGCTGGAAACGACTGCCGGTGCCGATCTCGCGCTGCGCGTGCTCAACAGCGCCGGTCCGAACGCGTCGGCTCAGTCCGAGCCCGCGCGAGGGCACGGTCTCGTCGAACTCTGGACGCAGGGAAAAGCGGCGTTCGGTGTCTACGCGCCGAACGAGAACCCGGGACCGCGAGGACAGCGTGGTCAGCCGCCGCAGCCGGCCGTATACACGCGCGATGGCGGCGAGAAGCTCGCCATGAATCCGCTCTACGACTACGTGTTCCTCAACCTCGAGGGCAGCTACGACGCCGCTGCGGTGAAGGCGATGGCCGACGGTCTGCGCAGCCCGAACGCGGTCAGCCGAAAAGCGCTCATCGTCCGCATCCCGCCGATCGACAAGGACGGCGCCGCAACGGCCAAAGCCCGGGTGAAGGAGGCGCTCGATCTCGGCGCGGACGGCGTCACCATTCCGCACGTGCAGAGCCTGGAGGAGGCGAAGCTCGCGATCGGTTTCTTCCGCGATGCGCACGCGAATGTGTGGTCGCCGTCAAATCCGGCAGGACGCACGATCGCCATGCTGATGCTGGAGGATCCGATGGCGGTCGCGCAGGCCAGGGATGTCGCCGATTTGAAAGGGTTCAGCATCCTCGCCTGCGGCATCGGCAGCCTCACGCAGGCGCTCGGCGGCGATCGCGCCGGCGCGGAAGCCGGCACGCAGAAGGTGCTCGCGGAGGCGAAACGAGCCAGGCTGGCGGACATGCTGACCGCCAACACTCAGGACGTCGCGCAACGGGTGAAGGAAGGGTTCCTGGCGCTGCTGATGCAGGGCCCGACCGCCGACGAAGCGATCAAGATCGGGCGAGCCGCAGCAGGACGGTAAGAAGGAACCGCCGTTCCTTCTTCAGCGCGTAGCGCTCGTGCGCTGAAGGCGTCCTGCAGGATCGGCAGCAGCGTGTGCATGCGGCCGAGCGACGGACGCGCCGGTGTGAGGCCTGCGCGAAATCCACGTTCCCGCAAACGATCGAGGATCTGTGTCCGGCCGGCGATGACATGCACCGGCACGTCCCACGGCGCCTTTACACCACTGACCGCGGCAGCCGGTTCGTGGTCCCCGAGCAGAATCATCACGAAGTCACGATCGCGGTGCAGCCGCAGATAGCCCGCCAGTGTTTCGTAGTCGTAGGCGATCGCGTTCACGTAGCCGGGGCCGAAGTGCGTCCAATCGGGTTGCTGCGCGTACGCCCGGACGATCGATGGACCGTCATAGGGGCGCTCGAGGAACATCTGGCTCCAGTCGGGTTGATAGGGCGGTGTGGGAATGAACGGGAAGTGCGTGCTGATTGTCGGAAAGAACACGAACAGCGGCGATCGGGAGGCGCTGCCTTTTTCGAGAACGTCGAACTTCGCCAGCGTGAACTGATCGGGGATCGCGAACCAGCCGAACTCGGGTCCGCGATAGTCCAGGCGCGAGGCGCCATAGATCGTGTCGAAGCCGTAGAACGCCCCCTCCGGCCACACCTGCCGGAGTCCCGGCATCAGCGCCACGGTGCGATGCCCCGCGCGTTCGAAGTTGGTCACGATCGTCTCGCGGTGCTCCGTCATGAGCCTGGCATTCGTTTCCGGGTCTCGCACTTCGACGCCCGACATGAGGCTGATGTGGGCGAGCCACGACGATCCGCCGAATGTCGGCGATTCGACATACGCGGAGACCACATCCCGGCCGGTCGAGTGAATCGCAGCGTCCAGATTCGCTCTGGCTCCACCGAGCGGCGACTGCCATGTCCGGCCGTTCGTACGCGATCGCGCCGTACGACTCGATGAAGATCAGGAAGACGTCCGCGTCTTTCACCAGTTCCAGACCGGCGTCCATCTTCGGGCTTGCGGCGAGCGTATGCCTCGCGCTGAGCGCCCCGGCGATCAGCCGAAGCTGCCGCGCGTACGTTTGCGTGACCGGCGTCGGGAACATCGATTCGGCGTCGACCACGCCGGCCTGCTGGGCGATGAACCCTGTCAGCATCACCGATGCGAGCACGGCGATCGCCACTCGTCCCCTCGTCTCGGCGGCCGCATCAGCGACGCGGCCGATGGCCCAGCGAAAGAGCAGGTACAGCAAGGCGACGACGGCAAACACCGCGGCGGCCACGCAGACGATGATCCAGAGCGGGACGGCATGCGCGATCATCGCCGCGACGTCCGGCATATACCGGATGTCCCAGTACAGGTTGATGTCGCGGCCGTACAGAGCCGGGGCGGTGACGTCGGCGTAGTGGCCGAGGGCAAACAGCACCCACACGCCGGCCATCCAGCGAATCGTCGCGCGCGACGGCATGCCGAACACGCGTTCGGCGGCGAGCATCAGGAACAGAAACACCGCGCATTCGACCGAGATCTGCCCCGACCACACGAACGCCGGAGTCGGCCAGACGTTCAGGAATGCGAGCGATGCGTTGAGCACCACGATCGCGCCCGCCGCCGAGAACGCCCGCCTCACGCCGCGCGACGCCACAACCACAGGTGTCGATCAGAAATGAACAGCTCAAGGCGGCGAGAGCGGCGCCGGCGATCGCCGTGCTGGCCGGCGGTTCAATCGCCGGCAACATCACGAGCGTCAGCGCGGCGATTTGAATCACGCAGATCGTTTGCCGCCGCCGGCTCGCAAACAGCGGCTCGCGAAGCCAGGGCGCGACCGCGCCTCCGGCGACAAACCCGTACCGTAGAAGGCCGGACAGGACCACCCACGCGCCCGCCTTCTGATGACGCCACGCCAGCACCGACAGCGCGAGAATCAGCAGCGCGTCGATTTCCATGTCGAAGCGGGCGCCGAAAGGACTGGCGATCCGCTCGCGCCTGGCGAGCCATCCGTCCACGCCGTCGAGCAGGGTGACGACGACGCTGGCGGCGACCGCCGCGGCCGCGACCGGCGGCAGCTTCGGCTCGCCGACGAGGCCGGCGACCAGCGACACGAGGATCGCGCGAAGGGTGGTGATTTGATTCGCCGCGCCAAAACGCGCGAACGGATGGTGCTGCTGAAGGAATCCGATGGACAGGCCCATGATGATGGCGAACAGTCCG
The DNA here is from genome assembly GCA_963794305.1 of uncultured Acidobacteriota bacterium. Taxonomy (GTDB): domain Bacteria; phylum Acidobacteriota; class Vicinamibacteria; order Vicinamibacterales; family CAVVIG01; genus CAVQFC01. The sequence goes on along the minus strand of CAWCDQ010000048.1, from coordinate 64,126 downwards.
GCGGCCTTCAGCGGATAGCGATCCCCGAGCGGCAGCGCCGCGCGTGCCACGTTGGCGAGCGCAACGACGGCGACGAGCCCGACGAGTTTTGAGGTGATGACGCTGGCGCGCAATGGCGAATCCGGCACTCGCCACACGCTCGGTTCACGGTTCACGGGGTTCGCGATATTGTATCAACGTGCTTGCTGATGAGGCTCGCGCGTTCTGGATTGTCGCGCCGGGACGAGGCGAGATTCGACGCGAAATGCTGCCGGCGCCGGCGCCGGACGAAGTCGTCGTCCGCGCGCTGTTCAGCGGCGTGAGCCGCGGCACAGAGGCGCTGGTGTATCAAGGCCGCGTGCCGGTGAGCGAACACGACCGGATGCGCGCGCCGTTTCAAGCATGGCACGTTCCCCGCGCCGGTGAAGTACGGATACTCGAGCGTCGGCACCGTCGAGCGCGGTCCCGGGAATCTGGAAGGACGACGGGTGTTCACGCTCTTCCCTCATCAGACGCGGTACGTCGTGCCGGCGCGCGCGGTTTCGGTCCTGCCCGACTCGGTGCCATCGGAGCGCGCGGTGTTGGCGGCCAACCTGGAAACCGCGATCAATGGCGTCTGGGATGCGCGCCCGCATGTCGGCGATCGCGTGACCGTGGTCGGCGGAGGCACTGTCGGCTGTCTCGTGGCATGGATCGCCGGACGCATCGACGGGTGCGACGTCGAGCTCGTGGACGTGAACCCTCAGCGCGCCGCGATCGCGCGTGCCCTCGGCGTTCGTTTTGCCGATCCAGCCTCGGCAAGGGGCGAGGCAGACGTCGTCGTTCATGCGAGCGGCTCGGCCTCGGGTCTCGACCTCGCGCTTCGACTGGCCGCGTTCGAGGCGACGATCGTGGAGATGAGCTGGTACGGCGACGGCGCCGTGCCGGTTGCGCTCGGACAGGGATTCCACGCGCGTCGCCTCACGCTGAAGTCGTCGCAGGTCGGCCACATCGCCGCCACGCAGCGCGCCCGATGGGACAGCGCTCGCCGCATGCAGCTCGCGCTGGGGATGCTGGCGGACGCCGCGCTCGACGTGCTGATCACGAGCGAGAGCGAGTTCGAGGCGCTGCCGGTCGTGATGGGCCAGCTGGCGACGGCTCCGGGCGACACGCTGTGCCACAGAATCCGCTACCCTTTGTAAATTCCATTCCGGCTTGTAAATTGTAAATTCATGTACACCGTTTCCGTTCGCGACCACTTCATGATCGCCCACAGCTTTACCGGCGAGGCGTTCGGCCCGGCACAGCGCCTTCACGGCGCCACGTACGTGGTCGATCTCGAATTCCTGCGGTCGGAGCTCGATGAGAACGGCATGGTCGTCGACATCGGCCTGGCGACCGAGGTGTTGAAGGCGACCCTGGCGGGCTTCAACTACCGCAATCTCGATGAGGAACCGGCGTTCGAAGGACAGAACACGACGACCGAGTTTCTCGCGCACGAGATTTTCGAGCGGATTGCCGCGGCGATCGCGCGGGGCGAACTCGGCGGCGCTGCTCGAGGCGTGGAACGCGTACGGGTCACGCTCCATGAATCACACGTCGCCTCGGCGTCGTTCGAAGGACCGTTGTGATCGACTCGCTCCACGTCGTCATTCCCGGCGATCTCGAGATTCGCACCGGAGGCTACGGATACGACCGCCGGATCATCGCCGGCCTGCGCGATCGTGGGTGGCGGGTCGACGTTCTCGGGCTGGACGGCAGCTTTCCGGTGCCGACGCCGGCCGCGCGAGCGCACGCGACTGCAGGTGCTCGCCGGCATCCCGGACGGATCGACGGTGCTCGTGGACGGCCTGGCCCTCGGCGCACTTCCCGTCGAGATCGAGCGCGAATCGGCCCGGTTGAAGGTGGTGGCGCTCGTGCACCATCCGCTCGCCGAGGAAACCGGGATCGATCCCGCGCTGGCGGCGTCGTTGAAGATCAGTGAATCCCGAGCCCTCGCCGCCGTTCGCGCCATCGTCGTCACGAGCCGAACGACCGCTGCGCGGCTGGACCACTACGGCGTTGCCGCGAATCGAATCACGGTCGTCGAACCCGGCACCGACCCCGCTCCGCTCGCGCGGGGGTCGGCCGCCGCGGGTCAGCCGCCCGGCGTCGCCCTGCTGTGCGTGGCGACGCTGACGCCCCGCAAAGGCTACGAACTGCTGATGAACGCATTGGCCGCGACACCCGCGCAGAACTGGCGGCTGACGTGCGCCGGCAGCCTCGATCGTGATGCGCCAACGGTGGCGCGTGTGCTCGAACAGGTGCGTGACAACGGCTTCGAGAATCGCATTTCGTTCGTCGGCGACCTCGACGCGGCCGCTGTCGCCGTGCAGTACGACCGCGCCGACGTCTTCGTCCTGCCGACGCTCTACGAGGGCTACGGAATGGTGGTTGCCGAAGCGCTGGCGCGCGGTCTGCCGGTCGTCAGCACCGCGACGGGCGCGATTCTCGATCTCGTCGGCAGCGACGCCGGCATCGTGGTTCCACCAGGCGATTTGCCCGCGTTCTCGGATGCGCTGTCGCGCGTGATCGCCGATCCCGGCCTGCGGGCGCGGCTGGCGGATGGCGCGCGGCGCGTGCGTCAACGGCTGCCGACGTGGGACGCGTCCGCCGGCGCGATGGCGCAGGCGCTCCAGTCCGCGGCGCAATCGTAGCGATGGGAGATTTCAGCGCCGAGTGGCTCGCGCTGCGTGAGCCCGCGGATCACGCTGCCCGATCGGCAAGCCTGACGCAAGCTGTCGTCGATGCGCTCGAGTCTGACCCGTCGCCGCAGATTCTCGATCTCGCCTCGGGAACCGGTTCAAACTTCCGCTATCTGACTGCCGCCTGCCCGCGTGCGCGGTGGCTGCTCGTCGATCGCGACGCGGCGCTGCTCGCCAGGGTGCCGAAAACGCCATCGGTCGAGACACGTCAGGTCAATCTCGCAACGCTCGAGGACCGTTCGCTGTTTGCGGGCCGCGCGCTCGTCACCGCGTCGGCGCTGCTGGACCTGGTGTCGGAGGCCTGGCTCGGTCAACTCGCGGCGCTGTGCGCCCTGAACGGCTCGGCCGTGTTGTTCGCACTCAGCTACGACGGCCGGGTCGACTGCTCGCCGGAGGATGCTGAAGACGCCGCGATTGTCGCGCTCGTGAACGAGCATCAGCGGACAGACAAGGGATTCGGGCCGGCGCTCGGTCCGGATGCAACCGCCTGCGCGGAGCGATGTTTTCGCAGCCGCGGCTATCAGACGCGACGGGCCTCGAGCGATTGGATCCTGACGCGCTCGTCGCACGCCTTGCAGCGGCCGCTCATCGATGGCTGGGCGCGAGCGGCGAGCGAATTGGCGCCGCAACAAACCGCCGTCTTCGAAGCCTGGCGCCGGCGCCGCCACGCGCACGTCGACGCGAACCGTTCACACATCGTGGTTGGCCATCAGGATCTGGCGAGCCTGGCGTCCTCCACGAAAGTAGTGCAGGCCTTCAGGCCTGCCGCGACGGCGGACCTGAAGGTCCGCACTACACCGAAGTAAAGACGGTCTCTAAATGACGCGCATGATCGGCGGCTGCGGGTCTGGCTGACTGTGAGCCATGTTGCCGTCGGGACCGATCTCGCAGTCGAACAGCACATCGCTGCCCATGCGGAAGACGCGATAGCGCGGACGATGGCAGTCGCTCAGCGTCGTGCGAGGCGGCAGCCGGATGGCCGGCCGGCCATCGCCGATCAGCAGCGGCGCGATGGCGATCTGCAGGCGGTCGAGCAGGTTGGCTTCCAGAAACATCGAGACCGTGACGCCGCCGCCCTCGACGAAAATGCGGTGGCAGCCCCTCCGGCGAAGCTCGCGCAGCAACTGGCCGACGTCGACGCCGTCCGGCCCTTCGTCGAAGGCGACGATGGCTGCGTGACCGACATGCGTCTCCCCGTCGCGGGCCAGCGCCTTTGCGCAGACGTACAGGGTGACCGCGGACTCGTCGGTGAACACCTTGTAGTGTTCCGCGAGCCGCCGTGTGGGATCGAGCACCACCCGCAGCGGGCTCGGTCCAGGCACGTGACGCGTGGTCAGCTGCGGATCGTCGGCGGCAATCGTTCCGGCGCCGACGACGACCGCGTCGCAGAGCGCGCGCATCCGGTGAAGGTGCAGGATGTTTTCTTCGCCGGTCACGTACTGCGACTCACCCGAGTGCGTGGCGATGAACCCGTCGAGGCTCTGGCCGAGATGGCCCACGGTGATCGGGTTGGCGTCGGTCGCGCTGCAGATCGGCAGGTAGAGATCGATGAGCGCGCGCCGCGGATCGTCGGCCGCCATCAGCAGCTCGAAGCCCGCATGCGGACGCCACATGATCACGGCGTCGGGATGTCCCGCTTCCACGGTACGCAGACGACCCTCGGCGCCCAGCGCCATCGATGCGTGCTCGTGATGTCGCGAAAGCGTCTCGGCGTGGCCGGCGGCATCGAGGACGACACCCCACGCTTCGTCGAGCTCCCGGTTCGTGATGGTCTGCGGTGGCAACGTCTCCGATCGTAACAGAAGTTTGCGCCCCTCACTGGCCCGGCGACGCCCACTTCTCCTACAATTGCATCGAAGTCTTCAACAGGAGTTCTTATCCATGCAACGACCATTCAAGACCGCACACGGAGTTTCACTCGTCGCGGTTGCGATGCTGACAATGTGGTTCGTGTCGCTGCGAGCTCAGCAGCCGCCCGCGCCGGCGCCCGCGACCGCGCAGCCCGCCGGACGCGGCCCCGCAGCGCCGGGAGCACCGGCCGCACCGGGAGCACCAGCAGCGCCCGCGCCGAAACCGCTCGTGCCAGTCGCCACCAACACGATTGCGGCCCACCCCGATCAGTTCTACGGACAGGCCGTGACGATTACCGCGTCGATTGAACAGATCTTTTCGAAGTCGTCTTTCACCGTCGACCAGCGCCGCGTCGGCGACGCGCCAGCGCCGAAACAAGCGACCGACGTGCTCGTCCTGGTTCCCAATATTCAGCGTCCTGTCGATCTCAAGAGCTACGTCACCGTCATGGGCGAGCTGATGAAATTCGATCCGGCTGAAGTGTCGAAGAAGGCCAAGGACTACAAGATCGATCTGCCGCCGGAGACCCTCGCGAAGTACATGGGGCGTCCCGTGCTGATCGCCACCTCGGTGATCAACGACAAGTTCGACGACGTGGCCAAGCGCCTCCCGCCGCCGTTGAACGCCGAGGAGGAAGCGTTCCAGAAAGTGATGCGCGCCGTCGGGCCCGCGGCTGCCGCGCTTCGTCCGGCGGTCGAGTCGTCCAACGCCGAAGTCGCAACCAAGAACGCCGCAATCCTTCAGAAAGGGTTCGCCGACACGGAGGCGTTCTGGAAGCCGAAGAAGGCGGAGCCGACGCTGTGGGCGCAGAACGCCCGCAAGGAAGTCGAGGCTGTGCAGGCCGCGATTGCCGCCGGCAAGTGGGACGATGCCAAGGCGCACGCGGCGACCGTCGCCCAGGCCTGCGGCCAGTGCCACGGCGTCTATCGCGAGCGCTTCGACGACGGCTCGTTCCGAGTGAAGAAGTAGGGGCCGTACACATGTGTCCAGGCGGACCGATCCGCACGGTCTAGCCTGGGCGGACACGCGGGTCCGCCCCTACTCGGCTCTCAGCGCCTGGACCACGTCCACACGCGCGGCGCGGGCGGCGGGCAGCAGCGATCCGACGACGGCGGCCACCAGCAGGACGGCCGCCGACAGGATCACCGGCAGCACGCCGGGCAGCTGCACGTTCTGAACGAAGCTGCCCACCGTTCGAGCCAGCGCGAAGCCGGCCATCGCGCCAGCGACCACGCCAAAGCCGGTCATCCACAACCCTTCGCCGAGCACGCTCGCCAGAATCTCCCGCGGCTGCGATCCGATCGCCAGGCGGATGCCGAACTCGCGCGTGCGTCCGCTGACCGAGAACGCCAGCACGCCGGCGACACCGACGATCGAAATCGCGAGCGCCACCGCCGCGAACCCGCCGAAGACGATCGCGTTCAGCCGATCCGGCGCCAGCACCTCGGCGCGGACGTCGTCCAGCGTCGCGGCGCGCTCGACCGGCTGGTCGGCCGCCATGCTCGCGCACGGTGCGCGTGATGATCGGCACCAGCGCGTACGGGTCGGTGCGCGCGTGGACGAACAACCGGCCGCCGCCGATCTCCTGCTCGAACGGGTGATACACCGTCATCACCTGCGCCGGGTCGATGCTCGCGTCGTCGATGTCGGCCGTCACGCCGACGATGCGGCGCGGTTCGCCGCTGACGCCGATGAACTTGATGATGCCGTCGGTCCACATCAGGTGGCGGTTGATCGGATCCTGACCGGGAAACAGCTGCCGCGCGATGCTGGCGCTGATGATCACGACCTTCTCGGCGTCCATCCGGTCGGCGTCGGTGAAGTCGCGTCCGGCGACGATCGGCATGCCGAGCGCCGCGAAGAAGCCGGGCGACACCGATCGGGATCGCGCGTGCGGATCGTCGGCGGCGTTCTCGTGCTTGGCGCCTTCGACGTTGAAGGCAAGGCCGCCGCCGGGACCGCCGGCGTCGCGCCACGGCACCGTGCTGCCGAAGGCGATCTGCTCGACGCCGGGCAACTCCTGGAGGCGCCGCCGGATTTCGCGGTAGAAGCCGCGAATCTGCTCGGGCGTCTTCCCGAACGACATCACCGGGATGTTGACCGCGAGCACGCCTTTGGTCTCGAATCCCGGCCGCGTCGCCTGGAGCTGGAGCAGTGTCGCCACCAGCATGCCGGCGCCCGCCATCAGCATGAACGACGCGGCGATCTGCGTGACCGCGAACATCCGCAGCCGGCGGCTCGTCGCGCCGGTGATGCGCAGGCCGCCGCTCGACAGCGCGAAACCGTGCGACGCGTCCGCGTTCGGCAGTCGCGGCACGAACGCCAGCAGCGCCGCTGCCAGCAGCGCCAGGCCGACACCGACCCACAGCATGCTGGCGTCGAGCGTCAGGTCCAGGGCGCGGACCGAGAACCGCGCGGCGTAGCGGCCGAGGATCGTGACCATCGGCTGCGCGATCGCGACGCCCAGCACCGCGCCGGTGCCGCAGAGCACGAGGCTCTCGGCGAGCAGGGTCCGGCGCAGCGTCGAGCGTGCTGGCGCCGAGCGCGGCGCGGACCGCGAGCTCGCCTTCGCGCCGCACGGATCGCGCGAGGATCAGGTTCGCGACGTTCGACACCGCGATCACGAACACGAGGCCGGACGCCGCAAGAAGGACGAGCAGCACCGTGCGCGCCTTGGCGGTGATCTGATCGCGCAGCCGGACCGCATCGATCCGGAAGTCGGACTTCGGCGGGTACGACTCGGGATGCTCCGCGATCATCGCCGCGTGCACGGCGCGCAGTTCGGCTCGCGCCGAATCCACTTCGGCGCCGGGTGAGAGGCGGGCGAACAGCTCCGTCATGCGATGCTCGCGGCCGGTCACCATCGTCGCCGACAGGTGATGCGGGCTGGTGACGACGTTGGCGAAGATCTCCGTTTCCGTCGGGTAGGGCACCGACGGCTCCAGCACGCCGACGACCGTCGCCGAGCGCGTGCCGAGGCGGATCGTCTTTCCGATCACCGTCGGATCGCTGTGCAGGCCCGTCGTCCAGAAGCGATGGGTCAGCACCGCCACTCCCGCCGCGTTCGGCCCGTCGTCCTTCTCGTTCAGCAGCCGGCCGAGCACCGGATGAAGGCCCATGACCTCGAAGTACGTGCCGCCGACGACGCCGGCGCGGATCTGCCGCGGCTCGCCGAGGCCGACCATCGTGAAGCCGATCTGCGAGAAGTCGCCGATGCTCGACACGGTCTTCAAACGGCTCCGGAGATCGAGGATCTCGGGGACCGAGAACGCGGCGTTCTCGTTGTTGCTGCCGGGCGCGCTCTGGCGGATGTAGATCAGCCGGCTTTCGTCGCGGTTGACCAGCGGACGCAGCAGCACGCCGCGCACGACGCTGAAAATCGACGCGTTGGCGCCGATTCCCAGCGCGAGCGTCAGCACGACGGTAGCCGCCAGTCCCTTGGCGCGGGCCAGCGAACGGAGCGCGAACTTGAGCTCGTTGAGAAGAGTCATGCGTGACCTATTAAACATTCAACGGGTCACTCTTCGACCAGCATTTTGAGGCGGACCAGCGCTTCGTCCCATCCGGCCGCGATGAGATCGAGATGCCGCCGGCCGTCCGCGAGCCGCCGAGGGTTGAGGGTCCAGACCTGCTCGCGGCCCTGGCGGCTGCCGTCGATGATGCCGGCGGCGGCCAGCACCTGAAGATGCTTGGTCACACCCTGCCGCGTCATCGAGCGGAACGTGTCGGCGAGCGTGGAGATGGACGCCGGACCGCCGGCCGACAGCCGCTCCAGGAGCATCAGCCGCGTCGGGTCGCCGAGCGCCGCGAACAACAGCGCGGCGCCGGCGAGGCTCTTCTCAGTTCTTCGCTTCGGCATACTTCTGGATCCAGACGATGCACTTCGGCCCATCCCTGGGTGTTGTCCTTGAAGACCTTGGCGCGGCGGGCGAGCGAGACCTCGTTGAAGCCGGTTTCCGACACGCTCAATCGCGTGCCGCGCGCCGGACGGCTCGAGCGTAAAGGTGACGGTCGTCCACGCCTCGCGCGTATAGTCGACGGCGTCGGATCCACCGCTCCGGGATGCCATTGCCAGGCGAACCGGCGCGGCGGCGTCATCTCCGTGACTTTGACGGCGAATCGCTGTCCCTCGTAGCCCGGGATACCTGGACGTCATCCACATTTCGGCTCCCGCCGCGATTTCGCCCTCGATGTCCGACCTTGAACCACGCGGACAGGTCCTTCGCGGTGGTCAGGACGCGCCAGACGCGGTCGGGCGGCGCGTTGACTTCAATCGTCCGGTCGATCCGGTCCAGACTTCGTCAATCATTAGGCAACCTCACGGTTGCATAATACACAGACCGGTTCCGGCGTTCCACTTGACAGGCCAGTGAAGGGTGTGAGAAGGTCCTGCGCCAGGAGTGCACTTGGATGGCCAGTGGACGCGACCAACGCGTTGAGCTGCTGCAGGGCACGCTCGATCTGATCGTGCTGCGCGCCCTGGCGACGATGGGCCCGCAGCATGCCTACGGACTGACCGCGCGGCTCGAGCAGGTGGCCGACCATCCGCTCGAGCTCAATCAGGGCACGCTGTACCCGGCCCTGGTCCGGCTGGAGCAGCAGGGTCTGATCAAGGGCGCCTGGCAGAAGACCGAGAGCAACCGCGACGCGAAGTATTACGCCATCACCAAGGCCGGCCTGCGCGCGCTCGAGAAGCAGACGGCGCGCTGGCGCCGGTTGGCGGGCCTGGTCGACAAACTGCTCCTGGGAGAGTCGTAGCGATGGCGCCACTCCTTCGTTGTTTCTCGCGGCTGTGGGCGGCGATTGCGCCGGGCCGTGCCGAGGACGAACTGTCCCGTGAGACCGTCGCTCACCTTGCGCTGCTCGAAGACGAGTTGCAGCGCCGCGGGATGACGGCCGGCGAAGCACGCGTCGAGGCCCGTCGCGCGTTCGGCGGCGTCGAGCAGATGAAGGATCGCCAGCGCGACGCGCGCTCGTTCGTGTGGCTGGACGATGCGCGGTGGGATCTCCGGCATGCGGCGCGGCTGCTGCGACGCGAGCCGCTCTTCACGCTGACCGCTGTGCTCTCGCTGGCGATCGGCATCGGCGCCAACACGACGATCTTCACCATCGCGCACGCCGTGCTGTTCCGCCCTCCAACCGGCGTCGCCGCTCCGGGCCAATTGGTCGACATCGGCACCCGCACGCCAGGCGGTGGCTTCGGCAACAGCTCGTACCCGAACTATCTCGACGTGCGTGCGCGTACAACGACGCTCGACGGCGTGTACGCTTACTCGCTCTTTCCACGAGCGATGAGCCTCGGCGCCGAGAGCGACACGCCTGGGACCGAACGGATTTTCGGGACGCTCGTCACCGCCAACTACTTCAGTGTCCTCGGCGCCGCGCCAGTCGTTGGCCGCCTGTTCAGTGATCAGGCCGGGTCGGACGAGGCCGATGCCGTTGTCTTGAGCCACCGCTTCTGGACGCGGCGGTTCAACGGCGATCCCCGGATCGTCGGGCGGACGATCACGTTGAACGGACGTGCCGTGACGGTGATTGGCGTCGCCTCGGAGGGATTTCAGGGCACCGGCATTCGCGCCGGCGATGCCTGGGTGACGCTGACGGCGTCCGCCTCGGCGTCCTCGCTCATCGATCGTGCGTCAGCGTGGCTGCTGCTCGGCGGCCGTTTGAAGCCGGGCTTTCCGCGCCGCAGGCCGCCGCGGAAGTAGACGCGATCGGGCGCGCGCTGGCGGTCGAGTATCCCGATCAGAACAGAGGCCTCGGCCTTCGCGTTCAGCGATTGTCGCCGGTGCCGGGCAGCAGCGCGCCGATTGCGGTGTTCCTCGCGCTGCTGATGTCGATCGTGGCGCTGGTGCTCGTGATTGCCTGTGCCAATGTGGCGGGTGTGCTGCTGGCGCGCGCGTCGGCGCGGCGCCAGGAGATCGCGGTGCGGCTGGCCATGGGGGCAGGCCGGTCCCGTCTCGTGCGTCAGCTGCTCGCCGAAACACTGATGTTGTTCTCGCTGGGCGGTGTGGCCGGGCTGCTGCTGGCGCGAGGGCTCACGTCGACGATCGTCGCCGCGCTGCCGGCGCTGCCATTTCCCGTCGAAGTCTCGGTCGCGCTCGACCTGCGCGCCGTCCTCTTCACGGCAGCGCTCGTGTTGGTGGCTGCGCTGCTCTCGGGTCTCGCCCCGGCGCTCCAGGCGTCGAAGGCGGACGTCGTGCCGGCCCTGAAAGACGATGCGCAGGCGCCGGCCCGCGTGCGGCTGCGCCACGCGTTCGTTGTCGCGCAGGTGGCGTTCAGCATCCTGCTCGTCGTTGTCGCCGGCCTGTTCGTCCGGGCGCTGCAGGCGGCCGGCGCGAGCGATCCGGGCTTCGATCGGCGCGGGGTCGAGCTCGCGTCGCTCGACCTGTCGATGGCCGGCTACACCGGCACGACCGGACTGCAGTTTGTCCGTGAGCTCACCGAACGCGTGCGCGCCTTACCCGACGTGCAGGCGGCGAGCATCGCGACCAGCGTGCCTGGCGGCTTCGAGGTGCAGCGCCGCGGCGTCACCGTGCCCGGGGTCACACCGCCGGACGGGGCGCGTGCCTTTGGTGTCGACTGGAACAACGTCGAGCCCGGCTACTTCGCGGCCCTGCGCATTCCGCTCGCGTCAGGGCGAGACTTCACACCGGCCGATCGCGCCGGCGCGCCGCTCGTCGCCATCGTCGGCGAAGGGACCGCGCGACGCTTCTGGCCTGGGCAGGACCCGATCGGCAAGCAGATCGTCCAGCAGGAGTTCGGCGTCCGCGGGCCGGATCCGACCGCGGCGAAAACGTTGCTGATTGTCGGTGTCGCACGCGACGTCAAGGCGAGCACGCTCATCGACGGCTTGTCGAGCTCGCTCGTCTATGTGCCGCTCCAGCAACAGTACCTGTCCAGGGTCACGATCCTCGCGCGTACGACTCGGGGCCAGCGGATTGCCGACGAGCTCCGGAGGCTGGTCGTGTCGATGAACCGCGACCTGCCGATCGTCACATCGCAGACGCTCGAGGACGCCACGGCGATCGGTCTCGTGCCGCAGCAGATCGTCGTGTCTGTCGCCGGCGGCCTCGGCCTGATCGGCGCCCTGCTCGCGGCGATCGGGATTTACGGCGTCGCCGCGTACGCGGTCACGCGGCGGACCCGCGAGATCGGGATTCGCATGGCGCTGGGCGCGCAGCGCGCCGACGTCGTCGCCATGGTGCTGCACCAGGGCGTCTGGCTCGCGGTCATCGGATCCGCGATCGGCCTTCTGCTCGCCGCGGCGCGCCAGCCGCGCGCTCGTCGCTTTTCTCTTCGGCATTCCTCCGCTCGACCCGGTGATCTTCGGCGGCGCCGCCGCGCTCTTTGCCGTCGTCGGCCTCGCTGCCTGCTACTGTGCCCGCGCGCCGCGCGACGCGGGTCGATCCGCTGACTGCGCTGCGGTACGAGTAAGAGAAACGCGGAGAACGCGAGATGCTGAGCCAAGTCTTCTGCGGTCTTTGCGAGCTTCTCACTTCTACTTTCTCAAGTCTACGCCCTGGTTCGACGGCCGCGTCGCGGCGCCGGGCAGCGCGAACGCGAGGTACTCGCCGGAGTACGCGCCGCCGCCAACCGCGACGATGATGTACTGCTTGCCGTCGACCGAGTAGGTCATCGGCGATCCCGATTGAGGTGCGGGCATCCACACCGCGCCGACTTCCTGGCCCGTCTGCTTGTCGTACGCGCGCAGCATCGCGCCGCGCTGGCGTCCCGGGGGCGCCGTGATCTGGGGATCGCCCATGACGACGAGCGTCTTGGTCACCATCAGCCCGACGCCCTGCGTGCCGGGCTGGCCGGTCTTCGGAATCGTCTTCCCGGCGAGCATCGGATGCGTGCGGATGTTGTCCGGCGTGTCGCCGTGCGCCACCTGCCACATCAGGTCGCCGCGATCGAGATTGATCGCCGCCAGCGTGCCGTAAGGAGGTTTGACCATCGGCAGGCCCTGAACGTTGAGCCCGTCGGCTGCGCCGCCACCCGGCGGGGCGGTCGCCGGCGGAGCCGGCGCCGCGGCTGCCGGCCGCTGCGGTGCGTCAGCCGCGCAGCAGTCGCCCGGCCCGAGCACGACGCGGAAATTCTCGCCGGCGATTCCCGACACGTAGCCGATGTCCGAGAAACCCTTCGGCGGCGCCACGAGCGATCGGGCGCCGACGCCCATGTTGCCCGCCTGCGCGTAGACGACGTGCGTTTCCGGATCGGCGCCGGAGCCGGGCCAGTTGGTCGCCGTCGAGGCGACCAGCGCGCCGTAGAGCGGACCGTTGACGTTGCCGAGGATCGGCGGCGATGAACGGCGACGCCTCGTACTTGTAGTGCTTCAGCCGCTCGAGCGCCTGCTCGCGCAGTTCCGGCGTGAAGTCGATCAGATCGTCGGGGACCTTCAGGTAGTTGCGCGCGTACGCCGGCGGCTTGGTGGGGAATGGCTGCGTCGGCGACGTCTTCTCGCCCGGCACGTCCGACTGCGGCACGGGCCGCTCCTCGATCGGCCACACGGGCTGACCGGTGACGCGATCGAACACGTAGAGCCACGCCTGTTTGCTCGGCGACGCGACGGCCTTGATCGCCTTGCCGTTGACGTTGATGTCGAGCAGGATCGGCGCAGAGGAGTTGTCGAAGTTCCAGATCGGATGGTGAACGAACTGGTAGTGCCACTTGCGCACGCCGGTCTTCAGGTCGACGCAGACGAGGCTCTCGGCGAACAGGTTGTTGCCGGGGCGATGGCCGCCGTAGAAGTCGGACGAAGGCGTCTCGACCGGCAGATACACGAGGCCGAGCTCCTCGTCGGCGGTGATCTGCGTCCACACGCCGGTGTTCCCGTTGTCGGCCCACGATTCCTTCTCCCACGTGTCGTTGCCGAATTCACCCGGACGAGGAATCGTGTTGAAGGTCCAGAGCAGCTTGCCGGTGCGCACGTCGAACGCGCGCACCAGCCCCTTGGTGTTGTTGTGCGTCGGGACGGTCGCGCCTTCGCGCATCGCCGATCCGATGATGACGACGTCCTTGATCACCGCCGGCGTCGAATGGATGCCGATCTCGCCGGTCTCGAGGTCGATCTGCTGCCCCTTGCCGAACACGGCGCCGAGCTTCAGGTCGAGGACGCCCGCCTTGCCGAACGTGGGAATCATCGCGCCGGTCTTCGCGTTGAGCTCGACGAGCTGAAAGCCGGTCGTCACGTAGATCACACGGTCGTCGCCTTTGCCATCGGTCCAGTACCGACACGCCGCGGCCGGAGAGCTGGCGCGGCGAGACGGCCGCGCGCTTGCCTTCCCGCAGGCTGTGGGTCCAGATCACTTCGCCGGTCTTCCCGTCGAGCGCGACGACCGAGCGGCGCGTGCCGCCGGTGGTGTACAGGATCCCCTTGATTGCGAGGGGCGTGCCTTCGAGCTTGTACTCGGGGCGCGGTCCGAGGTTGTCGGTCTTGAATCGCCACGCGACCTCGAGCTGGTTGAAGTTCGATCCGTTGATCTGATCGAGCGGCGAGTATCGCGTGCCTTTCATGTCGGCGGTGTAGTGCGGCCAGTCGCCGTTCCGGGTGGAGGGCTGACCCGTGGCTTGTCCTGAAAGTCCGGGCCGGAGACAGAACAGGCCGGTGATGGCCACAACGAGCGCCGATGCGATCCGAAGGAACCGTGCGGACATAACCCACTCCCTTCGAGTGCCGTGTGTGGCCGCAGTGTAGGCCCGGTGCGCGGAAACGTCCAGAGAGTAGTAAAGTGCGCCCCGGAGCAATTTATGCGATATGCCGCTTGGCTAGCTGTTCTGCTTTTCGCCACGACTCTGACCTTTGCCGCCAACGACGGGATGCCGCCGCCGTGGGCGTATGGATTTCCGTCCGCGGCGAGCGCGGCGCCTGCCGGCTCCGCCTCCCGCGACCCCAGCCGCCGCGCCTGCTCCCGACGTCACGCCGCGAACGGTCCCCGGCAGCGGCGGCTCGTTCACGCTCGCGCAGATCCGGGACGGCTTTGGCCCCGCTGACTGGTTTCCCAGCGACCATCCGCCCATGCCCGACATCGTCGCGCACGGCAAAGCGGCCCGATGTGCGCGCCTGTTCGCTCTGTCACTACCCGAACGGCAAAGGCCGCCCGGAGAACGCCGGCGTATCGGGGCTTCCCGGTCGCGTACTTCGTGCAGACGATGGCCGACTTCAAGACGGACGCGAGAAAGAGCGCGGACACGCGCAAGGCCAACACCAACCTGATGATCGCCTACGCGAAGGCGATGACCGACGACGAGGTGAAGGCCGCCGCCCAGTACTTCGCGGCGATGAAGTGGACGCCGTGGATCAAGGTCGTCGAGGCGAGCACCGTGCCGAAGACGCGCATCGCCGGCGGAATGTTCTTGAAGCTGGAGGGCGGTGAGACCGAGCCGATCGGCGATCGGATCATCGAAGTGGCCGACGACGCCGAGCGGACCGAGACGCTGCGCGACCCGCGGTCAGGGTTCACCGCGTACGTCCCAACCGGCAGCATCAAGAAGGGCGAGGCCCTCGTGACGACGCGGCGGCGGCAAGACGACGCGCTGCTCGGTGTGCCATGGCGCCGATTTGAAAGGGCTGGGACCGGTGCCGGGGATTGCCGGGCGCTCGCCGAGCTACACAGTCCGCCAGCTGTTCGACACGCAGAAGGGCACGCGCAAAGGCGTGTGGGCCGATCTCATGAAGCCGGTCGTGGCGAACCTGACGAACGAGGACATGCTGGCCATCGCCGCGTACACCGCGTCGCGCGATGCCCTAAGACGTCGGAACGGAACCGCCGAGCGCGCAAGATCGCAGAGAAATAATCTCTGCGGTTTTGCGGCTCTGCGGTTTCTTCTGAGCCGTGGCCGGCTACCGCGCGGGAACGATCCACAGCCGCAGGATCTCGTCGCCGACCTTCACCGTCTGATCCGGCGCCCACTCACCGATCGGAAACTGGCGCGACACGATCCGCGTTCCAGGACGAAGATCGCGTTTGAGCTTCGACTCGAGCCGCAGGTTGACGCTGTTCGACAGCCACAACGTGACGACGGTCGCCTTCGAGATGTCGGCGGCGAACAGATCGCCCTCGATGAACGTCGCGCGATCGGCGACCTCACCTTCGCGCGCAACGGTCCGCGAAATCTCGACGAGCCGGTGATCGATCTCGATCCCCACGCCACGCGCGCCGTACTTCTGCGCCGCGAGCACCACGATCCGCCCGTCACCCGATCCCAGGTCGTAGACCACGTCGTCTTTCGTGACGTGCGCGAGCGTGAGCATCGCGTCCGCGAGCGGCTGCGGCGTGACGGCGAAATGAATGTCGGGTGTCTTCGCCGGCTGGCGGCTGCGTCGCAATCCCGAAAACGGACAGTGCGGACAGCAGGAGCGCGAGCATCTCTGAAGTCTACGCCAGCGACGCGCTATCATGAGCGCCGGAGAACGCACTCATGCTGCTCAACGATCTCCGCTACACCGTGCGCATGCTGCGCAAGTCGCCGCTGTTCACGCTGGCCGTGGTCGGCACCGTCGCGCTCGCGATCGGCGCCAACACCGCGATCTTCAGCGTCGTCAACGCGGTGATGCTGCGGCCGCTTCCGTACGAGCAGCCCGACCGCCTGGTCTGGATCGCGGAGAAGAACGACAAGCTGAACCTGCCGACGTTCGCGGCCTCGGTGCTGAACTACCTGTCGTGGAAGGAACAGTCCCGGACGTTCGAGCCGATGGGCGCGTTCGGTTTCGCGACGTTCAACCTCACCGGTCTCGGCGATCCGGAACAGCTCACCGGCGGGACCGTGACGCCGTCCTTGTTTCCGCTCCTTGGCATCAAGCCGCTGCTCGGACGAGCGTTCGCCGCCGACGAGGATCGCCCCGGCAGCGCGAAGGTCGCGATGATCGGCGAGGGGCTCTGGAAGCGCCGGTTCGGCGGCGACCCATCGGTTGTCGGCCGCCACCTCACACTCAACAGCATCGACCACACGGTGATCGGCATCGCGCCGGCATCGCTCGCGCTGCTCTCGAACGGCGACCTGTGGACGCCGATGACGATCGATCCCGGCCGCGAGATCCGCCTGAATCACGTGATTCTCGCGGTTGGCCGTTTGCGGCCCGGGGCGACGCTCGAGCAGGCCCAGGCGGAAATGGACGTTGTCGCGGGACAGGTGAGCCAGCAGTATCCGGAAACGAAGGAGTGGGGCATCCGGCTGGTGGACTTCTACCATTTCTTCGTCAACCCGCAGTTGCAGACCGGGCTCCTCGTGCTGCTCTGCGCGGTCGGCTGCGTGCTGCTGATCGCGGCGGCGAATGTCGCGAACCTGCTGCTCGCGCGCGCGGCCTCGCGGCAGAAAGAAATCGCCGTCCGCACGGCCATCGGCGCGAGCCGCGGACGGCTGTTGCGTCAGCTGCTCGTCGAGAGCCTGGTGTTGTCGTCGATCGGTGGGGCGGTGGGATTGCTCGCGGCGCTCTGGGGTGTGGACGCGATCAACGCGGTGATGCCGGCGAACCTGCTGCCGGTGCCCGATGTCGGCATCGACTCGACGGTGCTGCTGTTCGCGCTGGTGCTGACGGTCGTGACCGGTCTGCTGTTCGGCATCGCGCCGGCGTTCCATGCGGCGAAGACCGACCTGAACGAGGTTCTGAAACAGGTGACGCGCGCGTCGAGCGGTGCGCGCCCACGCCTGCGCAACGGCCTCGCCGCCGTGGAGCTCGCGCTCGCGACGATTCTGTTGATCGGGGCCGGGCTGCTGTCGCAGAGCCTGCTGCGCCTGCAACACGTCAGCCTCGGTTTTCGATCCGATCGTCTGCTGACCTTCCAGATCTCTCTGCCGCGCACGAAATATCCGATCGAGAAGAGCACCGTGTTCTATCGCACGCTGCTCGAGTCGCTGCGAGCGACGCCGGGCGTGCGCGCGGCGGCCGCGTCGAGCGGCATCCCGTTCGGCAACGGCGCCTATACGCAGACGCCGATCGCGACAACCGGCCCGTCACCGTTGCCGCCCGAGACCGCGATCCCGACGGATTGGCGAGTCGTGACGCCGGGCTTCTTCCAGGCGATGAACATTCCGGTCCTGCGCGGCCGCGACTTCACGGATGCCGACGCGCCTGCCGGCGCGCCGCTGGTCGTCATCGTCAGCCAGACGACGGCGAAGCGGTTCTGGGGCGATGCCGACCCGATCGGCCACTCGCTGCACCGGCAGAGCGATCTGGCGCGGCAGTACACCGTCGTCGGTGTCGTCGGCGACGTGAGGCAGGCGGCGCTGAGCCAGGAGTCGCCGGCGATCTACTACCCGAGCCTCGGGCTCGTTGGTTCGATGGGCGTCGTCGTGCGCACCGATCCGCCGCCGACGTCGCTGCTGCCGGTGGTTCGCCAGAAGGTGCACGATCTCGATCCAGGGCTGCCGATGTCGTCGGTGCGGACGATGGACGAATGGGTGTCGAACAACGCGGCGCAGCCGCGGCTGAACGCGATTCTGCTCGCGGTCTTCGCGGGCGTGGCGATGCTGATCGCGGCGATCGGCATCTATGGCGTCCTGGCGTACTCGGTCAACCAGCGGACGCGGGAGATTGGCCTGCGCATGGCGCTCGGGGCCCCGCGCGGGCGAGTGCTGCGTCTGATCATCCGCGAGGGAATGGTCGTCGGCGCGATTGGCATCGGCGCGGGAATCGTGGGCGCGCTGGGGTTCAGCCGCGTGCTGGCCAGTCTTGTGTTCGACGTGCCTGTGCGCGATCCGCTGACGTATCTCGTCGTCGCGATCGCGCTCACGATCGTCGCGTTCGCGGCCTGCGTGATCCCCGCGCGGAAGGCGTCGCGCGTCGATCCGATGGTCGCGCTGCGGTGCGATTAAGAAAAAACCGCAGTGACCGACTTGTTGCCGCGTAGTGCAGGCTTCAGGCCTGCCGTGCATCCGGCAGACCTACGGTCTGCACTACATCACCAGGGACGATTTACTCAGCGTTGATCGCGCGGATCGGATCGAGGTGCCGCGCGCGCCGCGCCGGCAGGTAGCACGCGAGCCACGCCACCGCGACGAGCGTCGCCGTCACGCCGACGAAGGTCGCGGGATCGGTGGCGCCGATGCCGAACAGCAGCGACGACAGCGCTCGCGCCACCGCCACGGATCCCAGCGAGCCCGAGAGCCGTGCCGAGCGGCCGTGAGCGCCAGCCCGCTGCGGAGCAGCAGCGCCGTCGCCTGCTTCGGTGTCGCGCCGAGCGCGATGCGCAGTCCGATCTCGCGCGTTCGCTGCTGCGCGGCGAACGCCATCGTGCCGTAGAGACCGGTCATGGCGAGCACGATCGCCGTTGCCGCGAACAGGCCGAGCAGCCACGCACGGAATCGCGGCTGGCCGACCGCGTCGGTGATCATGTGCTCCATCGGACGCAGCGGCGGCACCGGAATGGTGCCGTCGACGGACCACACCGCCTGACGAACGGCGCCGCCGATGTGTGCGGCGTCGAGCGGCGTCCGGATCACGACCGCCATGGACGGCCACGGCATCTGGGCGTGCGGGACGAACATCTGCGGATCCGATGGCTGCTCGAGGCCGAAGTGCCGCACGTCGCCCACGACGCCGACGATTTCGCGCGTGGTCTGCTGACCGGGGACGATCGACAGATCGTGCGTGATGCGGCGGCCGATCGGATCCTGGTTCGGCCAGAATCGCCGCGCCATCGCTTCGTTGATGATGACAACGCCCGGCGCCGCCGCGCGATCGCGCTCGTTGAAGGCACGGCCACGCGTGAGCGGCACGCCTATCGTGGCGAAATAGTCCGGGCTGACAACCTGAATGGGCGCCGTGGGGCGCTGCCCGGCCGGCAACGGCATCTCGCCCGCGACGGAGAACGTGCTCTCGTCGACGAAGAACCGCGCGCGCGGATCGAGCGGCAGGCCGAGCGTGACGGCCGCCGACTCGACGCCGGGGATCGCGCGCAAGCGGCCGATGAACGCGTCGAAGAACGCCGCGCTTGCCTCAGCCGAGGCGCGACTGCGGGGCAGCTCGATCCGTTCCACGGTCAGCACCGACGCAGGGCGGAATCCGATGTCCACGCGCTGGACGCGCGCGAAGCTCTGGATGAGGAGCATCGCGCCCATCAGCAGCATCAGCGACAAGGCGATCTCCGCAACGGTCAGCGTCTGGCGAACGCGTTGATGCGCACCGGACACCAGACCGCGGCCCGGCGACGAGCAAGGCGTCCTGCAGCCGCTGCGCGCGCACCTGGAACGCGGGCGCGAGGCCGAAGATCGTCCCGGAGGCGATGGCGATCAGAAACGTGATCCCGACGGCGCTCGCGTCCATGCGCACGCTCTCGAGACGTGGAATGCCAGGTGGC
This sequence comes from uncultured Acidobacteriota bacterium, assembly GCA_963794305.1. Lineage (GTDB taxonomy): Bacteria > Acidobacteriota > Vicinamibacteria > Vicinamibacterales > CAVVIG01 > CAVQFC01. Next base: position 44,274 of record CAWCDQ010000048.1, on the reverse strand, counting down.
GCGAATCGCAGCAGCAGGTCCAGCGCCCAGGCGCTCACGATGAGGCCGGCGGCGCCGCCGACGATCGCCAGGACCAGGCTCTCGGTCAGCATCTGGCGCACGAGGCGACCGCGGTCGGCGCCGAGCGCCATCCGGATGGTGATCTCGCGCGTGCGGCCGGCCGCGCGCACGAGCAGCAGGCTGCCGACGTTCGCGCACGCGATCAGCAACACGCAGCCCACGGCGGACAGGAGCAGCAGCAGCGCCGGACGCGCGGAGGCGACGACGGTCTCCTGAAGCGGCACGACGGCGAGGTCGGCGTTGCGATTGCTGTCGGGGTACGTCTGTCTCCAGCTGCTGCGCGATCGCGGCGAGCTCGAGCCGCGCGCGCTCCACGTTGCTGCCGGCGTTCAACCGCGCGACCACGTTGAGAATTCGATACTGACGGTATTTCTCCACTGGAATGGCGCGATTGGGTGGTTGCGTGCGCGACAGCCGCAGAGGCACCCACAGTTCCGTGCCGGCGACAGGGAAATCGAATGCCGCCGGCATCACGCCGACGATCGTCGTTGGCGTGCCGTCGAGCCTCGTCTCCCGGCCGATCACGCCGGGGTCGCCGCCGAAGCGCCGTTTCCACAATCCGTGGCCGAGAATCGCCACCGGTCGCGCTCCGGGCAGGTCGTCGTCCTCCGTGAGACGCCGGCCGATGATCGGATCGACGCCGAGGACGCTCGAACAGATCGTGCGAGCAGGTGGTCGCGAGGACCTTCTCGGGATCGCCGCCGTCGCTCGACAGGTTCACGCTCGGGCTCCAGAACGCCGCGATGCCGGCAAACGAGCGTGCCTGCTCCTTCAGATCGAAGTAGTTCGGCGGCGAGATGGAGCGTCCGCGCCCGGTCGTGCGATCGCGCTGCAAGACGCTCACGAGCGCAGAGGCGCGCGGGTAGTCGAGCGGCCGGAGCAGAACGGCGTTCACCACGCGTGAAGATCGCCGCGTTGGCGCCAATCGCCAGGCCAAGGATCGACAGAACCACGATCGTGAACAGTGGCTTCGCCAGATATCCGCGGACGGCGATCCGTACGTCTTGCAGGAACGAGCTCATGGGCGCTCCTTGGACGTGCCAACGATAGCGCGGACTCGCCGTGCGGAGGTGGAATCAGAAGCGTCCGGATCCGGGATTGCCATCTTACTCTCTTTACTGGACGATGCCTGGAGCGGCTTACATTCGTTGGCGAAGCCACATGATCATCAAGGTATTTGACGACAAGCGCTCACTGGGACTGGCCGCCGCGCGTCAGGCCGCTGATGCCATTCGCATGGCGATCCAGAAGAACAACCGTGCCCGCATGATCGCTGCGACCGGTGCGTCGCAGTTCGAATTGCTGGACGCGCTCACCAGCCTGGCGGGCATCGACTGGGAACGAGTCGAAATGTTTCATCTCGACGAATACATCGGGTTGCCGGCGGATCATCCGGCCAGTTTCAGAAACTATCTGCGAGCGCGCTTGATCGATAAAGTGGGAATCACGCATCACCATCTCCTCGACGGAGAGCAGGACCCCGCAGCCGTGATTCGCACGGTGGGACACGCCCTGCAGAGCGCGCCGATCGATGTCGCGTTGGTTGGGATCGGCGAAAACGGCCACCTCGCGTTCAACGATCCCCCGGCGGATTTCGACACCGAGGCGCCCTACCTCGTGGTGACGCTGGACGAGGCCTGCCGGCGGCAGCAGCTTGGCGAAGGCTGGTTCGAGAATCTCTCTGACGTTCCTCGACAGGCGATCTCGATGGGGATTCGCCAGATTCTCTCGGCGCAGGAGATCATCGCGGTCGTCCCGGATGCGCGAAAGGCAAAAGCGGTGGCGGCATGCTGCGAAGGGGACATCGGTCCGCTGGCGCCCGCCTCGATTCTTCGCACCCATCCCAACACCACGATCTATCTGGACAAGAGCTCCGCCGCGCTGCTCAGCGCAGCCGTGCCGATCGTCGTCCAGCTGATCACGGCAACGCGATCGCGGCCGACGAGCGGTTTCTACGTGCACTGTAGTGTCCGCCTTCAGGCGGACCTCGCGTTGTCCGGCTAAAGCCGGACACTACGCGCACAGTGGAAACGATCTAGATCCGGCGAACCACTCCACGATCGGTCGCTTCCGTGTTCCGCACCAGCAGCAAGACCAGTATCGCTCCGACGAGCGGGACCAGCCCGGCAACGATGATGATGGGATCAAACGCGTGCGTGGTCGCAGCCTGCCGGCATCCGAGTAGTGGCCAATCAAGAGGAACGCCACGATGGTGGCCAACCCTGCTCCCGTCCCGCTCAAACCGCTGACCGTGGCTACCGCTTCGCCCGGATACAAATCTGACGGAAGGACATTGGCCATGGTGCTGAACGAGGCGTAGCAGAACGTGGAGACCGCAAACAGCGCTGTGATCACATACAGATTGGTGGTGAAGATGGTGGGGATGAGCAGGGTCACGCCGATTCCGCCGAAGACAACGACCGCCTTTCGGGCGGCGCCGAGAGACCAGCCTTTCTTGATCAGATAGCCGGACACTCCTCCACCCATGAAGTTACCCAGATCCGCGGCGATGAAAGGGACCCACACGGCGAGCAGGCCGCTTCGCAGGTCGATGCCTTTGGCAACCAGATAGATGGGAAACCAGTCGGTGACGAAGAACCACACCGGATCGGTGAACGTCTTCGCGACGATGACGCCCCACGTTTGCGGAAGCGCCAGCAGGTCGCGCCAACGCAGCCGCGAGTGGCCCGGCCGATTCGGCGTCCGCCCGGTCGGCCGCGAGCATCTCGCGTTCCGCGTCCGAGATGCGTGGGTGAAGCCAGGGCGGATAGTACAACCATCGCCACACGACGAGCCAGACAAGACCGAGGCATCCAGGCACCGCGAACGCGGGACGCCATCCCCATCGGAAATAGATCCACAACACGATGAAGGGTGCGATTGCACCGCCAACCGAGGACCCGCTGTCGAAGAGGGCCGTTGCCAGGCCGCGCTCGTGTTTGGGGAACCATTCGGAGACCGCCTTGGTGGCTGCGGGCCAGTTCGCAGATTCGCCGGCCCCCAGCAGGAAGCGGAAGAACCCAAAACTGTAGAACCCGTTGGCAAGCGGCGTGAGGATGGACACCAGTGAGTACGCCGCGACGGTGAGCGTCAGTCCCTGCCTGGTACCGATCCGGTCGATCAGACGTCCAAGGACGGTTTGACCGATGGAGTAAGCGAAACGAAATGCGATCACCAGATATGCGTAGTCCGTGTTCGACCAGTGATAGTCCACCTTCAGATAGGGCGCCAGCAGCGAAAGCGTCTGGCGGTCGATGTAGTTGATGATCGTGGACGCGAAGAGCGCAGCTCCAATCCACCACCGCAGGGCGGGAATGGCGCGGCCGGTGGGGCGATTCATCAGACCCCTTTGCGCCAACCGGGATCGTCATCGCGCTTCGTGTCGATCGCGATGGATCCGTCGGCATTGAGGGGCTGCTCGCAGGTCCAGGCCACCGGTTTCAGCACGCCGGGACGAATCTCCAGCTGCGCGGAAAGGTGCAGCCTGCCCGCATACTCTTTGGGCAGGAGAAATGCTCCGAGGCGGATTCCGCCACCGTGAGGGTGTCCGGGATCGAGCGTTCCGCGTAACGTCAATCGGCCATCCGGGCTTTCGAGTTGCAGCCAGAGCACTCCCGGAACGCCCGCGACTCCGCGATTGGAAACCGCCACGATCAACTCGGAGCCGCCATAGCGCTTGCGTTGCCAGACCCAGGAGGGGCGGATTCTGTATCCGAGAGCGGTGCGCAGGCGATCGAAGCCGCGCGGATACGTTTGGTTGTAGCGCGCCAGATTGGCAGCCTCGGTCCACAGCGACCAGTAGTTCGCTCTCAGGTCGAGCGTGTGCAGCATGTAGTTCTCGAGAACATTGACCCCGCTCGCGTCCACCGCCAGGTTCGCGGCGTCGTACTGGCGAAAATATCCGTCTTCGAGAATGGCCGCCGACCAGGGAGCGCGGTTCGCCAATTGATCGATTTGAATCGGTTCTTCGACGATGATGCTGTCGGAGCGCAGCCACGCGCCTGCCTGGACGGCCATCGCAAGAATTCTGCGATTGCCGACGTTGCTGATGTCCGGCTGTGTGTTGACGGCGAGCGGCGTCTTCTTCCAGGTTTGCAGCTGCCTGGAGGTCATGGTCACGAACGTGCGCTCCGCCGAGGAGAAATCGTCGAACGGACTGGGAAGCGTGCTGGTGTGCCCCTCGCCCCAGAAACCGTACTGCATCAGGTCGACCCATTCGATGAGCGGGTCGCCATCGAATCGCGCGGCGAGCAGATCGTTCAGTTCCGCAAACGCCTTCTGAAATTCCGGGTGATCGTAGCGGGGCTCGACGAATTCGGTCTCTCCGAGCTTGGGAATGCGACCGATCTTCACCAGAGGAATGCGCGAGCGCAGGAACTCCGGGAGCGCCAGTTGACCGGGCTGGAATTCGGGATTGGACAACTGGACCCGGAACGCCACCCGGAGACCGCGCCGCCGGGCCGCGTCCAGCGTCAACTCCCAGACGGGATGAAGATCGAGTGTGCCGGGTTGTGACTGCACGTGCCGCCAGTCGCAACGTATGTAGAGAATGTCGACGAATGGCAGGCTCGAAATGTTTTCGACATGACGCTCGAGCGTTTCGCGACCGGCTCGTGCGGCCAGCGACGGACCGCCTTCTTCCCATGTGTATCCGACGAGACCCAGGCCGGGGTTGCGCTGCGGCGTTTCCGAAGGCGTGGTGAACAGGACGGTGAGCCACCCTTGATCCTGGTCGATGTCGAAAGGCCCCTGATCCAGCCGGTCGCCGGTCGAAGCAGGCGGGCGCAATTCCTGCTGATCGAACAATGGCCCGGCGCTGGACGCTGGTGCCAGCGATGCCGAGGAGCGCGGCCTTTTTCAGCAGGGTTCTTCGATGCATGTCGTCCGCCAACGCGTTTTTCATTCCGATGTAGTGCGGACCTTCGAGGTCCGCCGTGCTGAGCAGGCCTAAAGGCCTGCACTACGCCGGACAGATCGCTGCAGGCCTTACCGCTACAGTCAATTCAGGGAGTCGACGCTGGCGGAACGCGGCGCTTCGTCGCCTGCTCGAACGCGTACGCCAGCTCGATCAACCGCGGCTCGCTGCAGGCGCCGCCCGTGAAGCCGACGCCGAAGGGCGCGGGCTTCGCCTGAAAGGCCGCGGGGAACGCCGGGTTGGGCGCGTTCGGGATCAGGCCGAACGGCACGACGATGATCGGATAGCCTGAGCGCGCAGCCAGGCCGGCGCCGGCGCCGCCGGGCGTGAGGATCGCGTCGAGGTTGTTCGCCTTCAGGACGCCGTCGATGCCTCGCTCGCGGCTGAGCAGCCAGTCCTTCTTGTGGTCCGCATCGTTCCGCGCGCGATCCGCGTCGAGGTCCATCTCGTCGGAGATGTCGAGACGCGATTGCCCGAACTTGATCGCGTTCGGCCTTCGCGTGCGCCAGATTCCACTGCCGCAGCTCGGTCAGCGTCTTGACCGGCGCCGACGCTCCGAGGCTCTTCAGCCAGAGATTGAAGTCGCGCTTCATGCCGTACTTGAAGTTCACCGAGCAGCCCTCGTCCTTGCCCTTGGCCTGATCGGCGCCCGAGCAGAAATCCCAGGCTGCGAAGTTGTCTTTCGGATCCTTCGCGGCAAGACTCGGGACATCGGCAGGATCGACGACGATCGCGCCTTGCTGTTTCAGGACCGCGATGGCCTCGGCCATGACCCTCGCCTGGTCGGCGTTCAAGCCGCCGCGCCCGGCCGTGATCGTCGTCGTCGTGCCGATGCCCTCCGGACGGTTGCCGGTGATCGCCGTTCAGCGTGATGCGGTCGTAGTAGTAGGCGCGTGGAATGCCGATGCGGGCGCCCTTCAGCCCGCCGGCGCGCAGGAACTTCGTGTAATCGCGGCCTGGCGGCGGCGTGCACGTGGTCGTCGCCGGGTCGTTGGGATCCGGTGACGGGCTCTCGAGCGCGCCGAGCATGATCGCGGCGTCGGTGACCGTGCGCGTCATCGGCCCGGCCGTGTCGTGATCCGCGGTGATGGGAATCACGCCATACCGGCTGATCCGGCCGATGGTCGGACGGATGCCGACGAGCATGTTCGCATTGGACGGGCTGATCACGGAGCCGCCGGTGTCGGTCCCGACGTTGGCGGCCCACAGGTTCGCCGCGGTTCCGATGCCGGAGCTCGATCCGCCGGTCTGCAATGCCGGCCGTCCGTCGAACGTCGCCTCGCGCGGATCGGGCCTCGGATCGTAGGGGTTGTAGCCGAAGCCACCGACGGCGTTGTAGTTGCCCGGCATCGGATTCGGCGCGCCCGCGACCCAGTTGGCGAGCTCGGTCAGTCCTGTCTTGGCGACGATGATGGCGCCTGCATCGCGAAGGTTCTTCGTCAACGTCGCTTCGTACGGCGGCACGAGGCCGGCGAACGCGAGCGCGCCGCCGGTCGTCGGCATGTCGGTCGTGTGAATGTTGTCCTTCAATGCGACGGGGATGCCGTGCAGCGGACCGCGGATCCTGCCGGCCGCGCGATCGCGATCGAGTCGATCGGCCTCGTCGAGCGCGTGCGGGTTCACCACGATTGCGGCGTGCAGCCGATCCTCGTAGGTGGCGAGCCGGACGAGATACTGCGTGACCAGCGCACGCGACGTCAGGTGGCCCGACGCCATCGCGGCGCGCATCTCCGGGATGGTGGCTTCGACGAGGTGAAACGGTTTGGCCGGCGCCGCGGCGCGGCGGGGCGCCTGCGCCGACAGCGCGACCGCAAGGATGGCGACGAACGACGCAAAGATAGCGGTGCCTCTCATGGGGCCGCATTCTATCGACGAACTCAGAAGAAACCGCAGAGTACAGCGAAATACGCTGAGAAAGATGTTTCTCTGTCGTGTCTTTGCGATCTCCGCGGTTTCTTCTGACCGTGACAGGCAGGCTTGCGCTATTCGGCTCGCAGCGCGATCATCGGGTCCACGCGCGTCGCTCGTCGAGCAGGGACGAGCGTGGCGGCGAGAGACACGAGGGTGACAAGGAATGCGACCGACGCATAGGTGAGCGGATCGCGCGCGCCGACGCCGAACAGCGTGCTCTGGATGCCATTGGCTGCGATGGTGGCGATTGCGAGCGCAAAGCCGAAGCCGAGGGTCAGGCCGATCGCGATCTGCACGACGCCCTGGCGCAGCACCATGCCGAGAATCGTGCCGTCGTTCGCGCCGAGCGCCATCCGCACGCCGAACTCCTGCCGCCGCTGGTTCACCGAGAACGACATGACGCCGTAGATGCCGACCGACGCGAGCACGATCGCGACCGCGCCGAAGATCGAGAACATCGACGGCGATGATCCGGTTCTGCGCGACGAAGACCTCAATCTGCTGCTTCGGCGTGCCCACGAAGTACAGCGGCAGATTCGCGTCCGCCTTGTTCACCTCGCGCCTGAGCGCGTTGGCCAGCGCGCCCGGCCCGCTGGCCGGCGCGCGGCTTGACGACGACGGTCGCGAACTGGCTGACGAACGGCGTCGGCGGCGCCGGGCCGAACGCCGTCGAGTAGAACGGCACGTAGAAGCCGCTGTCGTCCACGCCGGGGTTGTTGAACGGCCCGAGCATGCGAACGTTCGAGACCACGCCGACGATCGTGCGCCACGGCCCCGGCTGCGTGCCGGCCGAGTTCATCGTGCGGAAGCGGCGGCCAATCGGACTCTCGTTGCCGTAGTGCTTTCGCGCAAACGCCGCGTTGACGATGCCGACCGGAAGCTTCGCGTCGAGATCGCCGTCGTTGAAGGTTCGTCCCTCCAGCAGCTTCTGCCCTGTCACGTCGAAGAACGTGCCGGTCACCTGTTCGAAGTTGGCTTGCGGCCGATCCTTGTTGTCCTTGTAGGCCTTGCCGTCGATCTCGATCTGCCCGTTGCCGGCAAACACCATCCGGAAGCGGCTGGTGAAGCCGACGGCGTCGAATTCCGGATTCGCCCGCAGCGTGCGCAGCAGGCGGTCGTAGAACACACGGCGTGCATCGGCCGACGGGTAGTCGCCGTCCATCAGTCCCATTCGCGCCGACAGAACGCCGTCGGTGTCGTATCCATAGTCGATCGTCTGCTGCCTGAGGATCGATCGCACCTGCAGCAGCGATCCGATCAACAGCACGCAGGTGACCACGATCTGGAACACGACGAGGCCGCGCGACACGATGGTGACGCCCCTGCTGGTCGTGCCGCGTCCGCCGTCGCGGAGCACGACGTTAGCGTTCGCGCGAGACGACATCCACGCAGGAAGCAGGCCGGAGAGGACGGCCGCCGCGATCGTCGCGGCGACGGTCACCGCGAGAACGATCGCGTCGACGTCGAAGGTGATGTAGGCCGGCGGCGGGTTGTCGAGGGCGCGGATCGGTCGCCGACAGCCACGACGTGCAGCCGTACGCCAGCGCGATGCCGATCGCGGCGCCGATGCCGGCGACCAGCAGGCTCTCGGTGAGCATCTGGCGGATCAGCCGCACCCGTGTCGCGCCGAGCGACGATCGGATCGCCAGTTCCTTCGCGCGGAGCGTGGCGCGCGCGAACTGCATGTTCATGACGTTGACGCAGGCGATCAGCAGCACGCCCACGCAGAAGCCCAGCATCGTCAGCAGCGTGCCGCGCAGCGGGCGCGGTGTGAACGTCTTGATCAGCGGCTCGACCCGGCCGGTGTTGAACTGCTTGTTCGTCTCGGGGTAGGCCTCGGCGAAATGCCTGGCGAGCGTGCGTGAACTCCGCGGTGGCCTGATCGGGCGACACGCCGGGCTTGAGGAGGCCGATGACCGACGGGCTGATATTCGCGGGATCCTTGCGCGCCTTCGGCGGGAACTCGCTGTAGAGCGGCAGCCAGAGTTCCTCGTTCTGGGGAAACGCGAACCCCTGCGGCATCACGCCGACGATCGTGGCGGGCTTGCCGTTGATCCGGACGCCCTTGCCGACGACCTGCGGCGATCCGCCGAAGTCGCGCTGCCAGATTCCGTACCCGATGATCGCGACTTTTTCTCCGCCGGGCGTGTTGTCCGCGGGCGTGAAGTCGCGGCCGAGCATCGGCGACATGCCGAGGATGGTGAGGAACCGATCGGTCACGTAGGCGCCGGTATAGCGCTGCGGCTTGCCGTTGTCGGTCACGTTGACGGTCGAGCCGTTCAGGTAGGCCGCCAGCATGTCGAAGGATTGCTGCTGCGGCAGCAGCTCGTCGAAATCCATCGACGTGATCTGTCCGTTCACGCCGAAGAAGTTGGCGCTCGTCGGATCGATGAAGTTCGCGCTGGCGAGACGATCGGCGGTCGGGAACGAGAAGCCGCGCAGCATCACCCCGTTCACGACGCTGAACATCGTCGTGACGCCGCAGATCCCGAGGGCGAGCACGATGACCGCGAGCGCGCAGAACGATTTTTCCTTGATGAGAACGCGGAGGCCGATTCGCAGATCCTGGCCGAAGGTCTCGGCAACCATTGTCGGCTTAGACGACGGTCGCGAAACTTAGTTCGGGTGTCGATGCGGAATGCGTGGAATCCGTGGAAGTGGTCTCAGTGGTACGGTCTGATTTCGAGCGGACCTGAACGATACATCGATTCGAGACTCTAGCGGGGCCAATCGCGGCCGCGAGGGCGACCCGCTCGTCGCTATAAGGATCGAGCGCGAGGTGGCACTCTGTGTTGAGCATCATGGTTGCGCGCTCCGCCGTGGTGAAAGGCTCCCAGCGGGGGAGCGCCGCATGGTTCGGGTCGCCGCCGCGCGCGAACGCCACCCATGCGCGACTCATGCGGTCCGCGAGCCCCTGGCGGTCCGCGCCGGTGCCCACGATCGGCTGACTGTTGTCCACGTTGTCGAACGCGAACGGGATGTCCATGCAGTGCATCGCGCGCAGCCGGCCGCCGCTGACCGGCGAATACCACTGGAAGCGATACAAACGCCAGACATCGACCTCAGAGGTCTTGTCTCAGAGGTCTCGCCTCTCAGAGGTCGAACCTCTGAGGTGCTGGCTATCCCTTGCGGAATCGGGGATCGCCGGTCGGGCCTTTCTGCGACGGCAGGCTGTGCAGGAATTCGTACAGCGCCGCGAGATCGTCGGCGTTCATCGTCCCGAACGCCTCCCACGGCATCGGCGATCCCGGATGCTGACGCCCTCCACGCTGAAACCGCGCGATGAACGTGTCGCGGTCCGGGAACTTGCTGAGGGCGCTGCCGGCGGCCGGCGTGAGGTTCGGCGTCCTGAACCACACATGACGATCGACGCCGTCGCGCTCGGCCGGTTCCATCTCGTTCCCGCCAGCGAACTCCGGTCTGATTGCCGCAAACGACACCGGGTCGCGCTCCGTGTGACACGCCGCGCAGTTGGCCACCGATCGCGCGAGATACGCACCGCGCGCGGCCGTCGGTCCTTGCGGCGGCTGCGGCGCCGGATGGACCTCGGTCCGCGGCTGAAACACCGGCGCGAAACTCTTGACGACCTTGCCGACGATCGACCACTCGCTGTCGGGTACGCGGTGTGAAACCGCCGGCTGCGTTCGCAGGTACGACAGGATGGCAACAATGTCCGCGTCGCTCATGTCGCCGTACGGCATGAGCAGCCTCACCGATGCCCGGCCGTCAGGCCGCACCGACCATCGCAGCATCCGCGCGATCTGGCCGTCGGTATATCGTCCGATGCCGGTCTCGACGTCGGGCGTGATGTTCTTCGAGTACATCGCTCCCAGCGGCGCGGCGGCGAATTTCATCCCGCCCGAGAGCGCCGGACGCGCGCCGCGCTCCGACGCGCGGTCGATCTCATCAATCGAATTGGAGTGACACTCGACACAGTGCGCCGGACCGTAGACGAGATACTCGCCGCGCTTGATGATCGCCGGATCGGTGCTCGCGTGAAGGTTCGGTTCCGGCACCTTCCAGACCCGATCCCAGCTTCGTGCGACGTAGATGGCCACCGCGCCTGCGAGCACGGCGGCCACGATTCCGACGACCTTCGCGATCTTCAGCGCTACCCGCATCCATCGTTTCGAGAAGCGCCCCTGGGGTCCCGGGGCGGTTACCGTGTGCTGTTCGTTCATCGCCGGTGATCCATTCCATCAATCGACGCCGTCATCGTCGGCGGCGGCAGGTAGTCGGGCACGTGATTGGTCAGCGGCTTCAGCGATCGCAGGTAGCTCCAGATGGCATGAAGGTCGTGGTCGGAGTAGTTGCGGAACGCCGGCCACGGCATCGGCGGCGCAATCGGACGGGATGTGCCCATGTGGCGGCCCGTTCGGATCGCCTTGATGAACATGTCCTCCGTCCAGATCCCGAGGCCCGTGTTGACGTCCGGCGTGAGGTTCGCCGCGTACGAGATGCCCCACGGTCCCGCGAACGCCGTGTTGGTCTCGGCCGCCGCCCACAACCAGGGACCCTTGCCAAGGCTCGGCGGCGTCGCGATCGAAATCGTTTCAGGATGACCGGACAACGCGCGGGCCATGTTGGGCTCCGGCCCTTCCGCGCCCATCTTCAGCGGCGTATGGCAGTCGTGGCAGCCGCCGGCGTTCACGATATAGAGACCGCGCGCGACCGGATCCTTCGCGCCCGACGGTGATTGTGTCTGCGCGCCGGGCGACGCGCATGCGGCCGCTGCCAGCAGTGCGAGCAGACCGATGACCCGGCGTATGTTGCGAGTGGTGTGTGTCTTCACGTGATGCCTCCCGTCCGTTGTCAGGAGGTATAACGACGTGCCGCGAAAAACCGGACACGAGCCGGAACGTGCGGTGGCGCAGCGAGTTACAGGTCCGGCTAAAGCCGGACACTACCGCCTATAAGGAAGCAAAAACGACTCTGGCCGGCCTGTCGCTCAGGGGAACTGCATCTTGCGGACGAGAGCCACGAACCGCGGATCCTGGCGGAGCGGATCGTAGATGGGATGGACCTTGAGGTAGACCATGTTGAACGACCGCTCGTCGAACGCCTTGGTCAGCCAGTCCATCGCGCGATCGTTGTCGGCGAGCCAGACGTAGAGCGAGGCGACGTCGGACGGCGAAACATACTGCCCCGCATTGGGCCGGATGACGCGATGCCAGGATCGCGTGCGACTCCGACGTCCGCCCACCGATCGCGTACGCCTGCGCCTTTTGCAGCTGCGTGAGCGGAATCCCGCCGGCGAGCCGATCGGCCTCCGTGTATTCGCGGATGGCGTCCTGCACCATCCCTTTCTTCATGTAGTTCATGCCGAGATAGGTTCGCGCGCGCACGAAGTCGGCGTCGAGGTCGAGCGCCTTCCGGCTCTCGACGATCGACTCGTCGAACTGCCTGCGGTGATACTGAATCCAGCCGCGGCTCGCGCGGATGATCGGCGCCACCGGATCGAGGCGCAGCGCCTGATCGATCTCCGCCATCGCCTCGTCGTGACGCCCCATCGCCGAGAGATAGATCGCGTACCAGTGATGCGCGGTCGGATAGCTGCGGTTGCGCGCGATGGCGAGCTTGAACTCCTTCTCCGCGGCAGACCAGTCCCAGTCGTACCAGAAATGCAGCATCGCCAGCGACGTGTGCGCCTCGCCGAGCGAGTCGTCGAGTTTCAGCGCCGATTCGGCTGCCTTCTTGGCCTTGGCCATGGTGGCCTGCGGCGCCATCGATCCGCTCACCGATCCGAGCAGCGTATAGCTGTCGGCCAGCCCCGCGTACGCCGACGCGTAACCCGGATCGATCTTGAGCGCCTGCTCGAAATAGTCGACCGACTTGAGCAGTGAATCGCCGCCGCGGCGATTCCAGTAGAAGCGTCCCTGCAGATACGCCTCGAGCGCTTCGGGCGACACGGCGCGCCTGCCTGTCTCGGCGCTCCGCGCTTCCTGCTGCCGCGAGAGCGTCGTCCGCACTTCCTGCGCAATCGCGCGCGCCACGTCGGCCTGCAGCGCGAGCACGTCGCGCACGTCGCGCTCGTAGCTGTTCGCCCAGAGATGCTTGTCGGTACGGGCGTCGATCAACTGCGCCGTGATCCGCACCCGCCGGCCGTCTCGCAGCACCGAGCCCTCGACGACGGCGTCGACGTTGAGCGCCTTTGCAATCTCCGGCAGCGGCTGCTGCGATCCCTTGAACCGCATCACCGACGTGCGCGAGATCACGTCGAGCACGCCGGTACGACCGAGGTCGGCGATAAGTGCCTCGGTCATGCCGTCGGCGAAATAGTCTCCCGCGCCGATGTTCTGCAGCGGCAGCACGGCCACCGATCGGATGGCGCCGGGAGTGGCCGCCACCGGCGGCTTTGCCGGACGCTGGATCCACAGGGCAACCGCCGCCATCACGATGAGTGCGACAACGAAGGCGCGGCATGGCCAGCGGCCAGCGCGCACGCGCCGGTGTCGGACTGGAAGACGGGGCTGGCGCAACCGGAGGTGCGACTGCCGCGGCGGTAGCCGCCGCGGCGCATCCGCGGCGGCGATCCCACCCAGCCAGCCCGCCAGCGCCTGTTCCATCGCGCCCGCGCTCTCGAACCGGTTCTCTGGCGACGGCGACAGCGCCCGCTCGACGACGTGAACGAACCCGTCGGGAAGATTCGGACGCGCATCGCGCAGCCGCACGAAGCGGCCGTCGCGATGAGCAGCCGCCAACTCCGCCAGCGTCGCCCCGCTGACCGGATAGGCGCCGGTCGCCAGCCGGTAGAGCAGCACGCCGAGGCTGTAGAGATCGCTCCGGACGGTTGCCGGGCGGCCGGCGAAAATTTCCGGCGCGAGATAGAGCGGCGTTCCCGCCATCTGCTCGCCGTCGCCCTTGGTCTCGAGATCGCCGCCGGCGCCGAAGTCCATCAGGACGATCCGGCCGCCTTGTTCGCGCATCACGTTGGCGGCCTTGACGTCGCGATGCACGAGCCCGGTTGCGTGAACCGCCGCGAGCGCGCGGCACAGGTCGAGCCCGATGAACGTCGCTTCGCGAGCCGAAAACGCCCCGTGCTGCTTGAGGACGTCCTCGAGCGTGAGCCCGCGGATGAACTCCATCCACAAGCCGACACGACCTTCGACTGACTCCGCGCCGTATACGGTGATGACGTTGGGGTGCGCGACGCGCGCGAGCAGCCGTCCCTCCGCGAGGAACTGCGACGCCACCGCCTTCGGCGCGGGCGCGCTGGCGCAGCAGCTTCAGGGCGACATCGCGGTCGAGCGCCGTGTCGCGCGCGAGGTAAACGTCGCCGAACGTTCCGCCGCTCACGCGACGGACCACGACGAGTTGTGCCCACCGCGCCCCCGGCTCCAGCGCAGCCGACGGCCCCTCCGGCTGCGGCGCAGCGGCGCCGACGCGATGAAGGCGCGCGACGGCGTCAATCAGCTTGAGCTGTTCGAGCAGCTCGAGGTCGTCGCCGGCCTGGGCGGTGCTCGCGGACGCCCAGTCGACGTCGCTGCCGCTGGCCACCGAGTCGGCGACGTCGAGCAGCCGCTCGTCGGCATTCACCGTGCGATCGGGCTGCTCATCCTGCATGACGCATTTCGTCTGCCAGCCGGAGCAGCGCGCGGCTGACGGCCTTGCGCGCAGCGTCGGCGGACGGCTTCCCGACGGCGGCCGCCACTTCCTCGAAGCTCATGCCGAGCTCCACGCGGGCGATCAGGACCTCCCGCTCGTCCGGTTTCAGCCGCTGCAGCGCCGTCTCGTAGCGGTCTGCCGCCTCGCGCCCGATGGCGATGTCGAGCGGTGACGCGTCGGCTCCTTCGACCTGTTCGTCGAGTGTCGCGGACATGGGCCGCCGCGCCTTGCGCCGCGCTTCGTCACGCACGCGGTTGACAACCGCCTGGCGAAGATACGCGAGCAGCGCGCCTTCTCGCTGTGGCTGGAACGCGTCGATATGTTTCAGGCTGGCGACCAGCGTGTCCTGAACGAGATCGTTGGTATCGAGCATGTCTCGCGATGCCGCGGGAAGCCGGCCGTGGGCGAAGCGGCGCAGCGGGTTCACATACCGCGAGAACAACCGATCGAGCGCGCGCGCGTCGCCGGCTCGAACGAGATCGAGCAACACGAAGGTCGACTCGACGTCGACCTGCAGATCGTTGAGCGTGCGGGTCATGGCCCGGGTGTCCACCGTGGGGGAGTCGACCACATCTTACACTGGCGGCGCGATCGTCCGATGTTCGCCTGGCCGCCCGCGATGCGCGGCCGGAGAGCGAATTGACTACACTAGGCGCCGTGATAGTCCGAGTGCTCGCGCTCGTTGCGGCGGCAATGGCTCTGACGCCTGCCGCCCAACCTCCCGCCAGCATCGATTTCGAGCGCGACGTTCAGCCGATTTTCCGTGAGCATTGCGTCGGCTGTCACGGTCCCACGCAGCAGTACGGCGGCCTGCGGCTCGATCGGCGGGCGGACGCCATGCGCGGCGGAACGTCAGACGGACATCGGTCCCGGCAATGCAGGCGGCAGCCGTCTGTATCACCGCCTGATCGGCACCGCGTTCGGCACGCAGATGCCGCCGGCGGGGCCGCTCAGCGACGAGAAGGTCGAGATCATCCAGCACTGGATTGACGAGGGCGCGATGTGGCCCGACGCCGCGTCCGGAGAAACAGCGCCGCTGGCCGTCGATCCCGACGCGACCCGCCTGATGGCGTCGATTCGAAGCGACGATCGGCGTGCCATCGACTCGCTGCTCCTGAGCCATCCGCGCGTCGCGACGTTGCGAGGCGCCCTCGGCGCAACGCCGCTGATGGCGGCCGCGCTCTACGGGGACGCCGCGCTGGTGCGCCGGCTGCTGGCGGCGGGAGCCGACCCCAACGCCGCCGACGCGGCCGGGGTGACGCCGCTGATGTGGGCGCTGCCGGACGTCGGCAAGATGCAGGCGCTTCTTGACGCCGGCGCCGACGTCAACGCGCGGTCCGAAGATCGGCGCTCCGCGCTCGTCATCACTGCCGGCATCGTTGGCGCGAAGCCGGCGCTGAAGCTGCTGCTCGATTACGGCGCCGACCCGTCGTCCTGGAAAGCCGGCGATCCGGTGCCGCAGCGCGAAGCCGCCCGCGTGAATGACGTCGACATGTTTCGACTGATGCTGCCGTACGTCGGCGGCGCGAAGAGTGCCGCCGTGCCTCCGGCGGAGTTCATGCGCAGGAACTGTTTTTCATGCGCGGAGCTCGTGGGCGCCGGCGCGGGTGGACCGCTGCCCCTGGGTCCGCCAACGTCCGAGGCCGGGTCCACCGCTCCGCGGTACGATCCCGGCAGGTCGGCGAGGCCCACCCCGGTGGGCGAGACGGCCGCCGAGCCAGGCCGAGATTCGCGCCGCCGTTCAGCGAAGCCTGCCGCTGCTCCAGGATGTCGGCGTTTCGTTCATCAACCAGACGGGTTGTGTGTCGTGTCACCACAACAGCGTCGTCTCCATCGCGGTGGCCGAGGCTCGCGCGCACGGTTACGCGGTCAACGAGGCGGCGGCGAAAACGCAGATGGACGCCATCGGGAAATATCTCGAGTCGTGGCGCGATCGTGTCGTGCAGAACATCCCGATTGCCGGCCAGGCGGACACGATGAGCTACCTGCTGCTGGGCCTTGGCGCCGATCGCTATCAGCCGGATGCGGCGACCGATGCGCAGGCGATCTTCCTGAAGCGTCGTCAAGCGGCCGACGGGCATTGGCCGCTGAACACGATCCGTCCGCCGATCGAGTCGAACGAGATCGAGGTCACGGCTGTTTCCATGCGCGCGCTTCAGCTGTTTGCGCCGCCGACGCAGCGCGCAGCCTATGCCGAGGCGATCGATCGGGCTCGCGCCTGGCTCACAACCGCTCGCGGCGACGTCACCGAGGAACGCGCCTTCCGTCTGCTCGGACTGCGATGGGCGGGCGCACCGGCCGGCGTCCTCGATGCAGCCGCGCGCGAGCTTCTGGCGCTGCAGAAAGACGATGGCGGCTGGGCGCAAACGCAGTCGATGGGCAGCGACGCGTATGCGAGCGGGGAAGCGCTGGTCGCCTTACGCGAAAGTGGAGCCCTCGCGTCCAACGATCGCGCCTACCGCAAGGGCCTCGAGTTTCTGCTGCGTACCCAGATCGACGATGGATCGTGGATCGTCGAGACCCGGTCCGTGCCGATTCAGGCTTATTTCGAGAGCGGATTTCCGTACGGCGTGAATCAGTGGATCTCCGCCGCGGCGACCGGTTGGGCGACGACGGCGCTCGCCCTGGCCACCGAGACGCCGCAGACGATTCCGCGTCCTCCCGCGCCGGCGCCAGGTCCGCCGCGACCCGAGGATGGGAGCGCGGCGCCCGACGGCTATTCTCCCATTCCGATGTGGCTGGGGCAGACGCGCGCGCCGCATCCCGCGAGCACGGCGGCCTTCGAGGTCGAGACCGTCGCGGAAGGTCTGTCCGGCGCCTTCTGCTTCGATTTTCTTCCCGACGGCAGGATGATCGTCGGTGAGCGTCCAGGCCGGATCAGAATCGTCTCGAAGAACGGCAAGCTGTCGGAACCTCTCGACGGAATGCCCGCCGATCTCTGGGCTCACGGACAGGGACTGTTCGAGGTGCGCCCCGATCGCGCGTTCGCCGCGAACCGCCGGATCTTTCTCACGTACACCGTGCTGCCCGCCGGGTCGAATCAGTCGGCGCTTCCGCGCAGCCCGGGCGTGCTGATGGTGGCGAGCGCGACGCTCTCGCCCGATGAGCGGAGGCTCGAGAACCTCAAGGTGCTGTTGAACGCCGAGGGCACCGGCGGACGTTTGATCCAGGCGCCCGACGGCACGCTGCTCATCACGTCCACGATCCCATCGGGCGTCGGCATCAACGCCGTTGACTGGCCGCAGCCGCAGCAGCTCACGAGCAACATGGGAAAAGTGCTGCGCATCAACGCAGACGGATCGATCCCGAAAGACAATCCGTTTGCCGGCCGCGGCGACGCGCATCCCGAGATCTACGCGCTGGGCATCCGCGACTCGCAGGGCGTCGCGATTCATCCACGCACCGGTGCTCTGTGGCTCAGCGAGCACGGACCTCGCGGCGGCGACGAGATCAACGCGATCGCGCGCGGCAGGAACTACGGGTTCCCGGTGATTGGCTACGGCCGCGAATACACCGGCAAGCCGATCAACGGCGACAAGACGGCGCAGGACGGCATGGAGCAGCCGGTCTACTTCTGGACGCCGGACATCGCGCCAGCGGGCATCGCGTTCTACACCGGCGCGCTGTTCCCGGCGTGGCGAGGCGACCTGTTCGTGTCGGCGCTCGCAGGCAAGGCGCTCGTCCGCCTGGTCCTCAAGGACGACCGCGTGATCGCCGAAGAGCGCTTGCTGACCGAGCTCGGCGCGCGAATCCGCGGAGTCAACCAGGGACCGGACGGCGCGTTGTACGTGCTCATCGACGGCAATGCGGGAAAAATCGTCCGGCTCGTGCCTAAGAAATAGAGAGTCGCCGCTCGATTTCCAGCCTCTACAGCCAGCAATCGGTACCTCGCTTGCAGCGCTCTTATGCATGCGAAGTCGGCTGTTCGTTCAATTCGCCTTCGTCTTGCTCCTGTCCAGCGCGCGTCCTGGCTGAGCCGGTCCCGGTTCGTTTCGCGGAGGGCATCGTTCACGGCTTCCTCTCACTGCGAACCGCCGACGGCGCGCTGGTCGCCAACGGCGATCTGATCCAGGTCGCACGCGGGGATCGCGTGACGAGCCGGCTGGTCTTTCACTTCAAGGACGGTTCGCTGCGTGACGAGACATCCGTGTTCTCGCAGCGGCAGAATTTCCGTCTGATCAGCAATCATCTCGTCCAGAAGGGTCCCACGTTTCCGCAGCCGCTCGATCTCCGGATCGACTGCGCCACCGGCCAGGTGACCGTTCACTACACGGACGATCACGGCAAGGACAAGGTCGAGTCGGAACGCATGAAGCTGCCACCCGATCTGGCCAACGGCATGACGCTCACGCTGTTGAAAAACGTTCCCGCCAAAGCCCTGCCTCCGTCGATGTCCATGGTGGTGGCGACGCCGAAGCCGCGGCTCGTGAAGCTGGAAGTCTCCGAGGCGGGTGAGGATTCGTTGTCCACCGGAACCATGGCCAGGAAGGCCACGCACTACGTCGTGAAGATCGAGATCGGCGGCCTCGCCGGACTCATCGCGCCGCTCGTCGGCAAACAACCGCCGGACACCCACGTCTGGATTCTCGGCGGCGAGGCGCCGGCCTTCGTGAAATCGGACGGTCCCATGTTTCTCGGAGGACCGATCTGGCGCACGGAGCTCGTCGAGCCCCGTGTGGCCATCCGAACCGCGCGCGACCGCGCCGGCTCGATGAACCCGTCTACGGCATCGAGATCGATTCGCCGGCCACGGCCGGAGTGTGGACCGGCCGCCGCCGCGCGTGCGTGGCCTGCTCGAAGCTGTAGCCAAGGCCAATCAGTTTCGGCTCGCTGAACGCCGCGCCGAAGAACGAAATGCCCACCGGAAGGTTGTCGCCGGTGAAACCAGCCGGCACGATCAGGTCGGGAAAACCGGTGAGGTTCGCGATGTCGGTAGCCGACGGTGCCGGCGTGCCGCCGCCGCCCGCACCGGTTTCCGCAATCAGCCCAGCCCTTCGCGACGACGTCGGGTACACGATCGCGTCGAGGCGCTGCGCGGCCAGCATGCCTTCGACCGCCGCTCGCACCAGCGGCAGCCCATGGTCGCGCACAGAGGTGTATCGATAGTCGTCCAGTGTTCCGCTTTCCGCCTCGCGCTTGAAGAGCGTCCATCGCGCGGGATTCGGTGAAGCGCCGTCGGGCCGTACGGCGTTGAACGTGTTCGCGCGCTCGATCATCTCCTCGAGCGTCTTCGGATAGCCGGGACCGAGCGTCTTGAGGTAGTCCGCAATCTGCGCGTGGAATTCCGGGCGCCGGATGGCGTTGTACATCTCCTGCTTCGAGTCGAGCAGCCACTTCGGGTAACGGACATCGACGAGCGTGGCTCCGGCCTTGCGCATCGCGTCGATCGACGCATCGATCACCCAGTCGACATCCGGGTCGGCGCCGAGGAAATCGCGGGCGATCCCGATGCGCGCGCCCTTGAGCGCGTCGGCCTTCAGATATTTCGTGTAGTCGGTCTCGAATTTCCCCTGGCTCTTCGCGGTGGCCGGGTCGGCCGGGTCGACGCCGGTCATGACGCCGAGCGCGATCGCGACGTCCGTGACACTGCGCGCCATCGGCCCGCCGGTGTCGAAGGTCAGCGAGAGCGGAATGATGCCGTTCCGGCTGAGCAGACCGTGCGTCGGTTTCAGGCCGACGATGCCGTTCGAAGTGGATGGTCCGCGGATCGAGCCGCCGGTGTCGGTGCCCATCCCGAGTGGCGCGTACGCCGCCGCGATCGCGACGCCGGTGCCTCCCGACGATCCGGACGGCGTGCGCGTCAGGTCGTGCGGGTTCAGCGACTGACCGCCGAGGGAACTGCGTGCCGGACCCGAGGCGAACTCCGACATGTTCACCTTCGCGAGGACGATGGCGCCGGCGGCCCGCAGTTTCTTCACCACGAAGGCGTCTTCAGGCGGAAGCGAGCCTTCGAGCAGCACCGAGCCGCCCGTGGTCGGCAGGTCCGCGGTGTTGTAGTTGTCTTTCAGGACGATCGGGATGCCGTGAAGAGGAGAGCGCGGCCCTTTCGCCTTGCGCTCGGCGTCGAGCGCGCGAGCGGTGTCCAGCGCCTTCGGATTCAGCGTCATCACCGCGTGCAGCGACGGCCCCTGGCGATCGTAGGCCTGGATGCGGGCGAGGCACAGCTGTACGAGCTTTTCCGACGTCAGCGTGCCGCTGTTGAACGCGTGCCCGATGTCGGCGATGGTCAGCGCGTCGAAGTCGACCGTCTTCGCCGCGCGCGCCGATGTCAGCGTGACGGCGACAATGACGGCGACCAGCGCAGGGAGCCAGGGATGTCGTTTCATGCGCTGCAGTGTCGCAGAAATCCGGGCAGGAATCTGCCGACGTTTTTGTCACCCGGCGCGAGATAGTGCCGGCGCTCTCTTCCGGCGAGACCTGAAAGGGTTCAGCCGCCTCCGTCCTATATCGATAGGCCCCTGCGTCCCGTGAACCCGCGCCGGCCCGATCGGCGTCTCGCGGCCCCGCAGCGCCATCAACACGTTACGACAGAACCAGATCGGCAAGAAGGAGATGCACATGAAGTCAGCACTGAAGACACATCGTCGTGGATTCCTGGGTGGAATGCTGGGAGCGGTCGCCGCAGCAAGCGTTCCGATGTTCGGGACGGGAGTGGTCGCCGCCGCGGCGGACTCCGGATCCCGACGACTGGGTCAAGGAGGTCAAGGGCACTCACCGTTGCCTGTTCGATTTCCCGCAGCACAAGAACGGGATGCCGTTGCTGCACATCCTGAACTACCTGAACACCTACACGGCGGCCTACAAGACCGGCGCGGGTCAGGTCGGCGCCGTTGGAACGTTCTACAGCGCAGGGCCCCAGTCGAGCATCTCGCTGGCGTTCAACGACTCGATCTGGGCCAAGTACGGCCTCGGCGCGTACCTGGGGCTCAAGGATTCGGCGGGCAAACCGTACACGCGGAACGTCTTCAATCAGCCGACCACCGATGACCTGCACCTGGTGATGCAGGCGATCGACTCGCCGGCGATTCCGGCACTTGCTCCCGCGATGCCCGGGCTGGGGATCGAGAGCCTGCAGAAGATGGGCACCAAATTCCTGCTGTGCGCGAACGCGCTCGGCATCTGGTGCCTCGAGCTCGAGGCGCGAGGCAAGGGCAAGGCGGCCGACATCGAAAAGGATCTGCGGGCGAACGCGCTTCCGGGCGTCACGATCGTGCCCGCGATGGTCATCGCCATCGACAAGGCGCAGGAAGCCGGCATCAAGTACAACCGTCAGTAGACCCTACGGCGTTTCTCACTCTGGTGTAGTGCGGACCTTCAGGTCCGCCGTGTCTGGCAAGCCTGAAGGCCTGCACTACATCGGAGTGAAAAACGCGGTCAGGCGGATCGGACCGCGCGCAGTTCGACGGTCTCGCGCGGAGGCGTCCGCGCGAGCTGGCGCGCCTGCTTCAAACCGTTGCGCAGCTGCTTCTGCTTCGGATACCAGAATCCCGAGAACGCACTCTCCATCTGGCGATCGACGAGCGCGGCCATGACATAGGCTGCGAGGAAACCAACGGCTGCCGCGATCGCGGCGGCATCGACACCAACGTCCAGCATCTGAAGCCTCCCCCCTGAGAACGCGCGGTCGAGCGTGAAGAGGCCGACCAGGCACGACGCCAGGTAGAGGAAGTAGGACGCCCTTCCGATGCGCAGCGGCCTTCGCACGAGATTCAGCAGCGTGCGATTGGGTATCGTGGTGAGCACGTCCTGCATCACCTTGGCCCGGCTCTCCGCAAGCGCGGCGTCACCGCCCTTTGGCGGCAGCGTGAACACGACTTCGGCATGGGCTGGGAGGTTGCCAGGCGAGTAGTCGTCGGTTCCGTGCGCGATGCGCTCCAGGACGCTGACGTGCACCCTGGGTTTGACGTTGTTGGCACGCGCACAGCTCTTCGATGTCGCGAATCTTCCAACGGTAGAAGATGCCCGCACCCGAGCGCGGGTCGTAGAGCTTGTCGTCCACGCTCGCGTGCTCACGAAACGATTGCCGTTCGCTCGCGCAGATCCGCAGGCCTTTCAGCTTCGCCGGCTCGACGTCTCGTTGAGACGATGCCTCGAGGGGCCGCTCCGCTTGACTGAGCAGCCAGTCGAGAGCCACCAGCGACATGCCCTGCTTCGGATAGCCGCCGCCGACGTTCGAGTGGGCGCCGGCGAACCAGACCTGCTGGATTCGCGCGCGGTCCTGAGGATCTTCTTCCCAGAGCAGCGGCGCGAACGATTCCCGCGTCTCGTCGATGGCGAGCGCCTGACAGGCGCGCTGCACGAGCGGGCTGAGCTTGTGATCGGAGAACTTGAACTGATACAGCGTCGCGTTGATCACGTCGCTCAGCCGGAACGGGAAGCCCACCGCGTCGACCGTGTCCCAGACGCCGAGGAACCGGATCGGGATGTCGCAGGGCAGCGAGTGCTCCCGTTTGAATGCCCCGTTCGCGTCGGTCTTCGCCCCGAACAGCATCCGCCACAGCTTGGGCCGATAGCACCGCCGGTAGGCCTTGTAGCCTTTGTTCACCACCTGCTGCAGCGTCCCGAACGTCTTGGGCTGAAGCCGTTCGGGATCGACCAGCCCGCAGGTCTGAATGAATCCGACGAGCGTGCGCACCGTGAACGCGCCGCGACTGAAGCCGAACATGTAGATGTCGTCTCCAGGATCGTAGATGCGCGCCAGCTCCTTGTAGAGATGCTTGACGTTCCGGCTGAGACCCCAGCCGGTTGCGCCGCTGAGGATTTTCAGCGGCTTGAATTTCTCCGTGCCGACGCCGTCGTCGTAGATGGCAATCTGCGGCGTCGCATCGGGATCGAACTTGTGTGTCTCCAGGTCGACCGCTTCGAACAGCTTGAAGACGTTCGTCCCGCGTCCCTTGATCGCCGAGTTGCCGGTCCCGTCCGAACAGATCACGATGCGTTTTGGCATTGCTGACTCCACTCTTCCTGCGCGTCCAATAGCCGTTTTCAGCTTCCGTGTAGTCGGCAGTGTCCGGCTTCAGCCGGCTTCGCGCGGTCCGACCTGAAGGTCGGACACTACATCGACATGTGAAAACCGTTCTAAGCGGTAATTTCGATTTTCCCCTTCTGCACGCCGGCCAGCACCTTCCAGACGGTCGGAATCGCAGGCGCCAGCGCAGGGACGTAACTGATCCAGGCATCGACGAGTTGTTCCTGTGTGAGCAACAACAGGCCGGCCAGCCCGAACGCGACGGTGACGCCGGTCGTGGCGATCGTTCCCCAGGGCACGGACACGCCCTCGCGCTCCCACGAAGAGACGACGTCGTGCGGGGCGGCGCTCAGTACGAAGCGGCGGAAGGTCTCGTTCATGATCCGGAACGTCTGACCGTGCCGGACGAGACCGCGCATTCAGCATCCGGGAAACGGCGGCCTGGTTGTTCGGATTGACCAGGCCTTCTTCGGCAAGCTGGCGCAGGACCACTCTCTCGCTGGTGGAGCAGCCATTCCACAGCCCTTCGTAGAAGTACCGCGCGCCGCTCCCGATCTCCTCGAGCACGTCCTCGGCGCTCAGCGTCGTACCAGGCGGCAGACGATGGACCAGGTTCTCGGCAATCGCAAGCAGTTCGGGCGCGATTTCGCACTCGGACAGGATCAGCTGTCGCACCTCGGGCGCGAGACGGGTCGCGCACCGATCCAGCTCTTGCGCGAGCGCAATCGAGCGCTGCGGGATCGATCTCGAGCCCGAGATGCTCGCGACGGAATTGTTCGAACACGCGCGCCCATCGACGACGGTCGGGCGCCGGCGGCTCGAGCTCGTCGAGCAGCTCGATCGGATCCCGAACCGAACTGCACCAGATGGTGGCTCCATCCCGGTACACCGCCGATTCCAGACACTCGAGCATGGCTGCGCGGAATGCGGGATCGTCGAGGCGATGCTCCAGGTGATCCAGCGCGACGATGGTGAAGGGATGCGATGTTGCCCGCTGGATCTCGTCGGCCCAGTCGGACGCTGCGTGATCGTCGTGCCCGCAATCCGCGGCGGAGCTGATGGGGTCATCGGCCGCGGTCCCCGTTCATGGGATCCTCCGGCGAACGACAAGCTTC
This sequence comes from uncultured Acidobacteriota bacterium, assembly GCA_963794305.1. Taxonomy (GTDB): domain Bacteria; phylum Acidobacteriota; class Vicinamibacteria; order Vicinamibacterales; family CAVVIG01; genus CAVQFC01. The sequence goes on along the minus strand of CAWCDQ010000048.1, from coordinate 19,700 downwards.
GGACGTCGAAGATGCGAACGCGCGGGTGCCGGAGGAGCCGTTCCGTTCGGCGCGAGCCAGGCGGCCCGAGCACGAGCAGGCTCGTGTCCTCGGAGGCGCCTGAGGCTCCGAGCAGCGTCGCCGCCGGCCCGAGTTCGAGCGCGAAGATCGGCCGGAGCAGATACCGCACGAGGACGTAGGCCACCACCATCAACGCGCCCGCGATCAGCCATGGCGCGGCGCTGATCGGCGGCCTCGGCGCGATCGCCGGTGCGAACCGCCAGTCCGTGGCAGCCGTGTCTGGTCGTGAACTGCTCCCGGCCGTCTCGCGCCACGGTGAGTTGCCAGTGCTCGAGCCCCTGGTTGAGGCGGGACGGGGCCGTCATCAGCAGATCGGCGGCGATGTCGTTGTAGGGGCGATACGCGAGGCTCAAGAACGAGCGCAGCGCTCCCGGGACCGAACTGGCATCGCCGGCCGATTCGGCTTTCCCTCGGCGAACCCGTGGCACGTCGACGTCCCACAACGTCCCACGCGTGCGCTAATTGACGAAGCTCCCGATCTCCGCGCAGGCCTGTGAGCCGGGGTCGCTTTCGGTGCAGACCGCCACGCGCTGCGCCTGCTGGTTGATGCGGCGCGCCCGTGTGTTGAGATCGCTCGTCAGCTGAGACTCGGCTCGCTTTGCGACGAGTTCGCTGTGGAACGCGTACGACAGATGGAAACACATGGCCGCCGGCACCGCCGCGAGCAGAAACAACATCGAGGCGCGAGCCCACAGAAAATCGGCGGACCAGGTCGGCGACACGCGAGACGAATCGGGGCCGGCACGTACGATGACGAACATCGCGACCAGCGCGCCCACCGTCAGAGCCGTCGCGGCGAGCAGCAGGATCGTGGGCATCCCGGGCGCAATGGCGCCCATACAGATGAGGCCGGCAACCGTTCCGACCTTCGCTGCGCGGCGATACTGCGTTGCCCTTGAGCGGCAAGGGCCAAAGCAGGCTCCTGACCGCGTCCGGCCAGAACAATCCGAGTACGGTCCAGATAGCCGCGAGCGCAAGCGCGTAGACGACGAACATCGAGACCGCGAGATTGAGGGTCCCGAGGTTTGCGGTTTCAGCGACGGCCGCCGCCTGAAACACCAGCAGCGACCACCTGGGATTCCCGAACGGTTCAGGTCGAGCGGCGTGACGAAGAACCGATGCGCCCGTCCCAGATAGCGCGCCGTGAAGGCGCCGCTCTCGCGGCTCGTGACGAGCGACTTGAGCTTCGGACTGTCCTCGGACTCCTGAAACATGTTCTCGGCGAGGCTGCGCGAGGCGTCGGTGTGGAACAACACCCGGCCCTGGCGATCCACAACGGCGAACTGGAGGTTCTTCGGGAGCACCGGACCGGTCAGCGAAACCGGCGCCGTCGACATCGTCACTCCGGTCATGTCCGATGCGGTCGGCGCTCTTGGCCGGGTCCTTCAGTGGGCGGAGCGCCTGCCAGAACACCGTGAGCTTCTCGCCGGTGTTTGGCGAGGTAATCACCGACACGCCTTTCTGCGGCACGTCTGAATCGATCAACGACACGCGGCGCGCCAGCTTCAGGGATTCGAAGTACGACAGCTTGGACTCGCCGACGTTGACGAAGGGCGTGACGACTGCCGACGTGGACCATTTGATGCGCTGCCAGCCGGCGTCGTCGCTCCACACCATCATCTTGAAGAACGGGTATTCGATGTTCGGCAGGAGCCTGAGCACGCCCGAGCGGCAACTCCAGGCGGGCTTGCACTTCGACCGGCCGGCTTCGGAACCCGGATTGGCGTCCGCGTCGAGATTGATGTCGGCCCCTTCGCCAGGTTTCAGATTCCTGCGAATGCTCGTCGAGGCGGATGGTCCGTCCGCTCGTATCCAACGTGTTCCGCCACAGCCGGCGCCGTTCGAACGCTTTCATCTGCCTGCCGACCGCCTCGGCCTCCTGGCGCACGTGATCCGCCATGGACGCCGCCACGCTCTCGAGCTGCTGGTCGACGGCGGCAGGAACGACGCGACCCGAACGCGCGCAGGTCCAGAACGGTGAACGTGGCCAGCGCCATCATCATGAAAATGGCGGCGCCGATCGAGACGCTGTCGATACGCGTGAGGCGCTCGCGAGGGCTGAGCACGCGAGGTTTCAGCACTGGAATGGCAAACAGGACGAACGCGAGCGCCGCGCCGAAAAAGAGCCAGTACGTCGTGGGAATGGTCGAACTTGCCGCCCGGAAGCGATCGAGGCGGACCAGCCCGGTGAGCGTCCATTCTTCCGGAGCCGACGCGGCGTTCTTGTCTTCCGAAGCCGACGCCGGCTTTCCGCTCTTCGTGAACCAGGGACAGCTGGACCGGCTGCGTGTACAGCATGTAGTCGGCGGCCCCGATCGTGACAACGGCCACGCCCGTCGTCCCGCGCATGCGATCGAAGACGCCGGGCTGGTTCGGCGCCGCGATCGGACCGCGATCGCGAACCTTGTCGATGCTCGTCAGCTCGAGGCCTGACGACGACTGCTGGGCGATAGTGGCGCCGTTGCCGTCCAGAAGCAGCAGCGCGTCGAAGTCCGTTCGGGCCAGCAGCGGTTCGGCCACCTTGTCGATGTCGCCTCTTGCGATCAGCGCGATGGGCGTCGAGCCCGTTCTGTGGGCCTTCTCGTGCAGGTACCCGAGATAAAGGTAGTTGCGTCCCTCGTCCCTCTGAATCCTGACGTTGGGCGGATCGCCGGGCGTGACCTTCGTCCATGCCGGGCTCTTCCGGTCGAACGTGACGATTTCGAGCTCCGGCGAGAACAGCTTGACGTATTTCTGGAGGTCTTTCTGGAGGTCGGCGTTGCCGTCCTCAATCGGGAACGAGTCGATGGCGTGGTCGATGGCCTGATCGAAGTTATCGACCTTGGCCTTGATTTGGGTCGAGATCGTGCGCAGAGCCCGAAGGTTCCGTTCGTTGAGGTATTGCTGCTGCGTCGGAATCCAGATCCGGTCGAACCAGAAGAGCGCGGCGGCACAAATGGCCGCTACCGCGAGTGGCGGTCCGACGGCGCGGAGTCGAAGGGAACGGAGATTCATGGAACACCTCCGGGTGGTGCCTGCTGTTCCTAGTGACGGACGGGAAGGGAGCGTTTCAGGGCGAGGCCGTCAATGCTCGTTTCTGGCAGTCGTCTTGAAGAGAGTGAGGACTTCCATGGACACCAGGGTGCATATTGCCGATCGCCTGAGACACTCGTTCGACCCCGCGAATCGCCGCGCAGCTGGCCGCGCAGATCGCCGATTTGCTGTCACCTCGCACGCCTGAAGAGCTCGAACGGCGTCGCGCCCATCTCCTCGCGCTGCTCCTCGTCGCCATCGTCTGCGCGATAGGCCACGTCACCGGATGGACAGACCGCCATGCACAGTACACGGTCTATGTCGTCGCGATCGCGGTCGCGGCCGTCGTCGGAGGGACCGCGCCTGGCTGCGTGGCGGCGCTGGCGGCGGTTCTCCTCGCGAGCGCGGATGCGGGAGTCGACGCTGGCGCCGCCGCGCGTGTGACGTTCGCGCTCGAGGGGCTGGGTGTGGCGTGGGTCGTCGGCAGCATGAGCGGTCGCCTGCGTGACACGACCGCGCAGCTCGCGTCGACGGTCGGAGCCAACGGCGAGCTCAGCCGCCAGGTGCACCGCGGTCACATGCTGCGCGACGCTTTCGAGCAGTTGGAGTCCACCTCGGAAGACGCCGCCGTCTTCACCGTGAACGCCCAGGGTCTCATCGTCGAGTGGCCCAGGAGCGCGGCGCGCATGTACGGCTTCAGGGCCGACCAGGCGCTCGGGTCGAACGTCTCGATCGTCCTCGACGCGGCTCGACCCGGCAACGTGCAGCAGCTGCTGAGCGTGGACACCAGCGAGGACGTCGCGCGAAGCGTGGGCGTCCACCGCCGGTCGGACGGTTCACCGGTGCACGTCGAGATTCAGGTCAAGCCCTGCAGTCGAGACGCGGAACACGTCACCATCGCCGTTCACGATCTGTCGCGGCGGCGCGAGACCGTCGCATTCCGTGATGCCGCGATCCGCGCACAGGCGGCGCTGCAACAGGCGGTCGACGTGGCGCAGGGACAGCTCGAAATGCTCGAATTGCTCACCGATCCGTCGGTGAGCGTCTCCGCCGGATCGGGCGCCATCAACGAGCTGCTCGAGCGGCTGCGCTCGACGGTCGGCGCGGGAGGCGTCGCGCTCGTGCAGGTGGGGCGGATGGCGAGCCGTCTCGTCGCCGCAGCGGGGCTGCGGCCTGGCGAAGGCGCCGGAACCGGCGCCGCGGTCAGCGGCATGGGGGGCGACAATCGCGTCGCGTTGATCCACAACGATCCGGCGCGGGTGGCGCAGGTGAGCGCGCTGAAATGGTCGCCGACCGTGTCGTCCATCCTCGTCGTTCCCGTGTGCCAGTCGGGATCGGTGGCGTTCCGGCTGGAGCTCGTCAACGAGCGGCGCGCGCCGGCCAGCGAGTGGGACCTGGCTCTCGCGCGAATCGTGGCCGACCGGCTCGCGTATGCGATGCTGTTGCGCGGCCGCGATTCGGAGGGCGCGGTGGCATAGCTGCCGAAAAGGCATAGACGAGATTGTCGCGATGAGGTACCCACAGCGCGCAAGGAGACATGCCGTCTCCTTTGCTGCCGGGAGGTTTTGCGATGCGCCTCAACGCGACGCTGTTACTTTCGATCTGCGCGCTTGCTGGCACCGCGGTATCCGCGGACAACGACGTGCTCGACTGCAGCCACCGATCGCTCGCCCACGCGGTCAAGAACGCCGACGCGAATCAGACGATTCGCTTCACCGGCGTGTGTGCCGGGCCGATCGTGATTCAGAGGAATGGCATCACCCTGAAAGGGGTTGGCTCCGCCGCGATTGACGGCGGCGGGAGCGACGCCGTCACGACGACCGGCGCCGGCCGCGTCACGCTCGCCAATATCGAAGTCAGGAACGGCCTCAACGGCATCGTCGCCGTCAACGGCGCCAATCTCGAGCTCATCGACCTGAACGTGCACGACAACGCCGTGTTCGGAATCTCGCTCCAGGGCGGAACGAGCGGCGCGCTGACAGACGTCACGACGAGCCACAACGGTGTTCACGGTCTGGATCTCGAAACGGGATCCGCGGCCACCGTGACCGGCGCGCTGACCGCCTCCTTCAACCGCGTGTTCGGGATCAACGTCAACGGAAGCTCGATCACGTTCGCCCAGGCGAAGGTCGTCGCCAACAACAACGCCCTCGGCGTGCAGATCGCCACCAGCGCGAACGCATTCATCAACGATTCGGCGTCGACGATCGACGCGAACAACAACCTCAGCACGGGCCTGACGGTCGTGTCCGGATCGCACATGGTGTCTTTCGGCGGCACCATCAACGCGTCCGGCAACCCGGTCAATGGCGTCTCGGTCAATTCGAAGGGCGGCCTCGATCTCGACGCCGCGTCGACGCTGAACACCTTCAACAACGGCGACGGCCTGGTGCTCCAGGAGAACTCGGTGATGACCGTGTTCAACACGCCGCAGTTCTCCGGCATGCCCGGGTTCAGCACGATCAACGCTCACGACAACACGGGCACTGGAGTACGAGCCGCGAGCGGATCGACGCTCACGCTCGTGAACCAGGCTCGTATCGTCGGCACCGGCAATCGCGTCGGGCTTCTGGCCGACGACGGCGTCGGCGTCACGCTGGTGAATTCGACGCTGACCGGCAATTCGGTGAAGGACATCCAGCTGACGTTCGGATCGCGCGCCGACTTTCGCACGCTGACGTTCGGCAGCTTCACATGCGATGCCACGGTGCTCGTCAGAGGAACGAGCGGCATCGTCTGCCCGCACTAACTGTTTCGCGTGGCGCAGTGCCTCGAGCCTGTCAAAAGCTCGAGGCCCTGCGCCGCGAGGTTCGTCACTCCCGCGCGCACGGATCGAGCGCCGCTTGATCCTCATCCAGAGCTGAAGCGATTGCGAAATAGTGCGAAGAACGATGCAGCGCTGTACACCGCGGAGGAGCCGCGCTTCCGCTTTTCGCAGAGGAGGCCTGCAAAAGGACCTCGTGTGCTTCGCGATCCATGGAACCGAGAAGGACGTCTGAAACCGCGGTTCGATGGATAACCGCGGAGTTCAACATGGGTGCAGTCATCATGATGAATGCCAGGCGTGTACTCTCGTCGTTCGTGATGGCCGCCGCAGCGGTCATGGCCGCTCGCGTTCCTGCGGACGCGCAGACGCGTCGCGCGGCGACGACTCCGAGACCGAGCACGCGATCCGCCGATGGGTATGTCAACGCGCGGCGGCTCGGCGGCTCGACCGCGTTTCACAAGCCGCCGTTGACCGACCTCGATAGCCTGCGCCGGATGGCGCGCACCAGATCCATCCAGGCAGACATCCGGAAGGTGCTGAACGACAGCGGCGTCGGAAGAACGGCGGACGAAGTCGTTGCGGCGCTTTCGAACGGCGCCGCCGCTCCCGGCGCCGGCCTGTGCGCCGACATGAAGCCGACCGACGGCGCGCTGGCCCAATGCGATTTCGCGATCGGCTCGACGATGGAGTGGATGGCGTACCGGCCGAACGCCGCCCGCGGCGATCGAACGCCCGGGCGTCTCGAGAAGGTGCGATGGGCGGGCCCCGCGGTGTTCAAGGCGTTCCTGTTCAGGATCACGAGCGACGACAAGGTGTATACGTTCGTCGTCCCGAAGACCTGCGGCAATCTCGCGTTGATGTCGGTGAGCAATGTCGAGCGCGCGGCGATCGCTCCGGTGCCGACACCGCCGCCCACGCCTCCGCCCGCGCCACGACCCGCTCCCACGCCGCCGCCGCCCGCACCACCGGCTCCGGCACCCGCGCAGGCTCCTCCGGCGGCTCCGGTCGTGCCGCCGCCTGCTCCGGCAGGATACGGCCCGTTCTTCGTCGACGTGTACGCCGGCAAGGATCGCCGCGTGCGTCCGACCGGCGACAGGACCTCCGGCAACGGCAATCCGGTGATTGCGAACGCCGGCGCCGGCGAGTTCGCGCAGTGCTCGCCTCTCGTGGGCGTGGCCATCGGAGTCCGAAAGCGCTACCAGAACGACTGGGAACTCACCGGCTCCGCGGGTATCGGGTTCAGTCTCGTGACCGACGATCTCAAGGTGCACGAGAACGAAGTCTTCATCGATGTGGAAGGGCACAAGTACCTGGGCAGAGCGTTCGTCGGCACCGGCATTTCACTGTGGGATGTCACGCACAGCGATACGTTCACGCCCGCGTGGCTGTTCCTGTTCGGCGTGCCGCTCGGAGACCAGCCGAACCCGCGGACGTACTTCGTGGGCGAGGCCCGATGGTTGCTGGACCATGCCGACGACATCAGCAACAACTATCAGTTCTGGGCTGGGGTTCGGGTGAAGTTCTAGATCGCAGGCCTGAAGGCCTGCACTACGTCGGAGCCGAATGTTTCAGGCGGGATTGAGGTCAACGGACGGCGCGCGTCGGCGACGTGCCGGGCGCCGCCGTTGCAGCAGAGGCTAGGCGACCGCGAGCGACCTGACGTCCATTTCGCCGAATTTGAACGCTTCCACAAACGCGTCGACGACGTAGGGATCGAAGTCGGTGCCGCGGCCCTTCAGAAGAATGTCCTTGGCCTCGAACGGCGACATGGCCTTGCGATAGGGGCGGTCGCTGGTCAACGAATCGTACACATCCGCCACTGAAATGATGCGAGCCTCGAGCGGGATCTCTCCGCCTCGAGTCGTGTGATAGCCCGATCCATCGAACTTGTCGTGGTGCGAGAGCACGATCGGGATGACGCGCCGGAGCGACCCGCCCACGGTTTCGAGCATCGCGACGCCCTTTTCCACGTGCGTCTGCATTTCGTGGTACTCCTCCGGCGTGAACTGCGCCGCCTTGTAGAGGAGATCCCGGCTGATGTCGAGTTTGCCGATGTCGTGCAGCAGGCCGGCCGCACGCACGTCCTCGATGCGATCGGCGCTCAACCTGAGGTGCGCGGCGATGCGCGACGCGTAGACCGACACGCGATAGGAATGGTGTTCGGTGTATTCGTCCTTCGAGATGAAGTGCTGGAGCAGCGTCAACACGCCGTTGTAGGTTTCGCGAAGCTCTCCAAGCTGCAGATTCTTGTGCTCGTACAGCGAACCCATCAGGTATCCGGTCACGACGAGAATGCCGCCCCAGGCGCTCAGATCGAGCCAGGTGCCGAGCGTGACGGGCTCACCGGCGGCTCGTCCCAGCGTCGAAGGCGAGAGGGTGAGCAGGACCACCAGCAGGACGCTCGCGAAGGCCGTGAACGTCGCGTGCCGCCGGCCGTACAAGTACGCGGAGCCGAGCGTCGGAAGCGTGTAGAAGCTGACCATCATCCGCTGCGCATCGACGATGAAGTTCAGGATCATCGCGATGATGAACATCGAGAGGATGAGCCACAGTTCCTTGTTCACTCTCTCGAGAGAGCGCATATGCTTTCCTGTCATCGTTGGTGCTCGCTTCTGATCGTGTTTGGAACCGGCGCGGTCGCCCGACAAGGTCCCAGACATCGCAACAAGCGTTCCGCGCAGCCGTCTCCCGAACACCGGGCACCGTGCGGCGCAACCGACTTGGCTTGTGATGTTTAGCGCGGCCGGAGTCCCTGGCTGAACCAAGCTCCGCCTTACGGGCGAGATTCATTTTGGAACACGATCCGCCAAAATCTGGATCCGGTCGTCCGCCTACATCTCGGTTCTTCTACCGCAGCATCACGACCGGATCGATGCGGCTCGCTCGCCGCGCCGGCACGTACACCGCCGCGAGCGCCGCGAACACGAGCGCGACAGCCGCCATGGCAAACGTCGACGGATCGGTCGCGCTGAGGCCGAACAGCAGCGTGTTCAGCGCCCACGAGGTGGCCAGCGCTCCCACGATGCCGACGCCGATCCCGACGGCCGCGAGCCTGACGCCCTGGCCGACGACGAGCGACCGGATGTCGGCGGGGGAGGCGCCGAGAGCGATGCGCACGCCGATCTCGTGCGTGCGCTCGGAAACCGAGTAGGCCATGACGCCGTAGACGCCGATCAGGGAAAGGGCGAGCGCGACGCCAGAGAACAGCGTCAGCAGCGTCGTTCGAAGCCTTGGCTGCGTGACCGACTCCGCCATCGCCTCCTGCATCGTCCGCACACGGGCGAGCGGCTGTTCGCGATCGACGTCGCGCACGGCGGCGCGCAGCGAAGGCGCCAGTGCCAGCGGATCCCCGTCGGTCTTCAACATGATCGCCAGTGCCCGGTAGAGTCCGCCGATCACCTCGATCGGATGCTGCAGGTAGGGCACGAACATCGTCGGCTGAACCGTGGTTTCGAACGCCTGCCGCGTATCGCCGACCACGCCGACGATGTCGGTGATGGGTGCGTCGGGGTCGTCGTCCGGAGTCGTGCCGAGCTGCGTGCGGCTGCGGAGCGCGTTCCGGACGTCGCCGCCGAGGAACCGCCGCACGAATGTTTCGTTGACAATCGCGACCGGTCGCGAACGATCCCGATCGCGTTCCGTGAACGCGCGCCCGGCGATGACCGGAATGCCGAGCGCCGGGAAATAGTCAGGTCCGACCGCGCGATAGCCCGTCGCGATGTAGTCTTCAGGTCCCTTCGGCGGACGGCCGATGATGTTGAAATGAATCGTCGAGCCTCCACCTGAAAACGGAAGCGCGGTGCCAATCTCCGCGACCCTGACGCCGGGGATCTCCTTCAACCGCGCTCGCAGTTTGTCGACGAACTGATTTCGTTGCGCGGCCGTCGCATAGGACACGGGAGAAAGCGGCGCGTCGGCCACGAGCAGGCCGGCCGCGTCGAAGCCGGTCGGCACATCCTGGAGACGGATCAGCGACTTGACCAGGAGCGCCGCGCCCACGAGCAGCATCGTCGCCAGCGTCATTTCCACGACGACCAGCAGGCTGCGCATTCGGTGGTGGCCCACGCCGGCCGCTGCACCACGGCCTGCCTCGTTGATCGTCGCCGAGACGTCGACCCGCGTCGTCTGCAGCGCCGGCATCACCCCGAAGGCGACTCCCGTCACCACCGAGACGGCGATCGTGAAGAACAGCGCGGTGCGATCGATGGCAATCGAACCAGCGGCAGGCGCGTTGGGGCCCGCGAGCTGTGCCAGCAGCGGGACACTCCAGAACGCGAGCAGCAGGCCGGCGGCGCCCCCGGCGAGCGACAGCACCACGCTTTCCGTCAGCAGCTGGCCGGCGATCCTCCTCCGGCTCGCTCCGATCGCCGTGCGAATCGCGATCTCCTTCTGGCGTCCAACCGCGCGTGCCAGCAGCAGATTCGCCACGTTGGCGCAGGCGACGAGCAGCACCAGGCCCACCGCGGCGACTAGCACCAGCAGCGACTGCCGGACGTTCTGCACGGCAAACTCCTGGAGCGGCCTGACCTCGGCCGACAGGTTGTGATTGAAGTTCGGATACTGAGACGCCAGCCGCGTCGAGATCACGTCCATCTCGGCTTGCGCCCGCGCGGCAGTCACGCCGTTCTTGAGTCGCGCCAGCGGCCAGATGCCTGGATGCCATCCGCGATCGTCAGGCAGCGTCGCGGCCCATGGGCCGAGCGGCACGAATACGTCAGCCAGCTGCAGCAGCTGAAACCGCGGCGGCATGACTCCCACGATGGTGTACGGCTGGTTGTCCAGCGTGATCGAGCGGCCGAGGACGCCGGCAGCTGCACCGAATCGTCTGCGCCACAGCGAGTCGCTGAGCAGCGCGACTCCTGGAGCGCCGGGCGCGTCGTCTTCCGCGGTGAAGCGCCGCCCGATGATCGGCGACATGTCGAGGCCGGGCAGGACCGCGGCCGACAGCATCTTCGCCGGCACGCGTTCGGGCTCGGTGCCGCCGGTCAGCGTCATCGTCAGTGGCCGGAACGCGCCGAAGCGCTCGAACGACTGACTCTGGTCGCGCCAGTCCGCGTAGTTCTGCCAGCTCGTCGTGATCGTCGACGCGAATGGTCCGTTGCGCTCCACGATCAGCATCAGTCGATCGGAGTCCGGAAAGGGCAGCGTGTGCAGCAGCACCGCGTTGACGACGGTGAAGATGGCGGTGTTTGCGCCGATGCCCAGCGCCAGTGTCAGGATCGCAACCGCTGAGAAACCCGGACGCGAGAGGAGCACGCGCAGTGCATAACGAAGCTCCGGCATCCGGTAATTTTACAGTCTCGAACGCGTCAGCGATCCATGAAGAACGCTCAGGACGAGCGGTGAAGAGGAGTGTCATACCCACGAGATTAGTGATGCGTCCTGTCCGCTTTCGGACACGCAACCAGCCAATAGAGCGCGGGCAATGCAAAGAGCGTCAGCACGAGCGTGGACGTCAATCCGCCGACGACCACGGTGGCGAGCGGTCGCTGCACGTCCGAGCCGATGCCGGTGGCCCGCGCAGCCGGCACCATGCCCAGCATCGCGACCACGATCATCATGAGCACCGGGCGCAGCTGCGCCAGCGCCCCCTGAATCACCGCATCCCGATCACCGCTGGCGTTGCCCTCTCGCCTCCGGTTGATTTCCGAGACGACCAGCACGCCGCTCATCACCGCGACGCCGAACAGCGAGATGAAACCGACTGCCGCCGACACGCTGAGGTTGATGCCGCGCACGTACAGCGCGACGATGCCGCCGACGAGCGAGAACGGCACGTTCAAGAGCACGAGCCCGGCGTACGCCGTCGAACCGAACGTGAAGAAGAGCAGCGCGAAGATGACCGCGATTGTCACCGGCAGGATGAACGTCAACCGGCGGCGGGCGCGCGCGAGGTTCTCGAACTGGCCGCCCCAGTCGACGTGATAGCCGTCCGGGAGCGTGACGGCGCGCCTGAAGCGCTGCTGCGCATCGGCGACGAACCCGCCCTGATCGCGGCCGCGGATGTTGGTTCGCACCGAGATCTGCCGGTGGTTGTCGCGCCTCGCGATGATGCTCGCGCCCATCGCCACGTGGATGTCGGCCAGCTGCGAAAGCGGCACGCGCGCACCGTCGCGTGTGGTGACGAGAATGCCGCCGATCGCCGAAGGGTCGGTGCGCGCCGCGGGCACGTAGCGTACGGTGATGTCGAACCGGCGCTCGCCCTCGAAGAACGTGCTTACCGTGCGGCCTCCGATGGCCAGCTCGATCACGTCCTGAACGTCGCGGACGTTGATCCCGTAGCGGGCCAGTGCCTGCCGGTCGAGCCCGAGGCGCAGCTGCGCCTGGTCCTCCTCTTGTTCGATGCCGGTGTCCGCCGCGCCTGGCACATCGCGCAGGACGTTCAGTGTGCGGGTGCCGAGCTGGCGCAGCACGGCAAGGTCGGGTCCCGTGATGATGACGGCGAGGTCGGCGGGCGATCCGGTGACGGCCTCCGTGACGTTGTCGATGATCGGCTGCGTGAAGCTGAAGAATCCGCCGGGGATCGCATCCTTCAACCGTTGCGCCAGCTCCTCCACGAGTGTCGCCTTCACCTTTCCGCGGCTCCACGAGTCGTACGGCGTGAGCGCCACGAACAGCTCGTTTCGATTCGGTCCGTACGGATCCGTCCCATCGTCGTTACGGCCGGTCTGTGATGCGACCTCGCGCACTTCGGGCGATTGCTTGACGAGCCGGCGGATTTCACCCGCGAGCTCGGCCGACTTCGCCGAGCGAAATGCCCGCCGGGAAGTTCGCACGAATCCAGACGACGCCCTCGTCGAGCTGCGGCAGGAATTCGGTTCCCAGAAAAGGCGAGAGCACCAGCGCCGCGGCGACCACGGCCGCCGCACATGCCAGCACGCGAAGAGGATAGGTGACGGTCCAGCGGAGCGCACGCTCGTAGCGCGTGGACAACCACGCCAGGACCGGGTTGTCCCACGGCTTCGCCGGCGTGCGGAACAGATAGGTTGCGAGCACCGGGATCAGCGTCAGCGCCAGTACCATCGATCCGAACAGCGCGAAGCAGACCGTGAACGCCATCGGCGTGAACAGCCGTCGCTCGACGCGCTCCAGCGTGAAGAGCGGGATGTAGGCGGCGACGATGATCAGCAGCGAGAAGAAGATGGGGCGCTCCACTTCGAGCGCGGCGGTGCGGATGGTGTCGAACGCGGAGGCCGTGGCATCGCCTTTTCGCGCGTCCAGCGAGTGGACGATGTGCTCGACCATGATCAGCGTGCCGTCGACGATGATGCCGAAGTCGAGCGCGCCTAAGCTCAGGAGGTTGGCCGGAATCCCGGTGAGGCGCATACAGATGAAGGCGAACAGCAACGAGAGAGGAATCGTGATCGCCGTCAGCAGCGCGGCCCGCGCACTGCCGAGGAAGAAGAACAGAACGATGAGGACGATGACCAGCCCTTCGATCAACGTGTGCGTCACCGTGCGCAAGGTGTTGGCGACGAGATCCGTCCGGTCGTAGATCGGCACCATCCTCACGCCCGGCGGCAAGCCCGAGGAGTTGAGCTCGTCAACCGCCTCGTGGACGCCCTGGAGCACGCTGCTGGGGTTTTCTCCGCGCCGCATCAGGACGATTCCCTCGACCCGGTCTGTCTTGTCACCAATCGCGAAGATCCCCGTTCTCGGAGCCGATCCGATCTGCACGTGCCCGACATCGCGGACGAATACAGCCACACCGTTTGCCGCGGAGACGACGACATTCTCGATGTCGGTGACCGACTGGATGAGGCCGACGCCGCGCACGACCAGCCCTTGCTGCTGGTTGTCGATCAGCGCGCCGCCGGCGTTCTGGTTGTTGGCGTCGACTGCCTGGGCGATGTCGCGGATCGAGAGGTTGTATTTCGTCAGCGCGACCGGATCGACTTCGATTTGATATTGCTTGATGACGCCGCCGAACGGCGTGATGTCGGTGACGCCGGGCACCTGCAGCAGACGCGGCTCGATGACCCAATCTTCGATCTCCCGCAGCTGACGTGAGTCGAGCCCGTCGCCCTCGAGCGTGTACTTGTAGAGCTCGCCGATCGGCGTCGACATGGGACCAAGCGTCGGCGTCACACCGTCGGGCAGCGTGGCGTCGCGCAGCTTCTCGAGCACCACCTGCCGCGCGAAGTAGTCGTCGGTTCCGTATTCGAAGGTGAGCTCGACCACGGACAATCCGAAAATCGTCCGCGAGCGGCGGGCGATCACCGAGGGGACGCTGTTGAGCGCGCGTTCGATCGGCACCGAGACCTGCTGCTCGATTTCCTCGGCTGCGTGGCCAGGGTAGAGGCTGATCACGACCACCTGCGTGTCCGAGATGTCGGGATACGCTTCGATGCTGAGCTGTGTGAACGCCCAAATGCCAAAACCGACGAGGGCGATTCCCAAAACGATCGACAGAAACCGCTGGCGGAGCGCCAGGCGAAGCAAGGCTGCAATCATGAGTGGTCAGCTCGCCCTGGCGAGGCCCTGGAGCAGCATCACGCCGTCGACGACGATCGAATCGCCGGCCTTGAGTCCGCTCAGGACGCGGATGGAGGTGCCGGCCGGTTTGCCGAGCATCACGGTCTGTTCTTCGAAACGGCCGGGCGCGCGCTCGACGAAGACGATGGTCCGGTCGCCGCTGTGCACAACCGCCCCGGCGGGAATCACCGGGATCTTCATCGACGATTCGATGTGGTGGATGCTCCCGAACATCTCAGGCCGGAAGCGGCCGCGCGGGTTCAGCAGCTCCGCGTGAACCTTGATCGTTCGGGTCTGCGGATCCACGACGTCCGCGAGCCGCGCGACGCGGCCGTCGAACACTTCGCCGGGGTACGCGGCGAGGCTGACTTCGACCCGCTCACCTACCTGCACGAACCGGATGTAGCTCTCGGGCACCTGCGAGGTGACCCAGACGGTGCTGAGGTCCGCGATCGTCATCACGCAGGCGTTCGTGTCGTTGCGAAACTCGCCAGGGACCACCGTCAGGTCGAGGACCTTTCCTGCCAGTGGTGCGCGCAGGACGACGTCCTGCTTGAAGTCGCCAGGTTTGAGGCCGAGCAGCGAGAGACGCCGCGCCGCCTGCTCCCGGCCGGCGAGCGCCTGTTGCACGGCTCCCTCGGCCTGGGCACGCGCGCTCTCGGCCGCCTGCGCGTCCTTCCTGGCGACGGCGTTGTGCTCGAACAGGTCCGACGCGCGGTCGAAGTCGGCTTTCGCCTTCCCGAGCGCTGCCTGCGCCTGCGCCAGCGACGCGTCGGCCGAGATGAGCGCCGACGTCGCCGCGTCGGCATCGGGACTGACGAGCGTCAGCAGCGGCTGATTCCGGGTCACGGCGTCACCGACCTTGACCAGCACGCTGTTGACACGACCCGCGACCGGCAGCACGACTTTCGACACGCGGTTCGGGTTCGCTTCGATCTTGCCGGGAGCGACGACTTCGTCGGTCGGAAGATCCGCGGTGACCACGGCCTGACGCGCGATCTGCCGCAGCATGGGCGAGTTCGCCGGAATGACGACGGTGCCCGGCCTTGTCGCGACGAGGACGGATGCTCCATCGGGGACGGCGGCGTGGCTGCCACAGGCCGTCGTCAGCAGCAGGACACCCGGTGCAATCAAGAGAGAAAAGCGTTTCATAGGTCACCTTGCCGCCAATGGCATCGAGGGCGTACGGGCACCGCGCGTACGCGGAGGTCCGCCGCGCTCCCGGACTTCGTGATTCGGCGTAAAAACGGATGACAGCGTTTTTCAATCCGATGTAGTGCAGGCCTTCAGGCCTGCCCGACACGGCGGACCTGAAGGTCCGCACTACACCGGCAAAAAATGCTTTTAGAGAGTAAGGAGGGAAAGCGGCGGGGCGCGCGGGCTCTGCGAACCGGCAATCAGCTCGGCCCGATCGGAAGGCTCGGAAGCCGTGTGCGATCCGGCGTCGTGATTCAGGGACTGCGTGACCGAGTTGCCGGGATCGATGAACCAGCCGGCCGAGGCCACCGCGGACACCGTTCCCTGCGCGGTGTCGCTGCCGACGTCCGACGGGTCGTTGCGCCAGCCGCTCGACTGACGCCCGTACCGGCGCGTCATGTGTCCCGCGCCGTCGTTGATCCAGACAAGCAGATCGAGCGAACCGTCGCTGGCCACGAGATCGAGATCGCCGTCGTCGTCGATATCCGAAGCTGCGAGGGCGACCACGCGTAGCCCCGGTTCGAGCGGCGACTCGAGCCTCAGAGGCAGCGCAGCGACGAGTGTCGACGCTTCGAAGGTATGAGGATGGTCGGCGGTGGGGAACGCCGACATGGCCGGCGCGTCGAGACGCGGCCATCCGCCTGCCGTAACGGCGACGACGGCGGCGAGCAGCAGGAGACGCAGGCGGGTGACCCCGGCGCGCAGCATCTCTTGAATCGTACGCGGGCGTTCGGAGCTTGCCAAGACTATTAAAAACTAATGCGTGATCAGGCGAGATCCGGTCGCAGCAGGACGATCTTTCCGTTGACGCCGCCGGCTTCGAGGAGCCGCTCGCCTTCGCGGCCTGCCAGCAGCGGCAGTCTCGCGGCGATCCTCGGTCGAATGGCGCGCGACGCCAGCAGCGCGAAGAGCCTCGGCAGATCCTCTTTGAACGGTCGCTTGTCCTTCCGGTAGACGGCCGTGATGCCGTAGAAGGTCCCGCGGCGGCCAGCGAGGCGCGCGCCGACGAAGACTGACGCAATCCCACGCCAGGTGGCGATCAGCCCGGGAGCCGCCATGAAGCCGTAGCCGACGACGATGCCACCGGCGCGCGTCGCGCGGATGCACTCGCGAGTTTTCGCGCCACCGAGTCCGTCGAAGGCCGCGTCGACACCTGACCTCTGCACGTTGTGGACCGCGACGTCCACCGGGTTCAATCGCGATTCGATTGGCTCGCCGCCGAGGCTTCTCACGAAGTCGAAGTGTGCCGGTGATGCCAGCCCCAACGCGCGAATGCCCGAGACGCGCAGCAGTTCAAGAAGCGCCGTGCCAACGCCGCCATTCGCGCCGGTAACGAGTGCGGTCTGACCGGATTGCATCGCCGCGGACCGGTGAATCATCTGCCAGGCGGTGACGTAGTTGAGAACCAACGCAATCACTTCCGCATCGTCGAGTCCGGAGGGGACGGGCACGAAGTCGTCGGCGGCGCGCGTGCAATACTCGGCCCAGGCGCCGTACACGGTCAGCGCGCACACGCGCTGACCGACGGTGAGGCTGACAACGCCGTCACCGATGGCATCGACGTCGCCGACCACTTCATACCCTTCGACGAATGGGAATGGCGGCCGATAGGGATACGAGCCTGTCCGTTTGAGAATGTCCGTGAAGCCGACGCCGCTCGCGCGCACTTTGATCCGAACGTGCCCGGGTGGCGGCAGTTCGAGCGGCAGCGTGACTTCCTGCAGCTGCTCGAGTCCGCCTTTCCCTTTCAATGAGATTGCGCGGTATTGCGTCGGGTCGCTCACAACCTCATTGTTTTTGCTGTTGAGACGCCGCCGGCGACGCGTCGACGACTGAGCCCCAGAACCCGATCATCATCTCTTCCCACGTCTGGTCGCCCCATTTCACGTCCTTCGTGGGGTCGGGGTTGTACTTGTTGCCGGGCGAGTTGTCGAAGTGCGCCACGACCTCGACCTTGGTGCCCTTCGGCAGGATTTTCGGCTTGGCCAGGTCGTAGGTGATTTGAAAGTTGAAGTCGTATTTCGGCACGCGCAAGAGCACTTCCGACGTGCCGTCCGGGTAGACCGCCGTGTAGGTCATGTCCTTGCCGCGCACGTGCATGTGCGGAGTCAGGCTCGTCAGGACCGTGTCCTGCCTGATCTCGGCGACGGCCTTCACTTCCGCGTTCGCATCGCCCGCGGGAATCACGAAGCGCGGCTGCACCGCCAGGCCGGTGACGTGGATCTGCTTCGGCGGCTCCTTGGCGAAGATGAACCCGAGCTGCGTGCGATCGACGGCTGCCGTGCCGTTGGTCGTGTAGTGCATCTGCAGGATGATGTCGTGGCCGGCCTTCAGGAGCTTCGCGACGCCGGGCTCGAAGACGAGGCCCGGCTTGTTCGGCGACACGCCGAAGATGTTGGTCGGCCCGAAGGTGTTGCCGGGACGCGTCGGCTTGTCGCTCGACGGCTCTGTATACGCGATGATGTGGTGAACGTGCGCGCGCGCGCTGGGCTTGATCTCGACCGCGGTGTACCAGCGGTCCTCCGGCAGGTTCACCGGAATCCGGAGGTACAGATACTCAATCGTCCCGGTGGCCGGAATCTTGTAGTCCTCGGTCATCGAGTAGATCGCGTCGGGCTTGCCGATCGTCCAGCCGTCGGCCAGCGCCGGCATCTTCGGCATGTCGGCCATGTCGCCCTTCGGCGCGCCGCCGTCAATCCACGAGACGATGGTCTGGATTTCCTGCTCGGTCAGCCGCGGATCGTTCTTGAGCACGCCGTGCGGCATGTCCGATCCCCACGGCGGCATCGTCCGCGCCGTGACGCGCTGCTTGATCGAGCGCAGCCACGGACGCGCGTCTTCGTACGACGTCAGCGACATCGGCGCGAACATCGTCGCGCGATGGCACTCGATGCACGACTTGTAGAAGATCGGCGCGACGTCCTTGGTGAAGGTCGGTGTGCCGTCGGCTGCCATCGCCGGCACCGCAGCGGCCACCCCCGCGACGAAGATACTCAAGACCTGCGCGACACGCATGGGACGCTCCCTCAGTTTTTCGGTTGGTAAGCCGTCTTCGCTGGCGAGTCCGCGGCCGGCCGGTCTTCCCGCCGCGACAGCGCGAATAAGGCGCCAACTTCCGGCCGATTATCACCAAATTGACCGGAATGCCCAAGAGAAAAGACGAGGCTATAGACTCTCTATGTCCAAGGGACATAGACTCTCTATAGATGACCCTCCATTCGACGCGGCCAGACGCGCGTACCGACCTCGTGCACGGCACCCTCGACATGTTGATCCTGCGGACCCTTCTTTGGGGACCGCAGCACGGCTACGCGATCGGACAGACGATTCGCTCGCAGTCCTCCGACGTGCTGCAGGTGGAAGCGGGTTCGCTGTATCCCGCGCTGCAGCGGCTCGCGAAGAAAGGCTGGGTGACCTCGAAATGGGGCCAGACCGAGGCCAACCAGCGCGCCAAGTTCTACCGGCTCACTCCCGAAGGCAAGAAACAGTTCCTTCGCGAGGAATCGCGATGGACCGAACTGGTGAACGCCATCAGCCGGGTCATGAATCCGGCTGCCGCGCCGGGAAGCAAAGAGTAAACCCGTCAAAAGCGCACGACAGGTCCGAAGCTGAGTTCGAACTGCTGCGTCAGTGGTCCCGTCAGGACCACGAGACAGCCGCCGCCTGCGACCGTGCCGCACGCCCACGCGCCAACTTCGGGATCGATCAGGATTGGCAGCCATTTCGCCTCGGCGCGTATCGCGAACCTCGAGCCCAGGAATTGTTTCAACCCGGCGCCGAAGCCGAACGAGAAGCGCGTGAAGCTATCACGCGCAGCGGCGACGTGCGTGGCGCCGACGCTGCCCGTGAGAAACGATCGGAGACCCTTTACCTCC
The DNA here is from genome assembly GCA_963794305.1 of uncultured Acidobacteriota bacterium. GTDB lineage: Bacteria > Acidobacteriota > Vicinamibacteria > Vicinamibacterales > CAVVIG01 > CAVQFC01. Next base: position 314 of record CAWCDQ010000048.1, on the reverse strand, counting down.
GGGACGACGAACTCACGCGTGAAGTCCATGTGAAACTGGTTCAACGTCACGTCCCGGAGCGGCGCGCCCGGAAGTCCCACCGGCGCATCGAACCGCAGCGTCGAGGTCGACCGGGTCCATCGGAATTCGACCAGGGAGAAATGGTCGAAGCGGACACCGGAAGACAGACCGTAGCTCGAGGCGTCTTTCCAGGTCGCCTGAGCCTGGGACGGCTGGTCCGCGCGCACGTCGAACGTGCCTCCAAACCTGACGCCGATGAGCGGAGTCACCTCGAACGAGTCGATCTGGACATACTGCGCACGCGCGGGTGTGGC
>CAWCDQ010000047.1:0-123914 GCA_963794305.1 uncultured Acidobacteriota bacterium | reverse complement strand
TACGCCTTTTTCAACGCGCGAGACGAGCTCGTTGGCTTTGACGTCGAGATGGCCTACCAGCTGGCGCGCGATCTGAGCGCTTCGCTGGAGTTCGTGCCGGTCGACCGCAAGATCTTTACCGATGGGCTCGGCCAGGACGCGTGCGACCTCGTGATGTCCGGTGCGGTCATCACCGCAGATCGCGCCTTGAACGTGCTCTTTTCCTCACCGTACCTCGACGAGACCGTGGCGTTCGTCGTAGCCGACAACAAGCGGACGGCCTTCACCGACTGGAATCGGATCCGTGCGATGGGCCGCTCAGAATCGGTGTTCCCGACGCGCCGTACTACGTCAAGAGTTCACCGGTTGCCTGAGGCCCATATTGTCCCGTTCGCCACGGCGAGCGACCTGTTCGGCGGCACGACGACGAACATCGACGCGTTCATCCTCACCGCAGAGCGCGGATCGCCTATACGCTGCTGCATCCGGACTACTCCGTTGTGGTGCCTCAGCCGCGGCCGACGAAAGTACCCTTGGCTACGTGATCGCTGGACGCGACCAGGGATTGAGGAATCTGGTCAACGTGTGGCTCGACTTGAAGCGGAAGGACGGCACGATCGACCAGCTCTTCTCACACTGGATCCTGGGAAAGGACGCGACCGTGCACGCGCCACGATGGTCGATCCTGCACGACGTTCTGCACTGGCTTCCCTGACCTCCGGTCGGGCCGCTGTCGATTGTCGCTCAAGCGGTTTTCGTAACGGCGGCCAGGACGTGCGGACCGGCGCGACGATAGGAACGCGCACACCGATGGAGTGCCCCGCTTGGAATGTGTGAACGGCCAGCTGGCCTTTCAGGAACGCGCGCGCTCGCGCATGCTGGCAAGGCCGAGACCCTCCCATCGACCGCGTTTGGATCGAAGCCCACGCCGGAATCCGAGACTTGCAGCACCATCTTCGCATCGCTTGCCAGCCGGACTTCGGCGTGGCGGGCGCTGCTATGCCGGACGACATCGTGCAGCGCCTCTGGGCAATCCGATAGAGGCAGAGCGCCACGTTCGGCTCGACAGACTCGGGACCACTCCGCTTGAAGACGACGTCGACGGTGCCCTGCCGCGCGACGTCGCGGCACAGGAGCTGAAGGGAGTCGACCAGCCCCAGAGTCTGCAGCTTTGAGGGGTTCAGCTCGTGCGACAGATCGTGAATGTCGGTCGCAACTCGCCGGCCTGGTTGGAGAGCTCGCGGAATCTGGACTGTGCGCCCGGGAACGTCGCCGCCAGCTGGTCGATCCCAATCGACAGAAGCGCGATCTGCTGGCTCACATTGTCGTGAAGTTCGCGCGCGATGCGATGCCGTTCGTCCTCCTGGCTCGCGATCGGTTTCCCGGCCAGGTCGCGATTGAGCTCAGACGCGCGCCAGGCTTCGGTGACGTCGCGCACGATGATGACCAGGCGGTCGGCGCCGGCGCGCACGACGCGTGCCTCGAAATGACGACTCGTGTCGAGCCGCAGCTCGTATTCGACAACGACGGTCTCGTCGCTCCGGGCCGCTCGCCGAGCGCGTTCGATGAACGTCTGCGCCAGCCCCGGCGGCATGGCGTCACGAATGGTTTGCCCCATGAACACGCTCGGCGGAACGAACAGCAGCTTCGGTTCTCGCGCGTGATAATCCACGAATCGTCCTTCCCCGAGACCACGAACATCAAATCGGGAATCGCGCGAAGCATGGCGCTGTTGCGCGCCTCGGCCTGCCCAGCGCCTCTTCCGCGCGCCGCCGGTCGGTGATGTCGGGCCCACGCCCTGGAGCTCGACGACACCGTTCCTATCGTTGGCGATCGCGTGGTTGATCCAGTGCTGCCAGCCGATCGAGCCATCGGGCATCATCACCTGATGCTCGTGCGAGTCCAACCCGTTGAGAGTGCGTCCGATCCGCTCGAGCACCGGACCGCGTTCCGCCTCCGGGATCAGCTCGATGAATTTCCGCCCGACCAGATCGTCGCGCGTCTTGCCCCAGAAGCGGCATACGCGTCGTTCACGAAGGTCAAGGTCGAATCCGGCAGGAAGCGGCAGATCAGCTCGCTCTGTGTGTCGACGACGCTGCGATAGCGTTCTTCATTGGTCCGCAGCTTTTCTTCGGCGCGGCGGCGCCGCACGCGCTGAGCCACGAGCCCGACGATCAAGGCCAGCTGCGCGGTGAAGATCAGCAGGCCGCCGATCGCAAACCGCCGATACTGCTCGAAAAACGACTCCTCGCGGAAGCGGACGATGCTGCCGGCGGGGATGCGTTCTTCACGAATGCGCCAGCGCTGGAGTTCCCGCCAGTCGAGAATGGTGGTGTACGTCGATCGACCCGGCGGCGTGTCGCGCACGCTGGCACCGTGGGCGATCGAGGTCGCCATCGCCGCCATCCGCCTGGCGTCGGTCTCGTAGCTCCAGACGAAGCCGCCGAGAACTCCATGCCCTACGAAATCCTCGATCTGGCTGAACACCGGCACGTGTGAGGCGCGCACGACCTCCGCGAGGGCTTCGGACTGGTCCACGGCCTGCGAAGGGGTTCGTATCGTCTGCCTGATGAACAGGACGATCGCGCGAGGTGGAGCCGCTGCGACACGGGACAGGAGTTCCGCCAGCGGGAGATCTCGCAGGTACACCAGATTGACGTGCCGGGAAAGTTCCTTCACCTGGCGTTCGACTTCCGGCTGGAGTTCTTCGACGTTTTCACGCGCGCCATCCACCACGTAGACCGAATCGGTATCGGGCAGCAGGCTCTGCGCGAGTTCGATAGTGCCCGTCATGAACTGCCCGCCCTGAAGTCCGGTGATGTCGCCGGTGCCGAGAGAAATCTGGCCGGCCTGCGACGCGACAGCGACAATGGGGGGATTCCCGAAGAGCGCCCTGTTCTGACGAGCGAAGTTCAACGGATACAGGCCTTGCGCGACGATGACGTCCATCGTGAGGCCGGCGTACTTGCGCTTCAAGTAGTCCTGCAGGAGTTGCGTTTGATAGGGGCCTGAAAAGCGCAGCGTCTCGACGGTCTCTTCGTACAGATCGACTCGAGCGGCGTCGGAAGAGCGCAGACCGTCGACGAACGCGGCGTCGAACTTCACGCGAAGCGGTTCGCCGACTGCCCACTCGTGCAACAGCAGGACGCGCCTGCTCGCCGCGGGCTGCTGAGCGGTCGCCGCGGACCCGCCAAGCATCAGCAGGCACCAGACCCGGGCCACTCCCCGAACGACCTGCAGAATCTTCATTGGAGCCTGCCGGAGCCCGCTATTGCTCTTGAACCGCCATCTTTGGCACAAATTGAGACGGGGACACGCGGAACGGCACCCACGCCTCGAGGCGGGTACCGCGACCCGGCGCCGAGCGGACTTCGACGTCACCGTTGATGGCGCTCAAGCGCTCGCGAACACTGGCAAAGCCGAGTCCCTCCGCAGTCGACGACTGGCGAAAGCCAGTACCGTCGTCGGCAATCCGCAGATGGATACGGTCCCTGGCTGCCTGCAGACGTACGGACGCCGTTGTGGCCTTGCTGTGCTTCACGACGTTCTGCAACGCCTCCTGCGCCACGCGATACAGGCAGAGCGAGATATCGGAGGGAAGGTGATCGGGAATCCCGTCCACATCGCAGCGAACCTCGATCGATGTTTCCTCGGTCAGGTCCGAGCACAGCCTCGTCAACGCGAGCACCAGCCCGAGATACTGGAGGTTCGACGGGTACAGACCGCGCGACAGGTCCCAGAGGGACTGCGAGACCAGCGTCATCTGGTCTCGCACCTGATTCAGCGGCGCCCCCGCTGGATCACCAGCCGCACGGTCGATGATCCGATCCAGTTCGAGTTCGGCGAGCGCGAGATTCTGTGCGACGCCGTCGTGCAGCTCTCGAGCGATATGCTGACGCTCTCGCTCCTGCGCATCGATGAGCTTTCGGCTCATGTCCCGCAGCGACAGCGCGTCCCGTCTCCGCTCCGCGGTCACCGCGGTCAGGATGAGCAGCGGCACGCCCATCATGCAGAGGAACACCTGCATGGACAGCACGCTGGTCGCCACCGATGCCGCGATGAACGGACCGCGTCCTCGCATGACCGCATGAATCGCCACCACCGAGATGGTGAGAAGCGATGCGCTGAGGCCTGCCGGACCGAAACGCATCGATGCCCACAGCAGCAACGGCAGCGGCAGGTAGATTAACGCGGGGATGCCCACGTCCAGCGGATGTTCGACCTCAAAGATGGACAGGCTCGCGATGACAATGGCCACCGCGAGCAGGACTGCCTCGGCCCAGGTTCGCCGGGAGGCGTTTCTCACCCAGGAGCGGCCTGTCGTTCCGGCCACGACGATGAGCGGCACGATCGTCAACTCCGCCAGCATGTTCGAGAGACCACGCGTCGTCCACAGGACCCAGTAGTTGCGCCCCCAGTTGGTCTCCACGACGATGGCGGCATCGATGAAGGAGGTGACGACCGGCGCAAGAATGAAACCGCACAACAGGAAGCGCGTGACGCCGTTCAGACTATGGAACAGCGTCTTGCGCCTCGCCGGGCCGACGAGCAGCGCGGCGCCGAGGACAGCTTCGCTGACATTCCCCACCAGCCAACCGAGCGCGGTGGGGACCGGTACGCCGCCTGGAAGCTGCGCGAGAAAATGCACAGGGACCAGACCGAGGAGAATCTTCCACCACAGATTGACAGGGGCGAGAACGAGCGCGGCAAGGACGATCGCGTTTGGAGGCCAGAACGTCGAGATGGGCATGTCGCGTCCGGTCAACGCAAAGCCGACTCGTGTTCCCGCGTAGTAGCTCAGCGCGACCAGAAGGACGTACCCCGCATCCCGGTAGGGTGAGGTAGCCGCCTTCGACCCATCGTCGTGCGAAGCGGACGTCAACGCGTAACCCGACATGCCCCTCCTCTATCGCGCGACGGTTGAGGACGGGACAGTGTGCGACGTTTTCGGACGTGAGTCCAGCGCGAAGACGCGCTGGGGGGCGCGATTTGCACGGGTTATATGTAGAGCTCGGCGCGGGAGCAGCTCGAGGTTCTGAACGATTCAACGAGGGCGGCTGGACGGGATGCGGTACTGTGCCAGGACGACCGTCACGTTTTCCGCGGAGCGGCCTTCGAGCGCCGCATCGACCAGGCGCCGGCATGATTCATCAGGCTGACGGCGATCGGTCAGGATGTCCGCGATGCGTTCCTGTCCCAGCGTCGCCACGAGTCGATCGCTGCACAACATCAGCACATCGCCGTCTTCGAGCTTGTAGCGCGCGGTGACGACCCGCGGCCGCCCGGAGCCGCCGATCGCGTCGCTGATCACCTCGGCCAGCCGATCCCGGTCGTCGCCGACGAGCCGGGGGCCGAGTTTCACAGGCTGGGGCGGTGGAGGGGCGTCGGAGAGCTGCGAGAGCCACCCGTTTCGAAAGATATAGGCGCCGGACTTGCCCGAGTGCACGACGAACAGTTCGTCGCCGGCACTGTAGGCGCCCGTCATTCTGGTGGACATGGCCTCGAGCTGAGAATTGCCCCGGCTGTGTCGTTTGACCGTCTCGTCGATCTCGTTGTACGCCCAATCGAGGCGCTCGAGAATCTCGAATGCCGTGCGTGCGTCCACGCGCACATTCCAGCGCCCGTAGTGAACGACGAGATGCACCAGCGTGCTGATCGCCAGGCGCGACGCGACGCCGCCGCTCCCGGTACCGCCCAGGCCGTCGGCCACGACGAAGGCGTATCCGGCTTCGCTGAAACTCATCGGCGTCTCAGCTTTGGAAAGGCTTGTCGCGAGCGTCTCCTGGCTGCGCCCCAAACGCACGACGAGATAGTGATCCTCGTTGGGCGCGCCTTTCGGCCGGATGTCGGAACAGGCTCCGTACTCCACGCGGACCGTTGACGACAACGGCTGAAAGTCGTCGTTGTGGAGAATCGGCGAGAGCGAACGCCGCCGGGCGGCGCCGGCGGCATCGGCATCAAAATCCATCGGCGCCGACGTTCACGAAAAGATTCGCGTCACCGTCGTGATGGGGACCGGCGCGCCCGCATAGTCGTCGACCTCGACGCCCTGACCGTCCCCCGACGGCTTGACGCGGGCCGCGCCCGACAGCGTGCCCTTCCCCATGCCGATGTCGTCCACGTCGAGCCGAATCACCGCCAGCTCGTATCCGGCGCGCGGCTTCGCGTCGGCGCTTCCCCCGCCGAAGAAATAGATCGGCTTGTCGGTCGCGACCGTCACGGTCTGCCTGCCGTTCGCCTGCTGCTGGTACGCCCATCGCAGATCCCATTTCTGATCCTTGATTTGCACGTACCCGACGACAGGCACCTTGCGAAATACCGGCAGGAACGCCTGATAGCCGTTCTTTGTCAGAGCCGCGAGCAGCGACGTGCGATCGCGATCCTCGGTATACCGATCGATGTGAACTTTGAGCGTCGTCGCGACGGCGCCCAGCGCGCCGGTCGCCTGGACGCTGGCGCTGAAATCCACCGGGACATCACCCGGCTTGCGCTGGGCGGAAACCCCGCCCTCGACGAGTGCGACAACAGCGGCGGCGACGGCGACAGTTCTTAGAATCAGCATGAAACCCACGATAGTTGGTGGCCTGGGTACCTGGCTATGCGGTTTCGGCATACCGCGTGACCGTTCCGGCCCCACTGCATGTCGTGGGGCCGGGCGATTTTTGTCCGACGAATCCGGGTCCCGCAACCGGACACCTGCCAGGATTGGCGCGATTTCGGCCACAGGCGGAGGCATGGCCGTTGCACTTCCTGCGGGAACCATGGTCCTCGCGTCCGTGATCCTCCGGGTGCGCCCCGACAAGAGGCCTGAGGTGCTCGCCGTCATCGACGACATCGTCGAACGCATGCGGGAGACGCCGACCTGCAGGCGCTCGCGACTGGTCGTCGACAGCGAAGACCCGAATCTGTTCACGTTGGCGTCGGAATGGGAGCTTGCCGAAGACGCGGACGCGTTCTTCGAGTCGCGCGAGTTTCAGACGCTGAAGGGCATTCGGCCGTTGTTCCGCGAGGCGCCGGTGATTCTGCTGGACGAAGTGCAGACGCGCACCACCAGGCTCATTGGCGATCGGTGAACGACATTCGATCGCTTCAGCGCGCGCGTGCGATCCCGAGCCGGGACATCCGGCTGCGCAGCGTGCTGGGCTTCAGGCCGAGAATATTGGCCGCGCCGCCCGGTCCCTCGATGCGCCATCGACTCGCCTGGAGGACCCTGGCGATATGGCGTCGCTCGACGTCCACCAGTGTGGCGCTTTGATCGATCGGCGGCGGTTCGAGTGCCGACAGCGACACGTCGGCGGCCGACAAGCGTCGAGCCCTGGCAGACGATGATGGCGCAGTGGAGCACGTTCTCCAGTTCGCGCACGTTGCCGGGCCAGTGATAGTCCTCGAGGACCCGCATGACCTCCGGCGGAATGTCGTCCATCCGCCGGCCAAGGGTCTTCCCGAGACGTTCGACCAGATACCGCGCCAGCGGCGGAATGTCGCCGGGCCGTTCGCGCAACGGCGGAATCGCGATCGGAAACACGTTCAGCCGGTAGTAGAGGTCTCGCCTGAACTGGCCGCGGCGCACTTCGTCGGCCAGATCGCGATTCGTGGCGGCGATCACCCGTACGTCGATGTCGATCGTGTGAGGATTGCCGAGACGTTCCAGCTGGCCCTCCTGAATCACGCGCAACAATCGCGACTGCAGTTCGAGCGGCAGTTCGCCGACCTCGTCGAGAAACACGGTGCCGCGATGCGCCAGTTCGAATCGGCCGATCTGGCCGGCGTGCGCACCCGTGAACGCGCCGCGCTCGTGACCAAACAATTCGCTCTCGATCAGCGATGCGGGCAGCGCCGCGCAGTTGATGACCACGAACGGACGGTCGCTGCGGCGGCCGCGGTGATGGATCGCGCGCGCGAGCAACTCCTTGCCCGTACCGGTCTCGCCCGACAGCAGCACGGTCGCTTCGGTCGGTGCCACCCGATCGACGCGGTGCATCACGTGCCGGAGCGCCTCGCTCTCGCCCACGATGCCGGCTGTTTCGGCCGGGAGCGGCCGCAGATTGTCGAGTCGTCGGGCCGATCGGCCGAGGACGTCGGACACGGAGTACTGTCGGGCCGCAGGCAGGGTCACGACGACAACCCCGCGATGCATCGCCGGCGAGGGCGCATCGGACTCGCACGAGGACTCTTCGCCTGAGGCGCACGCATCTCACGCATGGCGAGAGCTTACGGAAGTGTGAACATCGCAGCTATGCAGAACCGGCACACCGGCCGGCGCACGTGGCTACTCGTCGCGCCGAGGCGCGTGGCGGGCGCGGCGCGCTTCGACCGGCGGCCCGCCCGCCTTTTCTGCCAGCCGCACGCGCCTCCTCGGACGTCCATCGATGTGCGGATCCTTGCGCCTGGGCCGCGCGGCCACCCGCTCGCGCGACGGCGCGCCGCCGTGCGGCCGACATGCGTTGAAACCCTCGCGGCACGGTGCTCCTGTCCTTTCATGCACGACTCGTGTCTGACTCGGCCTGACCGAGCCACTGCTCGCGCGAATGCGCAGCGATTCAGCCGGCGCTGATGGCCGGTGCGTGGGCGCTCACCACAACGCTGTCGTCGTGGACAACGACGTTCGACGACCGGCGGCGTCCACGATCACGACGTCGCCGTGAATCGACCGCGGGGAGGAGACACCGCATGTGAAGGTGGGCGTCATCACGAACGTCCGGCTCGTGCCGGCGCGGACGACCGCGTCGCTGAAACCCGCCGGCGGAACCGTGATCCCGGGACCACCCACGTTCGAGCCGTCCAGCAGATGCAGCGTCAGTTCATCCACGGCCACGTCACTCCCCAACGAGGTGATGATGAGACTGACGCTCGGTGTGAACAGCGCGACACTCGCGCAGAGCGTGGAGGGGGCGAATGCCAGCGGCGCGGTGGTCAGGCGCGCGGTCGCCACCAGCACGGGTGCCGGCGCGATACCTGCTACGGTCGTGGTCCGATCGCAGCCTGCACTCGCCAGCATCGCGAGCGCCACACTCGCGATCAGGGTTTTGGGTCCGCGGGTCGTGAAATGGTGTGTCATACGCCGCCAGCCTAATTTCCCGACTTGCGTGCGGCTATGCGGATTCGGCAGACCGGAACTGACGTCCGCTCAGGCCACGCTTTGCGCTGGAGTCACGATGCCAGTCCTGGATCGTTGAAGGGTCTGCGAGGGGGCTTCGCCGAACAGCGCCTTGTACTCGCCCGCAAACCGTCCGAGCTCGAAGAATCCGTGCAGCGTCGCCACGTCGGTCACCGACAATGGAGGCCGCTCTCCGCCGCGAAGGGCCCGACGAACCTGATGAAGCTGCCAGAGTTTCAGATAGCGCTTGGGACTCGTGGTGCAGACATGGTGGAAGGCATTTCTCAGACTTCTCTCGCTGACGCCGGCAATGGTCGACAACTGAGCGATGGACACCGCTTCGCCGACATGGCAGCGAAAGAACTGCTCCGCCCGGCGTACGACGAGGCTTCGGGCGCCGCCGCTCACGCCGTCCCCATACGGCAGGCTTCGACGGACGCAATTGATCAGCTTCTCCGAAACGCCATCCGCCATGTCGTCCGCGGCTCCGACGCCGGAGGACAGGGCCGCCTCGGCCTCGGCGCTGAGATCCGACAGCCGTCGCCGCAACCCGACGGCGTCGGTGGCGATCGGACGCAGCACACGGCTTCCGTGGGAGTCCTCCAGGGAGAGCCTTCCGAGGTCGGCGAACTCGGACGACATTTCAGCCGCAACGCTGACGATGGCGAACTGCATGCCTCCCGGATCGAACGCGTAGTCGTCGCCGCCGGCAGGACAGACGATGACCTCGCCGCCACGAATCGCATGGCCGTTCCAGCGGGCGAGACCCGGGACCCTCAATGGGATGACGAAGGCCAGCCGATCGGGCGGCACGCGGAGACGTCGGACGATAGCGATGTCGGCCCGCGCGAATTGAACCACCATGGAGGGCAGCCGCACGACGGTCCAGTGGCCCCTGAACGGCCGCGCCTCGAGCTGCACGTATTCGCTTTCCATGCCGTCTGCAATAGCCGTGGCCATCGCATCGACGTCTTCGAGGTCGCGCGACTCGATCGCTGACCGGAACGCAAACGCCTGCGGGTCAGTAGCGCCCATGGAATTGAGCCGATGATCCTTGGTATCCGCGCAGTCTTAGAACTGTCAGAGACGTCAGGGGGTATAGATAAGAATGATGGTTTCTTGTTGCCGAACGGGAAGCCGTCAGTTCATGTCGATCGCTGCCGGAACTGCATAGCGTTTGTATCCGGCCGCGCTATGCTGCGCGTGATGAAGTGTTGGATTCTGGCGTTGACTGGCGCCGCGCTGCTCGCCGGCTGCGCGCCCGGTCCGCTGAACCCGCCAAAGATGGGGTCTTCCGGGCCGTTGAACATGCCGGCCAAGGGTTCGGACGTCGAGGCAGGCGCCGGAAGTCTCGAAGCCGTGCGCCGACAGCTCGAGGGCTCGTGGACCCTGGACTGGTACGACATCTGCGAAAGTGGGAAGCGCCGGCGGTTGCCGGCCGGCGGCGATCTGGTCTACGACGCGTACGGCAACCTCACCTTGCACGGCGAATTGAAGCAGCCCCAGGCAATTGACCGTAGTCGGCGACGACGGCAAGCCGACTGCGGTATCTTCGTGGAAGAAGCGGAGCTGACTAGCATTGTTGACAGTTACTCATGTTGGCAGGTTGCTGTTATAACCGACACCTTACAATCGATTACATCATTGTAAGTTCGCTGCGTGCCCCATTGTCGAGTTAAGAGACAGGGTCACATCGATGGGCGTACCGATCGTCACTACCGTCGTGCTGGTTGCCGCAGCCGCGCTCGTGGCGGCGCGATATTACTGGCTCGAACGGAGGCGCATCCTTGAGGCGCGACATCAGGCGGATCTCGAAATGATGGAAACCGCAGCTTTGAGTCATGCGATCGTGGCGTCACTGCCGCTGCCGATCGCCGTCCTCGATCGCGCGGGCACGCTCATCTCGGCGCACGACCCGATCGCCACTCCCCCGCTTCAAGCCGGCGCGAGGTTTCCCGACTGGTGCCGTCAGCTCGCGGAGCGCGGCGCGACGGGTGTCGAACGCGTCGCATCCGGGGTCGAGGCTGTGTGTTCGGGAACGCTCACATCCTGGGGCGGCGAATACTCGCATCGAACGGCCGACGGCGACCGCTCCGTTGGCGTCCGCGTGAACGCGTTGCGACGCCCTGAGGGCGGCGCCGTCGTGTCGTGTCACGACGTCACCGACCGGCGACGGGCCGAGCGCGCGCTGCGCGAGCTCAGTGGCCGGCTGATCGCGGCGCAGGAGCAGGAACGCCGCCGCATCGCGCGAGAGCTTCACGACGACCTGAGTCAGCGCCTTGCGCTGCTCGCCATGGAACTCGAGCAGCTCTCGATGCGCCCCTCGCCTTCCGCCGCGGAACTGTCCTCGCGCTCCAGGGCGCTCTGGCAGAAGGCGAGCGAGATCTCCGCCGACCTTCACCGCGTCTCCCATCAGCTGCATCCGACAAAACTCGAGGCACTGGGGCTTGTGCCCGCCATCAACGGGTTCTGCCAGGAATTGTGGCGACAGCATCATCTCCAGGTTCGATTTGCTCACCACAACGTCCCCGGAAATATTCCGCGCGATGTGGCGCTATGCCTGTACCGAATCGTTCAGGAGGCGTTGCACAACGTGATCAAGCACAGTGGCGTGCTGCTGGCTGAAGTACACCTCACAGAAACCATGTCTCATGAATTGCAGCTAGAAGTCGCTGATTCCGGCGTCGGCTTTGCCGTCGATACCTGTCCATCGACGGGGCTGGGACTCATCAGCATGCGCGAACGCGTCCACTCGATCGACGGAGACATCGTCGTCCACGCGGCACCCGGGCGGGGCACGCGGATAGGAGTCACCGTACGGCTACAGTCCTGCAGCGTGGTGATGCAAACCGCATGAGCCGCCCTCGCGTCATCCTCGCCGACGACCACACCCTGCTTCTCGAAGCATTTCAGAAGCTATTGAACGACGACTGCGACATCGTGGGAATGGTGTCCGACGGCCGCGCCCTGCTGGCCGCCACCGACAGCTTGAGGCCCGACGTCGTCGTCGTCGACATCTCGATGCCGCTGCTGAACGGCATCGACGCCGCGCGCCAAATCAAGCAGGCGCTTCCAGACACCCGCATCATCTTCCTCACGATGAACGAGGACCCGGATCTTGCGGCGGCGGCGTTTCGGGCAGGTGCCTCCGGTTACCTGCTCAAGCGCTCGGCCGCGTCGGAGCTCCAGACCGCAATCCGCGAAGTGATGCGGCGCCGGTCCTACGTCACCCCGCTGGTGACGGAGGGCCTGATGGGATCGATGCTGCAAGGGCCCGAATCGGCCCACGGCGCGCAGCAATTGACGCCGCGCCAGCGGGAAGTCGTGCAACTCGTCGCCGAGGGGCACTCCATGAAGGAAGTCGGGCACATTCTCAACATCGCCCCGCGCACGGTGGCGTTCCACAAGTACCGAATCATGGAGCAGCTCAAAATTCGAACCACCGCCGAGCTGATTCAGTTCGCCATCAAGCACCATATCGTGTAGCACCTGTCTGTTGATCCGCTCGACACTGTCAATCCGCTGGATTGTTCGGGCCCCTCACGATTGCTAGAATGCAGGCGGTCTCTCGATGAAAGGCACGACCCTGCTGCTGGCTGACGACCATCCCCCAGTGCTCGACCATCTCAGTCACATGCTGTCGGACGAGTTCGAGATCCTCGGTGCGTTTGGGGACGGGCAGGCGGCCTTCGAAGCCGCCTCTGTCTTGAAGCCGGATGTGGTCGTGTTCGATATCTCGATGCCTGTGCTGAGCGGACTCGCGGCGGCTGCGCGCCTTGCCGAATCGGTGAAGCCGCCCTGCGTCATCTTCCTCACGGTGCACGAGGATCAGGACTTCGTCGACGCGGCGTTCAACGCCGGCGCGCTCGGCTACGTTCTCAAGCGCCGGATGGGAACCGATCTGATCCCTGCGATTCGTGCGGCGCTGGCCGGCCGCTCGTTCGTGTCTCCATCGCTGATGCCCGCGGTCCCGGTCAGAGCACCGGCCTTGTAAGCGCGGTTCGTCTCACGCGCGCTTCGACACTCACTTACCGTCCGAGGACACTGCTACGCGGATTCGGCGGACACGTGCTCGGATTGTCTCGGCTCCACGGCCGCGTCGGCCGCCGGCGGGGTAAGGGGAACGCGCACGCCGATCCGCGTGCCGAAGCCTGGCAATGAACGGATCGCGAGCCGTCCGCCGACGAAGTTGATGCGTTCGCGCATGCTGATCAGCCCCAGTCCGGTACGAACGTGGTCGGCTGGGGCGAAGCCGACGCCGCAGTCGGCGATCTGCAGCGAGACTTCCGAGTTCGACGCGCTCAACTGTATCCACACATCGGTCGAACCGCTGTGCTTGACGACGTTGCGCAGCCCCTCCTGCACGATGCGAAACAGGCAGAGCGACAGATCCGGTGGAAGTCGGGTCGGCAGGGAGTCGTTCACGAAATCCACCTTCAAGCCGTACTGCTTCGACACATCGGCGCACAACGCGCGAATCGCCTCGACGAGACCCAACGCTTCCAGCTTGAACGGGTGCAGACGATGCGAGAGCGAGTGGACGTCGCTCGCGATGGAAGCGACGCGCTCCGCGATGCCGAGCGTCGACGATGGCGCCGCCTCGCCGCCGGCCCGTTTCATCAAGTCCACCTCGATCGAAAGCAACGCCAGTTTCTGGCTCACGTCGTCGTGGAGCTCACGAGCCAGCCGCTTGCGCTCGAGCTCCTGCCCGGCGATGAGACGGCCGGCGAGGTTTCGGATCTCCTGGTAGCTCTGGCGAAGCTCTGCGTCCTGGGCGCGCAGCGATTCCTCGGCGCGCCTCCGGTCGGTCACATCGGTGAAGGTCCCGCTCATGCGCTGCGGTGCATTGTTCCTCGGACGCACCACGGTGCCGCACGTGTGGAACCACCGAACCGATCCGTCTTTGCGCAGAACGCGATGCTCGATGTCGAACGTTCGGCTTCGCCCGTTCAGGCAATCGCGGGCGGCAGCCTGCGTCTGCTCCTGGTCCTGCGGATGAACCAGCTGGTTCCACCTGAAGGACGCGCCGGGCTGCGTGGTTCGCGGGTAGCCGAGGATTTGGAGCACTTCGGGATCCACGTAGAGCTCCCCGGTATCGACAGCCCACTCCCAGATGCCGACGCCGCCGGCCGCCGTGGCAAGCGCATACCGCGCTTCGTTGACCCGCAGCCGTCGCTCGGCCCGCTTCTGGTCGGTCGTTTCCCTCACGATGCTCAGCACCTGATCGTGCGTCGCTGGCCACCATTCTGGTTTCGAAGAACCGCTCGCCGTCCGGCATGTGAAGCGCGTACTCCACGACTTTCGGCTCGCTGGTGGCGTCGGCGGAGGCAATCGCCTGAGCGAAGATCGGCGCCAACTCCGGTGGCATGACGTCGAAGACCGTCTTGCCGAGAAACTGCTCCGGCGGCACGAACAGGTCGCGATGATCCCTCGCGTGATAGTCGAGGTACACGCCGTCCCGGCTCATGACGAACATCAAGTCGGGAATCAGGCGCAGTATGGCGCTGGTCCGCGCCTCGCTTCGCCGAAGCGCGTTCTCGGCCTGCTTCCGGTCGGTGATATCTCTTCCAGTGCCCAGGAACTCACGCACGCGCCCGTCGGGTCCGAGCACGCCGTGCGTAATCCACTCGTAGCATCGCGTGCCTCCGTCCGGCTCCTTCACTTCGCGCTCCAGTCGACCGACGTGAGGCGGCTGGATCAGCGACGCGAAGTGAGCGCTCATGTCCTCGCGCGCGCCATCGGCTCAGGGAGTCGAGGATTCGTGTTCCGACCAGTTGTTCGGCCGTCTTCCGCCGGAATCGGCAATAGGCCTCGTTGACGAACGTCAGCGTGCTGTCGGGAAGGCAGCGGCACATCAGGTCGGTCTGCATTTCGACGATGACGCGATAGTGTTCGTCGATTTCGCTGAGCGCACGTTCCGCGGATCGCCGCCGGAGTCCCTGAAAGACCAGCGCGCCGATCAGCAGGACCTGCGCGGCGAGAACCGTCAGCCCACCGACCGCATATGTCTTGTATTGGCTCCAGAATGTCGGCTCACTCAACACCACCGCGTGTTCCGCGTTCGCAGCGACGGCGTCCGCAGGCTCCACTCGGAAGGCAAGAAGAGGCGACGCGTCGAGCGCAGTCGGAATCAACCGTGACGACGGTGTTGGGGACGGATCGCGCCGTCGCCGCCGCGGGGCTCGGCAATACGCAGCACACGAACACAGCCAGACATACGGCGCGGATCGGCATTGTCATGATGGCATGCAGCTCCTATCCGTCTATCCGCTTATCGGAAACGGGCCGATCCGACTTGAGCCGTGAAGCGGCCGACAGCCAGCATAGACGCCGGCACGCTGGCTGTCCACGCCAATCGCCGCGCCAGTCCGGAACGCCGCGGCCATTGCGGCGGATAGTGCCGTGCCGGATCCGCATAGGCAATTGACTCTTCCTGACATATGGTCGTTACATGCTCGATCAGGTGCAACGAATTCTAGTCGTTTGCGCAGTCGCGATGTGGGCAGCGGCGCAACCAGGATCACTGCCGGCGGACTTGAACTGGCTGGTTCAGCAAGACGGCGGGTTTCCTCCAGACGAGATCGCAGCGCTCAACGCCGGAAAGGTCATCTCGCGCGCCGACGTCTCCCGCGACGACAGGGAGGCCGCCGCGGTGGCTATTGTCCGCATTGCGGCGCCGAAGGAGCGCGTGATCGACTACTTCCGGCAGCTCGTCACGTACGTGGACGGAGAGGTGACGCTGCAGTTCGGAACGTTCAGTCGTCCTCCCCGATCCGCCGACCTCGCCTCGCTGAAACTCGATTCGGACGACATCGACGCCCTTCGATCGTGTAAACCGGGCGACTGCGACATGCGTCTCGGAGGCGCGTCGATTGCCGACGTGCGATCGGCTGTTGACTGGAAGGCACCCACGGCCGCCGACCGCGCGAACGAGTGGGCGCGGGCGAGAATGCTCGCGTACCTATCCGGTTATCTCGAGCGCGGCGACGCCGCGTTGATCACGTACGACGACCAATCCAAGCCGGTCAAACAGGCCGATGAGTGGCGCGGCATCATCCGCAACTCGCGCATACTCAACGTCTACGCGCCGCCGCTCACGCGCCATCTCACTGAGTTCCCCCGCGCATCCGTGCCGGGGATGACCGACGAGTACTACTGGGACAGGCAGCACTACGCGAGCTTGAAGCCGATACTCGGTCTCACGCACATGGTGACCTGGCGCGATCCAAAGCGGCCGGACCGCGTCGTCGTGGCACAGAAGCAGCTCTACTCGAGCCACTATTTCTTCGGCTCGCTCGCAGTCACCATCTTCCTGCAGGATCCTCAGGCCACGCCGCCCGTCACGTACGTGGTCTACGCGAACCGATCGCGCGGCGACCTGATGAGCGGAGGATTCGGCGGGTTGAAGCAACGTGTCGCGGAGGGAATCGTCAAGCGATCGGCCGAAGACACGCTGGGCCGGATGAAGCAGGCGCTGGAGGCTCCTTAGAGGTTCCGCGAATCGGCGGCGGCCGCGAGACCCATTCACGGCCGCCGCGTCGACGTTGCGACGTGCTACTTGGCGTGTTCGACCGACGCCAGTATGGCTTCCGTGGACACGATGTCGATCGTGTCGCCGACCTTGACGCCCTCGAGATTCGCCTTGTTGTCGACTTTGCGGTGCACCGTTCGGCCGTCCGAGGTCGTGACCGTGATCGATGGCACGGTCATGTCCACCGCTTTCACCGTCACGGTCTGAACGGTCTGACGGGCCAGCGTGGCGCTCGGCGCCGCGCCCTTGCCGGCGGTCGCGGCCATCGTATCCGAAGGCTTCAGCGGAGGAGCGCCCGGCTTTCGCACCTGGAACACCTTCGACTCGTAGTAGGTCATGTTGATTTTGTCGCCAACCTTCAACTCGTTGAAGCGGGCGAATTCCGGGCCGGCATAGACCGTGTCCTCCGTCCCATCGGCGGTGCGATAGGTCACCAGGCGCTTCGTCGAGTCGATCTGCTGGACGGTCACGGTGGCGGTGGCCTTGTCGCCGGGAATCGTGACGGTCTTTTGCGCGCCGAGGGCGCTCGTGAGCCCGAAGAGCATGAACGCGGCGGCGACGGTTCTGTTCAGCATCATCCGTTTCCTTTCGTCATTTCGCCGGAAGTTTCTTGATCAGATCACGCACCGCCTCCCGGATCCGTGCGTTGCGCTCCGCGTCGCTGTTGGTCTGCTCGAGCTCCGATTGCGCGATTCCGCGCCAGACCACTGCGTCGAGCCTGGTCGACACGACGTCCAGGACGATCGAACCGGTCTGTATGATGTTGTAGGACATCGTCGCCCCCGTGAACGGCGGTATCCCCCATTCGGGCACCGCGGGCAGGAACTGCCCCGTCGTCTGCGTGTCGAATCCGACGGTGACCAGCACGTAGTAGTGGAAACGGACGTCAGGCGCATTCTGATCCGGCGTCAGCTTGCGCGAGGTGAGCTCTTTCGTGACCGCGTCGACTATCGTCGGCTCGACGACGACGCTGAATCGCCTTTGGGTCGTCGTCCGAGCTGCGCGCCATCTTGACTTCACCGGGGCCATCCTTGTGCCAGGCCCACGTATGCACTGTCTTGAAGTCGAACTTGGGATCCGCGTCGGCGCGGGTCTTGATTTTCGCGGCCCCGAGGCAGACGGTAGCCGCGATCACGCCAGCACAGACGAGCTTCACGGCCTTCATAGGACCCTTCTATTTCTTCTTTTCTCTTATCGTCGCGTCGCCCACGCAGAAATTCGTTTTGGCGCCGCCGCGGCTGAGTCGCAAGGTACCGGACGCTGCGTCGAACAGCTATGCAGATTCGGCACATACGCCTGGACAGCTCATGGGTTCGCTGGTCCGTGGTCCGCGCCTAGGCGCGCTCCATCGCGACTTCCGCTTCGAGGCTCTCACGGTCGCGGCCCATCGTCGCGACGGCGAGTCTTTTCCCGGAGCGCAGGTACGTCACCGAGCATCCCGAGGCGAATGTGCCCTCGATGGTCACCTCGTCCCACTGCTCTGCGTGCCCGACGTATCTGATGGTGACGTCGTAGTGCTGGCTCCAGAAGAAGGGAACCGCGTCGAACGCCTCTCGACGGCCCAGCATGTTGCGCGCCGCGATCTGACCCTGACGCTCGGCAACCACCCAGTGCTCGACGCGGATGCGCTCCCCCGTGTGAGGATCCGGCCATCGGGCGACGTCACCGGCCGCGAAGACTCCAGCGGCGCTCGTCTCGAGGTACTCGTTGACCGCGATGCCTCGATCGATGGCGAGCCCGGCCTGCTGCGCCAGCGAGATTGCCGGCCGCACGCCAACCCCCATCACCACGAAGTCGGCGTCGAGGGTTCCGCCTCCACTCAACGTCACCGTGCGCCCGTCGACCGCCGACGCGGTCTGACCGAGATGGAACACGACGCCGTGCGCCTCGTGCAACGATTGAATGTAGCGCCCGACCTCGACGCCCATCACGCGCTCGAGCGGGAATCGCTCGGGCGCAACGACGTCGACGGAGATGTTGCGGGCCCGGAGTGACGCCGCGACTTCCAGTCCGATGAAGCTCGCGCCAACCACCACGACATGCTTGGCCGATTGCGCGCGCTCAACCAGCGCCCGGCTGTTGGCGAACGAGCGGAGGTACAGGACATTGGACCCGTCGGCTCCAGGGACAGGCAAATGGACGGGATCGGCGCCGGTCGCGATCAGGATCGCGCCGAACTCGCGGCGCGACCCGTTCTCGAACAGCACCGCGCGCCTGGAGGTGTCGAGCGACGCCACCCGTGACCGCAGCAGCAGCTCGATGCGTTTCTCCGCGTACAGCTCCGGCGGCCACATCGGAATCCAGTCGTCCTGCGCCTCGCCGGCCAGATAGTCTTTCGACAGGTTCGGGCGATCCACCGGCGCGTCCTCGTCCGCGCTCATCATGGTGATCGGTCCGTCGTACCCTTCGCGTCTCAGCATCTCCGCGGCGGCGATGGCCGCGGCTCCCCCACCGACAATGCCGACCGATGCGGGCCGGCTTGCCGGTGCTTTGGAAGCGCGCGCCGATTCCGTCGCGGGCTTCTTCTCCCGGACAACAACGGTGTCGCCGTCGCGCTCGACTCGCCAGCAGGCGATGGGGTCCAGCGCCGGAGCGCGCAGGGCCTCGCCCGTCCGCAAATCGAAACAGGCGTGATGCAACGGGCAGCGAACCGTCTCTCCCACGAGAAGACCGTCCGCGAGCTGGCCTCGATAGTGAGTGCAATGAGCGCCGACGGCGAATATCGAGTCGCCGGCTCGCGCCAGGAGCACGTCGTCCTCACCCACGCGTCCCAGCAGCATTTCACCGTCTGCGAGCGCGCGAATAGACACGCCACTCGCCAGGTCCGGCCGAGCCGGATCCTTCGAATCGGTCATGAGGCCCTCACCGCCCCATCTTGCCTTCTAGGAGTTCGAAACGCCAGTCAGGTGATCGGCCGGCAGCTCGTGTGGCTGGCTCGCTGACGAGAATCCGCTGGAGTCGACGAGCATCTCGAAGGCGCGATCGACTTCTTGCGCCTTCAGAACTGTAGTGTTGCTTGATTTCGTCGCCGAGGCCTTCGACTTGCCCGAGATCGTACTTCGACCTGGCCTGGTCGTAGGCCGCCCGAATGACGTCGGCGTTCGCGTCATGCGGTACCGCGAGCACGCGGTACGGATCGAAGACCGCGTCTTCATCATCCGACACCGGATGACGTTGGGCCTCGGCCTCCTCATAAGGTTCGGCATCGGGGCGCGGCGCCTCTTCTTCGGCTTTCAGAACTGTCTCGTCGGATTGGCCGGCCAGTTCTCGCTGCTGCTGTTGTGCGTCCTCGGCTTCCTGCGCGAGCCGCCGCCGCTCCTCCTCCTCCTGGTCGCGTTGATGACGTTCCTGATCGTCGTGAGCGCGCTGGCGCTCCGCGCGCTCAGCGGCGGCGCGGCGTACGGTTTCAGCCGCTTCGCGACGGCACGATGCGCACAAATCTCCGGCGCCTTCCACGCCAGTCCCGCAGACCCGACACACCCGCGGTGCGCGCGGCCGTGCTTTCACCGCGAAGAACAAACCGACGCCCGCCACGCTCAACGTCCCGAGCGTGAGCGCGACGACCACCCAGATCCGAGACGACGACCCGCTGCTGCCGGGTCCAGGAACGCCGGCAGCGACCAACTGAGCGTCGGGGGAGACGACGGCAGCCGGCGCGGCTTCCACCGCGGCGCTTCGCCCCCGATTCAAGCGAGCCTGCAGTGCGGCCAGTTGGCTCGCGAGGCACGTCAGATACCCTTCGCGTCCCTCGGCGCCGCGAATCTGCTCACATGCGGCATCGATTCGTCGACGGTCACCGCTCGAAAGCTTGCTGAGATCGCGGCCGAAATCGGCGCGCAGCGAAGTCAGTTTTGCGTGAAGACACTCGTCGTGCTTGTCCGGGTCGATTGCGACGGCTGGAGGGGTCGAGCACGCCTGCTCGATCAACGCCTGCTCGATCGGCGTGGCGATCGCAGGATCCGGGATCGCGCCTCGAAGATCTGCGCGAAGCCCTCCCGCGGCAAGCATCACGACGACGGCCAGACCGGCGCGGCGTGTCATGGTGCTCTGCTGAGCAAGGGAGGTACCCTCCCAAATCTGTGCGCGGAGGGGTTACCGCGTCGCCACCATGTGCATCGGCATGCAGGCAGTGACGGAGTGCGTCAGTCCCCGCTGACAACGGTTGTCAACGCTCGCTGCGAGCGGCAACAGCTGCTGTGCGGCGCGCGACGTGGATCGACGTCGCTACGCTGACGATTGGCGAGAGCGGGCCACAGCGTGATGACTGCCATCACGCCATGGGCCGTACGTCGATCGATTCGGCAGTGTTACTTGGCGGTGCACTCGGCCGCGATCATCTTGACCGACGACACCGTCAGGCGATCGTTCGCCATCGACGATGCGGGCGCGCCAGGCGCAGCGGCCGCGGGATCCGGCGAAGCGCTGGCCTGCTTTTCGGTTCGACAGTGCCCGTCACTTCGATTTTGTGACCCACGTGGCTCTTGAGATCGGCGTCGTGCCCCTGGAGAACGTACGACGTCCCGCGCGCGGACGCTGTAGTTCCAGCCGTCCCTGTTGTTCCGACGGTGGAACTCGAACTCGGCGTCGATCCGCTGCCGATCGTCGCGTTCGCCAGGATGAAGCCGGCCGTGGCTGGCGAGCCGGCGGGAGTCGCGGATGCGTCCTGGAGGCAACCAGTGACGGTCACCGTCTTGTCGTCCGTCTTGCTGGCTGATGGGCTTGGGGTCTGCGCCGCTGTGCTTACCGCGGTCGCACACGCAAATGCTGCCGCCATCAATATCGCGCGTTTCATAGATATCCTCCTTGCCCGCTCGAGTGTGCAAGCAGGATACCCATTCGACAGATTCATCCGATGAGGCTGAGCCGATCGACATGCGCGATAAAGCCAACGCGCACGAATGCGATTCTCGCGCCTCATCGGTGATAGCTCGGCGTCACCTGTATCGCCGAGTACGGTTCCACGTCAGAAGAAGGTTCACTGACGTCAGCGGCGCGTAATTCTTTCCGACGCACAGCTGGATTCTTCGAGAGGCACAACCCGCAGCATCCACGCCTATCGTCGAGGTCGGCGACTCTACTCGAGCAGGCGCGCGAGGATGCGCACGAGCGCCCGCTGCTCTGCCGGCGTGAGGCGCTGCAGGCTCGCCGGCGGCGCGGTCATGCGGTCGAGCAGGAGGTCCCGAAGGCGTGAACCCTTCGCGCGTGAGATCCAGCACCTTCACGCGCCGGTCCGAAGCGGACGGACGGCGCCGCACCAGGCCCCGTGATTCGAGCCGATCCACCAGTCCCGTCACATTGGAGGCGTCGCAGGCGAGCGTCTGCGCGAGCTGCCCCATCGGCATGGGACGGCCCGGCTCGATGAGGTGCAGCACGTGGCACTGCGCCGGCGACAGCTCGAGCTCGGCGGCCACCGGCGGCAGATGCGCGCGGTGCACGAAGAGGAACTGCACCAGCAGCGGCCAGGCGTCGCAGGCGGGTTCCTTCCGGCGCGTCATCGGCGCCATTATAGTTCATTCCATCAATCGTTGACATCATCAAGTATTGAGCGTAACCTCGAAAGCATGACTACGACCCTCAAACTCATTCCCCTGGACGATGCCGTCGCGTTTCCCGGCATGCCGGTGACGGTCCCCGCCGAAGTCGGCGTCGATTCGCGCGTGTTGCTCGTCCCCCGCCGGGACGCCGGCTACGCCAAGGTCGGCGTCGTCGCCGAGGTGGCGGAGCGCGCCGCGCTCGGCGGGCGGCACCTCGCCACCCTCAACCCGCTCCATCGCGCCGTGCCCGGCGCCGCGTATGCCGATCCCGACGGCGGGTTGCGCGTCGAGGTCGACGAGCGCCACGACACGACGCCCCCGGCGAGCCTGACGCGCGAGCTCGAGCGCGAATACCGGGCCGTCGTGGCGGAAATCCTCGATATCCGCGGCGACGACGGCCGCATCCTCGCGTTCGTCCGCTCCATCACCCAGCCGGGCGCGCTGGCGGATACGGCCGGATACTCGCCCGATTTGACGTACGCCCAGAAGCTCGAGCTGCTCGAAACGCTCGACGTCGTCGAGCGCCTGTCGCTCGCGCTGAAATTCCAGCAGGAGCGGCTGGCGGAGCTTCGCGTGCGCAAACGCATTCGCGAGGACGTCGAATCGGGCACGCAGAAGCAGCAGCGCGAGTACTTCCTCCGCCAGCAGATGGATGCGATTCGCAAGGAGCTCGGCGAGAACGACGGATCCGTCGCCGACGAATACCGGAAGAAGATTGCGGCCGCGGGCATGCCCGACACCGTGAAGCAGCAGGCCGAACGGGAGCTGTCGCGGTTCGAGCGCATGGGCGAGTCGAATGCCGAAGCGTCGATGATCCGCACCTACCTCGACTGGCTCATCGCGGTGCCCTGGTCGAAACGATCGGAGGAACGGCTCGACCCGAACGGCGCCCGCCAGGTGCTCGACGCCGACCACGCGGGTCTCGACGACGTCAAGCAGCGGATCACCGAATACCTGGCGGTGCGCAAGCTGCGCTCCGAGCGCGGCCTTGCCGACGATCGCCGATCCGGAGCGATCCTCACGCTGATCGGCCCGCCGGGAACCGGTAAGACCTCCATCGGCGAGTCCATCGCGCGTGCAACGGGCCGGCAGTTCGTCCGGATGTCGCTTGGCGGCGTCCGCGACGAAGCCGAAATCCGGGGACATCGGCGCACGTATATCGGTGCGCTGCCCGGCCGTCTCGTTCGCGCGCTGCGCGACGCCGGGACGATGAACCCCGTGATTCTCCTCGACGAAGTCGACAAGCTCGGAGCCGACTGGCGCGGGGATCCGTCCGCCGCGCTGCTGGAGGTTCTCGACCCCGCGCAGAACCATGCCTTCCAGGATCACTACCTGGATGTGGCGCTCGATCTTTCACACGTGCTGTTCATCGCGACGGCCAACGTCGCGGACACGATTCCCGGGCCGCTGCTCGATCGGATGGAAGTGATCCGGTTCGACGGCTACACGACCGACGAGAAGGTCGCGATTGGGCGCGACTACCTGTGGCCGCGCCAGGTGGAACGCAATGGCCTGGCTCCCGAAGACGTCACGACCAACGACGACGCGATCCGGCTTGTGGTGAGCGACTACACGCGGGAGGCTGGCGTGCGGCAATTGGAACGCGAGCTGGGCACCGTGCTGCGGAAAGCCGCCACGCGGATCGCCGCAGGCCTTCGCCAGAAGCCGGCGGTCATCGATAGGGCGGCCGTGCTGGAAGCACTGGGCCGCGCGAAGTTCTATCGAGAGGCCGCCGCGCGAACGTCGGTGCCTGGTGTCGCGACCGGCCTCGCCGTCACCGGTGTCGGCGGCGACGTGCTGTTCGTGGAAGCGGCGTCGATGGCCGGCAAGGGCGGGCTCGTCCTCACCGGTCAGCTCGGCGATGTCATGAAGGAGAGCGCGCGGATCGCCCTCACGTACATCAAGAGCCGCGCCGTGCGGCTCGGGATCGACGAACGCGCGCTCGACGGCCGTGAGTTCCACGTGCACGTGCCGGCTGGCGCCATCCCCAAGGATGGGCCCAGCGCCGGCGTGACGATGGTCTCGGCACTCGCCTCCCTGCTCACGGCCAGGCCGGTCAAGAGCAACGTGGGGATGACCGGCGAGGTCACCTTACAGGGCCGGGTGCTGCCGATTGGAGGTCTGAAGCAGAAGGTGCTGGCCGCGCACGCAGCGGGTCTCACCGACGTCATCTTTCCGGAGCGCAACGCACCGGACCTCGACGAGGTTCCGGCCGATGTGCGCGACCACATGCACTTCCATCCGGTGACGTCGGTGGACGAAGTGCTCGCGCTGGCGCTGGAGCCCGAGGCGCTCGCGATGGTGGCCTGAGCCGCGCCGCACTGACCGGCAGATCAACGCGCATGCCGTCAGGGGACGGCCTTCAGGCCGTCCCGCGATCGCTCGGCGATCTGCCGAGGAGCCGGATCACTTCTTCGTCCGTCGTCTGCGAGAATTCCTGGTACCAGGCGCCGACGGCCTCGAAAGGAGCGGGCGTCGACACGCACACCACCTGATCGGCGATGAACCGCAGACGCTCGCAGGTTTCGCGAGCACCCACCGGCACGGCGACGACGACCCGTGCCGGTGAGAGTTGTCGAAGCGCGACGATTCCAGCCTCCATCGTCGATCCGGTTGCAAGCCCGTCGTCGACCAGAAGGACGGTGCGACCTTCGACGACTCGCGGCTGCGCGCCCGGCGCGATACAACGCATCGCGTCGTTCCAGTTCAAGACGTTCCCTGACCGCGACCTGCTCGACGAGCGCCTGCGAGATCCCGAGTTCGCGAATCAATGTCGCGGTTGAGAACCTCGATCCCGCCGGAAGCGATGGCGCCCATGGCCAATTCCGATTGACCGGGCACGCCGAGCTTGCGAACCAGGAAGACGTCCAGCGGCAACATCGAGCAGCGTCGCGACCTCGTGCGCGACAGGAATGCCTCCGCGCGGAAGCCCCAGCACGACGACGTCCGGACGGCCCGCAAACTCCGTCAGGCGGGCGGCAAGCTGCCGTCCGGCGTCCACGCGATCGCGAAACAGCATCGCGTTCCTCCGCTGAACCCTTTGCCAGCCCTGCGGAGGAGCGTTGTGGTCTAGCGTCGTCCCCGGCAGGCACTCGATAGTAGGTCGATCTCCACCAGTCCGGAAGCCGATAGTGAATCTCGAGCTGCACCGCCGACACGGATAGCCGAATCAGTCGGCATGAACACGCGCCTCCGGCGTTCCGCCCCATCGCCGACCTCACCACCTCGCTCCACGCATCGCCCGCGTCAGAACCAGAACTTCACCGCGAGCTGCACAACACGTGGATCGAGTGCGCTGGTGATCGTCCCGAAGCTGGCCGGTCCGAGCTGCGCCGCCGGTGCGCCGAAATTCGCGGTGTTCAGCAGGTTGAACACCTCGAAGCGAAGCTCGAACGCGCGCTCACCTCCGACACCCACGCGACGCATCACCGCGAGATCGACATCGCGGTACGACGGCCCCCGCACCGGATTGCGAGAGGCGGATCCGATCGTGAACTGATTGGCCGTGGCGAACGCAGCGGTGTTGAACCAGTGATCGGGTGTTCGCTGGTCGGCGGGCAACGTCGGATCGGCGACAAGATTCGGCCGCTGCGTCGTGAAGCCGGCGTATCCGAGCGAATTCGCCTGAGTCACCGCGACCGGCATGCCGGACTGCAGGGTCATCACGGAGGCGATGGTCCAATTCTTGGCCAGCGCCCCGAGCACGCCACCGGGGTTCTTCGCGCGGCCTTCGCCGACTGGAATATCCCACACCAGGGAAGCACCGAAATAGTGAGGAATATCACCGGTCGAGTAGTCGCGGTCACGCTCCAGATTGTGACTGTCTGCGACAGCCGCGTTCGTCAGCGGTCCAGTCAGAATCGACGCGTCGAACACTGACGAGGCGATGTCGGTCAGCTTCGAGTAGGTGTACGCAGCCGAGTAGGTCAGGCCGCGCGACAACCGCTGACGAATGCTGAACGCGAGCCCCTTGTAGTCTGTCGTGCCCACATTGTTCCGATAAAAACTCACAGCCGTGTACTCGGGATACGGCTTCATCAGCTGCGCGACGGTCACCGTCGGGTCGCCGATCGAGGACGACCGCGGAATAGTCCCGAAGAATGGGTTCGGCACTCTGGCGAGGAGCGCAGGGCCGAGTTTCAGCTGGTCCTCCGTCAACTGATTGATGTTGCTGTCCGGGATTCCGATGTGCGTAATCTTCGATCCGAGGTACGACGACTTCGATGACCGTGTTCGTCGTCAACTCGCGCTGGACCGACGCGTTCCACTGCTGCGCGTAGCCCGACCCGAGGCCCGCGTCAACGGTGAACACGCCTTGTCCCAGGCCGGCGTTTGGGGTCGAACCGACAGGCGTCACGGTGGGTCCCTTCGACAGCACGAACGCCGGTGAGATGTTGTCGAGCGTTCTCAGCGAGACGGTCTGCAGGAACGGAAACGTCGGCGTTGTGAAAGGCGTCGTGATTCCCGCCATCTCGATCCAGACGAGTCCATAACCCGAGCTGAGGATGGTCTTGTCCGTCAGGCGGTAGACGGCGCCCAGGCGCGGACCGAAGTTGTCCTTCTTGAGCGGACGGACCGGCTCCGTGCCCGGATACTCGAGCTGCTGCGTCTGCAGATTGAACGTGGCGACCTGGCCGTTGATCTCGTTCGACGGAAAGTTCAGCGTGTATCGCAGCCCCGCGTTGATCGTGAGGCGGTCCGATGCTTTCCAGTCGTCCTGGATGAAGTACTCCTGAAAATGTGCGCGTTCCTGAATTTCCGTCTGCTGGAGGTCGATGGCGAAGGTCTGCACCTGTCCCAGCAGAAAGCTCGCGAAGGCGTTGCCGGTGTTCGCGACCCCTGGGAGATCGCTGCCGACGGTGCTGAAGGCGAACGATCCGGTCGGCGATGGGGGCTGAATCACGTCGAGTCGTTCCCAACGCCAGTCCAAACCCATCTTCATGGTATGGCGCCCTTTCAACCAGGTAAGCGAATCGGCGATCTCCGTGACGCTGGTGCTGAAATCCGACGCCGTGCTGGTCGGGGATCCGAGCTGCTGGTAGCCGTTCGGCGCGAAGGTCGGCATCGTGTTCGGAAACTGCGCGTTCGCCGGGATGCCGGGAATGTTGAGCGCGGCTCCTGCAGGCGAAGACAACCCCACAGCGCTCCGCTGGACGGATCGTCGTGTATCTCCGATGCGCACTTCGTTCAACACGTTGGACGAGAAGGTGTGTTGATAGTTCGAGGCAAACGACCACACTTGCGTGTCCTGCGGGCCCACCGCCACGCTGCCGGCTGGAATCGCTCCACTGCCGTCCGGAAACGCCGTCACCGGCAACGCGTGCTCGCGAAAGTAGGTGAGTCGTCCGAACGCCTGATCCCGGTTGGTCGCGAACTTGTGGTCGACGCGCACGTCGCTCTGATCCTGATCGACGATTTCGTTGGCGGTCCGGCTGTAGTTGTTCGCGGTAGCGCTGTTGGTCGGGAGCGGGTAGCGCGCGAGCAGTGACAGCGCGACCGGATCCATGGCGCTGGTCGGAATCGTGTTATTGGGAAACTGCTGGCGCGTATTCCCCACCGTCGTCGCGGGATTGTAGATGTTCTGGCGGAAGACACCTGAACGTTCGGCGAGCGTGGGCACGTTCGAGGTTACCGTTCGCCCGATGCTCTGTCGCTGACCCTGATAGTCCACGAAGAAGAACGTCCGGTCCTTGGCAAGCGGGCCGCCGGCCATGCCGCCGTACTGATTCCGGCGATAGTCCGGTTTCACCGCATTGCTCGCCTGGAAGTAGTTCGTCGCATTCAGGTGCTCGTTGCGAAAAAACTCGAACCCGTTGCCGTGAAACACATTGGCGCCCGACTTGGTGGTGAGATTGACTACACCGCCGTTGAACCGGCCGAACTCGGCCGCTGGACTGTTGCTCTCAATCTTGAATTCCTGGATGGCGTCGACCACCGGGTAGTACGCCACCTGCCCAGGCTCCGGCTGCAGCACGGAGATACCGTCGAAGAGATACTCGTTCGTGCGAGGCCTCCCACCGTTGATCCGCGGGCAGCACGGAGTTTGGCGGCAAAGCGACGCCAGGCGCAATGCCGGCGAGCATGATGAACAACCGACCGTTCAGCGGAAGCTGCCGGACCTGTTCGTTCTCGACAACCGTCCCGAGGCTCGCGGTCTCCGCTCGCACGATCGGCGCGTCTCCGACGACCGTCACCTGTTCTCGAATGTCTCCGACGCTGAGATCGAAATCGATGCGCGCTTTCTCGCCGGTTGACAAGCGAATGCCCTCGCGGCGCAGGGGTTTGAAGCCGGCGAGCTCGACATCGACCCGGTAGTCGCCAGGCGCGAGGCTCGCAGCGGTGTAGACGCCATCGCCAGTGGAAACGGATATTCGCTGAAGATTGGTCCGTGTCTCAGTGACCGTGATGGTCGCGCCTGGAACGGCTGCTCCGGCCTGATCCTTCACCAGGCCCGTGATTTCACCCGCGGCAACCTGCGCGAATGCGAGCGTCGCGTGTAAACAGACGCACGCGGCCACGACGAGAGCACACCGTAACGAACAACCACGCGACCAGTCGCATTCGGCCTCCGGAAAACAGTCGAGGCGGACGACTGTATCCCGGACGTAAACAATATTCAAATCGGTTTCAACCGGCTTGAAATGACTACTCACAATCGACTACTCCTTCGACAGCATCACCTCGGTGGCCTTCACCACGGCGGTGACGCGATCGCCCTTCTTCAAACCCATCTCCTCGGCGCTGCGGCGGGTAATCACGGAATCGACGATGTTCTCGCCGACACGGATGGTGACGTGTGCCATGACGTCGCCGATGTGAATGTCGTCGATCGTTCCCGGCAGATGGTTTCTCGCGCTCAGTGCCATGGAGGTCTCCCGCTGTTTGAGGTTCAGTGCGCCGACGATCCGTGTTTCCACGGGTTCGACAAGCGCGGATCGTGGAGCAGCTCTTCGTCGGTGAGCGCCCGTAGAAACGCGATCAGATCGTCGCGCTGTTCGGGCGAGAGCGGAAAGCCTCGGACCGTCGGACTCTTTCCGGGGTTGTCGTGGCCGTTTCCCCGGTTGGGACCGTCGGCAATCGTTCGGCCGCCCGCGGCGTAGTGCGCGAGAACATCTTCAAGCGTTGCGGCGCTGCCATCGTGCATGTACGGCGCCGTCACGGCGATGTTTCGCAGGGTCGGCGCCTTGAACTTCCCCACGTCCTCGGGCCTTCGCGTGATTTCGTAGATCCCGGTGTTGGGGCTTGGATACGACAACGCGCCGGCGAGATTGTAGAGCCCCGTGTTGTGGAATTCGACCTCGGCTTCGCGACGTCCCTCGAAATCGACCGCGCCCGAGAACGTGAAGCCGCCGTGGCAACGGAAGCACGAGAGCGGCTGGCTGAAATACAGCGTCTCCCCGCGCCGCGCGGCCGGCGAGATGGCGCCGTCGACGCGCTCGTTGTGATACCGATCCCAGGGCGACGAAGCGGAGATGATGCTGCGCTCGAACGAGGCGAGCGCCTGCGTCACGTGCTCGATCGTGTAGAGCTCCGAATCGATCCCGAACGCCCGTTCGAAGAGCGGCTGATACCGCGGTTCGCCGCGCAGGCGCTGCAGCATCGCGGTTCCGGGTCTCTGCAGCCCCAGTTCAACCGGCTGTTCGCCGAACATCGGGACGAGCGCCTGCTCCTCGAGCCGTTTCATCGAGGGATTGCCCCACGTCAACGCCGCGGCGTACGCGACGTTCACGAGGCTCATGCTGCCCCGTGGATGCACCTGGCCGGTCGACCCGACGGCCCGGCCTCGTCCTTCGGTGAACGCCAGTTCCTGCTGATGACAGCTCGAACACGACTGCGTGCCGTTGCTCGAGAGCCTGGCGTCGTAGAACAGATGGCGGCCGAGATCGACCTTCGCCTCCGACATCGGATTGTCCGCCGGGACGCGAGGCGCAGGAAAATTTCGTGGGAGCTTCCACGCGTACGGTGGCGGAGTCTCGGCCCGGCCGGCCATGACCGTGCACGCGGTCAGGCCTACCGACGACGGCGAAGAAGAACCGATGCGGCTTCACGTTCTACTTCACCAGCCGGACGACCTCGATCCGCTGCAGCATCCGGATCGAACGCGCCCCGCGTTTGTCGTGCGGCGCGACGATGCGCAGCGGGCCCTGGTAGTCGAAGAGCGGCTTGCCGTCGATTGTGTCGGCCACGATGATGTCGTTCGAGGTGAAGCCCGGATCCAGTTCCGCCAGCGAAAAGACGACCTGATAGCCGTCCTTCGCGCTCGCGCGCACGTAAGTGGCGACCGCCTTCCCCGACAGGTCACGGCCGACCGGCGCGCCGGCGCGCTTCAGCAATTCGCCGACGAGGACCCCTTCGTACTTGATCTCGCGTCCCTCTTCGCTCACCGTGACGGTCGTTCTCGGCATCGTCTTCAGCTCGGCCGGTTGGAGCGAGAGCGGCTGCGTCACGTCGCCGCCGATGACGAGGCTCGCCGGCGCCTCTGTCGGCGCGGCCGCGGGCGCCTGGGCGATGGCCGGCCTCACCGGAGTCAGGGCCGCACCGACAACGGCCGCGAGGGTGAGCGCGCGCCACACATGCTTCATGTGGCGGATCCTACTCCAGATCAATACGACTTGAACCGGTAGATGGACAACCTGATGTTGACCTGAACCGACTGCATGGCGCCGAGCGACCTTCACGCGCGTTCGCGCGCCGTCCACGATATGATTCGAGTCGGTTTCACGGAGGGTTGTATCGACATGGCGCTTCTGACCGCACGAGCCGCCGCCGAGCGGATGGGGATCGGCTATTCGACGCTCAAGCAGTGGATTCGACTGGGAAAAGTCCGGACCACGCAGACAGCGGGCGGGCATCACCGCCTGGCCGAAGCGGAGGTCGATCGGATCCTGGCGCATCACGCGCCGGACGCCCCAGCGGCGGCACGCGGCGGCGACCGCCCGGCCGGGCTCATCGTCGCGCTCAGCGGCCGGAATCAATTGCGCGGCTTCGTCGAGGAAGTGCGGATTGACGGTCTGCTGGGCCAGGTGCGGCTGCGCATCGGCGATCAGCGGCTCACGGCGATCATCACCAGCGACGCGCTCAGCGTGCTCAAACTCCGGCGCGGCGACTCCGCGCTGGCGATCGTCAAGGCCACCGAGGTCATGATCGCGCGCGAGGCCGACACCGTCGAGGTCCCCGCCACGAGACGGCGCCGCAACCGCTGAGACATCAGCTACTCAAGCCGTATATATCCGATTTACATATCGTTTTAGTTCGCTTAAGATCCTCGGCGAGGATGTCCCATGCCGAGAGTCGAATGGGACGTCGAGCCGGACCTCGAGCGGTCTGCCTGAGCGGCATACAGAGTCTCGAACATCTAGATGCCTGACAAGCCACAGGGCCACCGAGACGCGAGGTCAACGCATCATTGAGTCGCTTTAATCTCCTGAACTCTTGTTCAGGCGGGCCGCGCAGGATGCACAATCAGATAACGCGCTATAAAGTCGGCTCTCCAAGCAGCCGCTCGATCATCTCGCGGACTTCCTGCTTGTAACGGGTGTGCTCCGCGCCCGTGGCCGCGCTCGGGAAGCCGGCGTGGACGTTGCGGACGAGCCCGTCGCGCCCCAGGACGATCGTTGTCGGGTACGCGCCGAAGTTGACGAGTTGCGGCAGCGCCTCGGCAATCGTCTTCGACGTCGGCGTCGCCTGCGTCGTGCCCGCAATGAGCATCGGATACTGAGCGGCGTATCGTTTGATGAACGACTGGACGCGAGGCCGCGCAATCTTCGGATCGGGATCGTTCTCGAACATCAGCCCGACAATCTCGAGGCCGCGCGCGCGATAGTCGCGATACAGCTCCGTGAGGAACGGCGCCTCGTCGTGGCAGTTCGGGCACCAGCTGCCGCCGATCGCCAGAATCATCACCTTGCCGCGCAGCTGCGGGTCGGTGTCCGAGACGATCCTGCCCGTGAGATCGGGGA
This sequence comes from uncultured Acidobacteriota bacterium, assembly GCA_963794305.1. Lineage (GTDB taxonomy): Bacteria > Acidobacteriota > Vicinamibacteria > Vicinamibacterales > CAVVIG01 > CAVQFC01. Next base: position 91,814 of record CAWCDQ010000047.1, on the reverse strand, counting down.
ACGCAAAATGGAACGGCGAGACCGGGTCCTTCACGTTCGTGTAGCGCGAAGGATCGGGCGGTTCGGGAATCCCCTTGGCACGAGCCTCGCTGCTCCGCACGACCCGATAGTGAGCCGATCCGTTCAACGTCACGGCGAGCGTGCCGTCCTTGTCCAGCGTCGCCTCGAACAGGTTCGGACGCTCGCCCGCGAAGTGACTCAGCGTCAGCTTGCCGTTCTGCCAGTGGCCCACCAGCGTTCCCGTATCGCCGTCCACACGAAGAATCGTGCCCGACACTTCCGCCCCTGACTGGCGCAGGAAGACCTGCCACGTGCGCGTGTCGCGCGGCGCGCTCACTTCCTCCGCGTTTCGCCGCATCTCCCATGTGCCCGCCAGCGACGGCGTGTTGTCCTCGGCGATCGCGGTCGGAATAAACCGGCGCATCCGCACGTCCTGTGGGCGCGCGCCCGCGCGATTATTCCGGTACGTGCCGGTCAACGTGTCGTCTTTCAAGGAGACTTCGAGGGTGGTGTTCAGGTGGTCGTACTCGAGCTTCAGCGCGCCGTCCGCGAATGTCCCGGCGCGTCGAGCCGACTTTTCTGTCGCCTTCGAAAAAGAAGCCCTGGGCCTCGCTCCCCTTCGTCGCGATCTCGAAGCGAAACGGCACCTCGGTTCCGGCAGCCACGACGATCGCGTCCCAGAGACCGTCAATCGACGACGGTGCGGCCGCCGCCGGCCGGTGGGGAAACACGGCGACCACGACGAGAGCCGCGAGTGCGAGCGAGAGTCTCTTCATGGGCCTGCTCCTCGCGGCATCATGATTCAGTAAGGCAGAAGATTCAACCCTCATGGTCAGCGGTAACCCGTTCGCCATCTCGTTCGAGCATGTTTTGGAGCAACCGTTTCAGAGCCGCAGGATTCCGTAAGGCATCGGCGAAGATTCCGACGCGGACCCTCGCGGTATACTGCCTGCCGAAATTGACAGCCTCGGCCCGAGGCTCGCTTCGAAGGAGTTCATCGTGAAACGTTACGTGATTCTGCTGTCCCTGATGCTCGGCGCGGCCGTGTACGCGCAGCGAGGTCAGCCACCGGCCGCCGGCGAGCCCGGACAGGCGCCCTCCGCACCAACCGCCGGCGGCGCCGGCGGGCGCGGACGCGGGCTGAGCCCCGAGCAACAGGCCGCTCTCGCGGCGCAGACACAACTCGAGAAGGACACACCGCAGATTCCGTACGACGCCGTCTCGCTGCCGCTGATGCCGGCGGGTCACACGATCGGCGAAACCGTGGGCGTGGCCATCAACTCGAAGAAGCATCTGTTCGTCTACACCCGGAGCGGCAACGTCGGACCGGCGCGCGGTGCGCAGGCGGCGGAGCTGTTCGAATTCGACGAGACCGGAAAGTTCGTGAAGGAGTGGGGCCCGAACGCCTACGGCTTCTCCTTCGCCCACGCGATCCGCTTCGACAAGGAGGACAACCTCTTGGTGATTGATGAAGGGTCGAACATGGTGATGAAGTTCAACCCACAGGGGCTGGTCACCATGGTCCTCGGACGAAAGGACGAGGCGGTCGACTACATGGAGCGCTTCCTCGAGGAGGGACGGAAGAACGATCCGGCGGTGTTGACGGCGCCGGGATCGGGCGGCGGACGCGGCGGCAGCTTCGGCCGGCCGACCGACGTCGCCTTCGACACGCAGGGCAACATCTTCGTGGCCGACGGCTACACCAACTCACGCGTCGCGAAGTTCACGAAGGACGGCGACTTCGTGAAATCGCTCGGCACGCGCGGGAACGGACCCGGCCAGTTCAGCACGCCACATACGATTGCCAACGACGCCAAGGGCAACATCTACGTCGGCGACCGCGGCAACCAGCGCATCCAGGTGTTCGATCCGGACCTGAATCCGATCCGGATCATCAGCAACGTGCGCGCGCCATGGGCGATGTGCATCACGCCACCCAACGCGTCGGGCCAGCAGTTCCTGTTCAGCGCTGACGCGGGCGGCAAGATCTACAAGGAGGATCTCGAAGGACACCTGCTGGGCTGGTTCGGCTCGACCGGCAAGAAAGTCGGCCAGTTCTACTGGGTCCACGAGATGCACTGCGTCAGCGAAAACGAGCTCTACACGGGCGAAGCGCAGAACTGGCGCGTCCAGCGCATCACGATGAGGCCCGCGGCGAAGACGACGGCCGGGAAATAATGACCGATCATCGTTTCCCGCTGAGCCGCCAGACGCCAAGCGCGCTCAACACCGCAACACCCACCAGCAGCTGCCGCTCGGTCGACGGATCGAGCGGCTCGCCTGCTTCCTTCAGATCCAATCGCCAGCGCATCAGCCGTGGAACTCTGGTGAAGCGCGGTAGTACTCCGCCTCCTCCGCGTCGTGCGCGGCGACGGCGTCGCCGTTGTCGTCCAACGACATCGGCAGCGGCGGAGGCAGCGACGGCAGCGAACCGGCCGGATCGACCATCCAGTTCACCACCTTCACGCCCAGACTACGGCCCTTGTCCGGCGGCCAGCCGAGCACCAGCAGCAGTGCCGCCGTCCAGATGATCGACCACTGAGCGCGATTGGGTTGCCACATATCAACGACGCACCATAGACCGTTTTTGGTTCGAAGTAGTGCGGACCTTTAGGTCCGCCGAGTCGGGGGCCTGAAGGCCAGCACGACATCGGAGTCCAAAACGCTTAGACACGCGGCCGTCCCGGCGATCGCAACGCGAGATCCAGGATGTCGACGTCGATCGGCTTGACGAAATGCTCGTCGAAACCGGCCGCACGCGTGCGCTGCGCGGTCGCTGTCGAGGCCGTATCCGGTCAGCGCGATCAACCGGATGTGCAGGCACCCCGGCAGCGCGCGCAGGCGCGCGGCAACTTCATATCCGTCCATCACCGGCAGTCCGAGATCCAGCACGGCCACATCGGCCGCATCCTGTCTCGCCATCTCCAGCGCTGCGACCCCATCGTGCGCGACGCGGACGCGATAGCCGAGCGCGCGCAGCGACTCGGCGAGAATCGCGCTGGCGTCGACGTTGTCGTCGACAAGGAGGAGGCTTGCACCACGGGCAGCCGGCACCTCTGCGTCGCGCGCACGCGCCGACGGTGCGAGCGCGGTCGTGCCGGACGAGATCGGCAGCCGGATTCGGCACACGGTCCCGCAGCCGCGCCCCTCGCTTTCGAGCGTGACGCTGCCGCCGTGCGCGTCGACGAGGTTGCGGACGATGGCCAGGCCGAGGCCGAGCCCGCTCTGCGATCGACCGCCGTCCTGCCGCTCCTGGGCGAACGCATGGAACATGCGCGGCAGCATCACCGGGTCGATGCCCACGCCGTTGTCACGCACCGAAATCCACGCATCCGACTCGCGCCGCTCCGCCACCAGGTCGATCGTGCCTTTCAGGTCCGTATATTTCGCGGCGTTCGTCAGCACGTTCGAGAGCACCTGCGCGAGCCGGCCCGCGTCGCCGTCGACCATGAGATCGTCGGCCACGGCCACGGTCAGGCGATGCTTGCCGCTCCTCGATGATGGGACTCGCCATCTCGATGCCCTTGGCCACGACGTCGGCCAGCCGCAGCGGTTCGATTTCCAGCTTGATCTTGCCGCGGGTGATGCGTGAAACGTCCATCAGGTCGTCGACGAGCCGCACGACATGACGTACCTGGCGCTCGATGACCGCACGCTCCTTCTCGACTCCCTGGATGCCGCGCATCCGAATCAGCTGGAGCGCCGTGAGAATCGGCGCCAGCGGGTTGCGCAGCTCGTGGCCGAGCATGGCCAGGAACTCGTCCTTGGCGCGGCTCGCGCTCTCGAGTTCCCGCAGCAGCGATTCGCGCTCGCCGTGCGCCTTCTCGAGCGCGCGCCGCGCCGAGACCTGCGGCGTGATGTCGACGGCGACCGCCATCATGGCGTAGACGTCGCCGGAGGCGTTCCGCATCGGCTCGAGGTTGAAGTTGAAGTAGCAGTCCTCGACGTGGCCGTTCCCGGTCCGATCCAATGGAAGGAGCATCTCGTTCGTCACGAACGGCTTGCCCGAGCGATACACGCGATCCAGGAGGGCCGGAAACGGCGTGTCGTGCAGTTCGGGAAAGGCCTCCAGAAACGTCTTGCCGACCATGTGCGTGCGGCCGACGAGCTGCTCGCACAGCGGATTGGCAATCTGGAAGACGTGGTCGGCCCCGGTGAGCAACGCCGTCGCCACCGGCGCCTGTTCGAGCAGGTTGTTCCGCTCGTTCTCCATGACCGCCCGCAGATGCAGTGTCTCCACGCGCGATTGGGCCGTCGCCGCATGCTCGGCGAGCTGCCGAAAGTAGTCCCTGTAGGCTTTTTCGAACGGCAACCGCGGGCTCACGCCGAACACGACGTACCCCGACGGCGGCTGATCGACGCGCGACGCGATGCGCGCGACGAAGGCATGCGTCACAGGCTCGGGCCATGGATTGCCGCTGCGGGCCACGGGCTGCGCCAGCGGCTGGGCGGCCGGTTCGCGAGACAGTTCGACGAGGCGATCGCGGACCGCCGCATCGACCGCCAGGCAGTCGTCCTGATCGATGCCGATCGATTGCACCAGCGTCGCAGCCTGCGTATCGGGATTGTTGCGATACAGGAGGGCGAATGGCACGTCGGCCGGCTCGCTTCCGAACACGGCGGCGGCGCTTTCGAGCACCGCCGTCTGGCTGGCCGCAAGCACCGTGCGCTCGACGAACGCGCGCAGCGTGCGCAGCCGCCGCTGGCTCACCACGCGCGTTGTCGTCTCGGTGCAGACGACGAGCGTGCCGCCAACGCCGCCCGACTCGTCGAACACCGGAGAATAACCGTAGGTCCAGTAGACCTCTTCGATCCGCCCGTTGCGAAAGATCGGGACGAGCGCGTCCTCGTTCCAGCTCGCTTTCGCGCGAGCCATGACGTCGTCGATCTGCGGCCAGATGATGGGCCAGATCTCCCGCCAGCAGTCGGCGCCCCGCTGGCCCATCGCCGACGGGTGTTTGCCGTGTCCGAAGCTGGGAAGATACGCGTCGTTGTAGAACTGGATGAGATCCGGGCCCCACCACAGGAACATCGGCTGACGCGAATGGAGAAGCATGCCGACGATCGTCTTCAGGCTGGCGGGCCAGCCGGCGATCGGGCCGAGAGGCGTGCGCGCCCAATCGATGGATCGAATCAGCTGACCCGCGACGCTTCCGCCGTCGAGGAACGCCAACGGCGCCGAGCGGTCGTCATGTGATGGCATAGCGCGAGGGGCCGGAGCTCCGCAAGAAGAATACTGCAGGGCTTCAGGTTGTGAGCAACTTACGCAGGCTCAGTGGATCGCGGTCGGTCCGAAGGACGCGGCTCACTCAATCGAGGCGCTTCGCCCAGATGCGCATGCAGGCCAGGCAGCGAAAATAGGCGACGTTCTCGTGGGAACCGACCTGTTTTCCCGTGCCTGCGCATTTCGGACAGGTCGGAGCCTGTCCGTCGGACGATGTTTCTGAAATGTCCATTGCAGGCGTAATACGCTCGCCGGGACACAGCGTTTACGCGGGCGGCTATCACCGCCTCCCAGGACACGCCGGCGTCGGTCAAGACTTTGCGAGCCATGGCCTGGCCCATCGTGCTCTGCCGGCCTCTCGCGTAGACAATCAGCCGGTCGAGGATCTCTGTCGTGACCGTCCGCGCAGCGAGCCGCTCGGTGAGCGCCAGGCGATAGTCCGGGTCGTGCGCAAGGCGCTTCACGACCGTCGTCGAACGACTCCTCCCCGCTCATCCGGTAAAGCATACGACCGAATGGCCTTATCACGCGCCGCGTGGTCGCTCCTATGTACGCCGGAGACCTGCGCCGGCTCGGAGGCAGCAGCCGCGGATCCTCACGAAACGGCAGCGTCAGCGAACGCTCGAGCGTCACGTCTTCCGGCTCGGAGAATCCGGCGACGCCAATCGTCACCGCGCTCTGCGGCACGTCGAGGCGCAGGCTGCGGTGCAGCCGGTCCCAGCACGAGAGCAGGCTCGAGAAGTTCGAATTGGTCTCGTCGCCCCTGGTCGAGTGATGGATGCCGTGCATGCGCGGCGTCACCACGACCGCGTTCAGCAACGCTTCGGTCTCGATCGGCAGTTCCAGGTTGCTGTGATGGAAGATCACCGACACGACGAGCGCCTGCTGCCACAGACGCAATGTATCGCGATCGACGCCGAGCGCGATGACCTGCAGCGCGCGAAAGCCGGCGGCCAGCGCGAGCTCGCCGAAATGAAACCGCAGGCCCGTGGTCGAATCCAGATCGAGATCGACGTGATGAACGGCGTGGAAGCGCCAGAGGAATGGCGAAGCGTGGTTCAGCCAATGCCAGAGATAGAGCGTGTAGTCGAGCAGCAGGAAGCCGAGAATGACGCGCAGCGCCTTCGGCAGCGGCAGCTGGCGCAACAACCCCAGCCGGCCGCGCTCCGCCAGACGCTGTGCCGGCGCCACCAGCGGCATCTCGCTCGCAGCCGTCGTCGCGCCGGCCAGCATGCCGAGCGCCACGTTGCGTCCGAGGCGCTCGACACCCGGCTCCCTCTGCCGCCGCAAAGGCCGCCGCCGCTCGGCGACGAACAACGCCCCAAGCGCGACGCCAAACGCGACCCATCCCCAGCGGCGCTGTGACATCGGATAACTCGGACCTCGGACCTATGATGTTTTCATTCTGGTGTAGTGCGGACCTTCAGGTCCGCCGTGTCGGGCAGGCCTGAAGGCCTGCACTACATCAGAGCAAAACGCAGTCGCACCGTGGCACCAGGCACCGTAGGCACCGTGGCACCGCGGCACCCTCTTTAGAGCTTCGGCACCATCCACGGCACCACATAGGCTTGAAGCATCGCGACAAGGCCCATCAGCGCCGTGAAGATCAGGCTGTGGACGATCACCTTGGCGAGAATCTCTCCCTCGCGTCCGACGGCTCCGACGCCCGCGGCACCGACGGACAGATTCTGCGGGCTGATCATCTTGCCCATCACGCCCGCGGAACTGTTGGTCGCCGCCATCAGCACCGGATCGAGTCCCGACAGCTTGGCGGTCGTCGCCTGCAGGGGGCCGAACAGCGTGTTCGACGAGGTGTCGCTGCCGGTCAGGAACACGCCGATCATGCCGAGCCACGCCGCGAAAAACGGAAACATGACGCCCGTCTTCGCGAGCGCGAGCGCCATCGACGAGGTCATCCCCGAGTAGTTCATCACCGTCGCGATCGACAGAATGAACGCGATCGTGATCACCGGCAGTCGAAGCTGCCGGACGGTCTTCGTGAACGTGGTGCTCAGCGCGCTCACCGGGACGCCGAACAGCAGCATCGGCACGAACGCGATCAGCGCGGCGAGAAACACGAGGGTGCCCGCGGCCGCCAGGAAATCCAGACGGTACGTCAAGGGATAGGGACTCGAGGCCGCGACGACCGGAACTTCGCGCTGCACCAGCGGCGCGATCTTGCCGTCGCGGATCGCATAGGCGCCCGGCCAGTTGAACTCCCACACAGGGAATCGGAACCCCTGCGGCTCGGCGGCAGCCGTCGGTCCGAACCACGGGTCGGGACAGAGCTTGTTGCCGCCCTGGCCGCATTTGAGCAGCGCCGTCATGTTGGCCGGCGGCTTCAACTCCGACATGCCGGCGAAGTTGCCGATCTGGCCGATGAGCACCGTGACAATCAGGATGCCGTAGGTGGCGTACGCGCGCACCACCCGTCCGCCGGTATCGGGTGCCGCGGGGGAAGCCACGATGAGCCGCGCGCCTTCCGTGAATTCCTCCGCCGGCTGCCACACGCGGAGAAGCAGCGCGACCGAGGTCAGCGAGACCAGCGCCGACAAGGCGTCCGTCAGTTCCGGGCCGACGAAATTCGACACGGTGAACTGGCCGATCGCAAATGTCGCTCCCGCGACCAGCGCGGCCGGCCACACTTCGATCATGCGCCGCCAGCCGGCGTACAAGACGACGAGGTACGCCGGAATCGCCAGCGAAAAGATCGGCAGCTGACGGCCGACCATGGCCGACAGCGCTTTGGTCGTCGCTTGCGTATCGTGGCCGAGCATCGGCGCGAGGAGACCGCCAAGCGTGGTCACCGGTATGCCGAGCGAGCCGAACGCGACAGGCGCGGTGTTGGCGATGAGCGCCAGCGAGGCCGCCATGATCGGCTCGAAGCCAAGGCCCGCCAGCATCGACGCCGTGATCGCCACCGGAGCGCCGAAGCCCGCGATGCCTTCGATGAGCGCGCCGAAGCAGAACGCGACGAGCAGGAGCTGGATGCGCCGATCGCCGGTCAGCCGCGCCAGCGAGCGGCGGATGACGTCGAAGTCGCCGCTCTCGACCGTCAGGTTGTAGAAGAAGACCGCGCTGACGACGATCCAGCTGATCGGCCAGAGGCCGAACGCCATGCCGTGCGTCGTCGCGGCAATCGTCAGCGAGAGCGGCATGCCCCAGACCAGCCACGCCAGGACGAAGGCGGTCCCCGCCGCGGCGAGCGCCGCGCGCCATGGGGCCACGCGGAGAACCGCCAGCAGCAGCGCCAGGAGCAGCGGAGGCACCGAGGCCACGAGCGCCGAGAAGAACACGCTGCCGGCGACGGGGTTGTAGATCTGATGGAAGACGTCGGTCATGGTGTGTCGTCGGTCTTTTGAGTTGGCCGTTAGGCGTTGCCGGTTAAGGTTGGCGCTCGTGCGATCCGCGCTGGCGAACTGTAGAATGACGCCGCGAAATGGTCAACGTGGATGATGAGGGAGATGGCGTCCGGCTGGACGTCTGGCTGGACGTCGCGTGTGTCTTCAAGACCCGTTCGGAGGCTCAGAAAGCCTGCCGGAACGGCAAGGTGGACGTCAACGGACACACGGCGAAGCCGAATCGCCGGTTACGTGTGGGAGACGAGCTGGAAATCGTGCCGGCCGTTCGGCCGGAAGCAGCGGCTGAAGGTCGCCGTGCTGGCCGAGCGTCATGTCGCCAAGGCCGAGGCGCGCCAGTTGTACGAGGACCTCACCCCGCCGCCGACGCCCGAAGAGATCGAGCTCCGGCGGCAGGAGAGAATCTTTCACGCGGCGATGACGCCGCCGCAGTCACCCGACAAACGCCAGCGCCGCGCGCTACGGCGAATGCGCGGGAAAACGTAGACGGCAGCGCTGCTACTTCTTCTTGGCCGGAGTGGCCGCCGCTGCGGGTTTTGCTTCAATCTGCGTCGCCGACATCGTGTAGTAGACCGTGACCTTGTCGCCGACCTTGGCCGTCCCCTTGGTGTCCTTCGACACGTCGAACTGCCAGGTTTCCTTCGCGCTCTTCTCCACCGTCATGCTGGTTGCGTCGACCGCTTTGACGACGCCGGTGAACTGATACGACTTGCCGGCCGCGTAGCCGCCGGCCGCGAACGCCACGGCGATCAACGCGAGGACGAGCAGGGAGAATAACGCGCGTCTCATGGAAGGCTCCTTCTACTCAGGTCTGTTTCCGATGTCGCCGCCTGTGTGACCCGTGCCCTGGCGCAGGTTTCGCGTCCCACCGACTTCGGTTCCGAGTCCGCCGGTCACACCCTCGGTGATCTCGCGCGAGCCCGAGTGTTCGGTGCGGTCGTGCTGCGAGCCGCCGACCATCGATTCCTCGCTCTCGTGCACGCGCGCCGAGTCTTTCTTCGAAGCCACGTGATCTTCCGTGCCCGGCTTCGGGTTGATATCGCCGAGTATACCGGAGCGCATTGCGATTGTCTTTAGCCATCATTGGTCTCCTCTCCCTCAAAAGTTCGCAAGGGCGGTGCCATTCAATACGGTTCGGCTGACGAGCCTATCGACTCGCGCCGGCCTGCACACGCCGATCGACCATCGCGGTTGAGGCGACCTCACGTATCGGTTTGTCATCCTCCTTGGGTCGAAACATGCCGACCTTCATCCACGCACGCAGAACCTCGGCGACGCTCCACGCCTGCGCGATGCAGCCGCGCGGCGTGAACGGCGATTCCGCGTCGAACACTTCGCTGATCGATCCGATGCACGCCTCGTCGAGGTGCGGCACGAATCCGTCGAGCGCACGCCGCGCCGCGGCGATGTCGTCGGGGTAGACCTTGAGCCACGCGTCGACGAACGGACCGACCAGCCATCCCCAGACGGTGCCCTGGTGATACGCGGCATCGCGCGCGCGGAGATCGCCGAAATATCGCGGCTTGTAGTCGGGGTCGCCCGGCGCGAGCGAGCGCAGACCGACCGGCGTCAGCAGGCGATCGCGAACCACGTTCATCACCGGCTCCCAGCGCTCGCGCGCGAGCACCGGATGCGGCAGCGCGATCGCCAGCACCTGATTCGGCCGGCACTTCGCATCGTCGCCGCCACCCTCGGCGTCGACGACGTCGAACAGGTAGCCGCCGTCGGCGAACCAGAAGCGCTCGTTGAACGATCGCTGCGCGAGGTCGGCGCGCGCGCGGTACGTCGGACGGGATCGTCGCCGTGATCGGCCGCCCACCGCTCCATCAGCCGCAGCGCGTTGAACCAGAGCGCGTTGATCTCGACCGCCTTGCCGCGCCGCGGCGTCACGACCCAGTCGTCCACCTTCGCATCCATCCAGGTGAGCTGAACATCCGTCGGCGCCCTGCGTCAGCAGCCCGTCGCGCTCGTCGACGTGGATGCCGAAATGCGTGCCGCGCACGTGCGCAGTCGATGATCCGCTTCAGCGTCGGGTACAGCAGCGCCAGCGTCAGCGCGATCGCGCGACGTCTCGACGTAGCGATCGATCGCGTGGAAGAACCACAGCGTGGCGTCGGCGGTGTGATACAGGCCTTCCTGCTCGCCTTCGGGAAACATGTTGGGGATCAGGCCGTCCCGCACGTAGTGCGCGAAGGTTCGCAGGATGTAGCCCGCCTCGACGTATCGGCCGGTGGCCAGCGTCAGCCCCTCGAGGCTGATCATCGTGTCGCGGCCCCAGTCGGTGAACCAGTGATAGCCGGCGATCACCGTGCGCACCTCGTCGCCGTACGCGTGCGCGCGCGCCGACTCCTCGGTGCGGCCGGCCGGCGTGATGATGAACTGATCGGCCGCGAGCACCAGTTCGGCGGCCACGCCCTCGCTGCGCGTCCGGACCGGCCAGCGCGAGCAGCCGCCGGCGCCGGCCGCGCTCCGCGTCGAGCAGTTCCCGCGGCTGCATCACGCTCATCGTCTCGATCGGTTCGGTCGAGGCGACCAGCGTGGCGGGCTGACCGGCGCGGAGCGTCAGGCTGAAGATGCCCGGGCTCCAGAGATCGCCGCGCGCCTGGTAGCCGCGGCTCTCCTCGACCGGATACAGCACGTTGTCGATCCGCTTGCTCTTCAGCGTGAACGTCGCGTCGGCGGCCGACAACTTGATGCGCAGCGGCGGCAGCGGGCTGCCGGTCAGGCAGATTTCGAAGTGTCCCTCGACGGCGCGGAACTCGTACGGCCAGCCGAGCGGCTCGCTGACCGGCGCTTCCTGCGCGCGGAAGTTCACCGACGGACGCAGCGACAGCTCGACGCGATCGGCGCCCGACACCACCTCGTACGAGAGATGCACGGTGTTCTGCATGTGCGGCAGGAAGAGCCGCTTCTCGATGACCAGTCCCTCGACGTCGTAGCGCCAGACCGGCAGGCCGGCCTCGAGCCGGAACTCGGTCAGGTAGCCGGTGCCGTGCGCGTCCGGCAGCATCGCCGGAGTGCTCGCGTCCGCCGATCTCGACGCACTGGCCGTCGGCGAACCGCAGCTGCTCGGCGACGTGGCTCAGCATCACGATGCGGCCGAGCGGCGCCGGCAGCGCGGCGATCAGCAGCCCGTGATAGCGGCGCGTGATGACGCCGGCCACGGTGCCCGACGCGTAGCCGCCGAGGCCGTTGGTCACCAGCCACTCGCGCGTGACGAGCGCCTCGGGATCGTCGGTCCGCCCGGCGGCCAGGTGAATTCGTCGGAGCGGTTCAGGCATTCTTCGTCCCGGTGTCCTCGATCGACCGCCGGGAGCGGAGGACGCGGCCGGCGCGGACCCGGAATCAGCACGACTGCCGATTCGCCGGGAATGCGCCACCACTCGTCGGGAAACAGATCCGCCACTCCGGACCGCCGTACGCCGGATCCTCGCTCGACCAGCGGAGCTGCCAGTCGGCGTCGGCCGGCGGCGCGAGCAGCGGCTCGGCGAACGAACCGCGCATCGATCGCCGGGCCCAGGTTGACGACGAGCAGGCGATCGTCCCGATGGCCGGGCGTGAAGAAGCGCAGCACGAACGCCGACGGCGACAGCACGGCGCCGTCGACGCCGCCGGGACGCGGCCGGCGAGAACACCGCGTCCTCGCGCCGGAGATGCAACAGATCGCGGTGCAGCGCGTACGCTTCGCCGCGTGCGACTCGCGCTCGCGCAAATCGAGCTTGCAGCGCTCGAACGTCTCCGGGCGCTCCGGGATCGGCCAATCCGCCGCGCCGCCGCGTCTCGACGATGCTCGGAAACTGCGTCAGGAACTCGCCGCGCCCTTTGCGGACCGCGGCCGCGAGGTCGGGTTCGAAGTCGGCGAAGTACAGGAACGGCGCCGACGCCGAGAATTCCTGGCCCTGGAACAGCATCGGCGTCGCCGGCAGGAGCAGCAGCAGCGCCGTCATCGCGCGCCAGCGGCCCGGGCTCGTCAGCTCGTGCCCGCGCAGTCCGCGCGCCGAGTTCGCCACCTGATCGTGGTTCTGCGTGAACGCGACGAACGCCGACGGCGGCAGCGCCCCACGCCGGCGTGCCGCGACGTTCGCGCTGCCAGTGGTACTGCTGCCCCTGAAACAGGTAGCCGTACTTCGCGGCCGAGATCGAGCTCCTGCGGCTCGCCGCGCGTGTCGCTGTAGTACGCCTCCGCGCGGCCGGTGAGCGCGACCATCGCGCTGTGATGGAAGTCGTCGTTCCACAGCGCGTCGAGCCCGTAGCCGCCGTCGGCGACCGGCCGCACCAGCCGCGTCTCCTGCGGCTCGTTCTCCGCGACGATGACGATCGGCCGCCCCGCCGCGGCCGTCGCGCGCCTCGCGCCGATCGCCGCGAGGATGTGCTCCTCCGAGCGGTCGTAGATCGGCTGCGTCGCGTCGAGGCGCAGGCCGTCGAGGTGAAACTCGTCGATCCAGTAGCCGGCGTTCGCGACGAAGAACTCGCGCACCGGGCGCGGCATCGGGCCCGTCGAAGTTGATCGCGTCGCCCCACTCGTTCTCGTAGCGGTCGGTGAAATAGGCCGGCGCAGAACGCGCGCAGGTAGTTGCCCGACGGCCCGAGGTGGTTGTAGACGACGTCGAGGATCACGCCGATGCCGGCGGCGTGCGCCGCGTCGACGAAGCGGCGGAAATCGTCCGGCGCGCCGTAGAGGTGCGACGGCGCGAACAGATCGACGCCGTCGTAGCCCCAGCCGAAGCGCCCCTCGAATTCGGCGACCGGCATCACTTCGATCAGCGTGATGCCGAGGCGCGCGAGCTCGGCGCAGCTCGCGCGCGGCCGCGTCCCACGTGCCTTCGCGCGTGAACGTGCCGACGTGCAGCTCGTACATCGACCTGGCCCTCGCGCGACGCGCCCTTCCAGCCGCTGTCGGTCCAGCGGAACGCGGCGGGATCGACGATCTCGGACGGCCCGTGCGGCCCCTCCGGCTGGAATCGCGACGCCGGATCCGGATACAGCTTCTCGTCGTCGTCCGAGCTTGAACTGGTACCGATCGCCGGCCGCCGCGTCGATCGTGCCGCTGAAGTAGCCGCCGTCCTCGCGCGTCAGAGGCGTGTCGCGTTCGCCGGCCGGACGACACGACCTCGACGCGCGTGCGCGCTGCGGCGCCCACACGCGGACGTGCGCGCGTGCCGGAGCCTGAGAGCTCGGCGCCGACGGGCAGCCGGCGGCGGAACGCGAGTGACAGGAGGTCGGACGTGGTAGAGGGTGTCGCCGCTGAGTCGGACATCGTGTAGATCCGACTCGGGTGCACGAACGGTGCCGAGCGTTACCTCAGCCGGTTGAGCCGGCTCTGACGTCGAGGATGCTCCGCACTTTGCGCGCGAAGACATCGGGCGTGAACGGCTTCTGAAGGAACGCGGCGCCGGGCGTCAGCTCGTCGATGCACGAGCGCGTGATCGGTGTAGCCCGGACATGAAGAGCGATCTTCAGCGCCGGGCGGACCGGCTGCCAGCCGCTCGGCCAGCTCGCGGCCGCTCATGTGCGGCATCACGACGTCGGTCGACCAGCAGGTGAATGTCGTCGGCGTGACGCTCGGCGACGCGCAGCGCGTCGACGCCGTGGCGCGCTTCGAGCACGACGTAGCCGTGGCGCCGCAGCACCTCGCGCGCGAGCGCCCGCACGGCGTCCTCGTCCTCGACGAGCAGCACCGTCTCCCAGCCGTGCGCGTATCGCGCTGCGCGCCGTGCCGTCAGCGCCTGCGCGCCGGACGCCGGCCGCGGCCGGCGGCAGGTACGACCTTGAAGACGGTGCCGTGCCCGGGCTCGCTGTACACCCAGATGTAGCCGCCGCTCTGCTTGACGATGCCGTACACGGTGGCGAGGCCGAGCCCGCTGCCCTTGCCCTGCTCCTTCGTCGTGAAGAACGGCTCGAAGACGCGCGCGCGCGTCGCCGCATCCATGCCCTCGCCGGTGTCGCTGACCGCGAGCATCACGTACGGACCCGGCGGCATCGTCGACGTGCGTGACGGCGTAGGTGTCGTCGAGCTCGACGTTCGCGGTCTCGATCGTCAGCCGCCCGCCGCCGGCATCGCGTCGCGCGCGTTGACGGCGAGGTTGACGAGGATCTGCTCGATCGACGCCGGATCGACCGTGACCGCGACGCAGATCCGGCGCAAGCGCCGTGACCAGCTCGACGTCCTCGCTGATCAGACGGCGCAGCAGCTTCTCGAGCTGCTCGACCAGCGCGTTGATGTCGACGACCTGCGGCTGCAGCATCTGCCGGCGGCTGAACGCGAGCAGCTGGCGCGTCAGCGCCGCGGCGCGCTCGCCGGCCGACTGGATCTCCAGCAGGTCCTGACGCAGCGGATCGTCCTCCGGGCATCTCGTCGAGCATCAGGTGGCAGTAGCCGAGAATCGCGGTCAGCAGGTTGTTGAAGTCGTGCGCGACGCCGCCGGCGAGCTGGCCGACCGCCTCCATCTTCTGCGCCTGCCGCAGCTGCTCTTCGAGCCGGCGGCGCTCGGTGATGTCGCGCGCGTTGATCGACGATGCCGCCGACCGCCGGGTCGTCGAGGCGGTTGACGCCGACGCCTTCCATGATCCGCCACGCGCCGTCGGCGTGATGGAAGCGCACCTCCTCGACGATCGGCGTCGCCGGGTTGCTGCAGCGTCTCGGCCATGCCGCACGCCGACCAGCTCGCGATCGTCCGGGATGCATGAAATCGAAGATCGATCGGCCGACCATCTGCTCGGGCGTCCATCCCAGATGCCGCTCCGACGACGGGCGTGAGGTAGGTGATGCGCCCTTCGGCGTCGATGCAGCAGCAGCGCGTCGGAGCTGTTCTCGACCAGCGCGCGGAAGCGCTCTTCGCTGGCGCGCAGCGCCGCCTCGGCCTGCCAGCGCTGCCGTTCCTCGGCGTGCAGCGCGAGCGCGTGGCGGATCGCCCGCTCGAGCGCTTCGACGGTGAGGTTGGCCTTGCTGAGATAGTCGGCGGCGCCGGCCTTCATCGCCTCGACGGCGACCTCCTCGGCGCCGCGGCTGGTCAGCACGACGACCGGCGTCTCGATGCCGCTGCTGCCGGATCTCGCGCAGCAGGCTCAGGCCGTCGCGCGCGCCGAGCCAGTAGTCGAAGAACGCGACGTCGAACGCTGCGTCCGCAAGCGCGCGAAGCGCGGCGTCGTACGACGACGGCGATGCGCATCGTCGGCGTCGCGCCACGCGTCGCTCGAGCGGATGAACTCCTCCACCATCCGCGCGTGCTCGGGCGCATCGTCGACGACCAGGAGTCGGAGCGGCTCGAGTCATCGTGCGAGTGGTCTACCGCCGTCGAAAGATGCCGGCGATCTTACCGCCAAGCCCGCGGAAAAATCCTTCGATCGCCCGCGACGCGCGCTGTTTGAGCGAGCCGCGGTGGATCGGGCACAGCGCGGACGGCACCGTGTCGCCGTCCTTGAAGATACTCGGTGTAGATCGGGCAGCCGTCGACCGGCGCGAGGTACGACACGCTGCACAGCTCCTCGCGCGTGAATCCCCGGCGGCACCGCGAACTCGCGCGGCGGGAACTGCCGCGCCGTCCGCTTCATGAAGTCGGCCCAGATCGGCAACGCGACGCGCGCGCCGTACGCGTCGCGGCCGATCGGCGCCGGCTGATCGAAGCCGACCCAGACGCCGACGACGACCGACGTCGAATAGCCGACGAACCAGGCGTCGCGATAGTCGTCGGTCGTCCCGGTCTTCCCGGCGACCGGGCCGCGGACGCCCAGCGCGCGCGCCGGCGCGCCGGTGCCGCGCTCGATCGACGTCGCGCAGCATGCTGGTCATCTGAAACGCGACCGCCGGGCTGATGAGCTGCTCGCGATCGACCGGACGGTCGAACACCTGGCGGCCGCCCGAGTCGAACACGCGAGATCATGCCGCGCGGCCGCGCCACCTGCCCGTCGCCGGGAAACATCGTGTAGGCCGCGGTGAGATCGAGCGGCGAGACGAGGCCGGTGCCGAGCGCGAGCGACGGCACGTCGGGCAGGTCGCTCAGGCCCGCGTCGCCGGCGAGCCGCAGCACGGCGCGCGAGCCGACGCGCTGCTGCAGATCGGCGGCGGCGGGATTGTTCGATTCGAGCAGCGCGGCGCGCAGCGTCAGCGCGTCCGGCTGCTCGCCCTCGCTGCGCGGACTCCACTCGGGATTGCCCGGCGCCGAGACGTGCCGCAGGTTCGTGCAGCACCGACACCGGCGAGTAGCCCTTGGCCAGCGCGGCCGCGTAGACCAGCGGCTTGAACGCCGAACCCGGCTGCCGCCGGCTGCGCACCGCGCGGTTGTAGGTGCTGCGCGCGTAGTTGGCGCCGCCGACCATCGCCAGGATGTCGCCGGTCGCCGGATCGATCGCGACGAGCGCCGCCTCGAGTCCCGGGCGGCGCAGCCGCTCGAGTCCCGCCGGCGACCGCCCGCTCCGCGGCGTCCTGCACCGCCGGCAGGAACGACGGTGTGCACCTGCCAGTCGGGCGGGTTGTCGCCGCCGAACTCGTTGCGGAACTGCTGGCGCAGGAACTCCTTGGCGAACCCGGCGCGCGCGTCGTTCGGCTGGCGATACGGCTGGATGCGCGGCCGGACTGTCGCGCGCGGCCTCGTCCTGCGCCGGCGGTGATGAGCCCCTGCGCGCGCATCTGCGACAGCACGAGATGGCTGCGCTCGAGCGCGCCGTCGTAGTTCGACCAGGGCGACAGCGCGGACGGCGCGCGAATCAGGCCGGCGATGAACGCCGCCTCCGGCAGCGTGACCGCGCTCGCCGGCTTGCGGAACAGGTGCTCCGACATCGTCTCGACGCCGTACACGCCGGCGCTCAGGTAGACGCGGTTCAGATAGAACTCGAGAATCTGCTTCTTGGAGAGCTGCGCCTCGATGCAGCAGCGCGATGCCGCCTTCCTTGATCTTGCGGCCGAAGGTCCGGACGTTCGAGAGGAAGAGCGTGCGCGCGAGCTGCTGCGTCAGCGTGCTGCCGCCTTCCACTCGCCCGCCGCCGCGGATGTCGCGAACCACCGCGCGCGCCAGGCCGATCGGATCGATGCCGGGATGGAGATAGAAACGCCGATCCTCGACGGCGACGACCGCGTGCTGCAGATCGGGCGCGATCTCGTCCAGCGAGACGTCGTGCCGCTGCTCGTCGAGGCGGAACCACGGCTGGCCGTCGGCGCCGTAAAACATCGGTGTCGCCGATCCCGCGCGTCAGGCGGTGCACCGCGACGGCGTAGCGCGACAGCCACACGCCGACACGGCGGCGCCGCCGATGAGCGCGGCCAGCAGCGCCAGCGCCAGCCAGTCGGTCCAACCGCGCGGCCGCAGCAGGATCAGCGGCGATCTCCGTCGCCGGCCGCGGCTCCACCCTGCGTTCGGACCGTTCCTTCATGCAGCGCATAGGCCAGCGCCAGACCGAAGATCACGACGATGACGCCGAGCGAGATCAACTTGGGGACTTCGAAATGCGACGTAGCCTTCGGCGTGCACGTACTCGATCAGCAGCTTGATCGCCGACCCACGCGATGATGATGAACGCGCCGTCGACCAGCACGGGGATAGCGCTCGACCAGCGCGAGCAGCTTGCCGATGACCAGCCGCATCATCACGATGCCGAGGATGCCGCCGGTCAGGATCACCCAGCGCTTGGGCGACATCGCGACCGCGACGAGGATCGAGTCGACGGCGAACACGATGTCGGTGAGCTCGACCTTGACGACCGTCGCCCAGAACGCGCTCAGCCCGAGCCACGGCTTGCGCCTTGGGCGCGACGTCGGCGATCCTCGGCGCTCTCGCCGCCGCCGAAGTGGCGATAGACCAGATACAGCAGATAGCCGGCGCCGACCAGCTTCACCCAGCCGAGCTGAATCATGTACGCCGCCAGCAGCGTCGCGGCCGCGCGGAAGGCGAACGCGCCGACCATGCCGTATTGCAGCGCCTTCGTCTGCTGCTCTTTCGGAAGGCCGAGCACCAGGATGGCGAGGACCATGGCGTTGTCGGCGCTCAGCAGCCCTTCGAGCGCGACCAGCAGGCCGATGGTGACGAAGTCGGACGGCGCGAACATCGATGCGGGCAACCTCTTGCCAGCATACTACTGCTGACTTGACACGCCTCGTATCAATGCCTATATTCGGATCGGTGCAAGATCAGGATCTCATCTTCATCAGCGTGGCGGCGCGGATGCTCGGCATGCATCCGCAGACGCTGCGAAAGTACGAGCGGCTCGGGCTGGTGCAGCCGACGCGGACGATCGGCAGCATGCGCCTCTACTCGCGGGACGAGCTCGAGCGGATCAAGCTCATCAAGCGGCTCGTCGACGAAGCCGGCATCAACCTCGCCGGCGTCCAGCGGCTGCTGTCGATCGCCGACGTCGTGCAGCGGCTGCGCCCGCTGATGCGCGACGAAGCGCGGTCGACGCGCGACACGCGAAGGCGCGTCACGCAGGAGTTCGACGAGCTGATCCGCATGCTCGGATTCGATTAACGACGAACGACGAA
This sequence comes from uncultured Acidobacteriota bacterium, assembly GCA_963794305.1. Classification (GTDB taxonomy): domain Bacteria; phylum Acidobacteriota; class Vicinamibacteria; order Vicinamibacterales; family CAVVIG01; genus CAVQFC01. The sequence continues at coordinate 72,760 of CAWCDQ010000047.1, read as the reverse complement.
CGACATGGATTTCAAAGACTATTACTCGACGCTCGGCGTCGCGAAGACCGCCAGCCAGAAAGAGATCAAGGCGGCCTATCGCAAGCTCGCGCGCAAGCACCATCCCGACGTCAACCAGGGCGATAAGTCGGCCGAAGGACGGTTCAAGGAGATCAACGAGGCGTACGAGGTCCTCGGCGATCCCGAGAAGCGCAAGAAGTACGACGAGCTCGGCGCCAACTGGCGGCAGTACCAGCAGGCAGGCCCGCAGGGCGGCCCCGGATTCGATCCGCGTCAGGGCGGCTGGAACGTCAACTTCGGCGGCGGCCAGGGCGGCAGCCGCACGATGACCCAAGACGAAATGAACGAGATGTTCGGCGGCGACCATCCGTTCTCCGACTTCTTCGAGACATTCTTCGGCGGAGGGCGGCAGAGCCGCCGATTCGCAGGGACGCGGACGCGGCGCGCGGCCGCGCGCGGCTCGCGCCGGCCGCGACATCGAGGACGAGATCGAACTGTCGCTCGAGGACGCGTACAACGGCGCCATGCGGCGCTTCTCCATCCAGCACGACGGCGAGGCGCGCAGCGTGGACGTCCGCATTCCGGCCGGCGTCAACGAGGGCTCGCGCGTCAGGGTCCCGGGCGAAGGCGAACGCGGATCCGGCGGCGCGAAGGCGGGCGATCTGTATCTGCGCATCCGTCTGGCTCCCAACGCGCAGTTCGAGCGCAAGGGCCGCGATCTCTACGCGCGGGTGACCATTCCGCTGACCACCGCCGTCCTCGGCGGCGAGGCCGACGTGCGGACGCTCGCCGGCAAGTCGCTGCGTCTCAAGATTCCGCCGACGACGCAGAACGCGCAGGTGTTCCGGCTGAAGGGTCACGGGATGCCGGTCACCGGCAAGAGCGGGGAGCACGGCGACCTGTACGCAACGGTGGACGTCCAGCTGCCGCGCGAGCTGACGCCCGAGCAGCGCACGCACTTCGAAGCGCTGCAGGCGCTGGAGAAGCAAGGTTGCCGGGCCGACCAGGGCGCCCCTACGGTGAGCCAGAAGACTGCGGAGACCAGCGAATGACGCTGAGACAGACGTCCGCTCTGCGATCTGTTGCGAGCTCGCGGTAACACCGGCGATCTGTCGACCGACACGAGATTGACGATGAATATCAACAAATACACCGAAAAAGCGCGCGAGGCGGTGGCCGCCGCCGTCGAGCTCGCGCGGCACGCCAACAACCCGCAGCTCGAGCCCGAGCATCTCCTGGCCGCGCTCGTCGAGCAGCGAGACGGCATCGTCCCGAACCTGCTGCGCAAATTGAACGCGGATCCGGCCGTCGTCGCCCGCGGCGCGCGCGAGCTGCTCGGCAAGCTGCCGGCGGCCTACGGCGGCGCCGAGCCCGGGATGTCGCCGCGCTTCAAGCTCGTCACCGACCAGGCGCAGGCCGAAGCCGACCGCCTCAAGGACGACTTCGTCAGCACCGAGCACCTGTTCATCGCGCTCGCCGACGAGAGCGGACGCTCGCCCTCCGCGCAGCTGCTGAAGCAGGCAGGCGTCACGCGCGACACGATCCTGTCGGCGCTCACGAGCGTCCGCGGATCGCAGCGCGTGACCAGCGAGAACCCGGAGAGCACGTACGAGGCGCTCGAGAAGTACGGGCGCGATCTGACCAAGATGGCGCGCGAGAAGAAGCTCGATCCGGTCATCGGCCGTGACGAGGAGATTCGCCGCGTCATCCAGGTGCTCTCCCGCCGCACGAAGAACAACCCCGTGCTCATCGGAGAACCCGGCGTCGGCAAGACCGCGATCGTCGAGGGCCTCGCCAGCCGCATCGAACGCGGCGACGTGCCCGAAGGCCTCAAGAACAAGCGCATCGTCGCGCTCGACATGGGGTCGCTGATCGCCGGCGCGAAGTACCGCGGCGAGTTCGAGGAGCGGCTGAAAGCCGTGCTGAAGGAGATCACCGACGCGCAGGGACAGGTCATCCTCTTCATCGACGAGCTGCACACGGTGGTCGGCGCCGGCGCATCCGAAGGGTCGATGGACGCGTCCAACATGCTGAAGCCGATGCTGGCCCGCGGCGAGCTGCACACCGTCGGCGCCACGACGCTCGACGAGTACCGCAAGTACATCGAGAAGGACGCCGCGCTCGAACGGCGATTCCAGACCGTGATGGTCAGCGAGCCGACGGTCGAGGACACCATCAGCATCCTGCGAGGCCTGCGCGAGCGCTACGAGCTCCACCACGGGGTGAAGTTCAAGGACGCCGCGCTCGTGGCGGCCGCCGTGCTGTCGAACCGCTACATCCCCGATCGATTCCTGCCCGACAAGGCGATCGATCTGGTGGACGAAGCCGCGTCGAAGCTTCGCATGGAGATCGACTCGATGCCGGCGGAGCTCGATGAGCTCGAGCGCCGCATCATGCAGCTCGAAATCGAGCGCGAGGCCCTTCGCAAGGAGCGCGACAAGGCGTCGAAGGAGCGGCTCGGCAAACTCGAGAAGGAGCTCGCCGATCTCAAGGAAGCGCGAGGGCAGCTCGCCAGCCACTGGCAGCAGGAGAAGGATCTGATTCAGCAGTCGCGCCAGCTGAAAGAGGAACAGGAAACGCTGCGCCGCCAGATCGAGAACGCGCAGCGCGCGGGCGACTACACCAGGGCGTCCGAGCTGCAGTACGGCCGCGTGCCCGAGCTCGAGCAGCGCGTCCGCGCCGCCGAAGCGAAGCTGGCCGACGTCCAGAAGAGCCACCGGATGCTCAAGGAGGAAGTCGACGAGGAAGACATCGCCGAGGTCGTGAGCAAGTGGACCCACATCCCCGTGAGCCGGATGATGGAAGGCGAAGTGCAGAAGCTGATTCACATGGAAGAGCGGCTGCACCGGCGCGTCATCGGCCAGGACGAAGCGATCAACGCGGTGGCCAACGCCATCCGCCGCGCGCGCGCCGGCCTGCAGGATCCCAATCGTCCGCTCGGCACCTTCATGTTCCTCGGGCCCGACCGGCGTCGGCAAGACGGAGCTCGCGCGGGCGCTCGCCGAGTTCATGTTCGACGACGATCAGGCCATGATCCGCATCGACATGTCCGAGTACCAGGAGAAGCACACGGTCTCGCGCATGATCGGCGCGCCTCCCGGATACGTCGGGTACGAGGAAGCGGGACAGCTCACGGAAGCCGTGCGTCGGCGTCCCTACGCGGTGGTGCTGTTCGACGAGATCGAGAAGGCGCACCCCGAAGTGCTGAACGTGCTGCTCCAGCTCCTCGACGACGGGCGGCTGACGGATGGCAAGGGGCGAACGGTCGATTTCAAGAACACGGTCGTGATCATGACCTCCAACCTCGGCAGCGCCTTCATCATCGAGCGAACGATGAGCGAGGACGGCACCGTGGACGAAGGCACACGCCGGCAGGTGATGGACGCGCTCCGCGAGCACTTCCGGCCGGAGTTCCTGAACCGGATCGACGAGATCATCTTCTTCCACGCCCTCGGGCGCGACCACATGAAGCAGATCATCGATATCCAGATCGCCGGGCTCACCAGGCGCCTCGAGGAGCGCAAGATCCACGTCACGCTCACCGACGCCGCCAGGGACCAGCTCGTGCGCGAGGGGTATGATCCGGCCTACGGCGCGCGACCGCTGAAGCGGTCGATTCAACGCCGCGTGCTCGATCCGCTGGCCCTGCGGGTCCTCGAGGGCGATTTCCTCGAGGGCGACACCGTGGTCGTCGACGGCGGGCCCGACGCGTTAACATTCACGAAGCAGGAGCCCGTTCGAGCATAGATGGCATCTTCCAGACCGATTCCTCCGAATCCGCGCGGCAGCGACCGGCGCGGCGCCAGCCGGCTGACGTCCCGTCCGTCGTCGCCCTTGTGGTACGGGCTTGCGCTTCTGCTCGTGCTGGGCATCGCGCAGGCGTACTTCATGACGCCGCCCGGCCGCTCGATTCCCTACTCCGAGTTCAAGCAGCTCGTGAAGAACGGCGAGGTGGCCGAGATCTCGATCGGCGACCAGTCCATCCGCGGCACGCTCAAGGCGGGCGACGCCAAGACGAAGGCATTCACCGTCACGCGCGTGGACGATCCGAAGCTCACCGAGGAGCTCGAAGCCCGAAACGTGAAGTACACCGGCGAGGCGATGAATCGCTGGCTGCCGGAGCTGCTCGGCTGGGTGATCCCGCTGCTGTTCCTCGTCGGCATCTGGGGCTTCTTCTTCCGCCGCATGTCGCGGCGCCGAAGGCGGCGTGATGTCGTTCGCGCGCAGCAAGGCGAAGATCTACGCCGACGACGAAGTGAAAGTGCGCTTCAGGACGTGGCCGGCGTCGAGGAAGCCAAGGACGAGCTCAAGGAGATCGTGGAGTTCCTCCAGAACCCGAAGAAGTACACGAACCTCGGCGGCCGCATTCCCAAGGGCGTGCTCCTCGTCGGACCGCCGGGCACCGGCAAGACGCTGCTCGCGCGGGCCGTTGCCGGCGAAGCGCACGTCCCCTTCTTCTCGTTGAGCGGTTCCGAGTTCGTCGAGATGTTCGTCGGAGTCGGCGCCGCGCGAATCCGCGATCTGTTCCAGCAGGCGGAAGCCAAGGCGCCTTGCATCGTCTTCATCGACGAGCTCGACGCGCTCGGCAAGGCGCGGACGCAGAGCCCGTTCGGCAGCCACGAGGAGCGCGAGCAGACGCTGAACCAGCTGCTCGCCGAGATGGACGGCTTCGATTCGCGCAAGGGCGTGATCATCATGGGCGCCACCAACCGCCCGGAGGTGCTCGACCCGGCGCTGCTGCGCCCGGGCCGGTTCGATCGCCAGGTGCTGGTCGACAAGCCGGACGTGAAGGGGCGCGAGGCCATCCTTCGCATTCACGTGAAGGGTGTGAAGGTCGGTCCGGACGTCGATCTGAAGGTGATCGCCCAGCGCACCGCCGGGTTCGCCGGCGCGGATCTGGCCAACCTGGTCAACGAGGCGGCGCTGCTCGCGGCGCGCTTCGACAAACCGTTCGTCGATCGCCTGGATTTCGAGTCGGCGATCGATCGGCTCATCGCCGGCCTCGAGAAGAAGCGGGTCATGAGCGACAAGGAGCGCCGGATCGTCGCGTATCACGAGTCGGGTCACGCCATCGTGGCGAGCGTGCTGCCCGGCCTCGACCCGGTGCACAAGATCTCGATCGTGCAGCGCGGCTTCGGGGCGCTCGGCTACACGATGCAGCTGCCGCTCGAGGATCGCTATCTCATGACGCGCGGCGATCTCTACAGCCAGCTCGCCGTCCTGCTCGGCGGGCGCACGGCGGAGGAAATTGCGCTCGGGGAGATCTCGACCGGCGCGCAGAACGATCTGCAGCGCGCCACCGACATGGCGCGCGCGATGGTCACCGAGTGGGGCATGAGCGACGAGATGGGCGCCATCAACTACGACGTGAACAAGCGCGGACGCTTCCTCGACATCGGCATGCCGCCCGAGCGCGGACTCTACGGCGAGGAGACGGCGCAGAAAATCGACAGCGAGATCAAGCGCATCCTGAACGACGCGCACAACACCGCGCGGCGGATCCTGACCGAACAGCGGCACAAGCTGGAGTCGGTCACGCATCGCCTGCTCGAAATCGAGGTCATGGAAGGCGACGAGCTGCAGACACTGCTAGCTGCAGCGTAGCACGGCGTCAGTCTACGCAGGTTCAGCATCTCGACTCATGACGTCTGAGACTGTCGCCTGCACTCGGCGACCATCTGCGGTCAACGCGATCGCCGCGCCGGCATGAGTTGGATGGCGACCACGAGCGCGACGCAAGCCATCCAGCCGCCGCTGCGCCAGAAGATCGACGGCAGCGCGCCGCCGACGCTTCCGCCGGAATAATAGAACGTCGAATACAGCCCGACCGCGAGCGCGCGATCGGTGGGTCGTCACCGCGCCGATGTAGCTGCTCGTGGTCGCCTGCGCGGTAAAGACGCCGGTCGCGCACAGCGCCAGGCCGACGACGATCGCCGGCAACGACGGCACCAGCGTCAGCAGCGCCCCGGCTCCGCCGATCGCCATCGCCGATCGCGATGCCGGCGCGATGACCGTAGATGTCGATCCAGTGCCCCGCAAACGGGGTCACCACCGCACCAACCAGATAGACGACGAACAGCCACCCGAGCGCAACGGTGCTCAGGCTGTACGGCGGCGCGGCGAGGTGGAACGTGACGTAGGTGAACATCGCCACCTGCGTGAAGAGGACCGAGAAGCCGACGCCGCATGTTGCGATCAGCCGCCGGTTGCGGAACAGGTGCTTCATCGATCCGCGTCCCGCCTTCACGCCCTGGACGGCGTGCCGCAACGGCTCCGCCGGCAGCCACCTCGTCAGCACACCGGCGACGGCGCCTGTGAGAACGGCGAGCGCGACGAATGACGCCTGCCAGCTGACGTCCGCGGCAACGAGACCAGACACTGCGCGGCCCGTGAAGCCGCCGAGAATCGTACCGGTCATGTACGCGGCGGTGCCCCGGCCCGCGTGCGACGGCGGCCACACTTCGTGGATGTAGGCGATCGTGCTCGCGAAAATGCCGGGTGTCGCAGCGCCCTGCACGAAGCGCCAGAAGATCAGCTGATGGAGACTGTGCGATGTCGCCGCGAGAGCGGTGGCAACGGTCAGCGCCCAGGCCGAGAGCACGATCATGCGGCGGAGGCCCAGCCGATCGGCGAGGCGGCCGATGAACGGCGCGAAGATGGCGACGGCAATCGTCGGCGCCGTGATGGTCAACCCCGCCTCGAAGGTGGACGCCTTGAACACGCGCGTCAACAGCGGCAGGAGCGGCTGGGTCGAATAGATGTCGAGAAAGGCCGCCGCGCCGCAGAGGACGACCGGGAATGTCGGCAGTGAGGTCCGGCTGGCGTTTCCGCCGGTCATGGAGAAACGGCGAGCGGCGGCGCCACGATAGGAAGCGGTCGCATGATCGTTGACGACCGATTATAGTGTCGCCATGAGATCGAACTGCCTCCTGATCGCCTGCGCGGCGGTGGCGCTCTGGTCCGTGACCGCACCCGCGCAGCAACCCGGGTCGACGATCGCCTTCACCGGCGCGCGCGTGATCGACGGGACCGATCGCCCGCCCATCGACAACGCGACGATTCTCGTCCGAGGCGGGCGCATCACCGCCATCGGTCCGGCGAGCGGCGTCAGCATCCCGGCCGGCGCCCAGCGCGTGACGCTCGGCGGCAAGACCGTCATCCCCGGCCTGGTCAACGCGCACGGCCACGTCGGCAACACCGTAGGCCTCGAGCAGGGGCACTACTCCGCCCAGAACGTGAGCCGCGATCTGAAGACCTACGCGGCATACGGCGTCACGACAGTCGTCTCGCTCGGCGACGATCAGGCCGCAGGCATCGCCGCTCGCGACGCGCAGCGGACGCCGTCGCTCGATCGCTCGAGGCTGTTCGTCGCGGGCCCGGTCCTCACGCCGACGTCGCCGGCCGACGCGGTCAAGCTGGTCGACGAGGACGCGGCGATGAAGGTCGACATCGTGAAGATCCGTGTCGACGACAACCTCGGCACCACGCCGAAGATGACGCCGGAGATCTACAAGGCGGTCATCACCGAAGCTCACAAGAAGGGCCTTCGAGTGGCCGTGCACCTGTTCTATCTGCAGGATGCGAAGGCGGTGCTCGACGCCGGCGCCGACTTCATCGCGCACAGCGTGCGGGACACGGCGGTCGACGACGAGTTCACCGCCATGTTGAAGAGGCGCGGGGTCTGTTACTGCCCCACGCTGATGCGGGAAGTCTCGACGTTCGTGTACGAGTCAACGCCGCCGTGGTTCTCGGATCCCCTGTTCCTGAAGCATGCGGACATGGCGGCCGTCGACGCACTGAAGCAGCCCGCGCGCCAGCAGGCGATGGCGAAGAGCACCTCGGCAAAGCGCTACAAGGCCGGACTCGACGTCGCCAGCCGGAATCTCAAGAAGCTGTCCGATGCCGGCGTCACGATCGCGATGGGAACCGACACCGGTCCGCCGGCGCGGTTTCAGGGCTACTTCGAGCTGATGGAACTGGAGATGATGGCGAAGGCCGGGCTGACGCCGCGTCAGGTGCTGGCGTCGGCCACGCGCGACGCCGCGCGCTGCATGAAGCTCGACGCCGAAGTCGGCACGCTCGAGCCGAACAAGTGGGCCGACTTGGTCGTCGCTCGACGCGGATCCGCTCGCCGACATCTCGAACGTGCGCAAGATCAGCGCGGTCTACGTGGCGGGAAACGCTGCAACCGGTAGGACAGACCGGGTCACGACAGTCCGGTGAAGCGCAGTGAATCGGGCTGGGATCGCGGATCGCGGTCGAACCGCTCTGAGCTCAATCTTGCCCATTACCACGCATGTACTTACCCACATTACCCGCCCTTCCCGCCCTCTACTGAGCGGGCTTGTCCTCGCTGGCGGGCACCGCGGCCTCCGCGGCCTGGAAACCGACCCTCGAGTGCGTGCCGTCGCAGAACGGCTTGTTCGTCGATCCGCCGCAGCGACAGAGCGCAAATGGCCGCTTCGCGATTTGATAGGTTGCGCCGTTCCAGTCGATCAGCGTCACGTCGTCGCCGTCGACCAGATACGGACCGTTCTGCCTGACCTTGATCGTCGCCATCCGGTTGTTCCCCGTGTTAGCTGGACTTCTGCATCGAGTTCAGGAAGTCGGCGTTCGTTCTCGTCTTCGACATCTTGTCGATGAGCAGTTCCATCGCCTCGACCGGCGAGAGCGGGTTCAGCACCTTGCGCAACACCCAGATGCGGTTGAGATCGTCTTTCGGGATGAGCAGCTCCTCTTTGCGCGTGCCGCTCTTCTGCACATCGATGGACGGAAACACCCGCTTGTCCGTGAGCTTCCGGTCGAGGTGAATCTCCATGTTACCGGTGCCCTTGAACTCCTCGAAGATGATGTCGTCCATCCTCGAGCCGGTGTCGACGAGCGCCGTGGCCATGATCGTCAGCGAACCGCCCTCCTCGATGTTGCGCGCGGCGCCGAAGAAACGCTTCGGCTTCTGGAGCGCGTTGGAATCGAGACCGCCTGACAGCACCTTCCCCGACGGCGGAATCACGGTGTTGTAGGCTCGGGCCAGCCGCGTGATCGAGTCGAGCAGGATGAGCACGTCCTTCCGGTGCTCGACGAGGCGCTTGGCTTTCTCGATCACCATTTCGGCCACCTGCACGTGGCGCTGCGCCGGTTCGTCGAACGTGGACGAGATCACTTCCCCGTCGACCGACCGCTGCATGTCGGTGACCTCCTCGGGGCGCTCGTCGATCAGCAGCACCATCAGGTAGATTTCCGGATGGTTCTTCGCCACCGACTGCGCGATGCTCTGCAGCAGCATGGTCTTGCCGGTGCGCGGCGGCGCGACGATCAGACCGCGCTGGCCCTTCCCGATCGGCGTCCACAGATCCATGATGCGCGACGAGATGCTGTCGGGCGTCTCCAGCGTGATGCGTTCCTGCGGATAGAGCGGCGTCAGGTTCTCGAAGAACAGCTTCTCGCGCGCCTGATCGGGGGCCTCGAAGTTGACGGCCTCCACCTTGATCAAGGCGAAGTAGCGTTCCCCTTCCTTCGGCGGCCGGATCTGTCCGGAGACGGTGTCGCCGGTCTGGAGGTCGAACTTGCGGATTTGCGACGGAGAGACGTAGATGTCGTCGGGGCCCGGCAGGTAGTTGTAGTCCGGCGCGCGCAGGAAACCGAAGCCGTCGGGCAGCACCTCGAGCACGCCTTCCGAGAAGATGAACCCGCTCAACTCGGTCTGCGCCTTCAGGATCTGGAAGATCAGCTCCTGCTTGCGCATCCCGGTGGCGCCGCCCACCGCCAGATCCTTGGCGATCTGCGTGAGCTTCTGGATGCTCATGTCCTTCAGATCGGTGATGTTCAGCCGCTGCTGCGCGGGTGGCGCCGGGCGGTGCGGCGGTGACGGCTGCGATGCTTTCGGTTGTTCGGGGGTGGCGATGGCGTCGGTGGGTGTCGGGGCTTCCGTCGTGGTGCCGTTGCCGGTTCGTCCCGGCCCGGGACGTTTAGGATTGCTTGGCATGGAGACTCTCGAAGATCGGGTGGTTGGAGTTGACTACAGTCTATACGGATTCTGACCGATTGCGACGACGCTGCAGGCGACGATCGGCTGAATGTTCAACGACTTGGCGCGGGCGATCAGCTCGTCGCTATCCGCGCCGGGATTCAACCAGACTTCCGGGATCCCCTTTCGCGCGACCTCGTCGATCACACGGAATCCAATCTCGGGCGGCACGTAGAACGACGCCATGTCGATCGCGCCAGGCACGTCCATCACCGATCGGTAGGTCTTCAATCCCTCGACTTCGGCTTCGTTCGGGTTGATCGGTATGACCGTGTATCCCTGCTGGAGAAACGCGCGGACCGCGCGATTGCCAAACTTGTTCCGGTTGCTGGACGCGCCGATCACGGCGACCACCTTGGCCATTGTGTCTGTTTTACCGCAGAGAACGCAAAGAACGCTTTATCCTGCCGCCGCCGTCTGCGGCGCGTGCTTCGCCACGAACGCCAGCAGCCGCTCGCTGCCCTCCTTGAGCAGCGCCATCGAGGTGGCGTACGAGATCCGAATCGTGCCCGGGGCGTCGAACGCCTCGCCCGGCGTGACCGCGACGCGCTGCTCTTCGAGGAGCGCATCGGCCCAGTCGAGCGACGTGCGAAGCCCGTCCGGCGACAGCGTGTCGCCGATGTCCACGAACATGTAGAACGCTCCTGCGGGCTTGCGGCACCGAAGCCGCGAATCGGAGGTCAGCCACGCGTGGAGCTGATCGCGCCGCTTGCGGTACTCGTCCAGCATCTCGGTCACCGTCGCCTGCGACCCGACCAGCGCTGCGACGGCGGCCTTCTGAGTGATCGACGTCACATTGGACGTCGAGTGGCTCTGGATCGCGTTCGACGCCGCGATGACCGCCGGCGGCCCGATCTGCCAGCCGCATCGCCAGCCGGTCATGGCGTACGCCTTCGAGGCCGAGCCACAGATCACGGCCTGCTCCGGACAGGTCTCCGCGAGAATCTTCGGCAGATTGTGCGGCACGGGATCGTAGATGAGCTTTTCGTAGCACAGATCGACGACGAGCCAGATGTTCTGCCGCGCGGCGAACTCGGCGAGCAGACGCAGATCGGCCTCGGAGATGAGCGCGCCCGTCGGGTTGCCTGGAGAATTCACGACGAAGCCGCGTGTGCGCGGGGTGACGGCGTCGAGCATCGCCTGTGCGTGCACCGAGAAGCCGTCCTCGACGTGGGTGCGCGTGAAGACCGGCGTCGCGTCGGCCAGCTTGATCTGCTCGGGGATCGTCGGCCAGCAGGGCGAGTGCGTGATGACCTCGTCGCCCGGCCCGAACAGCGACAGCGCGGTGTTGTACAGCGCCTGCTTGCCGCCCGCCGTGGCGATGACCTGGTTCTCCTTGTACTCGACGCCGTAGTCGGTCTTGTAGCGGTCGCAGATCGCCTTCTTCAGATCGGCGATGCCCGCCACCGGCGTGTAGCGCGTGAAATTCTTGTCGAGCGCCTCGTGCGCCGCGATCTTGATCGCGTCGGGCGTGGAGAAATCGGGTTCGCCCGCGCCGAAGTCGATGACTTCGATCCCCGAGCGGCGGAGCCGGTCGACGGTGGCTCCCACTTTCATCGTGGCTGATCCGGCAATGCGCGACGTGCGTTCCGCGAGCTTCATGCTTCCTTCGCCAACCCTTTCTCTCTCAGGCGCTGCTCGACCAGTTCGGGCACCAGGCCGTGAACCCGTCCGCCGAGCGAGAAGACTTCCTTGATGAGTCGTGAACTGATGTACGTGTACTGCTCCGCTGGCATCATGAACACCGTTTCGATCTGCGGCTTGAGCCGCTGGTTCATGAGCGCCATCTGAAATTCGAACTCGAAATCGGACACGGCCCGCAGGCCGCGCACAATCACCTGGGCCTGCTTGCGCTCCACATAGTCCACGAGGAGCCCGTTGAACGTGTCGACCTCGACCTGCGGATACGCCTTGAAGACCTCTCGCGCGATCTCGACCCGCTCCTGCATGGTGAACATCGGTGATTTCTCGGCGTTCACCAGAATCGCGATGATGATGCGATCGAACATGCGCACGCCGCGCGAGATGATGTCGACATGGCCGTTGGTCAGAGGATCGAAAGACCCGGGATATACCGCGAGCGTGGACATTTAGTTTTTCAGCTCGTAAAACGACAGCGCCGAGTCGCCGCTGAACACCTGGCGCACCCGCACGAGGCGTCCCGCGGTCTCCGGCGCCGGACGGCGGCGCGCATGCTCGACGACAAGCAGCCCGCCGGACGCCAGGAGCACGCCGGCGGCGTCGAGAACCGTGCCCGGCTGCTCTTCGTACGGCGGATCGAGCCAGACGATGTCGAACAGTTCGTAGGGACCGAACGCCGCGGCGTCGAGCTGATCGATGGCCCGTGCGACGGTAGCGCGAATAATAGCATAGCCGTTTTCGACGCCGCAGTGCGCCAGATTCTCAGCGATCAGCGTCTCGGCTCGCCGGTCGCTCTCGACGAACGTCACCGACACCGCGCCGCGGCTGATGGCTTCGATGCCGACGGCGCCCGTGCCCGCGTAGCCGTCGAGAAATCGCGCGCCCGCGATCCGCGGCGCGAGGATGTTGAAGAGCGTCTCGCGCAGCTTGTCCGACGTCGGCCGCAGGCCTTCCCACGTCGGCGGCTTGAGACGCCGCCCCTTGAGCGTGCCGGCGATTACGCGCATCGACGAATCTGGCAGATATCGGGGAATCGGGTAGTCGGGTAATCGATCGCGGGATTGAGCGTGACGAATTCCCTGAATCGAATTACCCGATTACACAGACTGATGCCGTTTACCCAATCCCATTACCCCATCTCGATCGAGCCGAAATCGCTGCTCCCATCCGCGAGAGGCGTTCGACACCCGCGGCATCCGGGAGCGCCTTGGCGAACCAGCGCGCCGCCTCTTTCTGCGCGGTGTCGAGCAGCTCGCGATCGCGCACGAGATCGATCATCCGGAACGTCGGCACGCCCGCCTGGCGCGTGCCGAAGAAATCGCCGGGCCCGCGCAGGCGCAGGTCGCGTTCCGCGATTTCGAAGCCGTCGGTCGTATCGGTCATCGCCTTGAGCCGCTCGCGCGCCTCCTCCGTCAACGGATACTGATACAACAGAAAGCAGTACCGACTGATGGCGGTCGCGCCCGACCCGTCCGCGCAGCTGGTGCAGCTGCGACAGACCGAATCGCTCCGCATGTTCGACGATCATGACGCTCGCGTTCGGCACGTCGACGCCGACTTCGACGACCGTGGTCGACACCAGGATCTGCAGCTCCCCCGCCAGGAAGGCTTTCATCACCCGATCTTTCGCGTCGACCTTCATGCGGCCGTGCAGCAGCCCAACCTTGTACTCGGGGAACACTTCCGTCGCGAGATGATCGGCCATCTCCGTGGCCGCCTTGAGATCGACCTTGGCCGACTCCTCGACGAGCGGGTAGATGACGTACGCCTGCCGCCCGGCGTCGAGCTGCTCGCGCATGAATTGGTACATCTCCTGGCGGCGCGACTCCGGCCTCGCGGTGGTCCGAATCGCCAGCCGGCCCGCGGGCAGTTCGCGAATCATCGACACGTCCAGATCGCCGTAGACCGTCAGCGCGAGCGTCCTGGGAATCGGTGTGGCGGTCATCACCAGCACGTCGGGGTGGAGACCCTTGGCGCGCAGCATCGCCCGCTGCAGGACCCCGAAGCGATGCTGCTCGTCGATGACGACGAGACCGAGCTGCTTGAAGGCCACGTCGCCCTGCACCAGCGCGTGGGTGCCGACGACGAGATGGATGGCGCCTGACTGCACCTCGGCCAGCTGTTCGCGGCGAGCTGCGGTCCCGGTCGAGCCGGTGAGCAGCGCCACTCGAAAGCGGGAGGGCTGCAGCAGCCGCGCGATGTTCGTGAAGTGCTGCTCCGCGAGAATCTCGGTCGGCGCCATGAACGCGACCTGCAGGCCGTTCTCCATCGCGACCAGCGCCGCCAGCAGCGCGACGATCGTCTTCCCCGCGCCGACATCGCCTTGCAGGAGCCGGTTCATCGGCCGCGGCTTCTGCAGGTCGTCGACGATCTCCTTCAGCGACTGCTTCTGACCGTTCGTCAGCTTGAACGGGAGCACGGCGCGCGCCGAGTCGCGGATGCGGTCGTCCACGCGGACCGCCAGCGGCTTCTGCTCCGCCGCCGCGGTCTGCCGGCGCGCGAGCACGCCCATCTGGAAGCTGAACGCCTCTTCGAAGATCAGCCGGCGCTGCGCGGGTGTCGCAAACGCGTTCAACGTCTCCACCGCGACGTCGGCCGGCGGAAAGTGCGTGGCCATCAGGGCCGCGTACCGCGACGGAAGCCCCAGCCGCAGGCGAACGTCTTCGGGGAGCGGATCCGGCAACTCGGGCGGCAGTTTCTGGAGCACCTCGAAGACGAGCCGGCGCTGCATCTTCGGCGTGACGGTTCCCGTTTTTTCGTACACGGGCACGATGCGTCCCGTATGAATCGTCTCGCCGTCTTCGTCGTCGAGAATCTCGTATTGCGGGTTGGTGATCTGGAGGCTGACCGAACCGCGCGCCTCGACGAGGCCATAGAGCACGACGTGCTGGCCGCGCATGAGGATGTCTTTGAGGAACGGCTGGTTCAGCCACGCGGCGCGAATCGATCCGCTGCCGTCGTCGATCGCCGCTTCGAAAATCTTGAATCCCGGCCGCCGCGTCGATCGGAGGCCGCTGACCAGCACTCGGCCCGATACCGCCGCCGTCTGACCTGACTTCAGCGTGCCGATCGGCTGGAGCCGGCTGCGGTCCTCGTAGCGGAGCGGAAATCGATACAGCAGATCCTCGACCGTGAGCAGGCCGGCGTGTTCGAGGTCGGCAGCGCGACGCGGACCGACGCCTTTCAGGAACTGAACAGGCGTGGCAAGGGGGTCGGCCCCCTGCTGTGTCATTGCACGATTATGGCTTGGCCGCGCTCGACCTTGATCTCGCGGATGCGCGCCGGCAGCTGGAACGGATCGTCGAGGCCGATGCCGGCCGGCTTCTCGGGCGTGCGCGAGTAGTAGCTGACGATCTCCTGCAGGAGGATTTTCGGAATCGGCACGCTGCCCACGGCCGACGACTCGAGCTCGAAGCGGCCGATGCCGTTGGACGTTCTCAACGTACCGACTGCGGTCACGGCCAGCCGTCCCATCAGATAGTTCATCGGATCGAGCAGGCTGGTGGGCGCCTTCTGCTTGCGCACCGCGTCGAGATCCACCACCGCCCGCCCGGAGAGACGCCCGGATCCCACGACGGCAATCGAAGGCTCGACGACACCCACTGGAATCTGATTGCCGGCGTCGTAGACGAGATACGAATTGACTTCGCTTTCGGTGACGATGGTGCGGCGCGCGACGGTGGAGGGGCGCTCGCCCTGCGCGGTGATGGTGGCCACTTTCTGCTTCAGAGACGCCGCGTCGCGCTTCGACGTCCGGATGTCCGCGCGCAGGCTGGCGAAGGAGACGAGCCCCAGGGTGCAGACGAGAACGGAAGAGAACGCCTTACCCGTCATGGCCTGCCGTCAGTGTACCACGGGGAAACAGGCCCTCAGCGGTCTCGTGTGCTCTGCGGCGACTCGTTCGCGCGTCTACTGCTTGGGACGATTGGCCTGCCGGGCGCGCATCACCAGCGCGAGCTTGCGGTTCTCCATGTTCTCCTCGAACACGCGGAACTTGGCCTGCTGGTAGACGTCGAGCACCTGGTTGATGGCCTCGTAGGCCTTCACCAGCTCGATCGCCGCGCGCGCGTCGAGATCGTCGAGCGCCTTGAGACGCTCGCGCATCTGCACCTCGTCCCGCTGGGGATCGTTGGTGAGCCTCCGCAGATCCTGCACGAGCCGAAAACGCTCCGTCATGTTGCGGCGCCGGGTGTCCTGCAACGCCTTGAAGCGCGTCAGGAATTGCGGGAATTTCTCGTCGCTGATCTTCAGCTGATCCTGCGCCTGAATCAGCGCATACGAGTCGAACATGCGCTGGATCTCGGCCGGCGACACACCTGGCGCCTCCGCAGTCTCGCCCTCGGGCGCCGCCTTTGCGCGCCCGCGCTGCGCCGCGAACGGATTGGCGACCGCCAGCGAGAGCAACGCCACAATCATCGCGAGACGATTGATCGCCATGTTACGCACCGGGCCTCGTGAGCTCTTCCTTCAGCAGCCGCCGGAGCTCGCGCAACTCTCCATCGCTCATGTGCGTCACGGCATGCTCCGCGCTTCCACGAGGCGCCAACCCCGCCTCCCGGACCGTTTCCAGATCCTGACCGTCGGTGAGACTCGCCACCAGCGTCAACGAGTCGTCGTCGTCCGCGGCGACGCCGAGCGGATCGGCCACCGCATCCGCGATCGTCAGACCCGGCGCCTCCACGACAGCGGGAACGGTTCGCCGTCCGTTGACGAGCACCACGATCAACAGGCTGGCGGCGAGAGCGACGGCCACTTGAAGCGTGCGCGATCCGAACAACGTCCTGAAGAGCTCGCGCGACGGCGCCAGCTGAGTGCCGGGCGCCTCCGCCGCAATGGCCGCCGATACGCGCGACGACAGGTGATCCCAGAACAGCGGCGACGGCTCGGGAACATCGACATCCGCGGCGGCCGACATCATCGCCCGGAGATCGCTCAACTGCGCGCGGCACGGATCGCAGCCGGCCAGGTGCGGCGCCGAGGCCTCGGACCGTGTGCCTTCCGCGATGTCGACGAGTTCCTCGCTGGTCAAGTGCATGATTACGCCGTTTCCGCGAGCAGCTTCTTCAGGTTCCCGAGCGCGTGAAAGAAGTTCGCCTTCACCGCGCCGACCGAGCTGCCGAGCACGTCGGCGATTTCCTGATGGGACATCTCGTGATACGTCCGCAGGATCAGGGTCGCGCGCTGTTTGCGGGGCAACTGCGCGATGGCGGCTCGCACGCGGGCAGTCCGCTCGTGCCTCAACATCAGGTCGGATGGCAGCTCGGCCCGCACGTCGACGAACTGCTGCGTCTCGATCGGTTCGGTCAGCTTGCGGAGGGTGTCCTTTGCGCCGACCCGATTCAGGCACACGTTGACGCCGATCCGATAGAGCCAGGTCGCCAGCGTCGACTGACCGCGAAAGCTCCGCAGTCCTCGGAAGGCGCGCAGGAAGACGTCCTGCGAAAGATCGCTGGCGTCCTCGTGGCTGCCGACGAAACGATAGCAGAGCAGATACACCGCGCGGCGATGGCGTTCGACGACGAGGTCGAAGGCGCCGGGCCGCCCGGCACGGCAGGCATCGACCAGCTCCCGCTCGTCCAGGTCCTCTAGTGAACGGCTGTCAGCGGCCGGCATCGCATGCGTGATCGGCGCAGCCCTGGAGGCTGGACGGCAGGAACCGGGCAGGGTCCAGGTAATCGAAGTTGCCATCGGTCTGCTTCAGATAGCTTAGACCGGCGGCGTACGAAAAAGTTACAAAGGATGCGCTCACGCGCCGAACGGCCGATCCCGGGGCGTGGGGTACACTCGACCCACCAAAGACAACGGCGGAATCGAAGGGATTCTTGGAAACCAGCATCGTCATTCCTGACTTCGTGGATGCGCGCATCGGACCGCGAGGCAGCCTCGAAAACCTGTCGCAGGCCGAGATCGAAAAACTGCTCGATTCGCGGGCCGGCGGCCTGTACCAGCTGTTTCGCAAGTGCGCGCTCGCGGCCATGAACTCCGGCAGCGAAATCGACAATGCCAAGGAAATCTTCGATCGCTACAAGGACTTCGAGGTGGAGCTGGTCCGCCAGGCCTGGGGCATCAAGCTCGAGATGAAGAACGCGCCCGGACAGGCCTTCGTCGACGGCGAAATGATCCGCGGCATCAAGGAGCACGTGTTCGCCGTGTTGCGCGACGTCATCTTCATTTCCAACGAGATCATCGAAAGCGGCCGGTTCGATCTCGACAATCCCGCGGCCATCACCAACGCCGTGTTCCACATCCTGCGCAACGCGCGCATCCTCGATTTCAAATCCAAGCCCAACCTGGTGGTCTGCTGGGGCGGCCATTCGATCAACACGGAGGAGTACCAGTACACCAAGAAGGTCGGTTATGAGCTCGGCCTGCGCGGCCTCGACGTGTGCACGGGTTGTGGTCCGGGCGCCATGAAGGGACCCATGAAGGGCGCGACCATCGGCCATGCCAAGCAGCGCATCGTCGGATGGCCGGTATATCGGGCTCACCGAGCCCGAGATCATCGCGGCCGAGCCGCCGAACCCCATCGTCAACCAGCTGGTCATCATGCCGGACATCGAAAAGCGCCTCGAAGCCTTCGTTCGGCTATCGCACGGCATCGTGGTGTTTCCCGGGGGCGTGGGTACGGCGGAGGAAATCCTCTACCTGCTCGGCATCCTGCTCGAGCCCGCGAACGCGGCGCAGCCGCTCAAGGTCGTGCTTACCGGACCCGGGTCGACCGCCGAGTACTTCGTGCAGATCAAACGCTTCATCGGCGGCACGCTGGGCGAAAAGGCGGCGGATCTGCTGCGCGTCATCGTCGACGATCCGGCCGAGGTGGCGCGTTACATGGTTACCGTCATGGAAAATGTGCGCGACTACCGTCGCGCCAACAGCGACTCGTACAACTACAACTGGCTGCTGAAAATCCCGCCCGCGTTCCAGCATCCGTTCGAGGTCACGCATGAATCCATGCGGAGCTTGCGTCTCCACCGCGAGCAGCCCGTGCACCAGCTGGCGGCGGACCTGCGCCGTGCGTTTTCCGGCATCGTGACCGGAAACGTGAAGGAAAACGGCGTGCGAGCCATCGAGAAGTTCGGGCCCTACGAGCTGACCGGCGACGCGTCGGTCATGAACGCTGCTCGATGAGCTGCTGGCGGCGTTCGCCGCGCAGGAGCGCATGAAGCTTCCGGGCAGCGCATATCGTCCCTGCTACCGCCTCGTCGCGTAACGATCTCCGCTCGCCTCTGCGCGCGACGGTAACACTTTCGTGTTCCGCCAGCGTCTTCTGAAATTTCGCCGGAACCTTCGACAGCCAAAACCGGGAATGTCCGGCAATTTGCGGCGGCAGCGCTTTTGTAGTCCTCGATTTCGACATCATGGCGCAACCTCTGATTGATACCGACCGCGCGTCAGCGCCACGCTTCCTGACCCTCGACCGGCGGGTGCCAGAAGCCATTCGACAGCTGCTCGACGAAGCCGATGGCTGCGCGAACATGTCGTTTGCGGTCGGCGGGCAGTTCATGCGTCCGGATGGCCATCCGCAAGGCGTTCGAGCTCGAGTCGGTGGACGGCGACGACTTCCACGCGGCGATTGTCGGGCTCGGCGAAAAACACCCGTCCGTTGCGCCGACGCTGTTTCAGGTCATCGAGCGGCTCGGGGCCGGCGACGAACCGCTCCAGAGCGACACGCTCAAGGCGCTGATTGCCACGTTCAAAGCGGTGCTCCACGAGATGTACGTGCTCGGCCAGGAGCGGCGCGAAACGATGGCGTACCTTTCCCAGATCCTGCAGGCGCTCGACGGCGACAAGATGCTTGCCGCGACCGCGCGGACCGCGTCCGCAGCGATCAATCTAGAACAGCTTCTTCGCTGCTCTTGCGGCAGCCTGTCCTTCGTACCAAAAACGAGGGACGGATGCCGATGCCTTGCGTCTGCTCCATGACGGACCTACGAAAGTCGGCATTTTCGGAGCCGTCACAGGTGCGTCACTGGCGCGACTATCCCCATGAAGCGTGAAGAGGCGCCTGTTCGCAACTGGCACAGTTTCGGCTGTTGCTCTCAGCTGCAGGAACGTGCTGGAGGCAATCGCATCGCGAACCGTGCGACGGCGATGCGCGCAGACTCAACCGTTTTTGGCTGCGCGGAAGACTCAACCGCTGATCATTTGACCTTCGCCTTTCTTTTGCGTATATTGGCTTTCGCCTGGCGCACGAAAGCTCAGGCCGAGCGAGGGATACCATGCTTCCACTGACCAAACGTCAGCGCGAGATCCTGGACTACTTGAACGAGTTCATCGCTCAGCACGGATACGCGCCCAGCCTGGAGGAAATCGGCCGGCGGTTCGGCCTCTCTTCGCTCGCCACGGTTCACAAGCACCTCACCAACCTCCAGGAAAAAGGCTTCATCAAGCGCGCGTGGAACCGCAGCCGATCGGTCGAGATGGTTTCGACGCGGACCGGTGGCCGCGCTGTTGAGCTTCCGTTGCTCGGCTATGTCGCGGCCGGCCTGCCCATCGAAGCGGTCGCCTCGAACGAGACCTTCGCTGTTCCCGAGGATTTCGTCGGCAAGCGCGACACCTACGTCCTGCGCGTGCGCGGCGACTCGATGATCGACGAGCACATCCGCGACGGCGACTTCGTCGTCGTCGAGGATCGCAAGACCGCCGACAACGGCGAGATGGTCATCGCGCTGCTGCGCGGGATCCGACGTCACGCTGAAGAAGTTCTACCGCGACCCTGGCGGGAAAATCCGCCTGCAGCCTGCCAACGCCGCGATGCAGCCGATTTTCGCCGATCCCGATCAGGTCCAGGTTCAGGGCGTCGTCGTCGGGGTGATGCGGAAGTACTGACGATGCCTGTCGCCCTCGTCACGGGCGCGAGCCGCGGAGTGGGACGCGGAGTGGCGATCGCGCTGGCCGACGCCGGCTTCACGGTGTTTGGCACCGGCCGGACCATCGACGCCGCGCAGCTTCCCGATTCTGTGACCAGGCTGCGCTGCGATCACCAGCGCGACGAAGAGACCGGCGCGGTCTTCGCCCGAGTCTCCGAGGCGGGCGGCACTCTCGATCTCCTCGTCAATTCGGCGTGGGGCGGGTACGAGCGCATGGTCGAGGGCGGCGCGTTTACCTGGTCGCTGCCCTTCTGGCAGCAGCCGCTCCACCGCTGGACCAGCATGATGGACGCGGGCGTTCGCGCCGCGTTTGTCTGCAGCGCTCACGCCGCCGGGCTGATGGTCCGCCGGGGCCGCGGGCTCATCGTGAACATCAGTTTCTGGCCCGCGCAGAAATACATCGGCAACGTCCTCTACGGCGTCGCCAAGTGCGCGACCGACAAGATGACCGCGGATATGGCCCACGAGCTGCGCGCTCATGGCGTGACCGTTCTCTCGCTGTATCCGGGGCTCGTCAGAACCGAGTCGGTGCTGGCTGCCGCCGCGGAAGGCTGGCTCGACTTGTCGAACAGCGAGAGCCCGGAATTCATCGGCCGCGTCATCGCGGCCCTTGCTGCCGACGCTCATGCCTGATCGACCGCACGGGCCAGGTGGTCGTCGCCGCAGATGCCGCCCGCACCTACGGAGTGACCGACGCGGCGGTGCGCCAGCCCGTCCCGCTCACGCTGGCCACGGTCTAGGCGGGTTACACTCTGCGCAATGGCCGATCAGCAAGCACCCAAGCAAATCAACTTCACCATCCTCCCCGAGGAGGACTCGTCTGCGGCACGCACCTACGCGAACTTCTGCTCAATCGCGCACACGCCGTTCGACTTCACGCTCACCTTCTGCGAGGTGATGCCGCTGTCCGAAAAGGAAATCAAGGAAGCCGAAACGCAGCACGTCGTCCGCGCGCCGGTGCGCGCGAAAATCGTCGTGCCCGTGCAGTTCGTGCCGAACCTGATCGCCGCGATGCAGGAACACTGGCGCGTCTACAACGAGTCGTACAGCAACGTCGGCTGGAACAAGACCACCGAGCCGGGCGTTCATTAGTTCCTGGTCCTTGGGACAAGAACTAAGGACGAAGGACGAAGGTAACCAGCGTGAAACCGCCCCGCGAGACGCGCGAGATCCTCGACACGCTCGAGTCCCAACATCCGGGAGCCGACACCGAGCTCCATTTCAAGACGGCGTTCGAGCTGCTCGTCGCCACGATCCTCTCGGCGCAGTCAACTGACGCCGGCGTGAATCTGGCGACGCCGGCGCTCTTCACACGCTATCCCGACGCCCGCGCGCTGGCGAACGCGAAGCATGCGGACGTCGAGCCGTTGATTCACTCGACCGGCTTCTTTCGCGCGAAGGCTCGATCGATCATCGGCATGGCGCAGGCGCTCGTCGAATCGCACGACGGCGAGGTGCCGGCGACGATGGAGGCGCTGGTCGCGTTGCCGGGTGTCGGGCGCAAGACCGCGAACGTGGTGCTCGGGCACGCGCTCGGCATTCCGGGACTGCCTGTGGATCGGCATGTCCTCCGCGTCTCGAATCGCATCGGCATCGCCGAATCGGACGATCCGATCGTCGTCGAACAGCAGCTGTGCGAGGCGATGCCTCCTGAACGGTGGACGCGAACCTCCGACACGCTGATTCTGCACGGCCGCCGCATCTGCCGTCCGAAACCGCTGTGCGATCAGTGTTTCGTTCGCGACGAGTGCGACTACTACCGCCTCGTGGTCTCCCGCGAAAGCCGCTCGGGCCGGGAATCGGTGGCGGCCCTTCGCGGACGCGCAAGCGCGCCGTCGCGAACAAAGCACGGAAGCGGGCGGCCCCCAAGCGCACATCACGGCGGAAGGGGTCGGACACGCAAAGCGTCCGCCCGAAACAAAGACCCGTGGAAAGAGACGCGTTCGAAAAGCTCGTCGCTGAAGCGCTGCGATCGATCCCGCGCAGGTTCCGCAAGGAGCTGCGGAACATCGCGATCATCGTCGAGGACGAGCCCTCCAGGGAACTCCTCCGCGAGATGGACATCCACCCGCCCGACACGCTGCTCGGACTGTATTCAGGAGTTCCGCTCACCGAGCGCTCGTGGCGCGGTGAGCAGCGGATGCCCGACCGCATCCTGATCTTCCAGGGACCGCACGAGCGCGACTCACGCGACGACGACGATCTGGTGGTCGCGATCGCCGAGACGCTCATCCACGAAGTCGGGCACTACTTCGGCATGAGCGAGGAGCAGATCGAGGAGATCGAGGAACAGGTACTGGCGCGCCGAGGCCGAGGAGTGATCCGCGCGCGGAAACAGTTCGGCCAGCACTTTCTCGAGCCGGCCTGGGTCGCCAAGGTCATCAAGGCCATCGATCCGCAGCCGGATCAGGCGTTCATCGAAATCGGTCCCGGGCCCGGCGCGCTGACCCGCCCGCTCGCGGCGCGCGCCCGTTCGGTGACGGCGTTCGAAATCGATCGCGATTTGGCGGCCGCGCTGACGGCCGAAGCGATCCCGAACCTGACGGTCGTCGCAGGCGACTTTCTCGACATTGCTGATGCGGCCAGCCCCCGGCCTTGGCCCCCAGCCCCTGCCGCGTCGCCGGCAACCTGCCGTACAACGTCGCGTCACCGATCATGTTCAAGCTCGTCGAGCTGCACGCCGGAGGCGTGCCTCTATTGGACGCAACCTTGATGTTGCAGCGGGAAGTCGCCGATCGGCTGGTCGCACCGCCGGGATCCAGGGAATACGGCGTGCTCAGCATCCTGATCGGGCACATGGCCGACGTCGCGACGGTGCTCAAGCTCCCGGCGGGCGCATTTCGACCGGCGCCCAAAGTGCTCTCGTCGCTGGTGCGGCTGCGGTTTCGCGCGCCTCAGCCGGCTGTCCTCGATGCCGGCGTGTTCGAACGCGTCGTGCAGGCCGTCTTCACCCGGCGCCGGAAGACCATGTCGAATGCCCTCCTGGCGCTCGAACCCGCACTGTCACGTCAGCTGGCCCCGGTGGAGGCGCTGGCTGCCGCGGGACTCGACGGTTCCCGGCGGCCGGAAACGCTGTCGATCGCCGAATTCGCGCGCCTCGCCGACGTCTATGTACGCGCGCGGTGAGCTGTGCTATAGTTTGCCCGTAACTATCGGTAGTGTCCGGCTTTAGCCGGACCGATCATCCCGCCTTCGTTTACTCGGGCGCACCAGCCGTCCGACCGAGCCGCTGCGGCGGCTCCACGCACCGGATCGACTCCGCCAGGAGTGTCTCCGGTGTTGGTACGTACGTCCGTTTTCCAGATGCTCGAAATCGTAGCGCTCGGTGGTCTCGGCGAGTTCGGCATGAACATGCTGGCGCTCACGTGGAGCGACACGACGATTGTCGTCGATGCCGGCGTCATGTTTCCGGATCCGGAGCTGCTGGGCGTGGATCGGATCATTCCGGACTTGAGCTACCTGCAGAAGCAGCGCGCCGCCGCGCTCGTGCTGACGCACGGCCACGAGGACCATATCGGCGCGGTGCCGCACGTGTTGTCGGTCGTCGACGGACCGGTCTATGGAACGCCGCTCACGCTGGCGATGGTCGAGCCGAAGCTCGAGGAGCACGGCATCGACGGCCGCGAGCTGATTGCCGTCAAGCCGCCCGATCGCGTGACGCGTCGGGCCGTTCGAGATCGAGTTCATCCGCGTGACGCACAGCATTCCCGACTGCGTCGCGCTGGCGATCCACACCCCGGCGGGCGTGGTCGTGCACACCGGCGATTTCAAGATCGATCAGACGCCGCTCGACGGGCAGCACTTCGACGTGCACCGCTTCGCGCAGCTCGGGAGCGAGGGCGTGCTCGCGCTGTTTGCCGACAGCACGAACATCGACCGCCGCGGCGTCACCGGATCCGAGCGCGACGTGATCGACGCATTCGAGGAGGTGTTCACGAGCGCGCCCGGCAAGCTGATCGTCGCGGCGTTCGCCTCGAGCATCTACCGCATGCAGATTCTGGTGGACCTTGCCGCGCAGTTCGATCGCAAGGTGGCCTTCGTCGGACGCGGCATGGTGCGCAACTCCGAGATTGCGCAGCGGCTCGGCTACCTGCGGATTCCGGCCGGCCTTCAGATTCGCGACTCGGAGGTGGGCAACTATCCCGCGCAGGACGTGCTCTGCCTTTCGACCGGCACGCAAGGCGAGCCGATGTCGGCGCTCTCGCGCATCGCGATTGACGATCACCGTCACGTGAAGGTGGGCCCCGACGATACGGTCGTGCTGTCCGCGCGCTCGATACCCGGCAACGAGAAAGCGATCGGCCGGGTCATCAATCATCTGGCGCGCCGCGGCGCGGAGGTGATCTACGAAGGCATCAAGCACGTCCATGTCTCCGGGCACGGCAGCGAAGAAGAGCTCAAGCTCATGCTCTCGCTCGTGCGCCCGCGGTTCTTCATCCCCGTCCATGGCGAATACCGTCAGCTGTCGCAGCACGCGCGCATTGCCGAAAGAGTATTCGATGGGCGCGATCCGCGGCCGGAGATCCTCGTTGCCGAGAACGGCGACATCCTGCGGTTCGACGTCGACGGCGGCCGCATCGCCGGCAAGACGACCGTCGGCCGGGTGCTCATCGACGACACGCGGACCGGCGAAGTCGGCGACGAAGTGCTCCGCGACCGCCGTCACCTGGCGGAGGACGGCCTGGTCGTCCCCGTCGTGGCCATCAACAAACAGACGGGCATGCTCGAGGGCGTTCC
The DNA here is from genome assembly GCA_963794305.1 of uncultured Acidobacteriota bacterium. GTDB lineage: Bacteria > Acidobacteriota > Vicinamibacteria > Vicinamibacterales > CAVVIG01 > CAVQFC01. Next base: position 47,488 of record CAWCDQ010000047.1, on the reverse strand, counting down.
CGACATCATCACCCGCGGATTCGTGATGGAGAACAGCCAGGCGCTGCTCGCGGACGCGTCGCGCCTGCTGGCCGAAGTGGTCGAGCAGGCCAGCCTCGAGGAACGAACCGAACAAGGTCTCATCAAGGAGAAGCTGCGCGTGGAGCTGCGCCGCTTCTTTCGCAAGCGTTCGGGACGACGCCCGTTCGTGCTCCCCGTCATCATGGAGATCTGACACGTGGGTGGATCGAAGGTATCGCGGCGCCTCAGCGAGTTCGTGGGCGTCGCGTTGTTCGCGGCCGCGCTGATCTGGATCATCTCGCTCGCCAGCTACGAGCCGAGCGATCCGGCCTGGTTCTTCAGCGCCGGCGCGCACGCCACGGCCGCCAATTTTGCCGGCCGCGTGGGCGCCTTCCTCGCGGAGCTGTCCTTCCAGCTGTTCGGGTACGCCTCCTACCTGATCCCCGCGGGCATGGTCATCGTCGGCTGGAACTACTTCTGGTGCCGATCGCTCGATGCGGCGGGCACCAAGGCGACCGGCGCGGTCCTGCTGTTCGCGTGCCTGAGCACCTTTCTCGGCCTCGTGCTCGGGACCCTCGAGGTGTCCGGCAAGTCTTTCCGCGCGGGCGGGTACGCGGGAGAGTTCCTGGCGCATGAGATGTCGGAGTACCTGAACCGCACCGGTTCGGTGATCGTGGTGCTGACGCTGATCGTGCTGTCGACGATCATGTCGACGCAGTTTTCGTTCGGCCGCTTCTTCGCGGCGCTGATCGAGGCGATCGGCGGCGGCGTCGGCCGCGGCTTCGACGCGTTTCGCGCGTGGCGCGAGGAGCGGCGACGCGAGAAGCAGCGCCGTGAAGTGATCGCGAAGCACACGAAGAACGGGTCGCCCGCGCCGGAAATCAAGGCGCCGGCGCCGATTGAAGCGCCCGCCGCGAAGATCGCGTCGACCGCGTCGGCGGCCGACACGCCGTCGGGCCGTGCGAAGAGCGCGCTGGCCCGGGCATTCTCGCGATCGAAGGACAAGGCGGAAGCGGCGCCGGCCGCGGCCGCCACGGCGGCCGGCCCGAAGTCGTTCGCGCCGCCCAAACCGCCGAAGGTCGTCGCGCCCTCGCTTCCGCTGCCCGATCCGGAGCCGATGACGAAGGCGCCAGCCGAACGCCGGAAGGGCGACTACGTGCTGCCGCCCGTCTCGCTGCTCGACTCGGTCAAGGCCGAGCGCAAGATCGACGAGCGCGAGCTGATGGAGAGCGCGCGCCTCCTCGAGGAAAAGTGCCGCGAGTTCTCGGTCGAAGGCAGCGTCGCCCAGATCCACCCGGGCCCGGTCGTCACGACGTTCGAGTTCAAGCCCGACGCCGGCGTGAAATACGCGAAGATCACCGGGCTCGCCGACGATCTCTGCCTGGCCATGAAGGCCGACTCGGTGCTCATCGATCGCATTCCCGGGAAATCCACCGTCGGGATCCAGATTCCGAATCACACGCGAGAGCCGATTTCACTGCGCGAGCTGCTCGAGTCCGAGGCGTACCGCCGCTCGACGTCCAAGCTGACGATCGCGCTCGGCAAGACGATCCACGGCGAGCCGTACATGGCCGATCTCGCGACGATGCCTCACCTGCTGATCGCCGGATCGACCGGCGCCGGCAAGTCGGTGAGCATGAACGGCATGCTCACGAGCATTCTCTATCGCGCGTCGCCCGACGATGTGCGGATGATCATGATCGACCCCAAGCGCCTCGAGCTCGGGATGTACGAGGAGATCCCGCATCTGATGACGCCCGTCGTCGTGGACCCGAAGCAGGCGGCCAATGCGCTGCGATGGGCGGTCCGCGAAATGGAGGAGCGTTACAAGACGCTCGCGGCCGTCGGGGTGCGCAACATCGAGCAGTACAACCGCAACATCCGCGCCGCGCTCGCCGAAGGCCAGACGCCAGAGGACGGCAAGGAGGTAAAGCCGCTGCCGTTCATCGTCGTCGTGATCGACGAGCTCGCCGATTTGATGATGGTCGCGAGCAATGAGGTCGAGGAATCGATCGCCCGCCTCGCGCAGATGGCGCGCGCGGTCGGCATCCACTTGATCCTGGCGACGCAGCGGCCGTCGGTGGACGTCATCACCGGCCTCATCAAGGCCAATCTTCCGGCGCGCATCGCCTTTCGCGTGGCGTCGAAGATCGATTCGCGCACCATTCTCGATGGCAACGGCGCCGAGCAGCTTCTCGGCAAAGGCGACATGCTCTTCCTGCCGCCGGCCTCGTCGCGATTCATCCGCGTGCACGCGCCGTACATCTCCGAACAGGAGAGCGCCCGTGTCGCCAGCTTCCTGCGCAAACAGGGCAAGCCGGTCTACGACGAGAGCATCACCGCGGAGGAGAAATCCGCGCTCGACGGCATCGAAATGGAGAAGGACGACCTCTACGACGAGGCGGCGCGGATCGTCGTCTCGAGCGGACAGGCGTCGATCTCCTATCTGCAGCGGAAGCTGCGCATCGGCTTCAGCCGCGCGGCGCGGCTGGTCGACATGATGGAGATGGAAGGCCTCGTGTCGCCGGCCGTGGGCGGCAAACCGCGAGAGGTGCTGGTCGACAAGGGCTACTTCGAAGAGGTCGACGCGCAGCTCCGGTGAACTCGGGTGCACCATGTTGAAACGAACACGCGTCTCTTTTACCGCCAAGGCCGCCAGGCACGCAGAGAAGATCATCGTTCTCAGCGTCGTCGCCGTCCTCTGCGGTTTTTTCCGTGTCGTGACGGCCGCGCCGCCGCCGCCGGCCAAGTCGATGTATGCCGACGCGATGGCGCGCGAGCAGAAATCGCGCGCGGCCCTGAATTCGCCCGATGCAACGCCTGTGGTGCTGGCTGACGTCCGAGCGGCCGTGACCGCGTACGAGTCGATCGTCCAGCACTATCCTGGCAGCGGATACAGCGACGACGCGCTATGGCAAGCCGGACAGCTGTCGCTGGACGCGTTCGCACGGTTCGGCCAGCAGTCCGACAAGGATCAGGGGCCTCAGGCTGCTCAGAAAGCTGTCGAGAGACTACCCGACGAGCAAGCTCGCCAGGCAGGTCCCGGACATGCTCACCAAGGCGAACCCTCCGCCGGAACGGATTGCGGAGGATACCGTCCGGCTACCCGCGCGGAGAATCTGGCGCAGCTCCGTCCGCGACCACCGCTGCTCCGCCGACGCCGGCGGCCGCGACCGCGCCCGTTGCAACCGCGCGCAAGTCTTCCGGTCCGGCGGAGGCGACTCCTTCCCCACGCTCGAGCCTCGCGACGATCAAGGCGATCCGCCGCGTCGTGCTGACAGACGCCGTGCGCATCATGATCGACCTCGACGGCGAAGTGCCGTTTCACGAGGAGCGCATTCAGGATCCGGAACGCGTGTTCGTCGATCTGCCGGGCACGCGTGCGGTCACGACGCTCGTCGATCAGACGATCCGTTTCGAAGGCGACGGCGACATCGTCCGACAGGTTCGCGTCGGCCGGCATCCGAACAACACGACGCGCGTGGTGCTCGACGCGGCGGGAGTGACCAGCTACAGCGTGTACCCGCTCTACAGCCCGTACCGCCTCGTGATTGATTGCGTGCGCGTGCCGGCGGCGGTCGCCGCCGCCACGATGACCGACAAGGTTCTGGCCCGGGTACCGCCCGCCGCCGCACCGCAGGCGCGCCAGAGCAACGAGGTCGCGGCGGCTGCCGCGGCCCGGCCGCTCGCTCCGCTCACCGCGCGCACGATGACGAATCCCGTGGTTGCGACGGCTGCCAGGACACAGCCCGAGGGCGTCGACGCTGATCGCCCTCGCGGCGCAGAGTGCCGAGACCGCGCCGGCCGAACCGGTCGCGAGCCGCAGCGACGGCGCCTCCGGCGGAGAAACTGTCGACAGCAACGCCTCCGGCGGAAAAGGCCGCGGAGCCTCCGCCCGCGGCGCCACCGGCCCACAACGCCACCGGCGGCCTCTCGATCGCGCGTCAGCTGGGGCTCGGCGTGTCGCGCATTGTCATCGATCCCGGTCACGGCGGACACGACCCCGGCGCACAGGGCAAGGGTGTCAACGAGGCCGAACTCGTGCTCGACGTCGCGCTGCGGCTCGAGAAGCTGCTCTCGAAGGTCGGCGGCGTCGAAGTGATCCTCACCCGGCGGACCGACGAGTTCATCCCGCTGCCCGAGCGCACCGCGATCGCCAACCGCGAAGGCGCCGACCTGTTTCTCTCGATCCACGCCAACGCCAGCACCAACGCGCAGGCGCACGGCATCGAGACCTATTTCCTGAACTTCGCGAACAACCAGAGCGCCGCGGCCGTCGCCGCGCGCGAGAACGCGGCATCGACGCAGGCCATGGGCGGGCTCCCCGACTTCGTGAAGGCGATCGCGCTCAACAACAAGCTCGATGAATCGCGCGACTTCGCGCTGCACGTGCAGCGCGCGATGGTCGAGCGCCAGAGAACGGCCAACAAGATGCTCAAGGACCTCGGCGTCAAGCAGGCGCCCTTCGTGGTCCTGATCGGCGCGAACATGCCGAGCGTGCTGGCGGAGATGGGATTCGTCACCAACGCGCAGGAAGCGAAGCTGCTGAAGGGAAACGCATACCGGCAGAAGATCGCCGAGTCGTTGTTCAACGCGATCAGGAAATACCAGACGTCGCTGAAGAACGTCTCGACCGAGGCGCTTCAGTAGCGCCAGACACGCGTAGCTAGTGCCACGGTAGTGTCCGGCTTTAGCCGGACCGACGCGTAGCAATGCCGGTAGTGTCCGGCTTTAGCCGGACCTTGATGCGATCGCGGTTAACAAATCCCTCAACCCGTACATCAACGATCCGACGAACGGGTAGTCTTCGACCCGCCCCACCAGGCCCGCCCGAATGGGATTCTCCAGAATGTATTTCGCCACGACGAGGGTCAACTCGTCGTCCTGCAGCACATGTTCGAATCCATATCGCTGCCACAGTCTCGAGCGCCTCGCTTCTTGTGGTGAAAGCCGGAACAAACTTGGGTCCGGCTTAGCCGGACGCCATCGAAACGAAACTCAGGTCCGGCTAAAGCCGGACACTACCGAGACTACCGACCACGAAGCCCTACGTTCCGGTAGTGTCCGGCTCAGCCGGACTAATCGGTTGACGATCTACCGTCAGTCCCGGCTTCGGACCCAGAACATGACGCCGGCCATGACCGCGCCGAGGAGCACCGCGGCGATCACGATGACGCCGGTCAGACCCAGCGATCCCAGCAGCACGTCGGCGAGCCCGGACAGTTCGCTTTTCGCCGCGGGCTGTTCGATCTTCACGATGATCGGACCGCCTGGCTGCTGCGACTGAGCCAGCGCCAGGAACAGTTCAATCCTGGTCATCGATCCTCTCGAACGCGAGGTTGGCGAGCGTCCTGACCGCGACGCCGCTCGGCCCCTTGGGCACGTACGGCCTGGCCTCGTCGACCCACGCCGTGCCGGCGATGTCGAGGTGCGCCCACGGCAGGTCGCCGACGAACTCTTTCAGGAACATGGCGGCCGTGATCGAACCGGCCGCGCGTCCGCCGGTGTTCATCAGGTCGGCAATCTCGCTCTTGATCTGATCCTTGTAGTCGTCGAAGACCGGGAGCGGCCAGGCGCGATCGCCGGCGCGGTTCGCCACCGCGCGCACCCGCTCGACCCAGGCGTCCGGGGTCCCGAAGATGCCGCTCGTCACCTTCCCAAGCGCGACGACCACGGCGCCGGTCAACGTCGCGACGTCGACCAGGTGCGTCGCTCCAAGCTGCCGGGCGTACCAGAGGCCATCGCCGAGAATCAGGCGCCCTTCCGCGTCGGTGTTGATCACTTCAACGGTTTTGCCGGACGCGCTCGTCAGCACGTCGCCGGGGCGGATGGCCTTTCCGCCCGGCATGTTCTCGGCGGTCGGCACGACGCCGATGACGCGCATCGGCGCCTTCAACAGCGCGATGGCGCGCATCGCGCAGGCGACCGCCGCGCCGCCGGCCATGTCGTCCTTCATCTGCTCCATCTTCTCCGCCGGCTTGATCGAGATGCCGCCGGTGTCGAAGGTGATCCCTTTGCCGACGAGGCCGAGCACCGGTGCCTTCGGCGCGCCGGGCGGATCGTGTCGGAACACCATCACGCGCGGCGGCTCCGCGCTCCCGCGTGCCACGCCGAGGAGCAGGCCCATGCCCAGTTTTTCGATCTGGACCTCGTCGAGAATCTCGGTCTTGATGCCGACTTCGCTCGCCAATGCCGTGGCGCGCCGCGCGAATTCGCTGGGGGGCAGCACGTTGCCGGGCTCGTTCGACAGCTCGCGCGCGAGGTTGCTGCACTCGCCCAGAATCCGGCCGCGCGCGACCGCGAGCTCCGCCATGGTGCGCGCGCCGTCGACATCGTCGGATGCCACCACGGTCCACGACGCCACGGCGGCCGGCGGCGGATCGTCGGTCTTGTAGCTTCCGCCGTGGAACTCGGCGAGCGTCAGCCCTTCGGCGACAGCCTGCGCAAGATCGGCCGCGACTCCCATGCCCGCGAACCGCGAAAGCCGCGCGCGCCACTCTGCGCTGCCGCGCGGCCAGAGCGCCGGCGGTGGCCAGCTTGCGCACCATCTCGGTCCCGCGCTCGCCGCCTCCACCTCCAATGACGGCGACGCGGCGCGCACGCCAACCCGTGAGGGCTGCCCAAAACAGCTCGAATGGTCTGGCCGAGAACTCCTTCGATGCGAGGGCGCGTCCGAATTCGCCGCCGGTCGCCGCGTCGAGGTCGGGTACGGCCTCCGCTGTCTCCCCCTGGAACCACGGGACGATCAGGAGATCGGCATCGATGGCGGACAGCGGGCCGCCACTACAGGTCATAAGAGTCGACGACGGAGCAGTAAACATCCTGTCATTATCGCTGATGACGCTTGCCGGGCCAGCCCGAGCGCGGTACAATTTGCACGCAGTTCCTGTCGGGTCGAGGTTCAAGATCATGGGGTACCTGCGGCAACACGCGTGGGCTGGCGTCGCCTTGCTGCTCGTGGCGGCGGCACTCTCCACCAGCACTCTCCGCTCAGAAAAACGGCAAAGAGCAAGGACAAGGATCAGAAGGACTCGGCCGATCCGCGGCCGAAGCTGACCTTGCGCGCGAACGCCCGTCATCGCGATGGCTCCCGCCCGCGTGGTCTTCACGGCCGAGCTGACGGGCGGCGCCAACGACTTCGAAGAGTTCTACTGCGGCGCGGTCGAGTGGGAGTGGGGCGACGGGACCAAGTCGGAATCGTCGAGCGACTGCGCGCCGTACGAACCGGGAAAATCCGAGATCAAGCGCCGGTTCACCGTCGAACACGTCTTCAGAGCGGGCGCCTACCGCGTCATGTTTCACCTCAAGCGTCACGACAAGGCCGTCGGCAACGCGACGATCAACATCCAGGTGCGGCCCGGCCTGCGCGACGGCTTCTAACGAAGAAACAACGGCAGTTTTTTCTTTTCGGGACGCCCGAATCCCACATCCGGACACAACAGCGCCTGTCCCTCTTGGCGCGAGTGTTTTTGCGCGCAAATCTTCTCAGTAGCACTGTCCTGATCTGGCACGGCCTTGGCCTACCGACCCGGCGTGTCCCTCCGCACGCGGCTGATTCGAACGTTTCTCGGGACGATGATCGCGATCCTGGCGCTCCTCTCGGTCGGGCTCACGGCGCCAGCCGACGGACCGTTCACGATCGACCTCCGTCCGGCCTTCTTCAGCCTCGATCCTCAGTCGATCGCGGAATCGCGCGCGCACGCCATCGGTCTCGACGTCGACGTCAAGTTCGGGAGCCTGCACCTGCATTACAAGTGGACGGCGATCCCGCTGGCGCCGCCGACAACCAAAACTCCCGGTACTCTGCTCTAATCCGAGCATGGACGACGCCCTTCAAGACATCCGCTACGCGCTGCGCCTCTGCCTGCGCACGCCGGGCTTCACGGTCATCGCGGTCCTGGCACTTGCCCTGGGCATCGGCGCCAACACGGCGATTTTCACGGTCGTCAACGCGGTGCTGATCGAGCCGTTGCCGTACCGCGACCCGGGCCGGCTCGTCGCGATGTGGGAGCTCAACGAGAAGCGCCCCGGCCGTCCGAACACACTGGCGCCGTCGAACGTCGTCCGCTGGCTGGAGCGCACCACCGCCTTCGAGGGCATCGCGCCGTTCTACGACTACCGCGTCAATCTCACGGGCTCGGGCGCACCCGAAGAGATCGTCGCCCTGGACGTCACGCCCAGCTTCTTCCCCACGCTCGGCGTGCCGCCGCTGCTCGGCCGCACCTTCGCCAGCGACGAAGGGCCGGAGGGCCACGACGCGGTCGCCGTCCTCAGCTACGGCCTGTGGCAGCGTCGTTTCGCCGGCGACGCCGCAGTCGTCGGCAGCACGCTGCAGATCAACGGCCGCCCGGTCACCGTCATCGGCGTGATGCCGCCCGACGCGCGCTTTTTCCTCAAGCGCTGGTCGCTCACCGGCAAGCCGGCGGAAATGTGGATGCCGTTCGCCTTCAGCGCGGCGAGCCGCACGCCGCGCGGCCGCTACATGAGCGCCATTGCACGACTGAAGCCCGGCGTCGCGCTCTCCGCCGCACAGGCGCAGATGGACACGATCATGGCGGGCCTGCGGACCGAGTTTCCGCAGTTCGACGCCGGATGGGGCGCGCTGCTGGTGCCGCTCCAGCGCGAGATGTCGGGCGAACTCCGGCCGGCGCTGCTGGTGCTCACCGGCGCCGTCGGCTTCGTCCTGCTGATCGCGTGCGCGAACGTCGCCAACCTGCTGCTCGCGCGCGGCGCGACCCGCCAGCGTGAGATCGCCATTCGCAGCGCGCTCGGCGCCGGCCGCGTCCGCGTGATGCGCCAGCTGCTGACCGAAAGCCTCGTGCTCTGCGTGCTCGGCGGCGCGCTGGGTCTGCTCGTCGCACAGTGGGGGCTCGCGCTGCTGCTCGCGATCAGCCCGGCCAGTCTGGCCGATCTCGGACCCGTGCAATTGAGCTATCCCGTGCTCGGCTTCACCGCCGCCGTCTCCCTGGCAACCGCAGTCGTCTGCGGCTTCGCGCCGGCGTTCGAAGGCGCGCGCGGCAGCGTGCAGGAGGCGTTGAAGGACGGCGCGCGCCAGATCGGCGCCGGTCTCCGCCATCGCCGCCTCCGTCAGGCGTTCGTCGTCGGCGAGATCGCGCTGGCGGTCGTGCTACTGGTCGGCGCCGGCCTGATGATCCGCAGCTTCGGCTCGCTCCGCGCCGTGAACCCGGGCTTCAACGCCCGCAACGTCCTGACCGCAAGGGTCACGGTGCCGGTTCGCCGCTACTCCGACGACGCAAAGCGGATCGCGTTCTTCGCCGGTCTGACCGCGAAACTGCGCGCGATCCCCGGTGTGGAGAGCGCCGGCGCGGTCAGCTACCTGCCGCTCGCCGGGCCGGGCGCTGCGACGGACGTCGCGATCGTCGGCCAGCCGCCGGCGCTGCCCGGACAGACGCTCGGGACCGAGGTCAGCGTGTGCGACGACGGCTACTTCGCGACGATGAAGATTCCGCTGCTGCGGGGACGACTGTTCACGGCGCGCGAGATGGCCGAGAAATCCAACGTCGTCATCGTCAACGAGACGCTGGCGCGGCGCTACTTTCCGAACGAGAACCCGCTCGGCAAGAGCCTGGTGATTGCGATGAACCTGCCGAACGTGCCGACCGAAATCGTCGGCGTCGTCGGCGACGCGAAGTTCAGCAACATCGCGGGCGAAACGGCGCCGATGACCTACTGGCCGCACCCGCAGCTCGCCTACAGCGCGATGACGCTGACGGTGCGGACCGCGGGCGACCCGGCAACCTTCGCGCCGATGATCGAACGCGCGGTCCACGAGATGGACAAGGATCAGCCGGTCGCCGACGTGCGAACGATGGATCAATGGGTGGCGCGGAACCTGTCGCAGGCCCGCTTCAGCTCGACACTGCTGACGACGTTCGCGGCGCTGGCGCTGATGCTGGCCGCCATCGGCATCTACGGCGTCATGTCGTATGCGGTCAGCCAGCGGACGTCCGAGATCGGCATCCGCCTCGCGCTCGGCGCCGAAGCGCGCGACATCCTCGGGATGATTGTCGGCAACGCCGTCCGGCTCGCCGCCGCTCGGCCTCGCGATCGGCGTCGTGCTGGCGCTGGCGCTCAGCCGCACGCTGACCAGCCTGCTCTATGAAACCGCAGGCACCGATCCGGTGACGTTCGCCGCGGTCGTCGCCGTGCTCGGCGCCGTGGCGATCGCGGCGAGCTACTTCCCCGCCAGGCGCGCGTCGCGCATTCCGCCGGTCGATGCGTTGAGAGCCCAATGATCGAACGGCTGGTTCAGGACCTGCGTTACGCCGCGCGCACGTTCAGGCGTGCGCCGGGGTTCCTCCTCCTCACCACGCTCACGATTGGCGTCGGTGTCGGCGCCAACGCCGCCATCTTCAGCATCGTCAACGCCGTGCTGCTGCGTCCGCTGCCGTTCGGACGCCCGGGCGACCTCGTGCTCGTCACCGACTCCGACCGGCGAACGCGCCAGAGCAACGGCGACGCCACGCCGGCGAACTTTCTGGACTGGCGATCGCGGCAACACGGATTTACCGCCCTGGCCGCGTTCCGGCAGGCGTTCGTTCGCACTGTCTGGAGGCGACCGCCCGGAAAGCGTGCCTGGCGCGATCGTCAACGCGAATTTCTTCGACGTGCTCGACGTCAAAGCCGCGCTCGGCCGCACGTTTGCCGCCGCGCGACGAAGGGCCTGGCGCGCGGCGTGTCGTGGTGCTGAGCGACGGCCTCTGGCGGCAGCGCTTCGGCGCTCGCGCGGATGCCATCGGCCAGACCGTCCGCATCAACGACGAGCCGCACACGATCATCGGCGTCATGCCCGCGGGGATCGACTATCCCGGACAAGGCCGCGTGCGTGGATCCCCGCGCACTGGCGCGTGCCGGACGATCCGCTGCTGGCGAGCGTCGATCCCGCACCGCAACGCAACCACGGATATTTTTCGGTGGTGGCGCGGCTGAAGCCGTCGTTCGGCGATCGAGAGCGCGCAGGCGGACATGGACACAGTGGCCGCGTCCATTGAACGCGACTTCCCGGCCACGAACCAGATTCGCGGGAGTTCAGCTGACGCCGCTGCGCACGGACCTGGTGTCCGACGTCAGGCAAACGGTGCTGCTGCTGTTCGCAGCCGTCGGGCTGCTGCTGCTGATCGCGACGGCGAACGTGTCTGGACTGCTGCTCGCGCGCGCGAGCGCGCGCCATCAGGAGATGGCGATCCGCATCGCCCTCGGCGCCGGCCGCGGACGGATTCTCGCGCAGCTCCTGACGGAGAGCGTCGTCCTCGCGGTCCTGGGCGGCGTGTCGGGCGTGCATCATCGCGATGTGGCTCGTCGGACCGCTCGTCGCGATGAGCCCAACCGATCTTGGAGTCGCCGGCGCGGTGACGGTGGACCGGAACGTGCTGCTGTTCGGTCTCGCGGTTTCCGACCTCGCGGGCCTGCTGTTCGGCCTTGCTCCGGCGCAGCAGCTCGCCCGCCCGGACGTGCACGGCGATCTGAAACAGGGCGCCCGCGGCGCCAGCAGCGTCGGCCAGCGACGGCTCCGCGGATTGCTGGTCGTGGGCGAAATCGCGATCTCGCTCGTGCTGCTCGTCGGTGCGGGGCTGACGATACGCAGCTTCGCGAAAGTGCAGCAGCAGCCGGCGGGATTCAACCCCGATCACGTGATCACGTTTGGCATCAATCTCCCGGCGGCGCGGTATCCGACGCCGCAGCGGAAGGCGGAATTCTGGCAGCGTGCGCTCGATGGCCTGCGCAGCATTCCGGGAATCGAAGTGGCCAGCGCGACCAGCCGGCTGCCGCTGCTTCCGGGGAACAGCACGCGGGGGCTGACCATCCGCGACCTGCCGCCCAACGCCCAGGCCAGCGCGCACTATCGCACGGCGTCGCCGGAGTACTTCCGGGCGATGGGGATTCCGCTGCTGCGCGGCCGCGTCTTCGAGGAGGCCGATCGCGAGAATCGCCCGCTCGTCGCCGTGATCAGCGCGTCGGCGGCGCAGCGCTACTGGCCGTCCCGCAATCCGATCGGTGAGCGCTTCTCGATCGACGAGCCCGAGATCACGATCGTCGGCGTCGTCGGCGACGTCCACGCGGCGGGCCTCGACAAGGCGCCTCAACCCACGGTCTACGTCCCGTATCGGCAGGATCCGTGGCCGTTCATGGTGTTCGCGCTCCGCTTCACCGGAACCGACACGCAGAGCGCGGGCGTGCAGACGAGCATCCGCGACGCCATCTGGCAGGTGGACAAGGATCAGCCGATCGGCGCGATCCTGACGATGGACGAGCAGCTGTCGAAGTCGCTGACGCGCCGGCGCTTCAGCGTGACGCTGCTCTCGGCCTTCGGCGCGGTCGCGGTGGCCCTCGCGGCCATCGGCCTCTACGGGGTCCTGGCGTTCATCGTCGCGCAGCGGCGGCGCGAGATCGGCGTGCGCATGGCGCTGGGCGCGCAGCCGCGCGACGTCATCGCCGACGTCATGGGACAGGGCCTGAGGCTGGCCGCCGTGGGTGTTGTCGCCGGCATCGTCCTGGCGCTCGCGGGAGCGCGGCTCCTGAACTCGCTGCTCTTCGGCACGAGCCCGACCGACACGCTCACGTTCGTCGGGGCCGCAACCCTCCTGGTGGCGATTGCCGCTCTGGCCAGCCTCGTCCCGGCGCTGCGCGCGAGCCGGGTGGATCCGCTGATCGCGCTGCGCGACGAATAGGCATTGGGCAGGCCTGAAGGCCTGCACTACACGCGATCGGAAATCGCCGCAGTCGCCAGATCAGCGCTTCAGGATATCGGCGCCGGCCGTGCGCCGGCCCTTCGCTTCCGCCGAAACGCTCTGGAGGTAGTCGTTCACCTGGAGCACCGTGCGAAACATCAGGCGGCCGAGCGAGCCGAGGCCGTTGGCCTCAGACGACCGCCCGAACACGGCATCGCCGACTTCGTCGACTTCGCGCTCGGCCAGCGTGCCGAGCGTCGCGATGACGTGGACGTAGTAGCGCTGCGCCGGAGTCACGCGTTTCGCGTCGCCCAGATCGAGCGCGACCGGCAGCGCTCGCGGCGCGGCCGGATAGGTCGTCGCGGTCCCGTCGGGATTCGTCACCGACAGCGCGCCGCCGGCGGCGCGCTTGAAGCGGAAGACGCGCACGATCGCCGGATACACCAGGCGGTCCCACACCGGACGGCTCTCCCACAGTTCCGCCTGCACCCGCAGATGCAGCACGCCGCCATCGTCCAGCGTCTTCGTGAAGCGATCCGGGATCAGATCGGCGATCTCGATCGTCGTCGACACGACGGCTGCCGCTCCGCGGACGTCCATGATCTGGACGTCGAGCGCAGCCGCCGGCGCCGCCGCCAGGACACAGCAGAAAAACGCGACGAGCTTCATGCGGGCGATCAGAATGTCCGTCCGAAACGCGCAATCACACTCAGCGAGCTGGGAATCTCGGCGGCCTTGTAGCCGAAATCGATCGCGGAAATCGCCGACGCCGACGCCAAAGCCAACGCCCTTGAGCCACGGCGTGTCCGCCGCCGGCTGCACGAAGCCGGCAACCGGTCGAGCGGTGACGCGCCCGACATCGAAGAAACCGATCGCCTTCAAGCCGCGGCACCACCCGAGCTCGTACTCGAGGTTGACCAGCGCGAGCGTGTCGCCGACCTGTTCCTTGAAGTCGTAGCCGTGGACCGAACCGATGCCGCCGACGGCGAACTGCCGCTGCGGCGGCAGGACGCCTTCCGACCAGCCGCCGATCGCCCGGACGCCGAACACCTGATGCGGCGAGAGGCAGCAGGCGCGACGCGGCCGGTGACGATGTGGCGGCGGAAGTCGAAGTCGCTGCCGAAGGCGCCGGGCTCCGAGAATTCCGACGTCCAGTCGATGCGCCAGACCGGCGCGGCGGCGCGCTTGCCTTCCAGTTCGTCCAGCCGCTCGCCGAACAGCGTGTCGAGCTGATGCCGCCGGTACGAGCGCTTCCAGCGATTCGCTGATCGAAGCCGCGGCCGTCGACGGACACGCCGACGAGAAGCGCGTTCAAGCGCCCGTCCTTCGCCAGGGTGTTCGGCCGGAACGCCTCGTCGCTGTTCCAGAGACTGAAGTCGCTGGTCGTCTGCAGCGGCTCCTGCCGCTCGCCGCGCCAGGCGAACAGCGCCTCGATCTGCGGGTGCAGCCGCAGCGCCCCGTTGATCTGCACGCCGCGCCGGCGGTAGTAGTCGCGGAAGCTGCGGCGCGGGCCGACGCCGCCAGGCTCGCCTCGAGCGACGACAGCTGCCACTGGTCGTCGCTGGCGGTCAGATCGTGCAGCTCGCCGCCGACGAACAGCTTCGTCGTGCCGAAGAGCGGACGCTCGAAACCGAGCGCGTAGCCGGCGCGCTCCGACGCGATCTTGTAGGACAGGTGTCCGGCGACGAAGGTGTGGTTGAAGCGGTCGTGATCGAAGACCGCGATGCCCATGCCCAGCGACGGCACGAAGCCGTCGACGGACGAGAACCAGTCTTCGCGCTCGCCGAGATCGGGCAGCATCCGGAAGCGGCCGGCCGGCTCGCGCAGGCCGACGAGCAGGATGCGCTCGCCGTCGCGTTCGACGAGATCGAAGGTGCCGTGCCGCCTCGACACGTCGGCGCTGTCGGTGAACGTCTGCCCGCTCACGTGACCCGGGCTGACGGCGCCACGCGTCGGCCGCAGCAGCACGTCGAGCGCCTGCCGGGCGCGGCGGCTGTTGAAGACGTCGCCGGCGCGCAGCGCGAACTCGTCGGCAAACGTCGCGGCCAGCTTTTCGTCGATCCCCTGGAACACGACGCCGTCGATCACGCCTTCGTCGACGTCGATGTCGAGCACGCCCGACGACGGTTCGAACGCCGCCTTGACGCGCGCGAACGTGTAGCCTTCGTCGCGGTACTGGCGCTCGCACCGATCTCGGCGAGGTGCTCGGTGGTGTCGGGGAGCGGATCGCCGACCTTCACGCGGAGCGCGTCGATGATGATCTTGCGGAGCGATTTCCCGGGCGCCGGCGACGTGAACCGCGCGAACCGGCGGCGGAGGCGGCAGGTCCTGGGCGGCAAGCGCGGCCGGCGCGAACACGCACAGCCACGCAACGACGCCCGCAGCGGACCTGAGCATTCAGGCGACTGTGACGAACGACAGACGCTGAAAGTTCCCGGCGTCGAATCGAAACAGGCCGACCTCGGCAGGCTCGGCGCGAACGCTGACGATCAAGTAGAGGTGGCCCGCGTAGGGAACTCGGCGCGATCGCGCTCCGACGGCTCCGCCGGCGACCGCGGATGCGAGTGATAGAAGCCGACGACGTCGAGCCCGCGCGTCCGCGCGGCTCGCCGGGCGGCGATGTGATCCTCGGGATCGATCAGAAACCGGCTCTCGGGCTCGTCGGCGATGTTGCGGGCCCGGAACACCTCGGCGATGTCTCCCCGGCGCCCCAGCAGCAGCCCGCAGCACTCGCAGGGAGACGCTTCTCGCGCGTGCCCGACCACTGAATCGAGCGCGGCGGCACGCATGCCCACTTCCGGATTCACAATTCGAGATTCTCGACGGCCATCGCGATGCCCATGCCGCCGCCGATGCAGAGCGACGCCACGCCGTAACGCAGCCTCCGCGCCCGCAGCGCGTAGAGCAGCGTCGTCAGCACGCGAGCGCCGCTGGCGCCAATCGGATGGCCGAGCGCGATCGCGCCGCCGTTGACGTTGACCTTCGCCGGATCGAGCGCCAGCTCTCGCGCCACCGCGACCGACTGCGCGGCAAACGCTTCGTTCAGCTCGAAGAGATCGATGTCGGCGGTCCTCAGCCCGGCGCGCTCGAGCACCTTGCGGACCGCCGGTCACCGGGCCGATGCCCATGACCTTCGGATCGACGCCGGTCGATCGCGTACGACAGGATGCGCGCCAGCGGCTTGCGTCCCCGAGCGCCTTCGCCTTCGCCGCCGTCGTGACGACCAGCGCCGCGGCGCCGTCGTTGATGCCCGACGCGTTTCCGGCGGTCACCGATGCCGTCCTTCTTGAATGCCGGCTTCAGCGCCGCCAGCTTCTCGACCGTCGTTCCGGCGCGCGGATACTCGTCGGTGTCGACAGGCACCGGATCGCCTTTGCGCTGCGGGACCGGCACCGGCACGATCTCGTCCTTGAACCGCCCCTCGGCGATGGCGCGAACCGCCCGCGACTGGCTCTCGGCGGCGAACGCGTCCTGATCCGCGCGCGAGACGTTGTAGCGCGTCGCCACCTCCTCGGCGGTGATGCCCATGTGCGTGAGGCCCGATCGCGCACGTCAGCCCTTCGTGAGCATCGAATCGATCGCTTCGCCGTTGCCCATCCGGTAACCCCAGCGCGCGCCTTTCAGCAGATACGGCGCGTTGGACATCGACTCGGTGCCGCCGGCGACGACCGTGTCGACATAGCCGACGCGGATCGCCTCCACCGCGTGGACGACCGCCTGCAGACCCGATCCGCAGACGCGATTCACCGTCTCGCCGGGCACCTCGACCGGCAGCCCGGCTTTCAGCGCCGCCTGCCGGGCGACGTTCATGCCGTTGCCGGCCTGCAGCACGCAGCCCATCACCGCGTCGCCGATGTCCGCTGGTGGGACGCCGGCGCGGGCGATCGCCTCGCGGATGACGATCGCGCCGAGATCCACGGCGCTCATGTCCTTCAACGCGCCGCCGAACGCACCGATCGGCGTGCGGCACGCGCTGAGAATCACGGCCTCGAAGTCCTTATCCATCCTGAAATTATAGTGCTACGATCCTGCTTAATATGAAGAGCCGGCTCTCTCGCTCCGTTGTCGCCGCGATGCTCGCGTTCGTGACGGCGTCGGCCGTCCTCGTCGCGCAGACATTCAAACCCACAGGACACGATTCCGTTCGACGCCGCCGTGCGCACGGCGAAGCTGCCCAACGGGCTCACATACTTCATCCGTCAGAACACGCGGCCGGCCAAGCGCGTCTCGCTGCGGCTCGCGGTGAAGGCCGGATCGCTGTTCGAGGAAAACGATCAGCTCGGGCTCGCGCACCTGATCGAGCACATGGCGTTCAACGGCAGCGCGCACTTCAAGCCGGGCGAGCTCGTCTCGTACTTCGAGTCGGTCGGCGCGCGGCTCGGCCCGCACGTCAACGCCTACACGAGCTTCGACGAAACGGTCTACATGCTCGACCTCCCGAGCGACAAGCCGGAGGTCGTCGAGAAAGGGCTGACCGCGCTCGCCGATTTCGCCGGCGGCCTGACGCTGTCGCAGGAAGAGGTCGACAAGGAGCGCGGCGTCGTCGTCGAGGAATGGCGCGGCGGCCTCGGCGCCGGATCGCGCATCCGCGACAAGCAGTTCCCGATCCTCTTCCACGATTCGCGCTACGCCGAGCGGCTGCCGATCGGCAAGCCGGAGATCATCCGCAACGCGCCGGTCGCGCGGCTGCGCGCGTTCTACGACACCTGGTACCGCCCGGAGCGCCAGGCGGTCATCGTCGTCGGCGACGTCGATCAGCAGAAGATCGAGCAGACGATCAAGACGCTGTTTTCGCCGCTGAAGGACCGCGCCCCGGCGGCGGCGGTTCCCGATCGCAAAGTGCCGCTGCATCAGCAGACGCTGGTCAGCGTCGTCGCCGATCCCGAGGTGACGCGATCGAACGTGCAGATCGTCCGCAAGCGGCCGCGCGAAGGCGACTCGAAGATCGCCGACTACCGCCGCGACCTGGTCGCGCGCACCATCGATCACATGATGGACGAGCGCTTCAGCGAGCTCGAGCGCAAGCCGGACGCGAAGTTCCTCGGCGCCGGCGTCGGCAACGGCGGCCTGAGCAAGGACGTCTCGACCTTCACGATGGCGGCGCAGGTCGAGGACGGCAAGCTCGAGGACGGCCTCGGCGTGCTGGCGACCGAGGCGACGCGTGTCAAGGAATTCGGGTTCAGCGGCACCGAGCTCGACCGCGCCAAGCAGTGGATGGCGGCGTTCTACGAGCACGCCTACACCGACCGCGACAAGACCGAGAGCGGATCGTTCGCGCAGGAATACGTCAGCTACTTCCTGAACGACGAGCCGAGCCCCGGCATCGCGTACGAATACCAGCTGGTCAAGCAGCTGCTGCCGACGATCACCGTCGACGATGCATCGACGATGGCGCGATCGCTGCTGGGCGACGACAGCCGGGTGATTCTGGCCACCTCGCCGCAGAAGGCCGGCGTCAAGCTGCCGACCGAAGCCGAGCTCCAGGCGGCGATCGCCAAGGCCAACGCCACCCGCGTCACGCCGTGGGCCGACACCGGCGCCACGCGCTCGACGCTGATGGAGCACGCGCCCGCCGCGGGCGCGATCGCCTCGCGCAGCCTGCGAGACGACGTCGGCGTCACCGTCGTCAAGTTCGCCAACGGCGTCGAAGCGTGGCTGAAGCCGACCGATTTCAAGAACGACCAGGTGCTGTTCGCGCTCAACGCGCCCGGCGGCACCTCGCTGGCGCCGCCGAGCGACTATGCCGAAGCGTCGCTGGCGACGGCGCTCGTCAGCACGTCGGGCGCCGGCGGGCTGAAGGCGCTCGACCTGCAGAAGATCCTGACCGGCAAGATCGCGTCGGCGCGCCCCTTCATCGGCCTGTCGTCGCAGGGCATTTCCGGCAGCGCCGCGCCGGCCCAGCTCGAGACCGCGCTCCAGCTGCTCTACCAGGAGTTCACCGCGCCTGGAGACGACGCCGAGTCGTTTGCGCTGCTCAAGAAGCAGCTCGAGGCGGCGGTGTCGAACCGCGGCCGCGCGCCGCAGCAGGTCTTCGGCGAGAAGCTGCAGCAGGTGAACACGTCCGGCCACTACACGTCGCAGCCGCTGACGCCCGAGCGCGTCGCGACGCTCAGCCGCGAGAAGATGATCGCGTTCTACAAGGCGCGTTTCGCCAACGCCGCCGACTTCTCGTTCTTCATGGTCGGCGCGTTCAAGGTGGACGAGGTCGTCCCGCTGCTCGCGCAGTACGTCGGATCGCTGCCGTCCACCGGCAAGCAGACGTCGGCGTTCAAAGACGTGGCGATCCATTTCCCCGACGGCGACGAAACAGGAGAAGGTCGAAGCCGGGCGCGAGCCGCGCGGGCAGACGGTGATCAGCTTCTTCGCCGACCCGTCGATCGATCCGCAGGAGCAGGAGAAGATCATCGCCGCGACGACGGTGCTGGACATCGCGCTGCGCGACATCCTGCGCGAGGATCTCGGGCAGACCTACACGGTGCAGGTCGGGCTGTCGCAGTCGCTGCCCCAGCGCGGCAGCGGCCACATCCAGGTGCGCTTCCAGGCCGACCCGCAGAACCTGCCGTCGATGACCGCGCGGGTGATGCAGGAGATCAAGCGGCTGCAGGCGGAAGGGCCGTCAAAGGATCTCACCGACCGCGCCAAGGAAACGGCGCGGCGCGGCTACGAGACGGCGCTGAAGCAGAACGACTACTGGCTCGGCCGTCTGCAGACGATCAAGACCTACAACCGCGACCCGGGCGAAATCCTGACGCGCGTCCAGCGGATCGAGACGATCACGCCGCAGGTGCTCCAGAGCGTGTTCAAGCAGTACTTCCCGATGGACCGTTCGACGACCGTCACGCTCGTGCCGACGCCGACGGCAGCCGTGATAGCGTCTACGTTTTTCTGAGCGTGGCGCGCCAGCGGGCGGCGTCGCTGAACACGTCCGCGAGGGTGTCGCCCTCCGGGAGATCGCGCCGCAGATCCTGAAGGCGCGCGATGAGCGCGTCCAGCGCGGCGCCGATCTCGTCGGCGTTGGTGGCCGCGATGTCCCGCCAGATGTCCGCGCGGGCTCGACGCCAGCCGCGTCGTGTCGGCAAGGCCGCGTCCCGCGAGCGCCAGCCCCTCGAGCCCGACGGCGTCGCCCACCACCTGCATGAGCGCGCTCGCGGTCAGCTGCGGCAGATGGCTGAGGAACGCGAGGAGCCGATCGTGCTCGTCGACACCCGTGATTCGCGGAACCGCTCCGAGCGCCGTCACGAACGCGGTGAGCTTGTCGATGCCTTCCCCGTGCGCGTCGAGAAGGCCTGAAGGCCGTCTCTTCCCCTCTTCTCGCAGGGCACGGCCTTCAGGCCGTGCCGCTGGCGTCAACAGCCACGGCCGGCCGCTGAACAGATCCGCCCGCGCGTGCTCGAGGCCGCCGTGCGCCGCGCCGGCCAGCGGGTGGCCGCCGATGAACGTGAAGCGGGGCGGCAGCGAGCCGGCCGCCTCGACAATCTCGCGCTTCGTGCTCCCCGTGTCCGTGATCACGGCCGGCTGACGCACGTTCTCGTCGAGCTCTTCGAGCAGCGCGACGTTCGTCCTGACCGGCGCCGCCAGAATCACGACGTCGGCCTCGGCAAGGACGATGAGATCGTCGGCGGCGACGTCGATGGCGTGCAGCCGCATCGCGGTCTCGAGGACGTCCTTGTTGTCGACGCCGATGACCAGCGCCTTCGGCCACAGTTGCCGCGACGCCAGCGCGATTGAGCCGCCGATCAGGCCGAGGCCCACGATCCCGATCTTGTCGAAGATCGGCGGCGCCCCTGATGCCGGCAAGCGGGCGCCCTGGTTGGATCACGGGTAGAGACTGTCGTCATGGCTGATGGCTAATGGCTAATGGCTATGGACGATGGACTGGTGGCTCGGCTGACCATCAGCCATAGCCATCAGCCATGAGCCATCAGCCATGGTCGTGAGCGAAGCGATCAGGAACCCCAGCCGCCGCGTCGCACCGGCTCGAGGCAGATGCTGCGGCCGATCGCCGGCGCGATGATCCGCAGCTCCGCCATCAGGCGATCGAACTGCGCGGGGAACATCGACTGCGCGCCGTCGCTCAGCGCGTGATCCGGATCGCAATGCACCTCGATGATCAGGCCGTCGGCTCCGGCGGCGACCGCCGCGCGCGCCATCGGGGCGACCATGTCGCGGCGGCCGGCGCCGTGGCTCGGGTCGGCGACGATCGGCAGATGGCTCAGCTTCTTGACGACGGGGATCGCCGAGATGTCGAACGTGTTGCGCGTGGCGGTCTCGAACGTGCGGATGCCTCGCTCGCACAGGATGACGTCGTTGTTGCCGCCGCTCAGCACGTATTCGGCCGAGAGGAGCCACTCCTCGATCGTGGCGGAAATGCCGCGCTTGATCAGCACCGGCTTGCGCGCATGTCCCAGCTCGCGCAGCAGCGTGAAGTTCTGCATGTTGCGCGCGCCGACCTGGAAGATGTCGGTGTACTTGTCGATGACTTCGATCTGGCTGAGGTCCATCACCTCGGTGATCAGCTTCAGGTTCTCCGCGTTCGACGCGTCGCGGAGGAGCCGCAGACCCTCTTCGCCGAGCCCCTGAAAGCTGTACGGCGAGCTGCGAGGCTTGAACGCGCCGCCCCGGAAGATCTTCGCGCCGGCGCGTTTCACGGCCGCCGCCGCCGCGCGCACCTGCGGTTCGCTCTCCGCCGAACACGGACCGGCCATGACGATGACTTCATCGCCGCCGATTCGCACGTCGCCGACCGACACGATCGTGCCTTCGGGCTTGAACGTCTTGCTCGCCAGCTTGTACGGCTCCGAAATCCGCAGCACTTCGTGCACGCCGTCGAGCAGCTCGATCAGCGCCTTGTCCGGATGCCCCTGTCCGACCGCGCCGAGGACCGTGCGCGTGACACCGGTCGATCGGTGCACGTCCATTCCCATTTCCACGAGGCGGGCCACCACCTGCTCGATCTGGGCCTCGCTCGCGCGTTCTTCCATCACTACGACCATGACTGCTGTCTCCAACGGCAGGCCTGAAGGCCTGCACTACGTCGTTCCGCAGCCTGAGGGCCTGCACTACTTTTCTTCGTGCACGTTCTCTTCGTGGATCACGCGCCGCTCGAGGCTGCGCGCTTCGTCGATGATGCGTTCGAACAGGCGCGCGATCGCGTCAGGGCCGAGCGGCCCTTCGGCGGCGATGCCCCGGACGTGCGCGAGAACCTGCTTCTCGCGCTCGGGCTGATACACCTCGGCGCCGAGCTCTTTCTTCAGCCGCCCGATCTCGCACGCCACGCGTGCGCGCTCGTTCAGCAGGCGCACGAGCACCTCGTCCACCCGATCGATGTCGTTTCGCAGATCGTCAAGCGTCGCCATAGCTACACGCGCCCGGAGCGGCCATCAGGCCGCTGTCCGCCCTTCAGCCATTGAACGTAGTGCTCCACCCGCTCGATCAGGTCCGGTCCGGCGCCAGCCTCGGCAATCACCGAGACCAGCGAACTGCCGACCACGGCCGCATCCGCGTAGGCGCACACCTCGGCAACCTGCTCCGGGCTCGAGATCCCGAATCCGAGCGCGATCGGCATCGACGTGTGCGCGCGGATACGGCGAACCATCGCTTCCGCGCCTGCCGCAACCTGCGCGCGCGCGCCGGTCACACCCAGCCTCGAGATGCCGTAGAGAAAGCCGCTGCCGAGCGTGGCCGCCGTCCTGATCCGCGCGTCGGTCGTCGTCGGGCTGAGCAGAAAGATCGTGTCGATCCCCACCCTTGCAAGCGTCTCACGAAACGCCGCTGCTTCCTCAATCGGCAAGTCGAGCGCGAGAACGCCGTCCACCCCGGCGTCGGCCGCTCTGCGGGCGAAGGCGTCGATGCCCAGCCGCAGCATCGGGTTGGCGTAGCTGAAAATGACGATTGGCGCCTTCACCGAGGGACGCACGTCGGCGATCATCGCCAGCGACGCGCGCAGATTGCCGCCCGCGGCGATCGCCCGTTCCGTCGCGCGCTGGATCACCGGTCCGTCGGCAAGCGGATCGGAGAAAGGCACGCCGACCTCGAGGACATCGGCGCCGGCGCGATCGAGCGCTTTCAGGACCTCCGCCGATCGCGGCAAATCGGGATCGCCGGCGGTCGTATACGTGACGAGCCCCGGGCGCTTCTCGGCGCGGAGACGGGCAAATGTATCTGCGATGCGGTTGGTCATGTTCCTTGTTCGGGCCGACACATGGGTCCGGCCCCTACGACTCTGATGTAGGGGCGGACCCTGTGTCGATGTAGGGGCGGACCCGTGTGTCCGCCCAAGATGTTTCTCGACGGTCTGCACGTCCTTGTCGCCGCGACCGGATAGGTTCACCAGCACGGTGGCGGACGGCCCGAGTTCCCTCGCGAGCGCGCATCGCGTACGCGATCGCATGAGCCGATTCGAGCGCCGGCAGGATGCCCTCGAGACGCGCGAGCGTCTGGAATGCGTCGAGCGCCTCCTGATCGCCGACGTGGGCGTACTCGGATCGTCCGAGCGCCCGCAGCCACGCGTGCTCCGGTCCCACGGCCGCGTAGTCCAGGCCGGCCGAGATCGAATGCGTCAGCTCGATGTTGCCATCGTCGTCCTGCAGCACGAACGTCCGCGTGCCTTGCAGGACGCCGGCGCTGCCGCCGGCGAACCGCGCGGCGTGACGTCCTCGCGCAATCGCTCACCACCCGCCTCCACGCCAATGAGCCGCACGCCGGGATCGTCGATGAACGCATCGAAGATCCCCATGGCGTTGCTCCCGCCGCCCACGCACGCGACGATGGCGGTCGGCAGCGCGCCGGTGAGCTCGAGGATCTGCGCTCGCGCCTCCCTGCCGATGACCGACTGGAACTCGCGCACCATGAGCGGGTAGGGGTGCGGCCCGAGCACGGAGCCGAGCAGATAGTAGGTATCGGCGACGTTGGTGACCCAGTCGCGCATCGCTTCGTTGATCGCGTCCTTCAGCGTCCTGCTGCCGCCGTCCACGCGCAGGACCTCCGCGCCAAGCAGCCGCATGCGCACGACGTTCAACGCCTGACGATCCATGTCCTCGGCGCCCATGTACACGTGGCAGTCCAGCCCCAGCAGCGCACAGGCGGTCGCCGACGCCACTCCGTGCTGACCGGCCCCGGTCTCGGCGACGATGCGCCGCTTGCCCATGCGGGCGGCGAGCAGCGCCTGACCGATCGCGTTGTTGATCTTGTGCGCGCCGGTGTGCGTCAGATCTTCGCGCTTCAGGAACAGGCGCGCGCCCCCGGCCTCGGCCGTGAGGCGCCGGGCTTCGTACACCGGCGTCGCACGCCCGACGTAGTGATCGAGGAGCCGGCTCAGCTCGGCCTGAAACGCCGGATCGTCTCGCGCGGCCAGGTACGCGCGCTCGAGTTCCTCAATCGGCTCGACGAGCGTTTCGGGGACGTAGCGGCCGCCGAACTCGCCGAAGTAGCCCCGGCCGTCAGGGTCGCGTCGTGATGTGACCAGCGTCATGTACTGCCTCGAACAGCGCCCGCAGGCGCCCGTGATCTTTGATGCCGGGCGCGCGTTCCACGCCCGACGACACGTCGATGCCAAACGGCCGTACGCGTGCGATGGCGTCGGCCACGTTCTCGGGACTCAGCCCGCCGGCCAGCACCATCTCGCGCTGAGCCGTCATTTCCGCGGCAGCGGCCCAGTCGATCGTCCTGCCCGTGCCGCCCCGACTCACGGGATCGTGCACGTCGAGCAGCAGCCTGACCCGCGCCGGCCACACACTGACGTCGGCAGTCCCGGTGGAGACAGCCTTCATGACCGGCCGTGAGACCGCCGCCGCAAACCGCGTCGTTTCGTCGCCGTGCAGCTGCACGACGCCGAGCCTGACGAGGCTTGCCACGCCGTTCACGTAGTCGAGCGGCTGGTCGACGAACACGCCGACCGCCGTCACGAACGGCGGCAGCGCCGCCGCGATCGCGCGGGCGCGGTGCGGATCGATGAAGCGCGGGCTCTTCGGCCAGAAGATGAAGCCGATCGCATCGGCGCCGGCAGCCACCGCCGCTTCCGCATCCTCGAGCCGTGTAATGCCGCAGATCTTCACGATCATCGGGATGGCTTCCGACGATGACTCAACACAAAGGACACAGAGGACACAGAAGAAAGAACACTCATGGGTTTACCTTTGTGTCCTTAGTGTCCTCCGTGTTGACGCAGCCCTCGAGCAGATTCGCGAGCGCAGCGCCAGGATCCTCGGCCGTCATGAACCGCTCGCCCATCAGAAACGCGCGATAGCCGAGCGCCTTCAGACGCGCAAGATCGTCCGCCGACTTCAATCCGCTTTCGCTGACCGCGATGACATCGGCCGGCATCCGCGCGATCAGGTGTCTCCGACGCGTGCACATCGACGTGCGAGCGTTCTGAGGTTGCGGTTGTTGACGCCGATGACCCGGGCTCCGGCATCGATCGCGATCGCCAGCTCGGTCGCGTCGTGCACTTCCACCAGCACGTCGAGGCCGTGGCGCCGAGCGTGATCGTGCAGCACCTTCAACTCGGCGGGGCGAAGCGCCGCGACAATCAGCAGCACGGCATCGGCGCCGGCGGCTTTGGCCTCGAGCAGCTGGTACTCGGACACGACGAAGTCCTTCCGCAGTACCGGCACGTCGACCGCCGCCCGCACGGCCTTCAAATGATCCAGTGAGCCGTCGAAGAACGTCGGCTCGGTCAGCACGGAAATCGCCGCGGCCCCGGCTTCGGCGTAACCGATCGCGATGGCCACGGGGTCGTAGTTCTCGCGAAGCACGCCGCGTGAGGGCGAGCGGCGCTTGCACTCCGCAATCACGTTGAATCCGCCGACGCCGGAAAGCGCCGCCTGGAAACGCCCTCCTCGCGAAGGCATGGCCGCCACGCGCTCAGCCAGCACGGCCATGGGCTCTTCGAGCTGGCGTACCTCGACGATACGGCGCGTCGCCGCGACGATCGTCTCGAGCAGATCCGCGGTTCCCGTTGATTCACTCATGCGCCGGCTCCGACCGAGAACTCCTCCGCCGTCGAGATTGACACGAGTTGTTCGAGCGTGCGCTTCGCGTCGCCGCGATCGATCGCGCGCGACGCCTTCAGGATCCCTTCATCGACCGACGCCGCGGCGCCCGCGACGAACAGCGCGGCGCCGGCGTTCAGCAGCACGACGTCGCGCGCAAACCCGCGCGCGCCGTCGAGAATCGCCTCGATGGTTCGCGCGTTTTCGTGCGCGTCGCCTCCCTGGAGCGATCCCGGCGGCGCCTTCGGCAGCCCCACGTCCGCCGGATGCAGATAGAACGTGTTCACTGCCCCGTCGCGGCACTCCGAAATCTTGGTGTAGCCCGTCGTCGTGAGCTCGTCGATTCCGTCGGCGCCATGGACCACCCAGGCCCGCTTCGTCCCCAGCAGCATCAGCGCGCGGGCCATGAGCTCAGTGAATTCAGGACGGGGCACACCGACGAGCTGGCGCGACGCGCCGGCCGGATTCGTCAGCGGGCCGAGCAGGTTGAACGCGGTGCGGATGCCCAGTTCGCGGCGCACCGGCCCGGCGTGGCGCATCGACGGGTGGAAGGTTGGCGCAAAGAAGAATCCGATGCCGGCCTCCGCGAGACATCGTTCGACAACCGCCGGCGAAGCGGTGATGCGAACGCCCAGCGCTTCGTACACATCCGCGCCTCCAGCCTTGCTCGACGCCGATCGATTGCCGTGCTTGGCCACGCGAACGCCGGCTGCCGCGACGACGAGCGCCGCGCACGAGGAGATGTTGAACGTGTTGGCCCGATCGCCACCGGTCCCGCAGGTATCGAACACATTGTCGTAGCGCCTCGACACCTGCACGGCATGCGTACGCATCGCGCGGGCGAGTCCCACAATTTCGGCCGGCCGCTCGCCCTTCATCGCAAGCCCGATGAGCAACGCCGAGATGTTGGCCGGCGTGGCTCGCCCCTCCATCACCTCGGACATCGCGGCCGCGGCCTCCTCCGATGTCAGATCCTCGTGCCGGGTCAGTTTTTCGATCAGCTCTTGAAACATATCGAACCTGCTACGGCTGACAGCCGAACCTGCCTTCCAGGAAATTTCGGAGAATATGCTTGCCCTCGCCGGTCAGAATCGACTCGGGATGAAACTGCACGCCGTGGACCGGCCACGAGCGATGCCGCAGCCCCATGATGTGCGAGTCCTCGCGCGTCCGCGCCGTGATCTCGAGCTCCGGCGGCAAACCGCTCTCCGCGACGACGAGCGAGTGATAGCGGGACGCGATGAAGGGACCGGCAATGCCGCTGAACACGCCATGGCCGTCGTGTTCGATCGTGGATGTCTTGCCGTGCATGGGCACGCCCGCGCGGACGACATCGCCGCCGAACACGGCGCCGATCGCCTGGTGCCCCAGACACACGCCGAGAATCGGTGTCGTTTCCCCCAGGCGCCGAATCACGTCCATCGTCACCCCCGCGTGTTCCGGGCGTCCAGGGCCCGGCGAAATGACAATGCGATCCGCCTTCGCGTTCGCGACGTCCTCGACCGAAACGACGTCGTTGCGCATGACGCGCACGTCAGCGCCGAGCTCACCAAGGTACTGGACCAGGTTGTAGGTGAACGAATCGTAGTTATCGATGACTAGAACCATGGTCGTCAAATGGTCACAGCCCCGCCTGCGCAAGATCCAGAGCTCGGAGCAGCGCCTTGGCCTTGTCGCGGGTCTCGTCGTACTCGGCGGCCGGGTTCGAGTCCATCACGATGCCCGCGCCGGCCTGCACGTAGGCTTTGCCTTTGGACATGATGACTGTGCGGATGGCGATGCAGAAGTCGAGGTTCCCGGCGAAGTCGATATAGCCCACCGCCCCGGCATACAGGCCGCGCCCGGACGGCTCGAGCTCTTTGATGATCTGCATCGCGCGAACCTTCGGTGCGCCAGAGACCGTGCCCGCGGGAAAGCACGACACGAGCGCATCGAGCCGGTCGCGATCGTCGGCGAGCTTGCCCTCGACGATCGAGGTCAGGTGCATGACATGCGAGAACCGCTCGAGACCCATGAACTGCGGGACGCGCACCGATCCGTATTCGCAGACGCGCCCGACATCGTTGCGCCCGAGATCGACGAGCATGACATGCTCCGCCCGCTCCTTCTCGTTGCGCTTGAGCTCCTCGGCGAGGCGCATGTCTTCCTCGTCGTTCCGCCCGCGGGGCCTGGTCCCCGCGATCGGATGGGTCTCGACGCGCGATCCTTCGACGCGAACCAGCATCTCCGGAGACGACCCGACCACCGACACGCCGCCCATGCGGATGAAATACATGTACGGCGACGGGTTCACATGGCGCAGGGCGCGGTAGACCGTGAAAGGCTCGGCGGCGACCTCCGCTTCGAAGCGCTGCGACAGCACGACCTGGTAGATGTCGCCCGCGGCGATGTGCTCCTTGGCCGCGCGCACCTGCTCTTCGAACCGCTCGCGCGTGTGGTTCGACGTGAAGGTGAGCCCGTCGGCCGCCTCGGCGCGCTTGTGCGAGAGGTTGCGCTCGAGCTCCCGCTCGAGGAACTGGATTTTCGCGCACGCGAACTGGTACAGCGATTCGAGGTCCTCGTCGGGCGTGATGCGCGCGTTGGCGATGATGAGGATTCGATGCTGCACGTGATCGAAGGCGAGCACCGTGTCGAAGAGCATGAAGCCGGCGGCGTCCGCGCCGTCGGGTGACGCGCCCAGGTCGCCGAGCGTGGGCTCGAACCACGAGGCCGCGCCGTACCCGAGGTAGCCGACGGCGCCGCCCGTGAATCGAGGCAGCTCGGGCACGAACGGCGATCGGAAATCCGCCATGAGGCGCCGCAGCGTTTCGACGCACGACTGCTCGCTCTCCTTCGTCACGCCGCCGCGATCGATCGTGGTCTTGCCATCCTTCGCCCGCAGGATGAGGAAGGGATCCTTGCCGAGGAACGAGTAGCGGCCGACATGCTCGCCGCCCTCCACGCTTTCGAGCAGGAACGCGTAGTCGGCGTGCTCGGCGATTTTCAGAAAGGCCGACACGGGCGTCAGGAGGTCGGCGACGATCTCCTTGCAGACCGGCACGAACGTTCCGCGCCGCGCCAGGTCCTTGAACTCTTCAAACGACGTGATTTTCATTGCGATCAAACTCCGCCAACCGCTTGAGCGCGGCTTCCTTCATCACTCCGGCCTGGGGCTTTGTTCCGGTCCACCACTCGAACTGTTCCCGGGCCTGCGCGACGAGCATTTCGAGGCCGCCGATCGTCTGACAGCCTCGGGCGCCGGCGTCGCGAAGCAGGCGCGTCATCGAAGGGTTGTAGACGAGGTCGTACACGTACCGCCCGGTGAGATACTCCGCCGGCATCGGGGTCTCGTCGACGCGCGGGTACATGCCGACGGGCGTGCAATTGATCAGCAAATCCCAGCTGCCGGGTTCCGGCGGCCACGATCCGACGACGGCCGGCGTCCACATGGCGGCTTCTTCGGCCTGCTGACGATTGCGCGCATGCACGGTGACCGCGCATCCGCTGGACGCGAGGGCGACCGTGACCGCGCGCGCAGCGCCGCCGGCGCCGAGCACCGATGCGCGGAGGCCGTCCGGCGACAGCCGCTCCTGGAGCGGTTCCAGGAATCCGCTCGCATCGCGTGTTCCCGCCGATCCAGCGGCCATGGTCGACGCGGATCGTGTTGATGGCGCCGATGCGGCGCGCGACTGGATAGACCTCGTCCACGTAGTCGAAGAGCGACACCTTGAGCGGAATGGTGACGCTGGCGCCGTTGATGGGAAGCGCGCGGGCGAACGTCGCGAAATCCTCGGCGCCGGTTGCCGGCAGCGGCAGGTACACCGCGTCCACGTTCGCGGCCCTGAATGCCGCGTTGTGCATGGACGGGCGACACCGAATGCCCGACCGAGCCGCCGGCAACGCCGTAGACCTCGGTGGAGTCGGTAATCGAGCGGAAGTGGTAGTTCTGAAGCATCGACCGTGCGCTCAACTGGCCGATGTCCTCCAACGCGCCCGCATACGTCCAGATCGATCCGAAACGCGCGGCCAGCACACGAGTCGACACGCCGTAAGGCCCCATCCCGATGATCACGAGGTTGTCGGGCCGGCCGGGTCTGGTTCCGAGCGTGAGCAGAGGCAGGCAGTCGCTGAGGCTGGAGAGCCGCGCGGCAATCTTGACGATCTCGGCGCCGGTCGCGTGCATGGCCGCCACCCGCGCGTCGAGGTCGACCGGCACGCCGTGATAGTCGTGCGTCGAGAGCACGATTCGCCGGCCGCCGGTCTGCGCAAGGAGGTCGTCGAAGCGCGCGCGCCACTCGAGGTCGACGTACTCGGCGCCCTGCGACAGGGCATCCGTGAGGATCTGCTTCCGCTCTTCCTCAGACCCGCGGAATTCGCCGCCTTCCCACGTGGGGCGGCACGTGACGATCGCCGGCCGTGTCCGCCCCGCGAGCGCGCCGGCGACGTCGGGATCGCTGACCGTATCGAGCCGCAGCTCGATGAGATCCGCGTCCTCCACGGCGTCGCGGCGCTGGCGCAGTTCGGCCGTCGTGGCGCCGGTGACGGTTACGCAGAGCAAAGGTTTGGACATAAAAAAAGCCTCTTCAACCGGAGGGCTGAAGAGGCTCGGAATCTCGTCGCGCTGTGGCGGTTAAGGCCTAGGCGGATGCCTCTTCAGTCGAGCCCCAATACCACCGCCAGGCCCACGAGCACACGTGTGCCGCAGGGTGGAAGGTATCGGCCGCAGGACGGAACGACGTCGGCATCTGAAGCTTCGGACGATAGCAAACCTGCGCGACGACTGTCAACGCAATAACGGCCATTCTCCTTGACCAGCAAGCACTTCTCCCGTAGATTGGAATCAACTCATGAACGTTCGCCGGCTTGCGCTCAGCCTGCTCGTGGCTCTCTGCGGTGTGTCGAGCTTCATCTCTGGCGCGACCACGCAGATGGACGTCAAGGATATCCGGCCGGGCATGGTCGGCATCGGGCATACCGTGTTCGACGGCACCCACGTCGAAGAATTCAAGGCCAACATCCTCGGTGTTCTCGAGAACGTCATCGGGCCGCGTCGAAATCTGATTCTCGCCAAGCTCGAAGGGGGCCCACTCGCCAATACCGGCGTCATCGCCGGGATGAGCGGCAGCCCCGTGTACGTCGACGGCAAGCTGATCGGCGCGGTTTCGTACGCCCTCGGCAGCTTTTCCAAAGAGCCGATCGCCGGCATCACCCCGATCGCGGAAATGACCGACTCCACCGCGCAAGGCAACGTTCGCCCGCCGGGCGCTCGCGTCAAGGTCGAGTTCCCGCTGACGCGCGAAGGCCTCTCGGCGGCGTTTCGAAAGGCGCTGACCTGGAACCGGCCGTTCGCCGAGCGTCCGAACGACACCGAACTCTCGGGCATCGGGTCCGTGGCCGGCATGGCCGCCCCTCAACTGGGCACGCTCCTTCGACCGATCGCGACGCCGCTCGTGATGTCGGGCTTCGAGCCGGATCTCGGGGAAATGTTCGGCAGCGCCTTCCGCGACCAGGGATTCATTCCGACCGGCGGCAGCGTCGCGGGAATGCACCTTGGCGAGAAGCCGTACGAGGGTCCCCTCAAGCCGGGCGACGCGGTCGGCGTGATGCTGGTCGGCGGCGACCTGATGCTCGGCGGTACGGGCACCGTCACGCACATCGACGGCGATCGGGTCTACGCATTCGGTCATCCGATGTACAACCTGGGCCCAATCGGTTTCCCGATGACCCGGGCGTACGTGTACACGGTATTGCCCAGCCTCTTTTCGTCGATGAAGCTCTCCACGACGGGCGAGATCATCGGCACGGTGTTGCAGGATCGGGCCGCCGCCATTGCCGGCCGTCTCGGAAACGGACCGCGCATGATTCCGATTGCGGTCTCGCTCGAGTCGACCCGCGCGGCCAAGCAGACCTTCCACTTCACCGTCGTCAACGATCCGTTGTTCGGACCGCTGATGACCTACGCGAGCATCCTGAACACGCTCGGCTCCTACGAGCGTCAGTTCGGCGCGGCCAGCTTCAGCGTCAAGGGCTCGGTCAAGGTGCAGAAGCACGACGCGATTGCCTTCGACAATCTCTTCGCCGGCGATCAGTCGTCCATGGGCGCCGCCGCGTACATCGTCGGACCGCTGTCGGCCTTGATGAGCAACGACTACGAGAAGGTCGACATCGACGGGCTCGACGTCACGTTCGGCACCACGGAAGAACCGAAGACGGCAACGCTCGAGCGCGTGTGGCTGGACGATCCGCGCCCGCGCGCGGGCCGCACCGTTCCGCTGAAAGTCATGTTCCGCACCTATCGAGGCGAGGACGTCGTGCGGACGCTGCCGATCGAGATTCCGCACAACGCCAGCGGATCCTTGTCCCTGCTCGTGTCGGACGGCGGCCGCCTGGGCATGAACGAACAGCGCGAGGCTCGCGCACCGCAGCCGCGCAGCGTCGACCAAATCATCAAGACCCTGAACAAGGGACGCCGCAACAATTCGCTCTACGTCAAGCTGCTCGGGTCCGATGCCGGCGCTGTCGTCAACGGCGAACTCCTCTCGGCGCTGCCGCCATCCGTGCTCGGCGTGCTGGAAGGCGACCGCAACGGGGGCAACTTCAACCCGCTGCACAATGCCACGCTTGGTGAGTGGGAACTGCCGACCGAGCATGCCGTGGCCGGAGCCCGGACACTCACGATCACCGTCTCTCCAAATTGATGCCTAATCGTTTCCGATTGCTGCTGACGACGGCCTTCGTCGCCGGCGCGCTGGTTGCCGTCCACGGGTCGTCGCCCAAATTCTTTCAGGCCGCGACGCAGAGCGATTTCCTGAAGGGGGATGTCGAGAACCTTTCCATCGACAACCACGGTCAGCTGACACTGGGCCCCGTCACCGAACTGGTGTACGAAACGTCGGCGCCGTTCCTGTGGTCGATGGTCGCGGCGCCCGACGGCACGCTGTTCGTCGGCACCGGCAACGAAGGCAAAGTGTTCCGCGTGGATCAGCAGGGCAAAGGCTCGCTGTTCTTCGACACCACGGAGCTCGAGGTGCACGCGCTGGCGCT
This sequence comes from uncultured Acidobacteriota bacterium, assembly GCA_963794305.1. Lineage (GTDB taxonomy): Bacteria > Acidobacteriota > Vicinamibacteria > Vicinamibacterales > CAVVIG01 > CAVQFC01. Next base: position 14,787 of record CAWCDQ010000047.1, on the reverse strand, counting down.
GGCGCCCAACGGCGGCCTGTACGTGGCGACATCGCCTGACGGCAAGATTTACAAGGTCGATCGCAACGGCGCCTCGACGACGTTCTTCAGCGGCGAAGACAAGTACATCTGGGCGCTCGCCGTCGACGGTAAAGGGAACCTGTTCGCCGGCACCGGCGACAAGGCCGTCGTCTACAAAATCACGCCAGAGGGCAAAGAGACCGTCTTCTACAAGGCGAACACGACGCACGTGACGGCGCTCGCGTTCGACAAGAGCGGCAACCTGCTGGTCGGCACGGGAACGCCAGGCAAGGTGCTGCGAATCGATCCGGATGGCAAGCCGTTCATGCTGCTCGACTCGCCGTTCCAGGAAATCCGCGCGCTCCGCTTCGACGACAAAGGCATGCTGTACGTCGCCGCCGTCAGCGGCCGTGCCGGATCCGGTTCCGCGCCGGTCGTGACCGACACCGTGGGCGATCGTCCGACCACCGAAAGCGTGCGCACGCCCATTGCGACGGTGTCAGCCGAGATTACGTCGATGGCGATTGTCGACGCCGGCGGATCCGGAACGTCGAGCTCACCCCGTGAGGATCGCCGCTCCCCCAAGGGCGCCGTCTACCGCATCTCCGCCGACGGAGTGTGGGATCAGCTATGGGAGTCGCGTGACGACTCTCCGTACGATCTGACGTTCGATCGCAGCGGCGCGCTCATCATCGGGACCGGCGGCAAGGGAAAGCTGTACCGCCTCGAAGGCGATCCGCTCCGGCCGACGCTGCTCGCCCGCGCCGCCGCGCAGCAGGTGACGGCGTTCTACAAGGATCCTTCGGGCCGCCTGTATTACGCGACCGCGAATCCCGGCAAGCTGTTCCGGCTGTCGACCGACCGCGCGACGCGCGGCACGTACGAATCGGACGTGCGCGACGCGCAGATGATCTCGACCTGGGGCACGATGAGCTGGCGAGGAACGGCGGCCAACGGAAACAAGATCGAGCTGTTCACGCGCGCCGGCAACACCGAAACGCCCGACGATACGTGGAGCGCCTGGTCGGCCGCTTACACCAACCCGGCCGGGTCGCCGATCACCAGCCCGAAGGCGCGGTACCTGCAATGGCGCGCGGTGATGACCGGCAAGGGCGACGGCCCGGTCCTCACGTCGGTGACTGCCGCGTATCTGCAGCGCAATCTCCGGCCGGTGGTGCGCAGCATCACCGTCCACCCACCCGGCATCGTCTTCCAGAAGCCGTTTTCGACCGGGGATCCGGAGCTTGCGGGGTTTGACGATCAATCCACACCGGAGCGGAAGCTCGCGGCGGCGGCGAGTGCCACTCCAGGCAACGCATCCGCCCTCGGGCGCCGCACGTACCAGAAGGGTCTTCAGACTCTCGCCTGGAAGGCCGACGACGAGAACGACGACGATCTCGTGTACGACGTTCTGTATCGGCGCGAAGGCGAGACGAGCCTGGAAGACTCTGCGGAAGGCGACCAGCGACACGATTCTCGTCTGGGACACGACCACCGTGCCCAACGGCACGTACTTCGTGAGGATCGTCGCCTCGGACGCGCCATCGAATCCGCTCGGCACCGCCCTGGCTGGAGAGCTCGACAGCGTCGAATTCGAAGTGGACAACACCGCGCCGACGATCGCGGTGAGCAACGTCCGCGTCGATCGCGGACGCACCATCATCACGTTCGACGTCAAGGACGACCACTCACCCGTGCAGCGGGTCGAGTTCTCGCAGGACGGGCAGCGATGGCGCGGAGTCTTCCCGGTGGATGGGATCGCGGACTCGCGCGAGGAGCATTACGAGCTGGTCGTGGAAGGCGAGCTCGGAGATCGCGGCTTGACGCTGCGCGCCAGCGATTCGATGAACAACGCGGAGACGATCCACGTCGACGCGCCCGCCCGCCGCTAACACGACACAAACGCCGTTCCCCGTCGTCGGTAGTGTCCGGCTTTAGCCGGACTTCGAGCGGTCCGCGGTCCGGCTAAAGCCGGACACTGCTACAGGGAAGAGAAACGGTTGTAGTGGCAGGCCTGAAGGCGCCTGCAGACATCGGAGTCGAAAACGCTTTAGGCGCGGGCGGGGCGCGTGCGGCCTTCGAGCAGCGCCCGCTTCTTGGGCTGCGGCAGCTGCGGCAGCGGCACATCGAGCGGCGTCGGCTGCTTGCTGGCGCGCACGGTGGTCTGTTCCTGCAGATAGATCGCCGTCGGCAGCCGCATTTCCAGCGGCTGATCGAGACGCGCCTGCTGCACGAGATCCAGCAGGCCATCGATGATGCGCGCCTGATCGGCCGACGCATGCGTGCGCGTCTTGCGCAGCAAGGCGATGTTGGTGAGACCGCCCTGACGGGTGAGGACGATCTCCAGGGCGAACACGGCGTCCTGCTCCGCCCATTCATTGGCCCGCTGGAAGCGCTCCGCCCACCGCGCACGGCACCCGGTTGGATCCGAAAGGTCGAGCGTGTCGCACTCGAGCGGCGTCGAGATGACGCCCATCATCGCGCGCAAGCGAATCGGGGCGCTCCTTCGGCGCGAAATGCATCATCGTCAGCATGATCACGACGCAGACCATGGTGGCGGCCGTCGCGCCCAATCCGGCATAGCCCAGGCGCATGTCGGAAAACATCACGCGCATGCGGCCAAAGAGCGACGCGGCGTCTTCCGCCTTGAAGCGATTGACGACGGTGCCCGTGAACACCGCGGCGTCCTCCCGCGACAGGACCAGCCGTCCCGGGAGCACGGCGTGGAGCGCCGAGGCGACCTCGCGGATGTCCGCCAGCGCTCTCGCGCAACCCGAGCACCATTCAACGTGCGCGCTGACGGCAATCTGCTCGCCGACAACGAGCTCGCCATCGTGAAACGCCTGGAGACGGCGCCGTGTGGCCGCGCAGCTCAGGGTCTTCATGACGTCCTCGCCTCGCGCAGCTCGAGGCGCAGCGCCTGGCGCGCGCGCGTGAGCCGCGACTTGACGGTCCCGACCGCCAGGCCGAGGGAAAAGGCGATCTCCTCGTAGCTCAGGCCGTCGATTTCGCGCAGGACGATTGCCGTGCGCTGATCGAATGGCAGGTGGTCCAGCGCGGTCTGGAGCTTCTGACCGAGCTCTTTCTGGGCGAGCACGCGATCGGGAATGGACTCGCCGCGCGAATGAAACTCGCCGTGGGCCGCAATGTGCTGATCGAGCGACACCTGGTCCGCGCGGTGGCGGCGGCGCCAGAAACGATGCCGATTCCGCGCCTGGTTCACGGCGATCCGGTAGATCCAGGTGCGAAGGCTCGATTGACCGCGGAACCGGTGGATGGTGCGGAAGACCCGGAGGAACACGTCCTGGGACAAATCCAGCGCTTCGTCGCGGTCGCCCAGGAGGTTCATGGCGAGCTGAACGACCATCCGCTGGTGCTCGGCGACCAGCTCGGTACAGGCCGTCTGCTCCCCGAGGGCGCACCGCTGCACGAGCGCCGCCTCACGGCCACCGACGTCAGACCACGTTGCGACCCGCGCCTGCTTCACTGACAGTTCCACTATACCAAGTTAGACCCCACTCGTGCCCGAAAGTTCCGATGGGCTGGTAGGATAGGGGCATCGTGAAGCGCGCCATCTTCGCCCTGGCGGTGCTGATCCTGGCCCTGGTCGGGGGCGCGGCCGGCATACCAGGCGGTGGCCCAGCGCAACTACAGCACCCTGCTGACGCGCGGCGACAACGCCCTGCGCGACGACCAGGCCGGCAACGCCATCGAGGCGTACAGCGGCGCCATCGCCCTGCGCCCCTCGTCGATGCTCGCCTACTTCCGCCGCGGCCAGACCTACCAGCGGCGCGGCGAGCGCGGCGATCTCGAAGCCGCCGCGCGCGACTTCCGCACGGCCGCCGGCCTCGATCCGGCGGCGACACGGCCGCTCGAGGCGCTCGGCGACGTGCTCTTCCAGTCGCAACAATACGACCGGGCGGTTTCGGCATACGAGCGCTGCGCGCGGCTTGACGACCGTTCGGCGCAGGTCACCTACAAGCTGGCGCTTGCACGCTTTCGCGCCCGCGATATCGATGCTTCGATCGCGGCGCTGAAGGACACGCTCCGCCTCGACGAACGCTCCGCCGACGCACAGTATCTACTTGGCCTGTGCCTGCGCGAGCAGCACCGCGTGCCGGACGCCATCAAGGCGCTCGAACACGCCGTCGCGCTCTCGCCCGGCCTGGTGCCGGCGCGCGAGGAGCTCGCCGACCTCTACGGCTCGCTCGACCGGCACGCTCAGGAGCTCGATCAGCTGCACATGATCGCCGGCCTGGATCGCGGGCACGTCACGCGGCAGGTGGCGATCGGCATGGCGCAGGCGCGCGCCGGCCATTGGGACCTGGCCGTGCTGACGCTGGGCAGCGCGCTCGAGCTCAGCCCGAACGAGCCGGAGATTTACGGCGCGCTCGGCCGGGTGTGGCTGGAGCGGCCGCGTGAAGATCGCGCCTTTCTCAGCAAAGCGCGGAAGGCGCTCGAGCGCGTGGCGTCGAATCCCGGGGCCACCAGCGAGATGCTGACGCTCTACGGCCGCGCGCTGCTGCAGGAAGGCGACGTCGAGGGCGCCGAACACGCGCTCCAGCAGGCGACTCGACGATTCCCGATCGATCCGCAGGCGCTGGCACTCTTCGCGACAACGTCCGAAAGACAGAATCATCTCGAGCCGGCGCGGGAGGCGCTCATTCAGTATGGCGCCTTGATGGGGAACGAGATCGATTTCGCGCCGCGCGCGGCGCGGATCGCGTCGCTGTCGCTCCGGCTCAACGATCCGGATACCGCGGTCGGCTGGCTGGCCAAGGCCGTTTCGGCGAGCCCGAACGATGTCCGGCTGGTCGCGTCGCTTGCCGATGCTCAGATCCGTGCAGGCGATCGCGAGTCGGCCCGCGCGACGCTGGCCAGGGCGCTCGAGAAGGACCCGACTAACCCGTCGCTCCTGCTGCTCGCCCGGCGGGCGCAACCCGCGGTTCCCGACTAGGCTCCTCAGCAGCCATCACAACGCAATTCCGAGTCGGCTCATGAGCTTGGTCAATCCTTGCCGGGTCACGCCGAGTTCGGCCGCGGTCCGTCCCCGGTGCCCACCCGTACGCACCAGCGCCGCCCGCACGAAGCTCAGCTCGAAGGTGCGCCTGGCTTCGTCGAGCGACCAGTTCTCACCCGCTCCGCGTTCGCCGAACATCGGCGGCAACGCGGAGGCGGGGACGACGCCGCGCCTGGGCGTTCTGACCGCGAGCGATGCGAGCACGTTCTGAAGCTCGCGCACGTTTCCGGGCCAGTCGTAACGCGCCAGCGCGGCGATTGTGCCTGCGCCCAGCGTCGCCCGGCTGCCCACGCGCTCGGTGGCATCGCGCCAGAAATGACCGGCGAGGAGCGCGATGTCTTCACGCCGGTCGCGGAGCGGCGGGACGGCGATGTGCACGATGTCGAGGCGATACAGCAGGTCCAGCCGGAAGCGCCCGGCATCCACTTCCTGGCGAAGGGCGCGATTGGTCGCCGACACGATTCGCACGTCCACCCGCCGCGAGACATTCTCGCCGACGCGCCGCAGCTCGCCGTCCTGAATGACCCGCAGCACCTTTGCCTGTGCGCGCGGCGTCAGCTCGCCGATCTCGTCGAGGAACAGGGTTCCGCCGTGCGCCTCTTCGAAGACACCAGCTCGATCGCCGACTGCCCCGGTGAACGCGCCGCGGGCGTGACCGAAGAGCTCCGCCTCGACCAGGTCGTCGGGGAGCGCCGCGCAGTTCAGCGTGCAGAACGGCTTGTGCCGGCGCACGCTCCCGCGATGGATGGCCCTCGCCACGAGTTCCTTTCCGCTCCCGCTTTCGCCGTCGACCAGCACTCCGAACGGCGCCGCCGCCGCTCGCGCGACGCTCTGGCGAAGGGCGACCATCACCGGCGTCACGCCAAGCAGTTCGCCGGGCCCCTCGTCGACCCGCAATTGCCGTGCGACGGCGGCCGCCAGGACGGGAGCCGCAACCGCGGCGCTCATCGTGAGAACCGCGCCGCCGCGCGAGGTGTCGTACGTCGACCCGATCGTCCAGCGCGCGCAGAGTGCGCCGATCGTGGCGCCGCCGTATGCGATGGGCGCGGCCCCCTCGACGCGATCGTGATGGCAATGCGGCGGGATCGTCGTGCCCGCTGATACGGCGCGCTCGGCGATCTCGGTCTCGAGACGTGCGCCAACCGACGCGACGGTGCTGGCGGCGCCGTCGCGAATCACGACGAACGCCACCGCGGCCGCATGCAGGTGCTGACGCAGGCGCGCGCACACGTCTTTCAGCAGATCGATCTCGTCGGCGGCGGTCTGGCACACTCGCAGAATGGCCACGAGCTCGCCGACAAACGCATCGGCGGCCGCTGTTCCCCAGACCTCCCCGCCGGCTGTCGCCTGAACGCCACGTGGTTCACCCAACGTGAGGGGTCGAGAAGAGGGCTCCTTGAGCAATGGTCTCCACGCGACGTAGAGACCGAGGCTCGCCAGACCGGTGGCCTTCACCTGCCTGGTGACCATCGCTGCCGCGGCGCCCTCGGCCCCCGACACCGCGTTTGCGAGATCCCAGCGCGCCCGGACGATCACCGGCGCCGCCGCGGTGAGACGACGGATGCGCTCCAGGTGCGCCAAGGTGGACGCGGGACGGCCTTGCGCCCGCTCGACCTCCGCGTGCAGAAGCCGGGCGCGGATGGCCCGCTGTGGATCGCGGGCCGTCTGCGCCAGCGACAGCGTCTCCGAGAGATCGCGCTCGGCCGCGCTGAGATCGCCGACGGCGAAGTGAGCGACGGCGGTCACCCAGGCCGGCGCTGGCCTTCGCGCTCACATCCGAATCGCTGCCGGCCTCTTTCACTGCAGCCGCCGCCAGCGTCATGGCGCGGCCGAGATCGCCCAGGGCGACGGCAATTCGCGATGCGAGCGCCAGGCTCCGCACACGGACCGGCCGCGAGTCCGATCACCGGGCCGATGAGGGCCTCCGCATCGGCGTACGCCCCGCGCCAGTACCGATGCACGCGCCAGCGAGAGAGAGACGGCGGCGGCACGCTCCTGGCTCCCGAAGCGCGCGAGCCGCGACGAGCGCGGCGCCGAGGACGCTTTCGGCTTCGTCGAGCCGGCCGAAATCGATCCACGCGTTCCCGCTCACGATCGCGAGATCGATCAGGGCCGATTCGTCCCCCGCGCGAGACGCGTACTCGCGTCCCTCGGCCGCCGCCGCCAGTGCCTCCCGCGCGCGACCGCGCTGCAGGAGCGCGCCCGACAACGCCTGCGCGCCGCGCAGCGCATCGATCCATGCGCCGCGCCTCGCCATCCTCCCCACGACCTGCCGCAGGTGTCGAATGCCCGGGGCATGACGCCCTCGCGCAAGTTCTTCAATCGCGCCTTCCATCCTGCGGCGCAGCGCGGCGAGCTCGCCAGGGGCAGGCCATGCGGTTGTGACGGGCGGCGTGTCGAACAGATCCGACGACGGTTCCGCGCGCCCGTAGACGGCCTGTTGTTCGGCCACGCGCGATACACCAGGTCTGCCCGTAGACTGTCGCAGCACGTGACGTCCTTTCCATTCCGGCCACAGCAAGCGGAGCAAATCGGCCGGGCATGCCGTTGGCGCGTTCGGCCGCCAGTCGCACACGTTGCTGGGAACGCCGGTCCAGCAGCGGCGGCACGATCGCAGAGACGAGCGCGTCAACCGACACCCGGCCGGCGCCGACGCCGCCAATCGATCGGTGTTCGCGCTCTCCAACCAGAAGCAGGACGTGGCGCTGGGCATCTTTCAGAGACGCGTTCAGAAACGCGCGCCACACACCTTCGGCTGCTCCGTCGGCAATCACGAACAGGCTGCGGCCGCTCCACAGCTCCGACAGGCGCGATGAGATGAGCGCGGCCGCCACGGGCACGAAGCCGTTCACCCGCGCGATGCGCGCCAGTTCGCCGACGATGAGGCGCTTGCCTGTACCGGCGGCTCCCCAGAGGATCGAGACGCTCGAACGGGCATCGACGGCCTGAAACATTTCCGCGAGAACACCCACGACCGGCCGCTCGACAATCTGCAATCCGCGGTCGGCGATCGGCAGCAGCAGTTCGGGGTCGAGCGCTTCCTCGGGGTAACCCGTGCCCGCGTCGGGAAGCCACACCTCGCGGCCATCGCTGCTCCATCGTCCCGAGTCGGACTGCCACTCACCGCTGGAACGGCCGCACGCTCGAAACCATCGGGTCGCGCCGGCATGGGCTGACGTCCCCGCGCTGCGCGCGGACGCAGCGCGTCGCCGCATCCCCACGCTTCGAACCGGGAGAACGCACCGACGAGCCCGAAATCGACGAGCGGCGCCACGGCAGGGTGATGACGGGCGCGAAGCGTGTCGCATCGCTCCACCCATCGCAACTGCTCCGAAACGCCGCCGGCGCTGCCGACGACGAGCGTCACCCGCGCGCCGGTCGAGAGATCGAATGCGCGGCCATCCTCGTCCACCGCGAACCGATCGGCCACCAGCTGCATGACGAACGCTGGTGCAAGACAGCGGCCCGCGCGAACGCTCGACGATCGACCGATCGCGCTCGTCCAGGCGACGCAAATATTTCAGATAGAATGAATCCGCATGCTGCGTTTTTTGACCGCCGGCGAGTCGCACGGCAAAGCTCTGGTCACGATCGTCGAGGGCGTGCCCGCCGGTCTGGCGCTCGATATCGACGCGCTGACCTCCGATTTGCGCCGCCGTCAGACCGGCTACGGTCGCGGCCGCAGGATGCTGATCGAGTCGGATCGCGCCGAGCCGCTCAGCGGCGTCCGTCACGGGCTGACGACCGGCAACCCGATCGCGCTGCTGATTCCCAACAAGGATTGGGAGAACTGGCAGCGCACGATGTACGTCGGAGCCCGAGATGCCCGAAGGGGCAACCGGCGCCGATCGGCCGCCCGTTACGCGCCCGCGGCCGGGCCACGCCGACCTCGCGGGCTTCGTCGAGTACGGCCACGAGGACATGCGCAACGTCCTCGAGCGCGCCAGCGCGCGTGAAACCGCTGCCCGCGTGGCCGTCGGCGCCATCGCCCGTCAGCTGCTGCGCACCATCGGCGCGGAGATCGTCAGCCACGTCGTGAGGATCGGCTCTGCCGCTGTCGCGGATCCCCTGAGCATCACGTTCGATCGAGTGCGCGCCATCGGAGCCGACGCGCCGCTGCATTGCGCCGACGCGGCTGTCGAGCAACTGATGATCGCCGAGATCGACAAGGCGCGCGAAGCCGGCGATACGATGGGCGGCACCTTCGAGGTCATCGTCCACGGCCTCCCGCCCGGCCTCGGCAGCTACGTTCACTGGGATCGCAAACTCGATGGACGTCTCGCCCAGGCTCTGATGTCGATCCCCGCCATCAAAGCCGTCGGGATCGGACGCGGACCCGCGGTTGCCGAGGTGCCGGGCTCCCGCGTCCACGACGAGATTCTCCCGGGTCCAGATGCGCGTGGCGAAGCCTCAATCCCGCTCGCGCGTCCGACCAACAACGCGGGAGGCCTCGAAGGAGGCGTGACCAACGGTCAGGATCTGCGCGTGACGGGGTACATGAAGCCGATTTCGACGCTGATGAAGCCGCTGCGCTCGGTGGACCTGACGACGATGACCGTCAGCCCGGCGGCGATCGAGCGGAGCGATGTCTGCGCCGTCCCCGCGGCGGCCGTTGTCGGAGAAGCGATGGTGGCGATCGTGCTCGCCGACGCGGTCCTGGAAAAATTCGGCAGCGACTCAGTCGAGGAGATCGTCGCGAACTGGACAGCCTTCCGCGAACGGACAACGGGCCGCTTCAAGTCCGGCTGAAGCCGGACGCTACCGACGACGGCGCTAGCCTCGCCGCTTGAAGAACTGCACCGCGCGCTCGTGGCGTTCCGCCGCCGCCCGCGTCTTGAACGTGCCCAGGTTGCGACGCTTTCCGGTCTTGGGATCGACTTTGCGTGAATAGAGGCGATAGCCTCCCGCCGTCAGTTTGCGGATCATCCTTTCATCTCCGCCGCGCGCTTCTGCCGATTGGCCGTCGTCGAAACGACGGCAGCCGGCCGACGCTTGCCGCGCGACAGGAACCCGATCCCGACCGCAACGACCAGCAGCGATGCGATGTGCGCAACCGTGAGGACGCCGAGTACGCGCACGTTCACGCGGAGGAACTCGATCGCGAAGCGAATGGTCCCGGCGATGATGAGATAGGCGCCGAGGACAAAGGTGTCCGGCCGCCCCTCACGCCGCCACCGGACGAGCAGCCAGGCGAGCGGCACGAGCGCCACCGCCTCGTAGAGCTGCGTTGGGTGCACCGGCACAGGCGTGGGAGGCAGGCCACGCGGAAATGCCACTCCCCAGGGCAAATCGGTGGGCCGCCCGTAGTCGTCGCCCACGAGAAAGCAGCCGATTCGACCGATCGCGTGCCCTATGGCGAGCGCCGGCGTCGCCGCGGCGAGCACCGCGATCTTCGGTAAGCGCTGCCGCCGCATCACCCAGAGTCCGGCGAGGATCCCACCGGCGAAGCCACCGAACCAGCTCATGCCGCCGCGGCTGAGGAGAAGGTTGAGAATCGGTTCCTCGCCGCGATGCTCGACGACCCAGAGCAGTTTCGCGCCGATCATCCCTCCGAGAACACCGGCGATCGCCGCGTCCAGGGCCGTGTCCGGCAGCTTCGACCGTCGCAACTCGCCGCGAAGGATCCAGAGGCCGACGAGGGCGGCGACGGCCAGCATGACGCCGAACGTCGTGACTTCGAAGCCGCGGATGGTGAAGAGCGTGGGATACATGCGTTACGGCTTCACGTACGCGCCTGGATTCTGATCGAACTTCACCTTGCAGCCGGGTGCGCAGAAGTAATACGTCTTGCCGTTTACTCGCTCTTGCCCACGGCCTTGTTCTCGTCAATCGTCATCTTGCACACAGGGTCGATCACCATGCTCGCCTCCTCTACAGATCGACGCGCCTCAACCGCAGCGAGTTGCCGATTACAGATACCGAGCTCAGCGTCATCGCGGCGCTGGCCCAGATGGGACTGAACAGAATCCCCAGAAACGGATACAACACGCCGCCGCCGCCGGTACGCTGACGCCGTTATAGAGGAAGGCGAGGAACAGGTTCTGCCGGATGTCCGCATGTCGCCTGGCTCAGTCGCCGGGCCCGCACGATGCCCCGCAGGTCACCTTTCACGAGCGTGACCCCGGCGCTCTCCATCGCCACGTCGGTTCCGGTCCCCATCGCGATGCCGACGTCCGCCTGCGCCAGCGCCGGCGCATCGTTCACGCCATCGCCGGCCATCGCGACCTTTCGGCCTTCTCGCTGCAGTCGCGAGTCACGTTCGCCCTTCTGCTGCGGCAGCACTTCGGCGATGACTTCGTCGATGCCGAGCGTCTCGGCCACGGCCTCGGCGGTAATGCGGCTGTCGCCGGTCAGCATGATCGCGCAGGCCCTCCGGTGCAGCCTCTCGATGGCCTCGCGGTCGTCGCTCTTGATCGGATCGGCCACGCCGAGCAGCCCCGCGAGTTCTCCATCCACGCGCGACAATCACGACTGTCTGTCCTTGCGAACGCAGCGCCGCCAGCCGCGGCTCCGACTGTCGGGCGTGAATCGCCTCCGTCGGCCATCAGGGCGGCGTTCCCGATCGCCACCGTTCGCTCGCCGACTCGTCCGCGAATGCCCTGGCCCGTGATCGATTGGAAGTCGCGGAGCGGCGGCCGGCTCGATGCCGCGTCTCCTGCGCCGCCGTCACGATCGCCGCCGCGAGCGGATGTTCGCTGCCATGTTCTAGCCCGGCGGCCAGGCCGAGATCTCGTCCTCCGAACGATCGCCAAATGCCTCAACGCTCGCGAGTTTCCGGCTTGCCTTCGGTCAGTGTTCCAGTCTTGTCGACCACGAGCGTGTCGACCGCCTCGAGGCGTTCGAGCGCTTCGGCATTTTTCACAAAACCCCGGCGCTGGCCCCGCGCCGGTGCCGACCATGATCGCCATCGGCGTCGCCAGTCCCAGCGCGCAGGGGCAGGCGATGATTAACACCGAGACCGAGTTGACCAGCGCGTGAGCCAGGCGGGGCTCGGGTCCGACAAAGGCCCATGCGACAAACGCGATGCCGGCGACCAGGACAACCGCCGGGACGAACCAGCTCTGCGGCCCGGTCGGCCAGCTTCTGAATCGGTGCGCGGCTGCGCTGCGCCTCTCCCACCATCCGCACAATCTGGGAGAGCAGCGTAGTCGCGCCGACCCGCTCGGCACGCATGACGAACCCTGCCGCTGCCGTTGACCGTGCCGCCTGTCACGCCATCGCCGTCCGTCTTCTCCACGGGGATTGGCTCGCCGGTGACCATCGACTCATCGATCGCGGTGTGGCCCTCCAGGACGACGCCGTCGACCGGCATCTTCTCGCCGGGACGCACCCGGAGATATCGCCGACGCCGACGTCGACGATCGGCACGTCCTCTTCTCGAGCCGTCCCTGAGCACACGAGCCGTACGCGGCGCGAGACCGAGCAGCCGCTTGAGCGCCGAGCTTGTCTGAGCCGCGCCGAATTCGAGCACCTGGCCCAGAAGCACCAGCGCCGGACGACGACCGCGGTATCGAAGTAGGTCTCCACGACGCCGTGCACGCGGAACCCGTCCGGAAAGAGCTCGGGCCACAGACGCCGACCGCGCTGTATGCGTAGGCGGCGCCGACGCCCAGCGCGATCAGCGTGAACATGTTGGGGCTGCGATTGACGACGGACGCCACGCCGCGAACGAAGAACGGCCAACCCGCCCACACGACGACCGGGCGTCGCGAACGCGAGGCCGATCCAGTTCGCCGTCGCGCATGTCGAGATATCGCATCAAGCTGCCGCCCACGCACCATGTCGGCCATCGACAGCATGAACACGGAAGGCCGAGCACCAGCGCGAGCCAGAATCGCCGCGTCATGTCGACGAGCTCCGGGATTCGGCGCATCGTCGAGCGCGGCCATCCGAGGTTCGAGCGCCATCCCGCAGATCGGGCACGCACCGGGCGCATCGCGCACGACTCCGGATGCATCGGGCACGTGGTACTCGACCTTCATCAACGCCGCTGGATCGGAAAGATCCGGTTCGAGCGCCATGCCGCAGATGGGACACGCTCCGGGCGACGATTCCCGAACCTCGGGATCCATCGGGCAGACGTAGCGCGAGCGCCGGGCACAGCGACCGTGGACGGCGCTTCATCGCTGGCGTCCTTGTTCAGGAACTCAGCAGGCTTGTCGGTGAAGCGTTCGAGACAGCTGGGATGGCAGAAGTAGTACGTCTGGCCCTCGTGTACGGCGGATGCCGCGGCCTCTGACGGATCGACGGTCATGCCGCACACCGGGTCGATGTGAACGACCGGCGACACGCCGACGTCGGTGCTTCGTTCATGAAGCCGATTCTCCACCGCTGAGCGCTTCGATGATTGGGCACTCGAGCGTCGTGTTCTCATGGCAGGCATGAAGAAGAGCGCTCAACGCCTTGCGCATCCGGGTGAGCTCAGCGACTTTCTGGTCGATCTGGGCGATCCGCCGTTCGGAGATCTTCCGGATTCGCCCGCGGTCCCGTCGCGGACCTCGTTGAAGCTGAAGAAGCTCCTCGACCTCTTCGAGCGAGAATCCGAGCTCCTGGGCGCGCTTGATGAACCGCACTCTGGCGACGGCATCGGCTGGAAACTCGCGATAGCCGGACGCGCGCCGCGGCGCCTTTGGGAACAGTCCCCGGCGCTCGTAGTACCGGACGGTCTGAACGTTGACGCCGGCCTGCTCAGCCGCCTCACTGATCCACATGTCACCAGTATGTAACCCTACACACGGGTACAGAGTCAAGCAAAGCGCGACGCACCGGGTGCGCTAGAATCGATGGGATGGTTGGAGCGTCGCGGACGTTGACGGCAGCCGTGCTGGCGGCTGCGCTCAGCTGCGTGCCTGTCGTCCTCGCGCAATGCGCCGGATCATGCGAGGCGCATGGGTCGGCGATCAGCCGCCTTGTCATCATGTTGATACGGCCGGGCCGCAGTTTGGCCGCTCGTTGGCCGGTTGCAGCCACGAGCACGCGGTGTCGGAAGGCGCGCTTCGAAATGTTTTCTCGCCTCACGCGCGCGCTCGCCGCGATCGCTGCGGCGCCTCCTTCGATGGTTCCCCACGAACTGCCAGCCGTCAGCCATCCTTTCGACGCACGCTCCACCCGGATCGGACAGTCCGCTCCACGCCAGTTCCCTGCCGCTCCTGGGTTTAGCCGCCGGCGCTCTGCTCGTGCGCGTCGTCCGCACGCGCTCAATTTTGGCGACTACGCGGTGCAGGAGCGATCATGTGTGTCTGTCGACGACGGCTGTGATGGTGTTGTGTTGGGTCTCCTTCTCGATATATTCAATTCCTGTGCACGCGCAAGATGCGCCCACCTGATCATCAGCACATGAGCATGCCGGAGAGCCGCGGTTTAGATTCTTCACGCAGGACGGCGTCCTCTTTGCTGTATTCAACAGTCAGGGCGGACCGCGCGGCGGAGACGAGTTCGTGGCGCCGAACTGGTGGATGGGAATGGCCAGCCGCGAGACCGCGAAGGGCCGGTTGACGTTCACGGGAATGCTGAGCCGGGATTCGGCATCGGTCGGGAAAGACGGTTACGGCGAGATTTTCCAGGCCGGCGAGGCTGTGAACGGTCGCCCGCTCATCGATCGACAGCATCCGCACGATCTGTTCATGCAGTTGGCGGCGGTGTGGCGGAGTGCCTGTGTCCCCATCGACAGGGTTCACGATCGCGGGAGGGCCGGCGGGCGAACCGGCGCTTGGCCCAGTAGCGTTCATGCATCGCGCATCGGCGGGCGACAACCCGACGGCGCCCCT
>CAWCDQ010000046.1:0-118279 GCA_963794305.1 uncultured Acidobacteriota bacterium | reverse complement strand
TCATACTTGCTTCTAAACCACGTCCAGAAGGCACGGACATCCTTCTCGTCACCCCCCTCGCTCTTGAATGTGCCCGCGAGCACGTCGTGCTTGTAACCAGACGCCCCCAGGTCCCAGCGTCTCTTCATCGACCGGTTCCGGGTAGCGCTTTTTCGCGCTCGATGCGATGGCCAAGCCGCGGCGTGCTGTGCCAGATGGCTGGGTCCGAAAAACTCAGTCGCGCATACGGCTCGGCCTCCTCCTCTATGAGGTCTCCGTGCTCAGCATGAGGCGCAATTTTCCGATACTCCTGACGTCTCTCCCGGAGATCCTTCTGGACTTCGGCAGGGAACGATGCTTCGAGCTGCGGCTGTCCGCGGCGATCGAGCTTGGTCGCGGCCCGTTGCATCTTCTGTGGATTGCTGTAGGTCAGATTGACAAAGAGGTCGTGCCGCGACTGTCCTTGTGGAAACCGACATCGCTTTGGGTGCGTTCCAGGTACCAGTCGACGTCGACGACGATGTCGTGAGTTTCGCGGATCGCGGCGGAATTCTTGTTGAGGTACCGCAGTTGGCCGGCCTCCCCGAGTGTGTTGGCTACCAAAACGATGATTCGCAGCCAATTCTCGTCTAGAACCTCGTCGCCGGCCTCAGGCCACGCCAGCATCCCGTGGTCCTCTTCGGGGTGTGTTGTATTCTGGTCCCATTGTGTCGGGGGCGTATAGATCAAGCGACGCGACTCGATAGCCAAAACCAGGTTTGACCCCTATCACCTTGCTAAGACTTGTTATCAGTGCGATCTGGAGATCCTTGCCTGTGATCTCCCCTTCTCCGATGTCCAACTTGATATCTTCCAGCTTCCCGAACGAATCCGGCGGCAGGTTGACCAATTGAGCGACTGACTGCCAGGCGGCCGGGAGTGCGGTCGGAAACGTCCGGCTGGCACGATCGAACGGCAGAGCGGACACGCGCGGCGGCACCGAGGCCAGCGCGCCCGCGCTGCTCACATCCGCTTCCGGCCGACCTCTGCGTGGCACCGACGCGCCGCGCATGACGCCGACCTGCTCTCGCTGAATGGCCATCGTGGGGCTATGGCGAATGGCATCGGTCAACCGGGCCTGCGCGATCAGCTTCGGACTTGTGCGTGCGATGTCCATCAACTCGCGCTGAACCGTGACTCCGGGGCGATGGTCGACGATCTGCGCGACGGCGCCTGTGCGGACCGCTGCGCCCGGCACCCGGCTGCTCGAGTCGCTGTTCGCCCGGTGACGTCGTTGCACGTTCCAGGGTGTTGCTACCCCAACCGATCACTGATCCGATTGAACGCCGCCCGAATCGATCATCGGGTCCCCACAAAGTAAGACCGCCCAACCACACCGATCGTCAGCGTCAGGAGACCCAACAGGCTGACCGGGCCAGCAACAACGTCCGATAGCTTCAACATACTCCGTTTTCCCACCACGAAGGCCAGCCACAAGCCGACGGTCGAGACGATTCTCATCGCGCAGAGCGTATCGACCCGATGGAACCATTCACACCCTGGGACGAGCGCAAGCAGAGAGAACACGCCCGCGATGCGACCCACGTGGCCAACTCCGTCTCGCTGGTCTCGAAAAAGCGCATTCTTCACCTCGCGATCCGATCCGTCACGGTGCAAACGCGACCGTCGTCCAGCCGACGGCCGCGAGCGCGTCCTGCTGCGTCGCCAGGTCGGCGCGGGCCAGCGCCTCCGACGCGAACCACAGCGCCCCATAGAGCTCACTGTTGAGCGTGTACCACCCGCTTCGCCGCGCATCGAGTCGGTTTGATCGCCGCGCACCGGCGCGAGGACGAACACGACCGCCTCGAGTGGCCGCGGCGTGGGCGGCAGTTGCCGGAACGGGTCGTAATGCTCGTCGCGCACGGCCGGCGATCTCAGGGTCGCATCCCTGCTCGCGCAGCCAGCATGAGCGCCCGCGCCTTCCCCCACAGCTTCACGTCCACCACCTGTTCGGTGCCGGCGACGGTATCTTTGACCGTGCGCACCTTGATACTACGGATGGCCCGCTGCATCGCTTCGGGCATCGCTTGCAGCTCGCGCACCGTGAACGTGCGCCGCCCTTGGCGATCTGTGATTTCCGTCCGCCCGTGCGCGAATTTCATCGGAAATCATCAGCGACAATCCGCAACGATGATTGCTGGTAACTCGTCGGCCTTCATGGAGATCGCATGTTCGGCGACGAACAGTCACGATCGGTGAAATCGCAAAAGTGGCCTCAGGAGCTAGTCCGGGCAACCGGGTGGAGGTTCGAATCCCTCTCTTCCGCACCATCCCTCACCTTCTCGAAGCAACTCGCGCGGTCATAGCGATTTTGCTAACGCCTTGCTAATGACAGTAGTCGTGCCGCGATTATCCCGTTCGCAAACCCACGTCGCAAAAAGCAAGTGAGCTGTTCAAAAAGGTACTACGGCCGGGGCTGTTGCCCTTTAACGTGGCTCCTGTATCGAGAGCACGCCACCGCTGGCCCGCAATCCAGCCGGGCTTGCCCTCCCTCCCTCGGAGCAAGCGATGCCGACAACCCGTTCGACAACATCACCGACGCAACGACCATTCGTGACCTATCTCCGCTCCGGCAATGGCAACGGCTCACCCCGCCTGAAACAGAGGGCGAGCGGCTCGCGCGCATCGAGGACGTGCTGATCCGCATGCAAACCGTGCTCGAAACGCAGTTCCAACGGATGGCGGACATGCAGGTCCTCATCGACCGCCTGACCGCCGAACGGAACCGCTAGCCGCCTTCCGCTTCCGACCGTCTTCTTCGCTTTCCTCGTGCTCCTATCGCCCGCGCCAGTGGGCGAGCCACTTTCAGCGATGCGTCAGCGGCTGTGCAACAGCCCGCCGAGCAGCGCCGCGGCGTCGCGCTGCATTTCCGGCAGCACGTGCGCGTATACGTGAATCCGGCGCCATTTCTAAGCCACGCCACGTTCCACCACACGCTCGTGCGCGCCTACGCGAAAGCGTTCGGCGCGAAAGCCAAGGTCCAACGTGCGCCAGGGCCGTGTTGCCCACTTCCACCAGCGGGCGGACGCTTAGAGTGGAACCGGTCGCGCTTGAGCCGCCCCTTGCTGTCCCAGACTTCAAAGAGATACGCCGTTCCCCGCGCCAGCGAGAATGATGGAGCCTGCGGCAAGGACGCGCTGAACTGCTGGCGGCCTGCGGCGAAAGAGGCTGGATTTGAACCGGCCCTCAGCGTGAGACTCCAGCAACCGTTCCAGCACTCGCACTTTGTGCCGTTGCTGATTTCACGTCCCAAACCGTCACGCCGGTTGCCGCTTCACTGACACGAATCCGTGCAATATCCGGGGGGCCACCTCCCGAGCACGTCGACGTGGGCAACGACCTCACCATTGTGCGGGAGCCTGAAATAGAGCGGCGGGCCGATGACATGCAACGCCGACGCGGCCGTATAGCCACCCAGTGCGATGAAGAAGGAAGGATCGGCGCCGCGAGACCGACCAGGATGAAGGCAGCGACGAAGGTTCGTGTGGCCACTCGGTCGAAGCGGACGCGGACACCCCGTTCGCGCTGGTGGACATGGTGCCTCCGTCAGAGTTGTGTCAGTGACCCGATCGTAGCCCAGAGTCCCCGGACGGGGTCCGGCACCCCAGGACGGCGCGACCACGTCGGTCGTCACCAGCGACCGCTGCCGAAACCATCCCGTCTTGCGAATTTCGTCGACTATCAATCTTGGCGCGCCCGGCGCGGGTTAAACCATATTTGATACTTACGCGGGGCGATCCGGGCTATAGACGGCTCGATCCTGTCTTCCGGACCAACAACCTGCAGCGAATCCCGCTCTCCTGTAGACATGTGGCATTTCGTGATTTGTCCGTCCACGAATTGCTCTCGGCGTTGATCGCCACGGATCGCCGCAGCATACCGACGCGGTAGACGCGACCGTCCATAGCCCCGTCTTCCATTCCTTCGCGTGATATATTCTGCGCGGCTTCTACGCTTATTTCAGTAGAAGGCTCGGGATGAAGCCGGGGCCGACGGAACATCAGCATGGTGAAAAGAGTCTTCAGGGTATTGTTGATGAGCGTCGTCATCGGCGTCTTCACAACCGCGACGCACGCGGCGCAAACTCCTGACCAAGGCAGCGTCGGCGAATCTCAGCACGAGCAGAAGTCCATCGTCGGCAGTTGGATGGGCACATTCGAAAACGGAGAACGAATCCTCACGCCGTTCATCTCTGAGGCATCGTCCTCAGCTCGGTGCAAACGGAAGTCAACGAAGGAACCCCGTGCTCACATCGGGGCACGGAGTGTGGACTCAGGTCGGCAGACGGCAATTCGCGATGACGGATGTCGTCATTTTCTACGACATCCAGACCGGCCATACCGGGGGGCCGGCAAGCTACGTGGGTTGCTCACGCTCGACGAGGCGGGAAATCTCGGCGGCAACACGAAAGTTGAAATTTTCGACCCCAACGGCAATCTGGAGATTGCGCTACCGCACCCATTTCGGCTCACGCGCATCACCGTCGATCCCCTGGATTGAGCCATGCGACGGAGATAGTCTCGACACGATGAAAGCGATTCCCGCGATGGCGTCGCTGGAGGCAGCGACGCCTCTCCCAGCCGACCTGCAAGTCGCAGCAATCGTGGCGAAGGCCATCTTCACACGCTCAGCCTTCGCGCGGAGACGCTCGGTTTCGGGCTCGGTCCTCTCCTCGGACGCAGAACTGAGGGCGAATCGAGCGTCAACGACGTGTGCCAGAGTAGTTTCGAGACGGCGCTCGGTTGGTCCGGTTGGTACGTGATCGTGATTGGCGCGACGGCTCTGCCCGTGATTATCGAGGGTGAAGATACCCATGTACGGGCTCGGCATTGTCGCCGCGTTGGCCTGGATCGGCAGTTGCCGCGATCGTCGCCCGCTGTGACCAGCTCGCACCGCGGGTCCGTTCGACGGGATGCCGCTAGACGGCGCGGCGAAAGCGATCCTCGTCGGCGTGGTCGTTCCGACCTTGATCTCGGCTTCTTCCGCGATTCCTGCGGAGTCGGATGAGCAGATGCGCCATTCTCGTGCTCCTGATTTGGAAGGCGTGGACTGCCGTCACGCTCGCGCCGGAAGGTCGGTGCGTGCGCTTCGAACCGACGCGACCGATCGTCGCGGACGCCACGAGTGCCGTCCCGCACAGCTGGGACGTGCGGGCCGACTGGCGGAATCCGCAGCCCGCGTGTTCTGCCGTCATGAGGCGCGCTTACACGGGCATCGGCGAATTCCCGGTGTGGTTCTTCAATCTGCCTCCGACGACAGACGCTCTCCACCCGAGCGAGGACGATCGACCTCCGGCGGCTCGTACCATGATGGTGGTCACCGGTTACCTCGAGGCGCCTGCTCACGGAGAGATCGGCATCGATGTCGGCGACGACATGAAAGGCCACACGAGGATTCACCTCGACGGCGATCCGATCGCCGACGTCGCCCAGGTGACGGCGGATTCACCGGATACACCTGGACGCGACGCTGATCGGAGACGCGTGGCGCTTCGTGCCGACATGGAACGGCGTCGACCTCTGGTCGTCGCCCGCGCTGGCGACGCTCAAGCGGCCCTCGCGCGCCGATCGCTTGACACACCTTGTCGGACGCGGGTTGATCACCGTCGTCGTGCTCGCGTGGATCGCCGCGTGGACAGCGTCGTATCTGTCGGCGATCCGCTCGCCGATGGGATCTCGTGGCTGGTCGGCGTGTCGGTGTATTTCGCCGCGCTCATCGCCACGACTTCAGGGGGATTGCGCTCTGGGGCGTCCCCTGTTGGCAGTCGCTGGCGCTGCTTCCGGTGCCGGCGCGTCCCCGAAACCTCACAGGCGCGTCCGCGCTCATCGCGGTTCCGTGGCTGACGCTCATCGCCGCATGGGGCGCGGGGAGAGATCGGCCCGATTCCGGTTTTATCCTGGCGGCAATGACTACTGGGGATTCCAGCGCATACGCCTATCGGATCTTCATGCAGGGCTATTGGCTCGAAGGCGGGCTCTCGTTGTGTTCTACATTCCAGCCGCTCTATCGGTGGATTGCCGGCGTCACTGCACCTGGCTTCGGCGATTGAGCGTCGGCGAGCGGTGCTGGGACGGCGCGTGCATCGGCCTCGCGGCTTCGCTGCTTGCGTGCGCGAGTGACGAAGAACGTATCGCCGGATTTCGCGCCGGTCAGATCGCCATGGGCTGACACTGAGCTCGTGGTCTACCCTTGGCACTTCCTGGCAATACTTCGGCATCGGCCTCAGCGGAATCAGCCTCGGCGGGCTTTCTCTACGCGGCCGCACTACGTCGCGCTCCGGGTCGTCGTGGACCGCAGAACCATCGCTAGCCGCCGCCGGAGTGCTCGCCACGCTCGCGCTTCTATACGCGTCTGAACAATCTGCCCATGGCCGTCGGCGTTGCGGCCTTCGCGCTGCCCCCCGGGACTCGGCCCGCGACTTCAGCAGGCTGCCATGGCGCCGCGTCATCGCCTGGCGCTCGATGCTGACGATTGTCGCCACGATCGCGATCGGCCTGTTCTTGTTTGCCTCGGCGGACATGGCACTACACGGGTGTGTTCAGCGGCTGTACGGGACGTCGCGCTCGGTCGTGGCTATTTGGCGCCCGGAAGTCACCGGAATCGAGTCGTTGAAGCGCGGCGTCGAAAGCGCCATGATGGTGGTGACGCTCAACGACCCGCCACAGTTCGACTGGCGCGCGCTGCCCGTGCTGGCCGGCGCCGCCGCAGCAACTCTGGCCGTGTTTGGAGCACCGCGATTCCGCGATTTTTCCGGCGCGCTGACGCTGTTTTTTCTCGCCTGCCTCGGACCGGCCTTCTTTTTCCGCGGCTGGGCCTATCCCGGCCGTTTTCTCGATCCCGATCATCGGATCGCCTGCGCGCTAGCGGTCTGCGCCGCGTCGGCGCTGGTGCGTCGACGACCTGTCGGGGGCCTTAGCTCGAGCTTGAACTGGCCGCCCGCCAACGTGCGGCACAACAGCGGCGCCGCCAATGCGATCTTGGGAACGTTCGCGCGCGTCGCGTACATTCTCCGATCGCCAGCCCGTAATAGCACGGCCATGAGACATCCATGGCCTTTCGTTCTCTGCGTCCTTCTCGGCGTCGTGGAGACGGGCCAGCCGTAACCGTTCACTCCTGAGGCGCCTTTGGCGTTGTTCGCACCGTCGGGTACGTGATGCCAAGCTGCTCGAGATACGTTTTGTACTTGGACGGATCGTAGTAATACTTTTTCATCTCGGGTCTGTACTTCGCCATGATCTGCTCGTTGAGCCAGATCGCCGGCTTGTCACCCGGCCGGATGAACGACACGTACTTCGTGTTCTTCGTCTGGACGTTGTTGAAGTAGTCCCACGCCTGCGCGACCAGCTCCGGGCGCGTCAGGAAATCCAGCACGGTCAGCGCCACGACCTTCGATCCGTAGTAGATACCCTTGTGCGCGATCGGCGTCGCCATCGAGATCGCGTTCGCCCAGTTGTGACCCGGACCGGCCTGCATGTTGGCGGGATAGTTGAGCGTCACCGTCGGGACGACCCACGAGATGTCGCCGATGTCGTCCGAGCCGCCGCCGCGCCTCTCCTCGTCCGGAACTTCGGACCGCCCGCGCAGCGGCTCCAGCTTCGTGGCGAGGCCGATCTCCGGCACCTTCAACTCGTGCTGGAGCGCCTTCGCCAGGGCCTGATCGGCCTCGGTCCAGTGCGGCAGGCCGACCGTCTCGATGTTCGCGTGCATCGTTTCGGCGATCGTCTTGTTGAAATGACCCGACCACGCCGAGCCGAGCAGCCGTGACGACACCTCGGTGTCGGTCATCATCGTCGCGGCCTGCGCGAGCTTGTCGCCGATGGCCCACATCTCCTTGGTGTGGGGATAATCGGTCTCGCGGAAGTAGTACCAGACCGAAGCGTTGGGCGGGACGACGTTCGGCTGATCGCCGCCGTTGGTGATCACGTAGTGCGAGCGCTGCTGAAGGCGAAGATGCTCGCGGCGGAAGTTCCACGCGGTGTCCATCAATTCCACCGCGTCGAGCGCGGAGCGGCCCCGCCACGGCGCACCGGCAGCGTGTGCGCTCTCACCCTTGAAGTTGTATTCGACCGACACCAGGGCGTTCGACATGCTCTCGCCCCAGTTCGCCTGCATGTTCGAGCCGACGTGGGCGAAGATCGAGATGTCGACGTCCTTGAACGCGCCCGCCTTCACGTAGTACGCCTTCGCGCCGTCCAGTTCCTCCGCCACGCCAGGCCAGAGCCGGAGCGTGCCCGACAGATGCTGCTGCTCCATGACCTTCTTGACGGCCAGCGCGGCGGCAATCTGGAGCGGCATTCCGGAGTTGTGTCCTTCGCCGTGGCCCGGGGCGCCCTCGATGATCGGATCGTGATAGGCGACGCCCGGCTTCTGCGATGCCTGCGGGATGTCGTCGATATCGGAGCCGAGCGCGATGACCGGCTTGCCCGATCCCCAGCTCGCCATCCACGCCGTCGGAATGCCCGCGAGGTTCTCCTGGATCGTGAAGCCGTTCTGCTTCAGGATGCCGGTCAGGTACTTCGTCGTCTCGAACTCCTGGAACCCGAGCTCGCCGAAGCTGAAGACCTGGTCGTTCATCCGCTGAATCATTTCCTGAAGACCATCCACCTCCTGGCCGACGTCCTGCTTGTAGCGATCGAGCGCCGGATTCGCCGGTCGCGCGTTCGCTGGAGGAGTGGACGGCGCCTGCTGCGCGGCCGGAATGACGGTGGCCGCGAGCGCGCACACGACGATCGCGAGACGGGATCCACGGATCACGGGTTTCATGTCACTCCTGTTTCACGGCATGCGTCGCGATGAACGCCTGGATGGCTTCTTCATCTTGACCCGTGGTGAAGGCAATTCCGGCCGGGTAGCGGTACGGCCGGCCCTTTGCGGTCTGCTCCCGCCGGGCCCACATCAGCCGGCCCTGACAGAAACAGGGCGCTTCGTCGGACAGCAGCGCGAGGGTCACCATCTGTCCGACATCGGGAGATCGCGCGAAGATCACCTGCGCACCGGTCAACGACAGGTCGACCAGCAGCGCCGGCTCGCGATCGACCTGCACTTTTCGAAGCGGCTTGAATCCGTAGCGCTTCGCAGGCGGTCCCGTCCGCGCGCGGCATGTCCGCGACGGCGGCCGGAAGCAACGGCTCCAGTTCCACGTCCTGGTCGACGGGACCGCGCTCCCGCTCGAACAACTCCAGCTCGAGCGCGCGAATCCGCTCGGTGGCGGCCTCGAGGCGCGCGGCCAAGTCGCTGGTGTCTTCGGTCGTCTTCGGCGTCTGCAGTGTCTTTGGCGTCTTGGGCGTCTTTGGCTTCACTGGCGGCGCGTGTCGACCGCCGCGAGCTCCGCGGCCAGCGCGTCGCGATCGCGAATCGCCGCTTCGGCGCGTTCCTCGGCGGCTTTCAGCGCACGAGCGCGCTTGGCGTCGATGGCGGCGAGCCGTTCCTCTACCGCCGCGTTCATGCCCTGGACCGACTGCTTGGCCTTGTCGAGCAGGAGCGCGAGATCGTCGCGCTCCTGCGTTCGCCTCGTCGGCCTCCGTCTCGGCTTCCTGACGGGCGCGTTCGGCTTCCGCCAGTTCCTGATCGATTTCCTTCAACCGCGTCTGGGCGGCGGCCAGCGCGTCCGCGGATCGCTTTCGCTCGGCCTCGAGCTGTTCCGACACCGCGTCGCGTTCCTTGACCGCTTCCGACGCCAGGTCGAGCGCCGCCGTGCACGCCTCGTCGAGCTCTGCGCATCGACGTTCGAGCGTCGCCACCGTCGCGCGCTCGGTATCGTCGCTCGCGGCGCGCGAGCTGGCGGCATCTCGGGCGTCCATCAGCTCGTGTTGCAGCGCCGCCCTCGTCGTCGTCAACTCGGCGACCATGTCGCGCTGAGCCGCGAGATCGGTCTCGACCGCGACAGCGCGAGCGCGCTCCTGCTGGAGCTCGTGGTTCAGTTCCTCGATCTGACGCTGGTGTCCGGAGCCGGTGTCGAGCGCGGTGTGCAGTTCGCCTTGCACCTGCTCGAGCTCGCGAGCCGCTTCCGCCGCGGCCTCCTGTTTGGCCGCCAGCGACGTGCGAACACCATCCAACTCCGCGCGCAGCTTCCTGGCGGTCGTCTGTTCGTTGTCGAGCGCCAGCTTCGCTTCGGCGAGCTCTTCGTGCAATCCGCCGGCGGCTGCCTGACCGTCGCCGAGCTCGCGTTGCAGGCGCTCGACCTCCGCGTCGCGCGCAGCGAGCTCGTGGCGCAGCGCGTCTGCGGCCGCGACGCTGGCGTCGAGATCGGCACGCAGCCCATCGGCCAGCACGCCAGCGGCATCGAGCTCTCTGCGGGCTTCGACCACGGCCGCCTCGGCCTGCGCGCGCGCCCGCGACTGCGCGTCGAGTGACGCGCGGGCGACCGACTCACCGTCAGCCGCCGCGGCGCGCTCGCTTTGGACGGCCCGCTCCAGCTCCTCGACTCGCCGTTGACGCGCGGCGTCGACGTCGAGCGCCGATTGCAGTTCTTCTCTCAAGCTCTCAATCTCGCGAGCCGCCTCGCCACTTGCCTGCCGCTCCGCTTCGAGCGACGCGCGGAGATGCTCGGCTTCCTGCGCCGATCGCGCGGCCGCGCCGCGCTCACGTTCGAGCGCCTCCTCCGTGTTGGCGAGGTGGTCGTTGAGACTCTGAAGGTTGGCTCGCTCAGCGGCGAGATCGCGATTGAGCGTCTCGGCGGCCAGCCGTTGAGCGCCCAGGTCTCGCCGCAGCGCATCCGCTGCCCTCCGATGCGAGTCGAGCTCCGTTCGCAGGGCGACTGCGGCAGTGCCCGCTTCGGCGACTTCACGCTGCGCCTCGGCGACCGCGACGCCTGCGTCCTGCTCCGCCTGCAGCTGCGCCTCGAGCGTCGCGCGTACAGCCGCTGATTCGGCTTCAGCCGTGGCGACGCGCGCCAGGTCGATGACGAGCCGCTCCAGCGACGGCGCCGTATCGGGCTGGGCCAGGCGCGGTTTCGAGCGCGGCGAGGCGCGCCTCGAGCTCGGTGCGCAAGGCGTCGAGCTCGCGCCGGGCATTTGACGCGAGAGACTGCCTGAGCGTCGCGGCAGACGAACCACCCGATGGGACGAGCCGGAAATTGGTCATTGGGCTAAACGCAGGACCGATTATAGTTTTGGTCGGTGCCGGCAAATGACAATGCCTGGGAGCAGCAGGCAAACCTGATCTCGGCGGCGCACGCCGCCGCGAGCTGGGCCCGGGCGCGCCGCGCGCAGTGGACAGGCGCCCCGGAGACGACACCCACACCCGTCGAGGCCGCTCCCGCGACCGAGATCGCCCTGGACGCGGCTCCTGTCCCTGTGCCGCCGGCGGTGGAATACCTGCCCGAGCCCGTCGCGACGGCTCAATCCCCTGTTTTTCGAACACCCGACATCAAACCTGCAGCCTCCGCTGCCACTCGCACGCTGGAAGTCGCCGCGCCCCTGGTGCCGTGGCTCATTCGTGGCGCCATTGCCGCGGCGGTCCTGACAGCGGCGGTCGTGGGCGGACGCTACGTCTGGAGCATCCTGCCGTCGTTCCCGTCGGCGTCAACGACTGCGAAGGTCGAGTCAAAACCCGCGAAGGCCGCGACGCCCGGCAGCGGGCCGGGCACGCTGCACGTGACGACGACGCCGCCTGGCGCACAGGTGAGCGTGGACGGCAAGCCGCGCGGCGTCACCCCGCTGACGCTCGCCGATTTGAGCGTCGGCCATCACGAAGTCGTGCTGAAGGGCGAAGGCGGCACGCTGCAGCGGACGGTGACCATCGCCGCCAATCAAACGGCCACCATCGACGAAGGCATCTTCTCCGGCTTCGTGACGGTCTACACGCCCTTCGACGTGACGATTACCGAAGGCGGACGCGTGCTGACCGCCGACGACCGCCACCAGATCATGCTCCCGGCGGGCACGCACGAGCTTCGCATGACGAACCGCGCGCTCGCCTACGAGGCGACTCGCAAAGTGGACATCAAGCCGGGCGAGACGACGAATCTGCAGATCACACCGGAGCCGTCGACCATCACGGTCACGGCGACGAGTGCCGCCGAAGTGTGGCTGGACGGAACGCGTCTGGGCGACACGCCGCTCAACGGCGCGGCGGTTCCGCTCGGCGAACACGAAATCGTGGTTCGCCGCTCGTCCGGAGGCGAGCGCCGTTTCACGGTGACCGTTGGAGCCAAACCGTTCACGCTGAACGTCGAGTTCTGAACGCGAAGGATTGACCGCTACCCGCCCGCGCGCGTACCATCGGCGCATGACGACAAGGAACCTCCACGAGACCGTCGCGCGTCGTTCGTTCTTGTCCCGCATCGGCGGCGGCATCGCGGCACTGGGTGCCACGTGGGGCGGCGGTTCCGCGGTCGTGCGTGCGGAGGAGCAAGCGGCGGCGGCCGCGCCCGCCGAGGGCGGACGCTGGCAGCCGACGCGCCACGCGATCGACGACTGGCTCGATCAGCTGCCCGGCAAGCATCGGCTGACGTTCGACACCATGACGCCGGACCGGCTGGAAGACGCGATCCAGTTCGCCGGTAATTTCTATTCCGCCAACAAGGGCGCCTACGGCCTGGAGAGCGCCGACCTCGCCGTCGTGATCGTCATGCGCCACCGCTCGGCGCCGTTCGCCTACAACGACGCGATGTGGGCGAAGTACGGCGGGACGCTGGCCAGACGCGCGGAGTTCACCGATCCGAAAACCAAGGAAGCGCCGAAGGTGAACTACTTCACGCCGGTGGCGGCCGACGCGTCGGCGCGCGGGCGCAGCATCGCCGCTCTCATCAAGCTCGGCGTGCACTTCGCGATCTGCGATCTCTCCACGCACGCCATCGCGGGTCTCATCGCGCGCGACCACGGCATCACCGCCGACGCCGCCTACAAGGAAATCACGTCCAACCTGGTTGGCAACGGCCGCCTCGTGCCCGCGGGCATCGTCGCCGTCAACCGCGCGCAGGAACGCGGCTACGCGATCGCGTAATCAGCGGAACCCGATATAGCGTTTTCTATCTGGTGTAGTGCAGGCCTTCAGGCCTGCTCACACGGCGGACCTGAAGGTCCGCACTACATCCAACCGAAGAAGGCGCTACATCTACCGGCGAGTCTGCGACGGGTCGCGAATCAGCATCGACAGCAGCAGGCTCGTCACGCTGACGACAATCGCGCCCCAGAACGCCGCCCAGAAGCCGGCCACGTGAAACCCGAGGCCGAGCGACGCCGACAGCGAGCTCGTGAGCCACAGCATCAACCCGTTGACGACGAGCAGGAAGAATCCCAGCGTGACGAGGATCAGCGGGAAGGCGAGGATCTGCATCAGCGGCCGGACGAAGGCGTTCACCACGCCGAAGACCAGCGCGACGCCGAGGAACGGCAGCGTCCCGCCGTCGAAGCTCACGCCCGGAACGAGCCGGGTCGCCACCCACAGCGCCGCCGCGTTGACCAGCAATCGGATGAGGAACGGCATGAAGGTATTATTCCTCTTCCGGCAGAAGCTGACCTATGTTTCAACCAACTGACGACCTTCGCATCCGGAACGTCCGGCCGCTCATTCCTCCGGCGATTCTGCTGGAGGAGATTCCGATCAGCGAGCGCGCCTCGAACGTGGTCTCCGACGCGCGTGCCGCGATCAGCAGGATCATCGAAGGGACGGATCCACGGCTCGTGGTCGTCGTCGGTCCCTGTTCGATTCACGACACCCGCGCGGCGCTCGAGTACGCGTCGCGGCTCAAGCCGATCGCCGATCGGCTGTCGGACGACCTGGTTGTCGTGATGCGGACCTATTTCGAGAAGCCGCGGACGGTCGTCGGCTGGAAGGGGCTGATCAACGATCCCGATCTCGACGAGAGCTTCCACATCAACAAGGGGCTGCGCCTCGCGCGTCAGCTGCTGCTCGACGTGAACAATCTCGGGCTGCCCACCGGATCGGAGTTTCTCGACACCCAGATCCCGCAGCACATCGCCGACCTCACCTCGTGGGTCGCCATCGGCGCGCGCACCGCGGAGAGCCAGGTGCACCGCGAGCTGGCGTCGGGGCTCTCGATGCCGGTCGGCTTCAAGAACAGCACCGACGGCAGCACGCAAATCGCCGTCGACGCGGTGCTGACCGCCCGGTCGGCGCACTGGTTTCCGTCGGTCACCAAGCAAGGCGTGTCCGCGATCTTCCAGACGGTCGGCAACGACGCATGTCACGTGATCCTGCGCGGAGGCACCCGTACCGGACCGAACTACGACGCCGATCACGTGGCCAAGGTTGGCGCCCGCCTGGCTGCCAAGGGGCTGCGGGAAAGCGTCATGGTGGACTGCTCGCACGGCAACAGCCTCAAGGATCATGAGAAGCAGGCGCTGGTCGCGGCATCAATCTGCGAGCAGCTGCGCGCCGGCTCGCGCCGCATTTTCGGCGCGATGATCGAAAGCCACCTCGTCGATGGCCGGCAGGACTACGTGCCCGGCCAACCCGCGATCTACGGACAGAGCATTACGGACGCCTGCCTGTCGCTCGAACGCACGGCGCCGCTTCTCGAGCAGCTGGCGCAGGCTCAGCGGTCGCGCGGACAGATCGCTTGATTCAGCCGCGGCCCGAGCCCATACTGGCGCGGCTGCAATACACAGTCATGGCTGATGGCTAATGGCTGATGGCTATGGTTCATGGACAGACCATTAGCCATGTCCATCAGCCATAAGCCATCAGCCATTGACACGGAGGTCCCTATGAAACGTCTCGCCATCACCCTCGTCGCACTGCTCGAGCGCCGCGACGTCCTACGCACAGTCACCGGTTCCCGAAATCCCGTTCGAGGGCAACGTCAACTTCCTCAAGCTGCCGCCCGACATGAACGTCGGCGAGGTGTCCGGCGTCGCCGTCAACTCGAAAGGCGATGTCGCCATCTTCACGCGCTCCAACAGCGCGGGTGGACCCGCCTACGGCGCCACCGCTTCCCAGGTGCTGCTCTTCGACAAGACCGGCAAGTTCATCAGGGAAATCGGCAAGGGCCTCTACGCCTGGTCGTACGCGCACGCGATCCGCTTCGACAAGGACGACAACCTCTGGGCCATCGACAAGGGCTCGGACATGATCGTCCGCATCAACCCGGAAGGGCACGTCACGATGGTCTTCGGCCGCAAGAAGGAAGCGTCCGACGATGCCGAGCCGTGGAAGCGCGTGACGCCGCCGCTTCCGCCGGTTCCCGGGCAGTTCCGCCAGCCGACCGACGTCGCGTGGGACACCGAAGGGAACATCTACATCAGCGACGGCTACATCAACTCGCGTGTGGCGAAGTTCACCAAGGACGGCGACTGGGTCGCGTCCATCGGCGAGCCGGGGCGCACGAAGATCGGCGAGCTGAACACGCCGCACACGATCTCGTACGACGCGAAGGGCAATATCTACGTCGGCGATCGCGGCAACCGCCGCATCCAGGTGATCGATCCGAAGACGAACACGCTGGTGCGCGAGATCAAGATCGACGTGCCCGTGCCGCCGGACGCGAAGCCGTGGATGGGCGCCACGCCGACGGCGGAGGGTGCCGCCGCGCAGGCCGGCGCGCCGTGGGCGATTTGCGTCACGCCGCCCAACGCACAGGGACAGCAGTTCCTCTACAGCTCGGACGCCTTCCCGGGCCGCGTCTACAAGCTCTCCGTCCCCGACGGCAAGGTTCTCGGATGGCTCGGCAAGTCGGGACATCAGGCCAAGCAGTTCGGCTGGATCCACGAAATCGCGTGCCCGAGCGAGAACGAAATCTATGTCGCCGAGCTCCTGAACTGGCGGCTGCAGAAGCTGACGCTCAAGCCAGCCGCGACCAAGAGCACCGCGGCTGGCCAGTAAGCAGAACACCGTCCATGGCTGATGGCTGATGGCTGATGGCTATGGAACATGGTGGATGCGTCACACCATCGACCCTATGACCATCAGCCATCAGCCATCAGCCATTGAGAGAGAGGCACCCATGAAGCGAATGCTCATTGCCCTCATCGCATTCCTGAGCGTCGCGCCGCAGGCGCAGCAGGCTGTGCCTGAAATTCCGTTCGACTCGGTGCCGAACTTCCTGAAGCTGCCGCCCGACATGAATCTCGGCGAGGCATCGGGCGTTGCCGTCAATTCGAAGGGCGACGTCGCGGTCTTCACCCGCTCGAACAGCGCCGGCGGTCCCGCCTACGGCGCCACGGCATCGCAGATCCTGCTCTTCGACAAGACCGGCAAATTCATCCGCGAGATCGGCAAAGGGCTCTACGCCTGGTCCTACGCGCACGCCATCCGCTTCGACAAGGACGACAACCTCTGGGCCATCGACAAAGGCTCGGACATGATCGTCCGCATCAATCCCGAAGGGCACGTCACGATGGTCTTCGGCCGGAAGAAAGAAGCGTCGGACGAGGCCGAACCGTGGACGCGCGTGACGCCGCCGCGGCCGCCGGTCAACGGCCAGTTCCGCCAGCCGACCGACGTCGCCTGGGACGCCGACGGCAACATCTACATCAGCGACGGCTACATCAACTCGCGCGTGGCGAAGTTCACGAAGGACGGCGACTGGGTCGCCTCACTCGGGGAACCCGGCGGCGGCAAGCTGGGCAACCTCAACACGCCGCACACGATCTCGTACGACGCCAAGGGCTTCATCTACGTCGGCGATCGCGGCAACCGGCGCATTCAGGTGATCGATCCGAAGACCAACACGTTCGTCCGCGAGATCAAGATCGACGCGCCGGTGCCGGCCGACGCGCAGCCATGGATGGGTGCGAAACCCGACGTCGCGCGGCTGCTCGCCGCCGATGCGCCTCCTGGAGCGGCGACGATGGCGCCCGGCGCGCCGTGGGCGATTTGCGTCTCCGCCCCGAACGCGCAGGGGCAGCAGTTCATCTACAGCTCCGACGCCTTCCCCGGCCGCGTCTACAAGCTCACGCTCGACGGCAAGCTGGTCGGCATGCTCGGCAAGTCGGGACATCAAATGAAGCAGTTCGGCTGGATCCACGAGATCGCGTGCCCGAGCGAAAACGAGATCTACGTCGCCGAGCTATTGAACTGGCGGGTGCAGAAACTCATCGCTCAAGCCGGCGGGGACGAAAGCACGGCGGCCGGCCAGTAGGCGGGATAGGCAGGATCGGCGGGATAAGCAGGATGGGCAGGAACCATCGTCTCGTTGCCCCTCTACCTGTCCGATTACATTTCCCAGCAGCCGAGTCAAGTCAGGTCAGGTTCTTGTCGGCAGCGATGAGGTGCTCGACGGCGCGCTCGCACGCGGCGACAAATGCTACGACATCAGTCTTGAGTTGTCGTGACGTCCCGCTTCATGAAGGTCAGCCACGTCTGCGTAGTCGCTCGTTTGCCGCGTTTCGAATGCCCGTGGCAGCGTCTTGCCGATCGCGCTCGGCACAACATCGGTTTTGACGAAATGTTGTTGGAATCAGGGCGATGACGCCACTATGGCGAGCCGAATCGAGGTCGCGTGTGGCCAGCAGGGCTCGCGCTGCGTAGAAGGCCGCGTAGTACAGACGATTCAACGCTCCGCGCCAGCGGCTCTCGGCGATCAGGACGTCGGCCTCGTGTAGCGTGTCGTGTGCGAGCCGAAGGCGATGACGCGCGATCTCAAACTGGGGCGACACTACAACGCCACGCTCTCGCGTTGCACTGCCTTGAAGAAGGGTGCTTGTCCCCACACGGGGTGGGCGAGCATCTCCGATCCCAGTACCCGCGGAGAGATGTACAGGTCGTGCTTCAAGTTGACGTCGAACGCGATGTCGACAGCCTGCCGCTCCAATCGAGATCGCTGCTCGTCCGGACGTATGACGACTAGGATGTCGATGTCGGAGTCGGCGTCGGCGTCGCGACGGGCGACGGAGCCGAACAGTCGAAGATCGACGAGGTGCGGTCCCAGATCAGCGCGGATCCGAGTAACGAAGTCGGCGATCGCCGCCTGCCGACGAGCGTCGAGGGACGGCATGCTCCAACTAGATTACACGCTGTGGCGGCGGTCCGCTCAGCTGAGACACCAGTTCGCTCATGTTCCAGCCCACGGGACGGGAACTCTGATCAGCCCGCTGGTCGTCTGCTTACCAGATCCCCACCTGTCCTTTGACCGACTCGATCAGCTTGGCAGGATCGAATCCCACCCCCTGTTTGAACACGGTGTCGACGTTGCGGATGTCCGCGATCGTGGCCGCGGGATTGCCCGCGATCAGCACGAGGTCCGCCTGCTTGCCGGCGGCGATCGATCCGATGCGCGCGTCGCGGCCGAGATATTTCGCGCCGTTCAGGGTGGCGATTGAAATCGCTTCCACTGGCGTGAAGCCTTCCTCGACCAGCAGTTCGATCTGCCGCTGATCCGCGTAGCCGGGCACGACGCCGCCGGCGCCGGTGGGATCCGTGCCGGCGATCAGCACGCCGCCGGCCTTCACGAACGCGCGCTCGAGGCGCATCGCCTTCGCGAACAGCGTGGCGTACACCGACTGCTGGTTCTGTGACGCGCGCTCGTGCGCACGCTCGAAGTTTGCCTTCAGCTGAGGCGTCAACACGTCGAGCCCGGGCGGCATCGGCCGGCCGGGCGTGAACGTCTCGAACACGGTCAGCGTCGACGTCAGGGCGACGTGCTTGTCCACGAGCTTCTTCACGAGCGCCTTGAACGGCTCGCCGTTCTCGTCGAGCGCGGCGATCGTCTGCTGGCCGCGCGCCTGCCCCGGACAGATATCGGGCTGCTTGTCGGCGACAAAATCCGTGGCGGCGAAGAAGCCGTGCTCGAGATTGTCGATCCCCAGATCGGCGGCTTCGCCATACGTGACCGAGCACAGATGACCGGTGATCTTGAGACCGCGCTTGTGCGCTTCGTCGATCGCGCCCTTGAGCGACGCGCGCGAGATCTGCATGTAGGCCTTGACCGAGGTCGATCCCTGCTCCTGCCAGTATTGAACATGCGTGCGCGCCTGGTTCGCGCTCTCGACCGCGTGCATCTGCAGGAACGTGTTGGGGCCGTTGACGTAGGGAGCGGTCGCGTCGATGTACGGTCCCGGCATCTCGCCGGCGGCGATCCGCCGCGCCAGATTGATGTCCATGATCCCGTTGACGTTCCCCGCCGTCCTCATCGTCGTCACGCCGCCCGCGAGGTAGAGGCGCGAGAAACTGACGCCGAGCTGGCCGTACACGCCGGGCCCGGTCGTGTAGTAGAGGTGCTCGTGCATCATGACGAGGCCCGGCACGACGCTCTTCCCCGTGCCGTCGATGACCGTGGCGCCTGCCGGTGCGGCGACTCTGGCCGCGTCGCCGATCGCGGCGATGTTGCCGTCGCGCATGACGATCGTCTGGTCCTCGCGCGCGGGCGCACCCGTGCCGTCGATCACGCGCACGTGGGTCAGCGCAATCACGGGCGCCTGCACCTTGATGTACGGCGCCAGCGGATTCGCGGGTTGTTGAGCGACGGCAGGCCTGAAGGCCTGCACTACGAGTACGGTTGTCGTGCAGGCCTTCAGGCCTGCCCGAACCGCGCGACCCAACCGCCCATCCTGCCCACTCCTGCCCATCCTGCCCTTCCCGCCCATCCCGCCCATCCACCCGCCCTGCCCTGACCTCACTTCACCACCTCCGCGGCAATCGAGCCGAGGTCGTCCTTGCCGTGTCCGTTCGCGATGGCAGCGTCCATCGCCTTCGCGATGCTCGGAAGGACCGTCATCGGCTGACCGGCGCCGGCCTCGAGCATCAGGCGCATGTCCTTTCGCGCCATCGCCAGCTCGAAGGTGGCGCTGAAGTCGCCGCGAGCCATCTTCTCGCCGCGCCCCTTGATGAGTCCGCCCGGCTGAAACTTGGAGAAGACCGTCAACGCGTCGGCGGCCGAGATGCCGAGTCCCTTGGCCATGGCAAACACGTCGGTGAGGCCGGCGGCAATCACGAAGAGCATCGAGTTGCCGAAGATTTTGTAGGCCGCGGCCAGATCTCCCTGCTCGCCGAGGTACCAGACTTCGCCGGTCATCGCTTCGAGCGTGTCGAGCACGGCGTCATGGACGTCTCGTGGACCCGACGCGAGGATGAGGCCGACCGAGTCGCGCGCCATCTGCGGCGACATGAACACAGGCGCGTGCAGATACTTCACGCCGGCAGCGTTCAGCCGCGCCACGCGCTCCTTCGTGCCGCGCGGCGACGCCGTCGTGTGGTCGATGACGATCGCGTTGGGCGCGAGCCGCGGCGTAAACGCCGCCACGATCTGCTCGACGACCTCGTCGTCTGGCAGCGTCATGTGCACGCGGTCGGCCCCGGCCACCGCGTCTCCCGGAGTGGCGGCCACTTTCGCGCCAAACGCCTCGAGGGCTCGCGCCTTGGCCTCGGTCCGGTTCCAGACCGTGACCTCGTCTCCGCGGCGCAACATCCCTTCCACCATCGCCCCACCCAACAACCCGGTCCCAAGAAACGCCACACTCGCCATCGCCGACCTCCCGTTAGAATCTACTCCAGTGCCCCCGCCTTCGCTCGCCCGCACACTCCTCGAGCTTCGGCGCGGCATGCCCGCGCTCGTCGCGCACACTCTTCAATCTTCGACGCCGCAGGACCGCAATCCGTCTCCTCCTCGTCGCGCTGCTGGTCGGCGCAGGTCCGGCTAAAGCCGGACACTACCTGTCGTTGGCGAAGCCGGACACTACCTGTTGCAGATCGGTCCGACGACGGCCGTCGCGCAGCCGCGCGTCCTGCGCTGGGCCGGCGATCCCGAAGGCGGCGCCCCGTTTGTCGAAGCCGACCCGTTGCATCCCGAGCGTCTCACCGGCTTCGACGTCGAGATCGCCGCTCTTCTCGCTGACGGGAATCGGTCGCACTTCCGAGTTTCTGAATATCCAGTTCACGTCAATCGATCAGAGCATCGCGCGCGGCGACGCCGACATCGGCTTGAGCGGCATCGAGGATACGCCGACCCGCCGCGCGACCATGTCCGTCACGCTGCCCTACTATGAATTCCGCGAGGTGCTGAGCGTTCGGACCGCCGACGAGGCGCGATTGCGATCGCTCGCCGACCTGCGCGGAAAAACCGTGGGCACGCTCGCCGGAACGATCGCCTACGACATCCTGCTGCGCGCCGAGCGGGAACAGGGCCTCAAGGTCGTGTCCTACGAGGACGACGTCCATCCTTACAGCGATCTCGTGATCGGCCGCGTCGATGCCGTGCTGCTCGACAACGTGCTGGCGGAACGGCGCCACCGGACGATGACCGGATTCGTCATCCAGCCACAGACGGTCGCGGTCGGTCACTATGTCGGCCTGCTCTCGGCGGCCAACGGTCCGCTGCGCGACAGCCTGAACCAGGTTCTGCTCGGGGCGATGCGCGACGGACGGCTCGAGCGCATTCTCCGGAGCTGGTCGGTCTGGAACGACGACCAGCCGAAGCTGCACGAGCGGCTGCTCAATGGCGAACCGGTCGCGGCCGTGGTTGGTCTGGACGCGTCGGCCAGCGTCGCGACGCTGAGCCGGTGGGAAGCGGCGCGGCGGTATTTTCCGTCGCTGCTGCGCGCGTCGGTGGTCACCATCGTGCTCTCGTGCGTGTCGATGGCGTTGGCGGTGGCGCTCGGCGTCCTGATTGCGACCGGGCGGGTGTACGGCGGCAGCGTGGCTCGTGTCGCGCTGCTCGCGTATGTCGAGTTGATTCGCGGCACGCCGGTCCTGCTGCAGCTGTTCGTCCTGTACTACGGGCTCGCGTCCGCCGTCCGCCTGCCCGCGTTTGTCGCGGCGCTGCTGGGGCTGGCGTTGAACTACGCGGCGTACGAGAGCGAGATCTACCGGTCCGCGCTCGAAGCGATTCCCACAGGCCAGCTCGAAGCCGCGCGGACGCTCGGCCTCAGCGAGCGCCAGGTGCTGACGCTGGTGCGCGGCCCGCAGGCGTTCCGTCTCGCGCTCGCGCCGATGACCAACGATTTCGTGGCGCTGCTGAAGGACTCGTCGCTCGTCTCGGTGCTCACCGTGCTCGAGCTCACCAAGCAGACGCAAATCTTCGCGACCAACCTCGGAAGCTGGGTGATTCCCGGCACCTTGTGCGCGGGCTTGTACCTCGCGATGTCGCTGCCGCTCGCCGCTGTCGCGCGGCGGCTCGAAGCGCGGTGGAAAACACCGCAGATGTAGCGCCCGCGGGCCTGCCTGACGCCATGTCCGATACCGTTCTCGACATCACCGACCTGCACGTGCTCCGCGGCGCGCGGACGATTCTCTCTGGCGTGAGCCTCGCCGTCTCACGAGGCGACATCGTGGCCATCATGGGGCCGTCCGGATCGGGAAAGACGACGATCCTCCGCGCGGTTGCCGGTCTCGAACCGTTTCAGACGGGACGGATCGCCGTCGATGGCGTGTCGCTGACCGGCGGCGACGGCAAGCCGGCGCTGCGCGACCTCCGGCGCAAGGTCGGCATGGTCTTCCAGTTCCATTGCCTGTTCGAGCATCTGTCGGCGATCGAGAACGTGTGCCTCGCGCCGGTGCACGCGCACGGCGTCGCGCCGGCGGCGGCTCGCAAGCGCGGCCTGGAGCTGCTGCAGGCATTCGGCGTGGATCATCGCGCCGCGGCGCTGCCGCGTCAGCTGTCGGGCGGCGAGGCTCAACGCGTCGCGATCGCGCGCGCGCTGGCGGTCGATCCGCCGCTGCTGCTGATGGACGAACCGACGGCCTCGCTGGATCCTGAGCGCCGCAACGAGCTCGGCGTCCTGCTGCAGGGGCTGCAGCGCCAGCAACGAACGCTCGTGCTGAGCACCCACGACGAGGACTTCGCGCGCGACTTCGCCACGCGCATCCTGCGGCTGCGTGACGGGCGGATCGTGTAGCCGATTTTTCAATTCGGTGTAGTGCGGACCTTCAGGTCCGCCGTGTCGGGCAGGCCTGAAGGCCTGCACTACTCCAGGGTCGAAAACGCGCTAGGGTGTGCGATCGCTCGCGGCCGTTGTGTTCAGCGCTTCGAGCTCCGCCTTGATCGTGGCTGCGCGCTTCCGCTCCTTGCGGCTGGACGTTCGGCTCGGCGCGCTGGCGTAGAACGCGTTGATGTTCTTCCTGAGGACGGACAGGGACGTCGGCGAAATGGTTCTCGCTCAGCCGGTGCAGCAACTCGGCGTATGTCTCGTCGGCCAGCGTGTATTCGCCTTGTCTGCTCGGCTTGCCGGTGTCGAAATCGGTGTTCGGTAAATCGAGGCGCCCGCGCCCAAGCGCCTCGAGCGCCGTGCGATAGCGCTCGCGCGTGTCTTTGAAGCTCTCCAGGAACAGCGCCTCGGCCTCCTTCGACGGCGCCTTGAACTGCAGCGGCCGCAGCGGGCCGACCTTTGGCAGCAGCTTGTAGAGGAAGCGCGAAGAACCGCGCCAGCAGGCCGGGCTTCTGGTACTCCGTGCCGTAGGCCTGTTCGAATTCCTCGCGCGACAGGTTGAAGATGAATCGCTCCTCCGCAGCGCCGGGATTGAGCTTCTCGATCTCCTCGCGCTTGTCGCGCCACGCGATGCGCGTAATCTGCGGAATCGTCTCGCTGATCGCGTGCCGATAGGAGCCGAAGGCCAGGTCCTCGGTCAGGAACACATCCTTCATCTCGATGCCGTATGTGCCCAGGAATGCGCGCTCGAGGAGCGGCTTCGCGACTTCGAATCCGATGAACGCACGATACATGTCCGACACGTATGCGCCGCTGGCCGCCTGGACGACGTCGAATGAAAACTCCACGAGCACGTGCGTGGCCGGCGAGTCGGCGTAGGTGACGGAATCGCCGTGCTCCGCACGCAGCTTGGGATACATCATCGCCACGGCGCGGTTGACGCCGACGGGATGCCCGACGTTGTCGGCGGTGTAGTGCGCGAGCGCACCCAGCGCGAAGGCATATTCGTTGACGTCGCGCGATTCGTGGATGAGCGCCTGGACGAAATCGCCGGTCCTGACGTAGTGCACGAGGTTGCTGAAGAAGTGGCTGCCAAACGGGTAGTAGCCGAGATCCTGTATGACGGCGCCGCCGTACGCGTAAGCGCGGGCGCGGGTCACCTCGTCTGGCGTGGCGCGAGGAAAGCGACGCGCCAGCAAGGGCCTGAGACTCGTGTTCCACAGGGCGTCGATGTTCGCCTCGTGCGCCAGCACCGAGTACGGGGCCGCGTCACGCGGTGCGCACAAGATGGCGAGAAGAACAAGGATCGCGACTCGCATTGCAGTTTTCAGGGTGCTATCCCTGCCAGCGCGCCCTCGTGCCGCGCACGTCCACGTGCACGAACGGCGGATGCGCCGCGGTGCCGGGATAAAAGCCCATGCCGCCTTGGTACGGCGCCAGTTCCTTCACGGCGAGCATGCGCTCGATTTCGTCGTAGAGACGCTTCGAATCCTGAACGTCGACCCGGCCGTCGCCGATTGAGATCCGCCATTCGATTCGCTGTTCTCCGGGTCGACGTAGACGTCGGCCGCACTGCCCCATTGATGCGCGCTGTATTCAACGTCGCCGATCGCGCGGTTGTAGAACGGCGTGCGGAACGCGCTCATCACGTGCAACGTGTCGACCGCGAACCCCATCGCGTTGACCCGTTCGAGAATCGCTTCCAGCTTCAGCGGCAGCCGCTCCTTGAACAGCGACGTACTGAGGGAAGTCCTTCGACGTGTCCTCCTTGCAGAGAAACTGCTTGAGCGTGAAGTGCGGCGACAGCCTGGTGTTCAGGTTTTCCTTCGTCACCTCGATGAATCCCGGCGGCGGGACGTAGAGCGAACGGTCCTTCCGCGACGGAGTGGGATACCGGCCGATGCGATAGCCGTTCAGCACGCCGTCT
Organism: uncultured Acidobacteriota bacterium; assembly: GCA_963794305.1. Classification (GTDB taxonomy): domain Bacteria; phylum Acidobacteriota; class Vicinamibacteria; order Vicinamibacterales; family CAVVIG01; genus CAVQFC01. The sequence continues at coordinate 93,571 of CAWCDQ010000046.1, read as the reverse complement.
TTGACTTCGGTCCCGGGAACCATCACGAAGGCGTGGACCGCGATCGCGTCCTTCTTTCCGGGGCCTTCGATCGTGATGAGATAGGTTCCGGGACGCTGCGGCGCGGTCCACACCCATCGGCGTGCAGCCCGCTGCACGAGCATCCCGTCTTTCGTCGACCCCGCGTAGTCGCCCGGAGGTCCGCCAATCGCGTTGAACACGACCGAGGCGCCGGGCATGAGGACGACTGACGAGTCGCGGTAGGCGGAGGTCTCGTCGTGAAACGTGATGGCGAAGGACGCCGCTTTCGTGTCGAAGCGCTGCTCAGCGCGTCCCGACACGAGCGATCAGCAGGCCGAGCAGCAACAGAACCGCCGAGCCGGATCCTCATCCGCAGTAATCGTGCAAAGCAGATGCCCGCACGGCGTCAGAGGTCCCGCCTCAGAGGTCCTGTCTCAGAGGTCCGCCTCAGAGGCCGGGGCGTTAACAGGATGGCGTCTTCTGGCGTCTTGCTCACCAGGAGGGTTCGATGACTCGACGGACACGTCTGCTGACGATCGCGGTGAGCGGGCTCATCATGTTCTGCTCTCGCGCCCCGCGCTCGCCGGCCCGCCGCTGCTCTGCTTCCCGTTCGACATCGGCAACGCCCGCACGCTGCCGATGGGACATGGCGACTGGCACGCCGTCGATCCCAGGTACGACGTCTCGCACCTCGTGACCGACACACTTGGTCTCCTGACACCGAGCATGCCGGTCATCGTCCGCATGGAGACGCTCCGCCGGGCGACGATCTACGCCGCGCCGAATCCGGACCTGGCGAAAGCGCTGATGACAGAGCTGAGAGCACGCGCGGACGCGAAGGCGCCGCTCGCGGCGTTCGATCTGGGCTATCTCTCCGAAGCGCTTCTCGAGGCTGAAGCGGTCTTCAAGCAGCTGAAGACATCCGCCAGGTGATCACGCCGGGTGGCTGGGAAAGCGATGCCCGACACACGCATCGTATGCCCAGCCGCCGACGACACCGCCGACACACGGCGCGACGATCGGCACCCACCACCACGCGTTGCCGGCACTGAACACCTCGCCGCCCCATCCGGCCACGAATGTGAACAACCGTGGACCAAAATCACGCGCCGGGTTGATGGCGTATCCGGCGTTGAATCCGAACGACGCGCCGATCACGACCACCAGCAGGCCGACCACCACGGGCGCGAGCCCCGCGGGCGCCGGCGAGTTCCGGCTGTCGGTGATCCCGAAGATGACGCCCACCAGCAGTGCCGTGCCGAGGACCTGATCGATGAAGCCTCCGGGGAACGTGCTCAGGAACGGCTGCGGGTAGGTCGCCCAGATGCCGGCCGTCCCCTGTGCGCCGAGCACCTGCCGCACACCGCCGTCGAATGCGTTGATCGCCTCGTGATACGTGAAGTAGACGACCGCCGACGCGACAAACGCGCCTACCAGCTGCGCGCACGCATACGGAACGACCTTGCTCCACGAAAACTTGCGGTGGACCGCCAGGGCCAGCGTCACCGCCGGGTTCAGGTGTGCGCCGGTCACACCCGCCGCCACATAGCAACCCATCGTCACGGCGAGTCCCCAGGCGATGTTGATCGACAGCGTGTCGCCGGCCGTGTGCTTGCTGAGGACCACCTGGGCGACCACGCCAACGCCGAACACGATCAGAACGAAGGTTCCGAGGAACTCGGCCAGCAGCTCGCGCAAGAGTCCTTTTTCCATGGGCGCATTGTATAGTGAGCGGCCATGCCATATATCCTCGCGCTCGATCAGGGCACGACCAGCTCGCGCGCCATCGTGTTCGATCACGACGGCGCCATCCGCGCCGTCGCGCAGAAGGAATTCACCCAGATTTTTCCGGCGACGGGCTGGGTCGAGCACGACCCGGGCGAAATCTGGGCGTCACAGATCGGGGTGGCGGTCGAAGCGCTGGGACGCGCGCAGGTTCGATCGAACGACGTCGCGGCCATCGGCATCACCAACCAGCGCGAAACCACCATCGTCTGGGATCGCGAGACGGGAGAGCCGGTCTACAACGCGATCGTCTGGCAGGACCGCCGCACGGCCGACTACTGCCAGCGCCTGAAGTCGCAGGGCGCCGGCGAGACGATTCAGGCCAGGACCGGCCTTCTCATCGACGCCTACTTTTCCGCCAGCAAGATTCGATGGATTCTCGACAACGTGCCGGGAGCGCAGGCACGCGCCGACGCCGGCAAGCTGGCCTTCGGCACGATCGACTCCTGGCTCGTATGGAAGCTCACCGGGCGCGCGCGCCACATCACCGACGTCAGCAACGCGTCGCGGACGATGCTGTTCAACATCCACACGCTGCAGTGGGACGACGAGCTGCTGCGGCTGTTCGGCATTCCATCGAGCCTGCTTCCCGAGGTCAGATCGTCGAGCGAGACCTACGGCACTGTCTCGGAGTCGGTCGGCATCGAGAGCGTGCCGATTGCCGGCATCGCGGGCGACCAGCAGGCGGCACTGTTCGGACAGATGTGCCGCAAGCCAGGCATGTCGAAAAACACCTACGGGACGGGATGCTTCCTCCTGCAGAACATCGGCACGGCGCCGAAGCGATCGACACAGCAGCTCGTGACGACGGTCGCGTGGCAGATTGGCGGGCGCACCGAGTACGCGCTCGAAGGCAGCGTCTTCATCGGCGGCGCCGTCGTCCAATGGATCCGCGACGGCCTCGGCCTCATTCGCACGGCGTCCGAGATCGAAGCGCTCGCGTCGAAGGTGAACGACAACGGCGGCGTGTACCTGGTGCCGGCATTCGCCGGCCTCGGCGCGCCGCATTGGGATCCGTACGCGCGCGGCACGCTCGTCGGAATCACGCGCGGCACGTCATCGGGACACATCGCGCGCGCCGCGCTCGAGAGCATCGCGTATCAGGTCGCGGACTTGCTCGACGCGATGTCGGTCGATGCCGGCATTCCTCTCACCGAGCTGCGCGTGGACGGCGGCGCGGCGACCAACAACATGCTGATGCAGTTCCAGGCGGATCTGCTCGGAGTGCCCGTCGTGCGGCCCGCGGTCACGGAGACCACGGCGCTCGGCGCGGCGTACCTCGCCGGGATCGCAGTCGGCTACTGGAAATCGATCGACGATGTGAGCGGCCAGTGGAAGGTGGATCGGCGATTCGAGCCGGCGATGCCGCGCACCGCAGCGGCGGCGCTGCGCGAGCGGTGGAACGAGGCACTCGGACGGTCGAAGGGCTGGGAGAAGCCCGGTTAGGTTGCCCTGGCCTAGTTTCGCTTCGGCCCCTTCGAACGGTTGAAGTCGGCGGCTTCGGCGCGCGCGGGAGGGTCGTCGACCATTTCCGCGCAGCCGGAGATGATGAGCATCCACCCCAGCCGTGCCGGGACGAGGAAGACGCCCCCAACCCGGAAGTGCCGGAGGTCGAACTCGTCGAACTCGCCGGGCGCGGGCAGTGCCTTCACCCGAATCCTGAGCGCGAACTCAGGTGTATGGTTTTCGGTCAAATATTCCTGCCTCGGCGCACAAATCACTGCACCGAACTCCTGCCTTTCGGGCATAAGCACTAGCAAAAAGCAAAATCGCTGCCCGATGGAGGGAGTCGGTTGAAATCGGGGGGCTGCAGGCCGGATCGTGATCTGGACCCGGCCTGCCTGGGTCTCTACTTCCGCTTGGGTACGTTCAGCTCACCGAGCTTCGCGACGATGTCCTGTCCGGACGTCGCGGGCTTCACGGCCTTGTCGATGAACGCAATCTTGCCGGTGGGATCGATGTAGTACGTCCAGCGCTTGGCGAACTGGCGCTCGGGCGGCGTGTCGGGCGAAATCACCTGATAGGCGAACGCGACCTTCTTGTCCGGGTTCGCGAGCATCGGGAAGTCCGCATGCTCTTTCAACGCGAACGCCTTGTTGTCCTCGAGCGTGTCGACGCTGATCATGAAGTACGCAGTGTCGAACGCGCGAATCAGTCCCCCGCTCTCACGGAGCGAGTTGCATTCGGCCGTTCAACCAGCGGTGAACGCTTTCGGGAACCATCCCAGCACGACCCAGTGCCCCTTCGAGATCCTTCAGGCTGTAGGTCTTGCCGTCGGTTGCCGGAAGCGTGAAGTCCGGAGCCGCGTCGCCAGCTTTGAGCTCAGGGCTCGGGGTCTGGGCAACGGCCGGAGTGGCGAGCAAACCGCACGCAACGAGCGCGAGCGGCAGCAGCCTTAACGCTTTCCTCATCAATAGCCTCCTCAGCTCAAGATACATGGATGCCAGATTTCAGAGTCTCAGTCCGCTCGAAGGGCGGCCATCGGGTCGACCCGGGAGGCCCTGAGCGCGGGAATGGCAGTGGCGGCCGCGGCGGTCGCCAGCCAGCGCGAGCGGGACGGCGAGAAAGACCACCGGATCGGCCGGCGCGACCGCGAACAGCATCCCGCGCAGCAGTTGAGCGCCAGACCATAGGCCAGCGCCACACCCGAGCGCGACTCCCGCGACGGCGAGCCGCAGCCCCTGCCCCATCACCAGCCGGAGGATGTCGCCTGACGCGGCACCCATCGCCATGCGCACGCCGATTTCCGCGGTCCGGCGGCTGACCGCGTACGCCATCACGCCGTAGACGCCGGCGATGGCCAGGACCAGCGCCAGCGCCGCGAACACGCCAATCAGCAGCGTCCTGAACCGGGGAGTCGCCACCGAGATCGACAGCGCGTCGTTCATCGTGCTGGCGCGAACGGGCACGTCGCCGTTGATGGCGCGGATGATCTCGCGGAACGCGTTCGCCGTAGCCATGGGATCGCCCGCGGTTCGCGCGACGATGGCCAGCGACGTCGCGGTCAGCGGATGCTGCTCGAACGGCATGTAGATTTCCGGCGCGGGCGGCCGCGACGGGTCGTTCGATCGCACGTCGCCGACCACGCCGACGATGGTCATGAACTTCGGGGTGTCGAGGCCGCAGGCGATGCTGCGGCCGATCGGGTCGGCGTCGCCGAACGCCTGGCGCACCAGCGCGTCGTTGACGATGGCGACAAACGGCGCATCGAGTTGATCGTGCGCCGAAAAATCCCGCCCCCGCCGGATCGGGATCTCCATCGTCTTGAAGTAGTTGGGCGTTGCCACCGTGAAGGCGGCCTGCGGCAGGCGGACGCCGACGGTGTCGGGATTCAGCCCGCCTTCGAGCCAGTAGCCGCCGCTCGACTCGTGGCCGAAGCGGCTGCGCGCTTCAGGCAGCCCGCGAATGCCGGCGACCGAGGTGACGCCGCCCACCGCCGCCAGGCGCGGCAAGGCGTTGTTGTAAAACGCGGTGGCCCGCTGCGCGCCGGCGATGTTGCGCAGATCGATCTGCGTGGGGACGCTGGTCTGCAACACCAGCAAGTGATCGCTGCTGAAGCCGAGCGTCACGCGGCCCAGCGCGATGAAGCTGCGGATCAGGAGCGACGCGCCAATCACCAGCGCGACCGCGAGCGCCACCTCCGCCACCACCAGCCCGGCGCGGAGACGGGAGCCGCCGCCGGCCAGCGCGCCGGCGCGGCCGCCCTGGCGGAGCGAGCTGTTGAGGTCGATCCGCGTCGCCTGCAGCGCGGGCGCGACGCCGAACAGGAAGCTGGAGACGACCGAGACCGCGAGCGCAAACACGAGCACGCGGGCGTCGATCGCCAACTTCGCCCAGCCGCGGCAGTCCCGCCGGCGCGGCCGCGATGAGCGCGGCGACGATCCATCGCGCGAACACCAGCCCCAGCAGGCCCGCGGCGAGCGCCAGCAGCGCGCTCTCGGTGACCAGCTGCGAGACGAGCCGCCGGCGGCTCGCGCCGAGCGCGGCGCGCACGCCCAGCTCGCTCGTCCTCGCGCTCGCGCGCGCGAGCAGAAGGTTCGCCACGTTGGCGCACGCGATCAGCAGCACCAGCGCGACGGCGCCGGCCAGCAGGTTCAGCGTCGGCCGCGTGGCGCCGACCAGCTGCTCCTGCAGCGGCACGACGATCGCGCCCTTGCCGTCGTTGGAGACCGGGTACGCCTGTTCGAGCCGGGCGGCCACCGCCGTCATCTCGGCCTGCGCCCGATCGAGGCCGACTCCCTTCCTTCAGCCGCGCCACGACGCGGTAGTTGTGCGCGCCGCGCGAGGTGGTCTCGGGCTGCACCCAGCCGGGATACCAGATCTCGCTGCGCGCCGGAAAATGGAAGTCCGGCGGCATCACGCCGACGATCGTGAACGTGCGCGCCGAGAAGCTCACGGTCGCGCCCAGCGCGTCCGGCCGGCCGCCGAAGCGCCGCAGCCAGAAATCGTGGCCGATGACTGCGGTTAACGGGCTGCCGACGACCTCGTCCGGCGGCTCGAGCACACGTCCCACTTCGGCGCCGACGCCGAACACGCGAAAGAAGCCAGGGGTGACCCGAATCGCCGCACCGTAGTCGGCCACGCCTTCCGTCGAGACGCTGGTCTCGCCGCCGCTGTAGTACGCCATCGCATCGAACGAGGACGTGGTGTCGTGCCAGTCGTGGAAGTCTGGAGCCGACACGGTCGCGCTCACGCCGCTCTTGCGCCACAGGTTGTTGACGGCCACGATCCGCTCCGGATGCGAATACGCCAGCGGCCGGAGAAGGACCGCATTCACGACGCTGAAAATCGCGGCGTTGGCGCCGATGCCGAGCGCCAGCGTGCCGATCGCCAGCAGCGCAAACGCCGGCTGGCGGCGCAGCGAGCGGGCGGCATAGCGAAGATCCTGCAGAATGGCGTCCATGGCTCCCTCCGGGAATGGTGATTAGACGGGAGCGGGCGACGCAGGGTTGATCGGCCCGTGTACAATCGCTTCCCATGAAAACCGCGATCGCCTCCACGACGATGATGATGATCCTCGGCGCAGCGCGATGGGATCGGCGCAAGCACCGGCGGCGCCGACACCGGCTATACGGCCACCGTGCGAAGCAGCTGGAACTCCGTGAAGCGATTCGTCGCCGCGTCCGCCGAGAAGATGCCGGCCGAGCACTACGGTTCAAGCCGACGCCGGAAGTCCGCAGCTTCGGCGAGCTGATCGGCCATCTGGCGAACGAGCACTACCTGCTGTGCAGCCCGCTGAAGGGTGAGGCCAACCCGATGGCGAAAGTGGATTTCGAGAAGACGACCGGGAAGGCCGAGCTCGTGAAGGCGATCAACGACTCCAACGCCTACTGCGACGCGGCGTACGGCTCGATGAAAGACGAGGCCAAGACCGTGACGTCGTTTTCGGAGACGCGGCGCGACACGCCGTTCCGCGTGATGCTGCTCAACGTCACCCACGACAACGAGCACTACGGCAACATCATCACGTATCTGCGGATGAAGGGCATCGTCCCGCCCTCGTCCACACCGACGCGGTAGTTGGTTGACGCGGAACGTCATGGCTGATGGCTAAGGCCGATGGCTATGGCAAATGCGTCGGCCCATCTACCATCCGTCATTAGCCATCCGCCATTTGCCTTCTAGAAACGCGTAGTCAGAGCGACGCGCACCGCCGCCGGGGATCCGGGTGAGATGTTCGTGTTGCTGTCCGCGTTGAGGTAGTACTTCGCGTCGAACATGTTCTCTACGTTGAGCTGCAGCCGTGTTTTCGCCGTGACCGAATAGTACAGGGCCGCATCGACGCGTGTGTACCCCGGCAGCGTGACGGTGTTGTCGACCGCCACGAACGCGTCCGATCGATACAGCAGGCCGACGCCGGCCGACAGCTTCGGAGCAGGCGATAGTTGTTCCAGAGCGACACGGTGTTGTGCGGAACCTGCCCGACCTGCGCGCCCGCGGCGGCGCTCGCCGTCGCGCTGGTCACGTAGGCGTTCTGATAGGCGTAGCCGCCGGCAATCGCCCAGGCCGGTGTCACGTTGCCGTTGAGCGACACCTCGTAGCCGTTGGTGCGCTGGCTGCCGGTCTGAATGATCCGCGTCGGGTCGTTCGGATCGGTCGACCGTGTATTCGTCCGGTCGAGCCGATAGACCGCGGTCGTCATCGTCAGTGACGGCACCATGTTCCACTTCACGCCGGCCTCGTAGTTGTTGAACCTCTCCGGTTCGAGCTGCTGCGTGATCACCGTGAGCGACGAGAACTGATCGCCGGAGCTGGGCAGATAGGACACGCTGTAGCTGCCGTAGATCGAGAGCGGCGCGATCGGTTTCACGACCACGCCGGCTCGCGGCGAGACGAGGTTGTCCGGACGCGTGAGCGTCGCATTCGACCGGTTGTCGTGATACGTCAGGTCGAAACGATCGAAGCGCAGGCCGCCGACGATCTGCAGATGCGGGTTGATCTCCACCTGATCCTGCGCGTACGCGGCACCCAGCCCGGTGGTGAGATGGTTGTCCGCGTCCGTGGCGCTCTGCCGGAAAGTCACCGGCGTCGTAATCATCGGCGCGCTGAGCGGCACCAGGATCGACGTTGCGGTGTTGTTGAAGTAGCCGGTGTTGCGGAAATTGTCGGTCAGCTGGCGGCCGATCTCCGCCCCGACGAGGAGCGTGTGACGAAGCCCTCCGGTCGCCGCGACATAGGTCAGATCGGTCTGGTTGAAGAGATTCGTGCGATCGGTGGCGTTGTTGTACGCCGTCATCGCGAACTGCGTCTGGTTGGCCGTCACGGCGCCGGGCACGTAGTTCTGATACGAGCGGTCGTAGCGGGCCAGCGACGTGTGGTTGCGGACGACCAACGCGCCTGCCTGATGTTCGACGGTCACGTATCCGAGGTTCACGACGGCGTCCACGTGACTGTCCGCCGGGTTCCCGAAATAGGTGGATGGGTCGACGTCGACCGGCTTTCCCTGAAAGGACGTGATGCCGCGATCGGCGACGCGCGTGTCGTTCAGATATTCATAGCTCGCGACGATCTTCGTGCGACTCGTCGGGACGAACGTGATCGTCGGCGTGAAGCCGTATCGCTTCAGCCCGACGCTGTCTCGAAAGCTGTCTGAATCCTCGAACATGGCGTTGAGCCGGAACGCCGCGGCGTCGCCGAGGGGATGATCGAGATCGGTCGTCGCGCGCTTGTTGCCATACATCCCGGCCTGCAGCGATGCCTCATAGAGAGGCTGGAAGACGGCCTCCTTGCCGACGCGGTTGACCACGCCGCCGGCGCCGCCGCGGCCGAACATCAACGCGTTGGGGCCTTTGAGCACCTCCACGCGGCTCAGGTTGTAGAGGTCACGGTAGTACTGCACGTCGTCGCGAACGCCGTCGACGAAGAAGTCGGCCGACGAGCTGTTGCCGCGCATGATGATCTGATCGCGATTGTTTTCGCCCTGATGCACCTGGACTCCGGGGACGTAGCGCATCACGTCGCCCATGCTCATCATCAGCTGATCCTGGATTTGCTTCTCGGGCACGATCGCGACCGATTGCGGCACGTTCAACAGCGGCGTCGGGGTCTTGGTCGCGCTTCTGATGATCGACACCGCCTCGGTGGGTGCGGCGGTCACGGCAACGGTCTCGCGCACACCAGCCAGCGCCAGGGCGAAGTCCAACTGGTGTGGCGCACTCACCGGCACGCCGATGGTCCTGGTGACCTCACGAAAGCCGTCGGCGGCCACGGTGAGGCTGTACTTTCCGGGCGGCAGCGTCAGCTGAAATCCCCCGCGGGCATCGGTCGCTGCCGGGGCGCCAACCGGTTGGCCGTTCGAGGCGACGGTGATGGAGGCGCCGGCGATCGGCGCACCGCTCGGGTCGGTCACCTGCCCCGAAACGGGTGACGGCGCCGCGGTCTGTGCCGCGGTGCGAAGAGGCGTTCCAACAAGCAGGAGCAGAGACAGAAAGACGAGCCACTGACGCATGCGCAACTCCAGGACTGCGCGTGGCTCGACGCGTGCTCCAGTAGAATGAGGAGGCCGAACGCGGTCACGCGCCACGCGCGCGTGATAAACGGTCTGTTCCGGACTGTCGGTCGGCATCCCGCCGGATGTGTCAGCATCCGGCGGGCGCTAATCGCTTAAATGAGACTGAGTCTCAATTTCAGCTTGTCAAGATTATCTCCGACCAATTCGGTCGGTCAAGCACTACGTTCATGAATCGTATTTGGGCCCCGATGGCCGCCGGCGCCCTGGCCGTCGCAGCCCTGTTGTCGCCGCCCGACATGCACGCCTCGGCGCCGCGCCAGCAGAAACCTCGCGCAGCGAAACCGGCGGCGCCTCCACCGCCGCCGGCAGTGCTCGACGTCCCCAACGCCACACGTTTGCTCGTCATCGCTCCGCATCCCGACGACGAGGTCCTCGGCGCGGGCGGTTTGATGCAGCGCGTCAAAGCCACCGGCGGCGCCGTGCGCATCGTCTATCTCACCGACGGCGACGGATACCCCGAGGGCGTCAAGGAAGAGGATCACGTCGAAGCGCCGACCGCGAAGGACTACCTCGGATACGGCAAGCAGCGGCGGCGTGAAGCGCGTGCGGCGCTCGTCCGGCTGGGTCTCGCCGACGCGTTCCAGACCTTCCTCGGCTTTCCCGACGGCGGTCTCTGCAGGCTGACGCGCGAGTACCTGGTCGGATCGCCGCGCCGCGTATCGCTCGCCGTACACGCGACTCAATCGCCCCCCGAAAGCGGAAATACTGAGACCGGCCACGCAGTATCGCGGGGAGGATCTGTCGCAGGAGCTCGCGCTCGTCATCGGCGACTTCAAGCCGACGATGATTGCCGTCCCAAGAAGAGAGGACCAGCACGCGGATCACTGCGCGGCCTGGTACTTCCTCGCCGATTCGCTGAACGACGTGAGGCGCGTGCACCCCGAATTCTCGACCGACGTGATCAATTACATCGTGCACTTCAACACGTGGCCGTTCGAAGAGGACGGACCGCGTCTCGATCCGCCGCCGGGCCTTCGCGGCGGCGCGTCGGGCTGGATGCGGCTCGCGCTCACGCCGGCGGAGACGCGCGCCAAGCGGCAGGCGCTGCGGCGCTTCACGACCCAGATGCACGTGATGGACTGGTTTCTCGACGGATTCGCGCGCTCCAACGAAGTGTTTTCGCGGCCGAGACCGTTCAGGGTGATTCTTCCGAGCCGGCGCAGCCCCTGCTGCGACCAGTAGATGACCGCGGGATCGCAGCGCCTCGATTCGCTCGACGTCTTCCGGGGCCTCTCGATCGCCGCGATGATTCTCGTCAGCACGCCAGGCACCTGGACTGCCGTCTACACCCCGCTCGACCATGCGCTCTGGAACGGCTGGACGATCACCGACCTCGTGTTTCCCTTTCTGCTGTTCGCGATGGGCGCGGCCGTGCCGTTCGCGCTCGCCCGCCGGCGCGCCACGCAACGCGTCGGCCGCCACATCCTCCGCCGGACCATGATCCTGTTCGCGCTCGGCCTGCTCCTCAACGCGATCGAGGCAGCCACGCCGATGCACTGGGCGACGTTTCGCATTCCCGGCGTGCTGCAGCGCATCGCGCTGGTGTTCCTGGCGGTCGCGTGGTTGACGGAGCACGCGTCCCCGCGCGCGCAAATCGCGGTCGTCGTGGCGGCGCTGGCCACCTACTGGGCGGCGCTGACCTTGATCCCGGTGCCGGGCGCAGGCGCGGGCGTGTTGACCCCGGAGGGCAATCTGGCGTCGTACGTCGACCGCGCGCTGCTCGGCCGCCATCTGCTCAACCAGTTTTCCGATCCCGAGGGGCTGCTCAGCACGCTGCCGGCGATTGCGAGCGCGATGTTCGGCGTGTTCACGGGCGGCTGGCTGAGAGAGCGGCATGAGGCGCACCATAGCGCCGGGCTGTTCGTCGCGGGCCTTGTCGCGACGATCGCCGGGCTCGCCTGGGGACGCGTGTTTCCGATCAACAAGAATCTCTGGACCAGTTCCTTCGCGCTCTTCAGCGGCGGGCTCGCGGCGCAGGCGCTCGCCCTCTGCCACTGGCTCGTGGACGTGCGGGGCTGGCGCGCCTGGTCGCGTCCGCTCGCGGCCTTCGGACGCAATCCGCTGCTGGCGTATTTCCTGTCGGTGGGCTTCGACAGCCTCCTCACACGCGTCAGCGTGACCGGCGGCGGATCGCTCAAAGGGATCGTGTACCGCAGCACGTTCGTGCCGGTGCTGCGGCCCTGCTGCGGGCCCGAAGCCGCGTCACTCGGCTACGCGGTCGCCTACGTCGTGTTGTGGGGCGTGATTCTCGGCGAAATGTACCGTCGTCGCGTTTTCGTCCGGATCTGAAGGTATCATCGCGGGCAATGGCCCATGTGTCCCTCGACGCTCCCGCTCCACGTCCCACCGGCGCCTGGTATCGCGAGGTCACACCCACTCAATGGAAGGCGTTCATCGGCTGCTACCTCGGATGGGTACTCGACGGATTTGATTTCACCATCCTGACGTTTCTCCTCGTCGACATCCAGCGCAGCTTCACCGTAGACAAGGCGCTCGTCGGTTCTCTGGGCACCATCACGCTGATCTTTCGCGTCGCCGGCGGCATCGGCGCCGGTACGGCCGCGGATCGGTGGGGCCGCAAAGGCCCGCTGATGTTCTCGATTCTCTGGTATTCCGCCTTCTCGTTCCTCGGCGGCTTCTCGACGTCGTTCCGGATGCTGTTCGCCATCCGCGCGCTCTTCGGCATCGGGATGGGCGGCGTGTGGGCAGCCGGGATGCCGCTGACGCTCGAGCACTGGCCCGCGAAGCTTCGCGGGACGGCCTCGGGCCTGATGCAGAGCGGCTACTCGATGGGTTTCCTGCTGTCGTCGCTCGTCTTCGAGTTCGTGTACCCGCACGTCAACGGGTCCGCGGACATGGGCTGGCGATGGATGATGTGGATCGGCATCCTGCCGTCCTTTCTCGTGTTCTTCATCATGCGCGGCGTCGAGGAGAGCCCGGTGTGGCTCGATCGCCAGCGTCACCTGAAGGCAAGCAGCCAGCGCGACTCGCTCTCGCTTGTCAGGCTGTTCAAGCCCGACCTGATCCTGACCACGCTCCACACGTCGCTGCTCATGGGAGCGTTCCTGTTCATGTATCACTCGATCACGTACTGGTACCCGACGCTGATTACGCAGATGCACCGGCCGACGCTGCCCTATCTGGCCGCGTTGAACATCGGCGGCATCACGGGCGGCATCGCGTTCGGACGTATCTCGGAAGGGGCGCTCGGCCGCCGCGGCTCCGCGACGATTGCGACGCTGGTCGGGATTCTGGTGATCCCGTTGTACGTCTTCACGCAGAATACGGCGCTGCTGCTGGTGGGCGCCCTGGCCATGGGCTTTTTCGGCGCCGGCAACTTCGGCGTCGTCCCCGGCTACCTCACCGAGCGCTATCCGACGGTGGCTCGTGCCGTCGGCGCCGGCTTCGCGTACCACGTCGGCGCCGGGATCGGGTCGTTCACGCCGACGCTGGTCGGGGCGCTGCAGGATCGCGGGTTTCCGCTGCCGTCGGCGATGGCCGCGTGCATCGCGGCATCCGGCGCGCTGGTGATCGTCCTGATGTGGCTCGGTCCCGAAACGCGCGGGCGGCACTTCCACGCCAACGACTGAGTCGCCAGCCTGCGAGGACACGCATGACATACCGGCCTTGATGATAGCCATTGGTTCCGCGCCGCCTACGTCCCCACGGCGAGCGCGGCAGCCCACTCGCGCAATTCGATGCGTTGAGCGACGCTCGTGCGATGCGGACCTTGGGTCCGCCGGTACCGGTGTCCGGAAGGCCTGAAAGCTGTACCCCATCGGGCGCAAAAACGCCGTAAGCGCCGCGGGTCGGCGAAAAAGTCATCGCGTACCTCGTCCCCGGACTACCATGGAGAGGCCAGCGTCCGCAGGGGACTTCCCTCATGAATCGCAGCGTCGGTCGTATCGTCGCGCTCGTGACTTTCGCAGCCGGCGCCGTGCTGGTGGCCGCGCCGCAGACGCAGCCGCCCCAGTTCGGCACCGCCAACCGGACCGTCGCGGTCTACGCCACCGTGACCGGCGCGCGCGGGCGCCTGGTACCCGACCTCACGCGAGAAGACTTCGCCATCGACGACAACGGCAAGCGGCAGACGCTCACGCTGTTTGCCAACGACATCCAGCCGATCACGATGATCATGCTGCTCGACCGGAGCGGCAGCATGAAGGCCAACTTCGACCTCGAGGCGCGCGCCGCCGAGGCCTTCGTTCACGACATGCTGCCCGGCGACAAGGCGCGCGTCGGAAGCTTCGCGAAGTACATCCAGATCGATCCTGAGGACTTCACGTCCGATCGCGACAAGCTGCTCAACATCCTCCGCACCGAATTGCAGAACGATGGACCGACCCCGCTGTGGAACGCCGTCGACCGCGGCATCGACAAGCTCCTGATCGAGCAGGGGCGGCGTGTCATCCTCGTCTTCACCGACGGTGTGGACATGCCGATGAATTTCTCGAACCACAACAAGTCGTTGAAAGACGTCATGAAGCGCGCGGAAGAAAACGACGTCATGGTGTATGCGATCGGTCTCGCCGGCCAGAACGGCATGCCGGCTCCGAGCGGCGGCGGGGGCGGGATCGACCGCAGCCGCGGCGGGATGCCGCCGAATCCGTTCGGCGGCGTGGGCGGCCGGGGGATGAGCGGCGGCGGTCAGATGCAACTGCAAGCGGAGAAGCCGGACGAGGGACTGCCGAAGATCGCGGCGGCGACCGGCGGCGGATACTTCGAGCTGACGTCACCGCACGATCTGGCATCGTCCTTCGCGCGCGTGGCCAACGAACTGCACCACCAGTACGCGCTCGGCTTCACACCAGAGAAGCTCGACGGAAAAATGCACGACCTCACGCTCCATCTCTCCCAGCCGGAGCTCGTCGCGCGTGCCCGGAAGCGCTATCTCGCGTCGAAAGACAGGTGACGCGGAGCGACGATTCGCATGTACCCCAATCCGCAGGACGTCGTTCCGCTTCCCTCACGTCCGAGCCTGGAGCAGTACGAGAAGCACGCGAACGATCTCGCCGCGGCGTGCCGGTCGAGCGAACCCGGCGCCATCGGCGCGTGGGCCGCCCAGTTTCCCGAGTCGATCCCGGAGTTCGAGGCGTTCGCGCGGCAAACACTGACGAGCCGCGACTGCGCGCTGACCGCCGCGCAATTCGTGATTGCGCGCGCACACGGCTTCGAGACCTGGCCGATATTCGCCGCGCACCTCGAGGATCTCCAGAAGAAGGAGTCGCCGGTCTCGATGTTCGAAGCGGCGGCCGAGGCGGTCGTTGCCGGCGACATCCCGGCACTGGAGCGGCTCCTTCATGAGCAGCCGGCGCTGATTCGCGCCCGTTCGACGCGCGAGCACCGCGCCATGCTGTTGCACTACGCAGCGGCCAACGGCGTCGAGAACTACCGCCAGAAGACGCCGCACAACGCCGTGGCCGTCACGAAAGCGCTGCTCGCGGCCGGCGCTGAGGTCGACGCCGAGGCGGACATGTACGGCGGCGGTTGCACGACGCTCGGCCTCGTCGCGACCAGCGTTCACCCCGAGCGCGCCGGCGTGCAGAACGCTCTGATGCAGATCCTGATCGACCACGGCGCGCAGATCGATCGTCCGAGGCCGCCGGAAACAATCATTCGTTCGTCACGGGATGCCTGGCCAACGGACGCGGCCCCGCGGCGGAATACCTCGCGGCGCGCGGCGCGCGGCTGGACCTCGAAGGCGCAGCGGGCATCGGCCGCCTCGATCTCGTGAAGGATTACTTCGACGCCGAGGGCAGGCTCAAGCCGGTTGCGACGACGAAACAGATGGAGGCGGCGTTCGCCTGGGCGTGCGAGTACGGTCGAACCGACGTCGTCGCCTTTCTGCTCGAACGCGGGCTGCCGATTGATGCGGCGGTCAGGCACGATGGGCAGACAGGCCTGCATTGGGCCGCCATCGGCGGACACGCGGACGTCGTCTCACTGCTGCTCGAGCGGCACGCGTCAATCGCCGTCGTCGATCGAACGTACCAGGGAACGCCGCTGGCGTGGGCGCTCCACGGCTGGAGCGACCCGCCGTTCGGCACGCCTCGCGACCGCTACTACGACGTCGTCGCGCAGCTGGTTCGGGCGGGCGCGACCGTGAAACCGCAGTGGTTCGACGCCGACGCGGACCACACGGCGTTCGCCAACGCGCTCCGCGCGGACACCCGGATGCTCGCGGCGCTTCGCGGAAACGCTCTCTGATATGCTGCCGCGCGTCTTTCGCTCGTCTCGAGGAACCGCATGAACGCTCTACGCCTTCTGTCCATCCCCGTTCTGATGCTGGTGGTTGCGCCGTCCCTGTCCGCGGCCCGGGCGATGCGCGTGGCCATTTTCGTCGACACGAGCGCCGCCACTGCGAGCGCGATCGTCCAGATACGCGCGGCCGCTTCCGCATTCATCGATACGCTCCCGCCCGAAAGCGAGATCGTGCTCGTGACGACCGGACGAAGGACACAGGTGCGGGTGCCGCCGACCACCGACAAGGCAAAGCTGAAAGGAAGCGCGAGTGGAATGTTGTCGGAGAACGGACCCACGGCGCTGATGGACGCGCTGGTGGACGTGGACGAGCGCTTCATGCGGAAGGCCGGCGATCACTGGCCGGTGTTCGTCATCCTCACGGGTGACGGCGGCGAGAACAGCAAGGTCGACGAACAGGAATTCAATCGCTGGATCTCGGAGGTCGCTCGCCGCGGCGCATCGGCGAACGCGATCGTCCTGAAGGCGTCAACCCTGGGGCTGCCGGGCTCCATCGCCTCGGTGCTGACCCAGGCGACGCATGGGCACTACGCCTCGATGGGCCTCGCCGGAGACATCTCCGAAGCGATGACGAAGCTCGCCGACCAGTTGTCCGCCGACGCCGCAAAGCGGCCCTGACACGCGGACCCGGACGTCAGCGCCGGCGGTCGCCGCCCTGCAGCCGAAGCAGCATCAGGAACAGGTTCACGAAATCCAGGTACAGCGTCAGTGCGCCGACGATGGCGTACGAACCGGTCTGGCCGGCCGACGTCATCAGCGCCATCGATTTCAGCCGCTGCGCATCGTAGGCCGCCAGCCCCGTGAAGACGATGACGCCGATGAAGCTGATGACGAACTGCAGGCCGTCGTTGTGCCAGAAGAGCCCGACGATCGAGGCGATGACCACGCCGATCAGCCCCATGAACAGGAACTGCCCCCACCCCGCGAGACTGCGCTTCGCCACGGTTCCGTATGCCGCCATCGCCCCGAACATGCCCGCCGCGACGACGAACGTCGAGGTCAGCGTCTCTCCCGTGTAGACGAGCATGATGAAGGACAGCGTCACACCCGTGAGCACCGAGTAACCGATGAACAGCCACGACGCCGTGGCCGCCGAAAGGCGCTGCACGCGCGCCGACAGGACGAAGACGATGCCGAGCTGCGCAATGATGAGGATCAGGTACAACGGCCCGCTTCTCGCAATCGTCTGCAGCAGCGACGGCGACGAGGCGACGAACCACGCGGTGACGGCCGTGATGGCGAGGCCCGCGCACATCCAGCCGTAGGCCGCGCGCAAGAAGGCGGCGATCCGGTCCGCGCTGTCCGCGGTGGCGGGAAACGTCGTGCCCTGTGTGATGTCGTAGTCCGCCATGGTCGATCTCCTTTGAAGAGCGCGGGCAGCGTAGTAGAGCTCATCGCATCGTACACGCGGCCGTTGCGTACCGTCCAGTTCGCTGTGCTAGGGCTGGAACCGGACGCTCTGCCAGAGCGCGGGCGCGTCGTACACGCGGCCGTCGCGAATCGTCCAGCGGACGGCGCGGATATTGCGGATCGCATCGAGCGGGTTCGCGTTCAGCACGATCATGTCGGCGCGCTTTCCGCGTTCGATGGTGCCGAGTTCGCCGTCCATCTTCATCGCCCGGGCGGGCACGATCGTCGCCGCCTGCAGCGCTTCCATCGGCGTCAAGCCGGCTTCCACGTACAGCTCGATTTCCCGGTGCACGCTGTAACCTGGGATACCCTCGTCGGTCCCCGCCACGATCGGCACCCCTGCATCGTGGAGGGCCTTGACGATCCGCAGGCCGCGTTCGAGACGCGTGCGCGCGGTCGCGGCATCGATTCCGGCGGCCCCGGCATTGGAAAACACGCGGTTGAGCGGCGCGGGAATCTTCAACACGCCAGGCTGAAACGCGGAGATGGGCGTGCCGGCCGCGTGCCCCAGCAGCTCGTTCCACGACTGCGTCGGATCCATCACCGTCTTGTGATCCCGCAGGAACGCAATCGTCTTCTGCACGTCCTCCGATCCCGCTTCGCCGCGGATGGCGAGGTGCGCGATGTGATCCATGCCGGCGGCTGCGGCCTGTTCAATCGTCATCCCGTTGGGCACATGTCCGGTGACCGTCATGCCCAGGCGGTGCGCTTCCGCGCAGATCGCCTCGACGATCGGCGGCGTCACGAGGCTGTAGATCTTGATCTGCTGAAAACCGGCGTCGTGATACTTGCCGACGGCCTGCTTCGCCTCCTCCGGCGTCGCCGCGTAGTAGACGCCGAAGGCGTTGGGGCCGCCGCCATCGATCAACCCGGCGGCGAGCACGCGCGGGCCGAGGGCGCGTCCCGACGCGATGGCGTCGCGCAGCGGGACGACGAATTCGAACTCGTTCCCCATGTCGCGGACCGTCGTCACGCCGGCCGCCAGGTAGACCGGCGCCCACTCGATCTGTGTGACGTGCGTGTGCATGTCCCACAGCCCGGGCACGATCGTCTTGCCGTCCACGGCAACCGACGGCACGCCAGGCGGAATCGTCACGGCCGCACGCGGACCCACATCGGCGATGCGCCCGTCACGAACGACGACGACGCCGTCGGGAATCGCCGCACGGCCGGTGCCGTCGACAATCGTCGCGCCGGTCATCGCGTAGGTACCGCTCTTGAGCAACGGCACGCGGTGCGTGATGGCCTCGAGGTCGGCCATGCGATCGCGCGTCGCCCGCTGCACGAAGCCGACCAGCGCGGGTTCGAGATCTTCGCGCACGGCCTCGAAGCTGAGGCCGCCCGCGCGGGTGATCGCGGCCGCGAGCGTGTCGCGCTCGTCGAGCCACACGGTCTCCCGGCCCCAGACGACGCCGTCGATCACGTATCGCTCCAGGCGGATGGTGTCGGACCCGATCCGAATGGCTTCCCGTCCTCGCGCTTCGATGAAGACGTCGTTGGTGGGCAGGCCTGGAACGGTTCGCATCACGCGCGGCTGGCCGTGCGTCTTCCAGTACCGCAGCAGCATCATTTGCGCCGCGAACGGCGCGTACCCGTCAACCGTGTAGAACGGCGCGGTGACCGTCACGCGCGATTCGGCGCCGTCGGCCTTCACGATTGCGGTCCCGTTTTCGATGCGCACGTCGGAATCGACGTTCACGAAGCGATAGCTCTTGCCCGTCGCCTTGAACGAGAGCGGCGTGAAATCGGCTTTCGTCCGCAGCGTGGACGCCAGCTGGACCCGGCCGCCGCGGTCGGTGAAATCGAAATCGGACGTCAGAGTGAGCGCGTCGCCGTCGCGCGCGATTTCGTAGCGTTCGTAGCCGATCGGCTTCTGAACGTAGTGCAGACGGAGCGTGCTGCGCTCCATCGGCTGAGAGTCGTTCGGTCGAACGGCGGGGTCCGGCTTCAGCCGGGCGAGATGTCGGTAGTGTCCGGCTTTAGCCGGACCGGCGACGCGAACAGCGCTGCGCCGAGGATCGCCGCAAGAAAGATTCGCACGGCCGAAATCATCGCACACTATCATGAGCGCCATGGCCTACCCGGTCTCGACCACGCTCGCGCCGCAGCTGTCGGATCGCAACCGATTGACGACCGCGTTCAGGTTGATCCTGGCGATCCCGCATCTCATCCTGGTGGGCGGCGTCGGCGCGGGCTTCGCGTTCTACAACAACGGCGGGCGCCATGCGTCGACGCTCGGCGGCGAGACTGGATTGCTCGGCGGCATCGCCGCGATCTTCGCCGTGATCAGCTGGTTCACGATCGTGCTGATGGCCGAGCACTACAGGCCGATCCGCGACTACACGCGCTTCTACCTGCGCTGGCGCGTGCGCGCGGTCGCGTACTTCATGCTGCTGGCCGATCAGTACCCGCCGTTCGGCGACGCAGCGTATCCGGCGGCTCTCGTGTTCGATGAGCAGGAGAAGCCTCGCGATCGCCTGAGCGTCGGCCTCCGGCTCATTTTCGCGATCCCGCATTTCATCGTGCTGTTCTTCGTTTTTTGTGCGTGGTGGATCACCACGGTGCTTGCGTGGTTCATCATCCTGATCACGGGCGCTATCCGCGCGGACTCTACGACTTCGGCGCCGGCGCCTTACGATGGCTCATCCGGGTCGAAGCCTACCTGCTGTTGATGGTGGACGACTACCCTCCGTTCTCGATGAGTTGATGGAGAGCGGCTGAAAACCGTCGCACTCCGACAACCCTGACGAGAGCCGGATCGTCTAAGACCCAGTGCAGAATCGGTCACTGTAGGGGCCGACCAATGTGTCGGCCCGGGCGGACACGCGGTCCGCCCCTACAAAGCCCACTGCTGTAACGCGCTCGAGGGGATTCGTGTCCACATTCCTGCAGGATCTGCGCTTCGCGATTCGCGGCCTGGCCAAGCAGCGCGCCTTCACGCTGGTGGCGCTGCTGACGCTGGCGCTTGGGATCGGGGCCAACTCGGCCATCTTCGGCATCGTCAACGCCGTCCTGCTGAGGCCGCTTCCGTATCAGGATCCCGATCGCGTGGTCCTCTTGTGGAGCCACTGGACCAACTGGACGAAGACGTGGGTGTCGCAGGGCGAGCTGGTGGACTACCAGGAGCAGGCGCGATCCCTGGAGCACGTGGCGGCGTTCAGCTCGACGTCATTCAATCTCACCGGGGGCGGCGATCCTCTCCGCGTGCTCGCCGCGCAGGTGCAGCCCGGCATCTTCGCCGCGCTCGGCGCCACGCCGATCGCGGGGCGCCTGTTCACGGCGGACGAGGATCGCCCCGGCCACGAACACGTCGTCATGCTGACCGAGGGTCTCTGGCGATCGCAGTTCGGGTCGGATCCTTCCATCGTCGGACGCTCGATTCAGCTCGACGCCGCGCCCTACACCGTCGTCGGCGTGCTGCCGGCCGAGCTGCGCCTGCCGCTCGACTACGCGAGCCGCGCGTTCACGCAGTTGTGGGTCCCGCTGGCGCTGGGCCCGAACGATCCGCAGGAGCGAGGGAATCACGGATTGAACGCGCTCGCACGCCTGCGTCCGGGCGCGTCGCTCCGCCAGGCTCAGTCCGAGATCGACACGATTACCAACGGGTTCTTCCAGCGCTATCCGAACTCGTACGACACCCAGTTCGGTCTCACGCTCGTCCCGGCACCGCGTGAAGTGTTCGGCGAGATCCGTCCGGCGCTGGTCGTGCTGCTGATGGCGGTCGGGGCTGTTCTGCTCATCGCGTGCGCCAACGTCGCCAACCTGATGCTCGCCCGGTCCGAAGCGCGACAGAAGGAAATCGCCATCCGCGTCGTCCTGGGCGCGGGACGCGGACGCGTCATTCGCCAGCTGCTCACCGAATCGATGGTGCTGTCGGCGCTTGGCGGCGCCGCCGGCATCGCCCTCGCCTACCTGCTGACGCGCGGGCTGATCGCGCTCGATCCGCTGAAGATTCCGCGCGTGCAGGACATCGCGATCGACGGCCGCATGCTCGCGTTCACCGCCACGATCGCGCTCGTCACCGGCGTCCTGTTCGGCATCGTGCCGGCCATTCAGTCATCGCGGGCCGACCTGCAACCGGTGCTGAAGGAAGGCGGGCGCGACTCGCGCGTCGCCACCGGCTGGCTGCGCCGCGCGCTCGTCGTCGGCGAAGTGGCGGCGTCGGTGGTGCTCGTCGCCGCGGCGCTGCTGCTGGCGCGGAGCTTCCAGCGCCTGCTCGAGGTCGACGCCGGCTTCAATCCGTCGCACGCACTCACGCTTCGAACGTCGCTGCCGGCGCAGACCTACACCACGTCCGCTTCGATGGTGCGCGCGTACGCCGACCTGGGCCGCCGTCTGCGGGAATCGCCCGGAGTGCAGGCCGCCGGCGGCGTGACGGGACTTCCGCTGGCGAGCACGCGGGGCGACTGGGGCATCCGCGTCGAAGGACGCCCGGCGGACAATCAGCGGTCGATTGCCGCCGACTGGCAGGTCGTCACCCCCGGCTACTTCGAGGCCATCGGCACTCCGCTGCGTGAAGGGCGTACGTTCACGGATGCCGACACCGCGGCGTCGCTTCCCGTGATCATCGTCAACGAGACGATGGCGAAGAAATACTGGACCGGCACGAGCGCGGTCGGCCGCCGCATGGCGATGGGCGGCAATGGCGTCTGGCTCACGGTCGTCGGCGTCGTCGCCGACGTGCATCATCGCGGCCTCGACATGCTGCCGCGCCCCGAGATGTACCGGGCACACACGCAGTTCCGCTACGGCGGCTCGGACGCGCCAGCCGTGTCCACCATGTCGTGGGTGATCCGGACGTCCGGCGATCCGCTCGCGGCGACGAGCTATGCGCGCGCGGCCATCCATGCGGTCGATCCGAGCCTCGGCATCTCCGACGTCACGACCATGGATCAGGTGCTCGCCGATTCGACGTCGGATCGCCGGTTGAACATGCTGCTGTTCGCGCTCCTCGGCAGCCTCGCGCTCGCGCTGGCAACGGTCGGCGTCTACGGAGTCGTCGCGTACTCGGTCAGCCAGCGCACTCATGAGATCGGCGTGCGCGTGGCAATCGGCGCCAGCCCGGCTGACGTCGTCCGGATGGTGCTCAGCGAAGGCGGCCGCCTGGCCATCATTGGAGTGGCGATCGGATCGGCGATGGCCTTTGCCGGCGCGCGGCTGATTCGCGGGCTGCTGTTCGACGTCAGCCCCACCGACCCGCTGACGTTTGCCGGCGTCGGGATCGGTTTACTCGCAGTCGCGCTCGTCGCGAGCTACATTCCCGCCCGCCGCGCCACGCGCGTGGATCCGATGATCGCGCTGCGCGGAGAGTAAGGACGTTCCGCCGGATCTACTTGACCGAAATTCCAGCCGCGATGATCAGGAGCGTCGTTCGCGGCGTCCGACCGGAAAGATGTACGCGAACCCCGGGCTGATCGCATAGAACCGCACGTCGAAGCTGAAGGCGAGGTGGGGCTTGATGAACCATCGCGCGCCGCCACCGTAGTTCAGCGTTTTCAGCCTGTCGCTGTTCGGCGGGTAGTCTCCCAGATCCTCGGTGGACGAGCGACCATATCGTTGTTCCGAGCCCGGCGCTCAAGTAACTCCAGCCCGAACCGTTCCCGAAGTTCAGCGACAGCTGCGGCGACAGCGTCGTCAGGTGCTCCTCCGACGCGCGAAGCGGGGTGGTGCCGGTTGGCGGTGTGCCGGAGAGGGGCGTAAACGAGGCATGACCGATTGCCAGTTCGCCGCCGAGCCCGATCGTGATGATTCGCGTGTGCAGCGGATAGACGTGCAGGCCGAACTGCGCGCCGAGACCGGCCCCCGGCAGTTCAGCCACGTTCATGTTGCGACTGGCGGCAAGGTCGGGATTGTCCGAGGGGAATCGCGGAATGGACCCGTGCACGTCGACGACCACCCACGGGATTGGCGGCGGAGGATCCTGTGCGAGAGCTTGACGCGACAACGAGACGAAAACGAGAACGAGACAGGTGACGACCGAGCGCATGTGCATGCGCATTGTACTCATTGCGGCGGAACCGCTGCGAGGAGCGTCCTCAGCTGCTGCTGCAGATCGTCGAGCACGATGAGCCGCGACAGCTCGCCAGCGCGCCGCGCGCGCGCAGCTTCCACGGCACATTCCATCGGTGCAACGATCGCGTGCTTCACGAGATCGTAGCAGGACGTGCCGACGCTCCCGGCGCGGAACAGGTGCCTGGCGTCGAGCCAGTCGCCGTACGGACGCGGCACCGGCCGATCGCCGTCGGCGCCGAGCAGGTTTCGTCCGAGGTACGGCAGCGGCGCGGGATCGATTCCAAGCAGCGCGAGGATCGTCGGCGCAAAATCAGTTTGTCCCGCCGGCATCGTTCGCGCGCCGATCAACTCCCGTCCTGCCTCTCCAGCTCTCTCCTGCTCCCTCCCGCCTCTCCCGCCCGCTCCTGTCCCTCCCGCCCGTCCCACCCGAATGAACAGCGGCACGCGATCGTTGAGCGTCCACGCGACATCGTCGCTGCCAATTCCAATCGTCCGCGCGAGCGACGGGTCGCGGGCGAAGCCGGCATCGTGATCGCCGAACACGACGATGAGGCTGCTGTCGAGCAGTCCATCGCGCGCGAGCGCGTCCTTGAAGTCCGCGAGCGCCTGATCGAAGAAACGCATGGTGTGCAGGTAGTTGCCGAACGACGTGCCTTCCAGGGCGCCAAGCTTCAGAACCTTGTGCGTGTTGGGAAACGACTCGAAGGGGTGGTGCAACGACAGGGTGATGAGCCACGCGCCAAAAGGACGGGGCTGCTGCTCGAGGTGAGGCACCATCTGCTTCAGGAAGTCGCGGTCGTTCAGCCCCCATCCAATCTGTTCCGTCATCTGGAAATCGGGCTCGAAGAGGCTGTTCTGGAATCCGTAGGCCGGGTGCATCACCTGCCGGTTCCAGAACCCGGCCTCGAACGCGACGGCCGACAGCGTCGAATAGCCGTGCTCCGTCAGGACGTCCGGCAGCGCCGTGTAGTGATTGCCGGGCATGCGGAAGGCGACCGCTCCGTGATAGAGCGGCAGCAGCGACGTCATCGTCGTGAATTCCGCGTCCGACGTGCGGCCTTCGCTCGTCTGATCGGTGACGTTGGTGAAGCGCAGGCTGTCGCTCGTCCACCGGCGCAGGTGCGGCATCACCTCCTGGCCGCCCACGGTGAAATCCACCGCGAAGTCCTGCAGCGACTCCACCTGCACGACGATGAGATTCAGGCCGCGCGCCGCGCCGAACGCCGACGCTCCGGCCCGCAGAGGCGCTCGTTCCCGAAGCCAGGCGACGGCGTCGTCGATTTGCGTCAGCCGTCGCCGGCCGGCGGAACCAGCGGCTCCGCGCGTAGTTCCACGCGTCGTACGTGTGGTAGCCAAATGGTCCCAGTTGTTCGACGACGGCCCTCGCGCGAAACATCTGATCGAGCGGCGTGGACGCAAGCACGCGAGGGACCGCAAGGACGGCGCCGCTCACCAGGAGCGCCACCGCGGCAGCACCCACAGCCATCGGAATGCGTGCGCGAGGTGATTCCGGAGGTGTGGCCACGGTTCGGCGCGACAGGCGTGCGGCGAGCCAGAAGGCAATCGGCCAGTCGGCCACGAGCCACACCAGCCCCGGCGTGAACAAGCTGCCGATCGATCCCCACACGTGGCCCGTCTGACGCGCAGCCAGCATGGCAGGTGTCGACAAGACGTCGCCGAAGAACCGGTAATAGACGACGTCGGCAAGGATCAGCAGAGAACAGAAGACACCAATCCCCAGGAGAGCCCACGGCCGCCGGCGCTGCGGCAGAAGGAAAAGGGCCAGCGCCGGCACAAGGACGGCCACCGCGACGATCAACCAGTAGGCGACAGCTGTCGGCTCCAGCAACGCGGTGTGCACGAGGATGAGCGGCTTGGCCGTCAGCGTCGCCACGCACCAGACGACGTCGGCGAACCGTCTATTCCCGCGTCTCGATGCGAAAAGGCCCCACAGCGCGAGCAGCAGCGGCAGCGGCGCAAGAACCCACGCCAGCGGCGGGACGACAACGACAAGCCGGCGGGGCTGACGCGGCGCCACTTGCGCGAACCAGGTGACGCCCTCCTCCACCATGTCCCACTGCAGCCAGTACACGCCCGGCGTAGCGGGCGCCAGGATGCGTCCCTGCAGGCCGACGTGGGCGCCCGGCATCACCGGCGCCTCGCTGCCAAGGTCGGTCCGGATGCCGCCGTGATACGGCACCGTTTGCGAGCGATGGACCAGTTCGCGAGGAACGAGCCAGAGCCAGTGGTACGACAGGTGAACGTGGGCCGGATCCCACGAGCGGACACCGCTGTTGCCGAGCGTGACGGGGACCGAGATTTCCTGGGAGGTTTCGAGGACCCTCGGCGAGGCGGCCTCGATGGAGAACGCGAGCGGATAGGGAGGCGGGGAAACGGAGCGGCATGCGGTCGCGAGCACCAGCGCGACGAGCGCCGCGGGGCCGGCCAGCCAGCGGCGCCGCGACGTTGACGTACTCATTATGTCGTCAACAATCATAGCAGCGGGATAATCCCTGCCATGCAAATGCAGATGTGGCACAACATGTTCGCGCTGGCGCTGCCGATCGGTGAGAAGATCCTGCGCCCCATCCTGGTCTACGCCTTCCTTATCGTCGGCCTCAGGCTCGCCGGGAAGCGAGAGCTGGCGCAGCTGAATCCGTTCGATCTGGTCGTCCTGCTCACGCTGTCGAATACGGTGCAGAATGCGATCATCGGCGAGGACAACACCGTCACCGGCGGCGTGATTGGCGCGTCGACGCTGTTGCTGGTCAACTACGTGCTCGTGCGCTTCATTTCGCGGCACGAGAAGATCGAGCGGTTCATCGAGGGCGACCCGGACGTGCTGATCGAGAACGGACGCATCACGAACGACTGCCTCAATAAGGAGGCGATCAGCCCGCTCGAGCTCGAGGCGGCGGCGCACAAGCAGGGCTTCACGTCGCTCGAAGAAGTCGATCGCGCCGTGCTGGACCCGAACGGCAGCATCGCGTTCTTCGGGAAGAAGCCGAATACGGATACCATGCGGCACGACGAAATCATGAAGCGACTGGAACAGATCACGTCACAGCTGGCGGCGCTGAAGGCATGAGTCGTGTCCTTCTGACGGCGTCCATCGTCGCGGTCACGGCGCTCTCGGCCGCGAGCCTGATCGGGCAATCGCGGCCGCGCGCGCGAGACCTCGGCATCGTGGTCGGCGTCTACTCGAGCGGCGCCCGCGATGCGATTACCGACGTCGATGGCGTCCGGGTGGGACACACGACCATCATCGAAGGGGATCGCATCCGGACCGGGGTGACCGCCGTCCTGCCGCACGGCGGCAACCTGTTCCAGGACAAGGTGGCCGGCGCCGTCTTCGTGGGCAACGCCTTCGGGAAGCTCGCCGGCTCGACGCAGGTCAACGAGCTCGGCACGATCGAAACGCCGATCGTCCTGACCAACACGCTCAGCGTCGGCACGGCGATGGACGCGGTGGTCCGCTACACGATCGGGCAGCCGGGCAACGAACAAGTGCGATCGGTCAACGCGCTGGTCGGCGAGACCAACGACGGCGGGCTGAACGACATCCGCGGCCTGCACGTGACGCGCGAGCACGTGATGGCGGCGATCACCGGAGCGAGCGGCGGCGCGGTGGCCGAAGGCACCGTCGGCGCCGGCACGGGCACGGTGAACTACGGCTGGAAAGGCGGCATCGGCACCTCGTCGAGGAAGCTTCCCGCCGACCGGGGCAGCTACACCGTCGGCGTCCTGGCGCAGACCAATTTCGGCGGCAACCTGACCATCGCCGGCGTGCCGGTCTTCCGTCAGCTGCAGCCGCCCCGCACGCGTACCGCGGCCGCCAACGACAACGGCGACGGCTCCTGCATGCTCGTCGTCGCGACCGATGCGCCGCTCGACGCGCGCGATCTGCGCCGGCTTGCCGCACGCGCCATCTTCGGCCTGGCGAGGACGGGCTCTTCGTACAGCAACGGCAGCGGCGACTTCGCGATTGCTTTCTCGACGTCGCCCGGACATGCGCAGCCGGTTCAACGAAGTCGCCGCACGGACGCATACCATCCTGCCGACCGAGGCAACATCGCCGCTGTTCGAGGCCGCCCTGGAAGCGACGGAGGAGGCGGTGTACAACGCGCTGTTTCAGGCGACGACCGTCCGTTCGGCAATCGGGACGGCGGAAGCGATCCCGATCGATCGCGTCCGCGACCTGACCAGACAATAACTCGGTGCCGGGTGCCGGGTGCCGGGTGCCGAACGCTGGGTGCCACGTGCCGAGGTGCTGGTGCCGACTGAGACCGATGACTGGACTGACAACTGATGACCATCTACCTCGCCTGCACCGTTCGCGGCGACCGAGGCGGCGTGCTCGCCGGGCGCGCCATCTGCGAACGCCTCGAGCACCACGGCCACCACGTGCAGACCAAGCATCTGCTGGCCGACGACGTGGAAGCGGCGGAGTCGACGATTACGGAAGGAGAGGTCTTTCGCCGTGACATGGAATGGCTGACGGCCTGCGACGTCCTGGTCGCCGAGGCCTCGGGCTCCAGCTACGGCGTCGGCTTCGAAGTCGGCTATGTGCTCGGTCGCGCGCACGCGAGCGGACAGCGGGTCGTGCTGCTCTACGACGCGGCGCGCCGCGACAAGGTCTCGCGCCTCATCACCGGTAACGACCATCCCGCGTGTACGACCTTCGGCTATGGATCGATAGAGGCGCTGACGGCCTTCATCGACAAGACGCTTGGATAGGGCGTGTTCACATCCGTGTGAGATGCGACGCTAAGGCGCCCCTTCGAGCAGCCCCTCGCAGACCCGCAACTCCGCGCCGTTTTCGGTGCACACGGCGTAGCGCACCGCGTCTCCGCCATAGAGCGCGACGCCTGCGAACTCCCCCGCGGCGTTCACGACATAGAACTTGACGTTGAAGTTCGGACGGCCATGGCCGTTCAACAGACGCGGGTCGATCGTGTCGTCGAGAATCTGACGCAGCGCCGCCATTCCCGCGTCCTTCGGGTGCGCCCCCCGGCGCATCGCGTCAACGATCGCGAACGACGACAGGTTGTAGAGCGTCGCCTCTCCACGCCCGGTCGATCCGGCCGCGCCGACACCCTGCCGCACGTAGAGACCGGCGCCGAGAATCGGCGAATCGCCCACCCGCCCGGGAATCTTCCAGGCAAGGCCGCTCGTGGTCGTCACGCCGCATATTTCACCGCGCGGACCGACGGCGTTGCAGTTGATCGTGCCCCACAGATGATTCGCGTCCACGAGCCCTTCGCGCGACATGTCGAGGCCGATCGTATAGCCGGCGTCGACACGCGCCGCCGGGCTCTCCGATCCGGAATCCGGGCGCGCATCCATCCGGCGGCGCCATTCAATCCAGAGGCCGCGCGCCTTCGGCGTCAGCAGCTCCTCGCGAGCGAAGCCGCGCGCGACACGCGAAGTCCTGCGCACCCGGCCCGACGAGCAGATGATGTGAGGTCTCGCGCATCACGCACTGCGCGACCCGCGCCGCCGTCGCGACACCTTCGAGCGCAGCCACACCGCCGGCGCGCCGGCGCGGCCCATCCATGCAGCAGGCATCGAGCTGCACCACGCCGTCTGCGTTGGGCAGGCTGCCGCGGCCGACGCTCGTTTCTTCAGGATCGAGCTCGACGATCGTCACGCCTTCGACGAGCGCCTCGAGGGGATCGCGTGGCGCGGCGCCGTCCGTCATCAGGCGAAAGGCATGCTCGACGCATGTCTCAACTCCGCCGTTCGTGAACTGATGGCCGTTTGCAGATGAGATGATCGCCGGGGGCACGCCCAATTATGGACGAGGCCGGGAAATCGAGTTACGATCCCAGCTTGACCACCGACATTTCCACTCGCCTGATCCCGCTTTCCGCCATCCGCGACGCGGCCGGAGCCGTCTACGGCGCCGCGATCCGCACGCCGCTGATTCGCGTCGATCTCCCCGCCGCGACCGGAAGCGCGGAGCTGTATCTCAAACTCGAATGTCTGCAGCCGATCGGCTCGTTCAAGATCCGCGGCGCGTACAACGTCGTCCGGCAGCTCACGCCGGCACAATTGAGCGACGGCGTCTGGACCGTCAGCGCGGGCAACGCCGCGCAAGGCGTCGCGCTCGCGGCACGAAAGGCCGGCGCGCGCTGCTCGGTGATGGTGATGGACACGGCGCCCGATACCAAGATTCGCGCCATCGAACGCCTCGGCGCCTCCATCGTCCGTGCGACGTATGACGAGTGCTGGAAGACCGTCGAAGCGCACGGGTCCGACCGGATGAGCGGCCATTTCGTGCACCCCTTCGACGACGATCGTTTCATCGCCGGCAACGCGACGGCCGGTCTCGAAATCCTGGAAGACCTGCCCGACGTCGACGCGATCATCGCGCCTCTCGGAGGCGGCGGACTTCTGGCGGGACTCGCCGCCGCTGTGCGTGCGCTCAAACCCGATACACGCGTCTATGCCGCGGAACCGGAAACCGCCGCGCCGCTCTCGGCCTCGCTCGCCGCGGGCCGGCCGATCTACTTCGACAATTGGAAGGCGTCGTTCGTGGACGGCGCCGGCGGAAAGTCGGTGCTCACGACCATGTGGCCGCTGCTCGCGCAGCTCTCCGGCTCCATCGTCGTCTCGCTGGACGAGGTGGCGCAGGGCATGAAGTTCGTGGCGGAGCGTGCGCGGGTGATCGCTGAAGGGGCGGCCGGCTGCGCCATCGCGGCTGGCTCTGAGCGGACGCGCGGGCTCCGGAAAAATCGTCGCCGTGGTTTCTGGCGGAAACATCGACCTCACGAAATTTGCCGCTCTCGTCGGCGCATCCAACCCATGAGCCCAGACAGCATCCCGGTTTCCCTTCCACCGCGTATCGGCCGCCTCGAAGAGCTCGCCACGGATCTCTGGTGGAGCTGGCATCCCGACGCGCGCTCCGTGTTCCGCCGTCTCGACTACGGATTGTGGCGCGCCACCGCCCACAACCCGCTGAAGATGGTTCGGATGATCTCGCGCGACAAGCTCGACGCCGCGATGGCCGACGCCGCGTTTCTCGAGGTGTACGACCGCGCCATGGCGTCGCTCGACGCCGCGAGGGCCGCGCACAACACGTGGTGGGCGAACACCATGCCGCACATCGGCAGCCAGCCGATCGCCTACTTCTCCGCGGAGTTCGCGCTGCACCAGTCGCTGCCGATTTACGCCGGCGGCCTTGGCGTGCTGGCCGGCGATCACTGCAAGGAGGCCAGCGACCTCGGCGTGCCGCTCATCGGCGTCGGTTTCATGTATCCGCAGGGCTACTTCCACCAGCATGTCTCCGCCGAAGGCTGGCAGGAGGAGAGCTACGAGCGGTTGACGTGGGCCGATGCGCCGATTGAGCAGGCGTTGGGGGCCGACGGCAAGCCGTGCATCACGGCGGTACCGCTCGGCGATCGATCGGTGCTCGTCGCGGTCTGGCGCGTCCGGCTCGGACGTGTGACGCTGTATCTGCTCGACACGAGCCTCGAAGAGAATGCGCCGTGGGACCGTGAGCTGACCGCCCGCCTGTATGGTGGCGATCGCGAAACTCGCATCCAGCAGGAGATCATCCTCGGCATCGGCGGCGTCCGCGCCCTGAAGGCGCTCGGTCTGAACCCGGGCGGGTTCCACCTGAACGAAGGCCATGCCGGCTTCGTGGTGCTCCAGCGCATCCGCGATCTCATCGAGCACGGCGCGTCGTTCGACGATGCGCTCGCCGAAATCCGAAACACGACGGTGTTCACCACGCACACCCCGGTGCCGGCCGGGCACGACGCGTTTCCGTTCAGCATGGTCGAAAAGCATCTCGCCAGCTGCTGGGGAACGCTCGGCGCCAATCGTGATCGGTTTCTCGCGCTCGGATCGTACGACAACGGCAACGGCGAGCAGTTCAACATGACGGCGCTGGCGATTCGATCCGCCGGCTCGACCAACGCGGTCAGCCAGCTGCACGGCACCGTCACGCGCGCGATGTTCGCGCCGATGTGGCCCGGCACCGACGAGGCGGAGCGTCCGGTGTCGTCGGTCACCAACGGCGTGCACGTGCCGACCTGGATCGCCCCCGACCTGGCCAACCTGTTCACGAAGCACCTCGGCGCGGACTGGATCGAGCGGCACGACGACCCGGCCATGTGGGAGGGCGTGCTCGCCATTCCGGATGAGGAACTGTGGACGGTTCGCCAGGGCCTTCGCCGTTATCTGTTCGCGTTCATCCGCGAACGGGCGCGGCAGCGGTGGGTCGAAGAGCACGTCGGGCCCACGCGTGTCGTGGCGGCAGGCACACTGCTGGAGCCGGAAGCGCTCACGCTCGGCTTCGCGCGCCGCTTCGCCGGCTACAAGCGCTCGGAGCTCGTCTTCCGCGACCCGGAGCGGCTGTCGCGCATCCTCAACGCTCCGGGACGGCCGGTGCAGATCATCTTCGCCGGCAAGGCGCATCCGGCCGACGACATCGGCAAGCACAACCTCCAGCACGTCTACAAGCGCGCGCTCGATCCGCAGTTCGGCGGCCGCATCGCGTTTGTCGACGACTACGATCTGCACGTCGCGCATTTCCTGGTGCAGGGCTGCGATGTGTGGCTGAACAACCCGCGCAAACCGCTCGAGGCGAGCGGCACCAGCGGCATGAAGGCGGCCATGAACGGCGTGCCGCACCTGAGCATCGGCGACGGGTGGTGGGCCGAAGGCTTCACCGGCGCCAACGGCTGGGTGATCGACGGCCGCGTGCCGGCGGACAACCTGGACGCCGTCGACGCCGCGGATGCGGACGCGCTGTATCGCCTGCTCGAGGAAGAAGTCGTGCCGGCTTTCTACGACCGCGATCGCTCGGATGTGCCGCACCGCTGGATCGCCACGGTGAAGGAGTCCATCCGCACGGTGACGCCGCAATTCTCTGCCCGGCGCATGGTCAAGGAATACGCGCGGCGCATGTATGCGCCCGCTCTGGAGAAAAGCGTCAATCTGAAATCTGAAGTCTGAACTCTGAACTACAATTGGGAATGCCTCGCAAGTCGGTTGCCAAGTCGCGCTGCGCACTCTGCGGCGCCAAAGAGGTCTCGGAGCCTCGCGGCGAGGAGAAGTACTGCCGCGACTGCTGGGACAAGAAAATCGCCGTCGAAGAAATCGTCGCGCGCGAGTTTGCGATCAAACGCTACATCCGCGCGCAGAGCGCGGAAAAATACCTGATTTACCACTCGACCCAGAAGCGGCCCTGCGGCCAGCTCATCGTCGTCGACGATGGCTACGACCTGTTTCTGACGCTGATGCTCTACCCGACGTTTGGCTGGGACGAGCCGGCCTACCACCTCGAAGGCGATCCCGAAGGGCGCCTGTTCTCGGAGATCCTGGTCGACGTGATCGCCGCCGAAGTCATCGAGCCCTGGGGCGGCGGCAAATGGCACATGGAGATCTTCCGCTCGGTCGCGCCCGAGCCCGAAGACTGGAACGGGGAGATGTAATATAATTCCGCCGTTTTTGTCCTGTTTCTGATTGTCCACTTCCGGGAGGAATCTATGACTCGCGCGCGCCTTATCGTTGCCGCGACGCTTGTGAGCGCTAGCTTCGTCGCCGCTCACGCTCAGACGCCCGCCGCCCCGCCGATGACCTCGGTGCTCGCTGGCAAGAAGTTCACCCCGCCCTTCAAAGGCACGGCGGAGGTCGACTTTACCAAGCCCGTGTCGAAGAACGACAAGGGCATGGTCACGACGACCATCATGGTGAAGAACAACGCCCCGGGGCCGATCCTGCGGTTGACGGTCGACGAGACCTGGTACGACGCGGGCGGTGGCCTGGTGACCGGCGGCAAGGGCGTCATCAACCGCCTGGAGCCGGGCGAGGTGGGCACGATCAAGATCGAGACGCCGTACAACGCGAAGATGAAGGCGAACAACTACAACTTCTCGCACGCCAACGGAGCGGTCAAGCCGCACCCCGTGCCGAAGCTCACCGCCGCCGGCGACAAGGACGCTGCCGCAAAGCCGGCCGCGGCCGCCACCAAGAAGAAGTAAGAAGTAAGAAGTAAGAAAGTACGAAGGGCGCGCCTCCGTTGGAGGCGCGCCTTTCTATTGAGGACCTTCTCGAACTTCACGTCTTTCACCGTCGCCTTCGGGATCGCGACGAGGTGATAGGGAAACGTCAGGACCTGCGCGGCGACGCGTCCCGGAGCGGGGAATGTTTCCGAATAGCGCACGATCAGCACGTCGTTCCCCGCCGTCGCGCTGACGACGGCGGTGCTGAAGCCGGCGTTCGGCCTGCTGCCCATGAACAGGCCGATCACCATTTCCTTCCCGAAATCGATCGCCGGGCGCGGCCGGTTCGGCGCGTGCTGCTGCCACAGCGCGGCCCACTCGGCGTCGGTCCGCACCAGGACCTTCTTCGCCTCGTCGATGTTGCTCTGGTCGCCCTTCTCGATGGTTCTCGTGGCCGGCCCCTCCAGCAACATGGCGTCGAGCGCCATTTTCCTCTCGGCGGGCGTCTGCGCGAGCATCAGCGCCGCCGCGAGGAGCACGGCGATCATCGGGCTGGCGCCTGCCGCGGCGCCTCGACGGTGAACTGCAGCTCGCGCGCCACCGGCGGCGTGTCCTTCACGCGCGAACGCGCCTCGACTTTCAGCACGTAGCTTCCGAGCGCCAGGTCCTTCATCGGCACGCGCGTCGTGTATCCGTATCCTCCGCGCTTCCCGCCCAGATCCGAGGAGTCGCGCATCTCGTCGGTCTTGAACAGGACTTTCCCCTCGTCGGTGGTCACGGTCGTGACAATGTCCACCTTGTGCGGTGTCGAGCCGGCGCTGTCGTACACCTCGGTGAACAGCGCGATCTCGTCGTTCTGGGGAAACGAACGCAACGCAATCGGCGGGCCCGGCAACATCGGCTTGAGCTGCTCGTCGGCTTTGACGGTCGGAAACACCGCGCCGGATCCAGACGTCAGCACCAGCCCGCTCATGCTGAACGGCGCCTTGGCGTAATCCGGCACCTCGAGGTCGGTACTGCACCGAACCGACGTTCCCGCCGGCCGAGTCGTGGGCCGCGATCCGCAGCTGGTACTTGCCCGCCGGCAGATCCATGCGGTTGAGCATCCTGAGGCCGCTCTGCTCGATGCGCGCCTTCGATTCCGGCTTCAGGTTCGTCAGCGTCAGCGAATCGGTGTTTCCTCCCCGCACCTTGCCGTTGGCGTCGATGGCGATGTAGGAGAGCAGGATCTTCGAATTCGGATCGACCTTCATGTCGCGGCCGCGCAGCTCGACGCCGAACAGCACCGAGGCATTCGGCGGGGTGCCTTTGAACGGCGCGGCGAACACGTGCATCGTCAAGCCGCTGACCGGGAGCGGGCTGTCGAGCGCCTCCCTCAATTCAGGCGTCGACGGACTGTTGCTCGTCGTCTTGGGTGGATCGACCTTCTTCGGTGTGAGGTACGCCTTGCGCGCGCGGACGGTCAGGCCGGGCCGCGTCAGGCGAACGTCGATCTTGTGGATCCGTCCCGGTCGCGGATCGGGCGGGTAGTACGCGAGCACGTAGTACGAGCTGTTGTCCTCGACGATGCGCTGGAAGGCGGTCGAGAAATCGTTCCGGTTGACGACGGCGAAGCCGCCGGTTTCTTCCGACAGTGTGCGCAGGCTGTCCTGGGAGAGGCGCAGCTCGTTCTGCAGCGAGCCCTGGCCGACGCCGAGCGACGTATCGTCGGGGAACGAGCCGATCTCGATCGACTCGTCGCCCAGGTCGGTGAGCCCGCGCGGATCGATCCCGTAGATCGCCACGTTCGAGCGGGTCGCGGCGCCAATCGCCTCGCGCGTCGCGTCCATGACCGTGGACGCGCTCTGATGGTTCGAGCCGCTCTGCGCGATGATGTCGTAGATGTCGTAGTCGATCCCCTCGCTGACGAAGAGGATCGCCTTCCGCCGCCCGCGCACCGACCCGAACCACTCGGCGACGCTGCGAAGCGTCTCGAGCGTCGTGCGCGCGTTGAACCCGCGCTCCATGTCGTCGGGATCGTTCAGCGGGTCGCCCTGCTGACGGATGCCGCGGGTGTTGTTGTACTCGTTGGTCTTGTTGGCGGTCGCCGAGTCGAGCTTGCGTCCGTGCGTCTTGTCGACCGCGGCCAGCAGCAGCCGCTTGTTGCTCGTGAATTCCTGGTTGGAGTCGGTGGAGCCGGCGGTGTGCACGACCGCCATCAGATCGTTGGCGCCGAGCCGCCGCTCGATGAACTGCTTCGCCGCCGTTTTCACGCGCACCGTCCGTCCGAAGCGCGTGTGCAGATCGTCGACGACCATCACGTAGACGCGGCCGTCGAACGGCTTCTCGTTCGTCTTCACGTCCGGCTCGATCGGCGACGCGGCAAACAAGGGGCGATTCTCCTTGTCGACCGGAATGTCCACGTGCGTGAAGTTGGTGATCGTCTGTGACTTGCCGTCCTCGAGCACCTGAAAGTCTTCCTT
Organism: uncultured Acidobacteriota bacterium; assembly: GCA_963794305.1. Classification (GTDB taxonomy): domain Bacteria; phylum Acidobacteriota; class Vicinamibacteria; order Vicinamibacterales; family CAVVIG01; genus CAVQFC01. The sequence goes on along the minus strand of CAWCDQ010000046.1, from coordinate 57,677 downwards.
CTTCAGGTCGCGGACCAGCCGCCCTTCGCGGTCGGTCACGACCGCGTCCACTTCGACGAAGTCGACGCGAACCTTGAAGGTCGGCGGCTGTTGAGCCGGAGGCTGCGCCGGCTGTTGTTGCTGCGCCGATGGCGCGGGGGCCTGGCCGGCGGTCAATGCGACGCCCGTCATCAGCACGAGCAGCCCCATCAGTCGAAGACGTGCATTCATGGTTACTTCTCTCGATTTGCGTCGAGTCCCGATCTCGCACATGAGCAAGGCGAGCCGGACACGCGCAGGCAAACAGGCGTGCACCGATTATACGTCCCGGCCCGGCTCCGCTCGACCCGTATCCCGAGCTCTGGCGGGCACGCCGAAGCGCGATCCGAAGGCGCATCGCGCGAAGGCGGCTATACTGGGCAGGATGTCTCCTTCGCAGGCGGCGGCAGGGCTCGATATCAGCGCGGTCCAGGCGGCGTTGACGGCCGACGGGCTCGACGGCTGGCTGCTATACGATTTTCGCGGACTGAACCCGATTGCCGCGGATGTCACCGCGGTCGGCCGCCAGGGCGGTCACCTCGCCACTCGACGCTGGTACTACCTGATTCCCGCCGCCGGCGAACCTCGCGGCCTCGTGCACAAGATCGAAAGAAACTCGCTGTCGCATCTGCCCGGGTCGACGAAGCAGTACGCCGGCCGCGATCAGCTCGAGGCGGGTCTGCGGACCCTGCTCACCGGCATTCGACGCGTGGCGATGGAATACTCGCCCGGCTGCGCCATCCCGTATGTGTCGCGTATCGACGCGGGAACCGTCGAGCTCGTGCGGCAGGCGGGCGCCGACGTCGTGTCGTCCGGCGATCTGATCCAGCGTTTCTCCGCCGTCTGGGACGCCGGCGCGATCGCGACGCATCGTCAGGCATCGGACGCGCTGTATCGCGTCAAGGATCGCGCCTTCGAAGCGGTGGCGCGCCGCCTGCGCGACGGCGTCCCCACGACCGAGTACGACATCCAGCAGTTGATGGCCGGCTGGTTCCGCGATGAAGGCCTGATCAGCGATGCCGATCCGAACGTGTCGGCCGCCGAGAACTCCGGCAATCCCCACTACCTCCCGACGGCGGCGGCGCACCGGACGATCCGGAAGGACGAGATCGTGCTGCTCGATCTCTGGGGCAAGCTCGATCGGCCGGGCGCCGTTTATGCGGACATTACGTGGGTTGGCTACAGTGGAGCCCGCGCGCCGGAGCGTTTCGCCAGAGCGTTCGGCGCGATTCGCGAGGCGCGCGACGCCGGAATCCGCGTCGTGCAGGACGGCGGTTCGCGCGGGACGCGAGGTGCGCGGGTTCGAGGTCGATCGGGCCGCTTCCGCCGTGCTGCGCGACGCGGGTTACGCCGATAACATCCTGCACAGGACCGGCCACAGTCTTGGGGAAACCGTGCACGGCGATGGCGTGAACATGGACGACTACGAGACCCACGACGACCGCCGGCTCCTTGCCGGAACCGGGTTCACGATCGAACCCGGCGTCTACTTCGACGACTTCGGCGTCCGGACGGAAATCAACATGGTCGTCGCGCCGCGCGACGCGGCGGTGACCGGACCGCTGCAGACGGAGATACTCAGTCTTCTGTAAGGCTCTGTAAGGCGACTCCTCGTGGATTCGCAGGGCGGGTTCAACTCCCGCGGAGGTTCGTTACGATGTCAACCCGCAAGACCACCGCTTTCTACGCCGTGCTCCTCGTCGTCGCGTCGCTGTTTGTCGGGATGGTGATCGCATCGCGGTTCGATCTCACGCCCGCCTCCTCGGCGCAGACGATTGCCGTTCCGCCGATGAACAGCGCGCCGCTGACGGGCCCGCTCGATGCGTCGACCTTCCGCAACATCGCGAAGGCGCAGACACCGATGGTCGTCAACATCCGGACGGAGATGAAGGCCAAGGCCCAGGACCTGTCCGATTTCTTCGGCGACGGGCGGCCAGCCTGACGATCTCTTCCACCGGTTCTTCGGCGGACCGGGCGGCGGCGGCGGAGCCGAACAGGACGATCAGGCGCCGCAGGGCCGCGGCAACGGACGCCGGCGCCAGAAGGAGCAGACGACGAGAGCCGCCGGGCACGGGGTTCATCATCAGCAAGGACGGCTACATCCTGACCAACAACCACGTGGTCGAGGACGCGACGAAGATTGAAGTGTCGCTCTACGCCGACGAGGCGGACGTCAGCTACAAGGCGAAGGTGATCGGCCGCGACGCCGCTGACCGACAGCGCGCTGATTCAACTGATCGACAAGCCCAATCACCCGCTGCCGGAAGCGAAGTTCGGCGATTCCTCGCAGGTCGAAGCCGGCGACTGGGTGATGGCGATCGGCAACCCGTTCGGCTACGAGCACACCGTCACCGTCGGCGTCATCAGCGCGACGTCGCGCGCGTTCCGCGTCACCAACGGCCGCTCGAACGACATGCTGCAGACCGACGCGGCGATCAACCCGGGCAACTCCGGCGGACCGCTGCTGAACGTGCGGGGCGAAGTCATCGGGATGAACACGGCGATCATCACCAACGCGCGCAGCGAAGGAAACATCGGGATCGGTTTCGCCGTGCCCAGCAACACCGTGCGCGAGCTGCTGCCGCAGCTGCACACCGGAAAGGTCGTGCGCGGACGCATCGGCGTCTCGGTGCTGGCGGTCCCACGCGAAGGCTTCGAGGAGTTCGGGCTGACCAAGCGCATGGGCGCGATCGTCGCGGAGGTCACACCCGGCGGAGCGGCGCTCAAGGCCGGCATGGAGCCCGGCGACGTCATCGTGCAGTACAACGGGCGTCCGGTCGGGAACAACGACGAGCTCGTGAAGATGGTCGTGGCGACGAAGCCGGGAACCAGCGTGCAGGTCAAAGTGCTCCGCGAGAAGGCGGAGAAAACGCTGAACGTCGTCGTCGACGAGCTGGATCTCGAGGCGGAGCAGAGCGCGGGTCGCCGCACGCCGCAGACCGATCAGCCCACGCCCGAGGAACAGGGCGCCGGGAGCTTCGGCTTGACGCTCGAGCCGGTCACGCCGCAGATCGCCCGCCGGCTTCGGCTGCCGTCCGGACGCACGGGCGCCGTCGTGACGGATGTCGATCAGGACGGTCCGTCGGCGGGCGCGCTGGCGCCGGGCGACGTGATTCTCACCGTCAACAGCAAGCCGGTGTCCAACGCGGTCGAGGCCGCGCGGGAATTGCAGAAGGTCCAGGCGGGTCGCCTCGCGCAGCTGCGCGTGTGGCGCGGAGAGAAGGAAATCTTCGTGCCGATCAAGAAAGATTGATCGCCGATCTGATTCGGGAGCGCGGTCCCCTCACGGTGGCCGCGTTCATGGATTTCGCGCTCTACGACAACCAGTTCGGTTACTACGCCCGCGCGGCCCAGCGTTCCGGCCGCGCGGGCGATTTTTTTACCAGCGTCGACGTCGGATCGCTCTTCGGCGAGCTGCTCGAAGTGCAGCTCGCCGAAATGCACCAGATCTTCAGACTTCAGACGTCAGATTTCAGATTCTTGATCTCGTCGAAGCCGGCGCCGGTAACGGGCGCCTCTCTGCCGACATCCTGCGCGCCGCGAAGCAGCGAGACCCGGCTTTCTACGAATCCATCCGCCTGCATCTGGTCGAAGCGAGCGCGGCTGCACGCGGCGCTCAGGCCGCAACGCTTGGCGAAGTCGCCGAGCGGCTGACCTCCTCTGGTCCGTCGCTTCCGGAATCGTTCGAAGGCGTCCTGATCGCGAACGAACTGCTCGACGCGCTGCCGGTCCACCAGGTCGTCATGCGAGAGGACGGGTTGCGGGAGGTCTATGTCAGTCATCAGTCTCAGTCTCAGTCTCAGTCGAGCGACTGAGCACAGCCGAACTGACGACTGACGACGGCCGACTGACGACTGTCGAGGGTCCGCCCTCGACACCCGATCTCGCGGCCTATCTGGCTCGCCTCGGCGTGATCCTGGAGCCGGGATGGCGCGTCGAGATCAACCTGCGCGCGGTGGACTGGATCCGGGATGCGGCGCGGCGTCTGCGTCGCGGCTTCATCATCCTGATCGACTACGGCCACGAGGCGCGGGAGCTCTACTCACCGACGCACTCGAGCGGCACCTTGACCGCGTTCGCCGGCCACCGCAGCGCCGGGCCGGAGGCGTCACCCGATAGCCCGGCGTGGCTGCAGCAGCCCGGCGAGCAGGATCTCACCGCGCACGTCGATTTCACGAGCGTGCGCGCGGCGGCCGAAGCCGAAGGCATGACCACGCTCGGCTTTCTCGATCAGACATACCTGCTGATGGGACTGCTCGAAGGCCTGCCCGATCCGCAATCCGCAATCCGCAATCCACAATTCAAGACGCTCATGCTCCCTGGAGGCATCGGCAGCACGCACAAGGTGCTGCTCCTCGGCAAAGGCGTCGGCACGCCCGCCCTTCGCGGATGCTCCTTCCGCGTGAGGGTCACGTGATCCGCGAATCGGATTTGCTTTTGTGCCCGTAACGCGTTTCTCAATTCGATGTAGTGCGGACCTTCAGGTCCGCCGTGTGTGCAGGCCTGAAGGCCTGCACTACACCGGACCGTCGAAGGCTCGGTCACGATGAGCTCGATAGGTCACGCGCTCATCCTGACCGCCGGCCTCGGCACGCGCCTGAGCCCGCTCACCGACGTTCGCGCCAAGCCGGCGATTCCCGTCGCCGGCACACCGATGATCCGCCGCATCGTCACGTGGCTGGTCTCGCAGGGCGTCGAGGACCTGGTGCTGAACCTGCATCATCGGCCCGCGTCGCTGACGGCCCGGCTCGGCGACGGCCGCGACCTCGGCGCTCGCGTCCGCTATTCGTGGGAACTGCCGCGGATCCTTGGCAGCGCGGGAGGTCCGCGGCTCGCGCGCGCGATTGTCGGCGCCGATCCCTTCCTCATCGTCAACGGCGACACGCTGACCGACCTCGATCTCGCGCGCCTCGTCGAGGCACACTCGGCATCCGGAGCGCTCGTCACGATGGCGCTCGTTCCCAACAGCGAGTTCATGCGCTATGGCGGCGTGCAAATCGACGCCGACGGACGCGTCACCGGCTTCGTCCGCCGCGGACCGGCTGCGAAGGGGTCGTATCACTACATCGGCGTGCAGGTGGCCGCCGGACGGGTGTTCGACGCCGTTGAGCCCGGCGCGCCCGCAAGCTCCATCGGCGGCGTCTACGACGCGTTGATCGCGGCTCAGCCCGGCGCGATCCGCGGCTTCGTCTCGGACGCCGCGTTCTACGACGTCGGTACGCCGGGCGACTACTGGCGCGCGTCGCTGGCGATCGCGGCCATGGAGGGAACCGACGGGTCGAGCGCCGGGGCCGGCACACGGATCGACGCATCCGCGCACGTGCGCCAGTCTATTCTGTGGGACGATGTGCAGGTGGAACCCGGCGCGCAGCTCGACGAATGTATCGTCACCGACGGCGTCCAGGTGCCGGCCGGCGCGTCGCATCGTCGTGCGATCCTGGTGCGCGGTGACGACGGCGAGCCGCGCGTCTTTCCCCTGAACCTTGAACCCTAGCCCTGGACCCTGAGCCCGCTTAGCCCCAGGACCTGTCTATGCCCGATCGAATCAGCCACTGACGTCTCGCTGCGCGACCGGATTGACCGCTACCTGGACGAGACCGGGATAGCCGGCGACAAGCCGCGCGTCGTGCCGTTGACGGGTGACGCGTCGGATCGCAAGTATTTCCGAATCATCCCGTCCGACGGCGCGCCGATCGTGCTCGCGCTGCATGCCGGCGCCATCGACTTCGCCACGCTGCCCTTCGCCAACGTGGGAAGGTTGATGCAACGGGTTCCGCTGCCGGTGCCCGACATCCTGGGCCATTCCGACGAGCTCGGCATTCTCGCGCTGCAAGACCTGGGCGACGTCACGCTGCAGGCCCATCTTGGCGCCGCATCGCCGTCCGAGCACGCGGCGCTCTATCGCCAGGCGGTGGCGTTCATCGAGCAATTGCAACGGCGAGGGGCTGAGCTGGAGTCCGACACGTTCATCCCGTATCGGATTGCGTTCGACGTCGAGAAGCTGACGTGGGAGCTCGACTTCTTCGCCAGGCATTTCGTCGAGGGATACCGCGGCGCGGCGTTTACGCCGGCCGAGCGGGCAGCGCTCGCCGAGGAGTGGCGCCCGATTGTCGACGAGCTCGCCGGCGAGCCGCGAGTGCTGTGTCATCGCGACTATCACAGCCGCAACCTGATGCTGCGCGATGCCAGCCTCTACGTCATCGATTTTCAGGACGCGCGGATGGGGCCCGACACGTACGATCTGGTCTCGCTGCTTCGCGATTCCTACGTCGACATCACCGATCGGGAACTCGACGAGCTGATCGCCTATTTCCTCGCGCTGAAGCAGCGCGACGGCGAAGCCGTGCCCATGACGGAGTTCCGGCGCCGGTTCGATCTCATGGCGCTGCAGCGCAACCTGAAGGCGCTGGGCACGTTCGGCTACCAGACGCTGACCCGCCAGCAACACGGTCTACATCCAGTACATCCCGCGCACGCTGCGCTATGCGAAGACCAACCTCGCGAAGTACCCGCGGTTTGCCCGGCTTCGCGAACTCCTCGCGTCTCACGTCGAAGAGCTGGCGTAGGCTACGCCGGTGGACGTCCACCCGCCGCACTCGCACGGGATCTGCTGAAGGCACACCGGAAGGCCACTGGAGTAACATAGACAGTTCGGCTTGTGGCCAAACGGCAATTCGGGATCTCCACGCACCTCTATCACGGGCAACGCCTGAGCCGCGAGCATCTCCTGGAGATCGCGGCGCACGGATTCGAGTGGGTCGAGGTGTATGCGACCCGCACGCATTTCGACTACCACAACCCGGCGGCGATCGCGGACCTGCAGCAGTGGCTCGCCGAAGCCGGCGTGCAGCTGAGAAGCATTCACGCGCCGACCGCGGACAGCTATACCGGAGGACGCTGGAGCGGCGCGCTCTCGCTGCGAGCGTGGATCCCGACGTTCGCGCGTACACCGTCGGCGAATGCGAGCGGGCGCTGCACATCGCCCGGCGGATTCCGACGCCCGTGCTCGTCGGCGCATCTCGGTGTGCCGCGCACGCAACGGACTCCGAACGGCGACTCGCGGGCCGCCGCACGGCACAGCATCGAGGAACTCGTCCGGCATCGCGGAACCGCTCGGCGTGAAGATCGCGCTCGAACTCATCCCGAACGAGTTGTCGCGCGCCGGATCGATCGTCCACTTCATCGAGGACGACTCGACGGCGTCGGCATCTGCCTGGACATCGGCCACGCCCCCCCCTACTCCACCTCCGCACCTCGATGGCGACGTCATCGATGCGTGGAGACCGTGTCCGAGCATCTCATCGCCACGCACGTGCACGACAACGGCGGGCGGACCGACGACCATCTCGCTGCCGTTCGAGGGCACCATCGACTGGGCGGGCGCGCTCCTCGCGGTGCAGAAGGTCGGGTACGACGGCCCGTTCATGTTCGAGATCGTGCCGAAGGGGTCGACGAAGGAGACGTTGGCGCGAGCACGGAGCGTCGCGCGCAACGGATCGAAGACCATCATGGCTGATGGCTAATGGCTGATGGTCATGGACGGATTGAGAGACCGCTGATCATGGCCATAGCCGATCAGCCATCAGCCATCAGCCATCAGCCATCAGCCATGACAGAATTACTCCTATGCATGTCTACATCGAAGACATCGGAAAGCACGAAGGCGAAGAGGTCACCATCAAGGGGTGGCTCCACAACCGCCGATCGAGCGGCAAGATCCATTTCATCACCGTGCGCGACGGCTCCGGCTTCATTCAGGCCGTGATGTCGAAGGCCGCGGTCGGCGAGGACCTCTTCAAGGCGGCCGATCACCTCTCGCAGGAAACCTCGATCGCCGTCACCGGAACCGCGCGGGCAGACAAGCGCGCGCCGAGCGGCTACGAAATCGACGTCAAGACCATCGACGTCGTCGGGGCGTCGCACGACTACCCGATCACGCCGAAGGAGCACGGCGTCGACTTCCTGCTCGACCGGCGGCATCTCTGGATCCGCACCGAGCGCCAGCAGGCGATCCTGCGCATCCGCCACGAGATCATCAACGCCGTTCGCGACTTCTTCAACGGCCGCGGATTCATCCTGGCCGACACGCCGATCTTCACGCCGGCCGCCTGCGAGGGAACGACGACGCTGTTTCCGGCGCAGTACTTCGAGGACCAGACGGCGTATCTGACCCAGAGCGGTCAGCTGTACAACGAAGCGAACGCGATGGCGCTCGGCCGGGTCTACTGCTTCGGTCCGACGTTCCGGGCCGAGAAATCGAAGACTCGACGCCATCTCACCGAGTTCTGGATGGTCGAGCCCGAGGTCGCCTACGCCGATCTGAACGACGTGATGGCGCTCGCAGAGGATCTCGTCGTGTCGGTGGTCGGACGCGTGCTCGACAAGCGCAGACGCGAGCTCACCGTCATCGAGCGCGACACCTCGAAGCTCGAGGCGGTCCAGAAGCCTTTTCCGCGCATTTCGTACGACGAAGCGGTCAAGCGGCTCCAGGCCAAAGGCCTGCCGATTCAATGGGGCGGCGACTTCGGCGGACCCGACGAGACCACGCTCTCCGAGGAGTTCGACCGGCCGCTGCTCGTGCACCGCTACCCGGCCGCGATCAAGGCGTTCTACATGAAACCCGATCCCGAGCGCGCCGAGCTGGCGCTGGGCGTCGACATGCTCGCGCCGGAGGGGTACGGAGAAATCATCGGCGGCGGCGAACGCCTGGCCGATCTGGATCTGCTGCTGCAGCGGATCAAGGAACACAACCTGCCGCAGGAAGCGTTCGAGTGGTATCTCGACCTGCGCCGCTACGGCACCGTTCCCCACGGCGGCTTCGGCATGGGCATCGAGCGGGTCGTGTCGTGGATCTGCAAGCTCGATCACGTGCGCGAGACGATTCCGTATCCGAGGATGTTGTACCGTTTGTACCCGTGATCAAACACGAAGGACACAAAGGACACTGAGGAAGACCGAAGATCTCTCTCCCCTTTGTGTCCATCGGTGTCCTCTGTGTTGAATCGGCTTCTGTTGAAAGTGAAGTGGCTTTGAAAGTCGGAATGATCTCCCTCGGTTGCCCCAAGAACCTCGTCGACTCCGAGGTGATGCTGGGCCTCGCGCAGCAGGGCGGGCACGAACTCACGCAGGAGGCCGGACAGGCCGAGGTGCTGATCGTCAACACCTGTGCGTTCATCGATTCGGCCAAGCAGGAATCGATTGACACCATCCTGGAGATGGCGCGGCACAAGACCGACGGCAACTGCAAGCGGCTGATCGTCACCGGCTGCATGGCGGAGCGCTATCGCGACGAGCTGAAGAAGGAAATCCCCGAGATCGATGCCGTGCTCGGCACCGGCCAGGTCCCGGAGATCGTCGGCGCGATCACCGGCGGCGCGACGCCGATGACCTTTTACCGCGGCGCACCCGGCACCCCGGCACCCGGCACCGCTGGCACCAGGCACCATGGCACCCCGTGCGCCCGGTGCGCTGCCGACATACATCTACGACGCGGACACCCCGCGGCTCATGGCGACGCCGAAGCACTACGCGTACGTGAAGATTGCCGAAGGCTGCGACTACAAGTGCGCGTTCTGCATCATTCCCACGCTGCGGGGCGAGTACCGGAGCCGTCCGGGCGATTCGATCGTCCGCGAGGCACGCGCCCTCGCGTCGCGAGGCGTCAAGGAACTGCTGCTCATCTCCCAGGACACGACCTTCTACGGCATCGATCGGAACGAGCGTGGCGCGCTGGGGCGCCTTCTCCGCGAGTTGAACGGCATCGAGGGGCTCGAGTGGATCCGGCTGCTCTACCTCTACCCCACGACGATCGACGACGGCACGCTGGCGGCGATGGCGGAGTGCGAGAAAGTCTGCAACTACATCGATCTGCCGCTGCAGCACGCATCGAACGCCGTGCTCAAGCGGATGAAGCGGCCCGGCACGCGGCAGAGCTACGACGCGCTGCTCACGCGAATCCGCGAGCGGGTCCCTGGCGTCGCCCTCCGCACGACCTTCATCGCCGGCTTCCCAGGCGAAACCGAGGCCGACGTCGAGGAGTTGTGCAGCTTCATCAGCGATCACGCGTTCGACCACGTCGGCGTGTTCACCTACTCGCACGAGGAAGGAACGTCCGCCTACCAGCTCGACGATGATGTGCCGGCGCGGTCGAAGGCGGCGCGGCGCTCACGGGTCATGGAGTTGCAGAAGCGGCTCGTGCGAAAGCGGCAGCGCGCGCGGATCGGCGAGCGGGTGCGCGTCATGGTGGACGGGCCGTCGCCCGACCACGACCTCGTGCTGCGTGCGCGGCTCCCGACGCAGGCCCCTGATATCGACGCGTCGGTGTTTCTCACCGACTGCGACCCGTCGGACTATCGGCCGGGCGATCTCGTCGACGTGGAAATCGTCGGTGCGAAGGGGTACGACCTGCTCGTCCGACCGTAATCGGGCCGTTTTCGCTTCCTGTAATCGGTAGTGTCCGGCTTCATCTGGACTTCGCGCGGTCCGCATGAAGGGCACGGCTGGGCTGACGCCGGGGCGACGTGGCGCGGCCTGCCGGCGTTCTCTTCGAACCGCGCTCGTTTGTCGAGTCGGGGCGCCACAGTAGTGCTATAATTTTGGATTCGAAGGCCTTGGGTAAGGACCGAGTGGGCAGGTGCCCACTTTTTTAGTTTAAGGGCGTCTTCGTCCGGCCGATGCCGGATATGGGCGGAAGATGGGCGCGGAAACCGTCGTCGAGAAGGTGCGGGCCATCGCCGAACGCGTGGCCGGCGGCTACGGACTGGAGATTTTCGACGTTCAGTTCCGCCGTGAAGCGCCCGGGATGGTGCTGCGGGTGCGGATTGATCGTCCGGGCCCGGCGTTGACCGAGGAAGACAGCGTGAGCGTCCACGATTGCGCCAACGTGAGCCGCGATTTGAGCGCCATCTTCGACGTGGAAGAGATCGTGCCGACGGCGTACACGCTGGAGGTCTCGTCGCCCGGTCTCGATCGACCGCTGCGCGGGCTCGACGACTACAGGCGTTTCGTCGGGCGGCTGGCGAAAATCGTGATGCGCGAGAAAGTGGACGGCCAGGGATTTTTCAGGGGACGGCTCGCCGGCGTCGAGGGAGAGGACGTGCTCATCGACGGCGAGGACGGACGGGCGCATCGTGTGCCGCACGCGGTCGTCACCAGAGCGAATTTGGAAGTGGAATTCTAGATTATGTCGAATCCGTTGCAGCAGACGATTGAGGCGTTGGCGAAGGAGAAGGGGATCGAACCCGACGTCGTCATCAGCGCCATTGAAGAGGCCGTCGCGACCGCGTCGCGCAAGTACTACAAGACCGGCGAGAACCTGAAGACGCGGTTCAACACCGAGACCGGCCAGGTGGACCTGTTCGCGCTGAAGACCGTGGTCGAGGAAGTCACCACGCCGGCAACCGAAATCGCCATCAGCGAGGCGCGCGAGATGTACCGCCCGCTGTACGGCGACGACGTCGCCAACAGCATCGAGCTGGGCGACGAGATGGAGTTTCCCAAGCCGACCGAGGTGCTGGGACGCATCGCGGCGCAGACCGCCAAGCAGGTCATCTTCCAGAAGGTGCGCGAGGCGGAACGCGAGCACGTCTTCGCCGAGTACAACGACCGCATCGGCGAGGTCGTGAACGGCACGGTGAAGCGGTTCGAGAACGGCGACATCATCCTCGAGATCGGCCGCATCGAAGCCGTGCTGCCGCGCAAGGAGCAGTCGCGCGCCGAGAGCTATACGCCGGCGGACCGGGTCCGCACCGTGATCAAGGGCGTCAACCGGAGCGCGAAAGGTCCGCAAATCGTCCTGTCGCGCACCGACCCGGCGCTGCTGATCAAGCTCTTCGAGCAGGAAGTGCCGGAAATCTACGACGGCACCGTGATGATTCGCGGCGCCGTCCGCGAAGCGGGCGACCGCGCCAAGGTCGCCGTCTTCTCGCGCGAGCGCGACGTCGATCCGGTCGGCGCGTGCGTGGGCATGAAGGGCACGCGGGTCCAGTCGATCATCCGCGAGCTCCGCGGCGAGAAGATCGACATCGTCGAATACTCGGACGATCCCATCGCGTTTGTCACCAACGCGCTCAGTCCGGCCAAGGTGCAGCGCGTGTCGATCGTCGACGATCACGAGCGCGTGATGGAAGTCGTCGTCGAGGACAAGCAGCTGTCGCTGGCGATCGGCAAGAAGGGGCAGAACGTGCGTCTCGCCGCCAAGCTGACCGGCTGGCGGATCGACATCAAGAGCGAGGAAGAAAAGCGGCGCGAGGTCGAGGCGCAGTTCGGTGAGCTCGCGGCTCCCGACGCGGCGCCGGAAGCCGATGCCGCCCCCGAGGCCGGTGAACCGGCCGCCACCGCGGAGGTGGTCGCCGACGCGGAGGTGGTCGGACCCGAGGTGGTCGCCGACGCGGAGGTAGTGGTCGCCGACGCCGAGGCGTCGGACACGCCCGTCCCGTATACGCTGGCCGGGATCGGCGAGAAGACCGTGCGCCGGCTCGTCGAGAGCGGCTTCGCGACGCTGGAAGCGCTCGGCGGCGCGACCGCGGAACAGCTCGCGGAGATTCCCGGCATCGGCGGCAAGACCGCCGAGAAAATTCTGGCCGCCGCGCGCGGAGACGCTCCGGCGGCCGGCGAAAATAGTGCGGACGCATAGATCCGCGTGAAGCAGGCCACTGGCCCGCACCACACAAGATAGAGGTCACTGTTGGCAACTGTTCGGATCTTCAAGATCGCTGAGCTTCTCGGGACCACGAGCCAGGAGGTGACCGCGCTCCTCAAGCGCGATCACGGCATCGAGGTGAAGAGCGCCTCGAGCACGATCGAGGAAGTCGTGGCCCGTCAGTTCGTCGAGCGTCTGGCGAAGCAGCGCAACGTCACGCTGCCGGCGGCGCACATGTTCGCCGAGACGCCTGTCGTCAAGAGCAAGAAGGGTCCAGCGCCGGCAAAGAAGGCGGAGCCGGTCAAGCCGGCGGCGCCGGTCCTGCCGCCGCCGCGCCTGGTGAAAGCCGCCAAGCCCGTGGCCGCGGTCGAGGCCGAACCGGTCGCCGAGCCCGAGCCGGTCGCCGAGGCGCCGGTCGAAGCCGCTCCCTCCGCGCCGGCTGAGGAGCCTGTGGCTCCGCCGGTCGTCGAGCGTCGTCCATCGACGCACGTGCCGACGCGCGGGTTGAGGACCGATGTCGCGTACACCGCTCCGCCGGTTGTTCACGTGGAACCGCCCGCGCCGGTGGTTGCGCCACCCGCTCCGGCAGAACCGGAATCTCCTGTAGCGGCGGCTCCGCCTCCACCTCCGCCACCGCCCGCACCTGCGTCGCCACCGAAGGTCGCGCCGGGACGGATCGTGCCGCCGACGCTGCGGTTGCGCATCGAAACCGATCGTCCGACGACGCCGACGCAGCCGCTGCCGACGACGCCGCCGCCACGCGCGGTGCAGCGTCCGATCGCGCCGCCGAAACCCGCGCCTCCGGTCGCGGCGCGCCCTGCCGGCGCGCCGGCGCCAACTGGTGCTCCGGGCGTGCGCCCGCCGGGCGCCGGACCTCGTCCCGGCATTCCGGGTCAGCCGCGTCCGCAATATCCGAGCTCGCGCCCGCCGATGGGCGGGCCACGGCCGCTCCCGTCACAACCGGTACGGCCGCAGCAACCCGGCGCGCCGCCGCGCCCGGGGCAGCCGTATCCGCAGCGCCCCGGCATGCCGTCGCGGCCTTCGTACCAGCAGCGCCCGGGTGGCGCAGGACGTCCCGCCGCGGCTCAACGCCGTGAGCATGCGCGACCAGCGCCGCCGCCGGTCGCGTCGGCGCCGCCGCCGGTCACCAAGACCATCACGCTTGCCGAAGGCATGACGGTGAAGGACCTGGCGGACAAGCTCGACCTGCGCGTGAAGGACGTCCTCGCCAAGCTGCTCATGAAGCGCCTGATGCTGACGATCAACTCGGCGCTGGACACCGAAACCGCCACGATGATCGCGCGCGAGTTCGGCGCCGACGTGCAGATGCAGAGCTTCGAAGAAGAGCTGCTGCAGGCCGACGAAGGCGAATCGCGCGCCGAAGACGTGATCCTGCGCGCGCCCGTCGTCACGGTGATGGGCCACGTCGATCACGGCAAGACGAGCCTGCTCGACGCGATCCGCACGACGCGGGTCGCGGAGCGCGAGGCCGGCGGAATCACGCAGCACATCGGCGCCTACCACGTGACGATTGGCGGCCGCGACATCGTCTTTCTCGACACGCCTGGCCACGCGGCGTTCACGCTCATGCGCGCCCGCGGCGCCAAGGTGACCGACATCGTCGTCCTGGTCGTCGCGGCCGACGACGGCGTGATGCCGCAGACGAAGGAAGCGATCGACCACGCGAAGGCGGCGAACGTGCCGATCGTGGTCGCGATCAACAAGATCGACAAACCGAACGCACAGACCGAACGTGTGAAGCGCGAGCTGACCGAGCTCGGCCTCATGCCGGAAGAGTGGGGCGGCCAGACCGTCACCGTCGAAGTGTCGGCGCGGCAGAAGACCGGCATCGACACGCTGCTGGAAATGATCCTGCTCTCGAGCGACATCCTCGAGCTCAAGGCCAACCCGAAGCGAAGCGCGACGGGCACCGTGCTCGAGGCCAAGCTGGACAAAGGACGCGGTCCGGTGGCCACCGTGCTCGTGCAGGATGGCACGCTCAACGTCGGCGACACGTTCATCGCGGGCCCGATTGTCGGCCGCGTGCGGGCGCTCATCGACGACCGCGGCAAGCCGAGCAAGACGGCCGGACCGTCGACGCCGGTGGAAGTGCTCGGCCTGTCGGGTCTGCCGCAGCCGGGCGACGTGTTCCAGGTGGCCGACGCCGCCAAGGCGCGGCACATCGCCACGTTCCGCGAGGAACAGTCGAAGTCCAGGGCGCTCGGCGCCAAGGGATCGCGGCTCACGCTCGAATCGCTTCAGGCGCAGATCGCCGAGGGCGGCATGAAGGAGCTGCCGCTCATCGTCAAGACCGACGTGCAGGGGTCGGCGGAAGTGCTGGCCGACGCGCTGACAAAGCTGACCGACGACAAGGTGAAGATCCGCATCATTCACTCGGGTGTCGGCGCGGTGAACGAGTCGGACGTGCTGCTGGCGTCGGCGTCGAAGGCGATCATCATTGCCTTCAACGTGCGGCCGGACCGCAACGCCGAGGAGATCGCCGCCCGCGAGCGGGTCGAGATCCGCCAGCACTCGGTGATCTACAACGTCACCGACGAGATGAAGAAGGCGATGACCGGCCTGCTCGATCCGACCTTCAAGGAAGTGCGGATCGGTGTCGCCGAAGTGCGCGACATCTTCAAGGTCCCGAAGTTCGGCACCATCGCGGGCTGCATGGTCCGCGAGGGGCGCATCACGCGCGCCGGCGACACGCAGGCGCGGCTGCTGCGCGACAACGTGGTCATCCACGAAGGCAAGATCGGCTCGCTCCGCAGGTTCAAGGACGATGTCAGTGAGGTCAAGTCGGGCTTCGAGTGCGGCATCGGCTTCGACAAGTACAACGACCTGAAGGTCGGCGACGTCATCGAGGTGTTCTCGATGGAACGGGTGCTGACGCCGGCCTAGAATTTAGAATCAGGAATTGGGAATTTAGAATTCGTCGCCGCGTTCCAAATTCCGAATTCCAAATTCACAATTCCTATGTCCCAAGGCTCCAGACCAGACCGCGTCGCCGATCAGATCCGCAGCGAAGTCGCGTCGATGCTCGCGCGCGATGTGCACGACCCGGGCATCGGCTTCGTGACGATCACGCGTGTCCAGGTGACGCCCGACCTGCAGCACGCGCGCATTCACTACACGGCGCTCGGGGACGACAAGGCGCGCGCCAACACCGCGAAGGCGCTCGGTCGCGCGTCCGGGTTCCTGCGCCGCCAGATTGGGTCGCGGCTGCGCCTTCGGCGCGTCCCCGACCTCGAGTTCCTCTTCGACGAGTCGATCGCCGGACAGGACCGGATCGAACAGCTCCTCAACAACATTCGCGGCGGCGGCGCTGGAGGCGCCGTGACCCCGGACCCCACACCTGATGACGACCAGTCCTGAGTTGCAGCAGATCGTCGACGCCGTGCGAGCGCGTCGGCGGTTCGTCCTATCGTCGCACGCGCGGCCCGACGGAGACTCGATCGGCTCCCAGCTCGCCATGGCGTACGCGCTCAGGGAGATGGGCTGTGAAGCCGCCCTCGTGAACGCCGATCCAGCGCCGCCCCCGCTGATGGCGTTTCCCGGCGTACCCGACATCCGCATCGCCCCGAGCG
The DNA here is from genome assembly GCA_963794305.1 of uncultured Acidobacteriota bacterium. Classification (GTDB taxonomy): domain Bacteria; phylum Acidobacteriota; class Vicinamibacteria; order Vicinamibacterales; family CAVVIG01; genus CAVQFC01. The sequence continues at coordinate 41,429 of CAWCDQ010000046.1, read as the reverse complement.
TCGAGGGCGAGTTCGACGCCGCGATCATCATGGAATGCGGCGACCTGCAGCGCACGGGCGTCAGCGGCCTCGAGCGCTTCTTCGTCGTCAACATCGACCATCACCCGGGCAATACCGGCTACGGGCAGATCAACTGGTTCGATCCGGGCGCCGCCGCCTGCGGGGAGATGGTGTTCGACCTCGTTCGCGCGCTGGACGTGCCGCTGACGAGAACCATTGCCACGCACATCTACCTGGCGATCCTCACCGACACCGGATCGTTCCACTACTCGAGCATCTCGCCGAGAACGTTCGACATCTGCCGGGAGTGCCTGGAAGCCGGAGTCGACCCGGTGCTGGTCGCGCGCAACGTCTACGACAGCAACAACATGGGCCGGCTGAAGCTGTTCGGCGCGGTCCTGGGCGCCATGCAAATCGATCAGACTGGCCGCATCGCCATCGTCTACGTGGATCACGAGATGGCGCGCGCCGCCGGCGGCACCTACGAGGACACCGAGGGACTCATCAACCTGCCGCTGACCGTGAAGGAGATCGAAGCGGTCGTCTTCTTCAAGCAGGAGAAGGGCGACCGGTACCGGGTGAGCCTGCGATCCAAGGGAAATGTCGACATCGGCGTAATTGCGAAGGAGTACGGCGGCGGCGGCCACAAGAATGCCTCGGGCTGCACGGTGAGCGGGCCCATCGAAGAGTTGCAGAAAGCGCTCGTCGGAAAGATCGAGGGCGCCATCGATGGACGGGCTGCTGATCGTTGACAAGCCGTCGGGGCCGACGTCCCACGACGTGGTCGCGCGCCTCCGGCGCGTCCTCCGCGAAAAGCGAATCGGCCACACGGGAACGCTCGATCCGATGGCGACCGGCGTGCTGGTGCTCGTCGTCGGCAAGGCGACGCGGCTCGCGAAGTTTCTGAGCGCGAGCGACAAGTCGTACGACGCGATCGTCCGGTTCGGGTTTGCGACCGACACGGACGATGCCCAGGGGCGGCCGGTGGGGCCGGTCATCGATGGCGCCGCGCCGCCGCGCGAAGCCATCGACGCCGCGCTCGACGCGTTTCGCGGCACCTTCATGCAGCAGCCGCCCGCGTTCTCCGCGAAGAAGGTCGACGGCCAGCGCAGCTACAAGGCGGCGCGAGCGCGTGCCAGCCTGGGAAACGCCGAGACTCCGGCCGGCGCTCTTCCCGCCCCCACCAGCGTCACGACGCATCGCATCGAGATTCTGAGCGTGGACGCGGACACCGTCGCGCTGCGCGTGGACTGCTCCGCCGGCTTCTACGTCCGCTCGCTCGCGCACGACCTGGGCGAACGGCTGGGCGTCGGCGCGCATCTCGCGGCGCTTCGCCGGACCAGGAGCTGGCGGCTTCGGGCTCGATCGGGCGCTGCGCGCTCGACGCGGCGGAACGGGATCCGGCGGCCGCCGAATCGGCGCTCGTGCCGCTGAGCGGCGTGCTCCGCTCGTGGCCGTCCGTGGTCCTGACCGCCGACGGCGCCGCCAGGGTCGGTCGCGGCCAGGACGTCAGGCCGATCGACCATGAGCCATTGGCCCTCAGCAATCAGCCGTTTGTGAGGCTCGTGAACGAGCGAGGCGATCTGCTGGCGATCGCCGAGCCCAAGGCTGCCGGCCTTTTGCATCCCTCTATTGTTCTGGTGTAACATGTTGATCTTGCTCGACTAACGAAATTCTCGGCTTATACGGCGCACCTGGATCACGGCCCTGATGGGCTTGTCGTCTGGGGCGTTCGTGGAGGACAGCCCAGGTGCTCAGCAAAGACCGCAAAACAGAACTCATCGGCAGCTACAAAACGCACGAGGCCGACACCGGATCTCCCGAAGTCCAGGTCGCCATTCTCAGCGAACGCATCAACTACCTCACCGAACATTTCAAGACCCACGCGAAGGACCACCACTCTCGCCGTGGCCTGCTGATGCTGGTCGGCAAGCGCCGTCGCCTGCTCGATTACCTCAAGGGCAAGGACGCCCACCGCTATTCCGACCTGATCAAGCGCTTGAACATCCGCAAGTGAGTCTTCGGGAACCCAGAACGCAGAACGGAGGGCTCGGTATCGAGTTCTCGGTTCTCCGTTTCTATTTCTAAGTTTTTCAAATATGCATACGCGTGAACTCTCCGTTGGACAGAACACTCTCCGTTTAGAGACCGGCAAGCTCGCCAAGCAGGCGCACGGATCGGTCATCGTTCGCCTCGGCGACTCGGTCGTCCTGGTCACCGCCTGCCATTCGGCGAGCCCGCGTGAAGGAATCGATTTCCTGCCGCTGACCGTCGACTATCGCGAATACACCTACGCTTCGGGACGCATCCCCGGCGGCTTCTTCAAGCGTGAAGGAAAGCCCGCCGAGAAGGAAGTCCTGACGAGCCGGATGATCGACCGTCCGACGCGTCCGCTCTTTCCCGAGGGCTGGCGCTTCGAAACGCAAATCATCGCCCTCGTGCTCTCCGCGGATCAGGAGAACGACACCGACGTGATGGCGATTACCGGCGCGTCGGTCGCGCTGGCCCTCTCCGACATCCCCTTCCAGAAAACAGTCGCCGCCGTTCGCATGGGCTTCGTCGACGGCCAGTACATCGTCAACCCCACGTTCCTGCAGCGCAAGGAAAGCAAGCTGGACCTCATCGTGGTCGGCAGCAAGGACGGCCTCGTGATGGTCGAGGCGGGCGCGAAGGAAGTGACCGAGGAGCAGGTCGTCACGGCGCTCGATACGGCGCACGCCGCCATCAAGCAGATCGTCGCGGTCATCGACGACCTCGCGAAGGAAGCCGGCAAGAAGAAGCTCACGGTCGCGAAGAAGGAAATCGCCGCCGACTTCTACAAGACGATCGAAGGCAAGGTCTTCGAACCGCTCGCGAAGGCGATGCGCATCCGCGAGAAGCTCGAGAACTACGAGACCGTCGACCTCACGCTGAAGAATCTCGTGGCGGAACTGCCCGAAGGGGAAGCCGAGCAGAAGGCCGACGCGAAGGCCATCTTCAAGGAGCTGAAAGAGAAGGTCCTCCGCGCGGAGGTCCTGACCAACGGCGTCCGGCTCGATGGCCGTAAGTTCGATGAGATCCGTCCGATCTGGATCGAGACCAGCGTGCTGCCGCGCACGCACGGCTCGGCCGTCTTCACGCGCGGTGAAACCCAGGCGCTGGTCACCTGCACGCTCGGCACCGCCGACGATGCGCAGAAGATCGAGAGCTTCGAGGGAGAGACGTGGAAGAACTTCATGCTCCACTACAACTTCCCGCCCTTCTCGGTGGGTGAGACCGGACGCATGACCGGCCCGGGCCGCCGCGAGATTGGCCACGGCGCGCTGGCGGAGCGCTCGCTCGCCTCGCTGATGCCGGCGGAGGCCGACTTCCCCTACACCGTCCGCATCGTCTCGGACATCCTCGAATCGAACGGCTCCTCGTCGATGGCGTCGGTCTGCGGCGGATCGCTGGCGATGATGGACGCCGGCGTCCCGCTCAGCAAGGCGGTCGCCGGAATCGCGATGGGGCTCGTGATCGACGAGAAGACCGGAAAGTACGCGGTGCTCTCGGACATCGCCGGCGCCGAGGATCACTACGGCGACATGGACTTCAAGGTCGCCGGCACGGCCGACGGCATCACCGCGCTCCAGATGGACATCAAGGTCGGCGGCATCACGACCGAGGTGATGCGCAAGGCGCTGGATCAGGCGCGCAACGGCAGGCTGCACATCCTCGGCAAGATGAAGGAAGCGCTCGCCGCCTCGCGTCAGAACATCTCGCTCTTCGCTCCCCGCATCGTCACCATCCGGATCCCGGTGGACAAGATTCGCGACGTCATCGGACCGGGCGGCAAGATGATCCGCAGCATCATCGAGCGCACGGGCGTGAAGATCGATGTGGAGGACGACGGGCGCGTGAATGTCGCGTCGGCGGACGGCGCGTCCGCGCAGAAAGCGATCTCGATCATCCAGGAGCTCACCGCGACACCCGAGCTCAACAAAACCTACATGGGTAAGGTTCAGCGGATCACCGATTTCGGTGCGTTCGTCGAGATCATGCCCGGCACCGACGGCCTCCTGCACGTGTCCGAGATCGCGAACCATCGCGTGAAGGACGTGCGCGACGAGCTGAAGGAAGGCGAACAGCTGCTCGTAAAGGTCATCAATATCGACCCGACGGGCAAGATTCGCCTGAGCCGGAAAGTGCTGCTTCAGGAAGAGGCGGCCAACAAGTCGTAAGAACGAGGCGGCAGACCGAACGGCAGGCTGGTTCGTCGTACAATCAGCCCGCCGTGAGGTTCCGCATCCCGCACCTCCTGCTCGCCCTGGCCGCCGGAACGGCCGTCCTCACCGCGCAAGATCAGGGTCCCACGTCCAAACTGTTCAGTGTGAGCGCGCATCGCTACGCGTTCGAACCGGCGCGCATAGAGGTCAACCAGGACGATCTCGTGAAGATCGAACTGCGAACGGCCGACATCGCGCACAGCCTGACGATCGACGATTACCGGATCGCCAAGCGGGTCGGCCCCGGTCAGCCGGTGACGTTCGAGTTCCGGGCCGATCGCGCGGGCACCTTCCCGTACTACTGCAACCTGCAAGGCGAGGAAGGCTGCCGTCAGATGCGCGGCGTGCTCGTCGTCAAGCCGCGGAAATAATGGACGTTCGCTGAAGAAGCATCTCGGTCCGATAGCGCTCTTTGCCGCGCTCGCGGTGGCCTGGACGTGGCCGCTCGCGATCCACCTGCACGACGCGATTCCCGGAGACCCCGGGCGACAATTTCAGCTTCGTCTGGAACCTGTGGTGGATGCGCCATGTGCTCGCGACCCCGGGGCTCGCGTACTTCCACACCACATATCTGTTCTATCCGTTCGGGACGCCGATCGCCGACCATCCGCACACGGCCCTTCCCGCGATGGTCGCCGCGACGCTGCTGAAGGCGGAGTCGCCGGCCGCCGCGCAAGACCTGCTGCTGCTCGCGTATGTCTTTGCGAACATGCTCAGCGCATATGCGCTGTGCTGGGACATCACGCGACATCGGCGCGGCGCGGTGCTTGGCGCGTTGATCTTCGGCCTGTCGCCGTATCTGGCGTCGCACCTCCTTGGACACTTCGATCTGGTCGCGGCGTGGGTGCTGCCGCTCTTCGCCCTCACGCTGCGGAGGGCCGCGCAACCTGGAGCCCGCTCCTGGGCCGTCGCCGCGGGACTCGTGCTCACGGCCACCGCGTACATCGCCTACTACTACGTCGTCTATCTGCTGTTCTTCCTGGCGTGTTACCTGATCGTGTGGCTTGAATGGCCGGAGATGCGCTGGTCGTGGAGAGCGCAGACAACGACGGTGCGGTGGACCCGGCGCGGACTGGCGGCGATCGTGTTTCTGCTCGGCGCCGTCGCCGTCTGGATCGCCGTGACCGGCGGGCGGGACCTGACGCTGGGCAGCGTCGCGGTCTCGGCGCACCGGCCGCAGAACACGCTGACCGGGATCTGGATCTGCGCGGCGTTGTATGCGCTGTGCGTGTGGAGGCCCGCGTTGACGCGTACGCCGATACCGTCGGCGCGAGTGCGCCATGCGGCTGCGACTGCCCTGGCGATCGGTGGGACCTTCGTCGTCGGTGCGGCGCCGCTTCTCTGGCAGGCGGCACAGCTGATCGCGCGCGGCGAATACGTGACGCCGGCGTACCAGTGGCGCAGCGCTCCGCGCGGTGTGGACCTTCTCGCGCCACTGCTGGGTCCGCCACTTCATCCATGGCTGCCGCTCGCGGGGCGAGCGTACGCGTCGGCGGGCCTCGATCGAATTGAGGCGGTCGGCTGGCTGGGAATTGTCCCCGTGCTGCTGGCCTGCGCGTGCATCGTGAGAGGCAAGACGGCAACCGGGGAGCTTCGCGTGTGGCGCATCGTCGCGCTGATCTTCGGACTCTGGGCTCTTGGACCGATTCTGACGATCGGCGGATTCGATACCGGGCTGAAACTGCCGGCGATCCTTCTCCGATACGTGCCCTTTGTCGCCAACGCACGAATACCGGGCCGGGCCATCGTCGTCGTCTTCATGGCGCTCGCCGTGCTGGCGAGCGCCGAGCTCGTGACGGCTCCACGCTTGCGTCGTCGAGCCGCGCTGCAATGGCTGCTGATTGCGGTGGTCGCCTTCGAGTACTGGGACTCGCCGATCCCGCTCACCACGGCTGGATCAACCCGAGGTGTACCAGGCGCTCGGCGCCGCCGCGCCAGGCGCGCTCTGCGAGGTGCCGTTCGGCATCGGCGATGGATTGAGCGTGGGCGCCGGATCGCAGGACCGTCGTTCGCTCTACTACGCGACCGTGCACGCCCACCCGCTCGTCGGCGGGTACATCGGGCGCATTCCGGCGGATGCGGAGCGTCGGTACGAGCAGATGCCGATTGTTGGAACCCTGCTTCGGCTCTCGGACGGGCGTCCCGACACCGGCTCTCCTTCCGGCCTCGACGGTCCCTGTCAGTACCTGGTCGTGAATCGCGAAACGGCATCGCAAGCGCTGCGCGACTACGTTCAGAAGCTGCCGCTGGATCGCATCGCCAGCGATCATCAGCGCGACTTGTATCGCTTGAACCCCCAGACGAAACGCTGAGGCGGTTGCGTCACGGTACACCTGTTGCAGCACTCGACCGTATGACGATGGACCTGAAAGTCCTCAAGTGCGGAAACTGCGAGGAGTTGAAGCTCGGCGTTCACGCGCTGGCGCTTGGGGTCGCAGCGCTGTGCGGTGCCTACAACGCCGCCGCCTGGCTGAGCCGGCGCGAACGGCATCTGGCGGTGAACACGATCATGTACGCAGCGCTGATCGCGTTCGAGCGCCAGCACGTCTCGCATCACATCGCGGAACTTCGACGGCCGCCCACCGAGCCCGGCGCGCTGGCGCACGATCCTGCGAGCGAACTGACGTCCTGGGCTGCGCGACCAGACACTGCGGCGACCGATATCGCCGCATAGGTCGGGCAGGCCTGCCGCGCTCCGCGCTACGTCTCAGCGGCGCGCCGGATCGCCGTTGGTCCGGCGCGACGATCAGCGACGGCGGTAGACGACCTCTTCGATCGGATGGCTGCTCAGCCGCCAGGCGCCATACCCGCCGGCAATCGGAACACCGACAATCGCGCCCCACATTCCCAACTTCACCCCGGCGCAGCCCGAATAGCATTGCGTGGTCTCGGCCAGGCCGTAGGCCAATGCGGATCCCAGCCAGATACCACCCAGTGTTCCGAACACCGCGGCGGGAGCCGACCCGCGCCGCACCCTCGCGGAAACGAACAGCACATCGTCGGCATTCACGTGCTCGACGGCATCGCCGCGCTGGAGGACGAGCGTCGCCGATTCGGCGGAGATGAATTCACCGGCGAGAGTCGTGGTGAGTGTGGTCACGATGATCCGCTTGCCCGGAGCAAGTTCCCGCAGCGTCTCCCAGTCTGGCGGCACAGTGTTCGCGCCTGCCTCGAGCGCCAGCCTCGACGCCTCGCGGGCAACCGAAACGCGCGAAGGGAGCGCCCGGCGCCGAATCGGGGGCGCCCTCGCCATGAACAGCCTGGCAGAACAGGAGCAGGCTCAGTGCGATCGTGCAGAATCGTGTCATCTCACACCTCCTGAAGCTGCTTTTTCGCTGGACGTAGCCTGCGGACCTTCAGGTCCGGCCGTGTCGTATACGGCAGGCCTGAAGGCCTGCACTACATCGGCGTCGAAACGCTCTGGGCGGAAATGCGAGAAGCTGTGGCCGACAGGCTCAGTCGACGATGAAGGATCGAGCGTCCGCGATGCGGTCGCGGACGGGAGGATGGCTGTAGAACAGCCACTGCGCGAGCTTCGACGGATTGTCTTCGGCGAGGTTCTGCGCGCCGAGGCGCCGCATGGCCGAGATGAAGGCGCCCGGATTCTGCGTCAGCCGCAGCGCGAAGCGATCGGCCTTGCGCTCGAAGGCACGCGACATCGCGTGCGCCGCCGGCACCATCACGAGTGAGACGGCGCCGGCGGCCAGCAGCAACAGCGGCAATCCAGCGATGTCGTCGACGCCGCGCAGCCCTGCCGGAGCCGTCATCGTCCTCAACACCAGCGACGCCAGGTAGAACCCCGCGACAATCATCACGCTCTCGAACGCGATGCCCTTCCAGATGTCGCCGTGCACGTGATGCGCGATCTCGTGCGCCAGCACGACTTCGATCTCGTCGTCCGAAAAATCGGCCAGCATCGTGTCGGAGACGAGGATCCGCCGAGTGCCGCCGAGGCCGGCGAGCGCCGCGTTGGCCTTCCTGGTTTTTTCGCCGAGCCCCCACTCGTAGGCGCCGAGCACGCGCGCGCCCGCGCGGTCGGCCAGCGCGAGGAGGCGCGCCCGCAGCGCCTCGCGGTCGAGCGGCTTCACGGAGTAGAAGATCGGAAGAAAGAGGACCGGCGCCAGATTGGTGAGGCCGACGATCAGCAAGGTAAAGGTCAATCCTGCCGACAGCCACCAGCGATCGGGTGACCAGCGAATGAAGCCGTACAGCAGTTCCGCGGCGACGATCGCCAGTGTCACGCCGATCGCGAACGACTTCGCCTGGTCGGCCAGCCAGCCGCTGAAGGTTTCCTTCGACAGTTCGTACTGGCGCTCGAGATACAGACCGCTGTAGAAACCCAGCGGCAGCCCGACGATTTCGTTGAGGCAGGACAACAGCGCGACGAAGATCAGCACGCTCGCTGCGGCGCTCCACGAAGCGGGGGCAACGCGGCCGGCGAGCGCTTCAGCCGAGTCCCTCAGCGCGGTGCTCCAACCGGTCGCGGCGAGGCCGCCCAGGAGCAGCACGCTCCAGAGCAGCGATACGACGCTCGCCTGTCGCTTCAGGCGATGATATCGGCTCGCCTTGTCCTCGTTCACCGCACCTCTGGGCTCTCAGCGATTCCGGTCGTTCTTGTCCTTGCCGTCCTTGCGTCCTTGAGTTCCTTGAGGTCTTTCTCGGTCTTGTCGGCCGCGTCCGAATCGGTGCGGGTGTTGATGGTGTCCCTGGAACGCAACCGGATGCTGCCGTTGGTCGTGCGGAGCTCAACCTCGGTGCCGCCGCCGTTCAGTTTCCCCTCGAGGTGCCGGCGCGCTTTGTCGGTGACGTCGAAGTTGTCGAGCGATCCGACATTGATGCCGCCGTTGGTGACCGACGCCGTGACGGTCGCCTTCGCTTTCTCCGGCAGCATGAGCGTGACGCTGCCGTTGGTCGTTTCCAGGGAGATCCGCTCGGAGCCAACCGACGCCATGTCGATCGACACGCTGCCGTTGGTCGATGCTCCGTCGACGCCGCCTGCCAGGTTCGTCCCTTTCACCGCGCCGTTCGTGGTGTGCGCGACGACCTTCCCGGTCAGCGCGTTGAGCGCCACCTGACCGTTGGTATTCGTGACGTTGACCAGGGCGCCCTTCGGCGCGCGCACGTGATAGCGGACCTCGAAGCCGGCGCCGATCATGATGCCGCTCATGCGCTCCGTCTCGAGGGTGATCCGATCCGGCTTGACGTCCTCCTTGATCACGATTCGCGGGAGAAGCTCGCGCGCCGCCGCATCGGTCGCGCCGCGGGCAATCCGCTCGGCCCGGACCTCGACGGTCGCCGACGTCCACGCCTTCGACGTCAATCCGGCCGTTGGTGTTGACGATGCGAATCTCTCCGCCGGGGCTCAGCGGATAGGTATGCGTCCACTCGTCAGTGGCGCGCGCCGACAGGTTGCCCAGCGACAGATCGCAGGCGGCCAGCGCCCCGACCAGCGGCAGGAGCAGGAGGAAGCGTAAAGGGCGAACGGCCCCTTCTTGACACACAGCAACACCCATTGGGGACCTCCTCCCTAACATACGCCGACCAGGCACTGTCAGTTCAACTGGACGGAAATCAGCTTGGAGACGCCCGGCTCCTCCATCGTCACGCCATAGAGGCGATCGGCAATCTCCATGGTCTTCCGGCTGTGGGTGATGATGATGAACTGGGTGTGCTGCTGCATGCCGCGGAGCATTTCGACGAACCGGCCGATGTTGGCGTCGTCGAGCGGCGCGTCAATCTCGTCGAGCACGCAGAACGGGCTCGGCTTGAACTTGAACATGCCGAACATCAGCGCGATTGCCGTCAGCGCCTTCTCGCCGCCCGAGAGCAGCTGGACGCTCTGGAGGCGCTTGCCGGGGGGCTGCGCGATGATCTCGATGCCGCTTTCGAGGGGATCGTGCTCGTCGAGCAGCGTGAGGCCCGCGCGGCCGCCGCCGAACAGCGTGCTGAAGGTGTGCTGGAAGTTGGTGTTGATGGCCGCGAAGGCCTCGACAAAACGCGTGCGCGTCGTCTCGTCGATGCGCTTGATGGCCTCGCTGGTCTGCGCGATCGACTCCGTGAGGTCCTTGCGCTGTGTCGTCAGGAATCCGTGACGGCTCTCGAGCTCGTCGAACTGCTCGATCGCCATCATGTTGACCGGCCCGAGCCGTTCGATCTTGCCGCGAAGGGCGGCGATCGCCTCCTCGGCGCTCAGCGCACGTTGAGTGGCCGCCGCCACCCCAGGGTCCGCCTGAAGGCGGACACTACCGGAATCACCGTTCGCATCGGTCATGTCCTCGTCCGGTTCGTCGGCGAGCACGACCGCCGCATCGGGCGTCGTCTGCCCGTCTCGCTCGAGCTGATCGACTTCGACGACGACCTCGTCGAGCGTGGCGTTCACGGCATCCTCGCACGTATGCGCCAGATGCGAGAGGTCGGCCTGGGCGGTCGCCCGGGCGACGTCGAGCTCGGACACCACCGCGCGGATCGCGTCGAGGACGCCGCGCGCGTCCTTGATCGTCGATTCGAGCTCGTCGGCACGCGAACGCAGGGCCGTGACCGCCTCGCCGGTGGTCATGACCGCCGCGCGGAGCGCATCCAGTTCGCGCACGTCGGCGTCCAGTTGCACGGCGCCCGCCGCGATGGCGGCGCCCAGCTCTTCGACCCGCCGCCTGGCCTCCCCGAGCTCGTCGACGAGCGCGGCTGCGCGCTCTTCGAGCTCGGCGCCGGCCTCTTCCAGGCGCGTCACTTCGATGGCCAGGGCACCGGCTCGCTCCACGAGCGCGGCGTGCGCCGCGCCGGCTTCGGCCGCGCGCTTGCTCAGGTCCTCGGCGGCCTCGCGTGCTTCGAACAGCCGGCGCTGCGCCACGGTCAGCCGCTCGTCGGCCTCCCGCTGCGCGTCCTCCAGCCGTCCAATCGACGCGCGCGCCTCGGCCTGCCGGCGATCGAGCGTGTCTCGCTCCTCTTCCGCCTGGTGCTTCTCGCGCGTCAGCTGCTCGGCCTTCTGCGCGAGGCGCGTCTCCTCATCGGTGGCATGCTGGAGCTGCGCATCGAATCCGACAACGGCCTTGTCCTGCTTGTGGTGCTCGGCGTTCAATGCGGCGATCGCGTTGGTGGCATGAGCGATGGTCGCCTCGAGCTCCGCCGTCTCCTGCGCGAGCCGCATCAGCGCCTGGCGATCGGCGGCGATGCGTTCGCGCAGCTCCTTGATTTCGCGCTTGGTCTCGAGGATGCCGCGGGATTCGGCGCGCCCGCCGCCCGACACGATGTGCGGGCCGCGGAACACGTCTCCTTCCAGCGTCGCAATCGGCAGCGGCGTGAGCCGGCTGGCCGATGCGGCTTCGTCGTACGTCGTGGCGACGCCCGCTTCTCCGACAGCCTGCCGGATCGCCGCCGCAAACGGCCCGTTGACGCGAACAACCGAGGACAGCGCCACGACGCTCTGCGGGAGGGATCGGCTGGGTACATCGGGCGGCGGGACGTACGAGACATCGCCGGTCACGCTCATCGACGCGTGGAACGATCGCGCGGCGAAGGCGGGCGCCGCCGCTTCGGTCACGAGAAAGCCGCAGCGGCCGGCACCGGCTTCCCTCACCAGCTGGAAGCCGGCGGACGCATGCTCCGCCCTTTCGACGACCACATGCTGGAGCAGCTCTCCGAGGCAGGCTTCTACCGCGCGCTCGTACCCTTCCTGAACCTCGAGGTAGTCGGCGATCGCACCCTGCTGATTGACCTTGCCGTTGGCCTGGACGAGCACGGTCCGTGCGGCGTCGCCGTAGCCCGCGCGCGAGGCGTCGAGCTCCTCGAGCGATCGGAGGCGGGCCTCGAGACCGGCGAGCTCCTGCTCGCGGGAGCGGACCGATCGCGATCGCCATTCGTGCTCGATGCTCGCGCTCGCCAGCTCGGACTCGCGCGCCGCACGCGCGATCCGCGTCGCTTCGATCGCGTCGTGGGCCCGTCGAAGGCCGTCGCCGGCGGCGGCGCGTTCCGCGCCGACCCGTTCGCACTCGATCCTGACGTCGCTCGCTTCGATATCGAGCTTCGACAGCGATTCGCCGACGCGATCGCGCGCGGCCGCCGCGTGCTCGAGCGCGTGCCGCAGCGCCGTCGCCGAGTTCAGCGCCGAGAACACCTCTCCGCGGGCCGCTTCGACATCGGCTTCCAGCCCTTCGAGCTCGCGATGCGCGTTCTCGTAGGCGTCCGATTCGGACGTCAGCGTCGTCGCGGCGCGGTCGCGATCCACGTTGGCTTCCGCGGCGGCGGCGCGGCGTCCCGCGAGCGCCAGGCGCGCGGGCTCGCGCCGGGCTTCGAGGCCCTCGAGTTCGGCCGCGACGTTCGCCGCGCGCGCCTCGAGCGTCCGCACCTGCTCGCGATCGAAGGCCATCTGCTGCTCGCGGCGCGTGATCGACAGCTCGCAGGTGTGGGCGGCCTCCCGCGACTGCGTCGACCGGGACTCGGCTTCGACCAGCTCGATACGCAGCCGGCCGAGATCCGATTCGACTTCGCTGACGCGGGCCGCCGCCACGCCCTCGCGTTCGCGGGCGTCGGCAAGGCGCGCGCGCGCCGACTCGATGGTCTCGGCCAGCTGGCGATACTTCCGGGCGAAGAGCACCTTCTCCCAGCGGCGCAGTTCGTCGCGCAGCCGCTGGTATCGTTTCGCTTTGCCTGCCTGGCGCTTCAGCGTGCCGCGCTGCTTCTCCACCTCGAACACGATGTCGTCGATGCGCGTGAGGTTCTGCTGCGCCGCTTCCAGCTTGAGTTCGGCCGCGCGGCGGCGCGCCTTGTACTTCGTCACGCCGGCCGCCTCTTCGATCAGCTGACGCCGATCGGTGGGGCGCGTGCTGAGGATCATCCCGATCTTGCCCTGCTCGATGATCGCGTAGTTCTTCGCGCCGAGCCCCGTGTCCATCAGCAGATCGTGGACGTCGCGCAGGCGGCAGATGGCGCCGTCGATGAGGTATTCGCTCTCGCCCGAGCGGTACAGCCGCCGCGTGACCTCGACCTCGCGCGCGACCGACTGGATGATCTCGTTGATGCCAACCACGTCGGCGATCGTCGGTTCGTGGCCGTTGGCCCCTTCAGCGGCATGGTGACCGTTGCCATTGCCGTTGCCGTTCCCGCTGACGTGGCCGTTGCCGTTCGCATGGCCGTTGCCGTTCGCGTGGCCCTCGACCGGGGCCCCGGCAGGAAACGCGGGACCGCTGACGGTCTTCAGGAAGCCGCTGAACCGCAGGCGCACTTCAGCCGTCGCGGTGGGCTTGCGCGCATCGCTGCCGTTGAAGATGACGTCTTCCATCTTGTCGCCGCGCAGGCTCTTCGCGCTCTGCTCGCCCATCACCCAGGTGATGGCGTCGGCCACGTTGCTCTTGCCGCAGCCGTTGGGGCCGACAATCGCCGTGACCCCCTTGTCGAAGGCCAGCTCCGACCGGTCGGAAAACGATTTGAAACCGTTGATCTCGAGACGTTCAAGACGCATGGGAAACACCCGCACATCGCTGATTGCAAAGTTCAAATTGCAAAATGAGATTTGCAATCTGCATTCAGCAATTGGCAATGCCGTGAACGGTGATGGTTGGCTGGGATGCGACCTGGCAAACGACCGACTTTTAGGCCCACTCTCGCCTTCCTGAACGAAGGAAAGCGGCCCCGGGGCCAAACGGTCGTCAGTCTAACAAGGCCTAGCTATAGGGGCAAGAGCAAACTGCCACCCCAACGAGTTGTGGTCGCTTGCCCCAAGCCTGGCCGACGTTCCGAAGCGGCGGACGAACCTCAGTGGTTCGCCTTGATCTTGTTGCCCTTGCTGAGTTCGGTCAGCTTCTGCGCCTCGCCGAACATCGTCAACGCCGTCTGCGCCTGCGGATCGACCGAGATGAGGTGACGCCGCGCGTCGGCAATACCGAACACCGCGTTGTCGATTTCGAAACGGATCATCGCCTTGATGAACTCGCTGTCCTTGGCAAACGCGTCGTCGTCGATCTTCAGCTTGTCGGACTTCATCTGTTCGCGGAAGTCCGTCACCATCGCTTCGTCGACGACGAAGTTGCGCTTCACCAGCTTTCGATTGGTGGAGGCCTGCGTCACGCGCGTGTCGCCTTCGGCGGCGTACTTCTGCGCGTAGTTGGCAAACTCGCCGCGCGCGACGAGCATGCGCCCGAACCGGCCCGGGTTGAAGCCTTCGAGCGGTCCGGCGACGCGCTTGTCGGGCTCGATGCCGCCGCCGGCATACACGGGACGGCCCGAGTCGGTGTGCTTCAGATCGCTCGCGTTGTGCGGCTTGTTCGCGTCCTGATCGCGGAGCGTGTAGCTCAGATACTCGTCGAAGCTCGCGTCCCACGGCCGCTGGATGATGCGTCCAGACGGCGTGTAGTAGTGCGCCGTCGTGAGGGCGAGCCCTGCGCCGCCGCTGATGCGATACACCGACTGCACCAGCGCCTTGCCGAATGTCGTCTCGCCGACCAGATAGGCGCGATCGTGATCCTGCAGCGCGCCCGACACGATTTCCGCGGCGCTCGCGCTGTTGCGGTTCACCAGCGCCACGATCGGCATCTCGGTGAACTCGCTTTCTTCAGTCGCGCGATAGTCCTGGTCCGAGTTGGGTACGCGGCCGCGCGTATAGACGATCATCTTGCCCTTGGGCAGGAATTCGTTCGACACCTTGATCGCCTGGTCGAGCGGGCCGCCCGGATTCCCGCGGATGTCGAACAGCAGGCGCTTCATGCCCTTCGACGAGAGATCGCGGAGCGCGTGCTTCACGTCGCGATCGGTGTTCTCGCCGAAGTCCTGCATGCGGATATAGCCGGTCGTGTCGTCGATCATGAAGTACGCGGGCACGGTCGGAATGTAGACCTCGTCGCGCACCAGCTCGAACTTGATCATTTCCGAATAGCCGCGCCGCTTCACGCCGACGTAGACCGTCGTCCCCTTCGCGCCGCGAAGCTTGTGCATCGCCTGGTCGACCGTCCAGCCCTTGGTGTCTTCACCCGCGACATTGGCGAGCACGTCGCCGCGCCGCACGCCCTTCTTGTACGCGGGCGATTGCTCGAACACCTGCATCGCCGTGATGTCGCCGTCGATCGCCTGAATCGACACGCCGATGCCGTAGTAGCGGCCTTCCTGCCGCTCGCGCATCTGCGCGTATTCCTTCGGGCTGAAGAAACTCGAATGCGGATCGAGCGTGCCGAGCATGCCGCGCACGGCGCCGTACACGACGTTGTCGGAATCGACCTTGTCGATGTAGTTCGTTTCGATCGCGCTGAGCGCGGCGCTGAATGCGCGATAGTGCTCGGTAACCTTGTTGTCGTCGGTCGCGAGCGCGCTGCGTCCGAAGAAACCGCCGACGAGGGCGGAGACGAGGATCGCGAAGAGAACGGCGGGCAGGGGACGGTAGCGTCGCATGACGTTACCCTAGCAGATAACTTCCTTACAAGCAACGACTTCTGGGCATCTTTCGTACCCGGAACTTCTTGACCACATCACAAGGCCGTTCCTATAATGTCTACAGCGGTCCCGCCCCGGTTTTTGGAAAGTAGGAGTCTCATGTTTGGTTCCATCGGAATGCCCGAGCTGATCATTATTTTCGTGATCGCTCTGATCATCTTCGGACCCCGCAAGCTGCCTGAACTGGGCCGATCCCTCGGAAAAAGCATCGCCGAGTTCAAGAAAGCGTCCAACGAGCTGAAGAGCACTCTCGAAGAGGAAATCCGTCTCGAGGAGCAGCGTTCCTCCATCGAGGAGAAGAAGACCCAGTCGGTGACCGCGCCTCCCGCGAATCCCACGCCGCTCGTCGACGAGCACGCGTCGGTCCACAAGGTCGACCAGAGCGCGTAAGCGCGCGCCATGGCCCTCGTGCCGTTCCCGGGCCCCCAGTCGGGGGCCCTGCAGATTCCTCCCGACGAAGACGACGACAATTCGGCCGCGGGAAAGATGTCGTTTCTGGAGCATCTCGACGAGCTCCGGAAGCGCATCGTCAATTCGGCCATTGCCATCGCCGTGTGCGTGGTCCTCGGGTTCGCGTTCATCAACCGCATCGTCGACTTCATCCTGGCCCCGACCCGCGGCGCGCTGCCGGCGGGCGTGAAGATGATCTACACGGAGCCCGGCGAGGCGTTCTCGCTGTACGTGCAGATCGCCCTCATCATGGGCGTCGTCCTGGCCGCGCCGTTCATCATGTATCAGGTCTGGATGTTCATCGCGCCGGGTCTGTACTCGAACGAGAAACGGCTGGCGATTCCGTTCGTCTTCTTCACGACCGTCGGCTTCATGCTCGGCGCCGCCTTCAACCACTACATCGCGTTTCCGTTCATGATGGCGTTTTTCGCCAGCTTCAATACGCCCGACCTGGCATTCATGCCGAGGCTCGACGACGTGTTCGGGCTCTATACGAAAATGCTGCTCGGCATGGGCATCGTCTTCCAGATGCCGACGGTCGTGTTCTTCCTCGCCAAGATGCGGATGATCACGGCGTGGTTCCTGCTCAGCAACTTCAAGTACGCCTTCCTCATCATCTTCGTCGTCGCGGCGGTGATCACGCCGACGGGCGACATGATGACGCAGACCATCTTCGCCGCGCCGATGGTGGCGCTCTACATCTTGAGCATCCTCATCGCCTGGGTCGTTGGCCCCAAACGCCTGAAGGCACCGAAAGACGCCGTTAGCTGATCTCGTCAGTATTTTGCCTGATTGACTCGAGTACAGCCCAGCCGTACTATCATGGCTGAGCTGCTGCTTGGGGTACCCCGGAGGGTACAGCTGATGACGACCACCCGGCGACTTTCGCTTCTGACTGCCGCTTTCCTCTTCGTTTCACCCATCGCTTTCGCCCAGGCTCCGGCGACCCCCAACCCGGCTCCAGCGTCTCCGTCACCGTCACCGTCCGACACGGCAACCCGGCCGGCAACCACGACGTTCTTTGGCGATACGGGAATCTGGTACGTCCCGACCGGCGAGGTGCTGGGCGACGGCAAGTGGTCCGCGAGCGTCTATCGCCGTGGAACGAACTGGATCCAGGGCTACACCAACGTCGCCGACTTCGCAGGCACGTTCGCGTACGGATTGAAGGATCGCGCCGAGATTTTCGGATCGTTTCTCGTCGACACGCGCATCGATCGCGACATCCGTCCGATCTTCGTCAACGACCCGGCCTTCGGCGGCATCATCGATCGCTATCCTCGCGTCAGCAAATACTGGACGGGCGACAACATCGGTGATTTCTACCTGGGCGCGAAGTTCAACCTGTGGTCCGAGTACCGGCAGAACCCGGCGGCCATCGCCGCGCGCGCGATCGTGAAGCTGCCGACGGGCAACAAGGACGCGGGAGTCAGCACCGGCAAGCCGGATGTGGCCTTCGATCTCATCGTCAGCAAGGAAGCGTCGAAGCTCGTCGAGATCTCTGGATTCGGCGGCTACGAGTTTCGTGGCAGCCCCGACGGCATCGACGCGCCAACCGGCGCCTTTCGCTGGGGCACTGGCGTCGCGTTTCCGTCGCGGAACATGCTGCGCATCTCGGGCGAGTTGAACGGTCAGATTCCGTCCAAGGACGTCGCCACGATCACGGGAACCTCCATCGTCGGCGACGATCTGACCCGCGCGCCGCTCACGTCGGCGACGGAGAACATGACGCGCGCGACGCTCGGCCTCACGTTTCAGGCGAAGAACGGATTCTTTGCCGGCGGCGGCGTGAGCTGGAGTGTCCCGACGCGCGGCGCGGTCGGGCGCTTTCACCGACGAACCGGACGTCATCGGCGACTACTACGACCTGCAGGTCCGGATTGGGTACCACCCGGGCGTGCGCGTGTACGCGCCGCCGGCCGCGGCGCGGCAAGCGCCCGAGGGAACCCTTCCGCCGCTGCAAAACCGTCCACCGACGGTCCGGGCGCGCTGCGAACCGTGCACGGTCGAGGTCGGCAAGACGTCCACGGTGACCGGCGACGCGCAGGATCCTGACGGCGACACGCTGACCTATCGATGGTCGGCGCCCGCCGGGCGATTCGCCAATGCAGGCGATCGGCAAACCATCTGGACGGCGCCGATGCAGGAGGGTCCCGTTCCCGCGACCATCCTCGTGGACGATGGCAAGGGGGGCACGGCGTCGGACTCCGTGACGATTCAGGTGATCCGGACGACGGCGATCGTCGAGCTGAATTTCGAGGACGTGTACTTCGACTTCGACCGTTCGACGCTCCGTCCCGAGGCGCTCCGCCTGCTCGACGATGCGGTGGCGCGCCTGCAGGCAAACCCCGACAAGAACATCATCATCGAAGGCCACACGTGCAACATCGGGACGGCCGAATACAACCTGGCGCTTGGCGATCGCCGGGCCAACAGCGTGAAGCAATACTTGCTGTCGCGGGGTGTGCCAACGGCTCGCCTGGAAACACGCAGCTACGGTGAAGAAGCGCCGAAGTTCGACAACGCGCGCGAAGAAACGCGTCGCCTGAACAGGCGCGCCGCGTTGG
Source organism: uncultured Acidobacteriota bacterium (assembly GCA_963794305.1). Taxonomy (GTDB): domain Bacteria; phylum Acidobacteriota; class Vicinamibacteria; order Vicinamibacterales; family CAVVIG01; genus CAVQFC01. The sequence goes on along the minus strand of CAWCDQ010000046.1, from coordinate 22,753 downwards.
TGGTCAAGGTGCAGTAGACATGGCTGATGGCTAAGGGCTGACGGCTATGGTCGATGGTGCGATCCATTTTCCATAGCCATTAGCCATCAGCCATCAGCCATTTCGTTTACGATCAGGCCTCGGTGACCATCAAGGCCTCTTCCTCCAAACAGATCGACGCGCTGATTGCGAACCTGAGCGCGGAAAACGTCGTCACTCGAGAGACCGCGATCGCACGGCTGACTCTGCTCGGCGCGCGCGCGGTCGAGCGTTTGATCGCGGCCGCAGGATCCGCGGCGCCGTCGAGCGCGCGGGCGGCCGCGTGGCGCGCGCTCGAAGGCATCGGCGATTCGCGCGCGCTCGAACCCGCGCTCACGGCGCTGGCATCGCGTGATCTCGAGCCGGAGATTGGGGCCGGGGCTGCCGGCGTCGCGCGCGTGCACCTGCGCGGATCGCACGGCGCCGCCGCGCTCGATCGCCTCGCGGCCGCGCTGCTCGATCGGACCCGCCACGAGACCGTCCGCCTGGCGGCGCTTCGCGCGCTGCGGGACCTCGAACCGGCCACCATCGCACCGATTCTCGCCTCGCTGGCGAACGACCCGAACGGGATGATTCGTCTGGAGGCCGGCCTGCAGGGCCAGCGCACCAGGCATAGCCGACGATCCCGGTGCCGTGCTCGCGCTCGCCGCTGACGGGAAATTGCCGGACGATCCCGCGGCTCTTCGTCACGCGCTCGCCCATTCAGCCGAGTCGTTATCGCTGCCGCTGATGCTCAAGATCGTCGAACGGGTTCGAGAGCGCGAAGGGTCCGAGCCGGCCAGGGTCAGGGAACAGTGGCGGATGGCGAGGGCGGCCGCCCACGTCGCGCTCGCGCATCGAGGCAGCCGGCTGGCTGTCTACGATCTACGCGAATCGCTCGAAACGGCGAAGGGCGCCTTGCCGGTGGAATTCCTCGCGGCCATGACCCTGATTGGCGATGCGACCTGCCTCGAGGCCATTGCCGGCGCCCACGCGAAGTCGAAGGATTCCTGGTGGCGGCAGCATCTGGCCGAGGCATTCACCGCCATCGTCAAGCGCGAAAGACTGACGCGTCGCCACGCGGTCTTGAAGAGAATCGAGAAGCGGTGGCCGGGGGTGCTCGACGAGATGGCTAAGGGCTGATGGCTAAGGGCTATGGTCGATGGCGATGCCATTTGCCATAGCCATCAGCCATGAGCCATCAGCCATGACTAGTAGCTCTTCGCGAACCACGCCTCCGCGTGCTGCGCGTCCTTGTCGCAGCGGATGCAGCGTCCCGAGGCTGGCGGCGCATTCAACGGCATGTTGCGGATCGTCGCCTGCGTGTCGGTCTTGATCTGCGCCTCGCAGTCGGCCGCCCCGCACCAGGGCGCGATGACGAACCCCGGCCGTCCTTCCATCACCTGCTTGAACTCGTCGTAGGTCGCCACGCGCTGCGTGTGATCGGCGCGGAACGCCACGGCGCGATCGAACAGGTTCTGCTGAATCGCGTCGAGCAGCAGCGTGCAGCTGCGCCGGCAGGTTCTCCATCGAGAGGCTCTGCTTTTCCCGCGTATCCCTGCGCGCGACCAGCACCGCCGATTTCTCGATGTCCTTCGGCCCGATCTCCAGGCGAAGCGGCACGCCGCGCAGCTCCCACTCGGCAAACTTCCAACCCGGGCGCTCCTCGCGCTCGTCGAGCGTGACGCGGATGCCGGCCTCCACCAGCTCCTGCTGGATCTCCTGCGCCTTGGGCAGCACCGTCTCGCGCCAGTTGTCGCGGCCGATCGGGACGATGACGACCTGATACGGCGCGATCCGCGGCGGCAGCACGAGCCCGCTGTCGTCGCCGTGCACCATGATCGCTGCGCCGATCAGGCGCGTGGTCATGCCCCAGGAGGTGCCCCACACGTGCTGGACCGACTTGTCGCGGGCCTGAAACGTGATGTCGAACGCCTTCGCGAAGTTCTGTCCGAGGTTGTGCGACGTGCCGGCCTGCAGCGCGCGTCCGTCGCCCATCAGCGCCTCGATCGAGTAGGTACGGAGCGCGCCCGCAAACTTCTCGCTCTCGCTTTTCAACCCCTCGACGACCGGCACCGCCATCTCGGTTTCGACGGTTTCCTTGTACATGTGGAGGATGGCCAGCGTCTCATCCTCGGCCTCGACGTCGGTTTCGTGGGCGGTGTGCCCTTCCTGCCAGAGGAACTCGGTCGTGCGCAGGAACGGCCGCGTCACCTTCTCCCAGCGCACGACGTTCGCCCACTGGTTGATCAGGATCGGCAGATCGCGCCACGACTGCACCCACTTCGCGTACATGGTTCCGATGATCGCTTCCGACGTCGGCCGGACGACGAGCTTCTCCTCGAGCTCCTCGCCGCCGCCGTGCGTCACGTAGGCGACCTGCGGCGCAAAGCCCTCGACGTGCTCGGCCTCCTTGTTCAGCAGGCTCTCGGGGATGAGCAGCGGAAAGTACGCGTTGACGTGGCCGGATGCTTTGATCCGGCGATCCAGCGCCTGCTGGATCAGCTCCCAGATCGCGTAGCCGTACGGCCGGATCACCATGAAGCCCTTCACCGGCGAGTAGTCGGCGAGCTCCGCGCGGCGCACGACGTCGAGGTACCACTTCGAAAAGTCCTGCGAGCGCGGCGTGATTTCGGTGACGAACGATTCTTTCTCGGGTTTCTTCGACATCAGGTTGCTTCCAGCGCTGATCGGACACAGAGGACACCAAGGACACAAAGGTAAGAGTTTATTCTATCGGGTCTTCCTCGTGTGTACCTTCGTGTCCTTCGTGTTTACGCTGCCAGCTCGGTCCACGACATGGATTTGCCAGCGGCGATCGTCGCGCTCGGGAAAGTCCGCGCGGAAGTGGCCGCCGCGGCTCTCTTCGCGGCGCAGCGCCGCGCGCGCGATCAGGCGCGCGACGGTCAGCAGATTGCGGTGCCGGCCATTCCTCCGCCGTTCGAGACGAGGACGAAGCGCTGGCCCGCTCGAGGGTCTCGACGGCCTCGAGCGAGCTTCTCCCGTGTGCGGAACAACCCGGCGTTGCGCCACATCAGGTCGCGGACAGCATCGCGGTCCATGGCTAATGGCTGATGGCTGATGGCTATGGTCGATGGAGCGCGGCCATCCGTCCATGAGCCATCAGCCCTGAGCCATCAGCCATGATCCGATCGCTTTTGAGCGCGGCCCGCGAGGCGGTTCCTGCATCGCGTGCGCGGCGCGAGCGCCGAAGACGAGCCCTTCCAGCAGCGAGTTGCTCGCCAGTCGGTTGGCGCCGTGGACGCCGGTGCAGGCGACCTCGCCGGCCGCAAACAGCCCCGGCACCGACGTGCGCGCCCACTCGTCGGTGTCGACGCCGCCCATGATGTAGTGCGCGGCCGGACCGACCGGAATCCGATCGCGCGCCAGGTCGAGGCCGACCTGCGCGCACATCGCGGCAATCGTCGGAAACCGTTCGCGCACGTAGTGCGGATCGAGATGCGCCAGCGTGAGGAACACCGGACCGCCGGTCTGCTCCGACTCTCGCGCGATGCCGCGCGCGACGACGTCGCGCGGCGCGAGATCGCCGTCGGGGTGATAGCGCGTCATGAACGCCTCGCCGCTTTCGTTCACCAGGCGCGCGCCTTCGCCGCGCAGCGCCTCGGAGATCAGGAACCGCGGCGCGCCGGCGAGGTTGAGCGCCGTCGGATGGAACTGGACGAACTCGAGATCCGCGACGCGCGCGCCGGCGTGGAACGCGAGCGCGATGCCGTCGCCGGTCGCGACCGCGGGGTTCGTCGTCTCGCGAAACACCTGGCCGGCGCCGCCGGTCGCCAGCAGCGTGGCGCCCGCGCGCACCTCGCGGCTCGCGCCGTCCGCGTCGAAGTAGCGAAGGCCGCGCGCGTGCCCGCCGTCGACGATCAGGTCGGTGACGAGCGCGTGATCGATGGTCTCGACCGACGGCAGCGCGCGCACGCGCTCCCACAGCACGCGGCCGATCTCGCGGCCGGTGGCGTCGCCGGCGTGGAGCACGCGGCGAACGCTGTGCGCCGCCTCGCGGCCGAGCGCCGGACGGCCGTCGGCGCCGCGGTCGAATCGCGCGCCCCACTCCAGCAGCTCGCGCACGTAGCGCGGGCCGTCCTCGACCAGCGACATCGACCGCCGCCTCGTCGCACAGTCCGTCGCCGGCGCGGAGCGTGTCGGCCGCATGCAACGACGGCGTGTCGTCGTCGCCCACCGCCGCCGCGATGCCGCCCTGCGCGTAGCCGGTGTTGCTCTCGGCCGGTTCCGCCTTGGTGAGCACGAGCACGCGGCCCGCGGCCGCCAGACCGATCGCCGCGCGCAGGCCGGCGACGCCGCCGCCGACGATGAGAAAATCTACCGGAATGCACGCGGATGTTATCCTACCATCCGCATCTGATGGACCCCGTCCGCATCGACGTCTCCACGCCTTCACGCCCGTACACCGTGACGATCGGCGACGGCGTGCTCGACCGCCTCGGCGCCACGCTCGATGCGATCGGCGCGCCGGCGCGACGGTTCGTCGTGTCGAGCCCGCTGGTCTGGCGCCTCCACGGCCCGCAGCTGGCGCGCGCGGCCGCGGTCGGAGATCCGATCCTCGTGCCCGACGGCGAGCGCTTCAAGCAGCTGTCGACCGTGTCGCGCGTCTACGACGCGCTCGTCCGCGCCAACGCCGACCGCGCGTCGACGCTCATCACCTTCGGCGGCGGCGTGATCGGCGACATGGCCGGCTTCGCGGCCGCCACCTACCTGCGCGGCATCGCGCTCGTCCACGTGCCGACGACGCTGCTGGCGCAGGTCGACAGCGCGATCGGCGGCAAGGTCGGCGTCAACCATCCGCTCGGCAAGAACCTGATCGGCGCCTTCTATCAGCCGCACGCCGTCGTCATCGATCCGCTGGTGCTCGGCACGCTGCCGCGGCGCGAGTTCCGCGCCGGCCTCTACGAGGTGATCAAGTACGGCATGACGTCGAGCGCCGTCGCTGTTCGATCGCGTCGCGCGCGAGCGCAAGGCGATTTTCGCGCGGTCGACCGAAGCGCTGATGCCGATCATCGCCGAGTCGTGCCGAATCAAGGGCGAGGTCGTGACGGCCGACGAGCGCGAAGCCGGACCGCGGCGCATCCTGAACTTCGGCCACACCGCCGGCCACGCGCTCGAAGCGGTCACCAAGTTCCGCCGCTTCCGCCACGGCGAGGCGGTCGGCTACGGCATGCTGGTGGCGGCCGAACTGGCGCGCGGCGCGCGGCGCGCTGGCGCGACCGCGATCGCCAGGCGCTGGCCGACGTGATCGCCAGCCTCGGACCGCTGCCGCCGATCGCCGACCTGTCGGCGTCCGCGATTCTCGAGGCGATGCAGCACGACAAGAAGATCGTCGCCGGCACGCTGCACTTCGTGCTGCCGACCGCGATCGGCGCGACCGCGATCGTCGACGATGTGAAGGAGAGCGAGCTTCGAGCCGCGTTGAAAAAAGTGGGGTTCGGAAAGTAACGGCTACTCGAGGCCGTGCTCTTTGAGCTTGGCCAGGAACGCCTTGTAGCTCACCTGCAGAATCTCCGCCGCGCCGCCCGGGGCTGCCGCCGGCCTCCTTCAGCGCCTGCTGAATCTTCCGCCGCTCGACCTCCAGCAACGTCCGCTTCGACGCCTCGGCGAGCGTGCCCGACAGATCGATCTTCGCCCACGGTCCGCCGTCGTCGTCGACGGGCACGACGCGCCGTCGGCCCGCGAAACGACAGGTTCAGGTGGCGCGGGTGAATCGTGTCGCCTTCGGTGAGAATCGCCGCGCGCTCGATGCAGTTCTGCAGCTCGCGCACGTTGCCCGGCCAGGGGTAGGCGCAGAGCTCCTCTTCGGCCGCCGGCGACAAGCATCAGCGGCTTCTTGTTCAGATCGCGGCAGAACTTGTCGATGAAGTAGCGCGCCAGCGTCGGGATGTCGCGCGGACGATCGCGCAGCGGCGGAATCAGGATCGGAAAGACCGACAGGCGGAAGTACAGATCCTCGCGGTACTGACGCGCCGCCACCGCCGCCTTCAGGTTGCGGTTCGTCGCCGCGACCACGCGAACGTCGACCTGCAGCGGCGCGGTGCCGCCGACGCGCTCGAAGCGTTTCTCCTCGAGCGCGCGCAGGATCTTCGCCTGCAGCGGCAGCGGCAGATCGCCGATCTCGTCGAGGAACAGCGTGCCGCGATGCGCGAGCTCGAACTTGCCGGGCTTTCGCTGCGACGCGCCGGTGAACGCGCCCTTCTCGTGGCCGAACAGCTCGGTCTCGAGCAGCGTCTCGGGAATCGCCGCGCAGTTGATGGCGACGAACGGACCGTCGTTGCGCGGGCTGAGCGCGTGCAGCGCCCGCGCGAACAGCTCCTTGCCGGTGCCGCTCTCCCCTTCGAGCAGCACGGTCGTGTCGGTGGCCGCCGCGCGGTGCAGCGCCAGCGACACCTGCTTCAGCTTGGGGTCGTCGCCGACGATCAGCGGCGCGCCGCGCCGCTGCGCGAGCTCGTCCTTCAGGATCATGTTCTCGGTCGCCAGCCGCCGCTGCGCCAGCGCGCGCTCGACCATCAGCAGGAGATGATCGGGATCGACCGGCTTGGCGAGAAAGTCGAGCGCGCCTTCCTTCATCGCGGCCACGGCGTCCTGGATGCTGCCGAACGCCGTCATGACGATGACCGGCAGCTGGGGATCGTGCTCCTTCGACGCGCGCAGCACGCCGAAGCCGTCGCCTTCGGTCAGCCGGAGATCGGACAGCACGACGGCCGGATTGCTGGCGATGAGCGCGGCTTCGGCTTCGGGCTGATCGCGCGCTTCGACGACGGTGTGCCCCTGCGCTTCGAGCGCGTGGCGCAGCATCGTGCGCAGCGAATCCTTGTCCTCGACGAGCAGGATCGGGGGATCGGCGAGCTGGCGGGTTCGGGTGCTCACCGCAGCCAGCCGGGCGGAACGCCCGCGCGGCGCGCTTCTTCGAGCAGGTCGGCGATGGCCTTCTTGCGTGTCCTTCACGCTCGTGTTCAGTCTGCGCGAGCTCGGCGATCGACTTGTTGCGGTTCTGCTCGATCACGGCGCGCTGGGCCGGATCGTCCCGGTTCACGAAGTCGGTCGTGAGCGAGTTGATGCGCGTCTGCATCGCGTCGGCGTAGTCCTTATCGCGCGCGAGCTTGTCCTGCAGTCCCTTGAGCCTGCCCGACCAGTAGGCCTGATCCTTGACCGGTCCCTTCTCGGTCTTCTCGGCCTTGTCGTCGGCCTTCTTGTCGCCGTCGGCGGCCTTTGCCGTGTCGTTCGGCGGCGGCGGCCGGCGGCGGGGGCGGTGGCGATCCAGGCGGCACCGGGCTCAGGTCCTTGTTCGTGTAGACCTTTGCCGGCTCGGAGACGCTCTTGCGGCGGTCGGCCTCCTTCTTCGCCACGTCGGCAAGCGACTGCGCCCGAGCCGGCGGCGCAACGAGACCAACGGCCACCAGGAACAACCCGGCCGCCGTCACGAAATGCGCACGAGATCGTGCTCTGGCACACATGACCGGCATCACTCTGAATCGTTATCGGCTCGAACCCTATTTTACCTGAGAGCGGCCCCGCGAAAGCAGGGCGAGGTGCGCCTTGATCCTGGCAATCTCAGCGGGATTCGTCGGCATGTCGAGGTATTGATGAAAGACATCGATCGCCTCGTCCACGCGGCCAACTTTTTCGAGGCTGGTGGCCAGTCCCAGGACCGCTCCGGGGGCTGCCGGATTCGCTCGCCTCGCCTTCGTGAATTCCGCAACCGCGGCCTCGTCGTCGCCCTTCTTCTGAAGCGCGAGCCCGAGCGCGTTCAAGACCTCGTAGTCCTTGGGACGAAGACGAGCGGCCTCGCGGTACTGGTCGATCGAGCGGTCCATCTGCCCAAGCTTCCCCGCCGTCCGCGCCAGGTTGATCCGATACGTGGCTTCCAATGGCTGGAGCGCCACCGCTCGCGCGAAACGCGCGGCCGCTTCGTCGACCTGGCCCATGCGCTCGAGGACGTCACCCAGCTTGTTCAACAGCACCGGATCTTTCGGCTGCGCGCTGAGCTTCTGCTCGTAGTCCGCTCGGGTCGCTTCCAGATTGGGATCCGCGGGCGCCGGTGTCGTGCGCCGCCGGCGGCGTCGGCAGAGGAGGACTCGGCGGCCGGCCGGCTCGCCGCATCAGCGGTGTCGGGCGAGGCTGGAGTTGGCGCCGGAGCGCGCGGCGCGGCCGGCACCGACGCGGGGTCCGCAGGTTGTGCGACGTCGTCTCCGCGGGATGGCCAGGTTTGCCAAATCGTGAAGGCCAGCAAGGTCGCCGCGAACGTGGCACCCGCCCAGATTCCCATCTGAACGTTGCGCGAGAGTCCGAGCGACTCTGAAAGCGGAAGCGGAACGAACTCCTCCGGATCGGGCAGCGGCGCGAAGCACTTCAGACAGTGTCCGCGTCCCGCTTTAATCCGCGTCCCGCACGATCGGCAGACAACGAATCCTGACACCTACCGCACCTCTCGCCAAGACAGGAGTTTCACGGCGTCCACTGGGGGGCCATTGTAATCCTTCCCGTCAGCATTGGTCGTTCTGCCAGCCGTCGCTTCAACGATCGCGTGCGCTCCGCGCGGTCCGAACGCCTCCGCGCGCACGGCGAGAAGGTTCGGGGCCGGACCCTGGCCGACCAACAGCAGCACGTAAAACCGCGAGTCGACCGCCGCGCCTGCCAGCACCGCGGGCAAGGGTCCGTACGCGTACAACTTCCACTCCGGGTTATTCGCGCCCCAGGGCCGGTCGGACGTTGCCTCGACGATATCCGCCGGCGAGCATGCCGAAGGCCTTCTGACAATTCGCCATGTTGACGACCTGCGACAGGTCGATGCTCGATCCGTCGGCAAGCGTTCGAGCGCCTGTCGGTGGACCGTCGACCCAATGGGACTGAAGCAGGCCCGCGACGACCGGATTCCAGTCGTCCATTCCCAGGAGATCGTCCAGTCCGCGTGCCAGCATCGCGTCAGCGGCATAGCGCGCCCTCGAGGGCATCCGTGAAGTGCCCGGCAATGATCGTGTCCGAAGACGACGAGAGGATGAGCGCGGTCCCGAACGCGGTCATGATCAGAATCGCCATCATCGCAACCAGCATCGCAAGTCCCTCTTCGCGTGCGAGGCCGTTCATTCCCGCTCCAGGTTCATGTTTCGCGGCGACACCTGAAACCGGATCTCCTGATCCGGCACCCATCGATTGACGTCGCGAGAAGTCCCGCCATTGGCAAACAGCGCGCTGGCCGGACCGCGCAGAGCGGACGCTGCCGCCTCGACGCGAATGGTGATACCTACTTTGCGAATTCGCAGGAGGTCGGCATCCCAGCGCTTCGCGTTTGCCTCGTCTGGACACCAGGGACCGTCGCTCAGCATCGCGGCCGTCAACGGCGTGAGCGCCGCTCCGTCCGCCAATGCCGGGAGGCGCGCCACCGGCAGGCCGCTCGCCTCGTCGATCCGGAACGCGCAGTTCTCCCCTGATGGATACGACGTGGGTCGCACGGTCGACTCCGGTGGCGCCGGGCCGTACGTCGTGCCGCCGGTCGCGGTGACGATCGGGGGCCGGGGCTCACCGTCGTATTGGAATGCCAGGCTCACGACGTGGTCGACGACAGGAACATCCGGGGACGCCGAACCATCCGCGTGCATCAACTGAAATGTCTGCGACGCGGCGTCGGCCTTCAGGTAGTACGTGTGGACTCTCGCCTCGACCACGCTGGCTCCGCGCTTGTAGATCGTGCTCTCCGAGTCCGCGGGCCACGCCGTGACCGTCAGTTGCGCCGCCGGCTCGTCGACCGCCGCGATGGTGAACGCGCCGACGTTACCCGTATCGTCGAACACGAGCACCGTCGTGCCCGGGGTGAAGCCGCACAGGCTGGTCCCGACAGGACAGCTCGACGCCGCCGTGGTCTGGAGCGTGAGGTCCGACGCGGTGAAATCGGCGGAGAGCGTCGTCTGCGCCGCCGTTGACCCGACCGAAACGATGGTGATGGCGTCGGTCCTGAATGTGCCCGGCGGATCGCCGCCAGACTGACTCCAGCGAAAGGGCATCACGGGCGCGAAGTAATGAATCAGCGGTCCCACCTGTCCGCCGATATACGCGCCTGCTCCGGCCATCGTCAGATCCCGCGTGAGGGTGTCCACCGCGACTCGCACGCGCTGTTGCTGGTCGGCCAACTCGAGCCCTGTATCGAACTCGCGATTCGACGAGCGCGCCATGGCGAACACGGCGGCGACCACGGACAGCGTGATTGCCGTCGCGATGACCAGTTCGATGAACGAGAAACCGCTCTGGCGGGGCATGTCAGGACGCCTTCGCCATTTTCGCGGCTGTGAAGCGCGCGATCGATCGGCTGTGCAGGTCGGTGACGAGCACCTGCAGAATCCAGGCGCCGCTCCGGCTGTCGGGCAGCGGATCGATCGACCAGCGGCGAAGATAGGCGCTGCCTGGCGGCGTGACCGGGCCAGCGCCGATCGTGTGTCCGGCGGCATCGATGAAATCGGCGAAGCCGTCGACGTTGTGCCCCAGTGCGTCGGCTGGCGACGGCGTCAACGTGCCGCCGTCTTCGGACAGCAACTCCTCCATTTTCTTCTGCGCCAGCACGGCGGCCATCGTGGACTGCCTGGCGTAGCGATTCGCGTGAGTCGCGATCCCGGCCAGCTGCGCGAGCGCGCTCACGCCAACGGCAACGATGGTGGTGGCCACCAGCACTTCGAGCAATGAGAAACCTCGCATGCCCTGGCTGTAGCAACCGCTGATCCACGGTGCATCGCGCGAGTCGAGTCGCCATTTCTCGAATGAATTTGCGGGATCGTAAAAAAGAGCGCGAGGCATCGTGGCAGAAACCACAAGACTCGCGCTCGACGACACGCGCAGAAACTGCGACGCAGCGGTTACTTGCCCGGCCGCAGTTCCTGCGAGAAGCCGATGACGTTCAGGTCGCGGAACATCGGCGTGTTCGGCGGCAAGAGCGCCGGCTGCAGGAAGTCTGTGTCGAATTGGAAATTGCGGATCGGGACGCTGTAGACGATGCCGTCCTGCGCCGTTCCGCTGCAGCACTTGAACGTCCCCACGCCCTGGCGATTGTAGTACAGCGACGCCATCGAACCTCGATAGTTCACCGTATCGCCGACGCCGGCGCCATCCTGCTCGAGCATCCGCAGGAAATTATGCGGGCCGCCGTCCGTGCCGAACACAGATCCAGCGGCAATGTCCGACGGGGACGGGAAGTTGATGCCCTTGCCGCCGAGGATCGCGACCCGATAGAAGCTGTACGGCGAACGGTCCCGGCCTCCTGCACGCGTACGCGAACGGGCGGGCGAACGAGAAGTTGTCGTTCCACTGGTTGGACAGCAGGGTCACGGCGTCGGCGATGATCGCCGTAGCCGCGTGGGTCGCCGTAGTCGGGAACGTCAGGTCGGCTGGAGTGGCGTAGTTCCAGTCGCCGTGGATGTACACGGGATTCTCAGAGACGATGGTCAGGCCTGTGATAGTCGGGGCAATCGCGCTGCCTCTGACCAGTTTCAGCGCGCGGCGGAACAGAATCGGCCGGTTCATCTGAACCGTTCTCTGGAGCACCAGCGTCGTGGGGGTGGCCATGGGCAACGTAGTCAGAACGTAACCGTTCGGCGCAGTCGTTCCTCCGTACGCCGCCGAGCAGGTAGCGCACGCGGACACGGTGGAATGCACGCCGTTGAAATTGGGGACGCCGCCGTAGGTATCGAGCACGGGAACGTACGTTGGGTGAGGGGTAGGCGGCTCGTTGACGTCCTCGCCGGTCTGAAGCGTGCCGTTCGGGACACCGTTGGCCACGCCGGGATTGACGAAGTCTTCCCAGCCGTACTCACCCGTCTCCTTGTCGGACCCGTTCCGGTTGTTGCGCCGATCCGAGAAGTACACGGTGAACCCGCCGTTGTCCTTCTTGGTGCCGGAGCCGCCAGGCGGCATTGAACGGCGCCGTCGTGCCCTGGAAATACTTCACGAGGTTGGCTATGTCGAGGCTGACGTAGTACATCACGCCGCCGAGCGTCATGGTTGTCAGCGCCGGATCGTCGCGGAGCGCGGACTCGCGCGTGTCGAACAGCACGTTGGGCCACCAGTTGGTCGGATCCTTTGCGCCGGTCGTATCCGTCTGGTAATTGCACACACCGCCGTTGTCCCGGAGCCGCTCAAGCCTGACGATGGCGTTCGGCGTGGGATCCCAGGTCGCAGCGCCGCCGCAGAAGGCGCCGCCGAGATTGTTTGCGCCGATTCCGAGGTTCAGGATCTCCATCGTGACGTCGGTCCACGTGCTGTCGGCGTTCTGGCGGTCGATCTTGATGAAGCCGCCGATCGTGCCGATGCCCGCATTCGTCATGTACCCGCTGACGGCGTTGCCCGACGAGGGATTGGAGCTGCAACCCGTGAAGTGCGTCGCGTCGTAACCCGTGCAGCTGACGAGCGTCTGGACGCCGCCGCACTGAAGCCCAGAAGGGCGCCGGGTTGAAGGCCGCAGTGCTGGCGACGGTGATCGAGCGCCGCATTTAGAGCGGTAATCGCCGTGGTCAGCGTAGTCACACCGGGGGCGCCCATCACGAAGGTCGTGAGACCGGTGACAGTCGCAGGGACGCCCGCCGAGCACGTCAGGAAGTGCGTCGCATCCTTCGATGTGCAGGTGATCGCGGTCTGAATCCCGAGGGAACTCATGACCAACGGCGGACGGAACGCCGCCGTGCTGCCGACCGTGATGGTGTAGTTGCCGGCCGATCCCGACTGGCCTGTGATATTGGTCGAGAACGCGCCCGCCGAGAGCGCGGCCGGCGGGTGCGCCGCCCCCACCGCGCCGTAGCCGGCCGGCGGTGTCGTGTTCCAGTTCGTTTCGAGGCTGACCGGCGCGCCGGCGCTGATGCCCGGCAGGCTGGTGATGTCAGCCGCGGTGTCGGACAACAGAATCCTGAGGCTCGCCTTCGTGTAGAGCCGCTCGTTGTACAGGATCGAGGTGACGTCGTCGGCGACGCCCGTGCACGGCAGGGGCGCCCCGGTGATGCACGGACGACGGATGAGATCGACGTTCGTGCCGCCGACGCCGGTGGCGGTAAGCGGCAGGCTCAGTTTCTTCGCGCCGGTCGCGGTGGTCTTGATGAAGCCGTTGTAATAGGCGGTGCCGGTCGACAAGCGACTGCCAGTTGACAGGACTCGTGGTCGCCGCGCTGCCAGGAAGCCCGACCACGCTGCCCTCGGTGAGCGCCATCGATCCGGTTGCCGGTCGGCGCGAGCAACGACGTCGCCAGGCTGACCGTCCCCGTCAAACCCATCGTGGTTGACGACAGCGCCATTGGACATGTACTGACGCACGACATCCCCCACCGCGGTGATCTTGCCGGTGGTCGTCAGCGTCGACGCCGGAGACTGGCCCAGCCACAGATTGCCGTTGGTATGAATGCGGCCGCCGAAGCCGAAGTTCTGCCCGGCGAAGAAGCTCAAGTCCGATTCCGAGAAGATCCCGAACTGAAACACCGGGATCGCGACCGCCTGCATCGTGCGGACGAGGTGCACTTCGCCGCCGGCCGCCGTCTTGGCCGTCACGTCGAGCTGATACGGCGACTGCAAGGCGGTCATCCCGGCGTAGGCGCCGGTGCCGCTGATCACCAGGTTGTCGTCGGAGACAGTCGGATTGCCGGTCGAGATCAACTTGCAGAACGTGATCGTGTAGCCGTTGCCTGCCGACGGTAACCGGCGCCTTCGTTGCCGGGCTGAGGAGGGCATTGGTCACGGGATCCCGGCCATTGCAGTGATACGTCGTCAACTGGCTGGCCGGCAGCGCCGCCGCCGCCTGCGGCGCGGTAAACGTGATCGCCGCTGATCGACCGGCTGGGCGCTCGCGGTCAGCGTTCTGCACCTGCGCCGCCGTCGGCGCGACGTACTCGAGGAACAGGTTGCCGATGTCGGCGGTCAGCTTCTCGACGCCCGCGCTGGCGGCATAGAACGCCTGGCCGCGGTCGCGGTCGATGAAGCGGTAACGCTGATCGCTCATCACCACCGTCGTGAAGCCGACGAGCAGCGCCGACATCAGCATGAGGACGAGCAGCGTCGTGATCATCGCGATCCCGCGCTCGTCCGGTATGAGGCATAAGGTGTCTTGATGGCATGGCGTGTTAGCTCGGATACTTGTCGACGGCGGCGAGGCTCCGGACGTTCACCGACGTCGTGATGTGGTTGCGCACGTAGTCCTGGGTCGGCTTGGAGATCTGCTCGGAGCGGACGCCGACGTGAATATTGACTTTCCGAATCTGGTTCTCGGTGTAGGTGATCGCCGTTGGCGCGTATACGGAAACCCGGTGACAGTCGTCGGGTTGTACGACACCGTCGTAGAGGTCGTAGGTCAGGTCGAGATCCTCGACGACGCCGGCCAGCGCCTGCGGCGGGAAATTGTTGATCTTCCGCGTGAGCCGCGGCGTGCCGGCGTGGTCGTGTTGTCCACGTAGTAGGTGATCATCAGCGCCTTGAACAGCGTCACCGGACGTTGGCGAGCGGTACGGCCACGCGCTGGCCGCCGGCCAGGCCCTTCAGCGCGCCGAGCGGACGGCCCGAGCCGCACGGGCGGCGTCGCGCACGGCGGCGTGGTCGCGTTCGGCTGGTTGAAATGGAAGAAGTCGTACGTCGCGTCGCCCGTCGCGAAGTTAGATCCGGTGCAGCGTCTTGTCGATCGAGGTCACGGTCTGGATCGCGTTGCCGTTGGTGCCGACGTACAGCACCAGATCGCCCACTTTGATGCTTCGGCGTGTCGGCGACGGTGTCGCCGTCGATCCACTGCGACGTCGGCGGCGAACGTGACGTAGGTGCCGTCGGGCGAGAGCGTCGCTTCGCTGCCGGTGGGCGTTGCCGGCGCGACCGGCGGCGTGGACACCACGGGCATGAACTCGTCGACCGTCATGATGGTGATCATGTCGGTCGTGAAACACGCGGTGCAGTTGCTCGGGATCTTCGGCCCGAGCTGGTAGCCGGTCGAAATCGCTCGGCATCTGCAGCGTCGCGTCGGTATCGGCGATCATGTCGAAGTTGCCGACGCCCGCCGGCCCTGGACGGGCGTACGTGATGCCGGGGCCGGTCGGCATCGCGATGCCCTCGGTGCCGATGATGCGGCCGGCCATCAGGAGGTCGCGGATCAGCTGGTTGGTGCCGGCGCGCAGGTTCTGGTTGGCGTCCGCGAGCTGCGACGCCGAGTCGTTGATCGCCAGCGCGTTCTTGAACGTGGTCAGCGCCCCGCTCAAGACCACCAGCACGACGGCGGTCGCCACCATCATTTCGGTGATCGTGAAGCCCTGTTCGCGTGAAAGGTTGCGCATGGCGTCCTTCTTATGAGTACGAGGACATATACGTCGTGAGCGTATAGGTGCGCGTCGTCGGGCCGTTCTTGTACTTGATCGTGACGACGATCGAGCGGAGCTGGCCGTTCTCGGCGGTGACGTCGCGAATCATGATCTCGCGCGTGAACGTGGTCAGCGGGATGAACTGATCGTCCGCCGTGTTGAGCCCCTGATCCTTGCCGGGAAGCTGCACCGTCTCCACGCCCCAGCATTTCGCGGCGCAGATTGACGTACTCACCGCCACCGTATCGTCGGCGGTATTCACGAGACCGTCGGCCCCGGGCAGATTCAGCGGCTGCGGGCCGTCGAGAAAGATGCCGTTGTCGCTCCCCGATGCGCCGTTGACGTTCTTGAGCTGCGCCCACGTCAGCTTGCCCGACTGGCGCGCGCTGAAGACCGCCTCCATCGCTTCGGCCGCCTTCTGCGTCGTGACGACGTCGGCCGGCGAGCTGCTCAGGTTCTGCATGCCCGACGCCGAGCACCGCGGCGGCGCCGAGCACGCCGACGGTCAGCACGCCGAGCGCGACGATCGTTTCGACGCAGCGAGAAGCCTTTCGATGATGTGAGTCGCACGCTAGACCACCTTCCAGCTTCTGCCGTCCCACCGGTACGCGCGGATGCGGCCGGTCGAGCCGAAGATGGCGACCGCACGCGCGGAGAGCAGTCTGGTTCGAGAGCGCCACGAAGACCGTGCCGTTGGCGGTCACGCCGTCCTGATCGATCAGGGTGCCATCGGGCGCGAACCTCAACTGGGTCGTCGCTCCGCCGAACGCGATAGCGCGGACTGGCCGATAAACTCGGACTGGCCACCGCAGCCAGTTCGGTGGTCG
This sequence comes from uncultured Acidobacteriota bacterium, assembly GCA_963794305.1. Lineage (GTDB taxonomy): Bacteria > Acidobacteriota > Vicinamibacteria > Vicinamibacterales > CAVVIG01 > CAVQFC01. Next base: position 6,606 of record CAWCDQ010000046.1, on the reverse strand, counting down.
ATGGCGAGAGATCCGGCACACTGGCTGGTCTCTGGAATGTCAGACCGCCCTCGAAGGGCACGGAGGAAATCGTGGTGCAGGTTCCCGATGGCACTTCCTCGCGGCAGACCTGAATCGTGTTGGTTCCGCTGAACGTCATGCGCATGTTCCGGCGCTGGGTGATCGCCAGCTCCTTCGCCTGGTTCATCTGCGAAAGCACGACGCGCATCGCACCGTCGCCGATCAACCCTTGCCGGGACGAAGAGATCTGCACGACGGCGATGCCGGTGAGGATGCCGGCGATGGCGGTGACCACCATCGTTTCGACAAGAGTGAAACCGGCCTGAGCCGAAATTGGTCGCCCGGGTCGGAACCTGAAAAAACCGCTCATGCCCGACCTGAGCAGCAAGACTACTGCCGTGATCGAAAACACGTACTAAGTTGTTTCAAGTGTTATGTTTAACGAGATGAGACGCGCCGCTTTCGCCGCGAGGGCCAAGTTCAAAATCGCAATAATTGCGACGAATCCGTAATCGGATTCAGCTCAACCGTTAAGAGGCAATGTCAGCTGAAAACTGGCCCCACCGAGGGGAGCAGCCGCGACGGTGATCCGGCCGTTGTGAAAAACGATGATCTTCTGCACGAGCGCGAGGCCCAGGCCGGTGCCATCCCGCTTGGTCGTGAAGAACGGCTGGAACACGCGCTCGCGAAGAGCCGGCGGAATGCCGGGGCCGTTGTCGGACACGCTGATTCGCGACATTCTCGCGCTGAAATCGAGCTCCGACCGGATCGCGATCCGGGGCGGCCTGGCATCGATGCAGGCCTCGAGCGCGTTGCGCAGAAGATTGCTGAAGGCCTGACGCAGCAGCACCTCGTCGCCCTCGACGACGCCGAATTCGCCGGCGACTTCGACGTCGCCGCCGAGCGCTCGGACGTCGGGACGAATCTCGGCTGCGGCCCGCTCGCAGATGGCGCCGAGGTCGACGTCGGTGAGCGTCAGCTGCGCCGGCCGCGCGAAGTTGAGGAAGTTGGTCACGACGCGCGACAGCGACTCGGTCTCGGCGCGAATGCCTTCGACGTACGGGCGATACTGCGCGGGCAGCGAGTTGAGGTCCAACAGCTTGCTGTATCCCTGAATCGTCGCGAGCCCGTTCCGGAACTCGTGGGCGATCCCCGCGGTCAGCTCGCCGACCGTCGCCAGGCTCTCCTTCAGGCGCAGCTGCTCCTCGAGATCCTTGACCGCCGTCAAATCGGTGAACAGGCAGATGGCGCCGTGAGGCTCACCGTGCGAGATCGACCATCGGCGAAACGCTGACGCCCAGATGGGTCTGACGCATCCCCGAGGACGACAGGACCACTTCCCGTCTGACGATCGAGGTGCGGTCCCGCAGGCATTCGTCGATGACGTCCATCAACGGCTGCTCGCGCGGTGAGCGTTGAAATGCTTCGGGACGCAGGGAGTCCGGCCGATCCAGCACACGCAGCCCGGCGGGGTTCAGAATCCGCACCTCGCCGTGCAGCCCGACCACGAGCAGGCCAGCCGTGAGGCTCGAGATGATTTCGCCGCTCATCCGCTCGGAGGCGTCGGCGCGCGCGGCCGTCGCTCGCTCCTGCGCCTTCAGCTTCGTCACGGCCTCCTGGAGCGCCGCGGAAAGCAATGCGGTCTCCGCGCCGGTTCCGCGCGTGTTGCGCTTGGCGTCGGCGGCCGCGGCGGAAAAGCGGAGGAGCGCGAACGCCAGGACCGCGACGAGTGCCGCGACGAGCGCGGTCAGGCCGAGGAGCGTGTATGCCGACGCGTTCAGGTGCACTAGAAAAGGCCCAGGTACCAGCCAAGAAGTTGCGGACCGACCGTCGCCGACAGCGCCGCGCCAACCGCGAGGAAGCAGCCGAACGGCAGCTTCGATGCCATGCTCGCGCGCCGTGCGGCGATCAGGCCCACGCCAAGCACGCTTCCGAACAGCGACCCCATCATCAGGGTGGCCAGGACCATCTTCCAACCGAGGAAGGCGCCGATCATCGCGAGCATCGGCGGATCTCCGCCGCCCAGCGCTTCCTGGTGCCGCCATCGTTCCCACGCGAACGCCACGGCATAGAGGATTCCGGCGCCGGCCACGATCCCCAGCAGCGAATCAACCCAGCCTGGCTGCGTGAAGAAGCTGAAGATGAATCCGACCGCGATGCCGCCGAACGTGATCACGTGCGGCAGCAGCTGGTGCTCGAAGTCGATCGCGAACAACACGATCAGCACGCAGCCGAAGACGACCCGGGACGCGAACAGGACACCCGGGCCGTACGCCCACCACGCGAGCACGAACATCAGCGACGTCAGCGCTTCGACGAAGGGATAGCGGATGCTGATCGGCGCCTTGCATGTGCGGCACCGCGCGCGCAGCACCAGAAAGCTGACGACGGGAATGTTCTCGTACCACGAGAGCTCACGCTTGCAGTGCGGACATGCCGACGCGGGCCAGACGATCGACGCGCCAAGCGGAACCCGATGGATGACCACGTTCAGGAAGCTGCCGACGATCGCACCGAACGCGCCGGCGGCCACGAGCCCGAACAGTGGCGGGAGCGCGTCCTCGATCATGGCGTCGGCGCTCCTCCGGCAGACGGTTCTTCAGGCGGCGGCCACAGCGTCGAAGACTTCGACAGCCGGACACGGCCGTCGGTCAGCTCGAAGGGGACGCCCGTCGGATCGAGCGGAACACCGCGGAGGTAACGCGCGCCAACCAGCGCCGGCCAGCTCCGGTTTTGTGCCGGTCCGGCGCGCGTAAGTCGTCAACGGCGCGCTGCAAGGCATCGATCACGTCGAGCGCCTGCAGCTGCAGCAGCCGGCGCTGCGCGTCTTTCCGCACCCAGTCCACTTCCGCCGACTGCAGAATCGCCGTCCACATCGCGCGCGACGACTGTCGATCGCCGCCCTGCGCCAGCGTCGTGGCGGCCAGAGAGCGCAGAAACCATGGCGCGCCCGGCACATCTGCCGCTTTCTGGAACCACCGGGAGGCCTCGAGGAAGTCGTGGCGGAACCAGTAGTGGACGAACCCGATATCCTGCAGGTACTGCCACTTGTCGGGCCGCTCTCGCAGCCCCTTCTCCAGCAGCGCGATGGCGAGATCGGGACGGTCCGCGCCGCGCGGATACGCTTCGGCCAGAAACACCGATCCGAATCGGTACGCGATGTTGAATCGCGGATCGAGAGTCGTGGTGATGTCCAGGAGCGGATACAGCGATGGAAAGTCGTCGGCGGCGAGCGAGGGCGGCGGTTCGAGCCACCCGGCCTGTTGCTCGGCGCCCTGCGCATCGAGCCGCAGCTTGGTGCCGCCGTAGTATTGAACCGCGCGGATCCAGTACACGTCGGCGAACAGCGAGTTGTACGCGCCGGTCAACCGGCGAAGCGCCGAGCCCGAACGGACGTACAGCGTCTCTTCGGTGGGCTCGCCGGCCGGATAGGCGCGCTCGCGTGCGGCCTGCACCTGGACGGCGGCCGCGAGCAGAACGCCGCGCCAGAACCACCGTCGACACGAGTGCGGCGGGAGAGCGGCTGGTCACGGTTACTTGAAGTCCCGGCGTGAGAACACCAGCGACGCGATCGCCAGCAGCATGGCGATGTACAGCGCGGCGTAGGCGCCCGTCATGGCGATGTAGCCGGCGGGTACCGGAACGCCGTGCACGACATCGCTCTTGACGTCGAACTGCGCCAGGTTGGGCAGCACCCAGTACAGGCCTCGCGCGAACCCGGCCGCCACCGGCGAATCGACGACCTGCTGGAAATTCCGCAGGTCGCCGCTGAAGTGCCCGACGACGTACAGACCGAAGGTGAGCGCGGCCGACAGCATCGGCGACGAGAACGTCGAGAAGAACAGCGCCAACGCGATCACGAGCATCAGCTCCGCGAAAATCAGCAGCATCGCCTTCATCAACGCGGGATCGAGGGCAGGCGCATCCCATGCAGCGCGCATCTCGGCCGGAACGCCCCATGCCAGGTAGGCCAGCACCGCGTAGAGCGCGATGGCCATGACGACCATGTTGGCCGCGAGCGTCAGCGTCAGGCCGCAATACTTGCCGAGCACCAATTGAGCGCGCGTGATCGGCTTGGCGATCAGCGAGTAGATGCTGCGGCGCTCGACCTCCTTGGAGACGAGCCCGATGCCGATGAACACCGAGAGGAACAGGCCGAACATCGAGGTCGCCGCGAGCCCCAGATCCTTGATGATCTTGACGTCCTGACCGGCGGTCAGCTGGCCGATCAGGAACGACGAAGCGATCATGAGCAGCGAGAACGCCACGAGGTTGTAGAACACCTTGTCTCGAACCGACTCGCGGAACACGCTGATCGCGATCGCGGACGTCGCCCTCACGAGGCCTCCCGGGACGGCGTCTCGAGGCCGCGGCGGGTGCGCAGCACGTCGGGAGCGGTGACGCTCTGGACGAAGACATCCTCCAGCGTCTCGCGTATCGGGTTGAGCGAGGCGAGATGGGCGCCGGCGGCTGTCAGTTCGCTCAGGAGTTGTTCGGGCGGCGGATCGAGCGCAAGCTCGAGGGTGTAGCGTCCCTCGCTGATGCGCACGCTGCGGAGAACCCGCGGGCCCAGCGACTCGATCAGGCGATCGCTCGCACCGGACACCTCCAGCTCCCAGCCGCGCGCCCGCAGGGCGAGCATGTCGGCCAGCCGTCCGGCGGCGACCAGGCGTCCCCTGGCGAGAATCGCGACGCGGCTGCACAAGGCTTCCGCGTCGCTGAGCACATGCGAGCTGAAGAAGACCGTCCGCCCTTCGTCGCGCAGGCGAAGGATCAGCGTCCGCACGTCGCGCCGGCCGAGCGGATCGAGCCCCGACATCGGCTCGTCCAGGATGATGAGCTCGGGATCGTTGATCAACGCCTGCGCGATGCCGACGCGCTGCAGCATGCCCTTCGAGAATTTTCGCAGCTGGAGGCGCCGCTCCGCGCCGACGCCGACCTCATCGAGCAGGCGGCTGGCGCGAGCCGCACGCTCCGCGCCGCGGATGCCGAACAGCGTCGCGTAGTACGCGAGCAACTCTTCGGCGGTCAGGTGATCGTAGAAGTACGGGTTTTCTGGAAGATAACCGATGCGGTGTTTGACGGACAGGGTGCCAACCGGCTGGCCCAGGATTTCCGCGTGGCCCTGCCGTGGGGTACACCAGCTGCATGAGCAGCTTCAGGGTTGTCGTCTTGCCGGCGCCGTTGGGACCGAGGAACCCGAAGACTTCGCCGGCTTCGACGTCGAGCGTGAGATGGTCGAGGGCGCGGTACGGCCGCTTGCGCCAGAAGCCGATTGCGTAGTCCTTTGTCAGCTCGTGCGTGGCAAGGGCTGGCACGTCACTTCGAGCTGGCGTTCTGCAGCTCGATGGCGATCGCCTGCTCGAAGTACTGCGGGGGCAATGCACCTTCGACCTTCACGCCGTTGATGAAGAAAGTCGGCGTTGATTTGATCCCCAGCTGACGGCCCAGCGCCACATCGCCCTTGACCAGGCTCAGCGTGGACTGATACTTCGCGTCGAAGTCGGTAATCTGCCCGATGTCGCGCGCGGCCTGGCGCACCGAGGGCGGCGTCATCGCCGGCTGGTGCGTGTAGAGCCACTCCTCCATCGCCTCGGTCTTGTTGTGGGCTGCGGCCAGCCGCACGGCGACCGCCGCTTCGCACGCCGCCGAATGAATGGACTGACCGAGCGCGTCGTTGCAGTCGCGGTTCAGCGGGTAGTCCTTCAGCACCAGCTTGACTGCGCCCGGATGCTCCGCGTCGTACTTCGCGAAGATCGGTTTGTACTGCAGGTACGACTGTCCACACGCGGGACACTGGAAATCGTTGAACTTCACCACCAGCACCTTCGCGCCGTCGGCCGGGACGATGAGAGGCACTCGCGGCTGGGATTGGTACCAGCGCTGAAACTCCGAGGTCTGATTCTGAGTGGGCGCAGGCGCGGTCTGTGCGGCTTGATCGCCAGGCGCCGCGACGCCCTCCCGGGGAAACCAGGCGAGCGTCGATGCCGCCCCGGCGAAAAACAGAATGGTGACGATGATCGCCAGAGGGCTGCCCGCGAACACGCGGAGATCGCCTGCGGCGCGACGAGGCAATGTAGTCATGGGAAATGAGGTGGCCGCGCCCGAGACGAGGAACAGCCCGATCACGGCGGCATACGTGGTCAGGCACAAGAGGCACACGGCCTTCAGCAGCACGAAGGATGCGTAGCCCAGGTACAGAATGACGGCCAGCGAGAGCGTCGACAGGACGAACAGGTAGCCGGGCACGTTCTCGCGCACCGCCGGGCGTGCCGACAATCCGCCGATCGAGAGCAGCGCGGCACCGACAAATGCCGTCGCTCCGAAGAGCGCGACCGGAATGCCCCGGAACGTGCTGAAGCGGCTCATGTACACCTGCGTGCAGCTGATGGTTTCGCTGACGTCGCAGAAGCTGCGATAAGCCGGATCGAAAAGAAGATGGTAGTGGGTGTAAGCGGCAGCCGAAGACGCGCCCAGACCGACCATGGAGCAGAGGAGCGCAAACAGGGCGGCGCGTTTACTCATGAGACCGTACGAGTTGTAACTGGAGAGAGGCAGCAAGGTCAAGCCGGTGACGAGGAACGGGATGCCGGTCGCACGACCGGC
>CAWCDQ010000045.1:0-329704 GCA_963794305.1 uncultured Acidobacteriota bacterium | reverse complement strand
TTCGGCCTTCCAGCATCATGCGGATCCTGTGCGCCCGAATCGACAGAGCATTGATGGTGATGCCGAGGCGCCTCGCCATGTCAGCCCGGCGAGAAATCTTCTCGCGTCCATCGTCGCGGTAGTAGTCCACGATGAGCGTGCGCTGATCCGGCGTCAGTTCCTGGAGACACTGGTCGAGATCCTCCAGACGCTCGTCGTTGTCGGCCGATCGCTCGTCGTGGAGATCCGCGGCTCGCCGCTCGGCCACTGATGACTCGTCATCGCCGAGCCACGACTGGTCTACGCTCACACTCCGGCGGCCCCGCCGGATGTCTTCGAGCGTACAAACCGCGCGACGATATAGCAGTAGCGGGCCTGCGGCCTGATCGCAATCACGTCGCCGCGCTCCAGCGTCTTCCCAATCCGGTTGAGCGTTTCGTCGGCCAGATCGTCCGCGAACGGACGGTTGCGTCGATCGAAGTAGGAGATCAGCCGCCGCCGCATCTCCAGATACCGCTCCCCGTACGAGTCGACTCCATCATCCAGCCAATCGAGCAACCTGGTGAATGCGAGAGCGCTGAGGCCGCGCTCTTCCTTGACATCCGGACGTGGCGTGGCCGGCATCTCGAGCAAAGTGCTAGACATCTGACGACATCCTTCTGTGGGGACCGCTCAGAACCGGACGCGGCGCAAAACGTCCCTGCTTGAGATATCGGAAACGGCGTCTGAAAGACGACACGCCGCATATATACTGCGCCCTCTCCTGTGAACGCCGACCTGACCGCACTGCTTGCTTCGGCTGAGCTAGGGGATCATGCGGCCGCCGACGCGCTGTTCACGGCGCTCTACGAAGAGTTGCACCGCATGGCGCGCCGCGAATTGTCCAAGCGCGGCGCCGGCGTGACCCTCGGCGCGACGACGCTCCTGCACGACGCGTATCTCGACATATCGGGACGGGAAGGCACCGCCTTTCCGGATCGCAACCGTTTCATGGCCTATGCCGCGCGCGTGATGCGCGGGCTGATCATCGACTACGCCCGCAACCGACAGGCGCAGAAGCGCGGAGGCCTGTTCGAGATCACGTCGATTCGCACGGACATCGCGGAATCCATTCCCGACGCCGCCGATCTGGTTCCGCTGAGCGATGCGCTCGACGAACTGGCCGCCGCCGACGCCCGGCTGGCCCGCATCGTCGACCTCAAGTTCTTTTGTGGCTTTTCGTTCGGGGAGATTGCCGCGATGTCGGGGGTGTCCGAACGGACGGTGCAGCGCGACTGGGAAAAGGCGCGCATCTACCTCCATCACGTGCTGCGGAACCCGATTCCGACGCTGTGATGTCGCATTTTGACGCTGGTTTCCGATCTCCCTGAGTGGGAGCATCTCATGGCCACCATGGACAGCGGCCGCTGGCTTCGGGCGAGCGGCCACCTCGATCAGGTTCTGGAACTGCCTCCCGAGGAGCGCGGGGCCTGGCTCTCGGCGTTGCGGGAGGACGATCCGGTGTCCGCGGCCGACGTTGCGGCACTGCTGGACGAGCACCGCCGCCTCACGGCCGAAGGCTTTCTCGATTCCGCGCCCGTTACAACCTCAGGAACATGCCGCTCAGCGGCGTCAGAATCGGCGCCTACATGCTGGTCTCGCGGATCGGCCACGGCGGCATGGGGACCGTGTGGCTCGCGTCACGCAGCGACGGGCGCTTCGAAGGCCAGGTCGCGCTCAAGCTGCTGAACGCCGCTCTGGTGGGACGCGGCGGCGAAGAGCGTTTCAAGCGCGAAGGGACCATCCTGGCGCGGCTCACGCATCCTCACATCGCCAGGCTCATCGACGCGGGCGTCTCCGACACGGGGCAGCCATACTCGTGCTCGAGTACGTGGACGGACGCCACATCGATCGCTTTTGCGACGAGGAGCGGCTGAGCATCGACGAGCGCATCCGGCTGTTTCTCGACGTGCAGGCCGCGGTCGCGCACGCACACGCGAACCTGATTGTGCATCGCGATCTGAAGCCATCCAACGTCCTGGTCGCGTCATCGGGACAGGTCAAGCTCCTGGACTTCAGCATCGCCAAGTTGATTGCCGACGACGCGCAGCCGGCGGAAACCGCTTTGACGCAGGGCTCGGGTTCGGCGATGACACCCAAGTACGCGGCGCCCGAACAGGTGACCGGCGCCGCCATCACCACCGCAACGGACGTCTACGCGCTCGGCGTCCTTCTCTACGAACTGCTGACCGGCCTGCATCCCGCCGGCACCGCGCCGAAGTCGCCGTCGGAGTTCGTCAAGGCGGTGACCGAGATCGAGCCGGTCCGGTTGTCGGCAGCTGTGCAGCACGGCGCGTCGCCGGACGCAACGGCGGCGCTCGCGTCGACCCGCGCGACCACTCCCGCGCGCCTCAGCCGCCAGCTTCGGGGCAATCTCGAGACCATCCTCAGCAAAGCCCTGAGAAAACCCGTCGGAACGCTACTCCTCGGTGAACGAGTTCGGCGACGACCTCCGGCGATACGTCAATCATCAGCCGATCGCTGCAAGACCCGACACGCTGGGCTACCGGGCGTCGAAATTCGCGCGGCGCCACTGGCAGGGCCTCACCGCACTGACCGTCGCGATCGCGTTGTTCGTCGGCACCATTGGCTTCTATACCGTACAGGCTCGCCACCGAACGCAATCGTGCCCGCGTGCAGGCCGTGAAGGCGTCGCGAATCAGCGAACTGCTCTCGGGCCTCCTCACGGGCGCCGATCCCTATCGCACGCCGGACGGGAGCGAGCCGACCGTCCAGGGGCTTCTCGACACCGGCGCCGAGCGCATCGCGAAACAGCTCAACGATCAGCCGGAAGCACAGGCGGAGATGTTCACGGCGATCGGCCGCACGTACGCGCGCATGGGACTGCAGGCGAAAGCGCGCCCGCTGCTCGAGCAGGCGTTGTCCATCGGCCGAAAGGCTTTTGGAACCGAGCATGTGCGTGTCGCGCAGAGCCTCAACGATCTGGGCGTGGTCTACCGTCAGCTCGGACGCCCCGCCGACGCAGAACCGCTGCTGGTCGAGAGCCTCGCAATCAGACGAAGGCTGCTCGGCAACGACAACAACGACGTCGCGATCACTCTGGTCGAATACGCGCGCGCGTTGAAGGAACAGGGACGCGTCGCCGAATCCGAAGCGCCCATCCGCGAGGCGCTCGAGATTCGAGAGCGCGTCTTCGGCGACGAACACCGTGAAACTGCGACGAGCAAGAGCGAGCTGGCGCAGCTGCTATGGGAGCGCGGAGACGTGGCCGGCGCCGAACTGCTCTTTCGGCAGAACGTGGCCACCAGCCAGCGGGTCCTGGGCGCCGACCATCCGAACGTGGGAGCGGCAAAGGCCAGCCTCGCGCAGCTCCTGAGCGCAAAGGGCGACGCCGCCGGCGCGGAGGCGCTGCTTCGGGAGTCGCTGGCGATCGACCGCCAGGTGTTCGGTGAAGCCCACCCCGAATACGCGATGTCGCTCAACGACCTGGCCAATGCCCTCGAGGTACAGGGGCGGCTGCGCGACGCGAAGGCGCTGCTGGATCAGGCGGTCAACATCGCGCGTCCGAAGCTGGGCGACGAGCATCCGCGCGTGGCGCTGATAGTGTTGAACCGCGCGCGCCTCCAGATCGAGCTGGGCGACGCGGCCGCGACCGAACACGCGCTTCGCCAGGTGCTGAGCGTACGGCAGCGTCTGCTGCGGAGCGGCGATTGGCGGATCGCGCAGGCGCAGAGCCTGCTGGGCGCGTCCCTGCTGGCGCAGGCACGTTACGCGGAGGCGGAGCCGTTGATGATTGACGCCGATGCCGCGCTGCGACCGCTGCCGGGACCACAAGGCCGCGAACGCGCCGCCAACCGCGCGCGGATGGTGACGCTGTACGAAAAGCTGGGCCGTCCGCAGCACGCCGCCGGCTATCGCTGACCTTCACAACGATGTCGACGGCTAGCGGGTCCGCCCGCCGGCCGTTTCAACGGCCGATGCGCGACTGCTCGGCCGCCTTGCGCGCGTCGTTCGCCTCCGCGGCGAGCCAGTAGCCGCTGCGCTCCAGCGCATCGACTGCGGCCGTGAACCGTGTCACATACGCTTGATGTGTGGGATAAAGGTTCGCCAGCGTGGCCGCGTCGAACATGACGGTGTGCCCGAACAGAAAACAGAAGTTGGGGGCTCCTGGCGCAGCCTGCGCGACATCGTTGCGCTGACCGTCAATCTTCGCCGTCGGCGCTTCGAGTTCCGGGAGGCGGATTCCACCCTTCGCATTGCCATAGCCGTCGCGCACGATGGGATCGGCAGCGGCCGCGTCACCAAGCTCGATCGACGGAGAGTTGCCCGGCGCCTTGCCATCGGCCACCCATCGCGACAACGCGTGCAGCGCGGCCTTGACGACGGCGTGATGCGGCGCCGTGTTGATCGGCTCCTTGCATCCCTGGCCCATCTCGAGCGGCGGCGGCACCTCGACGACCCACCGCGGCGACTCAGCGTGCGCCGCACCGGCGATCTCCCACCGCCTGTAGTGCGGGTTCGGCTCCTGTCGCGTCAGGTGCGCCCTCAGCGTGACCATGTCCCCTTCCGTCTGCAGATCGAAAACGGGCACGTCGATGTCGGTGCGGATGTGAGCGCCTGCAGGAATCGGCTCGGGGTCGCGGCCGAGTTGCTCCGCCGTGAGACCTGCGGCGTTGGCTCCCCTGCTATGCACGAGAAAGCCGCTGAAGATGTGCGTGCGGGGATGGAAGGCGTTGATATAGGTGACGAGCCTGAACGCGGACTGCGAGCGCCCGGTCGCAATTGCGTGACCGAACGCGCAGGCCGCCGAGCGGGTCGACTCCTTTTGGATGGAGAATCGCCTGCGTGCCCTGGGAGAAGATGTCGTATGAGTACGCGTCGCCCGGATGGCTCAGCGTGCCGTAGCGTTCGGGATCCCAGGCTTTGAGACCGACGCGCGGTGTGTTGACGCCGGCCGCCTGCGCCCCGATGCCGACCCACGCGTAGCCCTCGCGCTCGATCTCTTCCTTCATCTGCATGTAGTCCGCCGCGCCCTCCTGCAGACCGCTCACGTTCAGCCACTCGACGATCACGACTCCGTTGAATCGCGCCGCATCGGCCGGCCGGCGCACGACGAACCGCACCTTGTATTCGGCCGTCGACGCGGGTTTCATGTTCCACACGCCGTCCATGCCCCATGCGCCGTCCTTGTCGAACGCGGTTGCCCGTCCGGCATAGAAGTACTCCGCTTCCGCAAAGTGTGACTGCGCGACATCGGCTGCCGGCATCGCCCCGAACGGTTGACCGTGACTGCCTCCCGTAATCGGGCCGGTGACATCGGATTGGGAACGGGGTCCGCGGCGTTCGCTGTTCCCGAGGCAAGCAGCGACATGGAGGTCAGCACGGCCGGCGGCAATCGTCCTGGTGATAGCGGTCATGGGTGCATTGTTGCTCTAACGATCCGAACGCGTGACCAGGCCGGCAGCGGCGTAGCGTTGGCGTTGCTGGCCGTCGCCCCGGCCCACGATCCTCCGACAGAGCGTTGAACGCGTTACTTCGAGGCGATGGTGGGGTTCACCCAGCCGTTCTTCATCACGCCATGCGACGGACGGAAGCTGAGATAGTCCACGTGATCGGGAATATCGACCCAGCCATGAATGACGCCCGGCGGAACGATCAGCACGTCACCGACCTTCAACTCGACTTTGCGTGCGCCAACCGCCACGCCGCCGCCGCAGCCCGGACCGTTCGGTCCGCCGTCGGGGTTGGTCGTGCTGTGCCGGCCGTTGACCACATGGCCGTCAATGAACGCCGTGCCGCCGCCGGAGACGATGTAATAGCCTTCGGTCTGATTGTCATGCGTAATGGCGCCCTGAATCGCATCCGCCGGCGGAGTGGCCATTTGTTCTCCACACGGGATCGTTTGGGCCGCTGCCTGGGCGTTGCCCGCCGCGGCGGCAGGCTGCCCGGGCGGCGGGTTGCCTCCGACGTCAGAGGCTTTCGAGCGATGAATGATGCCCAACTCCATGCTCCAGCCGTCGCCGATATCGACGACCCTGGCATTCTCGTCACGGGTCGCTGAGATTGTTCCGTGGCGCTGATCTTGTCGATCTCAGCCTTGGTGATGACGGTAGCGGTCGTTGGATTTCCCGGCCTGGGCTGCGCGTAGACCACCAGAGGAATCAGAACCGCCGCCGCAAGCAAAACTTTCAGTGCAGTGTTTTTCATCGTGTTCCTCCTGAACATGTTGTCGCCCATCAGGCGCTGTCAGCCAGCTTCACACGTCCGTGTCCCGAGGGCCTCTCAACCTTCGTTTGCCTCTTAACGTGCCGGAGGCGTTTTGGGCTTGCCGTTCTCGTCCACCTGGATTGTTTTGACTGGTCCCATCCCGACCAGCATCAGGACCGCAGGTTCCGTTTCGCCTTGCCGCGCTCCGTCCCAATGCACCGTGTTCGCCTTGTCGATAGCGACGGTGCCAGCGTGCACGGGATACGTGGACTTCTCGTCATAGACGTTGCTGGTGGAGACCCACCAGGTCCCTGAGATCACGTACGCGTAGCGCTCCTGATCGTGAAAATGCGGCTGAGAGAAATTGCCCGGATACCATTTGATGACGACGCCATAGAGGCCTGGCTTGCTGGGATCTCCGAAAAGCAGGCCCTGCTGCTGCCTGCCTTCCTGGCCTGTCCACTTGATGTCCTTGGGCAGGACGGTGGGAATATGGGTCGGATCGGGCAGTGGGCCCACGGGGTCGTTGACCGTTGCCTTGGCGCTCTGCGCATGAGCGACCCCGGCAAGAACGGCGGAGCCGACAATCGCGGCGAGGGCAACACTCAAGATCGTCGTTCTGCTGAAACGCATGCTCGTCTCCTGCGTGTGAATGGCAACGGTGGGCCGCATGCGAGGCGACATTGCCCCGTCACTCCCGACCCTCACGATGCGCCGATTATGACCCCGGACATCGTCGTGTCAACCGACACATGGTAGGGCGGGCAATGCGGGCAACTTTGCAATTGGCTGGCTCGGGTGAGAAACCCTTCAATGCCGAGGAATTGTTCGAGGTGCTGTTGCGCATCCTGCCGGCTCGCTTCCAGGATACCGTCAACCACTGCAGGCCATTTCAGCCTGCGTCGTTAACAAGCTGATGGACTCGCTGGTGCGACACTCCGAGCAAACGGGCAGCATCGCGGGCACTCATTTTGAGCTTCCCGCCGCGCAACATCCGCACAGCACGTCGCGCCGCCAGGGACGCGCGTCGGTTTTCTCGATCGGCCTGCTTACGCAGCGCAGCGTACTGACGGATCGCCTTCGAAGCGGGCGCCGGCAACTTCACGTTGTCGACCAGCTTTGCCGACCGCGCATCGTCAACAAACAATTCCATGGCTTTCCGGATGCGGCGCCGCGCTTCGTCCACAGTCCGGCCCTGCGTGTGGCAACCGCGCACCTCGCGAACCGAAGCCACCCACCAACCCGACTCGTCTCGTTCGTAAGTGACGTGGTAGGCACTCATGATTTCTTCAACCATCCTCTTCCCAAACACGGCTCGAGATCTCGTTCGATCCGGCGCAGCAATCCTGGGCCAAGATCTTCACCGCATGAACCGGAATGGTCGTCATGCAGGAGCGCATTCGACACGGAGATGAGAACCTTTCTGCCGGATCTCGAAGCATCCCTTCGACGCAAGGATCCGCCGCAGATCTTTGGCCTTCATCTACCGTTCAATTGTACGAAGACTTGAGTATTCGTGTCTAGATGCCTAGACAGTTAAAGGAAAAGCGACGGGGCGTGCCTGCAGCGCGTGCTTTTGGCTGCGTACTTGAATACCATTCGATACCGTGGTGGTGGTCCGCTGCACGAAGAAGATGCTCAAGCGCGTTGGTTCGTCGGCGACGACGGAGCCGTCGGCCTCAACGACGCGTCTGGGCGACTGGACGGCGAATCTGTTAGGCGTCGGCCGTCAGCGATTCGTGATGCTCGTCGCCGAACGTAGTCGCCTTCCGATCCTCCTTCCAGCGCACGATCTGAAGTCGATTCGTGTGCCGCTCGTGGACGCCTTGGCGCACGTTCTGCTCTCGTTGAACATCGCCGCGCTCTCCGTGCGGCGCGAGCTCGCGGAGATGCGCGATGGCGTCTTCGCGACGACGAACAACCGATCGGTTCTCGGCACGATGAACGACTTCAGCAACGCCACGTGGTGGCGCTACCGCGACGAGCCGAACGCCGATCCGCTGGCGGTATCGTTGTGGCTCGCTGAGACGCCTATGCAGCCGTTCCGAGGCAAGGCGCCGGACCAATTGACGCGCGAATTGTTCGAACAGTGAATCGGCGAGGGTGGGTGCTCAGCGCTTGCGTGCTGCTGCGCGTCGCGAAGAACCTCATCGTTTCGTCACGCTGAGCAGATGCAGCGACTCGTCCGCGGTCAATAGACCGTCGGTGTCAGTGCCAGAATCGCGCCCGCCGGCGTCACCAACAAGCGCGCCGTCGGCACGCCCTGAAGAGCCGAGAGCGGGTCTAGTTCGGAGGCCACTTCCCCGCCAGCGCAGGGATTTGTTCGAGTGGTATTTCCGAGTGCCGGGGGCGGGAATCGAACCCGCACGCTGCTTTCGCAACCCAGGATTTTAAGTCCTGTGCGTCTGCCAGTTTCGCCACCCCGGCCGGTCGAGAAGCCTTAGTATTTCACGCTTTCTTGGATCGCTTGCCGTCGGCTACTGATCGACGGCGGGGTAGATCTGGAAGAGAATCTTGAAGGCATCACGGATTGCTTCGTTCCGCCCCGGTCCGCCTGTCGCTGTCGATTCGTTTGAGTGACGACGCCGGCAACGGTACCGAACACCGCACCAAACAGGCCTCCAGTAAAGAACGCGACGAACACCGGCGCAAACCCGAACATGTTTTTGTGGTTCGCGACGATGTCGTAGTACGTGAACGCAGGCGCGAGGAAGGCGCCGACGATCATGCCCCACCTGGCTCCACGGCCGACGGATCCACTCATCGTTTCTCCATCTCTGTTCGCGCCTCGGTCGCCCCGGGAATCGGCGTTTCGCGGGGCCGCGGCCGCGGCCCTTTATTTGCACCTTATGCGCACGCCGGCACCAAATCGCCGGGCTGAGGAACACGGCTACTCAGGAGCGTCGGACCATGGCGCAGATTCTTACCGCTGTTTTCATCCTCGCGCTTGCCGGACTGCTGTGGTGGCGATACGGCGACCATGTGTCCGCCTGGTGGCACCAGACAGCCGGCTCTGCCGGCATGCAGCACGCCGATCCCAGGCACTCACCGCGACCTATCTACAGAGCGTCGGCGCACGACTTCCTGCACGGCTCGGCCGATCTCACCTTCGGTGCCGTGATCCTCGCCCTCGGCTTCTTCATGCTGATGTGGGTGATCGCAACCGGCTAGGAGTCTGCGCGGCAGAAACGCGGTGACCGACGGTGACCAGTTCTGCATCGATCCCGCGTCGTGCGAGCATCCGGTCCGGTCAGTGGGCAGACGAACGTGGGTGGCGGCGGTCACTCTCAGGCCATGCGGATTCGATGTAAGCGCTTCAAGTTGACCGCGAGGCACACGACGTTCCACTCGCCGCGCGCCTTGGCCACGCCGCGGAGACTGAAGCGGCGGAAGCCGAGCACTTCTTTGATCCAGCCGATCACGGGCTCGACGATCGCTTTGCGTCGACGGTAGCGCGCGCGTCCCGCGACGCTCGTGAGTCGGTCGGCCATGCGCTGGGAGGCGACGTGGGCGGGGTTCGGCGGCTTGGCGGGCCGCACTTCATGCCCGAGCGAAATGTAGGCCGTGATGCCCCGCGCCTCGAGGGTCTGAAACGTCGCCTCGCCGCGATAGCCCGCATCGGCCAGGACTTCGGGCGGCACGCCGCCCAGCGGCCCCTGGCGCGCGTGATCAGCGGCAGGAGTTCGGCATTGTCCGCCGCGCAGTTGGTCAGGCCGGTGGCGACAATCAGCTGCGTGGTTTCATCGACGGCGATCTGGCCGTTGTAGCACTGGTCGAAGCCGGACGAGGTCTTCATGATCCGACTCTCGGGATCGGTGAAATTATCCTGCGCGTCGTCGGGCGGCACGCCGAAATCGCGGGCGAACGGTTTGCGTCCCGCGCCCCTTGCGGCCATCGTCCGGCGTCCGCCCCTTCTGCCGATCCTCGTCCGCTTGCCGCGCTTCGAGGCGCGCCTTCGCCGCCGCGATGGCCGCGAGCCGCTGCTCGCGCCGCTGCAGTTCGGCCGGCAGCTCGTCCCCTCGGACGTCCGGCCCGTACGCGGCATCCTCGGCCGCATCGGTCGCCTCGGCCTGGGTCGTCAGCGCGGCGATCTGCTCGCGCAGCCGCCGTTCTTCGTCACGCATGCGTCCGTAACTCATGGCCTTGTGCTTACTCGCCGACGCCTTCACCTTCGACCCATCCACCGCCACCGCCCCGACCTGGACGACGCCGGCTTCGCGGGCGATCGCCACGACCTGCACGAACAGCGCCTCGAACGCCGCCAGGTGCTGCTGCCGGAACTCCGCGATCGTTCGGTGCGCCGGAAAATTGCCCGCCGCCAACACGCGATAGGCGACATCTTCTTCCAGCTTCCGCGCGATCCGACGCGACGAAAACGTCCCCGTCGCATACGCGTAGAGCAGCACGGTCACCATCATCTGCGGATCGAACGGTTGATTGCGCCGCCCATCGCCCTCGTACGGCGCGTAGAACGCCTGCAGATCCACCGCCGCGACGGTGTCGGCGATGAAGAACGCCAAATGCCCTTCGGGAAGCCAGTCACGCGGCGAGGGCGGGAACAGCAACGACTGATCAGGCGCACAGGGACGAAAGGTCGTCGACATACCTGTCTATACGTACAGCCCCAGGCGTTTCTGCCGCGCAGACTCCTAGTGCGTTTTTCATTTTGGCGTAGTGCGGACTCTCCGCTATGTCGGGCAGGCCTGAAGGCCTGCACTACATCGGAGTCGAAAACGCTGTAGCTGAAAACGCTGGGCGGGAGGCCCGCTAGATCTGATACGCCGACTTCAACGCCGCCGCCGCGGTCTTGACCAGCCCACCGTGGCTGCCGCCGAACCATGAACGCCGATCGTAGTAGTAGTACCAGGGCACTCCAGGAAAATAGTTGCGCAGCATCGGCGCGCACATCTTCGCGCACGGAATACGCTCGGAAAAGATCTGGAGCACCCGCAAGCGGGGACGCGTCCGGAACCACTCCGCGGCCTGAGCCTCGGAATGAATGCCGACTTCGGCATCCGGCGTGTCCGGCGGACCGAACTGCTGCCTCAGCTGCGCCATCGTGATGTTCGGGTTCACCTGGATCGATTCCACGCCGCGCTCGTCGCGGTACAGCCACGCGGTGATGTTCATCGCACCCAACTCGGCGAGGCCGGTGAGCGGCGGGGCCTGTTGCCTGCGGAACGCGAGCGCCGCCTCCGGCAGACGCGGATTGCAGCGAGGTGAGAAATCAGGAAAGGACGAGGGAATCCTGGCCACCGGGCAACCTCCTCCTGGATAGACGCGCTCCTCCACCACTCGTCCTGAGCATGTCGAAGGACGAGCCGTTGGTGGCCTCGTGATTCGACGGGCTCACCACGAGCGTGGGCTAATGCACCGTCGTCGACGATGGCGCGACCGGCGGCGCCATGACGCGCGTGATCATCGCCTCGAGCTGGGCCTTGTCGATCTGGAACGGCCCGGCGATCGCCGCCCCCATCGTAATCTCGATCGCGATGACCACTCCCCCCTCTTCGTAGGCGTTGACGATCCAGCTCAGCCCTCGCAGCGCAATCGTTCGCGGCTCCTCCCCCGGCTGTTTCAGCTGAGCCATCACCCGCAGCATCCCTTCCAGCACGAGGCGCACATCGTCGTCGGTCCACGCGGCGGGTTCGCGTGACACTCCTTCGATGGTCTTCGTGGTGGCGTGCTCGGTTCCTCTGAGCCAGACGTCGACGGACACGGTCATGCGGTGATCCCCAGTTCCTGTTCGAGTGCGTCGACGGTCGTGACCGGCTGCCGACAGGTGAAGTCGCGACAGACATACGCGGCGCTGATGCCGGCCACGGGCTGCATCGCCGCAAGGAACGGCAGGCTGCCGGCGAGAGCCCGCTGCACCGTCCGGCGTGACGCGCAGCTGAATCGCAAACGGCAGGTAGTGCATCGCGACCGCGCGATCCAGCGCGTCGCCGCCTTCGCCTTCCGCGATCACGATCTGCTGGACTACCGGCGAGGTGCGTCGACAGCGCCGCCGCCATCATCGGCACGCCGCGGCCCATCTGCTCCAGTCGCGTCGCGAACAACCGCAGCGTCCGCTCGATGCGGCCATCCCACGCCGCATCGGCGACCAGATGCGACAGCGCCAGCAGATTCAGCACCGACACGGAGCTTGCGGTCGGTTCGGCGCCGTCGTAGTCCTCTTTCATCCGCAGCAGCACGCTCGGATCGCTCCCGGTCGTGCTGAACCAGCCGCCGGCTTGCTCGTCCCAGAAGAGCTCGTCCTGCTTTCGCTGAAGCGCGATGGCCCACTCGAGCCACATCGGCTCCGGGTCCGCCTGAAACAGCTCGAGCAGACCGTACGACCAGGTACGCGTAGTCCTCGGCGTAGCCGTCGATCTCCGCGTGCCCCTCACGGTAGCGGCGGCGCAGCACGCCCGATTGCGCGTTCCACATCTGCTCGCGCACGAACGCCGCGGCGCGGCGGGCGGCGTCCAGGTACGGCGCGCCGGCCGTCCGTCCGTCGGCGCCCAGACCGCGCAGGGCACGCGCCAGGCGCGCGAACGCCGCGATCATCAGCCCGTTCCACGCCGCCAGCACCTTGTCGTCGCGCTGCGGGCGAGGGCGGCCGAGCCGCTCCTTGAACATCTTCAGCCGCGCGCGGTGAAGGATGTCGACGACTTCGTCGGGCGCCCTGTTCGTCTGCTTCGCGATCTCGTCAATCGATCGGGCCACGTACAACAGGTTCTTGCCTGTGAACTCCTGCTGCGGATCCTGCGGAGCGTTTCCGTCCGGCTCGATCCCGAACCGCAGCCGGACGATCCGGGCATCGTCTCCAAGAAGCGCGTCGAGCTCGTCGGCTCGCCACAAATAGAACGCCCCTTCTTTCTTGTGAGGAACAGGGCCAGCGGCGTCACCCGCGCTGGCGTCGCGAACATCCTCCGGCGGGATGCTGTCGGCATCCTCGGCAGAATAGAAGCCTCCGCCCGCGTCGGTCATCTCGCGCATGACGTAGAGCAGCGTGTCCTCCGCCACCTCGGCATAGAACGGATCGCCGGACACCTGCGCGGCTTCGACGAACGCGATCACGAGCTGCGCCTGGTCGTAGAGCATCTTCTCGAAGTGTGGAACGCGCCAGCCGCCGTCGACCGAGTATCGATGGAAGCCGCCGCCGATGTGATCGCGCATGCCGCCGAGCGCCATGGCGCGAAGCGACCGCAGCACCATCTCCGCCGACTGCGGCGCGCCGACACGGGCATGCTCGCGCAGCAGGAACAACAGCTCCGACGGGCGCGGAAACTTCGGCGCATCGCCGAACCCGCCGTTGCGCGGATCGAAGGCGTCGCGGAACTGCTGCACCGTCCGCTCCAGCGCGGCCGCCGTCGGCACGTCTGCTGACGGAGCCGACTGCTCCATCGAGCGCAGCCGCACCGTCAAGGCATCGGCCGACTCCACGACCCGCCCTCGCTCCGTCCGCCAGACGCGGCCGATCTCCTGAAGGATGTCCACGAATCCGGGCCGTCCCCACTTCGACGACGGCGGGAAGTACGTGCCGCCGTAGAACGGCTTCAGGTCGGGCGTCAGCCACACGCTCATCGGCCAGCCGCCGGATCCCGTCGTCGCCTGCACGAACGTCATGTACACGCGATCGACGTCGGGCCGCTCCTCGCGATCGACTTTGATCGCGACGAACTCCTCGTTCAGCACCCTGGCGATCGCGTCGCTCTCGAACGACTCGTGCTCCATCACATGGCACCAGTGGCACGTGGAGTAGCCGATGGACAGAAAGATCGGTTTGTCCTCGCTCCGGGCTTTGGCGAATGCTTCGTCGGCCCATGGATACCAGTCGACGGGATTGTGCGCGTGCTGCAGAAGATACGGACTGCGCTCGCGCGCCAGGCGGTTCATCGGACCATTATGACATTGGGGTAGAATCGCCACATGAGTGACGGGGCGGTGTTGACGGGCAAGCGCGTGGCGATGCTCGTGGAGGATGAATTCGAAGATCGCGAGTTGACCGGACCGCTCGAGGCGCTGCGCTCGGCCGGAGTCACCGTCACAATCGTCGGGCCGACTGCCGGCGCGGAGTTCCACGGCAAACGCGGCCAGGCTGTGGTCACATCCGATCTCGCCGCCGGCGCCGCGCGCATGAAGGATTTCGACGCGCTCGTCATTCCCGGCGGCCACGCGCCGGACAAGATGCGCATGCGTCACGCGATGGTCGATCTGGCGCGCGATGCGATGGAGGCCAACAAGCCGGTGGCCGCCATCTGCCACGGGCCGTCGCTCCTCATCTCCGTCGAACTCGCTGCGAGGACGCACTCTCACGTGCTGGCCGTCGATCGCCATCGATGTCAAGAACGCCGGCGGACGCTACGTCGACAAGCCGGTCGTCGAGGATGGCAACCTGATTACCTCGCGCAAGCCGGACGATGTGCCCGTGTTCAGCGACGCCATCATCCGCGCGCTCGCCAGAGTGGCTGTCTAGGAGAGATCTTCGATCTCTCTTCGGCATCGCCCTGGCCGGCGGGAGCGCGCGAAGCCTCGCCCGGATCTTCTGAAAGTCACGGCTGTCGCGCGTGCCCGACCGTCGCGTTGGGACCATGCCGGCGAGCAGCGCGAGACGCTCCTTCGTTGACGGATGATTCGAGAAGAAGATCTCGACCGAGCTCGGATCCCGCTTCTCCTGCTCCCGGATCGATTCCATCAGCTCGATCATGCCGTGCGGATCCCAGCCCGCTCGCCGCATGATCCCCACGCCGACGCGATCCGCCTCCTGCTCGTCGTCGCGGCTGAATTTCAGGAACGCGCCGCTGGCGACGTAACGAGCCGCGACGTTCGCGGCGCCGGCGCCTCCGGCGTTGCCCAGCAGCGCGCCGAACAGGCTGAGTCCGAGATTCGTCACCATCTCGGTCGAGAGCTGCGCGGCCGCGTGCCGCTGCGAGATGTGCGCAATCTCGTGCGCGAGGATGCCGGCCATCTGCGACTCGGTGCCCGCCGCCTGGATGCCGCCGCGATTCACCCACACGGGGCCGCCCGGCAGGGCAAACGCATTGATCTCGCGGTAGTCGGCGATTGAAAACGTGTACGGGTAGCGCTCCCCTTCGGCATGCGACGCCAGCCTTCGGCCGATTTGGGCGAGATACGCATTGGCCGGCCCGTCCGTCACTCGCGGCGTCTCTTTCCTGACCTTCGCCTGCGCCTGCTTGCCAATCGCGATCTCGTCGGCCACCGAGATGAGTTGGATGGCGAGGACGGCGCCGGACATCGCCAGCACGCAAGCCACGATCACAGCCGCGAAACGCGCCCGTGTCGCCGAGACAACGAGCCTCGGCTCGTTCTGCGTCGCCTGAGCCATCCGCGTCGCTACGTCCTCGGCGTCGCGGCGGCCGGCAGATCGTCGGGCCGGCCGCGGCGCAGGCGCGCGTACGCGGCGGTGAATTCCGCCCCATACAGCAGGATCACGGCCTGCACGTATACCCAGACGAGAAAGACCACGACCGCGGCGATCGATCCGTTGACGCGCGTGAAGCGCGTCATGTCGCGGATGTACCAGGAGAACGCCTCGAAAGCGCCTTTCCAGAGCAGCCCGGTGATGAACGCGCCAATCCAGACGTCGCGGAACCGGACCCTCGCGTTCGGCAGGAAGTAGAACACCATGCCCGACGACCGCGATGAACAAGCAGCGTCGTGGCGTGGCGGATGGTGAAGCCGCGCAGCACGCCGAGCCCGGGAAACACGTGCAGCACCCCGGTGAACCAGCTGGCGCCCACGACCTGGGACGCGCTGATCAGCAGCAGCGCGAACAGGAGAATGAGCCCTGCCACCAGCAGCATGACGAACGACACGAGCTTGTGCTTCCAGAAGCTGCGCTGCTTCTCGACTCCCCAGGCGTAGTTGACCGCCGTGCTGATCGCGCCGAATACGCCGAGCGCGCCCCAGACAAGGGCAATCGTGCCGGCCACGCCGAGCTTGAACGACTCGCCGCGGAATGCGTCGAGCTGCTTGGTGATGAAGTCGAACTGCGCGGGGAAAAATCGGAGGACGAACGTCAGCACCTCGTTACGGTTCGTGACGTCGTCGGTGGTTCGGCTGAGCACCGCGAGAGTGAGCAGGAGCACCGGAAACAGGGACAACAGGGCGTAGTAGGCGATCGACGCCGCATACGTCAGGTCGTCGCTGTTGTAGAAACCCTCGAAGCCTCGCCAGAACGACAGACCGGTCAGACGGACGATGTCACGCGCGGGACGCGCGACGGCGCGGGGAACTTCCACGCGACAAGTTTATGTCAGGCGCGCCGGCTCCCGGCTTCCGTCCAGGCCTCGCGCGCCTGGGTCAAGAGGAACACGGGCACGCTGGCTCCCAGCCAGATTCGAACGGCCAGAGACGCCACACGGCGAAGCGGCGGTTTCGTGAGCACGACGTAGGCGGCCGCGAGGCCGGCCGACGCCAGGATCAGATTCGCCGCCGTCCGCGCGCTGGCGTCGGTCATCAGCTTCGCCGCGATCCGCTGGGCGATGACGGCCCGTGGGATCCGGTGGACGGCTCAGAACTGCCGCCGCGAAGGTTCTCGGCGCCGCTGCCATAGACCGATCCCGACGCGGCCGCGTCCTTGAACGTATTCACGGTGTCGCGTACGTACCCTCCGGCTTCGTCGGCGCCTCGGGCCGCAGCGTCTTTCACGGTGCTGGCGGCGTCGCGAGCGTACCGCTGGGCATCGTCGGCGCCTTTGGTGACGGCGCTCTTCGCCTTGCCGTACATGTCGCGGCCCCGATCGGCCCACTCGCCGGCGTTCTCGGTCACCTTCCGCACGCCCTCGGACGCCTGATTCGCGAGGCTGTTCGCCTGCTCGGAGAGCTGATTGCGCAGCTCGGAGCCGGCTTTCGGCGCGAACAGAATCCCGAGACCCGCACCAAGCACGGTGCCGGTCAGCAGCCCCATCACGAAGCTGCCGCCGCCGTTTCCTTCGTTCTCAAACCGATCGTAGCGTCTGCCATCTCGGGCCTCCCTCACGTTGCTCTTGTTCGAGATTCTTGAGTTCTCGGTTCCAACCCCGCGCTTCATGACGTCTACGTTCTCGCTGCCGACCGAAGCATGCCTTCCAGAGCCGTGCGTGCCGCGTGGACCAGCGCCACGACGGCGCCGGTCTTTGCGCGCACATTGGAGCGCACGCGGAACGCGGTTTCGTCAATGCGATCGATCGTCGAGTGAATCGCCTCGTCGACCCGCTCGGTCTCGCCTCGCACCCTCGCGGTGACGCTCTTCACATCGTCGAGGATCGCGTCGACGCGCGCCATTGCCGCCATCTGCCGCGCCTCGACTCCTTGCGCGAGCCCCATCCACTTATCGACGAGCCCGGTCATCCTCTTGTAGACCACGACTGCCGCGATGCCCATGCCGATGATGACCAGTACCTCGAGCACGCTGATCGCCGCCATGATCCCCAGGATCAGGTTGGTCGTCGCCAATTCGCCTGCCATGGATGCCACCTCAGAACGGAGACGTTTGCCGTCCGGGGAACCTCGGCGCCGACGTGGGCTCGCCGAGCGCGTCGTTCACCAGCTTCCAGCCCTCGCTGGCGACGCCGCCCGCCTTCTGAACCGTCGCGCGGAAACTCATGAGCTCTCGCGAGAGGTCATCGAGCGCCGGCTCCATCTGTCGGCGGACACTACGCCCTCGCTCGGTAAAGAAGAGGTACGCGGCAACACCACCGATCACCGCGCCTGCCAATGTGACCCACATTTCGCGCGAGTTGTTCATCTGGCCTCCTGCTGACGCAGAAGGACTACAAGTTATGTGCCACGGAAGAGCGTGACGCTCGTGCACGAGGACTCGTGCACGAGCTGGCGTCGCAGGCTAGTTCGAGGCGGGTGTCGGCGTGGACGACGAAGCGGCGGAACCGCGCGCGGCCTTGCCGGCGTCGCGAATTTCGTGCTTCTTCATCTTGCTGTACAGCGTCGGACGATAGAGGCCGAGGATCTGCGCGGCCTCCTGCTTGTTCCAGTTCGTCCGCTGGAGCGTCTGCACGATCGCCATCTTCTCGATCTCCGCCAGCGTGCGGTGAGGAGGGATGACGAAATCAACGGCGGTCGTCGACTCCTCGCGAATCGTCTCCGGCAGATCGGTGACCGCGATTTCGCCGCCTTTGCCGACCAGCACCGCGCGCTCGATCGCGTTTTCCAGCTCGCGCACGTTGCCCGGCCATCGATTGCGAATCAGCAGGTGATAGACGGAGGGCGCCAGCGTCTTCACGTTCTTCTGATAACGCTGCCGGAACTTGTCGAGGAAGTAGTCGCACAGCAGCGGGATGTCCTCCGTGCGTTCACGCAGCGGCGGAACCCGCAAGGTGATGGTGTTGATCCGGAAGTAGAGATCCTCGCGCAGGCGGCCGTCGCGCAGCGCCGCATCCAGATCGATGTTCGTCGCGCAGATGAGGCGGAAGTCGACGTGCACGATCCGGTCGCTCCCAATCGGACGGTACTCGCGCTCCTGAAGCACGCGCAGCAGCTTGGTCTGGAGGTACGGCGGCATTTCGCCGATCTCGTCGAGCAGCAGCGAGCCGCCCTCGGCCATTTCGAAGAGGCCTTCCTTGTCCATCGTGGCGCCGGTGAACGCGCCCTTCTTGTAGCCGAACAATTCGGACTCGATCAGATCCTTCGGAATGGCGGCGCAGTTGATCTTGATGAACGGTCCCTTGCTCCGCTTGCTGTTGTAGTGAATGGCGTTCGCGATCAGTTCCTTGCCGGTGCCGTTCTCGCCTTGAATCAGGATGTTCGCTTCGCTGGCGGCGACGCTCTCGACGAGATCGAAGAGCTCCTGCATTTTCTTGCTCTTTCCGATCACGTTCTGGAACTTGTAGCGATCCTGGAGCTTGGCCTTCAGCTGCTCGTTCTCGTCGATCAGCGTCTTCTGCTTGATGGCCTTCTCGAGTTTGTCGAGCAGGCGCTCCGCGTCGATCGGCTTCTCGAGAAAATCGAAGGCGCCGGCTTTCACCGCCTCGACGGAACGCGGAATGTTGCCTTGCCCGGTCACGACGATGACCTCGGAATCGGGGTCCAGCAGTTTGAATTTACGCACGAGCTCGATGCCGTCGACATCGGGAAGCATCATGTCGGTCACGACAGCGTCCGGACGCCACGTTTTGAACAGTTCTTCGCCGCGCGTACCGATGAGCGCCGTCCTCACCTCGTAGCCCGCATGCTCGAGGAGGATCTTCAGCCACTCGGTCATCGCAGGCTCATCGTCTATCGCGAGTACACGTTTCTTACGTTTGACGCTCATGCGAACCAGAATGTAGCGAAAAAGCGTAATCTGTCAATACACATTCGTGTATCTGGATCGTTAACAATACATATAGTTGTGCTTAATGTGGCTGAGCTTGACCGCAAATCTCGACCGTTCGTGGCTTTAGACATGCCGCGCCAGCCGCAAGTAATTCCCGGGTGGCGTGACTATAATTCCGGCCATGCCCGATTCCGACCAGCCCCAGGCGGTCGCGCGCCCGATCACCCCAATCAAATCTGCCCTCAACACGCCACCCGCCGCCGGGACCAAGACGCTCTGCGAGCGCTGCGGTGCGGAGGCCTATCGAATGCACGCCGTCTGGCGCTGTCCGGCCTGCGGATTCAAATCCGACTGCTGCGGATGGTAGGACCGGTTCCTGCCGCGGCAATCCCGGCACACGATTGACGACGATGGACACGCTGCACACCAGCATCGACGCTGCCGACCCCGTTTTCCAGGCCAACCGTGAACGCATGCGGCAGCTCGTCGCCGAGTTGCGCGATCGGCTGAGCCGCGCGCGCGAAGGCGGCGGCCCCAAGTATCTCGAGCGGCACCGCGCGCAGGGCAAGCTGCCCGTCCGCGAGCGTATCGAGCGTCTCCTGGATCCCGGGTCGCCGTTTCTCGAACTGTCCGCGCTGGCCGCCGCCGACATGTACGACAACGACGCGCCGGCGGCCGGCATCGTCACCGGGATCGGGCGCGTCTCCGGCCGGGAGGTGATGATCGTCGCCAACGATGCCACCGTGAAGGGCGGGACGTACTTTCCGATGACCGTGAAGAAGCACGTGCGGGCGCAGGAGATTGCGCTGCAGAACCGCCTGCCGTGCGTCTACCTGGTGGACTCCGGCGGCGCGTACCTGCCGCTTCAGGCGGAGGTGTTCCCCGATCGCGATCACTTCGGCCGCATCTTCTTCAATCAGGCGCGGATGTCCGCGGAGCGCGTCCCGCAGATCGCGTCGGTCATGGGTTCGTGCACGGCGGGCGGCGCCTACGTGCCGGCCATGTCCGACGAAACGATCATCGTCAAGGGCACGGGCACGATCTTTTTGGGCGGCCCTCCGCTCGTCAAGGCCGCGACGGGCGAGGAAGTGACGGCGGAAGAGCTCGGCGGCGCCGACGTGCACACGCGACTCTCGGGTGTAGCCGACTACTTCGCGGAAGACGACGAGCAGGCGCTGGAGATGTGCCGGACGATTGTGTCCACCCTCAACACCGTGAAGACGCTCCCGCCCGACATGAGCACGCCCGAAGAGCCGCTGTACGACGCCGCGGAGATCGAGGGCATCGTCAACGCCGACGCGCGCAAGCCGTACGATGTCCGCGAAATCATCGCCCGACTCGTCGATGGCTCCCGCTTCGACGAGTTCAAGGAGCGCTACGGGACAACGCTCGTCACCGGATTTGCCAGGCTGCACGGCTTCCTGGTCGGCATCGTTGCCAACAACGGCGTGCTGTTCTCGGAGTCGGCGCTGAAGGCGACCCATTTCATCGAGCTCTGCAATCTGCGCGCGATCCCGCTCGTGTTTCTTCAGAACATCACGGGGTTCATCGTCGGCAGCAAATACGAGCGGGCTGGAATCGCGAAGGACGGCGCCAAGCTGGTGCACGCCGTCGCGAACTCGGTCGTGCCGAAGTTCACGGTCATCATCGGCGGCTCGTTCGGCGCCGGCAACTATGGCATGTGCGGACGCGCGTACGAACCGCGGCTCCTGTGGATGTGGCCGAACGCGCGAATCTCGGTGATGGGCGCGGCTCAGGCCGCGTCGGTCCTGACCACCGTGAAACGCGACCAGCTGTCGCGAGAGGGCAAGGCTTTCACAGCGGAAGAAGAGGACGCCATCCGCCAACCCATTCTCGACAAGTACGAGCACGAAGGGTCGCCGGTACTACTCCACGGCACGCCTGTGGGACGATGGGATCATCGAGCCGGGACAGACGCGGCAGATGCTGGCACTGGGACTGTCGGCCGCCTACAACGCGCCGATTCCTCCATCGAAGTTCGGCGTTTTTCGGATGTGAACCACGAAGACACACGCCTCATCGGGGCGAAACACGCAAACACTTTCGTGGTTTTCGTGCCGTTTCGAGCGTTTCGTGGTGAAAGAAAATGTCTTACGAGCATCTGATCAGCGCGCGTGATGGGATGGTGGAGCGGCTCACCCTCAAT
The DNA here is from genome assembly GCA_963794305.1 of uncultured Acidobacteriota bacterium. Taxonomy (GTDB): domain Bacteria; phylum Acidobacteriota; class Vicinamibacteria; order Vicinamibacterales; family CAVVIG01; genus CAVQFC01. The sequence continues at coordinate 308,094 of CAWCDQ010000045.1, read as the reverse complement.
CGCCCTGATGTCCGCAATGCGTTCAACGAGCACGTGATCGCGGAGCTGACCGATTGGGCGTCTCGAACCAGGGAAGCGGCCTTGCGGCACGACATCCGGGTGGCCGTCATCGCAGGGACCGGGAAGGTCTTCTGCGCCGGAGCCGACGTCACCTGGATGTCGAAAACGGTGAACTACAGCGAGGAGGAGAACCTGCGCGACGCGATGGCGATGTCGCGCATGTTCGCCGCCATCAACGAGCTTCCGCTGGCGGTGATCGGCCGGGTCCAGGGCGCGGCGCTCGGCGGCGGCGCCGGGCTCGCGGCCGTGTGCGACATCGTGGTGGCCGAAGAGGCCTCGCTGTTCGGCTTCACCGAAACGAAGCTCGGCATCCTGCCGGCCGTCATCTCGCCGTTTGCGCTGGCGAAGATCGGACAGGCGGCGGCGCGCGAACTGTTCCTCACCGGCGCCCGCTTCTCTGCCCGTCGCGCGAAAGAGATCGGGCTGGTCCACGAGGTCGTCTCGGATGCGGAGCTGGACACGACGGTCGACCGCTACGTGAAGGAAATCCTGACCGCCGGCCCTGAGGCCGTTGCGGCGGCCAAGGCGTTGATCCCGGCCGTCTGGGGCCGGCCGATCGCCGACGCGATGCCGGCGACCGCAGCCGCGATCGCGGCCCGGCGCGTGTCTGCCGAAGGACAGGAAGGGCTGCGCGCGTTCCTCGAGAAACGGAAGCCTTCGTGGAACGCCTGAGGTCTGACGGTCGCAGTCGCCTTGGACCTGGGACCGGCAGACGCGATGATCCGCCGCCTCCTGATCGCCAACCGCGGCGAGATTGCACTGCGCATCATCCGCGCGTGCGCCGAGCTCGGAATCGAGAGCGTCGCCGTGTACTCGGCGGCGGACGCGTCAGCGCTCCACGTCAAAGCGGCGGCTCGCGCGTTACCCATCGGACCGGCGCCGGCGCACGAGAGCTACCTCTCGATACCTAAGCTGCTCGAGGCGGCGCGATCGTCGGGCGCGGATGCGATTCATCCCGGCTACGGTTTTCTGTCGGAGAACGCAGGCTTCGCGAAGGCCTGCGCCGAGGCGGGGCTGATCTTCGTGGGTCCCCCAGCCGGCGTCATCGCGCAGATGGGATCGAAAATCAACGCGCGCCGATTGGTTGCATCGGCCGGAGTGCCGGTGGTGCCGGGCGAAACGCCTGACGATCAGTCCGATCGCGGAATCCGGCAGGCGATCGAGCGGATCGGTCTGCCGGCGCTCATCAAGGCGTCGGCCGGCGGCGGCGGCAAAGGCATGCGCCACGTTCACGAGGCTGCTGACATCGACGAATCGATCCAGGCGGCACGGCGCGAGGCGATCGCGGCGTTCGGCGACGGCGAGCTCTACGTGGAGCGCCTCGTCGCGCGTCCCCGTCACGTCGAAGTGCAGATTTTCGCCGACGACCACGGTCACGTGCTGCACCTGTTCGAGCGAGACTGCTCGACGCAGCGGCGGCACCAGAAAGTGCTCGAGGAGAGCCCTTCGCCCGCGCTGTCACCGGCCCTGCGCGCGCGCATGACCGAGGCGGCCGTCGCGGCCGCGCGCGCCGCGAACTACCGCAATGCCGGCACGATCGAGTTTCTGGTGGACGGCGATCGCTTCTACTTCCTGGAGATGAACACGCGCCTGCAGGTCGAGCATCCCGTCACCGAGCAGGTCACGGGACTGGATCTGGTGCGCGCGCAGATCCTGGTCGCCAACGGCGAACCGCTGCCCTGGACGCAGTCCGATGTCAGCCAGCGGGGACATGCCATCGAGGCGCGCCTCTATGCCGAGGATCCCGCGCAGGGCTTCCTGCCGCAAGCCGGCCGGCTCACGCGCTATCGCGAGCCGCAGCGTCCCGGCGTGCGTGTCGATTCGGGCACGGCCGAGGGCAGCGAGGTCTCGGTGTACTACGATCCGATGATCGCCAAAGTGATCGCCACGGCGGAGACTCGGGCGCTCGCCATCGCCCGCCTGACGACCGCGCTTCGCGAGTTCGAGATCGCCGGCATCAAGACGAACCGGATGTTCCTGATTCGGATCCTGGAATCCGAGGCGTTCCGTGAAGGCACGGTCGACACGGCGTTCCTCGATCGGGAATGCGCCGCTATCGCGGAGACATCGTCGTCGAACACCGTCACCGCGTCTCCAATCCAACCAGCCCACCAGTCCGCAGCCCGCAGTCCGCTTCCGCAATGGCTCGATCCCTGGAATCCCGGGACCAAAGCGGTTCGCGCTCAATCTCCGGCGGCGGCCCGCCGCGCCACGACATCCGCCGCGACCACACTCATCGCGCCCATGCCCGCGACCGTCATCCGCGTCAAGATCAAGGCTGGCGATCCTGTGAAAAAAGGCGACGTCGTGGTCGTGCTCGAAGCCATGAAGATGGAGCTGCCGCTTCGCGCGCTCGGTGACGGCATCGTGTCGGCCGTCCGCTGCCGCGAAGGGGATCTGGTTCAGGCCGACGCGACGCTCGTGGAGTTCGCGTAGATGCCGCGCAGGCTGACGATCGTCGAGGTTGGACCTCGCGACGGATTGCAGAACGAGCGCTCGCTCGTGTCGACGGCGGACAAGATCGAGTTCGTGAACCGTCTGTCGGCGGCTCACCTGCCCGTGATCGAAGTATCCGCGTTCGTCAGCCCGAAATGGGTGCCTCAGATGGCGGATGCGGCCGAGGTGTTTGCGGGCATCGCGCGCGCGCCAGGCATTCGCTACACCGCCCTGGTGCCGAACCTCCCGGGGCTCGAACGAGCGATGGCCGCCGGCGTGACCGAGGTCGCCATCTTCGCTTCGTCGACCGAGACCTTCAGCCGGAAGAACATCAATCAGAGCATCGACGAGTCGATGGTGACGTACCGGTCCGTCTGCGATCGCGCGATCGCGGCCGGTCTCCGCGTGCGCGGATACCTGTCCACCGCCTTCGGCTGTCCGTTCGAAGGGGCCGTCGATCCGCAGCAGGTCGCGCGCGTCGCCGAGCGCCTTGCGAATCTTGGCGTCTTCGAGGTCGCGATCAGCGACACGATTGGCATCGCGCATCCGGGCCAGGTACCCCACGTCCTCGAAGCCGTGCTGGCGCGCGTCCCCGCGGATCGCATCGCGCTGCACTTCCACGATACGCGCGGCACCGCCCTCGCCAACGTGCTCGCGTCGCTGCCGTTCGGGATCGGCACGTACGACGCCTCCTCGGGTGGACTCGGCGGCTGCCCGTACGCGCCGGGCGCGGCCGGCAACCTGGCCACCGACGACTTGATTTACATGCTGGACGGGTTGGGGATCGAGACCGGAGTGTCGCTGGCAGCCGTCACCGACGCATCAACCTTCATCGCATCGAAGATAGACCACCGCTTGCCTTCACGCTATGCGCAAGCTTACCGCGCTTCGCGCGGAAGTCAGAAGTGAGAACTTAAGAAGTTCGAAGTGACTTCGCCTTCTAACTTGTAACTTCTACCTTCTCACTTGTCAGGGTTTTCAGTACCTCTTCCCACGGCATCATGTTGATGGCGTCGTAGTCGGCCGGGCAGCCGAACTCTCGCTGCTGCGGCGCGGTCGGATTGCCGAGGGTGACGCAGAGGCCGCAGCCGATGCACAGGTCGGCGCGCACGGCGCAGACCATTCGTCCATCGCGGTCGGGTTCTTCGACGATGCAGCCGGCGACGGGACAGGCGGCCTGACAAATCGAGCACGCGAAAGCGCCGAAGCAACTATCAGGATCGATGACCGCTATCGTTTTCGGGGCCTTCTTGCGCGGCCCCCCCATCATCTTGGTCCACATGAATCGGGATTATAGCTGATCAGTGCACGACCATCTGGCCGACGGGCGGCGGGCCCGTTTCGGTCATCGAGCCGGCGAGCGTCGATGTGTTCTCGTAGATGATGTTGCTCGCGTTGGTGCCGAAGAACCGGAAGTTGCTCGGCTCCGTCGGATCGGCCGTCGCGCTGAAACCCTGGCCCGCGAGCCCGACGCCAAGACCGTTGCACGATGCGGGCGAGCCCGGATACGTCGCGGCACTCATCGTGATGACGTATCCGCTCTTGGTGACCGTGTCGGCGGCGCCGAGGCCGACCGAAATGAACGGCTCGTGACTTCCTGGCGGCGGTGTGCCGAGCGTGGTCAGGTTCGGCGCGTAAAAACCTGAACCGCACGTCAGCGCGTAGGTCAGCTGCGAACTGTTGATCACGCGCATCGACGCAATCGCCGATGCGGTGCTGGCCGACTGCCGGGCCATCAACAACCGCGGCAGCGCGATGCTGCAAAGGACGCCAATCACCCCGCACACGAATATCAGGTCGATTAGCGCGAATCCCTGGGCTTTTCGAATAGTCACCGGATCAGCTCTCACTTCTCGTCCTGCAGAGCTCGTGCCGAGTGAGTCGATCCGACGAAACCTGTTTAAGATCAGTGACTTAGCAAATCGGACCAGCGCCATAGGATGACATTTTACGTCAATATGGCGCTGGACATGACAAATGTTGACGGCAACATTACGTCCAAAGCGCAGGACTGTAAACACTTACCCCGCGCGCATCAACCGTTCGCTCAGTCCTTCCACGAGGTCCCTCTCGCTCTTGGGCAGGTCGTCCTTGAAGCAATTGATCGCTTCCATGATCACCCGCCATTGCGAGAGTCCGGTCACCGCGCTCAGCGCATTCAGGCGTGCCTTGAACTCCAACGGCACCCTGATGCTGAGTTGTGGGTAATCCTTGACGCGTTCTCCGTGTTTGGCACCGGCCGGTGGGCGTCCCACTCGTCGGCGTTCTTTTGCTTTCGGCTCGTCATTGTCGGCCATAGTCGTGGTCTCTCACCCCGACTAACGAGCAATTTCAGCGCCAGCTACTTTTTCGACAGATCCGGCGCATCCTCGCCGAGCGCGGTCGCCAAATCGATGAGGTGCTCCTGTTCCTGGCGCAGAATTTCCCGAATGTCCTCGGCGATGGCGTACTCCCCGAGCGCCTCGCACTGCTGCACGCGCTCCCGATAGGCGCGAATCGTGTCGCTTTCGTTCTGCAGATCCGCGCGCAACATCTCCTCGGCCTTGTCCGTCAGTTTCACCGGCAGCGCAGTACTGGTCGGCATACCGCCAAGATAGTCGACGTGCTTCGAGATGATGAGTGCATGGCTCAACTCTTCGCCGGCGTGCGCCTCCAACTCCTTCGCGATGTTCATGTACTCCGCGCCCTTGAGAACCTGCGAGTACACGACGTACGCGATGATGGCCTGGTATTCCCGTGACAGATCCTCATTCAACTTGTCGATCAGCTGCGCGCGCGTTACGGTCGCATTGTCAGGCATCGTCGTCTCCTTTAAGTAGTCTAGCCAATCCGGAAGAACAACCACCTCGACCAGATGAGAAGTTTTCAGGATCTGTGCTTGCACAGCACAGCGCTATGAGCCAACGGCCCTCGCTCACCCTGCGTCCGATCCTCCTGATCCTGGCGCTCACGCTGGCGCCTTCGGCCGCGTCGCTGGCGCAAACGCGCGTCGTGCCGCCGGCCAACTCCTACACGCCCGCGCAGGATGTCGAGCTGGGGCGCAAGGCCGCTGAGGAGACGCGAAAGACGTTGCCGCCGATGCGCGACGACAACATCACCTCGTTCGTCGAGGACATCGGGCGCCGGCTGGTGGCTGTCATCCCTCCCGATCTGCGGCATTCCGAATTTCAGTACACGTTCGAAGTCGTGAACGTCAAAGAGATCAACGCCTTCGCGCTGCCAGGCGGTCCGATGTTCGTCAACCGCGGCATGATCGAGGCGGCGCACACCGACGGCGAAGTCGCGGGCGTGATGGCGCACGAGTTGAGCCACGTCGTCCTTCGTCATGGGACGGCGCAGGCCAGCAAGGCCTCGAAATACGGCATGGGGCAGGTCGCCGGCGCCGTGCTCGGCGCCATCATCGGCGGCGGCTGGGGTCAGGTGGTGTCGCAGGGCACCCAGTTGGGCATCGGCACCATGTTCCTCAGGTTCAGCCGCGAGTACGAGCGCGATGCGGATCTCGAGGGCGCCCAGATCATGGCCGCCGCCGGCTACGACCCGAACGACATGGCGAACATGTTCAAGACGATTCAGAAGCAGGGTGGTTCGGGCGGACCTCAGTGGCTCAGCGACCATCCGGATCCCGGCAACCGCTCGGACTACATTTCCCGCGAGGCGAAGGCGCTACAGGTCCAGAACCCGATTCGCACGACGCGCGAGTTCCAGCAGTTGCAAGCGCATTTGAAACAGCTGCCGCCCGCGCCGACCACCGAGCAGGCCACCAGGAACCAGAAGACGGGACGCACCGGGACAACGGGCGCCGGAATGCCGAGCGGACGCGTCGATCCGCCGTCATCCAGCTTCCAGACCTACACCGAGGGCAGCGTGTTCCGTATCAGCGTTCCGTCGAACTGGCGCGAACGGCCCGGCGGCAGCGCGGTGACGTTTGCCCCCGACGGCGCTTACGGCGACGCCAACGGGCAGAGCGTTTTCACGCACGGTGTGGAAGTGGGGTCGTCGCGCAACGAAACCCACGATCTGCAGACGGCCACCGACGAGCTGATTGCTTCGCTCGCCTCAGGCAATCCGCAATTGAGCAGGCCGTCACGGTACGATCGCGTGAAGGTAGGAGGCCGCAGCGGGCTGCGCGCGGTGATGTCGAACACGTCGTCGGTCGGCGAGCCCGAGAACGTCGTCCTCTTCACGTCGCAATTGCGCGACGGTTCGCTCTTCTATGCCGTGGCGGTCGCGCCCGTGGCCGATTTTCAATCCTACAGCCGGATCTTCGATCGCGTCATCGGCTCGATCCAACTCATCGATTGATCCGCTCTCGAGTCGGCATCGCCAGTTCAGGAGGCCGCGCCGATGTCGGCCGGTTCCGATCGAGACCGCCGCATTCGTCGACGATGCGTTGTCAGCGCCCCGCCGGCGTGCACCCTTCTGCACGTCCCGCTGCCGCTCTACGAAAAGCGCGGGAAAGTAATGTAGAATCCCCGCGTTCCTAAGTGAAACGGCATCTCGGCACCGGGCGGGACACCGTGAGCCCGCTGGACTGGCAGTACCGCGCGCACCCGTCTATCGTGCGTCGGCTCCCCGCTATCGTCGACCTCCGTCGTCAGTGTCCGCCGGTGTATGGCCAGCTTCACTTGAACAGCTGCTCGGCGAACGCTATCGCCGCCGCGCTGCGCTACGACGAACTGAGGGAGGGACGTCCGAACGTGCCGTCGCCATCGCGACTCTTCATCTACTACAACGAGCGCGTCCTCGCGGGACATGCTGCCTTCTCCGGCGAGCATCAGCCCGCGCGCCGCTTGATCGACTTCCGCAACACCTGGGATTTCTGGACCCTGCGGCGAGTCTCCTAGAACTGCACTGTGCAACTCGCCCCAGGCACCCAAATCGTCGGCCGCTTCGAAATCATGGCCCCGCTCGGCGCGGGCAGCATGGGCGAGGTCTATCAGGCGCACGACCTGAAGCTTCGCCGCGACGTCGCGCTGAAGCTGCTGTCCGCGGCGCTGGCCACATCGGAAGAACACCTGCTGCGCTTCGAGCGGGAGTCGCGCACGGCGTCCGCGCTCAACCATCCGCACATCTGCACGATCTACGACGTCGGTCAGGCGCCGGAAGCCGACGGCCGTCCCTATCTTGTGATGGAGCTGCTGCGCGGCAGCACCTTGTACGAGGCGATGGCGTCGGGACCGTTGCAGGTCTCGACCGTCGTCAACCTGGGCGTGCAGGTGGCCGACGCGCTCGACGCGGCGCACGGCGCGGGCATCATCCATCGCGATCTGAAACCGGCCAACATCTTCGTCACCTCGCGAGGCGACGCCAAGCTCCTCGACTTCGGGCTCGCCGCCGTCATCGCCGGCGCCGCCGACGCATCATCGGCTGGCGGTCAGGCCGGCGGCCCGCTCACCAGTCTCGGCACAGCGGTGGGAACGGTGCTCTACATGTCGCCGGAGCAGGCGCTCGGCGATCCCCTGGATCCCCGGACGGACATCTTCTCGCTGGGGCTCGTACTCTACGAGATGCTCACGGGTCGCCGCGCGTTCGAGGGTCGATCGAACACCGCCATCGTCGACGCCATCCTTCATGCGGCGCCGACGGGCCTCGAAGCCGCCGACATCTCGGCGGTCCCGAAGGAGTTGCGGCGCCTCGTCGCGCGGATGCTCGAGAAGGATCGCGAGTATCGTCCGTCGACGGCGGCCGAGGTCGCCGCGCGCCTGCGCGCCGTGCAAAGCGGATCGATGGCCGGCCGGGAATACGCGGCGACATCGCCCGACAGCTCGCCAGGTTCGTCGAAGAGTGCTGCACATTCCGCCGAGACCCTACACCGGACCGCAGACTCCCACGCCCGGCCAGCAGTCGTCCGGCCTCAGCCGCGCGCTGGCGCCCGGCAACATCAAGGATGTCCTGACGGTGATCCTGCTGCTGACGCTGTTCGCCGTCGGCGGATATGGAACCTACACCTGGTATCGGGGTCCGGCGGGTCCGCCCGCGCCGCGCGAGCCGCTGCTGCTCGCCGACTTCTCCAATACCACGGGCGAGGCTGTGTTCGACGGCGCTCTGAAGGACGCGCTCGAAATCCAGCTCCAGCAGTCGCCGTATGTGAAAGTGCTGCCGACGTCGCAGGTGCGCGCCGCCCTGCAGCTGATGCAGCGGCCGCCCGGCGAGCCGGTCACATCGGCCGTGGCCCGCGACCTGTGCGAGCGTCTCGGCGTGAAGGCCGATTCTGCTCGGCTCCATCGCGCCGCTCAGCTCCGCCTACGTCATCACGCTCGAAGCGCAGGCCTGCCGGACCGGCGACACGCTGGCGCGCGATCAGGCGCAGGCAGCGGCGAAGACCGACGTGCTCGCCACGGTCGGCGTGCGCCGCGGCCCGGATCCGCGAGCGCCTCGGCGAGTCGATCGGCTCGATCCAGAAGTTCAACGTGCCTGCGCCGAACGCGACCACGCCGTCGCTCGACGCGTTGAAGGCGTACAGCATGGGCATCGAGACGCGCCTGACGACCGGCGACGATTCAGGCGATCCCCTTCTTCGAGCATGCGCTGGAGCTCGACCCCAACTTCGCGCTGGCCGCGGCGCGCCTCGGGGCGATCTACGCCAACCTGCGCGATCTCGAGCGGCGCAGCAAGTACTTGAAGCAGGCGTTCGCGCGCAGCGACTCGCTCAGCGAGCCCGAGCGCCTGTTCATCAAGTCCGCCTACCACTACGTCGTCACCGGCCGGCTGGACGACGTCGTCGCCACCTATCGTCTGTGGATCGCCACGTATCCCGGACGACTGGGTGCCGCACAACAACCTGTCGACCGCCTATCGCCGGCTGAATCAGCTCGACAGCGCGGTCGACGAGGGCCGCGCGGCGGTCAAGCTCGCGCCGAACTCGCTCGTCGCGTACCAGCAGCTGACGCGCGCGCTGCTCGGCGCTGGACCGGCTCGTCGAAGCCAAGGGACTCATCAGGAAGGCGGCGGCCGAAGGGCCTCGACTCGTCCGCGATGCACGCGCTCGCGTTCGACCTCGCCTTCGTGGACAAGGACAGCGGCGCCATGCAGGAGCACCTGCGGGCAGCGGCGTCACGCGCCAGGACGGCTACCTCGTTGTGACCGAGGCGGCGCGCGCCGCCGCTGGCGACCGGCGACATCGACGCCAGCCGGACGCTCTACGCGCGGGCGATCGCCGCCGGCGCGCGCCGCGCACATCAACGACTTCGCCGGCAGCCTGATCGCGGAGCAGGCGCTGAACGACGCGCTCAGGTTGGCGACGTCGATCGCGCCCGCGCCGGGATCGATGCGGCGATCGCGGTCAGCCACGGCCCGGAGACCACGTGGACCGCGTCGCTGGCGGCAGCCTTCGCCGGGCACGGCGGCGCGGCATCAGAGCTCGCCAAGGCGTTCCAGGACCAGCAGCCCCCTGCTCCCGACGTCGTCAACGTGCAGATGCCGATGCTTCAGGCCGCGATCGCGCTCGCCAGCAAGGACGCCGCCGCGGCGCTGGCGACGTTGAATACCGCCGCGCCGTTCGACGACGCCGTCGCCGGACCGTGGCTGCCCTACTTGCGCGGCCTCGCCGAGCGCCGCGTTCGGCGACTCACGCGCAGGCCGCGGCCCAGTTCCGCAACGTCGCTCGCGCATCCGGCGAGCCAGCCGACGAGCTTCGTCCACAGCGCTCGCCCGCCTGCAGCTGGCGCGCGCCGCACGCGATGCGCGGCGAAACGGCCGACGCGCGCGCAGGCCTACGCCGACTTCGCTGACGCATGCTGCGCAACGCCACGGCCGAGTCATCCGCTGCTCGCAGCCGCAGAGCGCGAAGCGGCGGCGCTGCCAGCGTCGACGCCGGCGTCCACACGATGACCTCTCCGATCGACGTCCTCCTCGTCTCGATGCCGTTCGGCCCGCTGATGTCGCCGTCGCTGGCGCCTCAGCCTGTTGCAGCCGCAGGTCGCGGCGCGCGGTCTGACGCTGCCGCGTCCGAGTACTTCACGCTCGCCTTCGCCGAGCGGATCGGCGAGACGCTGTACTCGAAGATCACGAGCGAGAACCGCGCGCATGTCGCGCGTCGTTTGTCGGCGAGTGGATCTTCTCGCACGCGCTGTACGACTGGGACGCGGCGCACGACGAGCGCTACATCTCCGGAGGTCCTGCTCAAGCCGCCGTCGTGGCTCGGACGGCACGCGACGCGGCCGCCGACGCCGGGCGAAGTCCGCGCGGTCCTCGGGGCGCGGGACGCCGCGCGCGAGTTCATCGACTGGTGCGCCGACCGCGTCGTCGAGGCGCAGCCGCGCATCGTCGGCTTCACGAGCGTCTTCCAGCAGCACCTCGCATCGCTCGCGCTCGCCAAGCGCGTGAAGGCACGGCTGCCCGACACCTTCATCGTGATCGGCGGCGCCAACTGCGAGGCGACGATGGGCGTCGAGACGGTGCGCCAGTTCGCCGTTCGTCGACGCCGTGGTCTCGGGCGAAGCCGACCAGGTGTTCGCGGAGCTGGCGGCGCGCGTCGTCGCGCGGCGAGCCGATCGAGCGGCATCCCCGGCGTCATCACGCAGGCGTCGGTCGCCGGGCCGGCCGGCCTCGGACCGGCGCCGACCGCGCCGGCCGTCACCGATCTGGACGCGCTGCCCTATCCCGGACTTCAGCGATTTCTTCGCACAGTTCGAGCGCAGCCGGTTCGGCAAGGACATGGCAGCCCAGCGTGTTCGTCGAGACGTCGCGCGGCTGCTGGTGGGGCGAGCGGATGCACTGCACGTTCTGCGGCCTCAACGGCGCGACGATGGCGTTTCGCAGCAAGTCGGCGCCGCGCGCGCTCGACGAGCTGCACGCACCTGGCGACGACACTACCCGGGCTGCGACATCCAGGTCGTCGACAACATCCTCGACCTGAAGTACTTCAAGACGCTGCTGCCGGAGCTTGCCGAGCGCAAGCTGAACGTCTCGCTGTTCTACGAGACGAAGTCGAACCTGAAGAAGGAACAGGTGCGGCTGCTGCGCGACGCCGGCGTGCTGACGATTCAGCCGGGCATCGAGAGCTTCAGCGACAAGGTGCTGAAGCAGATGAAGAAAGGCGTCAGCGGCCTGCAGAACATCCAGCTCCTGAAGTGGTGCAAGGAGATCGGCGTCCATGCCGATCTGGTACCTGCTGATCGGATTCCCGCGGCGAATCACCGGAGGACTACTTCGAGATGGCGAACCTGTCGGCGCGCGTCTGCCATCTGCCGAAGCCGTCTGGCGTCAACGTCGATCCGGCTCGATCGCTTCAGCCCGAACTTCAACGAGGCGGGACAGCTCGGGTTCACCAAGCTGCGGCCGCTGCCGTTCTACGAGTTCCTCTACGATCTGCCCGAGCCGGCGCGCTACAACCTCGCCTACTATTTCGCCTACGACTACAAGGTGCCGCAGGACGTCGCCCGCTACGCCGATCCGCTGGTCAAGCAGCGTGCACGCGTGGAAGACCACCTGGAAGCACACGGAGCTGGTGTCGGTCGATCTCGACGATCGCCTGTTCGTGTTCGACACCAGGCCGCGCGCCAAGGCGCCGGTGTCGGTGCTGAGCCGGCGAGGATCGTGAGCTGTATCCTGACCTGCGACGCGATCACCGACGCCAGCGCGCTCGACGCGTCCAGCGCCGAGCGGCTGCAGAACCCTCGCGCGTGAACGGTCACATGCTGAACGAAGGGGCGAAGTACCTGTCGCTGGCGGTACCGGTCGGCGACTACCAGCCGTCGCGCGAGGCGATGAAGCGGCTGCGGCCGCTGTTCGCCCGGCTCGACCCCGCGGATCGTCCGCGCGTCAAAGCTCGTTTCACGTCCGTCAATCGTCAACCCACAGGAGGCTAGATGGCGAAGAAGAAGGCTGGCAAAGAAAAAGGGCGCAACAAAGAAGAAGGCAGCCAAGAAGAAGGCCGCGAAAAAGAAGAAGAAGCCGGTCGGCGACATCTTCAACTGACAGCCCCCAGCGAGCCGGCCACGCGCCGGCTCGCGCCCTCTCGATCGGCGCCGATACATCGAGGCGACCGGCCTCCGCTAACATACCTGCATGGAAGTACGGCTGTTCCCCAACTCGAGGCGTCCGGGCGTCGGCCTGCGTCCCCGCCGCGAAAGCCAGCGGCCCTTGCTCCCACAACACGCGCGCCATTGCCCGGTGCTCGAGGCCGGCAGCGCCCTCGGCTTTCTGGTCTACCCGCCGCTCGAACCCAACGAGTCGTACCACGTCGAGTTCCAGGGAGACGGCCGGTACCGGTTCGCCTATTTCCTCAGCAATCCCAAGGGAAAGTGGGACGCGATCTTTGCCGTCACGATCGTCCTGCCGGTCGGGACGCTGGGGATGATCAAGGAAGAAGTCGAGTTCATGAGCCCCAACCCCGGCATGACCCGCGACGATGCCATGCTCGCCGCGCGCACCTTCATCGTCCCCGAAGACATGGGCACGCCGCCGGGAGCGCTTTCGCTGCGCGGCGCCACCAATTTCCAGACGCCGGCCGGCTGGGACACGGTCTACACGCCGATTTTCAACATGATCGATCGGCCGGTGGCGCCGATGCTGGTCGTGCGCGTCGAAACCGATTGGTACGCGCACGAAACCGAGTTCCGGTACGTCCTGGAGCCGGGCGAGGGCATCTCCGGGTCGCACACGATGCCGATCGGACAGGTGGTGTTCGTGCCGCGCGAGGAGACGACGTTCCGCGACTGCACGGAGGCGGAACTGGAAGCGATCAAGGAATCAGCGGCGCAGTTCTCGCGCGACAAGGCCGCCGCACGAATCTCCACGCCGTACGGCATGCCGTACAGCCCGCACTATCTTCGTCAGAGCCGCGCGCCGAAATCGAAGGCCTGAGCGCCTTCGCGGCCAGAGCGTTTCGTCTCAGGCGTAGTGCAGGCCTTCAGGCCTGCTCTCTAAGCGGTCGAGACCTTCTTCCAGTTCTTCACCAGATGCTCGGCGGTGCGCCACGCGAGCGCCTGCGCCGTGAGCGTCGGATTGCGCGCGCCGCTCGTGCCCATCACCGACGCGCCGAGCACGCCGAGGTTGGGCACCTCGTGCGAAAAGCCGAAGCGATTGACGACGTTGGTTTCCGGGTTGTCGCCCATGCGCGTGCCGCCGTACGCGTGCGTCGAGACGCCCATCGCGCCGCCGACCGGCGCGCGCTGAACGGCGATCGCGCCCGCTTCGCGATACCACTGCTCCATCTTGTCCTGCGAGAAGGCGGCGATCTTCCGCTCGTTGTCCTTGAACTCCGCGGTCACCCGGCAGACCGGGTAGCCGAGCGGATCCTTCACGACCGGATCGAGATCCAGGAAGTTGTCCTCGTACGGCAGCGTCGTCTTCTGGATGTACGAGCTGTGCGAGCGATCGGCGTTCTCCTTGATGAACGCCTTCCACTGCGAGCCCCAGCCCGGCGCGCGGCCGAAGGTGTTCATGCCGGCCGCGCGCGATCGGCCGCCTGTCCGACATGGCCCAGAGGTTCGCGCCGCCGATGAAGTCGAGCGCCGAGTGATCGAAGTTGTCGTCGGCCCAGTTGTCCACCGCGACGCCCTGCGCCGGCAGGCCGTACCAGCTGTCCAGGTTGAACGGAAAGAGCGCCGATACCGGCGCGCCCTGATGGTGGCTGAAGTAGTGGCGGCCCGACCTGTTTGTGATTGTTCGACAGCCCGTTGGGAAAGGCCGCCGACTTCGAGAGCAGCAGCAGCCGGGTGTTCTCGTAGGTGAAGCTGGCGAGCAGCACGACCTTCGCCGGCTGGAAGTACTCGACGCCGTCGGTCACGTAGTTGACGCCGGTCATCCGCCCGTTGCCGATCGACCTCGATCGTCGTGACGTGCGCGCGGGTGACGACCTTCAGATGACCGGTCGCCTGCGCGCGCGGGATCGTCGTCACCGCCGTCGAGTTCTTCGCGTCCACGTGGCAGCCGCCGCGGTTGCAGAACCCGTGATACATGCAGCCGGATCGATTCTGATAGGAGCGCGAGTTGATCGCGGCCGGTCCCGGAAACGGATGCCAGCCGATGTTCTTCGCGGCCGCGGCCATCTTCTCGATGAACGCCGTGCCGCGCAGCGGCGGCATCGGATAGCCGCGCTTGCGCGGCGCTTCGAACGGGTTGCCGCGCGGATCGATCGTGCCGTTGATGTTGCCCGCCTGACCCGAGACGCCGACTTCGTACTCGATCTTGTCGTAGTACGGCTCGAGCTCCTCGTAGCCGAACGGCCAGTCCTCGACGGTCGATCCCTTCGGAATCCGCGACGCGCCGTAGCGGCGCGTGGTCTCGCTGACGACCTTGAAGTCCCACGGGTTCAGGCGCCAGCTCTGCGCCCAGTAGTGCAGCGTCGTGCCGCCGACGCTGTTCTGCATCGGATGGATGTTGCCGCGCGGTCCGGTCGGCGACGAGGCCGTGGCGCGCGACGTCGGGATCTCCTGATTGGCCTTCTGCACCGCTTGCGGCCAGCCGCGGTAGTTGTTGCGGAGTTCGTCGGGCGCGAAGTCGCGCCGCGTGAGCCACGTGCCGGCTTCGAGACCGATGACCTCGAGGCCGGCCTGCGCCAGCGGCAGCGCGGCGACGCCGCCCGCCGCGCCGAGGCCGATGATCACGACGTCGGTGTCCTTCAATCTGGTGGCCATATCTACGCCCCCGCCTTCGCTCCCGCGTCGCGGGAGCTTCGGCGCGGCAAGCCCTCTTCGCCCGCGCGCGCCGTTGCCTTCGTGAATGACTCGTAGTCGTACGCCGACTTGTGATTCGCCTTCAGCGTGTGCCCTTCGAGACTCTTCTGATCGGCGGCGGTCACCATCGTGCGGATGCCCGGGTAGCCGATCAGGTCCCAGCCGATGAAGTTCGCGTTGCCGCCGTAGTAGGGATCGCCGAACGTGCCCTGGTGGGTGTGATTCAGCACGAGGGCGAAAAACTCCGCCGAGCTCCCGGTGAAGCCGGTCGCCGCTCCGGTCTCGACGTCGATGAGCACCGAATCCTGATCGGTGGCGGAGAGCTCGGTGAACGCCTTGCCGCGCGACGAACGGGAATAGCGATCGAGCGCGGCGAGGCCGGCGGTGTACGCCTGCCGCGACGAGGCGAGCGCGCCGCCGAGCGCGCGATCGATGTAGTGCGCCGCTCGCGCTTCGGTCGCGCCCGGGCCGTTGGCGTCGCTCGGAATCAGTCGCGCGACGATCGCCTCGAGCAGGTCGGCCTCGGCCGCCGTCAGGTTCTCGAGCGGCTCGCGCGCCGCGGCCATCATCGTGTGGTCGTGGAGCTCGAGGGCGTTCGTCCGAGCGCTCGGGCCCGCTCGCATGAACGTCTCGGCCTCCGTCGGCGGAGACCGCCGCGGCCGCACCGATGGCACCCGCGCGTTTCAGCAGATCGCGACGTGAGATGAATGTCATGGGGCCTTCCGTTCGTAGATCGAGACGATTTCACCCTGACCGATGACGTGTCCGTTGATCGCCGTCAGCAGATCGGCGCGCGTCAGCCCTGGCTTGAGCCCGAGGTCCGCGTCGAGCGCGTAGACGACGAAATGATAGTGGTGCGGCTTGCCCGGCGGCGGCGCCGGGCCGCGATAGATCGGGCGCCGGAAGCCGGACACGCCCTGGATCGCGCCGCTGATCTCGGCCGGCATCGGCGCCGCGGGATCGATCGGGATCCCCTCCGGCAGCCCCTTCGCCGTCGGCGGAATCTTGTAGATCACCCAGTGCACGAACGGCGGAGGGTTCCCCGCGTCCGGATCCTCGCACACGACCGCAATTTCCCTGGTGGCCGGCGGGCAGATTGCTCCAGGTGAGCGGCGGCGACAGATTCCGGCCGTCCGGCGTGTAATCCCGCGGCATGGTCTCGTCGGCTTTGAGGGTGGGGCTGCCTACGGTGATCTTCTGCGGGGGCGCCTGCGCTGCCAGGCGTCGTGCCGGCAATCACGGTCGCGCACAAGGCCAGTCTCATCATCATCGCTCCGGACACTGCTCTCAGACGTTGACGACGTAGCGTCCGCGCGCCTTGCCGGACAACAGCGTCGCAAAGGCGCCCGGCAGACCGTCGAAACCAATCGTCGACGCCACGCGCTGCAAGTGCGCCGGCTTGAGATCGGTCGCGAGCCGGCGCCACACGTCGACCCGCGTCGGCATCGGACACATCGCCGAATCGATTCCCAGCAACTTGACGCCGCGAAGGATGAACGGCAGCACCGTGGTCTTCAGGTCCGTTCCACCAGTCAGGCCGGAGCTCGCAATCGGCCCGTTGTACATCATCGTCCTCGTCAGCCAGGCGAGGGTGTCGCCGCCGACGACGTCGACCGCCCCGGCCCAGAGCGGCTTTTCGAGAGGCCGTGTGCCCATCTGCAGGCCGAGTCGCGACAGCACTTCCGCCGCGCCAAGAGAGCGCAGAAAGTCGTGCTCGTCGTCCTTCCCCGTGAGCGCCGTGACCCGGTAGCCTCGCGCGAAGAGCATCTGAACGGCGAGGTTCCCGACACCGCCTGTGGCGCCGGTCACGATCACCGGGCCCGATGCCGGTGTCAGGCCATTCCGTTCCAGCTCGACGATCGAGAGCGCGGCGGTGAATCCCGCCGTGCCGATGGCCATCGCCTCGAAGGCGCTCAGGCCTTCGGGAATCGGGACGACCCACTCCGCCGGCACGCGCGCGCGGCGGGCGAACCCACCATCGTGCGCCACGCCGAAGTCGTACCCGGTCACCAGCACGGGCTGCCCCGCATGGAGCTTCTCGTCGGTGCTCGACGCCACCGTGCCGGCCACGTCGATGCCGGCGATCAGCGGAAAGCGGCGAATGATCTTGCCGGCTCCGGTCGCCGCCAGCGCGTCCTTGTAGTTCACGCTGGAGTGCGTGGCGTCGATGACCACGTTGCCGGCGCTCAGATCGTCCAGCGTCTGGTCGACGACACGCCCCTGAACTGTGCCGTTCTCCTCGAACACCCGAAACGCGGGGAACCGCTCGCTCATTTCTTCGCTTTCGCCTCGTTCAGCATCGCCAGGATTTCGTCGCGCCCGCTCATCGAGGCGTACATCCACGCCGTGCGATCCAGGCGATCGGCGACGTCGAGGTCGGCGCCGTGTTTCAGCAGCACGCGCGCGACGTCGGGAAAGTTCGCGGAGGCCGCCTTGATGAGCGGCGTCCAGCCGTCGGCGTTCTTGACGTTGACGTCGGCGCCCCGTTCGAGCAGCAGCGCGACCGTGTCGACGCAGTTTTCGCCGGTTGCCGCCAGCAGCGGCGCGTTCCCGTCGACGGCGGTATTGGCGGTCAGGCCCGAGGCCAGCAGCACCTTCACCGCCGCCGTATAGCATCCGGTGGCGGCGAGCATCAGATCGCGCGGCGTGGCCTTGGCGCCGCGCTTCAGCAGGAGTTCGATGGCCTCCGCTGAACCGGCCGCCGCGGCGTAGGTCATCACGACACCGTTGCCGGCGTCGGTCGCATTCACGTCCGCGCCGGCCGCCACCAGCGCCTGGACGACGGCGGTCTCCCCGTTGGTCACGGCCGCCATCAAGGCCGTGCGCATCTGATTGTCCTTGGCGTTGGGGTCGGCCTTGCTCTCGAGGAGTGCGCGGAGCGGCTCCGCATAGCCGCCAAAGGCGGCGACCATCGCCGCCGTCATGCCGCCGGAGTTCTTCGCGTTGACGTCGGCGCCGCTCGCAATCAGCAGCCGGACGGTCTCGCCGTGGTTCGCCGACGCCGCTCGCATCAGCGGCGTGGTGCCGTCGCTCGACGCCTGGTTGACGTTCGCCTTCGCGGCGATGAGCAGCCGCGCGATGGCGGTCTGCCCTTCCATCGAGGCCAGCGCCAGCGGGGTCAGGCCGTTTTCATCGGGCTCGTTGACGTCGGCGCCCCCTTTGATCAGCGCCTCGACCGACGGCACTCGGCCGTAGACGACGGCGTCGGGAAGCGATTGCTGCGGCGCGCCCGCGAGCAGCGCGGCCGTAAGAGCCAGGAGGAAACTCGACATCACGGTGGCGAAGGGACGATAGCATATGGTACCTTGTCGAGGCTCCCTATTCAGATATGAACGTCGACCACAGATTCACTCAAACCCAGAAACAGTACGCCGCCGACGATCTCGAGACGATGAGCGAGGCCAGGCGGTATCAGGCCCACGTCTTCGAGCTGCTTCGTCCCCATATCGGCTCCAGCGTCCTCGAGGTCGGGTGCGGAATCGGCACGACCAGCCTCCAGCTGGCGGAAATCGCCGAGCGCCTCGTCTGCATCGAGCCCAACATGAACTGCGTGTCGCGGGCGCGGGCGGCGCTCGACGGCAACCCGAAGATCAGCCTGAGGATCTGCCATCTGGAAGAATGCGACCGCGAGGAGCTGGTCCGGCAGCGGTTCGATACGATCGTCTGCGTCAACGTGCTGGAGCACATCGAGGACGACATCCGCGCGCTGCGCCTCTTCCGCGAGCTCGTCGCGCCAACCAACGGGCGGGTGCTGATCTTCGTGCCGGCGGTGCCGGCGGCGTACGGACCGCTGGACGCGGCGCTCGGACACCACAGGCGCTACGTGAAGCGCACGCTCCGCGCCGCCTTCGACAAGGCCGGCCTGGATCTCATCACGCTGCGGTACACGAACCCGATCGGCCTGGTCGGCTGGATGTACAACGCGCACGTCAGCGGCGCCATCGAGCACACGTCGGGACAGGTCAGGCTGTTCGAGCAGCTCGTCGCGCCGTGGGCCCTGCCGCTGGACCGGCTGCTGCCGCCGCCGATCGGGCTCTCGCTCTTCGCCGTCGGACGCGCGCGAATTTCGCAGGCCTGAGCTCCCGTCCTCGACGCTGCCGCCGTTTCTTCAGCTGCCGAACGGCGATAAGGTCCGCACTGCAAGAACGGCGGGCCACGGCCACCTGGATCCGGCGTATAATCTAGCCGTCCCGCTTTCCTGAGTCAGGCCGACTATTCCGGCCGCCAGCCTCACCAAAGCCGCAAGAAAGAAGCAGGTCTCGTGGTTCAGCGTCCGCACGGCACGAATCCGTTCGAGTTCGTCGTAGTCTCTGGTTTGCGCGCCGCGCAGCTGATGCGCGGGTGCATTCCGCGCGTCGAGCGCGCACACAAAGTGATCACGACCGCGCAGATCGAAGTCGCGACCGGCAAGATCGCCCGTATCCCCGTCGGCGAAAACCCCGTCATCGTCGAATAGCGCTCCGCGACGCCTGTCGAGCGGTGCGCCGCGGCAGATAGTGATGTAATCTGCCGCGATGCGTGGCACTGATGGCGCTGGTTCTCGGTCTCGCCCTCGACCCGGCGTTCGTGGCGTCCACCGTCGAGTCGCTGGGCGCCATGATCGAGCAGGAGTATTTCGATCCGGCGGTAGGCGCCGAAGTCCATGCGGCGCTGCGGCGATCCCTGGCCGAGGGGCGCTATGCCGGCGCCGACTCCGATGCGGCGTTGGCGCAACTGGTCAATCGCGACCTGTTCGCCGCAACACGCGACAAGCACCTGAACCTCGAGGCCAGGCTCGATATCCCCGCGCAGCGGGAGCGATCGGCGCCGCAGGCCGAAGAGAGCCGCGCGATGGAGGTGCGGCGCTCGAACGGCGGCGTGCGCGCCGTGCAGATTCTGCCCGGCAACGTGGGCTATCTGGATCTGTCGTCCTTCATGCGGCCGGAGGAGGCTCGCGAGCCGATGGCCACGGCCATGCGGCTTTCTGCGCCACGCCGACGCGCTCATCGTCGACATGCGGGCCAATGGCGGCGGGTCGCCCGGGACCGTGGCCCTGTTCATCAGCTACCTGCTGGACGCGCCAGGCCTGCCCCTCTTCGACATCCTCCACCGCGCGCCGCTGCCGCCCGACCACTACGCCACGGAAATGACGCCGCCGGCCGACCGCGACGCGAAGCGGCCCGTTTACGTGCTGACGTCCGCGAACAGCTTTTCGGCGGCCGAAGGACTGCCGTTCCTCCTTCAGGAGCGGCGCCGTGCCGAGATCGTCGGCGAGGTCACCGCGGGCGCCGCCAACGCGGGCCGGCCGTACCGGGTCAACGCGCGCTTCAGCGTGACGATCCCGAACGGCCGGATACGAAGCGCGATCGGCGGCGGCAACTGGGAAGGCGCAGGCGTCACACCGGACGTGAGGACGACTGCCGCGGACGCGCTGAAGACGGCACACGCGCGGGCGCTCCGCGCTGCTGATCGATCGCGAGATGCCGGGGCCCTGGAAAGCGACCCTCGAGCGACTGTTGAAACTGATCGGCTGACGCGAATTACGTGCGGACGCGGTTGCCGAGACGGACGCCGGTGGCGCGCGGACCGCTCACACGATCCTCAATCAGGTCGAAGGCCACCTTGTCGCCTACGGCCAGCTTGTTGAACGTGCCGAACGTCGTGTCGCTGCGGTGAAAGAACACCTCGCGGCTGTCGACATCGCGAATGAAGCCGTGGCTTTGGCCCGCGTGAATGCGGATGACCCGACCGCTTGTCGGGCGGCCAGACGGCGGGATCGGCTGATTCGGTTTACCGGGACGCATGGTCGCCTTGGGCCTCTCGTTCACAGGCCAATGATGACACAGTATGCCGTCCGGGCGTTCGAAAGGGCGTGACTGTGAGGTGCAGAGAAGGAAACGGCGGCGGGGTCTTCGTCTAGGCGGCGTGTCGTGGACGGTGGCGGACAACCGATCGGGCGGGCAATTCGAGGTCCTCGCGGCGGGCCATCACCCGGCCAAGGAACAGACCCAGAATCGTCGAAGATGCCAGCCAGCCAGCGACCGGGATTAGCAGAAAACCGACCATCCGCTCACCTCTGCGGAGTGTTGCTGCAAGATCCGGGTACAACGCCGAGTCAATCCGAAATCAATATTTCCTAATGTTTTTCGAGGTGCGGCCGTTACAGGAACGTCAGAATCCCGACACCATGTCGTTTCGACATTCCCACTCGGCGGTCCCGGCCTACCTGACAATTCCAACAGCAGACAACTCTGGACATGTCTTCGCGACCCGCGTCGGTTACAGTCGGACAACGGCGCCCCGCATGGCGCCGCCGCAGGGAGTCGAGATTACATGCTGTGGTTTTTCGATCGCGGGGCCGAAGTTCTGGAGATTGAGACTCGATACGACAACGACACGTGCGAGTACGTGCTCGAAGTGCGCGCGCCAATCGACGCGCCGACGACCGAACGGTTCACCGACGCCGTCACCTTCCAGTCGCGCCTCCTGGAAATCGAGCAGGGACTATCCGGACAGAGATGGCGCCGAAGCGGCCCGCCGGTCATGCTGCCCGACGGCTGGCCGGATCGGACGCCGTCGCAATAGCGAGCGTGTCGCGCTGCGCTACGCCATCGCGGCGCCTTGCGCGACGCGCCCGGCAAACTGGCTCTGGTAGAGGTCGGCGTAACGGCCCTTGGCCGCCAGCAGCTCGTGATGCGAGCCCTTCTCGACGATCCGTCCGTGCTCCATCATCAGAATGACGTCGGCGTTGCGAATCGTCGACAGCCTGATGGGCGATGACGAAGGTCGTCCGTCCGCTCATGAGATGCGTCATCGCGCGCTGAATCAGGATCTCGGTGCGCGTGTCGACGCTGCTCGTGGCTTCGTCCAGAATCAGAATCGCCGGATCGGCGACAAACGCCCGGGCGATGGTGAGCAGCTGCTTCTGTCCCTGTGACAGGTTGCTGGTCTCCTCGTTGATCAACGTGTCGTAGTTGTCCGGCAGCGTCCGGATGAAATGATCGGCCTGGGCCGCCTTCGCGGCTTTCACGATGGCGTCCTCGCTCGTCTGTTCGCGCCCGTAGGCGATGTTCTCGCGAATCGTGCCCGAGAAAAGCCAGGTGTCCTGCAACACCATCCCGAACATCCGCCGCAGCGCGCCCCGTTTCAAATCGCGGATGTCCACGCCGTCGACGCGAATCGCCCCGCTGTTGACGTCGTAGAACCGCATCAGCAGATTCACGAGCGTGGTCTTGCCGGCGCCGGTGTGGCCGACGATCGCGACCATCTGTCCGGGCGCCACGTCGATGGACATGTCGTCAATCAGCGGCACTTCGTCCTTGTACCTGAAGCTCACGGCATCGAACTGCACGGCGCCGCGAGGGCTGGCGATAACCGTCGCAGTCTCCGCGTCGGGCGCCTCCTCTGGTTCATCCAGCAGCTCGAAGACCCGCTCGGCCGACACGATCGTCAGCTGCATCGTGTTGGCGATGCCGCTCAGCTGCGTGATCGGCATCGAGAACTGCCGGCCGTACTGAATGAACGCCTGCACGTCGCCGATGGCGATGGCGCCGCGGGTGACGAGCACGCCGCCGATCACCGCGACGCCGACGTAGCCGAGGTTCCCGACGAACATCATCGTGGGCATGATGATGCCGCTGACGAACTGCGCGCGCCAGGCGCGGTCGTAATAGGCCTCGTTCAGTGCGTCGAAGGTGGCGACCGACTTCCGCTCGTGGCCGAACGCCGTGACGATCGCATGCCCGCCGTACATCTCGGCCACGTGGCCGTTGAGCGCTCCAAGCGCCTTCTGCTGCCCCATGAAGAAGGCTTGCGATCGCTTCGCGATGCGCGCGACGATCACGATGCTGAGCGGGAGGGTGCCGACGATCACGAGCGTCAGGATCCAGCTGATCGTGAGCATCATCGTCGTGACGCCGATGAGCGTGAGCGCGGAGGTCAGCAGCTGCGTGAGACTCTGCTGCAGCGTGCCGCTGATGCTGTCCAGGTCGTTGACGGCGCGGCTCATCACCTCGCCTCGCGTTCGTGAATCGAAGAATTTCAGCGGCAGCCGCTCGAACTTCGCTTCCACCTCCCGGCGCATCGCATAGACGGTCTTCTGCGCGATGTTCGCCATCAGGTATTGCATCAGGTACTGAAAGCCGTTTCCGAGGACGTAGAGCCCAATCAGCCCGAGCAGGATGCGTCCGACATAGTCGAAATCCACGGCGGCGCCGGGCACACCCGCCGCCTTTGCGAGGAACCCCTCGAAGATTTTCGTTGTCGCCATGCCGAGAATCTTCGGTCCGAGCACGCTGAAGACCGTGCTGATCGCGCCCGCCAGCAGCACGACGGTCAGGCCGGCGCGATGAGGGCGCAGGTATCCGACCAGCCGCTTCGACGTCCCCTTGAAGTCCTTCGCCTTCTGCGTCGGCATGCCGAGGCCGCCGATCGGGCGGCGGCCGAACATGTCCTGTGGCGGTGCGCTGCGCTGAGGGCCCGCCCCGGATGGCGGCTGCGGCGCTCCTTGCGGCCGGGACGGCGCGCTCATGCGACCTCCTCGAGCGACGCCTGCGACTCGACAATCTCGCGGTAGGTCTCGCTCGTCTCGAGCAGTCCGGCGTGCGTGCCGACGCCGACGACTCGCCCGTTGTCGAGGACGACGATGCGGTCGGCGTTGATGACGGTGCTGATGCGCTGTGCCACGACGAAGACCGTGGCGTTGGCGGTCTCGACCTTGAGCGCGGCGCGGAGCCGGGCGTCGGTCGTGAGGTCGAGCGCCGAGAAGCTGTCGTCGAAGACGTAGATGTCGGGCTTCCGCACGATCGCGCGCGCGATGGCGAGCCGCTGCTTCTGTCCGCCCGACAGGTTGATGCCGCCCTGGGAGATCGGCGCCTCGAACGTCTCGGGCAACGCGTCGATGAATTCGATCGCCTGCGCCACCGTCGCGGCGTGACGCACCTCATCGTCGGACGCCCCTTCCCTGCCGTAGCGGATGTTGGCGCTGACGGTTCCGGTGAAGAGAACGGCCTTCTGCGGGACGAATCCAATGCGGGCTCGCAGGTCCGCCTGCGGCATCTGGCGGACGTCGACGCCATCCACCAGCACCCGGCCGTGATTGACGTCGTAGAAGCGCGGAATCAACCCGGCCAGCGTCGATTTCCCGGAGCCGGTGCCGCCCACGATCGCCGTCAACTCGCCCGGATGGGCCGTGAATGAGACGCCGGTGAGCGCGGGCTCCTCGGCGCCGGGATATTGAAACGTGACGTCCTGGAACTCGACGCGGCCGCGGCTGCGCTGCGGGCTGCGGCGCGATCGGCGCCGCCGGGTCGACGATTTCGGCTGCGACATCCAGCACTTCGTTGATGCGTGCCGCCGACGCCGAGGCGCGCGGCAGCATCACGAACATCGCGGTGACCATGAACACGGCAAACAGGATCTGCATCGCGTACTGCAGCGACGCGATCATCGCGCCGACCTGCATCGTCCCCTGGTCGATGCGATGGCTGCCGAACCAGATGATGGCCACGCTCGTGAGGTTGAGCATCACGATCAGGGCGGGCATGAGACAGGCGATCAGGCGATTCACGGCTATCGCCGTGTTGGTCAAATCCAGGTTCGCCTGGTCGAACCGGTCGTGCTGATGCGTCCCGCGGTCGAACGCGCGGATCACGCGGACGCCGCCGAGCCCTTCGCCGAGCACCAGGTTCAGGCGATCGATCTTGAGCTGCATCGCCTGCGACAGCGGGGTCGCCCCACGCATGATCAGTCCGAAGACCAGCGCCATCGGCGGCATCGCCGCGATCAGGACCCAGGCCAGCTGCGTGTCCTGCGAGAGCGCCAGGATGACTCCGCCGACGGCCATCATGGGCGCGGTGATCACCATGGTCAGCATCATGATGAGCATCTGCTGCACCTGTGTCGTGTCGTTGGTCGTGCGCGTCACCAGCGACGCCGCGCTGAAGCGGTCGAACTGGTGGATCGAAAAGTGCTCGACGCGCGCGAAGATCGCGCCGCGCAGGATCCTCCCGAACCCGGTGGCCACCTTCGACGAGTAGTAGCTCCCGCCAATGGCACACACGGTGGCGACGATCGACATCAGCAGCATCAGGCCGCCGGTTTCGAGGATGGCGCGCTGGTCGCCCTTCACGATGCCCTTGTCGACGATGTCGGACATCAGGCGTGGCAGCAGCAGAAACCCGATGGATTGCGCGAGAGCCAGGACCAGCACCACCGCGACGTAACCGCGGTAGGGTCTGATCAGACGGAACAATTTGAGCATGCGCGCTCCTGTGGTGAACGGAACGAGTCAGCGATCGAGCGGTCTGTAGGCGGAGACGGCACTGTAGCGGAAGACGGCGTGCAGAAACAGTCTCGCGAATCGCGCGGGACTTTGGTACACTAGGGGTGCTTCAATCTTCTGCCGGCCCGGGTTGTTCCTGGCACCCATCCCCTCAATCAGTCGCTCTTCCGGTTTGCGCGCTCGATCGTCTCGAGTTTGTCGGCCGGAAAGCCCGAGTCGCGGAGGATTTCGAGAATCGCATCGGTCTTGCCGGCGACGTAGCCATCGATGTCATGTCGGAACTGGCCGGCCAGCCGCTTCTTGAGATCTCCGTAGGATCGCGCGGCGTCGGCATGTGTCCGGAGGTAGTCTCGAACCGCCAGGTGGTTCTCGAGTCCCAGGCTGTTGCGCGGGCACACATACAGGTTGTGCGCGGGCAGGCCGCGCGGACTCTGGAATGCCTCCCGCCCTTCAACGCCCAGATTGCCCTGATGCACATAACCGACAGCGGCGAGTCGTTCGATCGCCATTCGAACATCGCCCTGCGCCGCAACGATCACGGTGATGTCCACGATGGGTTTGGCGGCCAGCCCCGGCACCGATGTGCTTCCGATGTGCTCCACGCCGATCGCGCACGGTTCCACGGCCGCCCACACACGCGCACGCAGCTGCTCGAACAGCGCGGGCCAGGCCGGGTCGTAGTCGACGACCTCGATGGTTCGCATGATGACCGACTGCCCCAGTTCGACGGCTGTTAAATTCTAGAGCGTTCTTCGTTCTTGACGTAGTGCGGACCTTTAGGTCCGCCGCGCGGGCAGGCCTGAAGGCCTGCACTACACCGGAATGGAAATCGCCTTGCGCCGACGCGCACGTTGAAAGTCGAGTGACCGTCCTGTAACGCGGCGTTCCTCGATCGCGCGAACTCCTGAGTAAAACCGCCGGTACGTGAATTGCCCTGTCGATCCGCCGTGCCAAAGCACACCATCAGGATTCCGCCTCTCCGGGCGGGCCGGAGCGTCAGCTGGACAATCGAGGTGTCGGCGGCGGCGGAGAAGGGCGCACGGGGGAAGCACGCTCGCAAGAAACGGAGGCGCGTGAAAGTGAACAAGACAAAGACCGCTCCGCCACCATCCGCGGAGATGCCTGCACCCGCGGAGATGCCTGCACCCGAGGCACCAACTGCCCCGATCGCCTCATCTCCCGTCGAGCCCGTTGCTTCGCGCGAAATCCCTCACATCGCGCAGCGTCCGCCGACGCCCGAGGGGCAGCCGATGCATCGACGCACGGTCGCGTTGGGCAGCGCCGCCGCCCTCGTGGTGGTGGCCGCGCTCGCGTTCCCGCGTCTTCCTTCGGCGCCCGCTGCCGACGACGAGCTCACGCGTTCGCAGTCCGAGCCGCCAGCGCAGTTCGCCGGCCTCGTTGCACAGGCGCCACGGCCGGCCGTTCGCCCGGTGGCGACGATCGCCGCGCCTGTCACGCCGTCCGCTCCGGTCGCGACCCGCATCGAGAATGCGCCGTCGAACAAGGCGCGCGCGCCGAAGCCGGAGAGCACTCGCATCGCGAAGCCCGCGCTGGCGAGCGCGCCGATCGCGGCGGTCGCGCCTGTGGCGGAAATTCCCTTCAAGGAGGGCGCGCCGGCAAAACTGACCGAGTCCGACGCGATCGCTCCGGCTGCACCGGCGTCGGTCTCGACCGGCGGTGGTGAGGCAATGCCCGTCACGATCACCGGCTGCCTCGAAGTCAGCGTCGACCAGGACGACTTCCGGCTGACGGACACCGAAGGCGCCGACGCACCCAGGTCTCGCAGTTGGCGAACGGGGTTCCTCAAGAAACGATCGGCGCCCGTGGCGCTCGTCGAACCTCCCGACCGTCTCGCGCTGCAGACGCACGTCGGGCGGCGCGTGGCTGCGACCGGGCTGCTGACCAGCCACGATCTGAAAGTCAGCGCCCTGCGCGTCGTCGGTCCCTGCAACTAGTCTGTTGCCGCAGTAGAAGGGCCGCGACGCCTTACAGCGTTTTCGACTCCGATGTAGTGCAGGCCTTCAGGCCTGCCCGACGCAGCGGACCTGAAGGTCCGCACTACACGCAAATCGAAAACGCACTAGTCGGGCGCGTCGATCACCAGTTGCGCCAGCCGCTCGCGATGGAACGTCGCGTCGCCGAGCATCGTCTCCGACGCCTTCGCGCGGCGAAAGAACAGATGCAGATCGTTTTCCCAGGTGAAGCCCATGCCGCCGTGAATCTGGATACCGCGATTCCCGACGGTGCGCGCGGCGTCGCTGGCGTACAGCTTGGCAATCGACACGGCGGCGGCCGCGTCGGGCGCGCCTTCCTGCAGCGCCCAGGCCGCGTAGTAGACCGCTGACCGCGCGCTTTCGGTTTCGAGATACATGTCCGCGCACTGATGCTGAACCGCCTGAAACGAACCGATCGGCCTTCCCGAACTGCTTGCGCGTCTTCGCGTAGTCCACCGTGATGTCGAGCGTGCGCTGCATGCCGCCCACCATTTCCGCCGCCAGCGCCGTCGTCGCAACGCTCAGCCCGCGATCGAGTCCGGCCGTGGTGGAGAGCTTTTCCGCCGTCACGTCGCTCAGCGCCACCGTGTAGAGCCGGCGCGTGAGATCCATGCCGGCCATCGGCGTGATGCTGACGCCTGGATCCTTTGCGTCGACGACGTAGGTGCCGTCGCGCGCGACCACGACGATGAAGTCTGCCGCGCCGGCGTCGGGCACGAACAGCTTCTCGCCAGACAGCCGCCCGTTCGACAGCGTCATCTGGACATCCGCACCGTCCCAACCCGCCCCTGGCTCGACGAACGCCAGCGTCGCGCGTGCATCGCCACGACAGATGGGCGACAGATACTTCCGCTTTTGCTCCGGATCGCCGCACGCGTCGATCGTCGCGCCGGCTAGCGCCACCGTAGAAAAAAGCGGCGCGGGCAGGAGCGCGCGTCCGGCTTCCTCCATCAACAGGACAAGCTCGACGACACCGAGGCCGACGCCGCCGTATTGGTCGTCGAAGATGATGCCGGTGTAGCCCTGCGATGCAAGTTTTGACCAGAGCGCCGCGTCGTGTGGGGCGTTGCTGTCGGCCATCGCGGCGCACAAAAGCCGGCGGACACTCGCCGCTGAAGAATTCCCGCGCGCTATCGCGCAGAATCACCTGGTTGTCGTTGAGTCCAAACTCCATCAGTAGCTTCTCGGCAGGCCGAGCACGAAGTGGCCGATGATGTTCCGCTGGATTTCCGACGTTCCCGCTTCGATGGTGTTGCCGCGCGCGCGCAGATATCCGTACGACCACGCGCCGTGATCGACGGACCGGTCGTCCCGGCCGTCAAGCTGGCCGTACGGCCCGAGCAGTTCCTGGGCGACCTGCTGCATGCGCTGATTCAGCTCGCTCCAGAAGATCTTCTGAATCGATCCTTCCGGGCCCGGTACCCCCGTCGCGCTGATTCGGCTGAACGCGCGCATCTGGTTCGCGCGCATGATCTGCACCTCGGCGTAGCACTGCGCGAGCTTCTGACGAACGACCGGATCCTGCGACGCCGGTTTGCCGCCGCGCCGAATCGTGCGCGACAGTTCGACGAGGCGATCCATGTTCCGCCTGTAGGTGATCTGCAGTCCGGCGCCAAAGGTGCCGCGCTCGTGCATCAGCGTACCCATCGCCACGTCCCAGCCCTTGTTCACCTGGCCGACCACGTTCTCGACCGGCACGCGCACGTCGCGGAAGAACACTTCGTTGAACTCGCTCTCGCCGGTCATCTGCCGCAGCGGACGCACTTCGATGCCCGGAGATCTTCATGTCGACGAGCAGGACCGTCAGGCCCTTGTGTTTGGGCGCAGCCGGGTCCGTGCGCACGACCAGTTCGCACCAGTCGGAGGCCCACCCGTAGCTCGTCCAGACCTTTTGTCCGTTGACGATGTAGTGGCCGCCGTCGAGGCGCGCTTCCGTTTGCAGTCCGGCGAGGTCCGATCCGGCGTTCGGCTCGGAAAATCCCTGACACCAGATTTCTTCCGCGCTCAGGATTTTGCGAAGGTAGCGCGACTTCTGCGCGCTCGGTGCCGAAGGCAATCAACGTCGGGCCGACGAGGCCGAGGCCGAGGACGTTGGCCATCGGCGGCGCGCCCGCGAGCGCCATCTCCTGCCAGAAGATCACCTGCTGCATCAGGCTGGCGCCGCGGCCGCCGTACTCGCGCGGCCAGGAAATGCCGGCCCAGCCGCCGTCGTACAGCGTCCGCTGCCACGTCTTCAGGAAGGCGAAGTGCTGCTCGACCGTTTCGTCGCGCCGGTGCTCCCAGTCCTTCGGCGCGTGCTTCGCGAGCCAGGCGCGAAACTCGTCGCGAAACTGCGTCTCGTCGGCCGTGAGATTCAAATCCATCGCACGCGTCCTATTTCCCGTCCGGGCTGAATGCCAGCAGCACGTTGCCGGCCGATCCGAATCCAAGATACGCGTAACCGGAATTCATGAACATCATGCCTCCGGCGACAACGGGTCCCGGACCGTTGAGCGATCCGCCCTTCGCCGTCACGCCGTTGACCGTCGTAAACGGCCGCGCTGTATTGAACTCCCACAGCACGCGCCCGTCGCTCGCGGCATACGCGCGCATCACACCGTTGGTGGCGCCCGAAAAGACCGCGCCTGGAATCACGGTGATGGCGGCGGACTGCGGCTGCGAGCAGGCGGCACCCTGACAATCGCCGGCGGGCGGCGGCGTGTGCCAGACCTGCTCGCCCGTCGCAAGATTCAGGGCGGCCAGGCCGCCGGCTTTCGCGCCGAGCTGCTGATCCGCCGTGGCAAAGTAGCCGTGGCGATCGTCTGCGGCCGAACCCCACTCGATCCCGCCGAGCGCGCTTCCCGCGCCGACCTTGTGCTCCCAAAGCAACGCGCCCTCCTTGTCCGGATCGATCCCCCACGCCGCGCCGGACTTCTGGCCGATGACGATGACCGCCTTGCCGTTGGGCAGCGTTCGGAGAATCGGCGAGTTGCCGAAATCGAAGTCGGGACCCATCGCGTCTGGACAGTTGTCGCGCCCCGCCGCGCAGCCGACGAGAAACGCGTCGTTCGGCGTGAACTGATGCGTCCAGAGCGGAATGCCCGATCGCAGGTCGAACGCCATCACCGCGTCGCTGGTATCGGCCGCCGGCGACGTGTATGCGTCGCCCGTCGCGACATAGATGGCATTCCTCTTCGTATCGATCGTCGGAGCCGACCAGACCGCCGCGCCGGCCGGACCGTACAGCTGCGTGCCGACGGAGTTCTTCTTCGTTGGTCGCGGACGCTCGGGAATCGTGTACGATTTCCACACCTGCTCGCCGCTGGTCGCGTCGTACGCGACCAGCGATCCGCGGAACGTGCAGCACTCGTACTTCGGATTCGGACCCGATCCTTCCTCGAACGATGCGACCGGGACGTACAAGCGGCCGTTGTGCAGTGCCGGGGCGCCGGTGACGCGTGCCAGCGGATGCGACTCGGCGCTCTTTTTCCAGAGGAGCGCGCCGGTTTCCGCATCCACCGCGTACACGTTGGCCTTCACGTCGCCGAAGTACGCCGCATATTTCGATCCGGCCTTCCCGATGCTGATCGCCGTGCGCACGCCGCCCGACGACTGGAAGGACCAGTACACGCAGCCACTGGCCGCGTCGAGCGCGTAGACGAAGCCGTTGTCCGATCCGACATACACACGGCCGCCTGTGACCGTCGGCTGCCCGTAGGCGGACGTGCCGTTGGGAAATCCGAAGGCCCATTTCAGCTTCAATTGCCCGACCTGCTCGGCTGCCAGGCCCGCGGCAGGCTGATAGCGCGAGTTGCCGCCGTCCACGCCCCATCCGTTCCACGAAGGACCGGCGAGCGCGTCGCCGAGTGGCTTCGCCGGACACTTGTTCGGCATCGCCGACGCCTGACCTGAGGCGGCCGATCCCAGCGGCCGCTCGGTGATGAACTCGGCGATCAGCTGCTTCTGCCGGTCGGTCATGCCCTCCGCATTCACCTTCATCGATCCGGTCGTCAGCGCATCGAGGATGGCTTCGGGCGTGCGCTGGCGCAGCGAGTCGCGGTCCGGCGCGCGGCTGTCGGCCGCCGGTTTGTTGTGGCACGTGCCGCACCGCTGCTCGAAGAGACCGAGCGCCTGGATGGCCTGCGCCGACGCCGGCGCGGCAAATGCGAGCACGATCGAGGCGATCGCGAAACACGATCTCACCATGTGAGCCTCCGCCTGTCGATGTGGAAACCGGTGACCGGGGCGCCGATTATACGCCCGGAGCTTTGAGACGGATCCTGCCAGGGCGCGCTCGACTGCTGTGAGTAGATGGGGGCCGACGGTGTGAAAAGCAGCATGAAGGGAACGAGGCGCGTTGCCTCCAGCGTGGCCATGACAATATTAAACGTGAAGGCAGCCACAGATGTTCACCGAACAGGACCGCGATCGCGTCTACGAAGAGGTGCTCACATGGGCCCGGAGCGATCCGCGCATCGTCGCAGCCGCCGTGGTCGGTTCCCTCGCGACGCGGCCCGGTGACCGCTGGTCCGATCTGGATCTGACATTCGGGGTTTCAGACGAAGCGTCCATTCCGGAGCTGTTGAACACCTGGTCGGAGCGCCTCGCGCAAACGTTCGACGCGGCGGCCTTGTTCGACCTCCCGAGCGGAGGAGCCATCTACCGGGTGTTCCTGCTTCGTGGGTGCCTGCAGGTGGATCTTTCGTTCGCCCCGGCCTCGCAGTTCGGAGCGATCGGTCCCGACTTTCGGCTGTTGTTTGGAAGCGCGGTGTCGAAGCCACACGTCGGGCCGCCGTCGGCGCGCGACCTCTTCGGCTACGCCGTGCACCACGCGGTTCGAGCGCGAATCTGCATCGAGCGAGGCCGGTTGTGGCAGGCCGAGTATTGGATCAGCGGCCTTCGCGACAACGCCATGAGCCTGGCGTGCCGGCGGCGCGGCCTGGCGGCGTACTACGGACGAGGCTTCGACGATCTTCCCGCCGAGCTCCGCTCACATGCGGAAGGAGCGCTTGTGCGAGCGCTTGAACCCGAAACTCTCGCAAAGGCGCTTCAGTGCGGCGTCGAACTCCTCCTGAATGAGTCCGGCGAAGCCGGTGACCTGCCGTCGAACGTCGAGGCGCGGCTTCGAGCGTTCACGAAGAGGCAAGCACCGATATAGGCAGAACCGTCCGTCGAAACGGTGTGTCCTGGTGGCTCGGAAAGCGCGCTAGACTTGCCGGACGAACGTGGGCGCAATCTTCATCAGCTACCGCCGCCACGATACGGAAGGCGAATCGGGCCGCCTCTTCGACGATCTGGTTCGGGAGTTCGGCGGGCGATCGGTGTTCATGGACGTCGCGACCATCGGAGTCGGCCGCGATTTCAGGAAGGCGATCGACGACAGCCTCACGGCATCCGGCGTTCTGCTGGCGATGATCGGGCCGAACTGGCTCGACGCACAACGCGAAAGCGGCGGCCGCCGCCTCGACGATCCCAACGATTTCGTCCGCATCGAAACCGCGACGGCACTTCGTCGCGGCATTCCCGTGATTCCGTGCTGGTGCGAAGCGCCAGGATGCCGCAGGCCGATCGTCTGCCAACCGATCTCGCTGACCTTGCGTACCGCAATGCGGTCGAGTTGACGCACGCGCGATGGAAGTCGGACGTTCAAGTCCTGATCGGAGCCCTTCGCCCTCTCGTGAACGAGGCAGATGCCGAGGACGATCAATCGACTGCGGCGACAGTCACGATGCCAATGCCGGTTCGGCACGCCGATCTCGATCCGATCTCCCTTCAACTGGTCGCGCGCGACCTGGCGCGCTACATCGGCCCTGTCGCGGACATCGTTGTCAAACGCGCGGCGAGGGGCTGCTCGAGCGTCGCCGCCCTGCGCCGCTCAGTCGCTCAGGAGATAGAAGGCGCCGCCGACCGCGCTCGCTTCCTCGCGGGTCCTCCCATGAGCTAGCTGACGCTCATTCGAGCATCCGGAGCGCTTTCGTCAGGCTCACCTGCATGCGATTGAAGGATGCGGTCAGCACGGCTATCTCGTCCTTCCCTTTCACCGCCAGCGGCGGCACCTTTTTTTCGCCGGTGCTGATCCGATCGGCCGCCTGCGAGACCAGCCGGAGTGGGCGAATCACGAGCCAGTACACGCCGGCATCGAGCGCCGCAATCGTGACGAGCAGCGTGGCGATCAGATAGAACAGCAGCCGGCGGTAGGCCTGGTTCGCAATGTCCACCGGCACCGACATCGGGACCGACACGATCTGCGCCGCCACGACTTCATTCGATTTCCATCCAAAGCCGTTCGCACTGCCGTACACGGCGAGCATCGACGCCGGCGCCGCCGACGCCAGGCTGTGGCACTCGAGGCACGGCGCGGTCGCGACGATCGGGCTCGCCAGATACAATGAGCGCCCGCTGGCAGAATCGCGCTCGCCGGTGATTTCTTTCTGCTCGGGATGTTCCCGCATCAGGCGAATCACGTCGGACTCCCAGTCGGAGGCCCGATCCTCGAGGTTGGTCGGGTTCAGCGTGGCTTCCTTATAGCCGTAGGCCGGATACCGCTGCCGCAGCTTGTTGAACGTCGTCGTGGCGCTGAAAGCCGGCACCGTTTCCGGATGGAACGTGGTATTGCCCTGCAGACGATGGCTGAGCAGTGGCGCAAGGTTCGAGGTCGTATAGTCGCGGACCGCCCTCGCGCTGGCCATCATCAACTCCGCTTCCTGCATCACCTGGCGACGCGCATCGTTGATGAGGAAGGTGTACGCCAGCTGTGAGATCACCCAGCCGCCGATGCCAAACAGCACCAGCAAGATCAGATTGAACTTGGTCAGCAGCTTCATCGCGCGCTTGGCCTCACGGTAAGAATTGCATTGGACGCGGCGCGTTCACGAGCGCGGCCCATTATGGCTGAGCCATCACGGCAACCTTCCGAATTTGCGCATCGCGGCCAGCATGCGATCCACCGGCATCGCATAAATGCGCAGGTCGTTCGCGCCGGTCATCGTCTCGGCGGCGAGCAAGGCGTTGGTGATGGCCGCCTCCGTCGCCTGCGCCGTTGCCTGGAACAGCGGCGTGATCCGATCGTTGGGCAGCATCTTCACGTCGGTGACTGGCTGATCGTTGAACCACGCGCGCGGGTTCGCCGTGGAAAAGGCGATGAAGATGTCGCCGGAGCTGTTGCCGCCAAATCCACCCTGACGGCCGACGCCGAGCGACACGCGGGTGGCCAGTCGTTTCAGCTGATGCGGCAGCAGCGGCGCATCGGTCGCGACCACGACGATGATCGAGCCCTCGTCGCGGCCGTCGTCGAAGGCGCCATTGCCGCCGCGCTGATCGCAGCGAGGCCGCTGTGAGCCGGCCGGGAGCGGCTCGTTGTTGGCGATGCAGCCCTGGAGGTCCGCGATCTCCTCACCGATCGGCACGCCGGCAATTCGGAGATCCCGCCGCGAGCCGTAGTTGCACTGCACCAGCACGCCGACCGTGTAGCCGCCCTGATCGGCTGGCAGTTTGCGCGACGCGGTACCGATGCCTCCCTTGAAGCCGTGGCACACCATGCCGGTTCCGCCGCCAACCGCGCCTTCCTTCGGCACGCCGCCCGAGGCGCCGTCGAGCGCGGCGGTCACGTGCTGCGGCTTGACGTGGAAGCCATTGATGTCGTTCAAGCCGCCGTCGTAGGTTTCCGCGACCACCGGCAGCCACCACGGTTGCAGCGCGTTCTTCTGCGACACCTCCCACTGGATAATCGCATCCCGCACCACGCCGACGCTGTGCGTGTTGGTGATCGCGACCGGGCCTTCGAGCAGGCCGCTCTCCTGGACCCACGTGGTTCCGGTCATCTCGCCGTTGCCGTTGAGGGTGAACCAGGCGGCGAAGACCGGATCGGGGTTGGCCTTGCCGCGTGGATGAATCACGGTGACGCCGGTGCGCACCGGGCCGGTGCCGACCACCAGCTTGCCGCTTCCCTCGATCAGCGTCGTCTGGCCCACTTCGACGCCGGCGACGTCGGTGATCGCGTCGAGCGCGCCCGGCGTTCCACCGATGGGCAATTTGAGGTCGCGC
This sequence comes from uncultured Acidobacteriota bacterium, assembly GCA_963794305.1. Classification (GTDB taxonomy): domain Bacteria; phylum Acidobacteriota; class Vicinamibacteria; order Vicinamibacterales; family CAVVIG01; genus CAVQFC01. The sequence goes on along the minus strand of CAWCDQ010000045.1, from coordinate 272,701 downwards.
TCTCTCGGTTTTTGCGCCTGCAGCAGCGCGGGAAAGATCAGGAACGCGATTGCGGCCACCGACACATGCTTGTTCAGCTTCATGGTCGGGCAATCCTCCGCGGATCGGGTGCCCTCGTCAAGCACTACGAGGAAGTCGCGTCAACACCCATCATTGTTGCGGTCATTCTCGCGAGAACGCGTGTACGTGTGGCATCGAAGACGGTGCCTTCGCACACGGTCAACGTCCGGCCAGCCTGCACGACTTGACCAATCGCGATCACGCGGTCCGTCTTCGCGGGCTTCAGGAAGTTGATCTTGAACTCGACCGTCAGCACTTCGCGGTCGGCCGGCATGACCGACAGTGCCGCATAACCGCAGGCGACATCGGCGAGAGCCGCCAATACGCCGCCGTGCAGCAGGCCATGCTGTTGCGTGAGCCGCTCGTCGAATCCGCACGCGATGGTCACGGTCCCGGATTCGACCGATTCGAGCGTCGCGCCGAGCGTCCGCATGAACCCCTGCCGGTCAAAGCTCTGACGAATGCGCTGCATCGGCAAATTCTATGGCGTTCCTGTTCCAGCCGGGTCAGCCTGCGCCTTCAACGGTCATTTGGTTTGACAATCGTCACGAACGGGCTTACAACTCGCGCGAGGAGATGACGCGATGGCCAAAGCCACTAGCATTTCGGCTGCTAACCTCTCGAGATTCGTCCAATCGGCCGTGAAGGGCTCTACGCAAGACGTGCCTGGCCGGCTCGTGTCCAGGGGACCGACGATGGGTTATGTCCTGGCGCAGGCGCTGACGGCGAGCAAGGCACTCAACCTTGCCACGACCATTGCCACGGGCGTTGCGTCCAGTGCCCGGGCGGCCGGCGTCGCTGGCATCAAGCCGAAGCCGGTTGTCATCACTCGCCCGGGGACCATCACCGTTGGGTTCATTGCAGAAGAGCTTGGCATATCGATTCGTTGATGAACGGGACGTTGGTGATGATGGGCGACCCGCGGTCTTTGCTATGTCCAAGCGCGCAGTCCGGTATGACCGGACTCCGCCTGATTGGTGTGATCGAGTGCGCAGAGAATGGCTCGCGGGTCGCCTACCTCAACGAAGACGTACCTGTCACCGATGAGTTATTGGGTCAGGCCGGATCTGTTCCGACGACGCGCGTGTTCCGCCTTGCCGGCAATTGCGAAGAGCAACGGTGCGCGCACTTCGACGGCACACACTGCAACCTGGTGACCAGGATTGTGACGCTCTTACCGGCCGTCGTGGATTCTCTTCCCGTCTGTTTGATCCGCTCGACCTGTCGGTGGTTCGAGCAGGAGAAGGCTGCTGCCTGCTTTCGATGCCCGCAAGTCGTCACGGAGTTGAGCGACCCGACGGACGACTTTCGACAAGCCGCGGCTCCCGAGCGCTGAAGAGGCGCGACCTTACCTTCGCCGGCCTGCAGTCTGAGCAGGCATGACGAGGTGCCGCGGCGCGCTCGAAGGCGGTGCCGGCGGAGGGGGCGCCTGGACCGCGTGAGCTGACGTCACGGTCGCGACCGCGCTGCGCCCTCGGCTCGTATGCCGCGGCCGATCGAGATAGGTCGCCGCATAGTACGGCGCATATCCATATCCGATCGGCGCGAACAGGTTGCCATCGTAGTAGTTGCCAAGCGGCCGAATCGGCTCGAAGGCGCTCGCGGGCCAATCCCATGGCGTGGTGGATTCGCCCATGACGACGACGGTCGGCCCCTGCCCGGGCGAGCGATAGTCGGTCAGATCCGCGATCGAGTGGCTGCCGCGCAGCACGCGGACGGCTTCCTCAGGGGACAGCCGCGTCTCGGCCGCGATCGATTTACCGAGATCGGCATTGCCGTAGATCGGCGACTGTGCGCGAGCCGGCGCAGCCACCGCCAGCGCCATCAGGATGACGCTCATCCTCATTTCACCCTCCCGGCATCCGCCCGTTCCCGTGCAGGAACGTGCAGAACATTAGATCGGCGAGCTGCTCGTTGTCACCTGGCAATGCCGTGTGAAGACTCGAGCGCGCGACGCGATCCTGCGGTATCGTGGGCCCCTGCTCGAGGACGGAGATGGAATCGATGAAAAAGCCGACAGTCGCGGCGCTCGTTGCTACCGTGAGCGCCCTCGCCGCCGCCGTGTTCGCCCAGCCGCCCGCGATGACGATCGTGCTGACGGGCCAGTCGATGATCCGCTCGGATCTCCGGTCCACAAAACCGTCGGCCGTGACCGCGATCAAAGCGCTGCTCAACGGCGACGTCGTGTTTACGAACCTGGAGGCCGCCGTCGCCGAGCCCGGCGAGACGACCCACGAGGGCCGGGGGTTCCTCACTCCGCCGGACGCGCTCGACGCGCTGACGGCCATGGGCTTCAACCTGCTGGCGCTGTCGGGTAACCACGCGTTCGATCTGAAAGAGACAGGGATTCGAAACACGCTTCGTGAGACGGATCGCCGGAAGATCGCCCGCGCGGGGACCGGCAGCACGCTCGCGGAAGCGGCAGCGCCGGCCTATCTCCAAACCTCCAGGGGCACCGTCGCGCTGATCGCGAGCGCATCAGGCCTGATCGCGTCCGGCGCCCGCGCCACGGCGGAACGCCCCGGCGTCAACGAGCTGCGCGTGCTGGCCGGCGACCGCTACAACAACGCGACCGAAGACCTGCCCGGTTCGACGCCGAACACACCGGATGCGGAGGACTCGCGCCGCATTCTGCAGAGCATTCGCGACGCCAGCCAGCGCGCGGACCTGGTGATCGTCTACCAGCACAATCACGTCTTCGCAAACCGGTCGTTCTCGACGATCTTCACCGAAGGGATGCCGGAGCGGCTGGCGCCGAACCCGTGGCTCGTGAAATGGACGCACGACGAGATCGACGCCGGCGCCGACATCGTCGTCATGCACGGGGCGCCGCTGCTGCACGGCGTGGAGATCTATCGCGGGCGGCCGATCTTCTACGACCTTGGCAACTTCATCTACAACGTGCCGCCGACGCTGACCTACATCGACGAGCCGATGGCGTGGGAGAGCGTGGTGGCGACGGTGCAGTTTCAGAAACGGTCGCTCACGTCCATCTCGCTCCGGCCGGTCGTCCTGAACACCATCGGTGACGGGCAACCCGACGTGCACAGCGAATATGCCAGCAACGAGTTCCTGCATACGCGCGGGCTGCCGGCGCCGGCGAGCGGAGCGAGAGCCGGCTACATCCTCCAGCGGGTTGCGGACGCGTCGAAGCCGTTCGGGACGGCGATGGAGATCAAGGGAGAAACTGCCACGGTCACTGTGACCGGCAGGTGAAGCCGACGACTCAGAATTTGAAGACGATGGCCGCCGCGGCGCGACCGTAATCGAGCTTCTGTCCGCCGAGCCCCAGGGCCGGCAGGCCCGCTACATTGACGAAGTCGAGAACCTGAAAGGAGTGGAAGTAGCGCACGTCCCCGCGCACGCCGACGTGCTCGCCGAAGAACACCATCAGGCCGCCACCAATATCCCACCCGAACTGATTCTGGTCGCTGTCGGCTCCCAGGCCTTCGACCTTGGTCTTGATCAACCCGAGGCCCCCCAGACCGTAGGGCTGGACCGGTCCGATTTTCGGCGCCAGCATGAAGTTGCCCATGAACGTCAGCACGTTCGACGTCTGACCCGACGTCTCGCCGAAGAAATTCGGCGTGTACCCGAGTTCGAACTCGATACCGACGAGGCTTCCGAGAGCGCCGAAGGAGACGCCGTAGTCGGTTCGCTTGTCCGCGCAGTTCGTGATCTCCGGGCAGCCCGCATCGCCACCGAAGTTGTAGCCGATGAACGGGCTGATGAATCCCTGCGCGTTCGCCGGTCGAATGCCGGCGAACAGGAAGAGTGCGGCGAAGAGCGCAGCCAGCGAGTATCGTCGCATCGTCGTGCGGTCGAACATCGTGTGTACCTCAGTACGCGAATAACACGCGTGCGCGAGGAAAAGCAATCGTTGTCGGCACAAGCTCATCTTTGACCGACATCCCGAGCTGTGCTCTATTTCGCTTCGTCGAGCGACAGAATCAGCGCCTCGGTCCACGTGATGTCGACCCTGTCGCCGACCTTCACCTTGGCCAGCGCGTCTTTGTCCTTCACGCGCGAGCTGTACTTCCAGTCCTGCGGCCCGGTGAACGTGATTGACGGCACGTTCGGATCGATCGCGGTGATCGTCGCGGTGATGGTCCGCTGATGCGATACCGTGCCTGCGGTGCCCGACTCGGCGCGCACGGTGCCGGCGGCGCCTGAATTGACCGCCTTGTCGCCCGGCGCTTTCAACTGAAGCACCATGTTCTCGTAGTACTTCGCGGTGACCTTGTCGCCGATTTTCAGCGTGTCGAAGCGGCGCACCGAAGTCGGCACGTAGAACACTTCATAGGTGCCGTCCGGTTTCTTCCCCGTGACCTGCCGGTTCGCGTGATCGATCGCTTCGACGCTCACGGTGAGGTTCTTCGTCTCGCCCGTGATCGTCTTGGTCACCTGGGCGGCTGCCGGGTTGACCAGCACCGCCATCACGGCCGCCGCGCCGCACATCGTCAGCCTGTCCATGTGGTTCTCCTTTTTCAGCCTCCGCCCAACTACCGCCGCGATGCACGTCGCCGCGGCAATCGGAGCGCAACCTCGCGGGAGGAGCGAGCACATCGCGTGCCCGCGAGCCGCAGTCACTGCACACGACGCGATCGCCGAGCGATTTGACGCCGTTCAATCGTGATGGTTTGCCGGCAGTACCGGGGCACGCCTCCGACGGCTCGGCGAAGCTACGAAATATCGGTCGGAGTGAGTGACGTCCGGTGAGATACCCTATTTGCCGGGCTCGAGCGACAGCAGGGTCGCTTCCGTCCAGACAATATCGACCCTGTCGCCGACCTTTGCCTTGGCGAGCGCTGCCGTGTCCTGCACTTTCGACGAGTAGTTCCAGCCATTCGGCCCCTTGAAGGTGACCGACGGCACTTTCGTATCGATGGCCGTGATGACGGCCGTGAGCGTCGTCTGCCTGGCGGTGGTGCCACCAGGGTTCACCTGTCCGGAAGGGGTCGTGGCCCTTTCGGTCGTGGCCAGGCCGGGCTCGCTGTTCGGCTTCATCCTGACGACGATGTTCTCGTAATACCGGGCAGTGACCTTATCGCCGATCTTGATCTCGGCGAACCGCTTCACCTCCGGGCCGGCGACTGTCGTCACGTACGTGCCGTCCGGTTTCTTGAGCGTGATCGTGCGGCTGCCGGCTTCGATTGCCTCGACGGTAGCCGTTTCCACTCTCGTCTCTGCCTTGATGGTCTTGGCCTGCGCCATGGCCATGCTCGCCGTCGACATCACGACTGCTGCTGCAACGATTCCTACGACATAGCGTTTCATCTGTCCTCCTCATCGCGCGCTGTCAACGACGGCTGCCACCAGCTCCCAATGCAGGGATCGCGCCGCTGAGGATGGGCCACGGCGATCGTGCGGGCGCCCCGATCCCGCCGCTTCCCGGATCACCGGCGTCCGACATGTCGGAGCCGGACAGCCGGAGTCGGAGTGTCGTCATTGCCTGAAAAGCGTCTGGCGAGCCCGGCGTTGCAGGCACGCGCGTTGCTCTCCTGCACACGATGCGCCCGTTCGCAATGGCGTTCGCGCTACTCCTCATGCCGATTGCCACGCTCGCGGCGCAGGCACCGCAAGCGCTGCCTCCCGACGAGGAGACGGACATATCGGATGTCCTGCGCGCCTGGCGCAATAAGGAGCCGCGTCCTCCGAGCGAGGTGGGCCAGAAGATGATCGTCGCCGCGCCGATCATCGGCTCGAATCCGTCGGCGGGATTTCTCATCGGCGCCGCCGCGCAGATGGCTCTCTTCCGGGGGGACCCCTCGACGACGCGCATCACCTCCGGCATCGCGAGCCTGTCGATCTCCACCAAGAAGCAGGTGCTGTTCAACGTGCGGTTCGACACGTTCAGCGACGGCAACCGCTGGTTCGTGCAGGGCGACAATCGCTTTCAGAGCACATCGCAGAACATCTACGGCTTCGGCACCGCCACACCATCGTTGTCGGCGGTGAGCACCGACTACGGGTTCGTGCGTGTCCACGAGACGGTCTATCACCGCGCGTTGGGAGACATCTATATCGGCGGAGGGTTCCTGTTCGACTCGCACACGGGCGTTCAGCCATCGGACCCGTCGAATCGCCGCCTGGCCATCGTCTCCCTATGTCACCTACAGCCAGGAGCACGGCCTGCCGATTGACGGCCAGCAGTCGTCCGGCGTCAGCGTCAACGTGCTGCTGAATCAGCGGGACAACGACATCAACGCGCGCCGCGGCTGGAGGGCGAGCGCCCAGTATCGCGCGTCGTTCGCCGGCTTCCTCGGCGGCGATTCGTCGTGGCAGGAACTGGACGCCGACGCCCGCGTCTATCTCCCGCTGAGCGCCCACGGACGCCATCGCATCGCGCTCTGGACCTACACCAGCGTCGTGACGACCGGTGCGGCGCCGTACTTCGATGTGCCTGCGACCGTCATGGACACCTACGGCCGCTCCGCGCGCGGCTACCAGGACGGACGCTATCGCGGCGAAGCGCTCGTGTACGGCGAGGCGGAATATCGTGCGCCGCTCATGCACAACGGGCTGCTCGGTCTCGTCGCCTTCGCGACGATGACCACCGTGTCCAACCGCCAGACGGGAGAAGCGCTTTTCGACGCCGTTGCGCCGTCCGCCGGCGGAGGGCTTCGTCTCCTGGTCAACAAGCGATCGCGGACCAACTTGTGCCTCGACGTCGCGTGGGGCAAGGACAGTTCCACCGGCGTATATCTGGCGCTCCAGGAGGCATTCTGACGACCCGCCACCGGCCTGCGCGCGCCGGCGTCGATGGACGCAGTCTCCCCGGCCGGGTCCTGGCCACACCATCTTGCGAAGGAGGACAGAATGGATAGTCCATTGCGAGCCCTTCTCCACCGTGCGGTGACGGGAACAGGGCGACGCAGTCACAGGTCGATCTTCTCAATCGCGAGGCTGGGAGTGGCAGCCCTCGGGTTGTTCGCGTTCATCGGCACCGCCGGCGTCGCATACGGGGCGACGGACGTCGTGACCCTGACCAACGGCGACAAGCTGGTCGGCGAGATCAAGGGCGTCGACAAGGACGTCCTGACAATCGAGACGGACTACTCGGATTCCGATTTCAAGATCGAGTGGGAGAAGGTCGCCTCGATCGAAAGCACACGGCTGTTCCTGGTGGAGACCTTCGACGGCCAGCGTCTCTCGGGTTCGTTGAAGGCGGACCCGGCGCAGAAGATGGTCGTGCAGGTCGGCACTACAACCGTGAAGCTGGCGGATGTCTCGCTGGTGCAGCCGTTCGAGCGGTCATTCTGGGCGCGGTTCGACATGGGCCTGGACTTCGGCTACAGCATGACGCGCGCGAACTCGGCGAAACAGCTCTCGCTCGGAACGAACCTGTCGTACCGCGACGAGCACCATGCCGATTCCCTGTTCGCCAACGTCTTCAGAAACTCGCAGGAGAACGCGCCCGAGACGCAACGCTGGGAGATCGGGAATGACTTCCGCCGCCTGCTCGGCACCCGCTGGTACATCAACACCACCCAGGACTTCCTGAACACCGAGGAGCAAGGTCTGGATCTGCGGACGACGATTGGCGGCGGCGGCGGGCGGTACCTGATGCGATCGTCGTCGCAGCACCTGGCCCTCGGGGGCGGCCTGGCGTGGACCAATGAGGACTACACCGACCCGACGCTGGCCACGAAGAACTCGGCAGAGGCGTATCTGGGGACCGAGTTCATGACCGAGAAGCTGAAGATCACCGACCTCATCACCCGGTTCACGTACTATCCCAGCCTGACGATTTCCGATCGGTACAGGCTGTCCTTCCGGTTCGACCTGGACTTCAACCTGCCCGGCGACTGGTATCTCCGGTTCGGGCTCTTCGACAACTACGACAGCCTGCCGCCGACGGGATTCTCCAAGAACGACTACGGCTGGTCGAACGCGTTCGGCTTCAAGTTCTGAGACTGCGGGGCGCAGGCGCGAGCTCTCCCGCGAAGCAACATGATTACTGCGGACGCGATTGGTGATGGCCTGACGCAGGGAGAGTTCTTCCTCGAATACCTCCCCACCGTCTCCCTCGTCGACGGCCGGTGTATGGGTGCGGAGGCGCTGGCTCGGTGGCGACGGTCATCCGGAGTCGTCCAGCCGGACGAGTTCATTCACATCATCGAAGGAACCCACCTGTCGGGGATCCTCACCTACTGGGTGTTGGAAACCGTGGCGAAAGAGCTGGGCGACTGGCTCCGGATCCACAAGGAGGTGCACATCGGCGTCAATGTCCCGCCAGAAATTCTGGGGCGCGGCGGGCTGGAATACGCAGCAGCGAAAGCCGGACTATCCGAAATACGGAATCAAATCGTCCTCGAGGTCACGGAGCGGGGAATTCCCGACAACCAGGGCGTCGCCGCCCTCGAGGCGGCGTCCCGCTCCGGCGTCCGGATCGCTCTCGACGACGTCACCTTGAGCGCGACGAATCTCGTCATCTTGTCACGCTGCACTCTGGACATGATCAAGACCGACCGGTCGCTCGTTGACCAGATCACACCTGACTGCCCCTGCCCCGCATGGCTCAGCGGCCTGTCGGCATTGCTCCATGCAACGCGAGTGGCCGTCATCGCCGAAGGAGTCCAGACGAAAGCACAGGCCGAGGCACTCAGAGCGGCGGGGATTTCGATGGCGCAGGGTTACTACTTCTCTCCACCGATTTCGGCCGAGCAATTGAAGACGTTCCATTCCAGTGCGGCCGGCCAACCGAGCCTCACCACTCGCCACACCTGACCTGCTCCACTATGTTGGAGTGCCTCCGGCAAAAGGCCGGCGAGTCCCGGTCCGCCCAAAGCGCTGCCACAGCGGCGGACGACACGGATGCTCCAGCTCGCGGTTGATCCCGAAGGATCGAACGCCTTCCTTACAAAACGCCGCGTTGGCAACCGGCATGCTCGAGGATCGAGAACCGAGGATCGACACGTGCTCGTCGGTCACGGGCCAAGGAGCCAACCCATGCGAACCGCAATGATGCGAACGCTCGTCGGCGCGGCGCTGTGCAGCGCGGTCGCCGCAGCCCAGGATACCGTGCCGTCTGCCGCGGAGGTGCTGCGCGAGCTGCAGGCCGGCAACGACCATCACGCCGCCAAACGGTATCAGCATCCGCACCAGACTGCTGCCCGCCAGCGTGAGCTCGCCTCGACGCAGCACCCGCACGCGATCGTCCTCAGCTGCGCCGACTCCCGCGTCGCGCCGGAGATTGTCCTCGATCAGGGTCTGGGCGACTTGTTCGACGTCCGCGTCGCCGGCAACGTCGCCAGCGACACCGAGCTCGCCAGCATCGAATATGCCGCCGTGCATCTCCATACGCCGCTGCTCGTGGTCATGGGCCACCAGAAATGCGGCGCGGTGACCGCGGCGGCGGAAAGCGGCGAAGCCGAGGGCCACCTGCCGTCGCTGCTCGCACTCATCCGCCCCGCCGTCGAGCGGGCCAAAGCGCAGCCCGGCGATCTGATCGACAACGCGGTCCGGATCAACGTGGAAAACGTCGTGCGGCAGGTCCGCGCATCGAAGCCGGTGCTGGCGGCGCTCGTGGATCGCGGAGGGCTGAAAGTCGTCGGCGCGGTGTACTCGCTCGACACCGGCAAAGTCGCCTGGCTGCCGGACAGTCAGACCGGGACGGTGGGACGGCTGGAACCGCCGCGCGAATCAGCGCAATGCGCCGGAAGCCGCTGAACGAGGACCAACTCGACGCCGAGACGGGCGGGGCGTCAGCCATCTCGGCGATCGACCATTTGGGTGTGAGTAGCGCCTCCGTTTCAGGGCGCGAAATGAGACATGCATAGGCGACCGCGACGAGGATGGCCGCGATCGCGAGTATTCCGCCGCGACGTATCGCCTCCACGGTCTGCCACGCTTCTGGGTTCATGTTCCAGTCGTCCGATTTCGAACCTTCCTTCCGCATCACCCGCTTCTCTTCGTGCTTTCACGAAAACCGAAGGGCGAATTGATTCCGGCATCCTTCACAAGTCTAGCCCTAGGCGCTGAGTGGTGCGCTGCCGTGATCAAGCATCAGGGCGAAAGATTTCCGCACGGAGCCCGCTATATTTCGCGACCGGTACCAGGCGAACGGCTTCAAGGGAGCGATCTATGCGAATGTTCATTCGTCTGGCGTGCGTGCTCGCGGCGATTTCCTGCATCGCGGCCTTCGCGGCCCGCGGCCTGACTGCTCAGCGCGCGCCGACAAAGACCGGTCTGCCGCCTCTCATCGATCGGGAGCTGTTCTTCGGCGATCCCGAGATCGCGGCTGCGCGCCTTTCGCCGGACGGTCGGTTCATCGCCTTTCTCAAGCCCTTCAAGGGCACGCGCAACATTTGGGTGAAAGGTGTCAACGATTCGTTCGTCAAGGCTCGTGCCATCACCGCCGAGACAGGGCGCCCGATTCCCGCCTATTTCTGGAGCCGCGACGGCAAGTTCATTCTGTTCGTGCAGGATCACGGAGGCGACGAAAACTTCAACGTCTACGCGGTGAACCCGTCGGCGCCCGCTGGACCGGGAAGCGACGTTCCGGCGGCACGCAACATCACCGATCTCAAGGGCGTTCGCGTCGCCCTCTACGCGGTACCGAAAAGCGATCCCGACACGCTCTACGTGGGCCTGAACGATCGCGACAAGGCCTGGCACGATTTGTACAGAGTCCGCATCTCGACCGGCGAACGGACGCTGCTGCGCCGGAATACCGAGCGACTGGCGCGCTGGACCTTCGACACCGCTGACAAACTGCGCCTGGCCGTCAGGTCCGCCGAGAACGGCGACACGGAGATCCTGCGTGTTGACGAGACCGGCTTCACGAAGATCTACGCCTGCAGCGTGTTCGAAAGCTGCGATCCCGTCCACTTCCACAAGGACGGCCGGCGCGTCTATATGGCCTCCAACAGGAGCGCCAACTTCACCCGCCTGACGCTGCTTGACGTCCAATCGAAAATGGAGGACATCGTCGAATCGGATCCGCTGAACCGCGTCGATCTCCAGAACGCGATCTTCTCGGACAGGACCGACGATCTCATCGCGACGGTCTACGTCGACGACAAGCGACGCATGCTGTTCAAGAACGCCGCTTTCGAAGCGGATTACAACCTGGTCAAGCAAAAGCTGCCTGGCAAGGAGATCGGGTTCGGATCCTCCACCACCGACGAACGGCTGTTCATGGTGGGCGCCAACTCCGACGTCGATCCGGGTGAGACGTACCTGTTCGATCGGCAGACGAAGAAGCTGACGTTCCAGTACCGAATCCGCGAGAGGCTGCCGCGCGAGTCGCTCGCGCCGATGACGCCGGTCCGCTATCCGTCGTCGGACGGTCTGGACATCCCGGCGTATCTCACGCTGCCGAAAGGCGTGGAGCCCAGGGCGCTGCCGCTCGTCGTCCTGCCGCACGGCGGTCCGTGGGCACGCGACGCCTGGGGCTACGACGCGCTCGCGCAGTTCCTGGCGAATCGGGGATACGCGGTTCTTCAACCGAATTTCCGCGCCTCCACCGGGTACGGCAAGCGGTTCCTCGATGCCGGTAACAAACAGTGGGGCGACAAGATGCAGGACGACCTGACGTGGGGCGTCAAGTACCCTCGTCGCAAACGGGACGGCAGATCCGAAGCGGGTCGGCATCTTCGGCGCATCGTCCGGCGGTTACGCCACGCTCGCGGGCGTCGCGTTCACGCCCGATCTGTACGCGGCCGCGGTTTCCTTCGTCGGGCCGTCGAATCTCATCACGCTGCTCAAGGCCAATCCGCCGTACTGGGAAGCTGGTCGCAAGATGTTCGAGGAGCGCATCGGCAACCCGGCGACGCCCGAGGGCCGCGCGCAGCTCGAACGGCAATCGCCGCTCAACTCGGCAGCGAGGATCAAGACGCCACTGCTCGTGATCCAGGGCGCGAACGATCCGCGAGTGAACAAGGCCGAGTCCGAACAGATTGTCATCGCGCTGCGCGACCGTGGATTCCCGGTCGAGTACATCCTCGCGCCCGACGAGGGTCACGGCTTTGCGCGACCCGTGAACAACATGGCTGCGTTCTTCGCGGGGGAGAAGTTCCTGGCAAAGCGTCTCGGCGGGCGATATCAGGAGACCGCGACGCCCGAAGTCGTCGAGCGTCTGAAGGTACTGCTCGTCGATCCCGCGACGGTCGAGCGTCCAGAGGCCATCGCGACATCTCCGGCCGAGCCAACGCCGCTTCGCGATCTGCGCGCGGGCTCAGCCACGTATCAGCGGTCGGCGAAATGAAGATGGGGCAACAGGCCGCCCGATAGCCGCCGTCCTCGGCCGACATCGAGGCACTGTCGATGTACCGAAGTCGTTGCAGAAGTAACCGGGCGCACCTTGCTCCTGTCGCTTCACGGGCATAATGTGTGCTCGTGGAGCGACGCTGCACGATCGATCGGTGTGCGGAGGTGAGGCCCAGCGGCTTCTGAGGCGACCAGATGTCTGAACATGACGACTCGCGGCCAGTCACCGTTTTCAAGACGAACGATCCGGGGTTGCTGGCCGTGGCGCAGTCCCTGCTCGAATCGGCGGACATCGAGTTCTTCGTCGCGGGTCAGGCCGTCAGCAGCCTGTATCCAGGAGGCGCCACGGGCCCCTACGGCGCGCCGGAGATTCGTGTCGCCGCTCAGAACGCGGACGAGGCGCGGCGCCTGTTGCAGGAGCTTGGATAAGGGCGGCGGGCCGAAGGCCCGCCCCGAATGTCATCGTCCGTGGTCCGCAGGTCGATCGCCGACGCTAATTGTCGTCGCCGCCAACCACGCTGATGAATCCGAACATCCAGTTCGCCAGATAGTGGCTCCGGTTCATGCAGACGGCGAGATAGCGGCCGGTCTTGGCGAAGCGAACCTGCATCAGGGTTCCCGTGGCCGTGGCCGATGGTTCCGGTGAGAAACGCGCCCGCAAGGTTGCCGATCTGCGTGGATGTCGCGAGTAGCCTGTCCGTCGGATCGTCGATGCGCAGGAAGGGCGGATTCGTTCCCGTGACCATGACGACGTTGTCCTTGCCGTCCCGAATCGTGTGATCGGCGTTGGCGAACGCCGGATCGACGCACGCGTTCATCACCGGATCGTGCATGCAGAGCTGTTGTGTGATGTCTTCGCGCGTCGTGTTCTTGCTGACGGGATAGATTGCGATGCCGTGGCCGCCGCCGTTGACCACGAACGTGATCGTCCCGCCTTTGCTGATGGTCGTGTCGTCCGGGACGAGCACCTGATTGCCGGCACCGGCCAGTGTGACCGGATCACCGAAATTCACGATCGCGTCCTGCGGCGCCTTTTTCTTGTCGTCGTCCTTGCCGGTGCCGGCGGTTCTGACGATCAGCGGAAAGGCAAGTGCGAGCGCGAGCGCGGCGGTGAGCACCGGAATCGTTCGGCGGCTTTTCATGTGCGCGGCTCCTTTGAAAGGTGAGCGCCCTTTTACATCCCCGCCACAATCGATGTCAATCGGTTCCTGCCGGAGTGTCGCAACAGAATTGCGGTCGGGCCGCCTGTCTCGTCTGAGCATTGCAGGTTTCGGCAGCCCGCGACGCCTTACCTAGTGAAAGCCAGGCTCAACACCTTTCATTGGAGAAGGAAGCCGTGAAAGCACCAACATTGCTGATCGCCTTCGGTCTTACGCTGTTGCCGACGGTCCTGACGAGAGCCGGCACCGCCGGCGTCTCCCACCAGACGTTCCAGAAGCACTCCGGCACCGACCACGAGTCCGGAGATAGAGCTCACCGCTGCGGCGGCGAGCCCTGCCGCGCGGTCGAACGCGGACGCCAGGCGTTCTTCGACCGCGACCTGAAGGGCCTGGGCTCGAACGGGCGCGCCTGCGCCGACTGTCATATGGCGACGGACCATTTCCAGCTCTCGCCAGCCAACGCCGAGGCCAGGTTCCAGCGTCTGCAGATCCGGCGCGAGCGCCACCCGGATGCCGACGACCCGTTGTTTCGGCCGATCGACGCAGACGACTTCCGGACCAACGGCGACAACGCCGCCGATTTCAGCAATCTCCGCCAGAACGGGCTGGTCAGGATCACCTTTTCGCTGCCGCCGAACATCAGGCTCATCGATCCGGCGACCAACGCCCCGTCGGCCGAGGCGTTCGTAGATGTGTGGCGGAGCGTGCCGACGGTGAACGACGTCGCCCTCACCGGACCTGACGGTGTCAATCCGTGGCCACGCGGCCCGAACGTCTTCGGTGGATATCAGCTCGACGGCCGTGTCGCGACGCTCCAGGAGCAAGCGCTCGGTGCGCTCACCAATCACGCTCAAGTTCAACACGCGCCGCCGCAGCGGCTGCTCGACGATCTGTCCTCGTTTCAGCGGGTGCTGTTTACGAACCACCGTGTTCGCGCCCTGTCCGACGCGGTCCGCGAGGGCACGACACCGCTGCCGGATCCCGATCCGCGGCTCGACGAGCTCGAACAGCAGGGAAAGGCCGTATTCGAACGCGCGTGCAGCCAGTGCCACGGCGGCCCCGGACAGTCGACCACACAAGCTCCTGCTGTTCGATATCACGACATCTCGAGCCAGTGTCCGCGTCCCGTCGACGCGAAGGTGCCCGCTCGCTTCGCGTTTGCCGCATGCCCGCCTCGACTCGCCCGCAATGCCCGGACGTACGAGATCACGCTGGCCGATCACACGACGATCCGCCGCACGAGCTCCGATCCCGGTCGCGCGTTGCTCACCGGCTTCGTGGGCGGCCTTCCCGGCCAGGATGATTGGAACAAGTTCGATGTCCCCGGACTTCGCGGGATCCGCAAGACCGCACCGTACTTCCACAACAACAGCGCCGCCAGCCTGGAGGAGGTCGTCGACCACTACATGGAATTCTTCAAGCGAGTGCAGGTGAATGCGCCGCCGGGCCTCGTTCCGCCGGTCGCGAGCACCGACGGCGTCCACTTCGATCGGCAGCCGACTCTCGAAGAGCGCGATGCGCTGCTCGCGTATCTGCGAAAGCTATAACTCGCCGGATCTCGGTCGGACGTCCGGCATTGCGTGAATCGGTGTTCGAGGGAACGTCCAGCCGCCGAAAACCTTCGAGGCGATGCAGCCGAAGTCTTGAAGCGAACAATGGTGAAGCGGTTACTCGGCCGGTAGCGGGCGATCGTCGGGCGTGTCTCCGTCAGACGCGCCCGGGAAATCACTCCTTGTCAGAACCGATTCCTATTTTGTCCGGGGCAAGTGGACGGACATGATGTTCAGCCCCGCAGCGTCGATTTGACTGAACCAGTGCGGCACGCCTTCGGGCACCATGAAGAAGTCGCCTTTGCCGAGTTTCGTGGAGACACCGCCGTCGATGGATGTCCCAGTAACGTTCGCGCCGTTGGTCGTGCCACCCACGAGTGTGCCGCCGGTGACCATCGTGGCCGACCCGTCGATGACGTAGAACAGTTCGGCCTCGGTGTTATGGATGGCCGCGCCCTGTGCCTGATTCGTTCGGTGTTCGACGTTCACGGTATAGGGCATCTGGCCCGCGAGCGTGAACACTCGGTTTGACACGCTCGCCCGATCGTTGCCGACCTTAGCAATCATCGCGTGAAGTTCCGCATCGGTCATCGCCGTCCCTTTCGTGAGATCGGTCGGCGTTGGTGGAGTGCCTCCGCGTCCTCCTGTAGGAGCCTGCGCCCACGCACTGCCTCCCAACAACACGATCACGCCTGCCATCGCGACCATTCGCATGGAACCCCTCCTGATGACGCCGATGCTATCCCGAAAACACCTCTGTGGGCGCTCGCGATCCTCAGGAGCGGTGTGCCGGAATGGAATGCTTGGCGGAGTACGTTACCGCGTGTATCGGGCGGCGGGGCGGAAGGTCTGGATGCTGAAGTATCGGGACCTCTCTGGCAAAACGCATCGGGAATCGTCGGGAACCACCGACAAGGAAGCGGCGAAGAAAATCCTCCGTCGCAAGGACCACCTGACCGATCAGGGCGTGCTGGTGACGCCGGACGTCGGCAAGCTGAAGTTCTCGGAGGCCGTGAATCTGCTGGTCGAATACCACGAGTCGCTCGGCCGCGCGACGAAGAATATCGAGGGCCGCATCGCGAAGCACCTCACGCCGTTCTTCGGCGCCGAACCGCCTGATGACCACGATCACCGGCGACACGATCACGGCCTACCGTGCGCATCGGCGCAAGGACACGCCCGCGCCGACCATCGCGACGGTCAACCGTGAGCTGATATGGGTCAAGCACATGTTCACGCTGGCGATGCGTGCGGGCAAGCTGCTGACCAAGCCGCACATCCCCATGCTGAAGGAGAACAACGTCCGTCAGGGCTTCTTCGAGCCCGACCAGATCGAGGAGGTGCTGGCGAAGCTGCCCGCCGACCTACGCGCCCCGATCAAGTTCGCGTTCCTCTCCGGGCTGGCGCGTTGAAATCTGAGGTTCTCAGCCGCGTCAATGGCGGCACGTCGACTTCAAGCGCGGCACGGTGCGGCTCGAACCCGGCGAGGCCAAGAACGACGAGCCGCGCGAAATCTTCCTGACCCAGTGAGCTGCGCACGCTTCTGGAGGAGCGCAGAAGGCCGAGCACGACCGCTGGAAGGCCAAGGGCAAGATCGTCCCGCTCGGTGTTCTTCCGGCTGGTCGCGCCGAAACGCGGCGAGCCGAAGAGAGCCCAAGCCGATCACGTCCCTCGTGAAGGCGTTCAAGAAGGCCTGCGCCCAGGCCGGCTATCCTGGTCGCATACCGCATGACCTGCGACGATCAGCCGTGCGGCAGTTCGTGCGTCAGGGCGTCAGCGAGCGCGTGGCGATGAAGCTCACCGGCCACAAGACGCGGTCCGTGTTCGACCGCTACGACATCGTGAGCGAGGGCGATCTGCGGGATGCGGCGACGAAGCTCGATGCCGCGAAACAGGCCTAAGGCTCGTCAGGCGTCGCTCTTGGAGCGGTTGCAGTCGAAGCACGCGACGCGCACGTTGTGCTCCTCGCTGCTGCCGCCCTTCGCGACCGGGATGATGTGGTCGAACTCAATCTCGTTGTCCTTCAGCACCTGGCCGCAGGTCTTGACCGCCGGATATTTCACACCGTCTTTGATCGGCTATGAGCCATTCTTTCGGGCTCGTGATGCTCTCCGGATTGATCTTAGAGTGTCCCTTGAAGATAAAGACGATAGTCCGGATTAGCGGGGGGTCACGGAATCGGCGTTATGAGACCCGGGGATCCTCCCTCTCCTCGCCCCCGTGGCACAGCAAATTGCGTCTGCATACTGCGCGCTATGCGGGCTTCCGTTTGGCGGTGAACGTTACCGGTGACCGCCGCTGGCGAAATCGACCGTCCCTTTAATCGCATCGCTGCTTTCGGCTGTTCCTTTGTAGGTGACAGCGCCGAAGTCGCGGATGAAGGAGAACTCGAGCGCTGGCCCCTTCAACGTTCCCGTGAAGTCCCTTTCGAACGTCGGGTTCGAGATATGGCCGGTGACTTTCTCGCCTTCGACCTTGAGCGTAACCGTCGCCGTCCCGCTGCCCTGATCGGTCTCGACGGCGAACACCCAGGTCCCGTTGAGATCGATCTTTGCCTGCGCGTGCACGGCGGCAGCGACGAAGGCCATGGCGAGCATCAGCGCCGCGTGGCGGATCATCCTGATTCTCATGCGCATCCTCCTCCAGCCGATGGTAAGACAAGTGGGCTCAAAGGCAAATCTAGCGCGCGCTATTGCAGGCGTTCGCGCCAGACCGTCACCGAGAGTCCGGCGGCGACCACCACGGCGACGCCGCTCGCCCAGAGCGGGACGGCGAAGCCCTCGATTGTGACCTCCCAACCCATGAGCAGGCGCAGGAGCTGCACCAGGGCGACGATCGAGAAGACCGCTACGGCGGCAAGCGTGAATGGCTTTTTCATGACAGACCTCCGTTTCGACCGAGCTGCGCGCAAATCGGCTTTAGATCGCACGGGTCGATAGCCGCCCCGGTCATAACAAAACCTACTTGTACTAGTTCAATAATACAAGTCAAGCAAGAGAAAACCTAAGCTTCCCGGTCTCTTCATTGGGTGCTCCTAGTGGTTGGACAGTGACGGCAACAGACGATTCGCCCCTGATTCCATCGACGTCGAGTCGGAACGACGTGCGCTGAAACACCGTGACCAGGGACGCGCTCAAATTCACTCAAGATGCCGAACATCACCAGCGCGCTGGACGACTTGATCGAGGTGCGTCCTCAACTCGTCATTCAGCTCGCCAAGGCAGGCACGTCGAAGCAGGCGCGGAAGCGCTACAAGGTGACCGTAGCCGGCGCGAAGAAGGTGCAGGAACTTCTGGCCCGCGCTGCAACGGAGTAGTTCGGATTCCAGTGGCTCTAGATGGTGCGGACGCGCTCCTTTAGAGCCGCAGGTTAACGCTGCAGGTTAACGCTCGCGTTTTCGGACGACGCGCCGACCGGGAAATTGCCCAACTTGTTCAATGAAAGATTGGAGGCGCCGCCCGGATTTGAACCGGGGGTGGAGGTTTTGCAGACCTCTGCCTTACCTCTTGGCGACGGCGCCCCGTAAAAGAATAATGGCGGGTCTTGCGACCCGCCCTGTCGAACCTGGCGAGAAGAAAATGTTGGAGCGGGAAACGGGATTCGAACCCGCGACTTCGACCTTGGCAAGGTCGCACTCTACCACTGAGCTATTCCCGCCCGAACCCCCAAAGTACCACACGGCCGGGTTGCCTTTCAAGCTATAGACGCACGCCACGCAGCACTTGCGCGGCCTCTTCCGGCGGCGTCGGGTTGATGTAGAACCCCGTCCCGCCCTCGAAACCGGTCACCCGCGTCAGCTTCGGCATGATCTCGATGTGCCAGTGATACGCCTCCGCCACGTCGTCGGCGAACGGCGACGTGTGGATCGCCAGATTGAACGGCGGCATCTCGAGCGCCCGGTTCAACCGCAGCAGCACCGCCTTCAGCAGCCGCGCCAGGCTCTCGTATTCGTGACGCGGCGCCTCCTCGAACCGCGCGCCGTGACGCTTCGGCAGAATCCAGGTCTCGAACGGGAACCGCGACGCGTACGGCGCAATCGCGATCGTGTCGGCGTTCTCCTGAACCACCCGGCGATCGTCGCGCAGCTCCTGGTGAATGATGTCGCAGAACACGCAGCGCTCCTTCGCCGCGAAGTGCCGCCGCGCGCCCTCGATTTCCTCGCGCACGAAGTCGGGCACGAGCGGCAGCGCGATGAGCTGCGAGTGCGGATGCTCGAGCGTCGCTCCCGCCGCGGCGCCGTGATTCTTGAACACCAGGATGTACTTCAGCCTGAAATCGCGCTTGAGGTCGAGCATCCGCTCGCGGCACGCCCAGAGCACCCGCTCGATCTCGATCTCGGACTGCAAGGCCAGCGGCCGATCGTGATCCGGCGTCTCGATGATCACTTCGTGCGCGCCAATCCCGCTCATGCGATCGAACATCCCGTCGCCGGTGCGATCCAGCGTCCCCTCGACCTGCAGCGCGGGAAACTTGTTGGGGACGACGCGCAGCTCCCACCCCGGCGTGTTGGCCGCGCCGCCGCCCGGCCGGTACGCCAGCACTTCGGGCGGTGTCATCCCCTCCCGGCCGGCGCAGAACGGACAGCGATCGCGCCCGATCGCCGACGCACGCTCGAAGTGAAAGTCCTGGGGACGCTTCTGACGATCGGTGGAGATGATCACCCAGCGGCCCGACACCGGGTCGCGTCTCAGTTCAGCCATTGGACAGCCGGCACGCCTACAACGCATCGAACGCATTCTGAAAGACCTCGATCCTGGGCCGTCCCGACTCGAAATGAATCGAGACCACATCGAACCGGCATGGACAGTCGGGACGACGACGCTCGTGCCATGTAGTCGGCCGCCAACTGCGTGATCCGCCGGCGCTTGAACGCGGTGACCGCCTCGGCCGGCTCGCCGAAGTCGTGCCCTTCTCGCGCCTTCACCTCGACGAACACCATCGTGTGGCCGTCGCGCGCGATGATGTCGATTTCGCCGCCGCGCCGACGGTAGCGCCTGGCAAGGATTGCGTACCCCCGGCGCTCGAGCTCCGCACACGCTAGATCTTCACCGGTTTTTCCGAGTATCACACGGGCTCGCGACATACGTCACCAGCCCAGCAACACTCAAGCCACAGCCACACTACATCCACGACAAAGAAGAAACCGCGGAGACCGCTGAGACACGCAGAAAAAAATATTCTCTGCGGTCTTTGCGCTCTCTGCGGTTTCTTCTTATCGTGTCTTCTCGACCTCCGTCAGTGCCTCGTCGAAGATCGCTGACCGCCGTTTCCGCCTCCGCGCGCGTCAGCACGAGCGGCGGCGAGAAGCGGACCGCGTTCTTCCCTGCCCCGAGCACGAGGAGCCCGCGATTGAATGCCGCGGTCACGACCGCATCCCGCTCGGTCGTGGCTCGCTCCTTCGTCTGCCGATCCCTGACGAGCTCGACGCCGATCATCAGGCCGCGTCCGCGTACGTCGCCAATCAACGGGTGTTTGGCGCTCAGCGCGCTCAGCCCCGCCATCAGGTGCGCACCGACGTCGGCGGCATTGTCCACGAGTCGATCGCGGAGCAGCGCGATCGTCGCGAGAGCCGCTGCGCACGATACCGGATTTCCGCCGAACGTACTCGCGTGCGCTCCAGGCGGCCATGCCATCAGACCCGCTCGTGCGACCGCGACACCGAGCGGAAGCCCCGATGCGATCCCCTTGGCAATCGCGACGACGTCCGGCTCGACGCCGGTGAACTCGATCGCGAACATCTTTCCCGACCGTCCCATGCCCGACTGCACTTCGTCGGCGACGAGCAGGATCCCGTGCTTGTTCGTCAGCTCGCGCAGCCGCTGCATGAACTCGTCGGGCGCGACGATGTAGCCGCCCTCGCCCTGAATGGGCTCGACGACAACGGCCGCGACTTCGTCCGGCGAGACGAGGTTCGCAAACAGCTGCTGCTCGATGAACTCGATGCAGGCACTCGCGCAGCTCTCCGGCGTGGAGCCGAGCGGCGGCCGATAGCGGTCGGGGTACGGCGCGTGAAAGACGCCGGGCAGCAGCGGACCGAAGCCTCGCCGCTGAATCGCCTTGCTGGCCGTGAGCGAGAGCGAACCCATGCTGCGCCCGTGGAAGCCGCCGAAGAAGGCGATGATGTTCTGGCGGCCCGTCGCGTACCGCGACAGCTTGAGGCACGCCTCGGTCGCTTCGGTTCCCGAGTTGCCGAAAAACGACCGGACGCCGCCGCGAATGGGCACGATCGCCGCCAGCTCTTCGGCGAGCCTGACCTGCGGCTCGTAGTAGAAGTCGGTGCCCGACATGTGCAGGAACTTCTGCGCCTGATCGGTGATCGCCGCCACGACGGCCGGGTGCGAGTGACCCGTGGATGTGACCGCGATGCCGGCGGCGCAGTCGAGGAAGACGTTCCCGTCCACGTCCTCGACGGACGAGCCGGTTCCGCGCGCGATCACGAGCGGATACCCACGCGTGTAGGACGGCGAGACAACCGCCTTGTCGCGCTCGATGATGGCCTTGGCGTTCGGGCCGGGCAACGGCGTCTTGAGGTTCGGCGTCGTCATATGTTGAGCCCGGGCTCCGTCTTTGCCGCGCGGGCAGGCCTCGAAGGCCTGCACTACTTCCGCTTCCAGCGGGTTCCTGACGGGCTGTCTTCCAGGAGCACACCACGTGCCGCGAGGGTGTCGCGAATGCGGTCGGCCGTGCCGAAGTCTCGACGCCGGCGGGCGGCGTTGCGGTCGCCGATGTGCTGTTCGATCTCCTCCACGGGCACCGGCGGCTCCGCATCCTCCGCCTGTCGGAGGCTCACGACGCCCAGCACGCGATCGAAACCCTCGAACGCCGCCTTCGCGACGGCGACGTCCCCCTTCCCGATGGTTCCGGCGTCGATGGCGGAGTTCAGATCGCTCACCAGTTCGAACATCGCGCCAAGCGCCGCTGCCGTGTTCAAGTCGTCCTGCATCGCGTCGGAGAACGCCTGCCTGGCGGCGTCGACGCGCGCGGTCAGCTCGGGGTGCGATCCCTCGCGAGTGATGCCGTCCAGGCGGCCGAGGCAGTCGGTCAGCCGCTGCAGCGCCTTCTCCGCGCCTGCCAGGCTGTCCCAGGTGAAGTTCAACTGCTTGCGGTAGTGGGCCGACAGCAACAGGTACCGGACCGCCGACGGGCGGAACCCCTTCGAGACCACGTCGGGAATCGTGTAGGTGTTCCCGAGCGACTTCGACATCTTCTTTTCTTCGACGATCAGATACTCGACGTGCATCCAGAAGCGCGAGAACAGCTTGCCGGTCGCGCCCTCGCTCTGCGCGATCTCGTTCTCGTGGTGCGGGAAGATGAGGTCGATGCCGCCGGCGTGGATGTCGATCGGCGACTCGCCCAGCAGGCGCAGCGCCATGGCGGAGCATTCGAGATGCCAGCCGGGCCGCCCCGGCGGATCGACCACGTTCCAGGTCGGCTCGTCCGGCTTGGTCGCCTTCCACAGCACGAAGTCGCGGGCGTCCTCCTTCGCGTAGTTGTCGGAGTCGACGCGCGCGCCCGGCTTCATGCCTTCCGCGTCGAGATGCGCGAGCTTCCCGTACGCCGGCAGCGTCGAAATCTTGAAGTAGATCGATCCATCGCTCACGTAGGTGTGGCCGTTCTTCTCCAGCGCGTGAATGAGGTCCGCCATCGCCTGAAGGTTCGCCTCGTCGGTGGCGCGCGGAGTCTCCTCGACCTCTTCCAGGCCGAGTGCGCGCGCATCGTCGCGGAACATCGCGATGTACTGTTCCGTGTAGGCGCGGAGCTCCATCCCCGCCTTCTGCGCGCCGATGATCGTGCGGTCGTCGACGTCGGTGAAGTTCATCACCTGACGCACCTCGTAACCCAGCAGGTGCTTCAGCGTACGGCGCAGGACGTCCACGCAGATGAACGTTCGGAAGTTGCCGATGTGGCCGCGCGCGTAGACCGTCAGGCCGCACGTGTACATCCGGACGCTGTTGCCAGGTCCCGGCGCAAAGTCCTCCTCGGCTTCGGGTGAGGGTGTTGTAGAGGCGCATGATGAATTAGGACGTCGGCAGCGGCCACGAGGTGCGCCAGGCCGCGGGGCCGGCGCCGGACACGACGATTTCCAGCTGTCCTGCTTCCGAACGAAAGCGGACTTCGAACCGCCGCTTGCCGTCGGAAACCCGTCCGGCAAGGGCGCCTTGCAACTGGCCGGTCAGTGCGTCGATGGCGGAACCGGCGTACCCGAGATGCCCGAGCACGGTGCGGGCAAGATCGGCCAGCATCGGGTCGGACGCCGCGTCGCCGGAGACGTCGAGCGCGAAGAGAAAATCCTGATCGGACACGAACTGGATTCTACAGTGAAAGACGGCCGAACAGCACGCGGGCGCGGCGGCAGTCGGCGTCGATCTGGGCGCGCAGCAAGTCCAGGGACTCGAACGCGCGCTCGTCGCGCAGCCGCTGCACGAAGCCGACGCGGACGGTCGAGCCGTACAGATCCTTGTCCAGATCGAACACGTGGGTTTCGATCACGGTGCGCCCGGACTGGTCCACGGTCGGACGCGTGCCGATGTTCGTGATCGACGCGAACACGATCTCCCCCACCCTGGCGGTTGTGGCGTACACGCCGTGCGGCGGCAGCAGCTCGTTGTCGGTGCACAGATTCGCGGTCGGAAATCCCAGCGTGCGCCCGCGTTGATCGCCGCGCATGACCGTCCCGTCCAGGTAGTACTCGTGGCCCAGCAGCGCTCCCGCTTCGTCCATGCGCCCTTCGCTGACCAGCCGGCGCACGCGCGTGCTGCTGACGACGAAATCCTTGTAGCGGACCGGATCGATCTTCTCGGCCTTGAAGCCATAGCGGGCGCCGAGCTCGCGCAGCATCGAGAAGTTGCCCGTGCGATCGTGACCGAACAGGAAATTCGCGCCGACCCACACCTCCGACACGTGCAGCCAGTCGACGAGGACGGTGCGAACGAACATCTCCGGATCCCATTGCGAGAGCTCGTGCGTGAAGCGCACGATGGCGGCGCCCTGCACGCCCGCCTGCGCGATCGCCTCGAGCTTCTGCGCCTTGGTCATCAGCAAGGCCGGCGCCTTGTCCGGTCGAACCACGCGCGGCGGGTGCGGATCGAAGGTCATCACGACCGACGTGGCGCCGCGTTCGCCGGCCACACGATGGAGGCGGTCCAGAATCTTCCGGTGTCCACGGTGCACGCCGTCGAAGTTGCCGAGGGCGAGCACCGGATGCACCCAGCGCGAGGGACGCTGGTCCTCCGGAAAATGGATCACATCCACGAACTGAGCCTCGTCACGCAATCTCCAAGACCAGGCCATCATAAGCCAACTCCACACCGGGTGGCAGCGACGCGCAGGTCTCCGCGTGACCGAGATCGTGGCAGATGTGCGTGAAGTACGTGCGCGTGGCGCCGATGCGCGCGGCCATGTCGGTGGCTTCGCTGACGCTGAAGTGCGTCGAGTGCGGACGATGACGCAGCGCGTCGATGATGAGGGTGCGCACGCCCGCCAGCAGCGCGACCGATTCGTCGGGTACGCGATTGCAGTCGGTGAGGTACGCGAACGAGCCGACGCGGAACCCGAGGACCGGCAGCACCCCGTGAAACACCGGCACCGGAACGATCTCCAGGCCGCCGAGGGAGAAGGGGCCCGCGATGCGGAACAGGGACAGCTGCGGCAGCCCGCCGCCGCGCTGTTTCGGCGGCTCGAAGATGTACGCGAACATCCTCCTCAGGTTCTCGACCGTGTCCCCGTCGGCCAGGCACGGGATCGCCGTCCTCTGCATCTGGTTGAACCGCCGCACCTCGTCGATCCCGAAGACGTGATCGGCGTGGGTATGCGTAAACAGGATCGCGTCGACGCGCCGCACATCGTTGGCCAGCGCCTGCGCGCGAAGATCGGTCGAGGTGTCGACGAGAATGGATCGCACGGCCTCGGCGAACGGGGTCTGGCCCGCGCCGGTCATCTCGATCAGAATCGACGGCCGGGTGCGCTTGTCGCGCGGATCGGAGGACCGGCAGACGTCGCAGTCACAGCCGATCGCCGGCACGCCGTGGGAGGTGCCGCTGCCGAGCACGGTGACGCGGATCACGGCTCCACGGTCCGCTTCCCGCCGCCGGCCTGGACGAACCGCATGCGAAGCTCGTACAGGATCTGGCCGAGCACTTCCCGCTCCTCGGCGGTCAGGTTGCCGCGGGTCTTCTGTTCGAGCAGCGAGAGGATTTCGATCATCCGTAACGCGCCTTCCAGATTCGGCTC
Organism: uncultured Acidobacteriota bacterium; assembly: GCA_963794305.1. Classification (GTDB taxonomy): domain Bacteria; phylum Acidobacteriota; class Vicinamibacteria; order Vicinamibacterales; family CAVVIG01; genus CAVQFC01. The sequence goes on along the minus strand of CAWCDQ010000045.1, from coordinate 247,488 downwards.
CGACTTCTGGCCGGACGCCGGATCCGCCAGATCGCCGAAGTGCACCGCGGCGGTGCTCGCCAGCGAGAGCACGAATGCGGTGAACGACAACTGCGGATCGGCCATTTGGATAAGATTACCAAATGTCCGACGCGACACGCGCCGCCGCCGAATTCACGCGACTCGTCGAGATCATGGCCACGCTGCGCGGGCCGGACGGATGTCCCTGGGATCGCGAGCAGACCATCGATACCCTGAAGCCGTTCGTGCTCGAGGAAACCTACGAGGTGATCGAGGCCATCGACGCGCACGATCACGACGCGCTGCGTGAAGAGCTCGGCGACTTCGTCTTCGAAGCGGTCTTTCTGGCGCAGCTCGAGGCCGAGGCCGGCCGCTTCACGATTGCCGATTCGCTGAAGAGCATCGCCGACAAGCTGGTCCGGCGTCACCCGCACGTGTTCGCGCAGGCGGAGGGCGAGGCGCCGATCGCATCGGCCGATCGCGTGCGGACCCGATGGGAGGAGATCAAGGCGCAGGAACGGGCCGGCACCGGGAAGCCCAAGACCCTCCTGGGCGGAATCGCGCCGACGCTGCCCGCGCTGCTCCGCGCGTACCACATCGGCACGCGTGCCGCATCGGTCGGATTCGAGTGGAGCACGACCCGCGACGTGGTCGCAAAGATTCAGGAGGAAGTCGACGAGCTTCGTGAAGTGGTCGATGCTCAGGGCACGCTGGATCCCGTGCGCGCCGAAGAGGAAATGGGAGATCTGCTCTTCTCGATCGCGCAGCTCTCCAGGCGGCTGGGGATTGAACCGGAGACCGCGCTGCGAAAGGCGGACGACAAGTTCACGCGGAGATTCGGGAAACTCGAGCGGTCAGTCACCGACTCGGGGAAGACCATGAAGGACATGACGCTCGAGGAACTGGAGGCTGAGTGGCAGAGACTCAGAGTCGCACCTGCCTATGATCCACGAAAGACACGAAAGACTGACGAAGACTCGGCACGAAATGCACGAAAAACGATCTTCAGAGGATCTTTCGGCTCAAGCCATCTGGCAGCAACGCGACGTTGAAGTTCACCAACAGTCCAGCGCGCAGACGCGCGATGCGCATGTAGTTCAGAATCTGCTTGTGGTGGATGGGCGCGAGGTCGTCCACCGACTTCACCTCCAGAACGACCTGGTTGCCGACGACGATAGTCCACGTACTGTTCGGATACGACGATTGCCACGGTAGCTCACGCCGTAACGCTTCTCCCGCTCGAGAGCGAATCCCGGCCGCCTTCAGTTCAATGCACAGCGCCCCGGTGTAGATGCGCTCGAACAGACCCGGCCCGAGTTCGCGGTGAACTCTGATGCAACATCCGATCGTGTCATGAATCAGCCGCTCCACGTCGTCTGACAAGGGACTTTGGACTCGCAACACCTGATCCTCCAAATCTGTTTCGTGTGTTTCGTGCCGGTTTCACGGGCTGTTTCGTGTATTTCGTGGTGTCATTTGCGCGAGCGAATAGCGCCGGCCAGTGAATGTGCGGACCTGTATCGACCTCCCGTCGGTATCCACCGTCACCGCCCCGTCCTGATCTGTTCTGAACACCTCAGCGCCCGACTGCTCGGTACCGTTCCAGGATCTCCGGCACGGGATGACCGAAATGGTTCGCTCGCCCGGCGCTGGCGACGGCGATCTGCGGGATGCAGCGCCGCGAGGAACGCCGGCGTGCTCGACGTCAGGCTGCCGTGGTGTGGGACCTTGATCACCCTCAGGCGCGCGGGCGGAGTGGCTGCCGCGACGTCGCCTTCGACGGCCTTACCGATGTCGCCCGTCAGGAGCACCGACACATCGCGCCATCGCAGGTCGAGCACCAGCGAGTCATCGTTTCGGACGCGCTGGCGCTCCCAATCCGCCGGTTCGGGATGCCGTGCGGTGATCTCGACGCCATCGATCGTGATCGCGATCGCCGCGATAGACGTTGGCCCACCGCGCGCCGAGCCGCCTGTGCCGCCAACCGAAGCGCGGTCAGCGGCTCGAATCGGGGGACCGGGATGCCTTCCCACACCTCCCGCGGCCGGAACTCGCGGACGATCGACGCCGCGCCACCGATGTGGTCGGGATCGCCGTGTGTGAGCGCGAGATAGTCGATTCGACGAAACCCGGCATCGCGTATCACCGGCGCCACCACACGATCGCCGATGTCGAACGATGACGCTGCCGACAGCCCGCCGGCATCCACGAGCATGGTGGCTCCAGCCGGAAAGACGATGAACGCCGAGTCGCCCTGGCCGACGTCGAGAAAGGTCACATGGAGGCGGCCGTCACCGCCTGCCGCGACGAGCGTTCGAGGGTCGGCGAGGATCCAGATCGCGGCGGCCGCGGCGACGAACCCGGATACGCGCGCGGTGATCCTGCTGCTCTCCTGCCTTCGAGCCCGCGCGCCGGATCGCGAGCCATGCGATTGAGAGCGCGGAATAGTAAATGGTGACCACGATCCACGACGGCGGCGCCACCCGGTACGTGACCGCGGGCGCGAAGCGCACCAGGTCGGCGGACCACACCAGGCCCGCGGCGCCGACATGCGCGACCCACCCCGCGACGGCAGCCATCGATCGAGAGACGATCGCCAGCGGCACGACGGCCATACCGGCAACCTGTGCGACCGCCATCAGAGGAATCGCGAGAAAGTTGAGTCCCGAGGCCCGCGAAGGTGATGCGCGAGAACGTCAGCGCCCCGATCGGAAAGAGCAACGCCTCGACTGCGAGAGAAGCGGCGAACATCGCGAAGGCCGATCGTCCGACCCAGGCGAACCACGAGATCGCCGCGTCGTGCGTTCCGTTGGCGGGCTCAACGGGCTTCTCTCGCGCCGTTGCGGCGGGCACGACGACGAGGATCGCGAGCGTGGCGCCGAAGGTCAACAGAAACGCCGGATCCGAGACGATCAGAGGATCGGCCACAACCAGCGCGGCGGCGACGAGAGACAACGCGTTGAGAGGCGGGCTGCGCTGATCGAACGCTCGCGCGGCGAAGTAGATGACCGCCATGAACGTGGCGCGATCGACCGACGCGCCGCTCCCGACCAGCATCGCGTACGCCAGAAGCACGGCGATCGACGACACCATCGCCGTCCGCCCAAGCCATCCGGCGAACCGGAATCCGGTCAGCAGCAGCCCGGCGAGGATGGCGATGTTGCCACCAGAGATGGCAATCACGTGGTAGGTGCCGGCTTCCTGCAGCCGGCGCTGGATGTCGTTGTCGAGCCCCGCCCGATCGCCAATCACGATCGCCGCGACGATGGCGCCGGACCGAACGCTCCACCGGCCAACACCGTCGGCGATGGCGCGGCGCGCAAAGGCGCGTGCGCCCGACATCGTTTCTACCAGCCAGCCTGCGCGGGCCAGCACTTCGACCAGCCCGCCGCTCTTGACCGTTCCGACCAGCGTGGTCCCCCGCCTCGCCAGCGCGCGCTCCTGGTCGGGCACACCGGGATCGAGATACCGCGAAGGCCGCCGGAGGACTGCCGGGAGACGCACTCGCCGGCCGGCACGCCATTCGATCGATGCGATCGTTGGCGAGTGAGCCGACGACGGTCACAACGATGCCGCCGGTTACGGGGCGGGATAGGCTGGATGGGCGGGATAGGCGGGAGGGGCTGGATGGGCGGGAAAGGCTGGATGAGGCGGGAAGGAAGTTCCTGTGCGTGCTGCCCTTCCTGCCTCCTGCCCCTCCCGCCCCTCCTGCCCTTCCTGCCCCGCCCGCCCTTCCTGCCCCAGGATCCCATCGACCGCCACGCTGAGCGACACGCCGCTCTCAGTTCGCGCGGCATCGGCGCGAAGCGTGCCTTCCACGACCGCGAATGCCTCATCGTCCTCGGGAAGGCGCCGGCCTTCGGCCTCGGCTTGCGCCCGCTGCGAACGCGCGAGCTCCTCGAACGCGATCCGCAACGATGGCCGCCATGCGCGCTGCCAGGCATCGGCCGCGAGCAGCGCTCCCCCTGCGAAGAATCCGGCGGCGACAGCGACGGCGAGTGCGAGGCTGTTCCCAGCGCGCCATGCCCAGAACGACAAGGCAGCCGCAGCAAGTCAGGATTGCAAAAGTCGGGATTGCAGGAAGGGAAGGAAGAAGGAGGCCGGCGGCGGCGCCGCCGAGGATACCTAGCGCAGGAATCGCGGCGATGATGCGCACGTGCGGCGCACTGCAACGCAGCCGCCACGGTCACCACGAAACACACGAAGAATCACGAAACGCACGAAACCACACGTTCTAAAGGTTTTCGCGTGTTTCGTTGGTTTCGTGCCTTTCGTGGGCCTCGTCACGCGTTGAAAAAACTGCGAGTCTGCTAGACCTTCTCCGTTGAAATCCCTGCGTAGTAGTCCTGGAGCGCTCGAACGCCCAGTCCCTGCTCGCGCAGCGCCCGGATGGCGCTCACCGCGGCGGCGGCCCCGGTGAGCGTGGTGATGCACGGCACCTGGTGCATCATCGCCGCCCGCCGCACCGTGCGGTCGTCGAAAAACGACTCGCGGCCGAGCGGCGTGTTGACGACCAGATCCACCTTGCGGTTGACGATCTCGTCCGCGATGTTCGGACGTCCTTCATTCACCTTGTAGATGACGTCGACGTCGAGGCCGTACGCGCGGAGGTAGGCCGCCGTTCCCCGCGTGGCGATGAGATGGAAGCCGAGCTCCGCCAGGTCTCGCGCAATCGGCAGCAGGTTGGCCTTGTCGTCGTTGTTCACGCTGACGAACGCCGTCCCGCGCTCCGGCAGCCGCTGTCCGACTGACAACTGCGCCTTCGCGAACGCCACGCCGAAATTCGTCGATCCGCCCATCACCTCGCCGGTCGACTTCATCTCGGGTCCCAGAATCGTGTCGACGCCGGGGAACCGCACGAACGGAAACACCGGGCTCTTCACGAACACCCCGGCGACCTGGACGTCGTCGGTGAGCCCGAGCTCCGCCAGCGTCCGGCCTGTCATCACCTTCGCGGCCACCTTCGCGAGCGAGACGCCCGCGGCCTTCGACAGGTACGGCACGGTGCGCGACGCGCGCGGATTGACCTCGAGCACGTAGACCACGTCGTCCTTGATGGCGTATTGGACGTTCATCAGGCCGATGACTTTCAGCGCTCGCGCGACGCGGCGCGTGTAGTCGCGGATGGTCGCGAGGTGACGCTCGGGACAGATGAACGGCGGGACCACGCAGGAGCTGTCGCCCGAGTGAATGCCCGCCTCCTCGATGTGCTCCATGATGCCGCCGATGACCACCGCGCCGGTCGCATCGGCAATGGCGTCGACGTCGAACTCGAACGCGTCCTCGAGAAACTTGTCGACGAGGACGGGGTGCTCCGGCGACGCGTCCACGGCGTTGGTCATGTAGCGGTCGAGCGTGTTGACGTCGTAGACGATCGCCATCCCGCGGCCGCCGAGCACGTACGAAGGCCGCACCACGACCGGAAAACCGATGGACGCGGCCACGTCGCGCGCCTCGGCTTTCGACGTCGCCGTGCCGCTCGCCGGCTGCGTGATGTTCAGGCTCTCGAGCAAGGCGGCGAAGCGCTTGCGATCCTCCGCGAGGTCGATCGAATCGGGCGACGTGCCGAGAATCTTGACGCCCGCCTCCTGCAGCGCCAGCGCCAGCTTGAGCGGCGTCTGACCACCGAACTGCACGAGGCACGATACCTCGCCGCCGGCGGACCGCTCCGTTTCGATCACCGCCATCACGTCCTCGAACGTCAGCGGCTGGAAATACAACCGGTCGGCGGTGTCGTAGTCGGTCGACACCGTTTCCGGATTGCAGTTGATCATGATCGTCTCGAGCCCCTCTTCCTTCAGGGCGAACGACGCGTGACAACAGCAGTAGTCGAACTCGATTCCCTGGCCGATCCGGTTCGGCCCGCTGCCAAGGATCACGACCTTGTCGCGATCGTTCGGGTTCGATTCGCACGCCTGCTCGTACGTGCCGTACAGGTACGGCGTGAACGACTCGAACTCGGCCGCGCAGGTGTCGACTCGCTTGTACACCGGCTTCAGATCGTGGCTGACGCGCCGCTCCCGCACGGCCGTCTCGGAATCTCCGACCGCCAACGCGAGCTCCTGGTCGCCGAAACCCGCACGCTTCAGGCGCCGCATCTCGGAGCGCGTCGATGCCGTTCAGCCCCTTGTTCTTCGCCCCCTGCCGCATCGCGGCGATCTCGGCGAACTGGCGCAGGAACCACGGATCGATGTTCGTCACTTCGTGGAGGCGCTCGATCGTCCAGCCCCGGCCGATGGCGCGGAAGAGATCCCACATCCGCCGATCGCTCGGAATCGCCAGCCGCTTCCGAAGCGCGGCATCGTCCTCGTCATCCATGCTGGACTGCGGCGAACAACAGTCCGCTGCGGCCGAGCTCGAGCGACCGCACACCCTTCATGAATGCTTCCTTGAAGGTGCGGCCGATGGCCATGGCCTCGCCGACCGACTTCATCTGCGTCGTGAGGGTGCGATCGGCCTGCGGGAATTTCTCGAAGTTCCAGCGCGGAATCTTGACGACGACGTAGTCGATCGTCGGCTCGAAGGAAGCCGGAGTCAGGCGCGTGATGTCGTTCTTGATCTCGTCGAGGTGGTAGCCGAGCGCGAGTTTCGCGGCGATCTTGGCGATCGGGAAGCCGGTGGCCTTCGACGCCAGCGCCGACGATCGCGACACGCGCGGGTTCATCTCGATGACGGTCATCCGGCCGTTCTTCGGGTTGACCGCAAACTGGATGTTGGATCCGCCGGTCTCGACGCCCACCCGCCGGATGATCCGGCGCGCGGCGTCGCGCATCCGCTGATATTCCTTGTCGCTCAGCGTGAGGATCGGCGCGACGGTGATGCTGTCGCCCGTGTGGACGCCCATCGGATCGATGTTCTCGATCGAACAGATGACCACGAAGTTGTCGGCGCAGTCGCGCATCACTTCGAGCTCGAACTCTTTCCAGCCGATGACCGATTCCTCGACGAGGATCTCGTGCACCGGGCTGAGCTCGATGCCGCGCTCCGCCAGGTCGCGGAACTCTTCGATGTTGTAGGCGATGCCGCCGCCGACGCCGCCCATGGTGAAGGAGGGACGGATGACGAGCGGGAAGCCGAGCGTCTTTGGCGAGCTCGATCGCCTCGGGCAGCGAGCGCGCGACGCCGCTCTGGGGGACGTCGAGGCCGATCTCGCGCATCGCGTCCTTGAACAGCTGACGGTCCTCGGCCACCTTGATGGCCTGGACCGACGCGCCGATCAGCTCCACGTTGTATTTGTCGAGCGTGCCGGCCGCCGCGAGATCCATCGCGAGGTTCAGCGCCGTCTGCCCGCCGACGGTCGGCAGCAGCGCATCCGGCCTCTCGCGCTCGATGATCGACGCGAGGACTTCCGGCGTGAGGGGCTCGACGTACGTCCGGTCGGCCAACTCGGGATCGGTCATGATCGTCGCCGGATTGCTGTTGACGAGAATCACCTCCAGCCCTTCGGCGCGCATCGCCTTGCACGCCTGGCTGCCGGAGTAGTCGAACTCGCACGCCTGCCCGATGACGATGGGGCCGGAGCCGATGATGAGGACGCGCTTCAGATCTGTACGACGCGGCATGGCTGATGGCTTATCGCTGATGACACAGGGTTAACGGCTAATCGCATTGGCGTAGCGGCGGACCCGTGTGTCCGCCCAGGGCCGACACGTGGGTCGGCCCCTACGCATTGTGTTCGATCAGCTTCAGAAAATCGTCGAACAGATAGTCCGCGTCGTGCGGGCCAGGCGAGGCTTCGGGATGGTACTGAACGCAGAACACCGGGTGCGTCTTGTGCCGCAATCCCTCAATCGTGCCGTCGTACAGATTCAGGTGCGTCACCTCCACATCGTCGGGCAGCGACGCGGGGTCGACGGCGAAGCCGTGGTTCTGCGACGTGATCTCGACCTTGCCTGTCGTGAGCTTCTTGACGGGATGGTTCGCGCCTCGATGCCCGAACTTCAGCTTGAACGTTCGACCGCCCATCGCCAGGCCGAGGACCTGGTGACCGAGGCAGATCCCGAACACCGGCACGTCGGACGCGACGAGTGCCTTCGCGTTCTCGATGGCGTAATCGAGCGGCGCCGGATCGCCGGGGCCGTTGCTCAGGAATACCCCGTCGGGCTTTGCCGCAAGGAGCTCGGACGCCGGCGTCGTCGCCGGATACACGCGAACGTCGAAGCCGTGCGCGCTGAGGCGCCGGAGAATGTTCCATTTCATGCCGAAATCGTAGGCGGCGACCTTCAGCCGGCGCTTCGGCAGTCGTTCGGGCGTGATCCCGAATTCGTGCGGATTCTCCTCCGGCCAATCGAACGCTTCGGCCGGTGTCACATGCCGCACGAGATCGGAGCCTTCCATCGGCGGCACGGCACGGGCGCGCTCGACGAGCGCCTGCGGATCGAGCTGGCTGCCGGTGGCAATCACGCCGCGCATCACGCCGCCCGAGCGCAACCGGCGCGTGAGCGCGCGCGTGTCGATGTCCGAGATGGCCACGATCTTGTTGGCGACCAGATAGTCGCGAAGCGTCATCTCCGCGCGCCAGTTGCTCGCGACCGGCGACTCGTCACGAATGATGAAGCCGGCCACCTTCGGCCCGCGCGACTCGACGTCTTCGCCGGACACTCCGTAGTTGCCGATTTCCGGACAGGTCATCGTGACGATCTGTCCCGAGTAGGACGGATCGGTCAGCACTTCCTGGTAGCCGGTCATGCTCGTGTTGAACACGACCTCGCCGCCCGTTTCGCCGGTCGCACCTGCGGCCGCGCCGCTGAACCAGGTGCCGTCTTCCAGTGCCAGAATCGCTTCCATGTGCCTCTGTTGTTTTACCGGGGAGACCGCAAGAATCGCTGAGAGAATTTTATCCGCGCGCTCCGCGCTCTCGGCGGTTTTTTCTTATCGTTCCAACGACGCCGTGACCCGATTCTGCTCGCTGGCCACGATCCGGACCGACGACGACCAGTGGCGATAGCCCTCGTGCTCCAGACGGATCGCGTGCGAACCGACGGGAACCGACGGCAGCGCCATCGGCGTCGTGCCGACGAGCGTGCCGTCCATGAATACCTTCGCGCCGGTCGGTCGCGAATCGACGGCAAGCGAGCCTACGAACCGCTCGGGCGCAGCTGACGGCTGCGATCGCGGCGCCGCTGCGCGAACCGGCGCGAGGTCCACGGTCATCGATTGCGAGGGCCGCGACGAGGTCACGACGACACGACGCTCTTCGGTGACGTAACCCGTCGCGCGTGATCTTCACGTGATGCGTACCTCGGGCCAGACTGCGAACCGTTGCCGGCGCCGGACCGTAGTCCTTCCCGTCCACCGAAACGCGAGCGCCGGCTGGACGCGTCCGCACGACCAGACGGCCGTCGGAGGCAGTCTCAGATTTCAGATTGCTGGTTTCAGATTTCGGATTGGAGGGTGGTTCGGCTTTCGGGGTCTCCGCCTTCGGAACTTCCCCTTCTGCCTTCTGACTTCCAACTTCTGCCTTCGGCGCAGCGGCGGCAACCGGCGGAGCACTCTGCGTGAGCTCCTGCGCCGGCGTCGTCGTCGCCGCTGGCTGTTCTCGCGAAGCGGAGAAGAATCCGCCCGCAAAGCCGATGGCGATGCCAACTCCCAGCGCCAGCACGAGAGGCCATGCGGCCGAACGCGTGCGTTCGAGTGCTGAAACCGGTTCTGAGGCGTAGCCGGTAATGAAGCCCGGCGGACCCGCGGTTGCGGGTTTCGTCGGCGCCGGTTCGAGCGGCACCTCGGTTACCGGCCGATGCACGATCGCCGGCTCCGGACGCTCCGGCGACACGTCCAAGTCCGCGATGACGACGTCAGGAGCAGCGGAACTGGTGACGACAAGCGGGAGATCGTCTGTTGAAACGGCCGGCGGAGTCTCTACTTCCGCCGCGATCGGCCGCGCGGGCGGCTCCGGACTCTTCGGCGGCGGAACGTCGCTGGCGGCGGCCTGCGCGACCGCCGCGCCTTCGTCGAGCGGGAGCCGCGGTTCCTTCTCGCGGCGCGGACGCCGCTTCGCGGCTGTGGCGGGTTCGGCCTCGACGGCCACGTCGGGGCACGCGTTCTTGAGCGCTTCGGCAAAGGCGAGCGCGGTCTCGTATCGGTCGGCGGGATTCTCGGCGAGCGCGCGCGCAAACACGTCCCGGAGCGCCCGCGGATCTGTTCCAGCGATGTCGCCAAGACGCTCCGCGGCGCGCGATCCGAGACCGCTCACGCGCTTGCCCCACATCAGCTCGTGCATCAAGGCCGCGAGGCTGAACACATCGGCGCGGCGATCCCATTCGCCGCCGGCGATCCGCTCGGGCGCGGTGTACGGCCGGCGCACGGGGGCGACCACGCCGATGCGCTCGAGCGCGTGGGTGAGGCCGATGCCCGTGAGCCGCGTATCGTCCGACGACAGGAGCAGATCGCGCGGATGCAACGCGCCGTGCGTGATATGGACCGCGGCGGCAAAATCGAGCGCGCCGGCCAGTTGCGTCGCGACTCGGAGCACGTTGCCAGCCGGCGCCGGTCCGTATTCGCGAACGGCGAGGTCGAGCGAGTCGGCGGCGACGTAATCCTGGGCGAGAAAGGCCGACACACCGCTGATCCCTGTCGCCAGCGGCGCCGCCAGCGCCGGATGCGTGAGATCTGCGGCGATGAGACGCTTCGAGTTCTGCAACGAGCTGATGCGTGCGCTCCGGCGGCAGGTCGAGTTTGAAGAGCTTGACGGCGACGAGCCTCTCCAGCGTCGCATCGTAGGCTCGAAAAACCGGGCCCAGTGTCCCCGCGCCGATCTGATGAAGTGCGCGAAACGGTCCGAAGGCGTCGGGGGGTGCGTCGCCAGCAGCGTCAGTGTGCAGTGAAGAACTCCTCGGGAAGGCGTGTTCATGGTAACACGAAAATCTCGCAACCGAGCCCGGACGATCGGCGTCTTAGTGCTGTTGCATCAATCGAATAGCGCGTCCGCATGCTTGACAGTCCGCGCGGCGCTTTGACAGAGTAGGCGTTCCGGTGCAGGTCAACTCAGCCGAGCTCTCAACTTCCTCCCAGGACGGGCCCTCCGTGCGGATTCCGGTCGATGTCCGGAGGTTTCCGTGGATTCGCCGGCTCGCCGCCGACTACGCGTACGACTTTCGATCGGTCGCGCCGTTTTTTTCCGGCGATCCGGCCGACCGAAGCGCGTGGGCCGACGCGATCGCGCGGACGCAGGCGCACGACCGCCGCCGCGGCGACATCGCCCAGCGTCATCGCGCAGCAGCAGGAGCGGCGCGGCGCGCCGCCTCGCGCCCGCGAAGCCGGAAGACTGCTCGCCGACAGGCAGACGGTCGCGATCGTCACCGGCCAGCAGGCCGGCCTCTTCGGCGGTCCGCTCTTCACCCTGTACAAGGCGCTGACGGCCATCAAGCTCGCCGAACAGGTGTCGCGCGACCACAAGGTGCCCGCCGTCGCGGTGTTCTGGATCGATGCCGAAGACCACGACTGGGAAGAGGTCCGTTCGTGTACGGTGTTCGACGATTCGCTGACGCCGCGCAGCGTGGCGCTGCCGGCGCGGCCAGGCGTCGACCCCGCACCCGTCGCGACGATCGCCCTCGATCACGCCATCCTCGAAGCCCTCGACAACGTCGAACAGCTGCTCCCCCCCACCGAATTCCGCGGATCGATCGTCGACGGGCTGCGGCGCGCGTACGCGCCAGGCATCGGCATGGCCGACGCGTTCGGCCGCTGGATGGAAGAGGTTCTCGGCAACCGCGGCCTCATCGTCTACGACTCGTCGGATGCCGCCTCGAAGCCGATCGTCGGCGAGGTGTTCGCCCGCGAGCTGTCCAATCCGGGACACACGGTGAAGCTCGCCGCCCTCGCCGGATCGGATCTGACGGCGCGCGGCTACCACGCGCAGGTGCACGCGCAGGACGACAGCCTGGCGCTGTTCTATCTCGAGGGGGGCCGCCGCGCGATTCGCCAGCAGGACGGCCGTTTCGTGGTGGGCGATCAGCAGTACGCCGCCCCGGCGCTCGTGCAACAGGCGACGTCGCAGCCCGCGGGCTTCAGCCCGAACGTCCTGCTCCGTCCGATTGTGCAGGACACGATTTTCCCCACGATCTGCTACGTGGCTGGTCCCAACGAGCTCGCCTACCTCGGCCAGCTGCGCGGGGTGTACGAGCACTTCGGTGTCCCGATGCCGCTCTTCTACCCGCGCGCGTCGGCGACGATTCTCGATTCGGCCGCGCTGCGCTTCCTTACGAAATACAAACTTCCGCTCGAAGCGCTGCAGGCGCAGGACGAGGCGGCGCTCAACGAACTGCTGAAAACCCAGATTCCTCCTGTCGTCGAGGAGTCGTTCGCCGAGGCGGAAAAGACGATCGGGGCGCAGATGGCGCGCCTGGTCGCCGCGATGCCCGCGCTCGATCCGACGCTCGAAGGCGCCGCGCGTTCGACGCTGGAGCGGATGCAGCGCGATCTGCAGACCCTGCACGGCAAGATGATTCAGGCCGCCAAGCGGCGCGACGAAACCCTGCGGCGTCAGTTCATCCACGCCAGGGCGCTGGCGTTCCCCGGCGGCCACGCCCAGGAACGCACGATCGGCTTCCTGTCCCTCCTGAACCAATACGGCCCGGCGCTGGTCGATCGTCTGGATGAGGAGTTGCCGCTCGACCTCGGGCGGCATTGGATTGTGACCATCTAGGGACCGATAACCGGGCCGGGGGACTCAGGGCTGGCCAACACACGTTCGCGGACCGGACGGTACCGAATACGGATCGTGGGACTCTGGCGGAAGCGCTGGGCGCGCATCGCCACCGCTGTGCTTGCGGTCCCGGCGATCCTCTTCGTCGTCGCCGCCGCCTATTACTTCGTCCGGTTCTCTCGCCTGATCGACGCGCGCCTGCACGGCGAGCGCTCCACCGTCTTTCCGCGCGTCCTCGCGCGTCCCCTCGAGCTGCGGCGCGGCCAGTCGATGACCGAGCAACAGCTGGTCGATCGGCTCAACGAGCTCGGCTACGCGCACCGCGATCGCCTCGAGAAGCCGGGAGAGTTCGCGATAGGCGCGGGCGCGGTCGCGATCATGCCGCGCGTCGCCGAGCTCAACGGTGAAGCGGTTCGCGTCGTCTTCCAGCGTCCGCCGGTACCTGATCCCAAAACCGCCTCGCGCACGAAAAAAGCGCCGCCACCGCGCCCCGCCGATCGCGTTCAGCGTCTGGAGATCGGCACCAAGGCGAGCGAGCGCCTGACGCTGGATGCGCCGGTCCTGACCGCGCTCGGCGGCGAGCGCGAGAAGCGGCGGCCGGTGGCGCTCGCCGCGATCCCCGCGCGCATGCAGCAGGCGGTCCTCGCGATCGAGGATCGCCGGTTCTACGAGCATCCCGGGTTCGATCCCATCGGCATGGTCGGCGCTGTGCTGGCGAACATGCGAGGCAAGCGCGCGTACACCGCCGGCGCCAGCACGATCACGCAGCAGGTCGCGCGCAACGTGTTCCTGCCGAAGATGTTTCCCGGCATGACGCTGCAGGAGGCGCGGCAGAAGTCGATCCGCCGCAAGATGCTCGAGATCTGGGTGTCGTTCATCATCACCACGCGCGCGTCGAAGGACGCGATCCTGGAGATGTACCTGAACGACATGACGCTCGGCCAGCGCGGATCGTTCGGCATCGTCGGCGTGCCGGAAGCGTCGAGGCTGTTCTTCGGCAAGGATGTCAGCAACATCACCCTGGCCGAAGCGGCGACGATCGCCGGCGTGTTCCAGTCGCCGTCGGCGTTGTCGCCGTTCAACAACCCCGCGCGCTGCAAGGATCGCCGCAACGTCGTGCTGCAGTCGATGGTCGACGCCGGCTACGTCACTCAGGAGGTCGCCGACCGCGCGATTCACGAGCCGCTCGTCATCGTCCAGCGCGCGCTCGAAGCCGAGGCGCCCTACTTCGTCGACTTCGTCGGCCAGACGCTCGCCGATCAGTATCCGGGGCTCACCACCACGACGACGCAGGCGGTCGATGTGTATACGACGCTGGATCTGCACCTGCAGCGGCTGGCGCAGGATGCGGTGCGCGATGGGTTGACGCAGGTCGACAGCCTGCTGGCCAAACGGAAACGCGGAAAAGCGGAGGCCGCGCTGATCTCGGTGGATCCGCGCACCGGTGAAATCCTCGCGTTCGTCGGCGGACGCTCCTACAACCAGTCGCAGTACAACCGCGCGATCATCGCGCGACGTCAACCGGGGTCGGTCTTCAAGCCGTTCGTGTTCCTCGCGGCCTTCGAGCGCGCGCGCGCGGAAGGGCGGACCGACGTCACGCCGGCGTCGATCACCAACGACGAGCAGGAGACGTTCGAGTTCGACGACCAGGTGTGGACTCCGGAGAACTACGAGCACGAGTACGACGGTCCGATCACGTTCCGCCGCGCGCTCGCCCACTCGCGTAACCTCGGCACGATTCACGTGGCGCAGCAGGCGGGCTACGACCGTGTGGCCGCCTTCTGGAAGACGCTGGGGCTTGGCGCCCCGCCGAAGGCCTACCCGTCGATCGCGCTTGGGGTCTTCGAAGCGACGCCGTACGAAATCGCGACCGCGTACACGCTGTTCCCCAACGGCGGCATGCTCCGGTCTCTCCAGCACATCTCGCGAATCGTCAGCGGCGGCAAGGATGTGTTCAAGAAGAGCACCGTCGTGGCGCGGCAGGTGTCGCAGCCGGATACGACCTTCCTGGTCACCAACATGATGCGGAGCGTCTTGAACGAAGGCACTGCCGCGAGCGCGCGAGCGATGGGATTCACGCTCGACGCCGCCGGCAAGACCGGGACGACCAACGACCTGCGCGACGCCTGGTTCGCCGGCTTCACGCCCGAGCTGCTCACCGTCGTCTGGGTGGGCTTCGACGACAATCAGCCGGTGGGCCTCAGCGGCGCCCGCGCGGCGCTGCCGATCTGGACGCAGTTCATGAAAAACGCCCTCGCCGGCAGGGCCAGCGTGCCGTTTGCCGTGCCGGAGGGGATCGCGTTCGCCGACATCGACGCGGAGACCGGCAAGCTCGCCACGTCGTTGTGCCCGAAGGTGATTCGGGAATCGTTCATCGCCGGCACGGAGCCGCACGAAGTGTGCGAGCTTCATAGGATAAGCTGCGGAGCCTAGCCCCCTATAATCGTTTCAGCATGAACCGCGAAGTCTTCGCCGCCGTCGCCGACGCGCTCGAGCGCGGTGAACCTGCGGCGCTCGTCACCATCGTGTCGACCACGGGTTCCACGCCGCAGCGAGTGGGCGCGAAGATGCTCGTCTTCGGTGACGGCCGGATCGTCGGCACCATCGGCGGCGGCTGCTACGAGAACGACGCGTTCGGGAAAGCGCGCGAGGCGATTCTGAGCCGCGCGCCGCAGCTGGTCCATTACGAGCTCGACGACGACTTCGCGCAGGAGACCGGCCTCGTCTGCGGCGGACAGATGGACGTGTACATCGAGCCGATCGAGCCGTCGCCCGAGCTCTACATCGTCGGCGCCGGTCACGTGGGTTTCCACCTCGCGCGGATCGCCCAGGAAGTGGGCTTCCGCGTGCATGTGGCGGACGACCGCGAGAAGTTCGCCAACGTCGAGCGCTTTCCCACCGCCGCGGAAATTGTCGTCGACGACATCCCGTCGTGGATCGGGCGGACGAAAATCCCTCCGCACGCCTACGTCGTCATCGTGACGCGGGGACACACCAACGACCTCGAAGCGCTGCGCGCGCTCGCTCCCCGCGACTTGCGATATCTCGGGTTGATCGGCAGCCGAGCCAAGGTGGCGCGCATTTACGAGGCGCTGTCGGCCGACGACATGCCGCCGGAAATGCTTGCGCGCGTGCACGCTCCGATCGGCCTCGACATCGGCGCAGTCACGCCTCAGGAAATCGCCGTCAGCATCCTCGCCGAGCTGATTGCCGTGAAACACGGCAAGGTTCAATCGCCCTCGATGCGGTGGGCCCCGCCGGCGCTCAAGCAGGCTGTCGGGGCGCACCCGCGTGTCCGCCCGCCGGCCGACACATAGGTCGGCCGCCACAGTGAGTTCGCTTCTCATCCGCGGCGGAACCGTTCTTACGCTCAACGACCGGTGGGAGATCTTCGAGGGCGACGTCTCGATCGTCGACGGCCGGATCGCCGCGATCGGGCCGAACCTCGCCGGCCGTCACGATCGAATCGTGGAGGCGCGCGGCGGCTACGTGCTGCCCGGGCTGATCCAGACGCACGTGCACCTCTGTCAAACCCTCTTCCGGGGCTACGCCGACGATCTCGCGCTCATGGACTGGCTGCGATCGCGCGTGTGGCCGATGGAAGCCGCGCACACACCCGAGTCGCTTCGCGCCGCGGCGCGGCTGGCGACGACCGAACTGCTGTGCAGCGGCACCACGTCGGTGCTGACGATGGAGACCGTGCACGATACCGATGTCGTGTTCGAAGCCGTGGCTGAAAGCGGGCTGCGGGCGACGATCGGGAAATGCATGATGGATTTCGACGCGGAGGCGCCGAAGCGGCTGCACGAGAACACGCGGCAGTCGATCGACGAGAGCGTCGCCATCCGCGCGCGCTGGCACGGCGCGGCCAACGGGCGCCTGCGCGCTGCGTTCGCGCCGCGGTTCGCCGTGTCGTGCTCCCGCGAGCTCCTGGAAGCGGTGGCCAGCCTCTCGGATTCGCAGCAGGCGCTCGTGCACACGCACGCGTCGGAATCGCGCGAGGAGATCGCGATTGTGCAGAAGGCGACGGGGGCGCGCACGAACATCGAATACCTGGCCAGCGTCCATCTGGCCTCGCCGCATCTGTGCGCCGCGCACTGCGTGTGGGTGGACGATCGGGATCAGCAGCTCCTGGCCGATCACGACATCAAGGTGATGCACTGTCCCGGATCCAATCTCAAACTCGGATCCGGGGTCGCGCCGGTCGCGGAGCTGCGCGCCCGCGGCGTCACCGTGTCGCTTGGCGCCGACGGCGCCGCGTGCAACAACCACCTCGACATGTTCGCGGAAATGCGCCTGGCGGCCATTCTCCAGGCGATGCGCAAGGAACCGGGCGTCCTGCCGGCCCGCGATGTCGTGTGGATGGCCACGCGCGCCGGCGCGCTCACGCTCGGCCTCGACCACGAGATTGGATCGCTCGAGCCCGGCAAACGGGCCGACCTCATCGTCGTCGATCGAGACCGGCCGCACCTGGCGCCCGGACCGGACCCGTACTCAACCCTGGTGTACGCGGTTCGCGGCAGCGACGTGAGAACCACGATCGTCGACGGCGAGCTGCTCGTGGACGAGTTCGCGCCGGTACGCGTCGACCGGGTCGAGATCGCCTCTGAAGCCCGCAGTGCGGCTCATAAACTCGCAGCACGCGCCGGGCTGTGAGCGTCGGGCTCCGTGACCTCGCCTGGTCCGTTGTATAATGTTTGGCAGTCCGCCATTGAGACTGCCAACGCTAAATGACACAAGACGCCGCAGATAGGTCAAAACGAGTGCTTGCGGCGCTGGTCCGCGAGTACATCACGTCGGGCGAACCTGTTGCATCCTCGTTACTGGTGACTGCGGCGGGCCTTGGTGTATCGTCCGCCACCGTGCGGAGCATCCTCGCGCGGCTTGAAGAGGACGGTTTCGTCCAGCAGCCCCACACCTCGGCGGGACGCATCCCGACCGACCGCGGCTATCGCTTCTACGTCGACCTCCTCCTCGATTCGAAGCGCCCGAACCGGTCGGCGAACGCCGTCGAAGCCCGGCTGCGGCGCGGAAGCCCTGCCGGCCTGCTCGACTCCCTGCTCCCGCAGGTGTCGCACATGCTGTCGCAGGCGTCGCGTGGCGTGGGCTTTGCCGTTCGGCCGGCGCACGAAGCCGCGGTGTTCGACCGCGTCGAGTTCGTGCCGCTGAGCGGGCTGCGCGTGTTGGTGGTCATCGTCGCAAGCGGCGGCCATGTGATTCAGAAAGTGATTGAGCTGGCCGAGCCGCTCGGCGCCGACGACCTGCGTCAGGCCGCCACGTACCTCAACGAGGAATTTGCCGGACTGCCGCTGTACCGGGCGCGCGAGGCCGTCCTCGAACGCATCAACGCGGAGCGCTCGCTGTACAACGTGCTGCGGCAGCGCGCGCTGCAGCTTGCGACGTACACGTTTTCCGACCTGCCCGACGACCGCCCGATGTACGTGGACGGCGCGGCGTCGCTGCTCGACGATGCGACCGGGCTGACCGTTCAGACGCTGCAGGCGCTGCTGCAGATGATCGAGGAGAAGCAGACGCTGCTCGAACTGCTCAACGAATACATCGACGGCCCAGGACTCACGGTGGTCATTGGCGCCGAGCATCTGGATCCGAACCTCCGCCCGTTCAGTATGGTCGTGTCGACCTACAACGACGGATCGGGCATCGGTTCCGTTGGCGTGATCGGTCCGACCCGCATGCACTACTCACGGGCGATCGCCGCCGTCGACGGTGCGGCGCAGGCCGTATCGCGCGTTCTGCGAGATCCAAACTAGTCACGTTCAAGCGCTTCGCCTGTGAGCTCCGAACCGGAGCCCGGCTGGGGCCCCAAACATGCTGTGACCCGGAAAATCGTGTTTTATGTCTGATGAACCGCAGAACGACGGACCCGACGCCACTGTCGCCGAACCCGAAAGCTCCGAGCTTGCCGATCTGCAGCGGGAGCGCGACGACTACAAGGATCGCTGGCTCCGCAAGGGCGCGGAGTTCGACAACTATCGCAAGCGCGTCGAGCGCGAGCGTCGCGAGCAGGCCGATCAGGCGGTGGTCGACATCCTCCGGGAGCTGCTGGTGGTCGTGGACGACTTCGATCGCGCGCTGACGGTGGATGCCGGCGAGGGTGGCGCCGCGTATCGCAAAGGCGTCGAGCTGATTCACGGCAAGCTCCACGACCTGCTGCGGAAGCAGGGCGTGACACCGATGGAAGTCCTCGGCGCCGACTTCGATCCGAACGTCCACATGGCCGTGGTCCACGAAGAGAGCCCGGACCACCGCGAGGGCGAGGTCATCGGCGAACTGCAGAAAGGCTACATGCTCAACGACCGTCTGCTGCGTCCGGCGATGGTGAAGGTGGCAAAAGCGTGAGCAAGCGCGACTACTACGAAGTGCTCGAGGTCACCAAGACCGCGAGCGACACCGAAATCAAGAGCTCGTACCGCCGGCTGGCGATGAAGTTCCATCCGGACCGCAACCCGGGCGACCAGCTCGCCGAAGAGAAATTCAAGGAGTGCGCCGAGGCGTACGCCGTCCTCGCCGACTCGCAGAAGCGAGGTCTCTACGATCGCTTCGGCCACGCGGGCGTGAGCTCCGCCGCGGGTGGAGGCGCCGGGTTCGACCCATCGGTCTTCGCGGAGTTCGGCGACCTGGGCGACATCCTCGGCAACATGTTCGGCTTCGGCGATCTCTTCGGCGGCGGGCGCCGTCGCGGCGGCCCGCAGCGCGGCGCGGATCTCCGGTACGACCTGGAGATTTCGTTCGAGGAGTCGGCCAGGGGTGCGGAAACGTCGATTCAGATTCCGCGTCAAGAGACGTGCGAGACCTGCAAGGGATCGGGTTCAGCGGCAGGGTCGACGGCCAGCAGCTGCCCGCAGTGCAAGGGACACGGGCAGGTCCGCTATCAGCAGGGGTTCTTCACGGTGGCGCGCACCTGCCCGCAGTGCCGCGGCGCCGGCAAGATCATCACCAAGCCGTGCGGCGACTGCCGCGGCGCGGGCCGCGTGTCGCGCGACCGGAAGATCACCGTCAAGATTCCTCCGGGCATCGCGACGGGCCAGCAGCTGCGCCTGATTGGCGAGGGCGAAGCCGGATCCGCCGACGGTCCTGCCGGCAACCTCTACGTCGTCATTCACGTGCACGAGCACGCCTTCTTCAGGCGCGACGGCATGAACCTGTTCTGCGAAATACCCGGTGAACTTCACCACCGTCACGCTGGGCGGCGAAATCCAGGTGCCCACGCTCGACGGCAACGAAACGGTGAAGGTGCCGGAGGGCACGCAGACCGGCACCACGCTGCGTCTGAAAAACAAGGGCATGCCCGACGTCAACGGCCGGGGACGCGGCGACCTGTTTGCGACCATCCAGGTGCAGACGCCGCGGAAACTCACCAAGGAACAGCGCAAGCTGATCGAAGAGCTCGGCAAGGCCCTGCCGAAAGACAAATTCGAGCCGCGTCCGCGCGGCGGGGACGAGCAGGACGAGCGGAACCTCTTCGATCGCGTGAAGGACATGTTCGGGTAAGACCTCCGTTCCCGGCATGAAACAGTACCCGGCGATCGACGTCCGCACCGATGATGCCGACATGGTCCTCGCGATCGTCGACGACTTCGGGCCAAGCGCAGTCGAGGAGCGCGACGAGGCCGTGCGGATTTTCTTCGCCGAGACCCGCGACCGCGACGAGGCGCAGGCCGCTCTCGCGTCTCGCTTCGACGTCGCCGCGGTCGATGTCCCCGACGAAGACTGGGCGCGACGCTCTCAGGAAAACCTGAAGCCGATCACGGTTGGTCGAATCACCGTCGCCCCTCCGTGGTCGAGGCCCCCGATCCCGCCTCCGTCTCTCCAGCCCCGCCAGCCCCCAGCCCCAGTCAGCCCCCTTACGGTCGTCATCCTCCCGAGCATGGGCTTCGGCACGGGCCACCACGCAACGACGAGGCTGTGCCTGGCCGCGCTCCAGACAATCGACCTCGCGGGCAAGATGGTGCTGGATGTGGGCACGGGATCGGGCGTGCTCGCCATTGCAGCCGCGCGCCTCGGCGCCGCCCGCGCGATCGGCATCGACTGCGATGCGGACGCGATTCAATCGGCGCGCGAGAACCTCGACCTCAACCCCGAGGCTCACCACGTGGCGTTCGAGGCGATGGACCTTGCGATCGGTACGCTGCCACCGGCCGACGTGGTGACCGCGAACCTCACCGGCGCACTGCTGGTCCGCTCTGCCCCGACGCTGCTCGCGGCGGTCCGGCCTGGCGGCATGTTGATTCTGAGCGGCATCCAGTCGCACGAGCACGACGAGGTGCGCGGGGCCTTCGCCGGCGCCGAGATCCGCTGGGAGCGGGAGGAGGACGGCTGGGTGGGGATCGCCGTGAAAAAATCGTGACACACAACCCGGGACCAGCTCTTCCTGTCTAATAGGGTGTGATGGCTCGCCTCAGCGTCCTGTCGATGTCGATCCTGGTCGCCTCGCTCGCCGTCCCGGTCGGCGCCCAGCAGCCGGGGCCGCGACCGGGCCAGGCAGGCGGCCAGCAGCCGGCGCGCGACACGCCCGCCCAGACGAAGGATGTGCCGCCGCCCCCGGCCGGCCGCATCACCGGCCGCGTCCTTGCCGCCGACAACGGCCGGCCCGTCAAACGCGCCCGCGTGTTCGTCTCGGCGGTCGAACTCCCCGGCGGGCGCGGCATGCTGACCGACGACAGCGGCACGTTCGACCTCACCGAGCTGCCGGCAGGCCGCTATACGCTGACGGTCTCGAAGTCGGGGTTCGTCTCGCTGTCGTACGGGCAGCGGCGGCCGCTCCAGGCAGGGACACCGCTGCAGCTGGCCGACGGTCAGCAGCTGAAGGGGATCGAATTCCAGCTGCCGCGCGGGAGCGTGATCAGCGGCCACGTCCTGGATGAGGACGGCGACGCCATGCCGGGCGTGATGGTGCGCATCATGCGCTACCAGTACCTGCAGGGCGAGCGGCGCCTGACGCCGGCCGGCAACGGCCAGACGGACGACAAGGGGCTCTATCGCGTCTGGGGCCTGATGCCCGGCGACTACTACGTGAATGCGATCGCGCGTGGCGGCGGACCGGGCGGCGGGCAGTTCAACGGGCCTGGCGGCTTCGCCGGCGGGTCGCGGTGGACGCGGCGGCGGACCGGGTTCGGGCGGCGCGCCCGAACAGGAACAGGTCAACTATGCGCCGACCTACTATCCCGGCGTCCCGTCGGTCAACGAAGCCAAACCGGTTGCGGTTGGCCTGAGCCAGGAAGTTCTCGACATCAACTTCGGCATGCAGCTCGTACGAGTGTCGCGCATCAGCGGCGTGGTCTCGAACCCGGACGGTACGCCCGTCACCAGCGGCAACATCAACCTGATGGCCGACTCGGGCGGCGCGCGCGGCAACCAGATCGGCATGAGCTTCGGCGCGCGGATCCAGTGGGACGGGGCGTTCACGATCAACAACGTGGCTCCCGGCCGCTACATCCTGCGGGCCCGGGGAAACGATTCCGAAACGCCGCAATTCGCGGCGCAACCGATCAGCGTGAATGGCGACGACCTCTCGGGCGTGGCCGTCATCCTTTCGGCGGGTGCGACGATCAGCGGCACGGTGACGTTTCTCCCGGGCGGATCGCCGGCTCCCGACTTCACCCAGTTCCGCATCACGGCGCCGTCGACGGACCAGTCGGATTTCGGACCGCAGCCCAACGCGCGGGTGGACAAGGATGGACGCTTCTCCATCGAGGGCGTGTCGACGGGCGCGCACCTGATCCGGCCGAGCAACGGCTCGCGCACGTGGCTCCTGCAATCGGTCACCATCGGCGGACGCGACGTGACCGACACGCCATTTCAGGTGCGGAGCGGCGAGAGCATCGCCGGCGTGAACCTGGTCTTCACCGACAAGCAGAGCGAGATCAACGGCACGCTGTCCACCGACAACGGCACGCCCGTGCCCGAGTTCACGGTGCTCGCGTTCCCGACCGATTCGACGTTGTGGAGACCGCTGTCGCGCCAGATCATGACGGCGCGGCCCGATCAGACCGGCAAGTACCGCATTCGTGGTCTGCCCCCCGGCGACTACTATCTGGCGACCGTCGATCCGTCGCAGCAGGGCGAATGGTTCGAGCCCGCCTATCTCGACGAGCACCGCGCCGGGGCGGTCCGCATCTCCCTGAGCGAAGGCGACGTCAAGACCAAGAACTTCACGGTCAGCCTCAAATAGAAATCTGAGACTTCAGAGTTCAGATTTCGGATTTCAACTCTCTCCCCAGAGGAACTGCAGCACGCTGATCGCGGCAATCGGGACCGCGTCGGCGCGCAGCGTTCGTGGGCCGAGCGAGAGCAGCCGCACGCCTTGCGCCTGCGCGACCGTCAACTCCTCCGCCGCCCATCCGCCTTCGGGACCCACGAAGACGACCGCGTCCTCGGGCACCGGCGCGCGCTGCAGCGCCGAGATTCGTTCGCACCGCCGCCGCTGCTCCCGGCTCCACCATCATCAGCCTCAGCGCGGCGGCCGGCTCGCCGAGCGCGGTCTCGAGCGTCAGCGGCATGCGGATCTCCGGCAGGACGGCGCGGCGCGACTGCTTCGCCGACGCGAGCGCCACGCGCCGCCACCGCTCCAGGCGCGCGCCTTTCATCAACGCCGCCACCGTCGTCTCGCTCCGTCTGGTGACGATCGGCTGGATCGCGAAGGCGCCGAGCATGACGGCGTCCCGGATCACGTCGTCCATCTTGTCGCCTTTGAGGACGGCCTGCGCGAGGGTCAGCGCGACGCCGGATTCGGCGGCCGCCTCGAGCGGCGACACGATCTGCACGCGCACATCGCGGCGGATGGCGCTCATCACACGGCCGACGAACTCGTGCCCCCGTCCGTCGAACACCGTCACCGTGTCGCCGGCCCCGAGCCGAAGCACGCGCGTGAGGTGCTCCCCTTCGGCGCGGGGCAGCAAGACCGTCTCGTCCCCCGGATCCAGAGTCGGTGCGTAGAAGCGATGCACGCCCGGATTATACGGGGCCGCGGCTGAGGGCTCTGTCAAAATGACCGTTCTCTCACTTCTCGTTCAGGACTCGCGCGCTGGCGCTTCGTAGGATCGATGGGTTGCAGAGTGCCGGCGAGCGCTGCTGTGTTTCTGAAAGGTGAAGAGATGTTCCGAAAGAATGTGTGGCTCGCGTCTTTTGCGAGCGTGTGGTTCACGGGAGGCCCGTTCGCGTCCGGCGTGACGACGGCGTCCGCGGCTGGCACTTCCGAGACGGTCGCCGCCAACGACAATACGCGGGCGGCCGGCGTCCTCTCCGATGGCGCGCTGACGCTGCGCTTGCGCGCCGCCACCGGCCTCTGGCGGCCCGAGGGGGCTGACGGCCCGGCGTTGTCCATCGACGCGCTGGGCGAGGCGTCGTCGTCGTTGACCGTGCCGGCGCCGCTGATCAGGGTCGTCGAGGGCACACCAGTCGTCGTGTCGATTCACAACGAACTCGGATCGCCGCTGCACGTCAACGGCCTCTGCGCTCGCGACGGATCTCCTTGCGCGCCGCTCGACGTGCCTCCGGGCGAAACACGCGAGGCGCGATTCACGAGCGGAAAGGCCGGCACCTATCACTACTGGGCGACAACGATGGGAGCGCCGGTGCCGTTCCGCGAGCTGGCCGGCGGATTCATCGTCGATCCGCCCGGACGGGTCGAGCCCGATCGAGTGCTGGTCATCACCGAGTGGAGCAACCTGACGCCGATGCAGCTGGGCCGAATCATCACCGCGGACGATACGGGAGCGGCCTTCCTGGCAGCCGATCCACGGTTCGTCTTCGTCATCAACGGTTTGTCGTGGCCTGCCACGGAACGGATGACCTACCGTCGCGGCGAGCGCGTACGGTGGCGCGTGATCAACCTCAGCTCACAGATCGCACCCGATGCACCTTCACGGCTTCTATTTCGATGTCGTCAGTCAGGGGGACGGATTGAAGGACTCGCCGATCGATTCGGCGCACATGCGCCGCGTCGTCACCCAGCTCGTTCCCTCAGGAGGGACGATGACGATGGCGTGGACACCGGAGCGCGAGGGCAATTGGCTCTTCCATTGCCACATCATGGCGCACGTCTCGCCGACGCGACGGTTGTCCGGAGCTGAAAGCGGTCATGTCCACGGCGAGCCGGGCATGGCTCACGGGGAGCCGGACAGCGTCCAGGGCGAGCCACGTGACGCGCACGGCCAGCATCCCATCGCGCACGACGAAGCGGGAGGCATGGCGGGCATGATTCTCGGAGTCACCGTTCTGCCCACGGAGGAAGGCAGGCGTCCGGCCGCGGTGCGGGCGACGTCACCGCGCAAGCTCACGCTGACGATCCAGCGCCGCCCCGGCGACGCCTCCGGCGGGCCGGCTGCCGGCTTCGTCCTTGCCGAAGGTACAGCGCCGCCGGGATCGGCGGCAGCCTCCGCCCCGGGACCGGCGATCGTCCTCCACCGCAACGAGCCGGTCGAGATCACCGTCGAGAACCGCCTGACCGAAGCGACGGCGCTCCACTGGCACGGGATGGAGCTCGACAGTTTCTACGACGGCGTGCACAACTGGAGCGGCATCGATCGGCAGGTCGCGCCGATGATCGAACCGGGAGGGACGTTCGTGGTCCGTTTCACGCCGCCCCGCTCGGGCACGTTCATCTATCACACGCACCTGCACGACTACGTCCAGTTGTCCGGCGGGATGTACGGGCCGCTGATCGTGCTGGATGAGGGAGAGACCTTCGACCCGGCGACCGATCATGTGGTCGTGCTCGGCCGCCGCAGCGTGACGTCCGAGGCCGCCAACATCCTGCAGGATGCGGCATCTGTCGTGATCAACGGCCAGCGGGAGCCGCGCTTCGTGTGGAAGGCGGCGACGAAGCATCGCGTGCGGCTGATCAACATCACGCCCGACGACATCTTCAACGTGTCGCTCCAGACGGTCGAGGCTCCGGTGATGTGGACGCCCATCACGAAGGACGGCGCGCTCCTGCCAGGCGCCGAGTCGACCCTCGTCCCGGCGCGCCAGACGATCGCCGTCGGCGAGACCTACGATTTCGAGTACGTCACTGCCGGCCGCAAAACCGTCTGGCTCGAGGTGCGAACGACAAGCGGCAAGTGGCAAGCGCAAGGCGAGGTGATCGTCAAGTGAACGTCCGGGCGGCAACGTACAGTCGCCACTGCTATACTGCGCGCCCAGATGTTCTTTCGCGGACAGATCATCGGGAAGTACAAAATCCTGTCGACGATCGGCAGCGGCGGCTTCGGCACCGTGTACCTCGCCGAGGACACGTGGATCGACAAGAAAGTCGCGCTCAAGGTGCCGCACAAGCAGGGCGTCGACTTCGGCGAGCTGCTGCGTGAGCCGAGGCTCCTCGCGAGCCTCAATCACCCGAACATCGTCACGATCCTGACCGCCGAGAAGCAGGAGAACGTCTTCTTCATCGTGATGGAGTTCGTGCCGGGCGAAACGCTCGAGACGATCATCGCGCGCGAGGGACCGCTCGATGTCGCGCGCGCGCTCGACTACACCTGCCAGATCAGCAACGCGGTGGACCACGCGCATCGGCAAGGCGTGCTCCACCGCGATCTTCGTCCGTCCAACGTCCTCGTCGCCGAGAGCGGCATGCTGAAGGTCGCCGATTTCGGCACGTCGCGCTTTCTCGAGATCGCGGCGCACGGCACGACGGTCATCGGCAGCCCGCCCTACATGGCGCCCGGAGCAGTTTCAGGGCAAGGCCGTGTTCGCCTCCGACATCTACTCGCTGGGCGTGACGATGTACCAGATGATGACGGGCGAGCTGCCGTACGACACGCCGTCACCGGCCGATCTGGAGCGCCTGATGAAGGGCGATCTGTTGACGGCGCCACGGCTGAAGAACAGCAAGATCCCGAAGTCGATCAACGACATCGTCCTGAAGGCGATGGCGCCGGAGATCCACGCGCGCTACCAGCGCGCGGGCGAGCTGCTCGACGACGTGCTGGCGGCGCGATCCTCGGGCTCGCGGCGGACGCCGAGAAGGCCGACGCCGAACGCGCCCGAGTCGGCCGAGCCCGTGGTCGGAGACAGCGTCGCGCAGGACATTCACCTCCGCCTCAAAGCGCGCGAGGCGCCGCAGCCGCGGTTCTGCTGGCACTGTCGAAAGCCGCTCCACGCGCGATCGGATCGGTGCCCGTTTTGCGGCGAGGGTCAGTGAGCGCAGGCTCGTGAAGAGCCTGCACTACTTCCGACTTCTGAAGGTCGGCGCGACCTGATTGACGGTACGCGGTAGGGCTGACGCCGAATTCGGTCCGAAACGCGCGATTGAAATTCGACACATCGCCGAACCCGCAGTCGAGTGCGATCTCCAGCACGCTGTCGTGCTCATTTGCCAGGCGCGCCGCGGCTTCGCGCAGCCGCGCCCGCAGGATGAACTGATGCGGCGTCACGCCGGACACGCGCCGGAATGTTCGCAGAAAATGGTACGGGCTCAATCCGGCATCCCGCGCGAGGCGGGTCAGCGTCCAGGGCGCATCGGGATAGCGTGAGATCCTGCGCACGGCGCGCGTAACCTGCGCCACGGCATTGGGCGGCAGCCTCGTATCACCGCTCGCTGCGCCGGCATCCACACCGGCAACGCGCGCGGCCAGAGCGACGCCAAGTTCTTCCCACGCCACGTCGAGCGTTCCCATCGCGCCGCCGGCAGCGCGCGCGACCACTGGCGCAAGCGGTCGCAGCGCGGGAATCCGCGCGTGGCGGAAGCCCAGGCGCTCACCTCGTCCGCGCACGTCCGCGGCAAGCCGCTCGAAGTAGTCCGGGGCGTACCAGAACGCGACGCAGCGGTCTCCTCGAGCGTGTTCATGACCGCATTCGTAGCATTGGCCCGGGTTGCCGAGCATCACGCCGCCGGGGGTCATGACGCCCCGGCCGAGCGGAGACCGGTACTGAAACGTCCCGGCGACCACCATCGCAATCGCGTAGTGCGTGTGTTGTTCTTCGAACGGGCGATCCTCGGGCCCCGAAGTGCAGATCACGTCGGCGACGGTCCAGCCGTCACCGCGCGCCACGATCCGCGCGTCGGTACGACCGCTCGTGCCTTCCGAGGATCGGCGCGCCAGCGCTCGTTCGAGCTCCACCGCAATTTTTGCCAAGACCCGGCCTCCGCTCGCGTCGTACAACAGTCTGACACGGAGGAGTTATGGCATCAATTCACAAGGAAGTGCTCATCAACGCGCCGGCCGATCACATCTGGGATGCGATCCGCGACGTGGGCGCGATTCACACGCGCCTCGCCCGGGGGTTCGTGCTCGACACGCAGCTCGAGGGCGACTCGAGGCTGGTCACTTTCGCCGGCGGCCTCGTCGCCCGCGAGCGCATTGTCGACGTGGACGATCGGACACGACGGATTGCGTACTCCATCGTCGAGGGGCGCCCCACCTACCATCACGCATCCATCCAGGCATTTCCCGACGGCGACGATCGGACGCGCATCGTCTGGATCGCGGATCTGCTGCCCGAGGAGCTGGCCGGCCCCATCGGCGGAATGATGGATCAGGGTTGCGCCGCGATGCGACGCACCCTGGAAGCCTCCAGCGCGCCGGCTGGAGCAGTCCAATCCGCGGCTGGACCGCAAGGGCCGGGCGCTGGGTAATACGATGGTTCCATGGCAATCGTATGCGCTGATCAGCTGACGTCCGCAATCGCGCTCGACGGTTTTGCCTTCCTGCGCGCCTCCGACATGCGCGAGCTGCTGACCGCGAGAGGCCCGCTTGCCGACTGGCCGGCGTTCGCGTCCAGCTGGAACGATCTCGAGCTCGATCACTACATGGCCGACGGTGGCCGCTACCGCCGTCGGCGTCACGCGGTGTACGCGGCGGCGGCCGGCGGAACGATTGTCCGTGCACCGAACCAGCCGCACTACCAGAGCCGCGACTACAACGCGCTGAACGGGGGGATCGCGCGCTGGTTCGCGCCCGTCGACGACGCCATCGGATCGGGCGAGACGATGACGGCGATTCTGGCGTGCTCGCGCGCCGCGTTCGAGAGCCTCGCCGGTCCTCGAGACTGGCACATCGAGGTGCATCAGTTCCGGATCGCGGCGAGGCTGGGCGAAGAAGGACGCCCGACGCCGGAAGGCGTGCACCGGGACGGCGTCGACTACGTCCTGGTGCTGCTCATCGAGCGGCACAACATCGCGAGCGGGACGACAACGGTTCATCGCCTCGACGGACGCGAGCTCGGCGCGTTCACGCTGACGACGCCGCTCGACGCGGCGTTGCTCGACGACTCGAAGGTCGCGCACGGCGTGACGCCGATCGAACCGGTGGATCCGTCCGAACCGGCCTACCGGGACGTGCTGGTCGTGACGTGGAAACGAACGGGCTGACCTACAACTTCGACCCCGGCGCCGGCGGCACGCCGAGTGTGCCCTCGACGACCTCGACGAAGTTTCTCTCCTCGCGAAGAATCAGCCGTTTGGTCTGGGCCATGTTGAAGTTGTCGCGCGCCTCCGCGTCCGACTTCAGGCGAGCGCGGTATCGCTCGTACGCGGCGAGACTGTCGAAGGCAATCAGGCCCCACGCGACATCGTTCGTCCCTTCGTACGGCAGGAAATAGCCGACCAGGTGCCCGCCGCATCGCGGAATGATGCGGCCCCAATTCTCGGCGTACGTCTTGAACGCCTCCCGTTGAAACGGATCGATCTCGTAGCGGATGACGCAGGTGATGGCCATGGCTGCTCCTCGTGGTGTCCGGCTCGACGGGCGCACGCTGGCATGCGGAAAGAGCCATCGCACCCGCCGCCATCAGGATTCCGATGGCCTCTCGGCGCGCGATCGGCTCGAGCCACGCATCCGTCTTCGACACGAGCCGCAGTCTGCCAGTTGCCGGACCGGCACACTTCGCTCACAATCAAAGTATGAATGTCGAGCACCCAGACACCGCCGTCGCGCGAATCGCGGCGGCCATCGGCGAGCCCGCACGAGCCCGGATGCTCTACTGCCTGGCGGACGGCCGGGCGCGAACCAGCACGGAGTTGGCCGCGCTCGGCAACGTGACCCCGTCCACCGCCAGCGTGCACCTGCATCGGTTGAAGACTCAACGGCTCGTGAAAGTACTCGCGCAGGGGAAGCATCGCTACTACAGCCTGCGCCGGCACGAGCGTCGCCGACGCGCTCGAGGCGCTGAGCGTGGTCGCCGGACGCTCGCACGACGCCTTCGTGCCGCACGCGCCGATTTATCTGCGCGCGGCTCGCACGTGCTACGACCACATGGCCGGGACGCTGGCCGTCGCCATTCACGATCGCTTGACGACGCTCCGGTGGGTGACGCCGGCTTCGACGGGCGGCAACGGGTACGATCTCACCGATATCGGCGTGCGGGGATGCGAGGCGCTCGGCATCGACGTCGAGGCCACGCGCACGCTGCGCCGCCGCTTCGCGTTCGCGTGCGTCGACTGGAGCGAGCGGCGGCCGCACATCGGCGGCGCCCTTGGGGCGGCGCTCCTGAGCGCGGCGCTGAAAAAGAAATGGGTCGTGCCCGATCTCGACAGCCGCGCGCTGAGCATCACGGCCGCGGGACGGCGGGAGATGCGCGCGCGATTCGGGTTGCAGGACTGAGCAAACGCCGCCGCGCCTTCGTGTTTTCGCGGGGAACACGATAAGATCGCTTGAGGAGCTGACATGGCATTCCCGGGTACGGGCAAGATCTGGATGAACGGCAAGCTGGTCGACTGGAAAGACGCGAACGTTCACATCGCGACCCACGTCATCCACTACGGCAGCGGCGTCTTCGAGGGCGCACGCTGTTATGCCACCCCGAGAGGCTCGGCCTGCTTCCGCCTCGACGCCCACATGCGCCGCCTGCAGCACTCCGCCAAGATTTACCGGATGGAATACGGTCTGGATCTGGCCGGCTGGAACGCCGCGGTCCTCGATACGATCCGCGCCAACGACATGAAGGCCTGCTACATCCGCCCGATCCTGTACCGCGGCTACGACTCCCTGGGCGTCAACCCGCTCAGCTGTCCCGTGGACGCGGCCATTCTGCTCTGGGAATGGGGCGCCTATCTGGGCAAGGAGGCGCTCGAAGAAGGCGTCGACGTCAAAGTGTCGTCGTGGTCGCGCATGGCGCCGAACACGCTGCCGGCGATGGCGAAGAGCGCGGCCAACTACGCCAATTCGGCGCTCATCAAGATGGAGGCGCTGGCCGACGGCTACGCGGAAGGGATCGCCCTCGACGTGTCGGGCAACATCAGCGAGGGCAGCGGCCAGAACATCTTCATGGTTCGCGACGGCGCCATCTATACGCCGCCGCTCGGGTCGTCGATTCTCGGCGGCATCACGCGCGACTCGGTGATCACGCTCGCGCGCGACCTTGGCTATGCGGTGAGCGAGTCGATCATTCCCCGCGAGGCGCTCTACATCGCCGACGAGGTGTTCTTCGTCGGCACCGCCGCCGAGGTGACGCCGGTCCGCTCGATCGACAAGCAGACGATAGGCGCGGGCAAGCGTGGACCGGTGACGCAGGCGCTCCAGCAGGCATTCTTCGACGTGATCAACGGCGAAGTGCCCGACACGCACGGCTGGCTCACGTACGTCTATCCCGCGGAAGCCTCGCTTCGCTCGACTCGGACGGTCGCTGGAGCCAGGGGCTAGGGGCGCTGTGCACGTCAACGACCTGTTGAAAATCGCCGTCGAGAGCGGCGCTTCCGACCTCCACCTGAAGGTCGGCAGCTATCCGATGATGCGCGTGCGCGGCACGCTGACACCCGCCAGCGAGGACAAGAAACTCGACCACGAGGACGTCGTCGCCATGGGCGCCGCCGTCATGTCCACGACGCAGCGGCAGAAGTTCAAGGAGTCGCAGGAAGTCGACCTCGCCTACAGCGTCCCCGGCCTCGGGCGCTTCCGCTGCAACATCTTCCAGCAGCGCGGCACCGTCGGCCTCGTCCTTCGCGTCATCCCGATGCAGATTCGAACGATCGACGAGCTCGGACTGCCCCGCGTGCTCAAGTCGATCGCCGCGGAGGAGCGCGGGCTGGTCCTGGTCACGGGCACGACGGGCAGCGGCAAGAGCACGACGCTGGCCGCGATGATCGACTACGTGAACAAGACGCGCCCGGCCCACGTGATGACGGTCGAGGATCCGATCGAATTCCTCCACCGCGACAACAAGGCGATGGTGAACCAGCGCGAAGTCGCCGTCGACACGCGCTCCTTCGCGCAGGCGCTGCGCAGCGCGCTCCGTCAGGATCCCGACGTGATTCTGGTCGGCGAGATGCGCGACTTCGAGACGATCGAGACCGGCCTTCTCGCCGCCGAGACGGGACATCTCGTCTTCTCGACGCTGCACACGCTCGACGCGACCGAGACCATCAACCGCATCATCTCGGTCTTTCCGCCGCACCAGCAGAAGCAGATCCGCCTGCAGCTGGCCAGCGTGCTGAAGGCGGTCGTCTCGCAGCGCCTGATGCCGAAGGCCGACGGCAAGGGACGGGTGCCGGCGGTGGAAGTCCTGATCAGCACGCCGTTCATCCGCGATTGCATCGTCGACAAGGAAAAGACCCACATGATCAACGGCGCGATCGCCGCCGGCACGTCGCAGTACGGCATGCAGTCGTTCGATCAGTCGATCTTCGGCCTCTTCGAACAGGGGCTCGTCTCCCTCGAGGAAGCGCTGCGCTGGGCGAGCAACGTGGACGAGTTCAAGCTGAAGGTGCAGGGCATCTCGACGACCACCGAGATGAGCCGCGACCAGATGGCGAAGAAAGCCGCCGCCGGCGCCCGAAATCACCCGGTTCAGTTCCTGAACCCACGCGGAGCCAGGCAGGCCGTGTCCGCGTATCTCGACGGATTGAAGATGCTGGGACGCCGCGAGCTGTCCGAGCAGCAGGTGCGCCAACGCCTGGCGCGGAAAGCCTACACGCGGGACGAGATCGACGAGGCCGTGGCGCGGCTGCGCGACGAGCGCGCGATCAACGATCAGCGGGTCGCCGAAGCGATCGCGCGCACCGAAACAGGCGTGCGCAAGCGCGGCCGGAGCCGCGTGCGCCTGCAACTCGAACGCGCCGGGATCGCGAAAGACACGGCCAGACAGGCGATCGACGACGTGTTCGAGGGAATCGACGCCGATGCGCTGCTCGAATCGTCGCTGCGCAAGCGGCTGCGAGGCCGAGAAACCATCGCCGACGACCGTGAGTTCCAGCGCCTGTTCCGCTACCTCGTCGGCCAGGGGTTCGAGTCGGACCAGGTGATGCAGGCCCTGCGCGCGAAACGCCGTCCCCGCTAAGAGCGTTTTTCACCCCGATGTAGTGCAGGCCTTCAGGCCTGCCCGACACAGCGGACCTGAAGGTCCGCACTACGCCAGACTGATAACGCTGTCACGACGCGAGACGGCGAACGGCCTCGAGCGTCCTGTCGACGTCGTTTCCCGGCGTCAGCAGTCCCGGACAGAGCCTGGCGTACGGCGTTCTGTAGGGAGTCCTGCTGGCGAGGATGCCTCGATCGGCGAGAGCATTCACGACCTTGTCCGGAGCCATCCCGTCCACGTCGAAGCAGACGATGCCCGAGGAGAGGGACTCGCTGAGCGGCGTGTGCACGCGGACATGCTTCATGGCGCGCAGGCCTTCCTTCAGCTGCCGGTTCAGCGTGTGCACGCGGTCCTTCACGCGACTCTTGCCGAGGCTCGGCGTGGAACTCGAAAGCACTGCCGAGCGCCCACGTGTGATCGAAGGCGTGATAGCCGCCGGGAGTCATGATTTGTCCGCCGCCGACCTCAGGCCGCTCCCGCCAGCCAATCGTCGAGTAGAACACGCCGGGCTCCCAGGTCGGGATCGCCGGCCGCGTCATGTGCCACGCATCCGCCCTGCCCCACAGGATTCCGGTTCCTCTCGGGCCGAACATCCATTTGTGGGTGCCCGCCGCGAAGAAGTCGCAGCCCAGTTCCGGCAGCGACTCGCTCTCGATGCCGAGCCCGTGCACGCCGTCGACGCACAGGTAGATCCTGCGGTCAGGCCCGCGCTGCGCGTTCAGGCCGCCGATCAGATCCGCGATCGCTCGAATCGGCGCTTTGACGCCGGTTCCTGAATGAACCCACGTGATGGCGAGCACGCGCGTCGATGGATTCACGGCACGGCGCACGGCGTCGACGATCGCATCGGCCGTCGCGGTCGATGCGTCCTTGTACATCTCGATTCGCTTCACGCCGCATCCTGTCCGATCGGCGCAGACCGCTATCGCGGATTCAGTCGCGTAGTGCTCGTGCGTCGTCGTCACAATCTCGTCGCGTGGCGTCAGCCGGAGGCCGGAGTACAGCAGGCCCAACCCCATGGAGGTGCTATCGGTCAGCGCGATGTCGGCAGGCAGCACGCCGAGATAGCTCGATGCGGACTTCAACACCTCGCCTTCCAGGCGCCAGCGCTCGTGGCTGATGTAGCTGGCGGGATCGCGCTGCAGCTCCCCGCGATGCCTGGCGATGGCCTCGCTGACCGGGCGCGGGTTCGACGCAAACAGAAGCCCGGCCATGTGAATGCGGTCGGTTCTCAACTCGAAGAGGCTGTCGAACCTCTTCCCATGAGGCGCTCGAATCGATCGCGATCGCAGCGGCGCCCGTCGTCGCGCCTTCTGCGCCCGGCACCAGCGATCCGAACGAGCCCGCAGTCACTGCGGCCATGGCGCTCAGGAAGCGCCGGCGATTGGTTGATGGCATGTCCTCACCTTTACAGGGGAGCTGGCTGATCGTGCAGAGTGAACGTTCGTCACCAGCTCCGACACCCGACTCTATCTACGCCAGGGAGCCGGATGTTTCACGCCGCGATGAACTATCGCCGTGGGCGCCGCCGGTATACTCAGATGGTGTTCGGGAAGTATCCCCTCGCCGAAGTCGGCGCTCTGCTGGCCGAGCCGTCGCGCGTCGCGATGCTGACGGTGCTGCTCGACGGCCTTCACCATTCGGCCGGCGATCTGGCCACGGCGGCCGGGCTCTCGCCGCAGGCGGCGAGCGCGCACCTCGGCAAGCTCACCGACGGCGGGTTCCTGCGGATGATTCGCGCCGGTCGCAATCGCCTGTTTGCGCTGGCGAGACCGGAAGTCGGCCATGCGCTGGAGTCGCTCGGGGCGATCGCGCGAACCGGCGCGTCATCGGCCCCGGCGTCGACGGCGGACAGGCCGCTGCGGTTTGCGCGAACGTGCTACGACCACCTCGCGGGCCAGGTGGCGGTCGGGATGGCGCAGGCGCTGGTCCATCAGGGGATGCTGCGGCCGCGCGGCACCGAGTATCAGGTGATGCCGCGGGGGCGCGCTGGTTCGGCGATCTGCAAATCGACCTGCCGGCGCTGCGGCAGGGGCGCCGCAAGCTGACGCGGCAGTGTCTCGACTGGACGGAGCGGCAGCCGCATCTCGGCGGCGCCCTCGGCGCCGCGCTGCTCGCGCGCTGCATCTCGGCGGGCTGGGTCACCAGGCTCCCGCGGACGCGCGCGGTACACGTCACCGATCGAGGCCGGCGCGCCCTGAGCGACGCGATGGGACTCGACGTCTCGTCGTTTCTTCGCGGTCCCGGCGCCGCGCATGGACACCACAGTCGAGTCCGATAAAATGGCGGGATGACCGCGAACGAGATCCGGGCGTCCTTCCTGAAGTACTTCGAGCAGCACGGCCACCGCGTCGTGCCGAGTTCTCCGCTGGTCCCCGGCGACGACCCGACCCTCCTGTTCACCAACGCCGGCATGAACCAGTTCAAGGACCTGTTCCTCGGGCGCGAGGCGCGCGACTACCGGCGCGCCGCCACGTCGCAGAAAGTGATGCGCGTCAGCGGAAAGCACAACGATCTCGACAACGTCGGACCGTCGCACCGCCACCACACCTTCTTCGAGATGCTCGGCAACTTTTCGTTCGGCGACTACTTCAAGAAGGAGGCGCTGCCGTTCGCGTGGACCCTGCTGACCGACATCTGGCAGATGCCGGCCGAGAAGCTGGTCGTCTCGATCTTCAAGGGCGAGAACGGCATCCCGCGTGACGAGGAGGCGTACGACATCTGGCGGGGACTCGGTGTGCCGGCGGATCGCATCCTCGAGCTCGGCGGCGACGACAACTTCTGGCAGATGGGCGACACCGGACCGTGCGGCCGCTGCTCCGAGATCTACTTCGTTCGGGGCGGCACCGGAGCGGACCCCGAGATCGAAATCTGGAACAACGTCTTCATGGAGTTCGAGCGCAGCGCCGACGGCGTGCTCACGCCGCTCCCGGCGCCGTCGATCGACACCGGCATGGGGCTCGAGCGGATCACGGCCGTGCTCCAGCAGAAGGATTCGAACTACGACACGGACGTGTTCATGCCGCTGCTCACCGAGATCGGCCGGCTCTCGAATCACTCCTACGCCGCGAGCATGAGCCCGTCGGACATCTCACTGCGGGTCGTCGCCGATCACATTCGCGCGACGACATTCCTGATCGCGGACGGCGTGACGCCGTCGAACGAGTGGCGCGGGTACGTGCTCCGCAAGATCATGCGGCGGGCCATGCGGCACGGCAAACACCTCGGATTCACCGATCCGTTCCTGCACGGCCTGGTGCGGGTGCTCGACCGCGAGATGGGCGACGCGTATCCGGAAGTCCGGCGCAATCGCGCGACGATCGAGCAGACGATCCTCGCGGAAGAAAACCGGTTCGAGGCGGTGCTGACCGAAGGCCTGCCGCGTCTCGAGGCGGAGATCGTGAAGGTGCTCGGGACGAAGTCGAAAACGCTGCCCGGCAGCGTCGCGTTCCAGTTGTACGACACCTTCGGCGTTCCGTACGACTTCATCGAGGACACCTCCGCAATCCAGGGCGTGACGGTGGACAAGGCCGCCTTCGACAAAGCGATGGAGGGCCAGCGCGAAAGGGCGCGCGCGGGCAGCGCGTTCGGCGGCAAGAAAGGCGAGGAGTTCTCGATCGGCGACGAACAGGTCGGCAGCGCGCTCGCCGGCGCCGGCGGCGACCTCTTCGAAGGCTATTCGACGACGCGGGTGACCGGCGTTCCGATCGTGGCGCTGTTCGACGAGCGGCGACAGCCGGTCGCTGCCCTCTCCACCGGTGAGGCGGGCTATGCCGCGCTCGCCAAAACGCCGTTCTATCTCGAGTCCGGCGGCCAGGTCTCCGACACCGGCGTCATCGTCAACGAGGCCACCAACGCATCGGCCAAGGTGGAAGGGATCGGACGCATTCGGACCGGCCTGCCCCGCGCGCACCGGGTGCGGGTGACGGCAGGCGAACTTCGCGTGCGCGATATCGTGACGGCCGAAGTCGACGCGGACGTTCGCAACGCCACGCGCCGCAACCACACCGCGACACACCTGCTCCACGCGGCGCTGCGCCAGGTGCTCGGCACGCACGTCAAGCAGGCAGGATCGCTCGTCGCGCCCGATCGGCTGCGGTTCGACTTCGCGCATTTTCAACCGGTCACGCGCGCGGAGATCGATCGCATCGAGCGCATCGTCAACGACCAGATCGTGCGCAACACGGTCGTGTCCACTGAGGTTCGCTCGACGCAGGAGGCGATCGCCGCCGGCGCCATGGCGCTGTTCGGCGAGAAGTACGGCGACAAGGTTCGCGTGGTCAGCGTGCCGGGGTTCAGCCTCGAGTTGTGCGGCGGGACCCACGTCAGCGCGACCGGCGACATCGGCTTCTTCGTGGTCGTCGGCGAGAGCGGCGTGGCGGCCGGAACGCGACGCATCGAGGCGCTGACCGGCGCGGGAGCGGTCGCATGGGCCCAGCATCAGCGCGCGATGCTCGCGTCGGTCGTTGAAACGTTGCACGTGACCGACGAGCAGGCGGGAGAGGCGATCGAAAAGCTTCAGAGCGAAGGCAAGAGGCTCGCGCGCGAAGTGACGCAGCTCAAGACCAAGCTGGCGATGGGCGGCGGTGCGGCGGCCGATGGCGGCGACGACACGACCGAGGTCGCCGGCGTGAAGGTCTCACGACGAAAAGTGAGCGGCATGGACAAAGAGGCGCTGCGCGGCCTCGCCGACTCGCTGAAGGCCAGGCTCAAGAGCGGCGTCGTGGTCATCGCGTCGGAGAACGATGGAAAGGTCCAGATCGTCGTCTCCGTGACGCCGGACCTGACGTCGCGTGTCAAAGCGGGCCAAATCGTGAAGGAGATTGCCCCCATCGTCGGCGGGGGCGGCGGTGGACGCCCGGACTTCGCGGAGGCTGGTGGAAAACAGCCTGAAAAAATCGACGAGATGCTGACGGCCAGCGAGGCGGTGATCGCCCGACTCCTCGCCTAGGGCATCTGCCCGGCGTCCTCGGTCTCAGAGGTTTTACCTCTGAGGTTTTACCTCAGAGGCAGCCCCCTACTGACGAGCCCATCCTCAGCCGATAAGACCCTGGGTTACTCTCTTGACCTTGCCGACCATGCTCGCTCGCGTCGTGCCGATGTGGCCTAAAGCCTTTCGGTGCTTGACGATCGCCTTCTGTCTCGGCGCAGCGGCGCCGGCCAGCGCGCAGATCTATACCTGGCGCGACGCGAACGGGATCCTGGTGTTGTCCAACAAGCGGCCGGGCGCTTCCGCGCCGGATCTGCCCTCCTACTCCGTGCCGAAAGCCGAAGGCGTCCGGACGACCCGATCGGTCATCGCGGAGCGCGCCAAACCTTACGAGACCCTCATCAGCGAACACAGCCGGGCACAAGGCGTCCGACCCGACCTGGTCCGGGCGGTGATGCAGGTGGAATCGGGTTTCAATCCCTACGCGCGCTCGCCGAAGGGGGCGATGGGGTTGATGCAGCTGATGCCGGCGACGGCGAAGCAGTACGGCGTCCGGAACGCGTTCAACCCGGACGAGAACGTGCGCGCCGGCGTCGCCTATCTTCGTGAGCTGCTCGATCGGTATCAGGACAACGAGGAGCTTGCGCTCGCAGCCTACAACGCTGGCCCCGGCGCCGTCGACAAGCACGGCCAGACCGTGCCTCCCTACCGGGAGACGCAAAGCTACGTCGCGCAGATCAACAGAATGGCCGCAAGGCCGCCGGTCACGACTGCCGGCACGACGATCTACAAGGTCACCGACGTCACACCCGACGGCCGTCCCATCCCGCTCTACACCGATAAAAAACCTGAGCGCTAGCGCGTTCTCCGATCGCGCGTAGTGCAGGCCTTCAGGCCTGCCCACACGGCGGACCTGAAGGTCCGCACTACATCGAAATGGAACCGCGTTAGTCCGCGCGTTCAACGGCCAGCACGTCGAGCTGCTCGTACGCCGGTCCCATCGCCTCCGTCGCGAGCAATACCTCGACGCCGACAATCACCGTACACACCAGCGCGGCGGCAACCAACGCGCCGGACCCGACGAAGCGCTGCAGCGCGAACCAGACGATGCCTCCGGCGATCGCGCCGGGAAGAAGGCTCAGGGCCAGCAGGAGCCAGGTTCCGCCGAGCATGATGAGCCTCTGCCCCATCGCGTCGAGCCCGCGCGGCCGCTGATTGCCGAGCGGCACCCAGGCGGGGAAGATCAGCGCCGCCGCGTTGTGAATGGTGAGCTGCGACAAGACGAGCGCGGGCGTCAGGATGGCCAGCGCGGCGCCGCCTCCGAGCCTCAGCCCCAGGTTCACGTGCGCCAGCATCGTGCCCGAAAGAAACGTCGCCACGGCCAGCATCGTCCAGGCGCCGGCTGTGATGATCACGGACGGCCACACCAGCTCTCCCCGGACGACGGCCGATGCTTTCACCGGCCACGTCTTGAGCAGCTCGAGATGCTGGAGATCCTGCCGCATGTCGATCCGGACAATCTGCGGCGCCAGGAGTATCGCAAACATGCGTCCCCGCCATCGAAAAGGCGCCCAGCATCGAGGCAAATCCGCTGGCTCGTCCCATCAGCGCGGCGACGATGGTCAGGCAGAAGAGAATGACGACGCCGCGCAGGAGGCTGCGCTTGTCCACCATCCGCAGCGTCTGCATCGCAGCCTTCCACGCAAACGCGGTCTCCGGCCGCCCCGTCGGCGGCAGCGTCCAACCGGTCGATCGCACTTTGTAGATCGGTTCGCCCTTCCTGACGGGCTCCTGGCTTCGACGCTCCGCGACGTCGCTCACCGCTTCCTGGAACGCCTCATCGCTGAGCAACACCCACGTGACGACGGCGACGAGGACGACCAGTGCCCACGCGATTGCCACGAGGTACGCTCCCGGCCATTCCGCGAACAGCGGCTGCACCAGCGCCCTGAAACGGCAGCAAGACGACACGCGCTGCCGGAGTGTCCGCTGCGCGCCCAATCAGGATGAGACCGGCAACGGCGTCGGCCGGGGGCGCCTGACGCCATTGGGCGCCGATTGCGCCTGCCACCAGCGCCAGCGCGAGGGCCAACGCGCTGATCGGCAGCCACGCGACACGCCTGGTCCGCCCGCCGCTCGCGCCGAGGCGTGCGCGAGCGAGCGTGACTCCAGTGAAGTAGATCTTGGCGGTGACCAGGATGATCCACGACGCCACCGAGATGCGCAGCCGCGAGAGCCCGATCGTCGGTGGCGAGAAGATGCCGATCATCGCCGCGCCGAACAGCATGCCGATCTGCGACCGCATGATCCGGTACACCAGCAGCTGCCGGCGCGACACCGGCGCGGGAAACAGAAACTGCTGTTCGGCGTCAGAAAACTCCAGCAGGCTGCTGTCCATCGGAAACAGCCAGGCCCCGGCCGCGGCAATCATCAGTGCCAGGCCGCCGAGGCTGGGCGCGACGGCCAGCAGCGCGGCCATTGACTGCGGCAGACGCGGAGGCCGACCGCCTCGCCGCGCGGCGCTCGAGCGCGATGTGCGAAAGCGGGCGAAGAAACTGAAATACAGATACGCGGCGCCGGCGATCGCGCCGATGAAGTACCGCGGCTGCCGCAGCCGCTGCAAACGCACTCGCAGCCTGTTCCGGAAGCTGCAGACGATGATGTAGAGGCTGGCGGAGAACATCGTCAGCGGAGACGCATCAGGACTGGACATCGTGCCCCGTCACGCGCAGGAAGATCTGCTCGAGGTTCGATCCCGCGGTCGCCAGATCCGCGCGCGACGCAAGCTCCGCGAACGTCCCGTCGGCGACTTTCTGTCCCCGATCCATGATGATGACGCGCGAGCAGACCTCCTCGACCAGGTGCAGGAGGTGCGACGAGAGCAGAATCGCCGCGCCGGACTTCGCCCGCGCGACGATCGTGTTGCGCATCCGGCGGATGCCGATCGGATCGAGGCCGGTCAGCGGCTCGTCGAACAGCAGCGTCGTCGCATCGCGGACGAGGCCGCAGGCGATCACGACTTTCTGCCGCATGCCGCGCGACAACTCACCCGGCAGCGACTGTTCCTTCCCGGCGAGTTGCAGTTCCTCGAGAGGGCGGCGGCGCGGCCGGCGACAGTCGGTCACGCCGTACAAGCGCGCCACCAGGCGCAGGTGTTCCATCACCGTGAGGTACTCGAAGAGGTGCGGCTCGTCGGGCATGAACGCGAGGCGGCGCTTGGCCTCCAGCGGGTGTTCGGCGAGGTCGAAGCCGTCGATGCGCACGCGGCCTGAGGTTGGCCGCAGAATGCCGGCCAGCGACCGCAGGGTGGTCGTCTTGCCGGCGCCGTTGGGACCGATCAACCCGACGATCTCGCCGGAAGCAACCGTGAACGACAGGTCCGAGACGGCGGTGAAGCTTCCGGCTGCGGTCGCGTACGTGCGGCCGAAGTGCTCGACGGAAAGGGCCATTGTGTTAAGATTAGGGGTTTCCGGAGGTTAAAGATCACGTGGCATCGCACGAATCCGCGCTGAAAGCGCACCGACAGAGTCTCAAGAACCGCGAGCGCAACCGGCAGTTCCGGTCGCGCCTGCGAGGCGCCCTCAAGACCATCCGCACCGCCATCGACGGCAACGACCTGGCGGGGGCGAAAACGGGCCTCAAACAGACCATCTCGCTCATCGACAAGATGGCCAGCAAGGGCATTATTCACAGGAACGCGGCCGGCCGCTACAAGTCGCGGCTGACGGCCCGCATCGCCCGCAAAGCGTCGTAACGCAGGTCCGGCTAGTGTCCGCCTTCAGCGCGGACCGCCGGGCCGGCTCAGAGCCGGCCGCTACCAGAACCTACCAGCGCCTCGCCGCAACCCGCTTCCCCGCACACAATTCGACGATCAGGCGTTCGAGCAGGACGCGCGGGTCGCCGGCCGATCGCTTGAGATCCAGGTCGGTCCGGAACAGCGACTCGATCGCCGGACGAACGTCGCCCGCGCGCGAGCGCCGGGAACTTCGTCCGCACCAGCCAGCCAAGCTGTCCGAGAATCTTCTCGGCCGGCGCGCCGGCGTCGAACATCAGCGCGAGTTGACGCAGCGCCTCGGCCGCCTGTCCGGCCTCGATCGCGTTGGTCATGGCCCAGTCGTCCTGCAGCGCCGCCGGCCCGACCACATCCCGCACGTCGTTGACCGTGATCTGCTTCTGGCCCAGCGTGTAGAGCAGCAGGCGATCGACGTCCGCGCGCAGGCGCTTCACGTCGGTGCCGGCGCGTTGCGCGATGAGCCGCGCCGCAGCCGGTTCGATCGCAACGCTGGCCGCGGCGACGCGCGTGCGGACCCAGCGCTCGGCGTCGGCCAGATCCTCGAGAGCGCCGCATTCGACAACCGTCGCTGATTTCTGCAGCAGCTTGAACATCCGGCCGCGCTTGTCGACGCTGGTGGCAATCAGGACGAGCGTCGTCTGCGGCTCCGGCCGCTTGACGAGTTCCTCGAACTGCTCGAGCGCCCGCGTCGCGGCCTCGCTCTCGCGCTTGGGCGCGAGCAGCGTTTCCACCTGCAGGACGATGACCACCCGTCGCGGCACCATCATCGGCAGGGTCCGAACGGCGGCGACGAGGCCGGCGACGCCGTCGGCCAGCCGATCGCCGGTCGTCAAGTCGCCCGCGTGGATGCGCTCGACGTTGAACGCGCGCAGTCCTTCGTCCACGAGCTCGGCGAACTCGGACGCCAGCCCCGACTTCTCGACCTCGTCCTCCCCGAGGATCAGGTAGATGGGATCGGGAGTGCCGGACTTAATCTGTTGCCGAACCGCGGACGCAGCTAGGTTCGGCATGTCGCCAATTTGATCTCGCAATCCAATCCGCAGTCCGCAATCCGCAATCCGCAATCTCAGAACGCCTCCAGGATCGCACTGACGATGGTGCGCGCGAACTCGGTGCTCATGCGTTCGAGGGCGTTCGCATCCTGCTGGAAGAACGCCGCCGGATCGAGCACGGTGCGGCCGCCGGTGGCGTCGTATTCCTGCCGGAACACCAGGCTTGGGTTCTCCCACAGCACCTTGTTCTCCCGCATGTCGCGGAGCTCGATTTTCGCGACCATCTGGATCGCGTAGCGTGAGGCGAGCTGCTGGGTGCTGAAGCTCGCCGGCTGGACGCTGACGGCGGTCACCTCCCCCGATCAGCAGCGCGTCGACCCCTGTCGCCTCCGGAAGAATCTGATACTTGCCGCGGCCGATGAACTCCGACCGGACTTTCTGCGTGAGCATGGTCTCGAGGTTGAAGACCACCGTGCGGTTGGTGAACGATCGGGATGCCGATCGTCTTGATGTAGGCCGGGAGAAAGGAGCCCCGGCCCGCTAACGTATATCCGCACGCGGCGCAGACAGAAAACACAAAGGACACAAAGAACACAGAGAAACGCACGCCCGGGTTAGTTCGTGACATGCAATCCTCTGTGTCCTCTCCCCACCTTGGTGTCCTTGGCGTCGTTACGACACCACCACGCTGACGAGCGGCCCCTTGGCCACCACGACTTTTCTGATCGTCTTACCGTCGGTGTGGCCACGGACTGCCGCGTCGGCCAGCGCCAGCTCACGCAGCTGATCCTCGGATGCGCCGGCGGCCGCCGTAATGCGCGCGCGGACCTTTCCGTTCACCTGAACCGGCACGACAATCTCGGCCGGCTTGGCGACTTCGGGATCGAACGAGGGCCACGCCGCTGCGGCGAGGCCGCCAGTGTGGCCGAGCTTCTCCCACAATTCCTCGCCCATGTGCGGCGCGAACGGCGACAGCATCAGGACGAGCCCGTCGATCGCCTCGCGCAGGACCGCGATGGCCTGGGACCGTTCCACACCACCGGCCTGCGCCGCGCGCGACGGCGCGCCGTGCGCCGTGCCCTCGCTGAAGGCGTACAACTCGTTGACGAGCTCCATCAGCGACGAGACGGCCGTATTCAGGTGCATGCGCTCTTCGATGTCGCCGGTCACGCGACGGATCGTGTCGTGCGTCTTGCGCCGCAGCGCGCGCTCGGCGTCGGTGCAGTCTGCGCCGCAGGCCGGGATGCCTTCGCCGCCGATCGTTTCGCACCAGTGATCGACCAGCCGCCACACGCGCATCAGGAAGCGGAAACTGCCCTCCAGCCCCGCGTCGCTCCACTCGACCTCTTTCTCGGGCGGCGCGACGAACATCACGTACAACCGCAGCGCGTCGGCTCCGTACTTCTCCAGCATGTCGTCGGGATCGACCACGTTGCCCTTCGACTTGGACATCACGGCGCCGTTCTTCAGCACCATGCCCTGCGTGAGCAGACGCTTGAACGGCTCGTCGAAGTTGACCAGCCCGACGTCGCGCAGGACCCGCGTGAAGAACCGCGAATACAACAGATGCAGGATCGCGTGCTCGACGCCGCCGCTGTAGAAGTCGACCGGCATCCAGTAGGCCGCG
Source organism: uncultured Acidobacteriota bacterium (assembly GCA_963794305.1). Lineage (GTDB taxonomy): Bacteria > Acidobacteriota > Vicinamibacteria > Vicinamibacterales > CAVVIG01 > CAVQFC01. Next base: position 203,250 of record CAWCDQ010000045.1, on the reverse strand, counting down.
TCGGCCGGATCGAACGGCTGCTCGTCGTTCTTCGGGTCGCAGAAGCGCAGGAAGTACCACGACGAGTCGACGAACGTATCCATCGTGTCGGTCTCGCGCCTGGCGGGACCGCCGCAGGTCGGACACGTCACGTTGACCCACTCGGGCACCTGCGCCAGCGGCGAGTCGCCGCGGCCGGTGAACGTCGTGATCTGCGGCAGCTTGACCGGCAGCTCCGCGTACGGCACGGGCACGACGCCATGTTTCGCGCAGTGGACGACGGGGATCGGCGTCCCCCAGTAGCGCTGGCGGGAGATGCCCCAGTCCTTCAGGCGGTACTGCACCGTGCCCTCGCCGATGCCGCGCGCGGTGGCATCGGCGGTCATGACGCGGTTGGCTTCCTCCCACGGCAGGCCGTTGAATCTGTCCGAGTTGACCAGCGAGCCCTCACCCGCGTGTGCCTCGGTCATCGTCTCCGCCGACAGCGGCGCATCCTCGCGCTGAACCACGATGGTGATCGGGAGGTTGTACGCCCTGGCGAACTCGAAATCGCGCTCGTCGTGGCCGGGGACGCCCATCACCGCGCCGGTGCCGTAGCCCCACAGCACGAAGTTGGCGACCCAGATCGGCACCGGCTTGCCGCTGAACGGGTTGATCGCCTGCCGGCCGGTGTCGAAGCCCTGCTTGCCGCCCATGCGGACGTCGCGCTCCTGCGAGCGGAACGCCTGCGCCTTCGCGCGAAACGCCGCCGGATCGGACGAAGCGGCCGCGAAGCGTTCGACCAGCGGATGTTCGGGCGCGAGCATGATGAAGTTCGCACCGTAGATCGTGTCGATGCGGGTCGTGAAGACCTCGACGTGGTCGGTCCGGCTCGAGCCGGACTCTGCCGGTGGCGCGTCGGCCAGCGCGAACTTGACGTAGGCGCCTTCCGATCGCCCGATCCAGTTGCGCTGCATGACGACGACCTTCTCGGGCCAGGCGGTCAGCGTGTCGAGGCCCGCGAGCAACTCGTCGGCGTATTCGGTGATCTTGAAGAACCACTGCTCCAGGTCGCGCGGCTCGACGATCGATCCGCAGCGCCAGCAGGCGCCGTCGATGACCTGCTCGTTGGCCAGCACGGTGTTGTCGACCGGGCACCAGTTCACGGTCGAGCGCTTGCGGTACGCGAGGCCGCGCTCGAGCATCTTCAGGAAGATCCACTGGTTGAACTTGTAGTAATCGGGCAGGCAGGTCGCGATTTCCCGCTCCCAGGCGTAGCTGATGCCGAGCCGCTGGAGCTGCCCTTTCATGTGCGCGATGTTGTCGAGCGTCGATGTCTCGGGATGGGTGCCGGTCTTGATCGCCGCGTTTTCCGCCGGCAGTCCGAACGCATCCCAGCCAAACGGATGAAGCACGTTGTAGCCGCGCATGCGCTTGGTGCGCGCCATCACGTCGCCGATGATGTAGTTCCGGACGTGCCCGACGTGCGCGTGGCCCGAGGGATACGCGAACATCTCGAGGCAGTAGTATTTCGGCCGCGACGGGTCGACGTCGACCTCGAACGCCCTGCTCGAGGTCCACTGCGCCTGCCACTTTTTGTCGAGGTCCTGGGGTTTGTAGTCGGCCATGAAGGGACCCTTCATTCTAAACTACAATCCGCCATCGAAAGGCGGGTGCACCATGAGGAAGACGGTTCTGGCGGTCGTATCGCTGGCGGCGCTCTGGGTATGGTCGGCATCGGCGCAGGACGCGAAATCGGTGATCGCCGGCGCATCGAAGACTCTCGGCGCCGACACGGTGAAGAACAGTCGAGTACTCGGCGACCGGCTTCGACTTCGCCCTGGGACAAGCGCCGAACCCCAGCTCGCCGTGGCCGAAGTTCATCAACAAGAGCTACTCGCGCGCGATCGATTTCGAGAAGCCCGCCTCGCGCGTGGAGCGCGTGCGCGTGCAGGGCGAGAACCCGCCGCACGGCGGCGGTCAGCAGCCGATCGTCGGCGAACAGCCGGTCAACCAGACGATCATCGTCGACGCGTCGACGCCGTGGGCGCAGCAACTCGAGATCTGGATGCTGCCGCACGGGTTCCTGCGGGCCGCGGCAGCCAGGAACGCGACGGTCGACACGAAGACCGTCGGCGGAAAGAAATACACCGTCGTCACGTTCCTCGGCGACAACAAAGCCAAGGTCAACGGGTACATCAACGCCCAGAACCTCGTCGAGCGCGTCGAGACGTGGATCGACAATCCGTTTCTCGGCGACATGTCGTTCGAGGCGATGTACAGCGACTACAAGGATGTCGCCGGCGTGAAGTTCCCGATGCACATCGTTCAGAAGCAGGGTGGGTATCCGGTCTTCGATCTGACCGTTGACCTCGTGAAGGTCAACGCGGGCGTGAACATCCAGGCGCCGCAGGGACGAGGCGGCGCCGCGCCCGCCGCCGCGGCTGCCGCTCCGGCGGCCGCGTCAGAGAAACTCGGCGACGGCGTCTATCTGATCACAGGCGGCTACATGGCGATCGCCGTGGACTTCACGGATCACATCACGATCCTCGAGTCGGGTCAGAGCGAAGCGCGAGGCCAGGCGATCCTCGCCGAAGCGAAGCGGCTGATTCCAAACAAGCCGGTGAAGTACGTCGTCAACACGCACAGCCACATCGACCACTCGAGCGGGTTGCGCGCGGCTGTCGGCGAAGGCGCGACGATTCTCACGTATCAGCTGAACAAGGCATACCTGGAGAAGACGCTCAGCGTGCCGCATACGCTGAGCCCGGACAAGGCCCAGGAGAGCGGGAAGAAGCCAGTCGTGGAAGCGGTCGGCGAGAAGAAAGTGCTCACCGACGGCACGCACGTCGTCGAGCTCTATCACATGCAGGGCTTCGGACATCACGACGGGATGCTGCTGGTCTATCTGCCGAAGGAGAAGGTGCTGCTCGAGGCCGACGGCTACAACCCGCAGCCGGCGAACGCCACGCCGCCGAGCCCGCCGAGTCCGTACACGGTCAGCCTGCTGGACAACATCCAACGGCTGAAGCTCGACGTGCAGCGCATCGTGCCGGTCCACTACCCTGCCGACAACCGGGTGGTGACCATGGCCGAGCTGACCAAGTGGGTCGGACGGCCCTCGACTCAGTAACGCGATCGATGAGGTTGGCTGCGTCTCGCGCAGCCAACCTCGAAGCCATCGGCGGAACTACTGCTGCGCCGTCGTCGGTTTTCTGCCGGCGAGGTCCGCCTTCAGCACCTCGACGGCCTTCTCCACCTGCATGTCGCGTCCCTTCAGAAAATCTCCTGGCAGGTTGTCGATCGAACACGTCGGGCGGCACGCCGTAGTTCTCCATGTTCTGGCTGGTCGTGGTCCAGACACCGCTCGCCGGCGTGCGAATCGTGGAGCCGTCGAGCAGCGTGTACGCGCCGGTGCCGATGACCGCGCCCATCGTCGGCACGCCGACGACTTTTCCGAGCCCGAGCGCCTTGAACCCCGCCGGAAACATTTCCGCGTCCGACGCCGAACGCTCGTTCTGCATCACCACCATCGGCCCGTAGAAGTTCTGCGGCCGCGGCTGCTGGAACCCGGCGTCGCGGCCGATCGTGTACTGGTACTGCCGGCCCGCGAGAATGCTCAGCAGCTCCTGGTCGATTCCGCCGCCGCCGTTGAAGCGCTGATCGATGACGAGTGCCTTCTTCGTGCGGTTCGCCGCCAGGTCGAGCTGAAACTGGCGCAGCGACGGCGCGTCCATGGCGCGAATGTGCAGGTAGCCGATCTCGCCGTTGCTGGCCTTCGTCACCATGTCGCGGCGGTCGTCGACCCACCGGGCGTACTGCAGATCGGCGAACGCCGGTCCGGCCGCCGGCGTAATCGCCACGTCCCACGCCCCGTCCCGGGCGGGCTTGTCGTTCACGAGGAAATGGAATTTGTTGCCGGCCGCGATCGTGAAATAGCGCCAGTAGTTGTCGCTGGTCTTCAGCTCATGGTCGTCGATGGAGACGATGAAGTCGCCGGGTTTGATCTTGAAGTAGTCGTGATCGGCCGGACCGTTCTTGTAGATGTGACCGACCTTGTAGTAGCCGGACGCGTCGGACACGAGATCGAATCCGGGTACCGCGTCTGCACCTCCGCCCGCATCGGGTTGGGGCCGCCGCTGACGCCCGTGTGCGACGCGTTCAGGTGGCCGATCATCATCATCATGATGGTGTGCAGCTCGTCCTCGTCCACCAGGTTCTCGAGCAGCGGCTCGTACATTTCGCGCACCGCGTTCCAGTTCGCGCCGTGCATCTTCGCGTCGTAGAAGCGGTTCTTCATGATGCGCCAGCCCTCGTTGAACACCTGCGCGCGCAGCGCTTTCCGGTCCACTTCGAGGTTGACGGTGTAGGTGACCTGTCGCGCCGTCGCCGCCGGAGCGGCAGATGCGTCGGCGGCCTCTGCCGGAGCCGCGCCACGCCCTCCGCGTCCGCCCCGACCCGCCCCGCCGGCCGCCGCTCCCGCCGCCGTACCCGCATTCGGCGCAAGCGGCGCCGCATACAACGCTTCGCCCGATCGGAAATAGAGCGTGCGTCCATCGCGGGCGAAGACGATTCCGGCGCCGGCACCCGCCGGCGCGGGACCGCCGCCACCGCCGCGGCCTTCGTTCGCCGCGGCAGGCGCTGGGGGAACCCGCGTCACCTGACCGCTTTCAACGTCGACGACGAACATTCCGCCGCCGGCTGCGTCATTGCCGCCGCCACCGCGACCGCCGCCGTTGGACGCCGTCAACCCGACCGCATGTCCCTCCGGCGCCGGCGCAAGCGCGCCGATCGTGGTACCCGGCACGGTGAGTTGCCGCGCGCGGCGCGCGAGGCCGCTCCAGTCGATCCGCACGTCGGGTACCGCGGCGGGCGCCGCCGCTCCGGCCTGACCACGGCCGCCGGACTGGCGAGCTGCGGCTTCCGCCGCCAGACCCTGCGCTTCGTTGTCGATATCGCGGTTCATCGGGTCGCGATCCTGATCCTGCAACGCCAGCGCCCACAGCGCCATCGTCGTGCCGATGCCACCCTGCGTCGCGATGCCGTTGCTGAAGCCCTCGGTCGAGGTGAAGACCAGGTAGCGTCCGTCCGCCGTCCAGACGGCGTTGCTCTCCGCGTACAACAGGCGATCGTCCGAGACGTGCCGCTCTTCGCCACCCGCAATCGGCGCGATGTAGACGTGCGATCGCAGTGTGCGATCCAGTTTCGAGAACGCCACCCACTTGCTGTCGGGCGACACGGCAACCGATCCGATCCGGTTCACGTCGCTCGACGTCACGGTGGTCGTCTTGCCGTCAGCGATGCCGTAGCTGTACAGCTTCTTGTCCGCGGCCGTATAGAGCAGTGACTTCGAATCCGGCGTCCAGACGATGGCGCCTTTCTCGTTGTCGAGATCGGTGATCTTCTTAGGACTCCGGCCTTCCGGATCGCTGATCCAGATTTCGTCCCGGCCAGACTTGTCCGACATGTACGCGATGGACTTCCCATCCGGCGACCATTTCGGGAACTGGTTGCGCGATGCCTGGTTGTCCGGTGCCACGCGCGTGATGTCGCCGCGGTCGGTTGCGATCGTGAAAATCTGGCCGCGCGCCGAGATCACCGCGCGGCGCCCGGACGGCGACAGGTCGAAGGAGTCCACTTCGTTGGTCACCTTCTCGACGTCTGTTTCGTTGTCCTTTTCGTCGGCCGAGATCTCGATCTTGATTTCGTTCGTCTTGCCGGTCGCGACGTCGAGCTTCCAGAGGCCGAACAGCTCTTCGTAGACGATGACTTTCCCGTCGCTCGACATCGACGGCCAGAACAGGTTGCCGTCGACGTGACGCGTCACCTGGACCGGCTGTCCGCCGTTCGCGGGAATCCTGTAGATGTTGTTCGCGCTCTTGCGAACGTCGGGACTGCCCGGTACGACGCTGCGATCGTTGGGCAGCGGATCGGCGACGTAGTAGATCGAGCCGTCGGCGCCCCACATCGGCCAGTACCGGTTGTAGCGCTCGTCGGGCAGCAGTTTGGTGTAGGTTTTGGCGGCGAGATCGGCAATCCACAGATCGGCGGCGTAGCTGCCGCGATAGTGCTGGCGCGTCCAGACAGCCGGATGACGATTGAACACCAGCGACTTGCCGTCCGGCGAGAACGATCCGTAGTAGCCCCAGTCCACCGGCAGCGGCTGTTCCTGGCCGCCGGCAACCGGCACTTCGTAGAGCGTCGCCACGTTGGGGAACGCCCCGTCGCCGTGGGAGGCCCGGAACAACACCTGCTGTGAGTCGCGGCTCCATCCGACAACTTCGTCGGTGCCGGTATGGAACGTCAGCCGGCGGGGCGCGCCGCCTGTCGCAGGAACCACGAACACGTCGTTGTTGCCGTAGCGGTTCGAGGAGAACGCGATCCACCGGCCGTCCGGCGAGAAGCGGGGATACATCTCGTGCCCGCGATGGTCGGTCAGCCGCTGCGGCGCCGTCCCGTCTTCGTTCGCCGTCCAGATGTCGCCGAGATAGCTGAACGCAATCTTGCCGGCGTGGTAGTCCGGGTGGCGGGCGAGCTTGATCGGCGCCGAGGTCTGCGATGCGCGGCCGAACGCGAGGATGAGGAGAGCCGTGGCGAACACGGCGAGAGATGCTCTTCGAATCATTGCTGCCTCCTTGCGGACGCGCGGATCCTACCATCTCGAGCGTTTACTCTTGAATCGCCGGTAGTGTCCGGCTTTAGCCGGACGCTGAGTCGTCCAGAACGGCGCGAGGATCGGCCGCACTCAGCCACTGCCTCTTCGCCGCGCGATGGCGCGATCCCGCTGGCCGGCCACTCTGCAGGCGCGGCTTCGCCGCCATGCGCGGCGATGACGGCATCCAGCGACGACGGCGAGCGCGTGCAGGTCGTAGCCGCCTTCGGTTACCGAGACGATGCGGCCGCGGCAGCATTCCTCGGCCACGCGCTCGCAAGTTCCAGTGTCATCGCCGCGAACGCGGCGGTCGAGAGGCGCATGCCGCCGAGCGGATCGCGCTCGTGCGCGTCGAATCCGGCCGACACGAGGATCAGGTCCGGCTCGAACTGCCGCAGCACCGGGAGCACGACGTCGCGAACGCGAGCTGATAGTCCTCGTCGACGGCGCCGACCTCCAGCGGGACGTTGACGGTAAAACCCCGGCCCGCCCCACGGCCGACTTCGTCCGCCGCGCCGGTGCCCGGGTAATACGGGAACTGGTGCGTCGAGATGTAGAGAACGTGCGGATCGGTTTCGAAGATGTGCTGCGTGCCGTTGCCATGGTGGACGTCGTAGTCCACAATCGCCACCTTCGCCGCACCCTGCGCGCGGGCGTGGGCCGCCGCCACCGCGACGTTGTTGAACAGGCAGAACCCCATCGCGCGCTCGCGTTCGGCGTGATGGCCGGGCGGCCGGACCATCGCCACGGCCGCGCGATGCGATCCGGCCATCACCCGCTCCACGCCGTCGATCGCGGCTCCGGCCGCCAGCAGCGCGACCTCGTACGATTCGGGCGATGTGTAGGTATCCGGATCCAGCTGCTGAGACTTCAGCGCGGTTTCGGAGATCCGCCTGATGTAGTCGGGATCGTGCACCCGGGCGAGCTGCTCGCTCGTGGCCGCTCGAGGCGCCACGATTTCGACGCCGCGCTCGCGCCAGCGTGCGGCCACGGCGTCCATGACCTCGGCCCGTTCGGGCCGTTCGGGATGACCCGGAGGGGTCTGGTGCTCGGCGAAGCGATCGGTGTGAATGAGAATGACAGACATGGAGATTTCAGATTTCGGATTTCAGATTGTAGATTGGAGATGAACGATTACCCAATCTCGAAATCATGAGCGTATCGCGCACCGCCATCGTCACCGGAGGCAATCGCGGCATCGGACTCGAAGTGTGCCGTCAGCTGGCGGAGCTGGGACATCGGGTCATTCTCACCGCCAGGGACCTGGCCAGGGCCGAAACGGCGGCCGCGCGCCTCGCGTCCTGCCGGCTCGGTCAGCGCCGCTCAGCTCGACGTGACCAATGCGGAGAGCATCCGCGCGCTGGCGGCGCAGCTGGCTGAGCGCCGGATCGATGTGGACGTGCTCGTGAACAACGCCGCGATTCTTCTGGACGAGGGAGTCGGCATCATCGATCTCGAGGCCGACGACTTGCGCAACACGTTCGAGACGAACGTCTTCGGGGCGGTGGCAGTGGCCCAGGCGTTCGTGCCCGGCATGGTTGCCCGCCGCTACGGCCGGATCGTCAACGTGTCGTCGGAGGCTGGGCAACTGGCGTCGATGGGCACGTACGCCCCCGCGTATTCGATGTCCAAGGCCGCGCTCAATGCTTTCACGCGACAGCTCGCCGCAGCGACACGCGGCTCGGGCGTGCTCGTGAACAGCGCGTGCCCAGGCTGGGTGCGCACCGACATGGGTGGCCCCGGCGCGCCGAGGTCCGTGCAAGAAGGCGCCGACACCATCGTCTGGCTCGCCACGCTCGGAGCGAAGGGACCAACCGGCGGCTTCTTCAGCGATCGACAGCCGATCGCCTGGTAGCGACGGAGACACAAAGACGCCAGGAGATCATTCAACGCACAGAGGCGTCGAGCCACCGAGGCGCCGAAGGCCTGACGATCAAAGTCGCATCTGCTCTAGATCATCGCGAGCGCGCGAGTCTCGAGCGCCTTGAGCCGGCCTTCCAACGTCAGCCGCGCCTGCTCCATCGCTGAGTCGTCCGCGTCCGGGGGCACGTCAATCGGCTCGCCGATCGCAATCGCCACGTGCGAGAACGGCTTGGGGATCTGCGTACGGTCCCAGCTGCGCACCGTCCAGTGACGATCGGCCTCGATGTGAAACGGGACGATCGGATTGCCCGTGGCCTTCGCGAGCCAGACCGCGCCCGGCTGCGCGACCTGGGCCGGGCCGCGCGGGCCATCGAGGGTGAAGCCCGCCGGCTTGCCCGCCGCCATGTCGCGCTTCAGCCTGCACCAGCGCCTTCACCGCGCCACGCGACGTCGATCCGCGCGCAGTCCCGTAGCCGAAGCGCTCGATGATCCGGGCGATCCACTCGCCGTCGAAATTCTCGCTGGTGATGACGACGATGCCGCGGTGCCGGAAGTAGTACGGTGGCGGGGAGAATGCGGCCGTGCCAGAAGGCCATGATCGGCTGGCGGCCGCCTGTCGATCACCTCGTCTGGTAGTGCTCGAGTGCCTTCCGCACGCCAGCGGAGCGTGGAGCCGAGCGCGGCGATGACCGGATAGCCGACGAGCCGAGATGAGCGCCGCCTGAAGGCGCTTCGAACGGGACGAGCGCCAGGACTCGGCGGCGCTCATGGCAGTTGGTAAATTGGTGAATTGGTGAATTGGCGAGTGCAAAGCCAGGAGCCTTGAATCACCGAGTCACCAATTCTCCAAGTCGCCAATTCCTATTGGCGTGGCTGCAGCTTTCCGTTGACGTAGGTCATGAGGTCCACGAACTGGGTGTCGGCCTGCGCGCTCGCGCCGGCGCCCTTCAGCATGATCGAACAGAACGGGCAGGCGGTGACGACGGTGTTGGCGCCGGTGGCCTGGAGCTGCTTGAACCGGACGTCGCTGATCCGCGTGCCCTGCTCCTCTTCCTTGTCGTTGAACAGCAGCCCGCCGCCGGCGCCGCAGCAGTACGGGTTCTCGCGGTTGCGCTCGACCTCGCTGATGTCGCCGCCGAAGCGCTCGAGCAGCGCGCGCGGCTCGTCCACCTTGCCGGCGTAGCGTCCGAGATAACACGGGTCGTGGAAGGTGACCTTGTCACGAGAGCGCGTCGGCGGCGATTTTCTCGCGCGTCAGCTCCTCGATGTAGACCGACGAGTGCACGATCTCGACCTCGTAGCCGAACTTCTTGTAGTCCTCGCCGATCGTCTTCACGCAGTGCGGGCAGGACGTGAGGATCTTCTTCGTCCCCGACGCCTTCAAATCGGCGATGTTGGCGTTCGCCAGCTCCTGGAACATGTACTCGTTGCCGGTCCGCTTGGCCGGGTCGCCGTTGCACTTCTCCTTCGACAGCACGCCGAACTTGACGCCGCAGGTCCTGAGGATGGCGAACATCGACTTCAGCGACTTCTGGAAATCGGCGTCGAACGACCCGGCGCATCCGAGCCACACGAGCACGTCGTGCTTGGCCGGATCGAAGGTCTCGAGCTCGGCCGACGTGACGAACTTGGTGCGCTGGTCGTACCCGAGGCCCCAGATGTTGCTGCGGCGCTCGAGGTTGTTGTACATCGCGCCGAGGTACTCCGGCGCCTCGCCGTTGGAAGTCAGGCCGCGCCGCGAGCCGATCAAAACCGGCAAATGCTCGATGCCGACCGGGCACTGGTTCTCGCACGCGCCGCAGGTCGTGCACTGCCACAGCACGTCAGCCGAGTACACGTCGACGAGCTTCTTGTCCTTGTCGCCGGCGAGCAGCGCGCCCTGCGTCTGCAGGATGATCGTCTTGGGATTGAGCGTCTTGCCGGCGCCCCACGCGGGGCAGTTCACCTGGCACCGGCCGCACTCGACGCAGGTGAACGCGTCGAGCACGCTCTTGCTGCCGAGATCCTTGACCGTCTCGAGCCCGACCTGTTCCTTCTCGAAGTCGAGATTCGGCAGGTTGCCGAGCTCCGTCGATTTCAGGAACACCGTGACCGGCGAGAGCACGAGGTGGAGATGTTTGGACGCCGGGATCAGCGCCATGAAGGCGAGGATCACGGTCATGTGAATCCACCAGTTCACGCGCTCCGCGCCGCTGCCCTCCTCGAGCCGGAAGGTGAGCAGAAACGTGATCATCAGCGTGGCGATGAACAGCGCGATGACGATCGACTCGACCGACACCTTCGTGTCCGAGCGCCGACCGGACGCACGAACGCGCGACGGATGAGCAAGTACGTGATGCCGAGCAGCACCGCCGCGGCGAACGGCGTCAGCGCCAGGCGATAGGCGTGAAACCAGCCGGCCTGCGTGAGATCGACGACGCCGAGGCCGTAGAGGAATTCAGTGAGCGTGTAGCCGCCGAACGCGACGAAGCCCCAGAACACGAACGCGTGCATGAGGCCGGTGAACGGCCGCTCCTTGATCGTGCGCCATTGCAGCAGGACGTCGACCACGAAGCGCGTGGTCCGGAATCCGAGATTGTCGAGGGAGAAGGTTTGCGGGGCCGCGGCAATCAGCTGAACGCGCCGCCCCACCTGCGCCGCGAACGCGCCCAGGAAGGAGAGGAACAGGATCCAGAACGCGAGAGTAGCCATACATTAACCGCGGAGCACGCAAAGCACGCAGAGAAAAACGTTTTCTCGGCGATCTTTGCGCACTCGGCGGTTTCATCTTAGCTTTTTACGGCCTCGATGATGGCCGGCACGATCTCGAACAGGTCGCCGACGATGCCGTAGTCGGCGATCTCGAAAATCGGCGCGTCGGGATCCTTGTTGATCGCGACGACGGTGCTGGAGCCCTTCATGCCGACCAGATGCTGAATCGCGCCGGAGATGCCAAGCGCGAGGTACAACTTCGGCGCGACGGTCTGGCCGGAGCTCCCGACCTGGCGCTCCATCGGCAGCCAGCCGGCGTCGCAGATCGGACGCGAGGCGGCGATCTCGGCGTGCAGCGCCTCGGCCAGCTTCTGCGCGATGGCAATGTTCGACTGCTCCTTGATACCGCGCCCGACCGACACGATGCGCTCGGCCTGCGACAGATCCACCGCCTGCTTGGCCTGTTGAAACGGCGCTTCGGGCTTCTCGCGAATCGCCGAAGCGTCGACGCTGACGCTCAGCGCCCGCACCGGCGCGGGCGCCGCGCCCTTGGACACCTGATCGACGCGATAGGCGCCGATCTGGAACGTCACGAAATGCGGCGCCGGTCCCTGCGGGATCACATCGGCCGTCAGTTTGCCCTGGAACATCGGCCGCGTGAACGCGGTCTCAGCGCCCGCGGACTTGATGCCGGTGACGTCGGTCAGCAGCGCGCGATCGAGACGCGCCGCGAGCTTGGGCGCGAAGTCGCGCGTCTGATACGTGTGCGGCAGCAGGACGTGCGATGGCGCGAGCTGCGCGATCGCGTCCTGCAGCGCCGCGGTGAACCCGTCCGGCGTGTACGACTCGAGCGCGGGGCTCTCGACGGTGATGACCTCTTTGACCTGCGCGGCGGCCAGTTCGGCGGCGAACGCGCCGACGCTCGCTCCGGCGACCAGGACCGCGATCTCGCCGCCGACGATGCCCGCGAGCTGCTGCGCGCCGACGATCGTCTCCCAGCTGGCGCGATTGAGCTTGCCGCCGTTTTGCTCGGCGATGACGAGGATCATGCGATCACCCGCGCTTCCTCGCGCAGCTTGCGGACCAGTTCCCTGGCAGCCTCGGCCGGCGAGCCGGCGATGAGCTGCGTCTTCTTGCCCTTCTCCGGTACGTAGAGGCTGGCGATCTTCTGCTTCCCGGCGAGCCCGGCCGGCACCGTCGCTTTCTTGATCTCTTTCTTTTTCGCCGCCATGATCCCCTTGAGCGTCGCGTAGCGCAGCTGGTTGATGCCGCTCTGGATCGTGAGCACCGCCGGCAGCGGCATCGCGACCCACTGGAACCAGCCGCCTTCGAGCTCGCGCTTCACGCGCAGCGCGCCGCCCTCGGCCTGCACTTCCATGATGATCGTCGCGTGCGGCAAACCGAGCTTCTCGGCGAGAATCACGCCGACCTGCGCGAAGCCCTGGTCGTCTGACTGCAGGCCGGTGAGGGTGAGGTCGAACTTCTCTTCCTGCATCGCCGCCGCGAGCGCGGCCGACGTCACGAACGCGTCGGCGCTCGCCAGCCCATCGTCTTCGACATGAATCGCGCGATCGGCGCCGCGGGCCAGCGCCTCGCGGATCACCTGGGCGACGCGTGCCGGCCCCGCGGAGCAGACGACGACTTCCCCGCCGTGCTTCTCCTTCAGCCGCAGCGCCTCTTCCAGCGCGTAGGCGTCGGGTTCGTTCATCTCGAAGCTGGCGTCCTGGTCGCGAATCCAGGTCTTGTCGTCGTTCAGGCGGGGCTGCCACTCGCGGGTGGGCACCTGTTTGATGCAGACAGCAATCTTCATTTGAGTCATCTGGTTATCTGGTTATCTGGTTATTAGGGACTTGGTCATGTGGGCGCCAGTTGGGTCGTCAGCTCAATCGAACAATCAATGACTAGATAACCAGATGACTAAATGACCAAATGTCACGCATTGCTGTCGTATCTCTTGAACAGCAGCGCCGCATTGGTCCCGCCGAAACCGAACGAGTTCGACAGGGCGTAGGTCATCGCCAGCGGCCGGCTGTGGTGGGGCACGTAGTCCAGATTGCAGTTGTCGTCCGGATGGTCGAGATTGATCGTCGGCGGCGCAATCTGATGATAGACGGCAAGCACCGTGATGCCGGCCTCGAGACCGCCGGCGGCGCCGAGCAGGTGCCCGGTCATCGACTTGGTGGACGACGCCGCGAGGTCCCGCGCGTGCTCCCCGAAACAGCGGTTGATCGCCAGGGTCTCCAGCGCATCGCCCTGCGGCGTGGACGTGCCGTGCGCGTTGATGTAGTCCACGTCGGCCGGTGTGATCCCGGCGCTCTGAATCGCCTCGCTCATGACGCGAAACGCCCCGTCGCCGTCCTCGGACGGCGCGGTGATGTGGTACGCGTCGGCCGACATGCCGTAGCCGACCAGTTCGGCGTAGATGCGCGCGCCGCGCGCCCTGGCCATCTCGTATTCCTCGAGAATCAGCACGCCGGCGCCCTCGCCCACGATGAAGCCGTCGCGGTCGCGATCGAACGGCCGGCTCGCCCTGGCCGGCTCGTCGTTGCGGGTCGAGAGGGCTCGCAGCGCGCCGAAACCGCCGATCCCCATCGGCGTAATCGCCGCCTCCGAACCGCCGGCGATCATCACGTCGGCCGCGCCGCGTTTGATCAGCTCGAACGCATCGCCGATGGCGTGGGCCGACGCCGAGCAGGCGGTGCAGGTCGCCGAGTTCGGTCCCCGGGCGCCGAACCGGATCGAGACCTGGCCGGCGGCCAGGTTGATGATGGCGGACGGAATGAAGAACGGGGAGATCTTGCGCGGACCGCCCTCGAGCAGCGCCTTGTGCTCGCGTTCGATGGTCGTGAACCCGCCGATGCCCGACGCGATGAACACGCCGACGCGCCTCGAGAGCTCGGGCGTAATCGTCAGGCCGGAATCGTCCATCGCGAACTGCGACGCGGCGATCGCGTACTGAATGAAGATGTCCATCTTCTTGACATCTTTTTTCTCGATGTACGCCAGCGGGTCGAAGTTCTTGACCTCGCCCGCAATGCGCGTCGCGAACTGGGTCGTGTCGAACTTGGTGATGGTATCGATGCCGCTCTGGCCGGCCTTGATCCCCGCCCAGTTCGCCTCGGTTCCAATCCCGAGCGACGACACGAGCCCGATGCCCGTGACGACCACTCGCCGTCTATTGGTCATCGGCCTCTACTTCTTGGATTTGGCGTGCGACTCGATGTATTCGACCGCTTCCTTCACGCGGGTGATCTTCTCCGCATCCTCGTCGGGAATCTCGATGCCGAACTCCTCCTCGAACGCCATCACCAGCTCGACGGTGTCGAGCGAGTCGGCGCCGAGGTCGTCGACGAACGATGCGTCCGGGGTTACTTCTTCTTCGTCGACGCCGAGTTGTTCGACGATGATGCTCTTGACCTTGTCAGCAACTGCCATTCAATCCTCCTACATGTACATCCCGCCGTTGACGGCGAGAACGTGCCCTGTAATATACGACGCCTCGTCCGATGCGAGAAAGCATACGGCCGCGGCGACATCGTCCACCGTGCCGAGCCGGCCGAGCGGGATTTGCTCCGCCCAATCGACCTTCGCGCCTGCGGTCACGGCCCGGGTCATGTCGGTATCGATCATGCCCGGCGCCACCACGTTCACCGTAATGCCGCGCGAGGACACCTCGCGCGCCAGCGCCTTGGCAAAGCCGATCAGCCCCGCCTTCGACGCCGCGTAATTGGTCTGCCCCGCGTTCCCCATCTGGCCCACGACGGAACTGACCGCGATAATCCGCCCGCCGCGCTGCTTCAGCATCGGCCGCATCGCGGCCTGCGCCAGCGCGAAGGTCGCCGTGAGGTTGGTGGCCAGCACGGCGTCCCAGTCGTCGCGCTTCATCCTCATCAGCAGCTGATCGCGTGTGATGCCGGCATTGCTGACGACGATGTCCAGCCGTCCGTGCCGCTTCACGATGTCGCCCGGCACCGCTTCGACCGCGGCGGCGTCGGTCACGTCGAGGCTCAAGGCCTCCGCCGCGAGCCCGGCGGCGTTCAGCTCGTCGACGCACGCCTTCGCGTTGTCCGCCCGCGCCGCGGCAATCACCGTGGCGCCCTGCTTCGCGAGCTGCGCCGCGATGGCGCGCCCGATGCCGCGCGACGCACCGGTCACGAGCGCCACTTTTCCTGTGAGCTGGAACATGTGCTGGAGCGCGAGCCTTTCAGAGCGGGCTTCAGGCGAGCGCCGTCTCAACGGATGCCAGGTCGTCCGGGCCCCCGAAGTTCACGACGGTGGCTTCGGGTTGAATCCTGCGGACCATCCCGCTCAGCACCGTGCCTGGACCCACCTCAACATACGTTGTGACGCCTTCCGACGCAAGGCGTCTCACGACCGCCTCCCATCGGACCGGCGAGGAAACCTGCCGCACGAGCGCTTCGATCGCGCTGCTCGCGTCGCGTTTCGGCTCGGCGTCGACGTTGGCGACGATCGGCACGCGCGGCGTCTCGACCCGCAGCGCGCGCAGTTCCGGCGCCAGGCGCTCTTCCGCCGGTTTCATCAGCGCGCAATGGAACGGCGCGCTCACGCCGATCGGAATGACCCGCCTTGCGCCCATCGCCTTCGCGCGTTCCCCGGCTCGCGCGACGGCGTCGCGCGCCCCGGCGATCACCACCTGCCCGCCGCCGTTCATGTTCGCGGGGCTGACAACCTCGCCGTTGGCGGCTTCAGCACACGCCTGCGCGACCTTCTCGGCATCGAGGCCCAGGATCGCCGCCATGGCGCCTTCGCCGACCGGCACCGCCTCCTGCATGTACTGCCCGCGGCGCCGAACCAGGCGCAGCGCATCGGCGAACGCAAACGTGCCCGCGGCGACGTTGGCCGAGTATTCGCCGAGGCTGTGGCCTGCGACGAATGCGGGCGCGAACCCGCGCGATGCCAGCAGGCGCGCCGCGGCAGTGCTCACCGCGAGAATCGCCGGCTGCGTGTTCTCGGTCAGCGTCAGCTGGTCGTCGGGGCCTTCGAAGATGATGCGGCTCAGCGGATCGCCGAGCGCCGCGTCGGCCTCGTCGAACGTTTCGCGGCAGATCGGATAAGCGTCCGCCAGCGCCCGGCCCATGCCGACTTTCTGCGCGCCCTGTCCTGGAAAGATGAAGGCGATCACCGGTGAGGCACCGCGAAGGCGGCGATGTCGTCCTGCACGCGCTGAATGAGGCTGTCGGATGCGAAGCGGTGCGCCATGATGACGCCCTTGCGCACGGCGTCAGCGCTCGATCGGCCGTGACCCACGACGGCGACACCGTTGACGCCCAGAAGCGGCGCTCCCCCGTTGTCGGAATCGTCCGTGATCTCGCTGAACTTCCTGCTCAGCAGCCCTTCGAGCACTTCGACCAGCCCCTCGCTAATCTTCAAGGCGATGTTCCCCGTAAAGCCGTCGCAGACAATCACGTCTGCGTGGCCGCGATAGACGTCGCGCGCCTCGACGTTCCCGATGAACGAGGACAGCGACGATTTCAGAAGCCGGTGCGACTCGCGCGTCAGGCCGTTCCCTTTGGTGGCCTCTTCACCGGTCGACAGCAGCCCGACTCGCGGCGCCGCGATGCCAAGCGCCACCCGTGCATAGACACTGCCCATGACGGCAAACTGCAGGAGATGCTGCGGCCGGCACTCGACGCTCGCGCCCACGTCGAGCAGCACCGCAGGACGGTTCGGTGTGGGTATCGTGACCGCCAGCGCGGGACGATCCACGCCGGCCAGCATCCCGAACGCCGCGTGCGCCGCCATCACGGTCGCGCCCGTATGTCCCGCGCTGAAGAGCGCGGCCGCCTCCCCGCGGGCGACGGCCTCCGCCGCGATGCGGATCGAAGCGCCGGGCTTTCGTCGCAACGCCGCCGTCGGCGATTCCTCCATCGTCACCACGTCCGGCGCGTCGACGAGCCGGACTCTCGTCCGGTCCGCCTCCGGATGACGCTGGAGCTCGTCGGCGATCCGTGCGGCCGGGCCGACGAGCGCGATACCGAGGTTCACATCGCGCGCGGCCGCCAGCGCTCCGTCGACGACCTGCCGCGGCGCCTCGTCGCCGCCCATCGCGTCAACAGCGACCCAAATCATCGTTGTCACCGGGCAGCGTTCGGTCGGGGTTCGGAGTTCAGGGTTCCAGGTTCAGGGTTCGTTCGGGGTTCTGGGGTTCCTGGTTCGGGGTTCGGGTTCAGGGTTCGGAACCCTGAACCCAGAACGAACGCTGAACCCTGAACCATGCACCCTGAACCCGCTGGATTACTTCTCGGCGACGGCCTTGACCTGCCGGCCGTTGTAGTAGCCGCAATTGGCGCACACCTGGTGCGGCGGCTTGGGTTCGTGGCAATGCGGGCATTCGCTGAGGCTCTTGGGCTTCAGCGCGTCGTGGGTACGGCGATTGGCCGTTCGCGTTTTTGAGTGTCGTCGTTTTGGATTAGGCATCTCAGTCTTGGTTCCAAGGTTCGAAAGTTCTAGGTTCTAGGGTTCTAGGTTCTAGTTTTTGGTTCGCAGTTCGCGGAGCGCCGCGAGGCGGGGATCCTCCCACACCGGTTTGCAGTCGCAGGTTCCGCGGTTCAGGTTCGTGCCGCACTCGGGGCACAGGCCTTTGCACGCCTCTTCGCACAATGGCTTCATCGGCAGCGAGAGCACGAACTGCTCGTGCATCAGGTGGCCGAGGTCGATCTCGTCGTTCTCGTAAAACGCCGTCGTCAGATCGTCCTCTTCAATCTCGCGCTCCCCGTCCCCGGTGTTCACGGCGTGGGGCTGGTACCGCAGATCGAATTCCTGGTCGACCGGCGTCGTGAACGGCTCGAGGCAGCGGCTGCATTTCAGCTCCAGCGTCGTCTGCACCCGTCCCGCCAGCCGGAACGCCTGCTTGTCCTTGAAGACGTCGAAGGCGAGCGAGACCGGCGACACGACGCGGAAGTCCTCGTCGGGCTCGAACTGGTCGGACGATAGACCTGCTCGATGCGGTCTTGCGCCGTCCGGATCTTGTTCAGATTCAGGAGGAGCATGAACCTCCCAATATACCTTGAAACAGGGACTAGCGGCTAGGGACTCGGGGCCAGGTGAGGGCGATCAACCGCTTTAGGGCAAAGGGCTTAGGGCTTCGGGCCGCCGATGAACCCTGACTTGAACAGACCGAAGATCACGATTACCACGGCGAACATCGTCAGCAGCTGACCGAGCGGCAGGCCCTTCATCCGACCTCCTCACGGTCCGGCTAAAGCCGGACACTACCGAGCCCCTAGCCCCAAGCCCTAACCCTAGCCCCCAGCTCCCTAGTCAATTGCCCAGGGCTTCGGAATGTAGAGCTGCTCGAACAAACGGACGGCGTAGCGGTCCGTCATGCCCGGCGATGAAATCGCGCGTGGCGGCGTCCAGGCCCTCGGCCTCGACTGTCTTGAGATCGAGGAACTCTTCGGGACGCTCCCGGACCTTCTCCCACAACCCGCTGAGAATCCCCGACGCCTTCTTGAACTCGAGCGTGGCGATGGTGTTTTCGTAGACCGCTTCGAACAGAAACGAGCGAAGCGCCAGAACGGCGTTCAACACACCCTCGCTCATGCGAATCTCGGTCAACCCGCCGGCCATGTCTCGGTGACCACGTCCTTCACCAGCGTGCCGATGCGCATGGACGATGACGATCCGAGCACGCCAACCAGGTTCGCCGGCAAATCGGCGGCGGTCAAGAGCCCCGCACGCGTCGCATCGTCGATGTCGTGGTTCACGTAGGCAATCGAGATCCGCGACGCGCATGATCTGACCTTCGATGGTGCTCGATGCGCAGCTCCGGCGGCATGCCGACCGGCGCTCCCGACTTGCCCTTCGAATGCTTCGCGATGCCGTCGCGCACTTCCCACGTCAGGTTGAGCCCCTGGCCGTCGTTCTCCAGCACGTCGACGATGCGCAGGCTCTGCTCGTAGTGGTTGAATCCGCCGGGCATCAGCGAGTCGATGACCCGCTCGCCGGCATGTCCGAATGGCGTGTGGCCCAGGTCGTGGCCGAGCGCGATGGCCTCGGTGAGCTCCTCGTGCAGTCGCAGCACTTTCGCGATGGTACGCGCAATCTGGGAAACCTCGAGCGTGTGCGTAAGGCGCGTCCGGTAGTGATCGCCGGTAGGCGCGAAGAACACCTGGGTCTTGTGCTTCAGCCGGCGGAACGCCTTGCAGTGAACGATACGGTCGCGGTCGCGTTGAAACGCCGGACGCACGTCGTCCTCTGGCGCAAAACGCAGACGCCCGCGCGAGTCGGCGCTCTTGGCGGCCTGCGGCGCCAGGATGTCGCGCTCGCGCGCTTCGAGCTGTTGTCTCAGACTGCTCATAACGGCCTTCCGGACCTACGTCGCGATATCCCGCAGGAAGCTCGTGCCGTGGCGCATGGCGCCGAGGCCGAAGAGCTCGGCCAGCGTCTGCCCGAGATCCGCGAACGTCCTTCGTGTGCCGAGATCGAGACCGGCCCGAACGTGCGCGCCGGTCACGAGCAGCGGCACGTATTCGCGCGCGTGATCGGTGCTGCTCGTCGTCGGATCGTTGCCGTGGTCGGCGGTGACCACGAGCAAATCGTCGTCGCGCAGCAGGGGAATGAGCCGGGCCAGCCGCGCGTCGAACCGTTCGAGATTGGCGGCGTAGCCGGCGACGTCGTTCCGGTGTCCGAACTGCGCGTCGAAGTCCACGAGGTTCGTGAAGATCAGTCCCCGATCGACGACCTTCATCTCCGCCTCGACCTTGTCCATCCCGTCCTCGTCGCCCGTGGTGTGGTTTCCTCGTGTGATGCCACGGCCGGCGAACAGATCCTCGATCTTGCCGATGGCGACCACCGGCACGCCCGCACCCTTCGCTCGATCGAGCACGGTTTCTGTCCGACGGCGGAAGCGCGTAGTCGTGGCGGTTCGACGTGCGCGTGAAATGTCCGGGAGCGCCGACGAACGGCCGCGCGATCACGCGCCCCACGCCGAGCCCTTCGCCAACGAGCGTGTACGCGATCTCGCAATCGCGATAGAGCTCGGGAATCGGGACGATCGCTTCGTGCGCTGCGATCTGAAACACGCTGTCGGCGGATGTGTAGACGATCAGCGCACCGGTACGCATGTGCTCGGGACCGAGCTCGTCGATGATCGCCGTTCCGGACGCCGCCTTGTTGCCGATGACTGCCCTGCCCGTGAGCCGCGAAAACTCCGCGATGACCGACGCGTCGAAGCCGTCGGGAAACGTCGGAAAGGCGCGTTCCAGGACGATGCCCATCATCTCCCAGTGTCCGGTGACCGAGTCCTTCCCTTTCGACGCCTCGGCCATCCGGCCGTACGCACCACGCCACGAATCAGAAGGAACCGCCGAGATCGCAGAGACTCGCCGAGACGGCGCGGAGATCTTTCGAAAGAGATTTCTCTGCGGACGTTCGCGGTCTCCGCGGTTCCGTTCTGGACCGTTGGGATCGAGGCTTACCAGACGATCCAGGCCGAGGCTGCGGAGCGTCGGGATGCGCAGCGGGATCTGCTTCGCGATGTTGCCGACGGTGTTGCTGCCCCTGATCGCCGTACGCGGCCGCGTCCGGCAGCTCGCCGACACCGACGCTGTCCATGACAATGACGATGGCGCGCTGGAACGGCGGCTGAGGTGAGGTCACGCCGCCTACAGGTGCGAGAAGTAGTTGGAGACGGACTTCGGCGTCTTGATCGCGGCGATCGCGTGCTTGAAGATCATGTGATCCGTGCCGCCGCGGTCGAGGATCAGCGCGAAGCGATCGAAGTTCTTGATCCGCCCCTCGAGCTCGCTGCTGTCCATCATGCGGATGGTCACGGTGAGCTTCTCGCGCCGCACGTAGTTGAGGAAGACGTCCTGAATGTTCGGCTGTGCGGATTTCGATTCCGGGGCGGGCATTAGTGTTCGCGCTCCTGAAGGCGTTCGGCGACCAGACAGTGCACCGACTCGATGGTGGTCGTCGACTCGCCCGGGCCGTCGAACCAGCTTAGATTAGGCTCTTTGCGGAACCAGATCAACTGCCGCCGCGCATAGCGGCGATTCTCCTGCGCGATCAGCGCCCGCGTCGCCGCCTCGTCGCGCACGCCGTGCAGGTGCTCCATCGCCTGCCGATAGACGAGGCCGCCGAAGGGGCGCGCGGTCTCGGGGACACCCCGCACGAGAAGCGCCCGGATTTCGTCCAGCAATCCGCGCGCAAACTGCTCGTCCACCCGACGGGTCACACGGTCGGAAATGTCCCTGGCCGGCAACCGCAGCCCAATCGCCAGGACATCGACGTCAGGAATCGGCGATTTCGTGTCGGCGAAGTGTGCGGTGAGCGATCGACCGGTCAGGAAGTACACCTCGAGCGCCCGTACCGAGCCGCTTCAGATCGCGCGGCTGAATGCGGAGTGCCGATTCGGGATCCACTCTCCGAAGCAGCCGATGCAGCCACGTGACGCCGCGCCGCTCGGCGATCGACTCGAGCCGCCGCCGCAGGGCGGCGTCGCGGCCCGGTCCGGGAAACAGACCCCGTGTCAACGCCCGAAAGTAGAACCCGGTCCCTCCAGCGAGGATCGGCAGGCGCCCGCGCGCGTGGATGTCGCGGATCGCGGCAGCGGCATCGTGCGCGTACTGCGCGGCGGTGTAGTCGTCGGTCGGTTCGGCGATGTCGATCAAGTGGTGCGGAATGCCGCGCCGATCGGCCTCCGCGATCTTGTCGGTGCCGATATCGAACCCACGGTAGACCGCGGTCGAGTCGCAGTTGACGATCTCGCCGCCGAACCGCTCCGCCAGCGCCAGCGCCAGCGCGCTCTTCCCCGTGGCCGTCGGCCCCAGCACCGCGACGACGAGCGGGTTCATCGCACCCGGACGACGACGTAGACGATGAAGGCGAACAGCAGGATCAGGAGCCCGAGCTGCTGCGATCGGGTCACCGCGGCGGCGTCTCGTTGTAGAAGAAGGTGACGGTGAAGAATGCCTTGCTGTCGGGATATTCGGGCGGCAGCGGCTGCGTCGGATTCGATCCCGACAGCGCGCCGAAGGCGGCGTTGTTGAACGCGTCCACGGAGCTCGCGCCGACCACCTGGAGGTCCGTGATCGATCCGTCCTTGTGCACGTTGAATTGAATGACGACGTGCCCCTTCATCGACATCGCCGCGTAGGGGATGAACCAGTTGCGCTTGACCTGCGCGATGAAGCGCCGGATCCACGGGCCGAATTCGACGCCCTTCGTGTCGAACTGGATCTCGGGACCGAACTGACCGCCTCCGCCGCCCTGATTGTCGAACGCTTCGTTCTGCGTATAGCGCTGCAGGTTGCGCAGCGCATCGCCCAGCGATCCGCCCGACGTCGGCGAGCGGCCGCTCGCGCCGCTCTGCGAGGGCGTGCGATTGGACGGCATCTGCAGAGCCGACTGCGACTCCGGGATTTTCTGCGATGGATCCGGCTGCGGGTTTTCGGCTGGGCGTCCGGCGGCCGGGTCGGGCTGTGGTCCCTGACCGCGAGCCACCTCGCGCGGCGGCTCGTCGACGCGCTCGGGACTCCTGCCTCGCGAGAACGGCTCCATGTTCTCGGGCTTCTTCGCGCGCTCCGGCGCCGCCGCCCTGCGATTCAAGTCCGACGGCAGGGCTCGTTCCGGCGCCTTCTGCACGGGCCGCTCGACGCGCGGCGCCACCATCATGTACTGCAGCGGTGGTTCGCTCTGCTGTTGCCGCGCCACCACCTGCACCCGGCGCGGTTCGGTCAACCACGGAAACCATTTGGGAGCGACGAGGATGAGAATCACCATCACCAGATGGGCGATGATCGACAGGAGCACGCCTTCGCGCCAGGATATGGCCTGACCGACCGGGCTGATGTCCGGGTGATAATCCTCTAAATCGAAATACATCAGGTGCTTACAGCAGTATACCGCGCGGAGACAAGGGACTTGGGGCCAGGGATTGGTAAAAGTTCGTAAGGCGCAGAGCTAGCCCAAGGCCCCGGCCCCAGACCCGAGCCCCCAGCCTCTAGCCCCCAGTCCCTTTTCGCGCCGTATAAAGAATGACGCTGCCAAGCGTCAGATAGATGGGGGAAATCTCTTCGAAGCCGGCCCGTCGCAGTATTTTCACAAACTCATCAGGCGTCGCGAACGCGCTGATCGACGCGGGCAGATAGGCGTACGCCGAATCGCTGCGCGACAGCGCGCGACCGATGCGCGGAAGCACGCGCGACACGTACCACCCGTACACCGGCTCCGAAGATCGAGTTTCTGGGAACGGCGAACTCGAGGATCGCCAGGCGGCCGCCCGGTTTCAGCACGCGATACAACTCCGCGCACACGGCGTCCATGTCCTGCACGTTGCGAATGCCGAACCCGATCGTCACGGCGTCGGCGGATTGATCGGCGAGCGGGACTCGCGCGGCGTCGCCGCGCACCATCGCGATCCGATCGTCGAGCCGCCGTTCGCGCAGCTTCCGATCGCCGACGCGCAGCATCGCGCCTGAAAAGTCCACGCCGATCACGCGTGCGGCGGGCGGCTGCGCGTGTGCCGCGGCGATCGCCAGGTCGCCCGTGCCCGTACAGAGATCGAGCACGCGTTCGCGGCCGGTGAGGCGCAGCGATCGAATCGCACGCGTGCGCCAGCGGCGATCGATGCCCGCGCTCAGCAGATGATTGAGGAGATCGTATCGCGCGGCGATCGCGTCGAACATTCCTGCGATCCGCTCGGGCGACTTGGAGACGTCGGTCAATCTTGGTCCTTGGTCCTTGGGTCTTGGTTCCTGGTCCGTCTTGGTCCGCGGTCCCTCCTTGGTCCGCGGTCGTCCTTGGTCCTGAGTGCGTCATACTCCTGAGTCCTCCTGCCTCCGTGCCGGCAGGATCAGGGACTTGGGACCAAGATCGGACCAGGAACCCAGCACCAGGGACTAAGGACCAGACGCCTTCCCCGTCCAGGGCGGGTACAACTCGTGCTCGAAGCCGAGCGCGGACAGGATCTTCCCCGCCATGAAATCGGCGAGGTCGTCGAGGGTTTTCGGCATCTGGTAGAAGGCCGGCATCGCCGGCAGGATCATCGCGCCGGCTTCCGCGCACAGCACCATGTTGCGCAGCTGCGGAAGGCTCATCGGCGTTTCGCGCGGGACGATGACGAGGCGCCGCTGCTCCTTCAGCATGACGTCGGCGGCGCGCTCGATCAGGTTGCGCGACAGGCCGTGTGCGACCGCCGCGAGCGTCTTCATCGAACAGGGCACGATCGCCATCCCGCTGCAACCGTGACTGCCGCTCGCGATCGTCGCGCCCAGATCGCGATTGCTGTGAATCGTGACGGTGCCGGCGGCCACGCCGTTCTCCGTACTTGTCCGTCAGGAACGGCATCAGCTGATCGATCGTCGCCCGCTCGCCCAGCTCATCGCGCAGCAGCCGTCTTCCGTAGTCGGACACGATGAGTTCGACGTGCACGCCGCGCTCGAGAAGCGCGGCGACCGTTCGCGTGGCGTACACCGCGCCGCTGGCGCCCGTCACGGCAATTGCAATGGCCTGCCGCCGCTCAGTGCTGCCAGGGGCCATAGAGCGACGCCGTCAGCGCAAGCAGGTACAGGATGCCGACATAGCCGTTGAGGTCGAACGCGCGCTTCACCTGCGACAGGTCGTCGGCGCGGACCAGCGACTGCTCGTAGACGAGCATGACCGCGACGATGTGCGACGCCGAACAGGTAAACCGCGCCGAGCGGCGATACAAGGGCGAGCGCGAGCAGGCAGCACACCGCCAGCACGTGCATGCCCCGCGAAATCACCAGCGACGTCCGGATGCCGAAGCGTACGGGAATCGAGTTCAAGCCGTGCGAGCGATCGAACTCGAGGTCCTGGCACGCGTACAGAATGTCGAAGCCGCCAACCCACGTGAAAATCGCGGCGGCCAGCAGCCACGGCTCCCATCCGCCGCGTCCGCCAACCGCAAGCCAGCCACCCACCGGCGCAACGGCCATCGCCAGGCCCAGGAACAGCTGCGTCCACGTGGTGAAGCGCTTGGCCAGGGAGTACCAGAACACGATCGCCAGCGCCACCGGCGAGAGCGCGAAGCACACGGGATTCAGCCGCCACGAGGCGAACACGAAGATGGCCGACGAGATGACGACGAAGATGACGGCCTCGCGCACGCTCATGGCGCCTCGCGGAATCTCGCGGTTCGCAGTCCGTGGGTTCAGCGCGTCCATGCGGGCGTCGACGAGGCGGTTGAATCCCATCGCCGCGCTACGCGCGGCCACCATCGCGACCAGAATCCACCCGACGGTGGGCCAGGTGATCGCCGTGTGCTGCGCCGCGAGCAGCGCGCCGGCGAGCGCGAACGGCAGCGCGAACACCGAATGGCTCACGCGCACGAAGGACGCGTAGGTTCTCAGACGCTGCATTTTGCATTTGCAATCTTTTCTTCCACCCACCGAATCTGTGCCTGCTCGATTCCGCCCACGAGATATTCTTCCACATCCTCGGTGTCGGCCGGGACGCTGACGGCGATCAGCCTGGCCGACTTCCCCGGCTCGATGGTGCCGAAGTCGGCATCGAATCCCAGGGCCCGCGCGCCTTGCCGCGTCGCGCTGTCGAGCAGCGCGCTCGCCGAGACGGTCGGCGCCAGCGCACGCATGGTCGCCAGTTCCGCGAAGACGTTGAGATCCGGCGCGCTCGCGAGGCTGTCGGTGCCGACCGCCACTTTCACGCCGTAGTTGTAGAAGTCCTCGAGCGGCGGCGCGCCGGCCCCTGTGTGGCCGTTGCTGCGGGGGCAGGCGACGAGCGTCGTGCCGCGGGCCACGAGGCGATCGAGATCGCCGGTCGTCATCTGCACGCCGTGGACGGCGAGAAGCCGGCTGTCCAGGAAAGCCGCTGTCGTCGAGGAACTGCACCGGCGTGCCGCCCGGCGGTATCCACGTCGGATCCCACGAGCCGAGCTCCTCGAGCAGCGCGCGCCATGGGCCCGCGCCGCTGCGAATGAACTCCATCTCCTCCGCCGACTCGGACAGGTGGATGCTGCACGGCGCAAAGGGATCGCGGTTCACGGCCTCGCGGATTGCGCGCAGGACGAGCGGCGAGACCGAATAGGGCGCGTGCGCCGCGAGCGTCGCCCGCACATGTTCGCTCGGCGCAAGCGCGTGAAGATCCGCCAGCGCCTTCGACACGACGCCTGCCGGGTCCGGCGTGTTGAAGCGGATCAGCTCGTAGAACACCACGGCGGCCAGGCGGCTGCGCGTGAGCGGCTCGTAGGTGACGAGCGTGTTGCTGATATCACCGACAATCGCGGTGCCGCAGGCGACGGCCTCGCGCAGCGCGCCATCGATCGCGTCGCGGATCTCCTTGCCGCCCGGATCGGGACGCTCGCGCCGCGCGCTCATCACCCCGCGAATCCAGGTGACGAACTGCGACGCCGGCGGCACTTCGTCCCGCAGGTACGACAGCTCGAGATGCGTGTGCGCGTTGACCAGTCCGGGCAGCACCGCAACGTGACCCAGGTCGACGACGCGCGCACCGTCCGACAGCACGCGCTTACCCGCGGCGCCGAGAGCGACGACGCGGCCGTGGTCGACGGCGAACCAGCCGTCGCGGATCGGCGGTTCGTTGATGGGCAGAATCCAGGAGGCGTGGTAGCGAACCATCACATTGCAGGAATGTTTCCTACTTCCCTTCCTGCAATCCTGCAATCTTGCCATCCTGCAATCTGTCCTGTTTGCCCGTTCGGCTCCGTGCAGGGTAGAAGCGGAGCTCCGCGGGCATCCCGGCAGCGTCGCCGTCCTCGCGAGCGGTCGCGAGCTCGAGCATCCGCGGCACGTCGCGCTCGCGGAAGATCGGGTCGCCGAGAATGTCGTAGTGCATGTTGCGGCGCTTCGCGACAAAACCGGCGTCCTCGATGTTGCGCACGATCTCGGCTTCGTCCATGCAGTAGGCGGCGCCGGCGGCGCGGACGACGTTTTCCTCGATCATGACGCTGCCCATGTCGTTCGCCCCAAATGCGAGGCTCAGCTGACCGACTTTTCCGCCCTGAGTCACCCACGACGCCTGCATGTTGTCGAAGTTGTCGAGCACGATGCGGGCGATCGCCAGCGTGCGAAGGTAGTCGATGCCGGTGGCCTCGGATCCCGCGAGCTCGGTATGGTCAGGCTGATAGCTCCAGGTGATGAACGCGGTAAACCCGCCGGTTTCATCCTGCAGCGCGCGAAGACGCAGGAGATGCTCGAGCCGCTCGACGTCTGTCTCCACGGTCCCGTACATCATCGTCGCCGTGGTCCGCAGACCGGCGCGGTGTGCGTGCCGCATCACATCCAGCCACTCGTCGGCGGTCGCCTTGCCGTAGCAATGGAGCGCCTTGCGCACGCGATCCACGAGTATTTCCGCGCCGCCACCCGGGATGCTGTCGAGGCCCGCCGCCATCAGCCGATCGATCACGGCCGGCACGGGCAGCTGCGACAGTCTCGACAGGTGAATGACCTCGGGCGGCGAGAGCGCGTGCAGCTTGAACTCGGGATAGCGCGATTTGATCGCGCGAAACAGATCCTCGTACCACGTCAGCGGGAGATCGGGATTGTGACCGCCCTGCATCAGGACCTGCACGCCGCCCACCGCGATCGTCTCGTCAATCTTCCGGAACAGCTCTTCGAAGCCGAGCACATAGCCGTCAGGCGAGCCAACGTCGCGATAGAAGGCGCAGAAGTTGCACTTCGCGACGCAGACGTTGGTGTAGTTGACGTTCCGGTCGATGATGTAGGTGATCAGTCCTTCGGGATGCTTTCGCGCGCGCACGCCATCGGCCAGCCGCCCGAGGAGGGCTGTCGGCGCGTGTCGATATAGTTCCAGCGCCTCGTCGGCCGTGACGCGCTCACCTGCTCGAACCTTGTCCGCGATCGGATCGATATTCATCGACTCACGGCAGACCTGAAGGCCTGCACTACTTCTGCGCTCGTAGCGCAGGCCTTCAGGCCTGCCCTCTAATAAAACTGAACCCCGCAGCTCGCCAGGAACCAAGGTCCGCCTCCGCCGCGTATCGGTAGAACGTCCGCAGCCCTTCGAGCTCCTCGTCGCCGAGGAAGTACTGAATATTATCGCGCAGGTATCGTTTCGCCACAGCCTGCCGGCCGAGGTCGTCCGGATAGTAGGCGCGCGCCACTTCGTCGGACTGCGCGACCCCTTCGTCCCTCGCACGCCGGAGCAGGCCGACCTCGTCTGGTTGCATCGCTCCCGGCCACCCGGCCCACACCGCGTAAACGAACGGCAGCCCTGTGGACTGGGTCCACAGTTCGCCGAGATCGATCTTGAGGATTGCGGATTGCGGATTGCGGATTGCGGATTGGTGATCCAGGAACAGCGCGGCGTCGCCGATGATCAGCGCCGCATCCGCACGGGCGAGCATCGCCTCGAGATCCGGGGCCATCGGCAAAGCGTCCGCCGTCACGCCATGCACGCGACGCAGCAAGACGGTCGCCAGCGCGACCGACGTGCGCGAGCTGGTGTCCATCGCGATCGAGCGGATATCGCGCGGCTCGACGCGCGTATAGATGGCGACCGAGGCCACCGGCCCTCGTGACGTCACCGCCGGACCTGGCACGAACGCGTACGGCCCTGGACCGCGCAGGTACTCGATCGAGGGAATCAGCCCGACGTCGATGGCGTGCGCATGCAGCAGCCTCGCGCACTCCGACGGAATGTCGTAGCGAAGTTCGAAACGCGGCTGGCGGTCGAGACCGTACACGAGCGGACGGGCATTCAGGTACCCGACGGCGCCGAGGCGGATCGGCGTCATCGTCTCGCCAGGACCACAGAGACCAGCAGAGCACACGCGGAGAACGATTCGCCACGGAGACACAAAGACACAGAGATCAACCATTTTGCCGACGCTCAGTGTCTCAGTGTCTCTGTGGCTGATGTTCTCCGTGCGTCTCCCTCATGCTCTGTGCCCGGCGCTCCGCAGCTCGAACCGGCCGTTGCGCTCGACGGGCTCGAGCCCGGCCGCGACGATGTTCCGCCGAATCTCTTCGAGCGGCGCGCGGCGGCGGCCTTCGCCGGTTTCGTCCTCCGCCGACACGCCATCGACATCGTCGGCGCCGATGGTGAGCGCGACCTGTGCGAGCTTCGGACCGTAGAGCGACCAGTCCACCTGGATCGACGGGACGTTGTCGACGACCAGGCGCGCCAGGGCGACGGCCTTCACGTCCTCGAACCCTGTCGTGGGTGCCGCCGGGTTGATGCGGCGCGGGAGCGGCGCGAACGCGCGGATGACGGCGACCGCGCGCTGCAGGTCCGCCACCGCCTTCAGCAAAGGCATCGGATCGGCCGACGCAATCTTCTCCACCGTCAGCCGGGCGAGCGAGAGGCCGGCGATGTTGACCTCCTCGATCGAGCGCCGCGGATCCTGAAGCCGGTCGATCGGCGCTTCGGCGACGAGTTCGAGCCCCGCTGCGCGCAGTTCCTCGAGCAACGCCCGGAGCGTGACGCCTTCGCGGCCGGACAGTAGCTCGAGGTCGGCGAGAGAGAAGGCGGTGACGGCCGCACCCGCCGCCGCAGCGGCGACTTCACGCACGCGCTCCACTGCCGCCGCACGGCTTTCCGGCACGCCGACGATTCGCAGCTCGCCCGCGGATGGCGGACGGATCACGGGCGAGCCGGTGTTGGCCGGCGTCGTCGCCACGCGCACGAACGTCGTCCTGGAGCCGTGGCGCTGCCGCCGGAGTTCGTCGGCGAGCATCCCGATGCTGATGATGTCGTGCGAGGACGCGAGACTGGTGAGTTCCGCGGCGGAGATCACGAGTGCAGCACGTTGATGCTGTAGACAGCCGGCTCGACGAGGTTCCCGACGTCGAAGATCTCGACACAGAGATTGCCGGGTGCGTTCGCGGTGCCCGTCAGCTGCGCGGTCGCGCCTGCCACGGTCTGGATCCTGTCGAGGACGGTGCAGCTTCCCAGATTGGGGAACCCGATCCCCAGACCGACGGCCGCGCCCGGCTGCACGGACGTCAGCGTGACCGTCACGCCGCCGATGGCCGTGACGAGAAATTGGTGGGTGTTCGCGCCCCCAACCAGCAGCGTGTCGCTGAAGGTGTCGGTAATCGTCGGCACAACCGGCGTCGGGAGAGTCGGAGCGACGGGGTCCGAGCACCCGGCCGCGAAAACGACTGCCCCAAGAACGACCCAAAGAATCCGCTTCATCTGTCCTTAGTTTATGACACGGTTGGACCGAAGACCAACCCGAGCCCCACGGCGATCGCGATCGCCAGGACCCATCCGAGCCCGCAGACCGCCGCCGCGCGGGCCGTGCTCTTGTAATCGAGCGCCTGCCTTACGGCGACGATCATCGCCGCAAGCATCCAGACCGCGGTAATCGCGAATGCCGGAATCGCGGCGCCGGGCACGACGCCGAAAATCCGGAGCATTCCAGGCGCTGCCGAAAAGCCGATGGTCCGGAGCAGCTCCCCGACATCGGAGCGCGTCTCCGATTCCGGCATGATCCTTACGCCGATTTGATACGTGAGCAGCGCCCACGACGCCCACGCAAGGAGCGACAGGGCACTGATGAACACCATGCTCGGAAGCGAGCCGCTGCCCAGACCGCGGGCACCGATTCCGGCGCCCACACTGGATAGGACGACGACCAGGAGAGCCTGGCCGGTGGCGGACCGATCCGCCTCGACCTCTTCGTACGTCACGGGGTCGAGCGCCAGCGCGCCGATGAGTCGCATCACGAACGGAGTGGTTGCGGTTGTGGTGGCCATGCCCAATCTCCTGCAAGGAGCTTGCTACCGGTCCGCGCGCCCCTCCATCACCTCGTACATTCGGGTCACGGCCGGGAGATTCACGCCCGGCGCGGTGATGGCCGGGTAGTGCGCCTTGTGAGCGGTCATGTCGATGCGCTTCGCCGCATCGGCAGCCGGCACCTTCTGCTCGTGCAGCGCGCTGCCTTGCTTCCACAAATCCCGGAGGTAGGCCTGGAACCAGTCGATGCGCTCCTTGCCCTTGAACGGCTCGCCGTGGCCCGGGATGACGTCGACGAAGTCGATCGGCTTGAGCTTTTCGAGCGCGTCGGGCCACTCGTTCACGTAGCCGTCGATGAGATTCGCGACGTCGTGCACCAGGAGGTCGCCGGTGCAGAGCACCTTCTCCTTCGGCAGGTAGCACGACGACGTCGCCGCCGGTGTGGCCGTGGCCAAGGTACAGGAGTCGAATCTCGCGATCGCCGCGGAAGAGCGTCATGCGATCGACCAGCGTCACGTTCGGCGGCGTTACCTTCAGCTCTTTGAGGCTGGCGGCGAACGCCGTCTGCACGCCGACCTGTTGCTGCAGGCGCTGCTTCGCCGCGGCGTCAGCCTCGTTGGCGGCGCGGGCCTTCAGGTCGTCCAGCTGTTTGGGCAGTCCCTTCAGCAGGTCGGCGAACATGCCCTTTTCCAGCACATCGCCGGTCAGCTTCCGCCGCGTGAACTCGTGGCCGATGATGTCGACGCCTGGAGGAAACGCCTGATTCCCGTTGGTGTGGTCGTAGTGGAAGTGTGTGTTGATGAGGAAGCGCACGGGCTTGTCGGTAATCGCCTTGAGCTCCTGCAGCATCGCCCGGCCCGACTCCGGCGAGATGTGGGAGTCGACGATCATCACCTCGTCCCTGTTCACGATGACCGCGGAGTTGGAACCGACGTTCATCGATCCGGTCCCGATCGCGCTGTACACGCCCGGCACGATTTCTGTGAACTTGTACGCAGCTTGTGGCGGCGCCGGCTGCGCGTGGAACACGAGGGCGCCCGAGAGGAGGCCGGCGAACACCAGCGCGATTCTGATGCGAGTCATGTCGTCAGAGTATGCCTGCTGGTCACCTCTCGTGCAATCCGCGGGCGAGGTTCACGGACTGACTTCAGCGCGAGACGTGCGGTCGCATATGAATCGACGGTATGGCTCTCGCGTGGGCGTCGTCGGCGACATCGCAACGTATTCACCCGGTCAACTTGCCGACCCACATCGGGCGCACGCCCTTGTCACCATCAGCGGTGCGCGACTGTGGGTCCGCCTCTACGAGCGGCTGTAGGGGCCGACCCGTGTGTCGGCCCCGCGCGACACGTCCGTTCGCCCCTACGAGCGACGCAGCTTCGAGAGAATCTCCGCCGCGCGGCGGCCGGCGGCTTCCGTCGTCACGACGCGCTCCGGCCAGTTGCGCGTGTAGCCTTCCGACGCCCATTTCTTCGTCGCGTCGATCCCCATCTTGCCGCCGTACGCCGGCAGGTCGGCCGCGTCGTCAAGATCGTCGACCGGCCCCTTGGTCATCTGCACGTCGCGCAACGGATCGTAGTGAGTGCCCACGATCCAGGCCACCTGACTCAGATCGTGGACGTCGACATCCTTGTCGACGACGACGATCGTCTTCGAGAACATCAGCTGACCAAGTCCCCAGAAGGCGTTCATGATCTTGCGCGCGTGACCGGGATAGCGCTTGTCGATCGAGACAAGGACCAGGTTGTGGAAGATGCCCTCGGCCGGGAAGTGCATGTCCTGAATCTCCGGCAGCGTCTTCCGAATCATCGGCAGGAAGATGCGCTCGCTCGCAAGACCGAGATAGAAGTCCTCCATCGGAGGGATGCCCACGACCGTGGTCAGATAGGTCGGCTTCTTTCGCTGCGTGATGCAGGTGATGTGGAACACCGGAAAATCGTCGGGCTGCGAGTAGAGGCCGGTGTGATCGCCAAACGGCCCCTCGCGGCGCCGCTCGCCCGGCTCGACGTATCCCTCGAGGACGATGTGCGAGCTGGCCGGAACCTCGAGAATCGACCGTCACACACTTGACGAGCTCGATGCGCTTCCTCGAGAGGAAGCCGCCAAGCAGCAGCTCATCGAGCCCCTCGGGCATCGGCGCCGTGGCGCAGTACGGCAGCACGGGCTCGGCGCTCAGCGCAACGGCTACTTCGAGCCGCTTCCCCATCTTTTCGGCGACGCGGTGGTGCTGCGCGCCCCCCTTATGACGCTGCCAGTGCATGCCGGTCGTGCGCCCGTCGTACACCTGCATGCGGTACGTGCCGATGTTGCGCATGCCGGTCTCCGGGTCTTTCGTGAAGACCAGCGGAAAGGTGATGTACCTGCCGCCGTCGTCGGGCCAGCATTTCAGAATCGGCAGCGAGTCGAGCGTGCCGTTCCGGTTGACGATCTCCTGGCAGGGCGCATCCTTGACCGTTTTCGGCATCAGGTCGCGAAGGCGCCCGACCATCGGCAGCATCTTCAACGCGTCCATGATGCCCGCGGGCATCTGAGGCGTCATGAGCTCGTCGATTTCCTTCGCGAGATCGTCGAGGGTCTTCACGCCGAGCGCGAGGCACATGCGCTCGTTCGATCCGTACACGTTGCTGGCAACGGGAACGTCGTAGCCGGTCGGTTTTTCGAAGAGCAGCGCCGGCCCGCCGTTCGGCGTCTTGCAGACGCGGTCGGTCACCGCCGCGATCTCGAGATCGGGGCTGACCGCCTCGCCAATCCGCGCGAGCAGCTTCCGTTTGTCGAGGTCTGCGAGAAAGTCGTCGAGGTCTGAGTACATAAGAGCTCTCACCACGAAACGCACGAAACAATCGAAACACACGAAGAAGATCACTCTCTTATTCGTGTTTTTCGTGCCGACGATTCGGTTTCGTGTCTTTCGTGGTTATGTCGCGGCTCCCATCTTATCGACAATCTCCTGCGCGAGCGCGAGCGCGCGCCGGCCCGCCTCTCCGGTGACGATCGGCGCGCGGCGTTGCGCGATCGCGTCGACGAAGTCGGTCAACTCGCGCTTGAGCGGTTCCTCGCTGGCCACCGCGATCTCTCCGCCTTCAATCGAGGGAGCGGGCCCGGAGCCTTTCACCAGCCGATAAACCTCGACCTTCTGCGTCGCGTAGTCGATCGACACGTAGGTCGACGGCTGAAAGAAACGGATCTTCCGGACGCGATCGCGACTGATACGGCTGGCGGTGAGGTTGACGATACAGCCGTTGGCGAATCGCAACCGTGCGTTGGCGATGTCGACCCGGTTCGTGATCACGGGGACGCCGACCGCCTCGAGCGACTCGACGTCGGAATCGACCAGCGAGAGAACGACGTCGAGATCGTGAATCATCAGGTCGAAGACGACATCGATGTCGAGGCTCCGCTCGGGAAAGGCCCCGAGGCGATGGACTTCGATGAAGCGGGGATCGCTGAGCAGCGGACGCGCGGCCGCCAGCGCCGGGTTGAACCGTTCCGTCTGGCCGACCGCCAGCACGACTCCGGCATCTGCCGCCGCGTCGATCATCCCGTCCGCTTCGAAGACCGAACGCGCAATGGGCTTCTCCACCAGCACCGGTACGCGCGCTTTCAGGAACGGGAGGGCGACCTCGGCATGCACCTCGGTGGGAACCGCGATGCTGACCGCGTCCACCTGTCCGACGATATCGCGCCAGTCGTAGGCGGCACGCGTGCCGTTCGCGCCGGCAATCTCGTCGGCTCGCGAACGATTCGTGTCGACGACCGCCACGAGATCGACACCCGGCAGCGACGACAGAATCCGCGCGTGATGCTTGCCGAGATGGCCGACGCCGATGACCGCGATGCGGAGGCTCATCGCGACACCACGAAAACCACGAAAACACAAACCGGCACGAAAAACACGAAAAAGAGAACGCATCTTTAGGCTTTCGTGTGTTTCGTGGCCGTTTGTGTCGCCCTTGCTTTCGTGCGTTTCGTGGTCATTGGCGACACGCCCCACGATGCAGATGCCGGCTTCGTCGGCGGCCTTCACGATCGCATCTCCATCGATCATCAGCGTCTTGCCGGCATCCACCGACAGGATCGTCGCGCCCGCCGCCTTCATCGCTTCGATCGTCGACACGCCGACGACGGGCACGTCGAACCGCATGTCCTGATTCGGTTTCGCGACCTTGACAATCCGCACGCCGGCGCCGGCGAGCTGCCCGGCGCGCGCGATAATCGCGTCGGTCCCCTCCATCGCTTCAACGGCGACAACGGCCGCCGACTTCACGGCGATCGTCTGGCCGACATCCAGTCCGGCAATGGTATCGGCGATCCGGTAGCCGAACGCGAGATCGCCCTGTTCGCCTTCGTCCGGCGCGCGACGCGTCATCACGCCCTCTTTTGCCAGCAGCGGCGCGAGAAAGGCCGTGGAGTTCAAGAGCTCGATCCCCTGGTCGCGCATCGCGTCGGCGATGCCGCCGATCAGACCGTCGGTGTTCTTCGCAGGCAGCCGAAACAGCACGCGCAGCAGCGCGGCGTCGGCGCTCTTCATGACGTCGAAGATCTTGAAGTGCTTGACCTGCCCCGCCATCACCGCCTGCGTGACACCGGCCTCCTTGAACAGCTTCAGCAGCGTGCCGAGCTGACCCAGCGAAACCCAGTGGAACGCCGCCGCCGGAGGACGAGCGGCCAGTTCGGCCAGTTCAGGGAACGTTTCGTCCATGAGCGCGACGACCGTGACCTCGTGGCCGGCGCCGCGCGCCGCATCGAGGACAAGGAAGGGAAAGCGGCCGTTGCCTGCGATGAGGCCTAGACGCATGTCATGGCCGCTATTCGTCCGCGACCACTTCCTCGGCGCGGCGCGACGCGCGGCGGAGGATCACGCCGCGCTGCGATGTGCGGATGAAGTCGATGAGGTACTGCACCTCCGGACACGCCAGCGACTTGTCCTGCTCGATCTGCTGCAGTGCACGCGTGGTGTTGAGCTTTGATTGCAGGAGGTACCGGAACGAGCGCTTCAGCTTGGCGATGACGTCCGCGGTGAAGCCGCGACGGACAAGGCCCACGGTGTTCGCGCCGTAGATCCGCGCGGGACGGCTGCCGACGGTGCGCGCAAACGGCAGGGCATCCTTCGTCACGACCGAGTAGCCGCCGATGAACGCGTGGCGGCCGACGCGGCAGAACTGGTGAATGCCCGATCCCGCGCTGATGTTCGCGTAGTCCTCGACGGTGACGTGCCCGCCGAGCGTCGCCATGTTGCCGAAGATGGTGCTGTCGCCCACGTGACAGTCGTGCGCCACGTGCACGTAGGCCATGAACACGTTCCGATCGCCGATCCGCGTGACGCCGCCGCCGCCCGCGGTGCCCCGGTGGACAGTGACGAATTCCCTGAAGATGTTCCGGCGGCCGATGGTGAGCTGTGTGTCCTCACCGTGGAACTTGAGATCCTGGGGAATCTGACCGATCGAGGCGAACGGATACACCTCGCAGTCGTCACCCAGTTCGGTGCGGCCGTCCAGCACGGCGGAGGCGCCGATGCGGCAGTTCGCGCCGATCCGCACCTGCGGACCGATCATCGCGTGGGCGCCGACCGTCGTTCCCCGTCCAATCTGCGCGCTCGGATGAACGATGGCCGACTCGTGGATCTGTGTCTCGTCGGCCACGAGCCCGAGGAGCAGCTCGGCTTCCGCCACCACCTGGTCGCCGACGATGGCCGCCGCCTGCGCGCGGGCGAGGGAGGTACGCCGCCGCCCGAGTGTGACCTCGAGGCGCAGCTGATCGCCGGGGAACACCTGGCGTCTGAACTTGGCGTCGTTGATGCCGCGCAGGTACACGCGCGCGTTGGGCGGGGCCTCTTCGCGGTGCAGGAGCAGCATCGCCGCCACCTGCGACAGCGACTCCAGCATCATGACGCCCGGCAGCACCGGTGCGCCCGGAAAGTGACCTTGGAAGAACTCCTCGTTGACCGTGACGTTCTTGACGGCGACCAGCCGGCGTCCCGCATCGTGCTCGGTAATCGCGTCGACAAGAAATGACGGCTGCCGGTAGCAGAGGCGGTCGAGGAGGATGGGAATGTTCAACACGATCAGACCAATGCTAATTGCAAATTGCTGATTGCTGAATCATTTAGCAATTTGCATTCTGCAATTAGCAATGGGGCGCGGCGACTAGTGCTTGGGCGTCGTCGCGGGTTTCGACTGGGCGTCGAGCTTCTTGATCACGTCCTGCGTGAGATCCAGGCCAGGCGCCGCCCACGCGATACCGGATTCCGACGCGTTGAAGACGAGGTGCAGCCCCTTCTCCACCGCCAGCGCCTCGACGATCGGCGACAGCTTCTTCACGAACTCGTTCTGCACTTCCTGCTGCAGCTCGTTGATCTCGGCCTGCGCGTCCTGCTGGAAACGCTCGGCGTCCTTCGTCTGCTTCTCGATTTCCTTCTCGAGCTGGACGCGCGCGGCCTCGTTCATCACGCTGCCGCTGGTCTGAAGCTTCTGCTGGTTGCCCTGCAGCAGCTTCGCCTTGTCGGCATTCTCAGTCTGCTTCTTCTGAATCAGCGCGTTCACCCGGGTCACCGCGGCGCGGCCATCGGCCGATGCCTGGAACACGGCCTGCGGGTTGAAGTACGCGATCTTGGCGCCTGCCGGAAACGGCGCCGGCGGCTGCGGCGGGAGCGCTGGCGTGGTGGGTTGCGTGGTTGCCGGCGGCTTGGCCGGCGCCGCCGGCGGCTGCGCGGCCGGCGTCTGCGCGAGCACCGGGGCGGCGCTCAGCGCGAAAAATGACAAAGCGACCGACGCGGCAATAGCAGAACCTCTCATTACGCTGAATCCTTTCAAAGTGTCGGAAGCTGTTGATTCTACATTAGATCTAGTTGTTTGGTCATCTGGTTATCTGGTTATTTCGTAAAGGCTGGTGCAACCAGATGACCCAATAATCCAATAACGAGATGACCAGATTTCTAGAAGGTCGAGCCTACCGCAAACCGGAATTGGAAGCCCTTCTGCGGCTGCAGGGTATTGTCGAGCACCCCGCTCCTCTGTGGATTGTAGGCAAAGATGAGCCGGAACGGTACGTTCAGCACCGGCATGAAGAAGCGCACCTCCAGCCCGGTCGACGTCTTGAAGTCCCGCCCGTTGAAATCGCTGCCCGGGACAACGTGCCAATCCAGGTTTCCACCCGTCGGGACATAGACCGGTGGGGCCACCAGCAAGGGGCCAGACTGGACCTGGCCGGCATCGAAGAACGCAATCAGCCGCACCGGACCCGCGATCGTGATCTGCTCTTCCACGTTGAACAGCAGGCTCTTGTTGCCGCCGAGCACGAGTCCGGTGACAGGATCCTGGGGCCCGATCGTCCGGATGTCGAAGCCGCGGACGCTGTACTCGCCGCCGAGGAACAGCTTCTGGAAGATCGGCAGCTCCCGTGCTCCTGTGAACACATGGATGTACTCGGCCTGCGCCCGCATGCCCAGCGTCAGACGCGAAGCCTGCCTGATGAACCAGACGCCCTCGATCATCGGCTTGTAGAAATTCGTGTTTCCACCGATGCCGGCGAGATCGATTGACGTCGTGAACCGCTTGCCGCTCGTCGGGAAGATCGGCTGGTCCACGGTGTTGTAGACGTACGACGGAACGATCTTGCTGATGGTGCGCTCGCCGCCCACGCCAAGCAGCAGCGAGTCGCGGAGGAACGGGTTACGGGCGAGCACGTCGGGCGACTGGTAGACGTCGGCGATCTCGGTGACCCGCACGCGCTCGTAGCTGTAGTTGACGAACATGCGCGAGAAGCCGCTGATCGGGAAGCCCATCGTCAGGACCGCGCCGGACGACTTCTGCGTGAACTGGCCGATGTACCGAACGTCGGCCTTGAAGATGTTCGCGCCGCCGGTGATGTTGCGGTCGAACAGGAACGGCTCGCTGAACGCCACCGAGTAGTTCTGGGCGCGCGATCCGGCCGACAGCGAGAGCGTCAAGCTCTCACCGCGACCGAGGAAGTTGGCGGTCTGGAACGACAGCTGCCCGAAGAAGCCCTCGAATTCCGACACGCCGGCGCCGAAGGTCAGCTGGTTGCGGTTCTGTTCTTCCAGCTTCAGCTTGATGTCGACCTTGTTGGTCTCGTTCGGCACCTTCTGAACGTCGACTTCGCCGGGTTTGCCCTCGAGCGCTTTGAAGTACCCAAGCTGGTTCAAACGCTTGACGCTGAATTTCAGCGCCTCGGTATTGAACGGCGCGTCCTCGAGCAGCCGCATCTCGCGCCGAATCACGTTGTCGCGCGTCGTCGTGTTGCCCGTGAACGTGATGCGGTTGACGAAGAACTGCTGCCCTTCCTGCATCCGCATCGTGACGTCGACGATCGGCGCTTCACCCTTGGCCTTGGGCGGTTCGGGCGCCCTGAGCGACTCGGGCGCCTCGGGCTCGTTCGGGTTCGGGTCGTCGTGGAACTTGTAGTCCGGAAATCCGGTGAACTCGTAGTAGCCGCCGGTGCCGTAAATCTCGCGCGCCTTCTCGAGCCCCTTGCGGATCCGCTTCTCGCCGTAGTACTCGCCGGGCTGCATCTTGAAGAGCGGCTTCAGGAACTCGGACTTCACGACCGTATTCCCGGCCACGTCGAAGGCTGCCGACCTTGTACCTCGGTCCCTCGGTGATGGGAACCCTGAGCTCCACCCAGCGCGTTTTCTTGTCCGACGAATCGGCGACCTCCTTGAGCTCGGGGACGCCGACGTTGGCGCGCAGATAACCCTGATCGCGATAGTAGGCGACCACCTTTTCGGCGTCCTCGTCGAATTTCTGCTCCTGATAGGTGCCGTGATCGCCGATCAGGCTGAGGAACCAGGTCGGAAAGTGAATGAAGTCGGTGAACCCCTCCTGCGCCTTGTTTTCCTTCAGCTGGCGCCGGAGCGTGCTGTCGCTGACCGCCTTGTTGCCGACGAACTCGATCTTCCGGATCTTGACCTTGGGACCCTCGTCCATGTTGAAGGTCAGGTGAATCAGCTTCGGGCCGCCCGGAATATCCTGGATTTCGTGCGTGACGTTGGCGAACTGGAAGCCCTTTTCGCGGAGCATGTCGCGCACGATCCCCTCGACCTTGCGCACGAGGCCCGGGTCGATGAAGGTGTCGAGGCGGATCTGGGCGTTCGCGTCCTTCAACTTCTCGTCGATCTTCGAGGTTTCGATCTTCTTCGACCCGACATAGTCGACGATCTTGACGCGCTGCCGCTCCTCCATGTTGTAGGTGACGACCTTGCCGATCGTCCCGTTGGGGAACTTGTAGTCGCTGACGTCGATCCAGAGGTTATCCAGAAAATTGGTGTTCCACAGGCGGTGGAAGTCGTCCAGGATGGTCTTCTCGCTCGTGTCGTCGTAGTTGACCCACTGGTTCTGCGACGGGGTGCTGAACTTCTGCTGGATGTAATACAGGTAGGTCTGCGCGTCGATGACCGAGGCGTTTCCCTGCGATTCGAAGCACGGCGCGATGAAGAGGACCACGGGCGCGTGGCCGGTGGGCGGCTGGGCGCGCGGGGCAATCTGCTGGCCGCAGACGTTAGCCGGCGGCAGGGCCGCGGCCGGCTCCTGGGCGGCCGCCGGCGCGGCGGCGCTCAGCGCCAGGGCCGCCACGGCAAGCGGACGCAAAGAAATACACATTTTGGCTATTTTAGACTGAGGATCGGGCCGTCTGGCCGTCAGGCCAGTTTCCGGCCCGCTTCCAGTTCGCCGGCCGGGCGGTACGAGAGCTGGCCGGCGTCCAGATATACCTCGATCTCGCCGCCTCGCAGATGGCCGCGGATGAGCTCCTCAGAGAGCGGATCTTCGACATACCGCTGAATCGCGCGCCGCAGCGGGCGCGCACCGTACGAGCGGTCCTTGCACGTGACTTCGATGATCCAGTCGATCACCTCGGTCGTGAGCGAGATGCTCAGCTTTCGATCGACCAGGTTCTCGTTCAGCTGCGTGACGAGCAGCCCCATGATCCGCCGCAGATCGTCGTCGGACAGCGCCTCGAAGACGATGATCTCGTC
The DNA here is from genome assembly GCA_963794305.1 of uncultured Acidobacteriota bacterium. Taxonomy (GTDB): domain Bacteria; phylum Acidobacteriota; class Vicinamibacteria; order Vicinamibacterales; family CAVVIG01; genus CAVQFC01. The sequence goes on along the minus strand of CAWCDQ010000045.1, from coordinate 162,433 downwards.
GATGCGGTTGATGAACTCGGGATTGAACGTCCGCTTCACTTCGCCGAGGACCATGTCGTTGACGCTCTTGTCGATCGTGAGCGTATCGGACGACTGGAATCCCATCGAGCTCTTCTTCTGAATGAAGCGAGCGCCGATGTTCGACGTCATGATGATGATCGTGTTCTTGAAATTGACGCGGTTTCCCAGGCCGTCGGTGAGATGGCCGTCCTCGAACACCTGAAGCAGGATGTTGAAGATGTCGGGGTGCGCCTTCTCGACCTCGTCGAGCAGCACGACCGAGTACGGGTTCCGCTTCACCTTCTCGGTGAGCTGGCCGCCTTCTTCGTGGCCGACGTATCCGGGCGGCGAACCGATCAGCTTCGAGACCGAGTGCTTCTCCATGTACTCGGACATGTCGAAGCGAATCAGCGCGTGATCGCTGCCGAACAGGAAGTTCGCCAGCGCCCGCGCCAGCTCCGTCTTGCCGACGCCGGTGGGGCCGAGGAACACGAAGCTGCCGACCGGACGGGCGGGATTCTTCAGGCCGGCACGTGACCGGCGGATCGCGCGGGAGATCGCCGAGATCGCCTTCTCCTGGCTGATGACGCGCCGGTGCAGCTCGCCTTCCATGCGGAGCAGCTTGTCGCTCTCGTCCTGGTTGATCGACGCCATCGGGACGCCGGTCCACTTCGAGACCACGTCGTCGATCTCGGCCTTGCCGACGATCACCTTGCGCGCGGAGGACTTGACGTCGAACTTCTCGCGGACGAACTGCAGGTTCTCGCGCGCCGTCACTTCCTGTTCGCGATAGAACTGCGCCTTCTCGAAGTCCTTCTGGCTGACCGCGCTCTCCATCTGTTCGACGGCCACGCGGATGCTCTTGTTGATCTCGCCGAACTCCTCGCTGTAGCCCGCCTCGCGCAGCTTGGCGCGGGCGCCGGCCTCGTCGACGAGATCGATGGCCTTGTCCGGCAGGAAGCGATCGGTGATGTAGCGGTTCGACTGGTACACCGCGGCCTCGATGGCTTCGCGGGTGTACTCCACGTGGTGGAAGCTCTCGTAGCGATCCTTCACGCCGAGCAGAATTTCAATCGTCTCGCGCTCGCCCGGCGGGTCGACCTTGATCGCCTGGAAGCGGCGCTCGAGCGAACGATCCTTCTCGATGTACTTGCGATATTCGGCGGGCGTCGTCGCACCGATGCAGCGGATCTCGCCGCGGCTCAATGCCGGCTTGAGAATGTTCGCGGCGTCGAGCGAACCCTCGGCCGACCCCGCGCCGACCAGCGTGTGCAGCTCGTCGATGAAGACGATGATGTTCGGGTTGTCGGTCAGCTCCTTCATGATCGCCTTGAGGCGCTCTTCGAACTGACCTCGGTACTTCGTGCCGGCGACGATGAGCGAGATGTCCAGGGCGAGAATCCGTTTGTCCGCCAGAAAGTGCGGCACGTCGCCGTAGACGATCTTCTGCGCCAGCCCCTCGACGATCGCGGTTTTGCCGACGCCGGGCTCGCCGATGAGCACGGCGTTGTTCTTCGTCCGCCGGCAGAGCACCTGCTGAACGCGCTCGAGTTCGTGCTCGCGCCCGACAAGGGGATCGAGCTGGTTTTTCATCGCCGACTCGGTGAGGTCGCGGCTGAACTCCGCCAGCAGCGGCGTCTCTTTCACACGAGTCAGCGTCGTCTTTTCGTTGAGCAGCTGGACGATATCCTCGCGAACGGTGTTCAGGCGCATCCCTTTTTCCATCAGGATGGACGCCGCCACCGACCGCTCTTCGCGGAGGATACCGAGCAGGAGATGCTCGGTGCCGATGTAGTTGTGCAGCAGCCGATCGGCCTCTTCCGCTGCAAACTGCAGTACCCGCTTCGTTTCCGCGCTGAACGGAATTTCCACCGAGGTGGAGACCTTCTCCCGGAATACCGTGCGGCCTTCGATCTCTTTGCGGATGTTCTCGAGGGAAAGATGCGAGCGGGCAAAAATCCGGCTCGTCAGGCCCTTGCCTTCGCGAATCAGACCGAGCAGGAGATGCTCGGTTTCAATCGAAATGCTGCCCAGTTGACTGGCTTCGTAGCGGGCGAAAAAAAGGACTCGTCGGGCCCGTTCGGTATACCGTTCGAACATCCGGGGTACCTACGTGAAAACACTGCTGTTGGGGTCTTTGGAACGTCGAATACATTATACGGCATAGTCGGCGACTCGACCAATGCCGTTCTTCATAACTAGCTGCTCGTATTAGGGTTCTCCCCCACTCATTCAGACGCTTGGATCGAGCGGCCGGTCCCGCCCGCTCTCGGTCAACTGACCTCCCTCGAGCCGGAGCGTCCGATCGCAGGCCGCGGCGAGCCGCGGGTTGTGGGTGGCAATGACCGAGGTCAAGCCATAGGCCAGATGCATCTCGCGGAGCAGGGCATGAAGCGAGTCGGCCGTCTGTTCGTCCAGATCGCCGGTTGGCTCGTCCGCAAGGAGGATCGCGGGCTGCATCACAAGGGCTCGGGCCACGGCGACGCGCTGCTGTTCGCCACCCGAGAGCATCCCCGGCCGGTGATCGAGGCGCTCGCCAAGCCCGACGCGCTGCAGCAGGGCGCCCGCGCGTGCGCGCGCCTCGCCCATCGGCGTCCGCGCGATGCGCATCGGCATCTCCGCATTCTCGAGCGCGCTGAACTCCGGCAGGAGGTGGTGGAACTGGAACACGAAGCCCACCTGCCGGTTGCGGAACGCCACGATGTCGGCGTCGCGCATCTTCGTGAGCTCGGAGCCGTCGATGGCGATGCTGCCCTGATCGACGCGATCGAGGCCGCCCAGCACGTGCAGCAGCGTGCTCTTCCCGACGCCGGACGCACCGACAATCGCCACCATCTCGCCCGCGTTCACGATCAGATCGAGATCGCGGAGCACGGTCAGCGAACGGCCGCCGACCGGGTAGCTCTTGACGAGACCGTGCGCTTCTAGAAACGGCATCACTGGCGCTCTCGGCACGAAACCACGAAAGAAGCACGAAAACACGAAAAGATCAATTTCTTTTTCGTGTATTTCGTGCAGCCAGGTCTCCTTTCGTGTGTTTCGTGGTCGCGTGGTCATTCGTATCGCAGCGCCTGCACCGGATCCAGCTTCGCCGCCTGCCGCGACGGGTAGATTGTCGCGAAGAAGCAGACGAGGACCGCGCCGGCGACCACCATCGCGAAGTCGAGCGGGAGCACGCGGAACGGCATGTACGACATCTGGTACACATCGGCCGGGACACGAATCAGCTTGTAGCGCGTGAGAATCGTCGACAGCGCGTATCCGCCAGAGGCGCCGACGGTCGTGCCGACCAGGCCGATGATCAGCCCCTGCATCATGAAGATCGCCGTCACGCTCCGGGCGCTCGCCCCCATGGTCTTGAGGATCGCGATGTCGCGATGCTTCTCCATCACCAGCAGGATCAGCGACGCGACGATGTTGAGCGCGGCGACCATGACGATCAAGCCGATGGTCAAGGAGATGGCGATCTTCTCCAGGCCCAGCGCGGAGAAGAGCGACTTGTTCATGTCGGCCCAGTCCTGCGTCACGTACTCGGGCCCGAGCTGCTCGGGAATCGACTGCGCGATGCGCGGCGCCGCGAAGATGTCGTCCACCCGCAGCTGGATCAAATCGACCTTGTCTTTGCCGAGCAGGCGCTTGGCCACGTCGAGTGACAGCAACCCGTACGTCGAGTCGAATTCGAACAGGCCGAGACTGAACAGCCCCACGACCCGCAGACGCCGCGTTCTCGGCAGCAGACCCGCCGGCGTCAGCGTCACGCCCATCGTCAACGAGACCGAATCGCCGGTCGCCACGCCGAGCTTCGCGGCGAGATCCTTGCCGAGCAGGATACCCGGCGTCTCGCCCTCCGGTGTGTTCAGCGCCTCGAGGCTGCCGCTGGTGACGGAGCCTTTCAGGTTGGTCACCTGCTGCTCGAGTACCAGGATCGATGCCCTTGATCTGAACGGGCTGCGTCTCGCTCGCCGCGAGCAGCCCCTGACCGAGAATGGCGGGCGCGGCACCCAGGATGTGTGGAACCGTCCGCAGCTTCTCGGCCTCCGTACGGTAGTCGCTGATTCCTCTCGTATTCCAGACGTAGATGTGCGGGTTCGATCCGACGATGCGATCGCGGAGCTCCTGCTGGAGCCCGGTCATCAGCGCCAGCGCGATGACCAGCGCCATCACACCGACCGTGACGCCGAGCGTCGAGATGAACGAGATGACCGAGATGAACGCCTGCTTGCGCTTCGCCAGCAGGTACCGCAGCGCGATGTGGAGTTCGAAGGGAAGATCCATAGAGGCTAGTCCACGTAGGGGCCGACCCGCGTGTCGGCCCGAGCGGCGCCGTCGATGATGGGCGGACACATGGGTCCGCCCCTACTCTCTCGCCCGCATCAGCGGAAACAGAATCACATCGCGAATCGAGAGGCTGTTGGTCAGCAGCATCACCAGTCGATCGATGCCGACACCCTCGCCGCCGGTCGGCGGAAGGCCGTATTCGAGCGCGCGGATGTAATCCTCGTCCATGGCGTGCGCCTCGAGGTCGCCGCTCGCACGATTGGCGAGCTGCCCCTCGAATCGCCGGCGTTGCTCCACCGGATCGTTGAGCTCGCTGAAGGCGTTGGCCACTTCGAAGCCGCCGATGTAAAGCTCGAATCGCTCCACCGTGTCCGGATCGTCGGGCTTCTGCTTGGAAAGCGGCGAGACCTCGGTCGGGAAGTCGTACACGAACGTCGGTTGAATCAGCCGGTCTTCGCAGAGCCGCTCGAAGATTTCGGTCGCGATCTTGCCGGCGCCATAGCCGGGATCGACTTCCAGCCCGATCTCGGCGGCGAGCGCCGCCACGCGATCGCGATCGCGCAGATCGGCATCGGTCACCTCGCGCGACACCTTTCGCGACGCGGCCTCGCGCGCCGCCTCGCGAAGCGAAAGGCGGACGAACGGCGCCTTCAGCGAAATCTGATGGTCCCCGAAGGTGATCTGGTCGGTGCCGAGCACCCGCTCGGCGACCGTCGAGATCATCTCTTCGGTCATCCGCATCAGCGACTGGTAGTCGGCGTACGCCTCGTAGAACTCCATCATCGTGAACTCGGGGTTGTGCTGCGTGGAGATCCCCTCGTTCCGGAAATTGCGGTTGATCTCGAACACCCTCTCGAGACCGCCGACGACGAGCCGCTTCAAGTAGAGCTCTGGCGCGATCCGGAGGTACAACGCCATGTCGAGCGTGTTGTGATGCGTGACGAACGGCCTTGCAATCGCTCCCCCGGCGATCGGCTGCATCATCGGCGTCTCAACCTCGAGATACCCGCGCGCCGTCATGAACTCCCGGATAGCGGCGACGATGCGGCTCCGCGTCTCGAACACGCGCCGCGAGTCGGGGTTGACGATGAGATCGAGATAGCGCTGGCGGTAGCGGATCTCGACGTCCGTCAGGCCGTGCCATTTCTCCGGCAGCGGCACCAGACACTTCGAGAGAAAGTGCAGCCGCGAGGCCCAGATCGTCAGCTCGTTGGTCTTGGTGCGGAACAGGCGTCCCTCGACGCCGACCCAGTCGCCGAAATCGAGCAGCTTGTAGATCTTGAAATCGAGCTCGGGCAGCGCGTCCTGCCGGATGTAGGCCTGGATCTTCGCGTGGCCGTCGGACAGGACGAGGAAATTGGCCTTGCCGAAGGCGCGGATGGCGAGGATGCGGCCGCTGGTCGCCGTCGTGACGTGGTCGGCCTCGAGCTCGTCGTGCGTCCGGGTCCCGTAGCCATCGACCAGCGCCGAGATGGTGTGCTGCCTCGCAAAGGTGCGCGGGTAGATCTCCACGCCCAGCTTGCCGAGCTCGGCAAGGTTGGATTGGCGTTGCTGGACTTGTTCGTCGTGGGAGCTCATAGAAACGTCTCAAGGGCACAAAGGTCAACCGAGGACACAATGGTGTGACGAGCGCTGTCACGCTTTTGTGCCCTTTGTTTTCTCTGTGTCCTTGTCTCGATCTTTTTCCTGATGGCATCCAGCATACCGTTAATGAACTTGACCGACTCTTCGGTCGTGAACGTGCGCGCCAGCTCGAGGGCTTCGTTGATGACGACCGCCGGCGGCGTCGACGCGTCGCGCAGCATCTCGCAAACGGCCATGCGAAGGATCAACCTGTCCAGGATGGCCATCCGCTCGGGGCGCCACCGCTCCGCGGTATCGGCGATCAGGGGATCGATCTCGCCAAGCCGCTCGGTGGTGTCGCGGGCGAGCGTCGTCGCGAAGAGGCGCAGGTCGTCTGGCGGCGGGTCGACGTTCGGCCACTGCAGTTCGAAGAAGGTCGTCGACGACTTGTCGATGTCGCGCTTGCCGATTTCCCACTGGTAGAGAATCTGCAGCGCCGCCTCGCGGGCCCGATGGCGTGGGTCCTTTCGCGACCGTGCCACCCGGCTAGGTCCTCGGCGTCGTCTGACGCGTCAGCTGCGCGACAACCTCCGCCATCTCAATCGCCGCGACCGCGGCTTCGTGGCCCTTGTTCCCGGTACCTTCGGCCGCTCGCGCCAGCGCTTCTTCGATCGAGTTCGTCGTCAACACGCCGAACGACATCGGCACTCCGGTTGCGGCGGCGCCTTCGGTGAGGCCATGCGACACGGCCGACGAGATGTACTCGAAGTGCGCCGTCTCACCGCGGATAAGGCAACCCGAGGCAGACGATCGCGTCGAATCTCCCGCTCTCGGCGGCGTGCAGCGCCGCCAGCGGAATCTCGAAGGCGCCCGGCACACGAATCAGCGTGACGTCGCTCGCGCGCGACGCCGGCCGCGGCCAGCGCGGAGAGCGCGCCAGCCTGCAAACGATCGGTGATGAAGTCGTTGTACTTCGACACCACGACCGCAAACCGGAAGCCCGCCGCGCGTCCTGACCCCTGTATCGTCTGCATGATCCTGCGTAGGGGCGGACCCGCTTGTCCGCCCGGGCCGACACATGGGTCGGCCCCTACGTCATTTTCCCTTAAACGTGGCTTTGCGTTTTTCGAGGAAGGCCGAGGTGCCCTCCTTCATATCTTCGGTGGACGCCACGAGCCCGAACAGCGTCGCCTCGTACCTGGCACGCATCCGCGAACGGACATGTCCGATCCCCGGTTCACGGCATTGACGATGTAGCGCATCGCAATCGGCGCGTTCCTGGCCAGTTGCGCAGCCAGTTTCCTCGCCTCGGACAGCAGGTCGGCCGCCGGGACGACCCGGTTGACGAGGCCGATTCGCTGCGCCTCGTCGGCCGCGACTGGCGCCCCGGTCAGGATCATCTCCATGGCTTTGCCCGTCCCCACCAGCCGGCGCAGGCGCTGAGTGCCGGCGTAGCCGGGAATGAGGCCGAGCGAGATCTCCGGTTGACCGAGCTTCGCGGTCTCGGCCGCGAGCCGCAGCGTGCACGCCATCGCCAGCTCGCAGCCTCCGCCGAGGGCGTAGCCGTTGATTGCCGCGATGACCGGCTTGCCCATGTTTTCGACGAGATCGAAGACGTGCTGGCCGGCCAGCGCGTGCTCACGACCGCCGGTCGGCGTCTGGACCGCCAGCTCGTTGATGTCCGCTCCGGCCACGAACGCCTTGTCGCCGGCGCCGGTCACGATGACGACGCGGACGCTTTCGTCCTGCTTGAGATCGAGAATCGCTCGACGCAGCTCGTCCAGCGTCTGTGTGTTCAACGCGTTGAGAACCTTCGGGCGGTTGATCGTGATGATCGCCGTCGCCTCGTCGCGATCGAGCAGAAGAGTGTCGAAGGCCATCAGAGTGGGAACGGGTACATCAGCCAGCCGAGCACCACCGCGGAGGCGAGAAAGCCGCCAAACATCAGCGCGCCGAAGCGCAGCTGCTCGCGGGCATCGTCCCTGGCGATCACCGCAAACACGAGCGAGACGAAGAAGGCGAAAATCACCATCAGGAGCAGGTGGCTTTGCACTACTTCCTCCCCATGGCGACGTCGTAGGCGTCGATGACGACGAGCATGTTCAGGAGTCCGGCGACGATCAGGAACGCGTTCCCGTACTCGTAGGTCACGGCCCGAACGTCGCCGCCGCCATACCCGAGCGAGCTGGCAATGAAATACGCGGCGCCGATCCCGAGATCGGCCAGGGCCGCGAGGCCGACGAGCGGATCCGACAACTCAAACGGAAACAGGCGGCCGCGAATCGCCACGCCGATGGCGAACATGAGCGGCAGCGACACGAGAAAGATGAGTCCCTTCGAGCGGCGACCGAGCCACAAGTGGCCCGCTCCGGGGATGATCCAGGACGCCAGACACAACAACACGAGCGTCCCCGATTGCGTCTCTTCGGCAGCAGTAGCACGCACGGGCGTTAGTTTACCTGATTATCTGCGGCTGCCACGACCAGCCACGCCACGACAAGGCCGATGGGAACGCCGGCAGCGGCGCGCACCGCGTGCGACGGCATATCGCCGGTCGACCATTCATAGAGGAGCGTGACCACAGTGGGAGCGGCCGCGATGCCGAGCAGCACGCGAGCGTTTCGCAGCGATCCGGCACGTGCTTGTTGATTTGATCGATCGTCCAGGCTTCTCGCCTCTGGTCGAACCGCTCCAGGATCCGTCGCGGCGCGACTCTTCCAGGAACCGATGGCGCGGACAGACGTCGACGCCAGCGCCCCGCACGCCGCGCCGAAGTAGATCCCGGCGCAGCGCGCGCAGACCGGCATCTGCGCGGCCCAGAGATGATAGGAGCGCTCCGGCAACTGGTGGCAGATGAGGCTGCCGAGGCCGTAGACACCGAGGATCAGCACGCTTGCGGACGTCGACGTGTGCGCGCGGCTGGCAAGATACGGCGCCGCCACGATGAGCGCGGCCCAGACAACGGCCGACGCGATGAACGCGTCGCGTAACAAGGATGAGACGGAGCGCCAGCGGCCCTCGTGCACGCTGAATGGTACACTCTCGCATGACTTCCCCGTCCCGGCGGCACCTCGCCGGCGTGGCGCTCGTCTCGGCCACGCTGTTGATGACCGAACTGGCGCTCACGCGCATCTTCTCGGTCGTCATGTACTACCACTTCGCATTCCTGGCGATCTCGATCGCGCTCTTCGGCGTCAGCGCGAGCGGCGTGTTCGCCTACGTGATGCGCCGTCGCCTGGAGCGGTATGCAACCGACGATCTGATGGCCGTCCAGTCGCTCATCTACGCGGTCTGCACGATCGTCGCGCTCTTCTGGCTGGTTCGGCTGCGGGTCGGCATGAGCTTCTCGCCGCAGAACTTGAGATTGATGCTGACGATCTACGCGCTCGCGGCGCTGCCCTTCTTTGCCGGCGGCCTTGTCGTCACGCTTGCGATCTCGCGCTTGTCGTCAAAGGTGAACGCCGTGTACGCGGCCGACCTGATCGGCGCGGCCGGCGGCTGCCTGATTCTGATTCCGCTGCTCGATCGTCTCGGTGCGCCCGGCGTCGTCCTGGCCGCCGCGGCGCTGTCGATTGCGGCGGCCGTCCTCTTCGCTTCGCCCGCGCGCCGCGGCCTGATCACCGTCATTGGAAGCGTGGTCCTGCTCGTGCCGGTCGCCGGACAGATGTCGGGCCGCGCCGGCTTCGACGTCGTCGACACCAAGGGACACCAGGGTGACCGCATTCTCTTCAGCAAGTGGAACTCGTTCTCGCGAATCGGCGTGTACGAGCGGAAGCACGGCGACTGGTCGCTCAGCTACACCTACAAGGGCCCGCTGCCCGAGACCCGGTTCATGGATATCGATTCGGCGGCATCGACGCCGATCCTGCGCCTCGATCCCTCCTTGTCCAACGCGCAGTACCTGAGGTACGAGCTCACGGCGCTGGCGTATCAGTTGAAGGAACAGCAGGGCTAACGCTCGAGGCTCGGGGTTCGAAGCTCAGCCCCAGTCCCCAGCCCCCAGCCCCTGCTGGGTTCACCGCCCTGGTCATCGGGCCCGGCGGCGGAAGGGACCTCGCGTCGGCACTGGTCTTCGGCGCGTCGCGCGTGGACGGCGTCGAGATCAACCCGATCATCGCGGACGAAGTGATGCGCGACCGGTTCCGGGAGTTCTCCGGCGGCATCTATACGAATCCGCGCGTCCGCATCGCGGTCGACGACGGGCGAAGTTTCGTGCGGCGGACGCCGGACAAATACGACGTGATCCAGGCGTCGCTGGTGGACACCTGGGCCGCGACCGCGGCGGGAGCCTACACGCTCACCGAGAACACGCTCTACACGGTCGACGCGTTCAGCGACTATCTCGATCACCTGTCTGACGATGGGGTGCTGACCATCACGCGCTGGGTGGCGGACGGCCTGCGATTGGTGTCGCTCGCGCAGGAGGCGTGCGCGCGGCGCGGCTGGTCTGCCGCCGATCGGCTCGCCGTCGTTCGCCACGAAAACGTCGCGACGTTCCTGCTGAAGAAGAAGCCGTTCACGGCGGAGGAGACCGCGCGTCTGCGCGCCATTGCCGACCGGCTCGATTTCGAAGTGCTCTACACGCCGTCAACGGAGCCGACGTACGGCCGCTCGTCCGATACGCCGTCAGACGACGAAACCGGCTGAGGATGTATTGGTGGAGGGCGCGGCAACCGGTGACTATGCGCGTCTGATCACGGCGGCCGACCGCGAGCAGTTCTACGCGTCCTACCCTGCCGACATCCGGCCGACGACCGACGACCGCCCCTTCTTTTTTCACACCACGAAGATCCAGGATCAGTTCGACGTCGCGTTCGGTCAGAAGATGTTGTTTGGAAACGGTCTCAGCGCCTTGATGACCCTGCTCGGGATCTCCGCCGCCCTGGTGGCGCTCTTCGTCGTCGGTCCGCTGATCGTCGCGGGTCGCGGTCAAGCGCGTCCGCGCGGCTGGCTGGCGTGGCTGGTGTATTTCGGCGCGCTCGGGGCCGGGTTCATGCTGATCGAGGTGTCGGTGCTCCAGAACTTCGTGCTGCTGCTCGGACACCCGGTCTATTCATTGACCGTCACGCTCTTCTCCCTTTTGCTGGGCACCGGGTTGGGAGCCGGATGGAGTCGCCGGTTGGACGGGGTTTCGCTGCGACGCAGCGGCGCACAGGCCATCCTGATCGTTGCGTTGATTGCGCTGGCGTTCATCGTGATCGCCCCGCCGATCGTCAACTGGGCTATCCCGTATCAGCGCGCCGCTCGGATGGTGGTCGCGGTCGTGATGCTGGTCCCCATCGGCGTGGCGCTGGGAATTCCGATGCCGACCGGTCTTCGAATGCTGAGCTTGAAGTCGCCTCAGATGCTGCCCTGGGCGTGGGGAATCAACGGCGCGCTCTCGGTCCTCGGCGCCACGCTCGCCATCTTCATCGCCATGAACTGGGGTTTCCGGGTGACCCTGATGACCGCCGCCAGCACCTATCTCATCGGTCTAGCTGCCCTGCTCGTCGCTACGCGCCCGTCCGTATCGGAGCTCTGAGTCCGTCTCAGAGGTCCCGTCTCAGAGGTCCGCTCAGAGGTCCCTTTTTCTGAGGTCCGGTGCCTGAATCGGGTTTCCACCGGCCCACGCAGGCAACCCTCAACTATTCAACCATTTAGCGAACGATGAAACGTCTGGAGACGGTCATACGTCTAACGATGTTAAACTGGTGAACACCGTTCAGCTAATCACCAGTGACCAAGGCTCGACCAGGAAGACAGTCGAGCCAGTAAGCTCAGCAGGCTCAACCACATGGGTATTAAAGAGAGACAGGAACGCGACCGGGAGGCAGTCCATCGCTCGATTCTGGACGCCGCCCGCGAGTTGTTCGTCGCGGAAGGCTTCCAGAACGTCTCCATCCGCAAGATCGCCGAGCGTATCGAGTACAGCCCCGCCGCCATCTACGGTTACTTTCCCAGCAAGGACGACATCTTCTTCGCGCTCGCGGAGGAAGGACTCCGACTGCTTGGCGATCCTTCCGCGGTTCGGCAGGATCCGAATCTGAGCGACGCCGCACCGCTCGACCGGGTGCGCGCCATGTTCTGGCGTCTGTACGAGTTCAGCCGGGAACAACCGCAATACTTCGCGCTGATCTTCATCGATCGCTCGGTGCCCCGCATCAGCCGCGAGTACGAACGCTTTGCCTTCGCACGCGATCGCAAGCAGCACATCATCGCGGAACTCCAGGCGAGCGTCGATGCCGGCCAGCTGCCGCAGGCGATCGACACGGCGGTCGCCATGCGCGCGCTGATGGCCGGCGTGATCGGCGTGGCGGTCCTGCGCCTGTCGGACCGGCTCGGTCCGGGAGAAGACCCCGACCTGCTCGCGGCCGACATGCTGAATCTCACGCTGGCAGGTTTGCGTTCAGGAGTCGCGCTCAAGTCATCCGGCCACCTCGACTGTCCTCTTGAAATCGCACCGATCGCCGATGCCCAGGCTTCGTAACTCCGAGGAGTTGTTCATGAATCGCGGAAAGACCTATTCGTTCACCATCGCGCTGCTCGCGTCCGCAGCGCTCGTCACGAGCGCCTGCAGTTCCGGCGACGCCAAGGCCAGGGAACAGAACTCATCGGCGCCCGTCGTGTCGGTGTCGGCGGTGGCCGCCGTCGAGCGGCCCATCGCGCGATTCATTCGGGCGACCGGATCGCTGATGGCCGAGGAGCAAGCCGACGTCGCGGCAGAGACCGCCGGACGCGTCGTCTCCGCGAATATCGAGCGCGGATCGGCGGTGTCGGAGGGATCCGAGCTCATCCGGATCTCATCGACCGAGACCGACGCGCAGTTGAAGGAAGCACAGGCCAACGCGGCACAACTCGAGGCGCGGCTCGGCATCACCGGCGGCGGCGAGATGGACGTGAACGCGGTGCCGGAGGTGCAAAACGCGAAGGCCGGCGCGGATCTCGCGCAGGCGGAATTCGCGCGCATCAAGTCGCTCCTCGATCAGCGCGTCGTCTCGCAATCCGAGTACGACCAGCGCAGAACCCAGGCCGAAGCGGCGCGCCAGCAGTACGAAGCCGCAAAGAACGGCGCCGCGCAGCAGTACCAGATGCTCCAGGCAGCGCGCGCCCGCGTCGCGCTTGCACGAAAGGCGTTCAGCGACACCTCCGTTCGCGCGCCGTTCACCGGCGTCGTGGCGCAGCGGCTCGTCACCTCGGGCGACTACGTGACGAAGGGCATGAAGGTGGCGACCATCGTCCGCGTCAACCCGCTCCGCGTGCAGCTGACCGTTCCCGAGCAAGCGGTGTCGTCGATGGCGCCCGGCCAGCCGGTCACCTTCGAGGTGGACGCGTATCCGGGAAGGCGGTTCGAGGGCAGGGTCAAGTACGTCTCGCCGGCGCTCCAGGCCGACCAGCGCGCGCTGACGGTAGAGGCGACCGTTCCGAACGCCGATGGCGTGCTCAAGCCCGGACTCTTCGCGACGGCGCGCATCGAGCAGCCGGGACGAACACCCGGCGTTCTGATTCCGGCAACGAGCGTGACCACCCTCTCCGGCACCAGCCGCGTGTATGTCGTGTCAGGCGATCACGTCGAGGAACGGATCGTCACCACGGGTGCAACGGTCGATGACCTGGTCGAAATTACCAAGGGCTTGAAGGCGGGCGAACGCGTCGCGACGAAGAACGTCGGACAGCTCGCCGATGGAATCAAGGTGAGCTGATCATGCAATGGCTAGCTGCGCTGTGCGTTAAACGTCCGGTCTTCGCGAGCGTCCTCATCCTGTCGCTGACCGTCATCGGCGCCTTTTCGTTCACCCGGCTGGGCGTCGATCGGTTTCCGAAGGTCGACTTCCCCACGATTACGGTGACGACCGTCCAGCCCGGCGCCGCGCCGGAGCAGATCGAAACCGAGGTCACCGACAAAATCGAGGAGGGCGTCAACACCATCAGCGGCATCGACGACCTCCGCTCGATCTCCTCCGAGGGGATCTCGCAGGTCATCATCTCCTTCCTGCTCGACAAGGACACCGACACCGCCGCTCAGGAAGTGCGCGACAAGGTGAACAGCGTGCTGCCCCTGCTGCCCAAGACCATTCAGCAGCCGCGGGTCGAGAAGATGGACCCCGATGCGGCGCCGGTCCTCAGCCTCGCGCTCAGCGCGAAGAGCCAGCCGGTGAAGGACATCACCGAGTACGCCGACAAGGTGCTGCGCCGGAAGATCGAAAGCGTCAGCGGCGTGGGCCAGGTGGTCATCCTCGGCGGCCGCCAGCGGCAGATCAACGTGTGGCTCGACGCCGACCGCCTGCGCAGCTACAACCTGACGGTGACCGACGTCTCGCGCGCGCTGCAGGCACAGAACATCGAAATCCCCGGCGGCCGCGTCGATCAGGGCCCCCAGTCGGTCACGCTGCGGACTCGAGGCCGCGTCCAGACCGTCGCCGAATTCAACGACATCGTCGTCCGCGAGAAGATGGGGCATCCCGTCCGCATCAGCGAGGTGGCGCGCGTCGAGGACGGTGAAGCCGATCCCGAGACCGTGGCCAACGTCGACGGCGCCAGCACGGTGCTCCTGCAGGTTCGCCGGCAGTCAGGGACGAACACCGTCGAAGTCGTCAACGCCGTCAAGGAGCGGATTGGCGAGCTGAAGGCGGCTCTGCCGCCGGGATACACGATTCGCGTGGTCCGCGATTCGTCCGACTTCATCGAAGCGTCGATCCACAACGTCGAGGAACACCTGATTGTCGGGTCCATCCTCGCCGCCATCGTCGTGCTGCTGTTCCTGACGAACGTGCGCTCGACGATCATCGCCGCGATCGCCATCCCGACCTCAATCGTCGCGACGTTCGGTCTCCTCTGGTACATGGGCTTCACCCTCAACCTGATGACGATGCTCGCGCTCACGCTCTCGGTCGGTATCGTCATCGACGACGCGATCGTGGTGCTGGAGAACATCTACCGCTTCATCGAGGAGAAGCACGAAAACCAGCTGCAGGCCGCGGTCGATGCGACGCAGGAAATCGGCCTGGCGGTGCTCGCGACCACGCTGTCGCTCGTGGCCATTTTCGTGCCCGTCGGATTCATGGGCGGCATCGTCGGGCGCTTCATGAAGAGCTTCGGCCTCACGATGGCGTTCGCGATCATGGTGTCGCTGCTGGTCAGCTTCACGTTGACGCCCATGCTCTCGGCCCGCTGGCTGAAGGTGAAGAAGCACGGAACAGACGAGCACGCGTCAAAGGACTCGAAGATCTTCCACGCGATCGACCTGTTCTACACGCGGATGCTCGAGTGGGCCATGGCCCATCGCGTCATCGTGTCCGGGGTTGCGGTGCTGGTGCTGTTGTCGAGCGTCCCGCTCTTCATGATGGCCAACAAGAACTTCATGCCGCAGGACGACGCATCGGAATTCGAAGTCAACCTGCGCGCGCCGGAAGGCACCAGTCTCGAGGCGACCGAAGTCCTGACCAATCGGGTGGCCTCTGCGATGCGCGCGCAATTGCCCGAAGTGGACTACACGCTGGTGACGATCGCCGGAGACCCGGCGAAAACGCGGAACCTCGGCACCATCTACGTGCGGCTCAAGCCGATCGAGGCGCGCAGCCGCGATCAGTTCGTCGTCATGGACGTGATCCGCAAGCAGATCCTGCCGAAGTTCCCGGCGGACATCCGCACCTCGGTGCAGGAGGTCGCTGTCATCGGCGGCGGCGGCGCGCAGAACGCCGCGATCCAGTTCGTGATCAACGGTCCCGATCTCAAGAAGCTCGAGGTCCTCGGCAAGCAGCTCGTCGACAGAGTGAAAGGCATTCCCGGAGTCGTCGACATCGATACGTCGCTGAACACCGGCAAGCCCGAGCTGTCGATCCACGTGGATCGTCCCAAGGCCGCGGACCTCGGCGTCCAGATCAGCGACGCGGCCGAGGCGCTGCGGCTGCTCGTCGGCGGCGATCAGGTCACGACCTTCAACGACGCCGGAGAGCAGTACGAAGTGCACCTGCGCGCGAAGGCCGAGAACCGGTCGACGCAGGACGCCATCGCGGCGCTCACCGTCCCGTCGTCGAAGCTGGGAAGCGTCTCGCTCGAGAACGTCGCCGACTTCGAGCCCGGCTCGTCGCCGACCGACATCAACCGCCAGGCCAGACAGCGCCAGGTGACCGTGTATCTGCAACCTGCTTCCGACGGCATCGCAGGCGGCCGTTCAGAACGCCATGCTCGCCGAGTTCAACAAGCTCAACTCCGGAGGCGAATACCACGGCGTCCTCGCCGGCCGCTCGCGCGAACTCGGGCGCGCCGCGCAGAACTTCGTAACCGCCTTCGTCCTCTCGCTCGTCTTCATGTATCTCATTCTGGCGGCACAGTTCGAGTCGTGGCTGCACCCGATCACGATCCTGCTGTCGCTGCCGTTGACACTGCCTTTCGCGCTGCTGTCGATCATCGTCTTCCGGCAGTCGCTGAACATCTTCTCGGCCCTTGGCCTCCTGGTGCTGTTCGGCGTCGTCAAGAAGAACTCGATTCTGCAGATCGACCACGCGAACCAGCTCAAGGAGACCGGAATGTCCACGCACGACGCGATCGTCCAGGCCAGCCGCGATCGGTTGCGACCAATTCTCATGACGACGTTCGCTTTCGTCGCCGGCATGATCCCGCTCATCGTGTCTCGCGGGATCGGCTCCGGCACCAATCACGCCATCGGCTACGTGATCTTCGGCGGTCAGTCGCTCGCGCTGCTGCTGACACTCGTCGTCACGCCGGTCGCCTACTCGCTGTTCGACGATGCGTCGAAGATCCGAATCTTCGGCCGGCGAAAGAACGATCCGGTTGAAGGCGCACGCGAGCCGGGGGCATTCGCACCGGCGGTTCCGAGCGCTGCCGCCTCCTCGAGTGCGGCGATGGGGCGCACGGCGCTCGTCGCGCTGCTGGCGTTCGGCCTCGCGGCTTCCGCGCACGCCCAGACCGCGGCGCAAACGCCGGCCACGCTCAGGCTCACGGTCGATGAGGCCGTGAAGATGGCGCTCGACCACAACGTGGACCTGGCGGCAGACCGCCTGGATCCGCAGATCAGCGACACGCGCGTGGCGGCAGCGGCCAACGTGTTCAAACCGACGTTCAATACCGGCGTCAACGCCAACAACCAGCTGCTGCCACCTTCGAACTTCCTGACGCCGGTGGCGCAGCAGAACGATGTCGTCAGCTCGAACGCGGGTCTGAGCCAGAAACTGCCGCGGTACGGGACGACCTACAACCTGGGTTGGACCGTGACCCACACCAACAGCAACAGCATCCTGAACAGCTACAACCCGCTCGTGCAGTCCGGCCTGTCCGTCGGTATCTCGCAGCCGGTCATCCGGGACCTTCTCATCGACAACAACCGGCAGCAGCTGGCGACGAGCCGGACGAACAGAGACATCGCCGACACGCGCCTGCGTGAAAGCCTCGTCCACACGACCGCCAACGTGAAGTCCGCGTATTGGAACCTCGTGACCGCAAGGGCGACCGTGGAGGCGCGCCGGTCGACGCTGGAACTCGCGGAAGAGCTCGTGCGCGTCAACAAGGCGAAGGTGGACGTCGGCACATCGCCGCCGCTCGACCTCGTGTCGGCGCAGGCGGAAGTCGCCGCGGACCAGGAACAGCTGATCATCGCGGAGACATCGGTCAAGGAAGCCGAGGACCGTCTCCGCCTGCTGATCTTCGATACCTCGAACCGCGACAACTGGAATGTCAGCATCGACGCGATCGACACGCCGCCTATCGCCACGGCAGCCATCGACCTGGAGGGCGCGGTGACGCATACGCTGTCGGCGCGCGCCGACCTCTTGCGGGCTCGCAAGGACATCGAGAACGCGCAGACGAACGTCAAATACACGAACAATCAACGCATGCCCGACGTCCGCGTGAACGCAAGCTACCAGGCAAGCGGCCTCGGCGGCACGCAGATCGAGCGCACCGGCGGCTTTCCCGGCAACATCGTCGGCCCGGGACCCATCACGCCAATCGGCGACGTGCTCGGCCAATTGTTCGCGCACGACTACCCGACGTGGGGCGTCGGCGTCAGCGTGTCGTACCCGATCGGCAACAGCGTCGAGCAGGCCAACTACGCGCGGTCTCAGCTCGAGCACTCCCAGGCCGAACAGCGGCTGAAAGGCGCGGAAGCCCGGGCCGTGCAGCAGGTGCGGGACGCGGCCTGGAAAATCGAGATGAACGCGAAGCGGATCGATACGACGCGGTCGGCGCGCGAACTGGCCGAACAGCGGCTGGACGCCGAGCGCAAGCGCTTCGAGGTCGGCATGTCGACCAGCTTCCTGACCATCCAGGCACAGCGCGATCTCGCGCAGGCCAGGAGCAACGAGCTCAGCGCGGTGCTCGCCTACGACCTTTCGCTGGTCGATTTCGAGGCGCTCCAGGAAGCGGGACCGTCGGCCACGAGCGCGGCGTCCGCCGTCGCCTCTGGCGGCGGCCCGGTTGCGACGGCAGGATCAGCAGTGCGGCAATGAGCGACGTCGTCCGGGTGTGGCGGGTGCGAAAGAACAGCACCTGGCTCGATGCCCGGCTCGCCGAGTGTTCCGATTCGACGGAAGTCGAGCTGCAGTTCTTTCGCGACAACAGCATGATCTCGGCGCGCCGCTGGCCGACGCGCGAGGCGGCCCTGTCGCATGCCGGCGACCAGCTCCGGGAGCTGCAGCTCGCCGGCTGGAATACGCACTGGTGAAGTGAGAAGTTTGAAGGGAGAAGTTAGAAGTTCGAAGTTCTCAGTTCTGAGTTATAACTTCTCCCTTGGACACCCTGGCGACCCGTTTCGTCACGTCCGCCAAGCGGCGGTGGTCGTCGCTCTGCATGGCCGATTCGACCGGCCGCGAGCTGACGTTCGGCCGGGCGCTGGTCGGCAGCCTCCTCCTCGCCCGCGCGATTCGCCAACGCGTCCCGGCCGGATCATCGGTCGGCCTTCTCCTGCCGGCCTCCGTCGGAGGCGCGCTGGCGAACATCGCGGCCTCCATCGCCGGCCGCACCCCCGTGAACCTGAACTTCACCGCGGGCCGCGATGCCATGGCCGCGGCGGTCGACCGCTGCGGCATCGCGACCGTCTTCACCTCACGGGCGTTCCTGTCGAAGGCGGGCATTCCACAGACGACCGGGATGGTCTTCCTCGAAGACGTCATGAAGGAGACGTCCAGGCTCTCGCAGATCTCGACGCTGGTCGCCGCGCGGCTGCTGCCCGCGTCACTCATCGCCAGATTCTTCCTGACACCGGCCGGCCCAGACACCCTGGCGACGGTGATCTTCTCGAGCGGGAGCACCGGCGTTCCGAAGGGTGTCATGTTGACGCACCACAACGTGCTCTCGAACATCGACTCGGCGAACGCGCTGTTCCGCCTCGGCGACGACGACATCGTCATGGGTGTGCTGCCCTTCTTTCATTCGTTCGGCTACACCGTCACGCTCTGGCTGCCGCTGGTCGTCGGTTTCGGCGCTGCGTATCATCCCAACCCGACCGACGCCAAGACCATCGGCGAGATGGCCGCGAAGTACGGCGCAACACTGCTCGTCAGCACGCCGACCTTCTGCGCCGCCTACGTGCGCAAGTGCCAGCCCGAGCAGTTCAGCAGGCTTCGCCTCGCGATCGTCGGAGCTGAACGGCTGCGCGAGCCGATCGCGTCGGCGTTCAAGCAGAAGTTCGGCGTCGATCTGACCGAGGGCTATGGCTGCACGGAGATGGCGCCGGTGGTCGCCGTCAACGTGCCTGACGCCGCGGGCACCGGATCCCGAGCGGGCACCGTAGGCCGCCCGCTGCCCGGCATCTCCGCGAAGATTGTCGATCCCGAAACGGGCGAGGGTCCGCTCGTCGACAAGGAAGGGCTCCTGCTCGTCAGCGGCCCGAACCAGATGCGCGGCTACCTCGGCGAGCCGGCGATGACGCGCGAGGCCATGCGCGAAGGCTGGTATGTGACCGGCGACATCGCGACGGTCGACAAGGACGGCTTCATCCGGATCACGGATCGGCTCTCGCGTTTCAGCAAGATTGCCGGAGAGATGGTGCCGCACATGAAAGTCGAAGAGCGGCTGCAGGCGCTCCTCGACGAGCCCCACACCTGCGTCGTCACCGCGATACCGGATGCGGCGAAGGGCGAGCGGCTCGTGGCGCTCTACACGGATCCCGACCTGGCCGCACAAAGAATCTGGGAGCAGCTCTCGAGCACAGATCTGCCGAAACTCTGGATCCCGAAGCGCGAAGACATGCACATCGTCGACGCCATTCCGACGCTGGGCACGGGGAAGGTCGACCTGCGCGGAGTGCGTCAGCTCGCTGCCGAGCGATCGACCAACTGAGCGTCTTCTATTTCGATGTAGTGTCCGCCTTTAGGCGGACCCCGCAAAGTCCGGCTGAAGCCGGACACTACCGACTACAGAGAAGTCAACTCGTTCGCGGCTGGAGAACTTCGATCGGCTCGACGCGCCGCGAGAGCCGGCGGGCCGGGACGAGCCTCGCCATGAAGGTGTAGACGACGGGCGTGAGGTAGAGGGTGATGAGCTGCGATACGAGCAGACCGCCCACGACGGCGAGCCCCAACGGCCGGCGCGCCTCTCCGCCGGCGCCCAATCCCAACGCAATCGGCAGCGCGCCGAGCAGCGCCGCCATCGTCGTCATCATGATCGGGCGGAACCGGATCACGCAGCCTTCATAGATCGCTTCAGCCGGCGTCTTTCCATGGCTTCGCTCGGCTTCGAGCGCGAAATCGATTTGCATGATCGCGTTCTTCTTGACGATGCCGACCAGCATGATGAGCCCGACGAACGAGTAGACGTTCAACTCGTTGCCGAACAGCCAGAGCGTCAGCAGCGCGCCGAGACCGGCCGACGGCAGCCCAGACAGAATCGTCAGCGGGTGAATGTAGCTCTCGTACAGCATCCCCAGCACGATGTAGACGACGCCGATCGCCACCACGAGCAGGAGCCCCAGGTTACGCACCGAATCCTCGAACGCCTTGGCCGAGCCCTCGAACGCGACGGTCATCGTCGCGGGCAGCAGTCTCGCGCCCAGCGATCGGATTTCGTCGACGGCGTCGCCGAGGGCCACGCCGGGACGGAGTCCGAACGAGATCGCCACGGCCGGCAGCTGCCCGGAGTGGTTCACGGTCTGTGGACTGACGTCCTCGGTCGTCTTCACGACCGAGTCGAGCGGCACCATCGCGCCGCGCGGTGTCTTGAACGCCAGGTGCCCCAGCGCGCCGATGGTCGTCTGATACTTCGGATCGAGCTCGAGCAGAACGCGGTACTGCGCTTCGTCTCCGTAGATCGTGGAAGACCAGCGAGGTCCGAACCCGCTGTAGAGCGCTCCGGAGATCGCGGCCGGATCCAGCGCCATCGCCGCCGCCTTGTCGCGATCGATGACGAGACGCGCGCGCGGGCTCTTGATCTCGAGGTCGCTCGACACGTCCTGCACGAGCGGCAGCTGCGCGATGGCCTGCTGGAACCTGCCGGCCCAGTCGTACAGCTGCGCCGTGTCGGGGCTTCGAAGCGTGACGCTGTAGCTGCTGTCGCCCTGCCGTCCGCCGATCTGCAGCGCCGGAGGCAGAGTGACGAACGTCCGGAACCCCGGAAAACGCGCGAGCAACGGACGGGTCTGCGCGACAATTTCCTGCGCGGTGTTGACGCGATCGGCGCGCGGCTTCATGCGCATGACGACGCGAGCCGTGTTCATCGCGCCGGCGCCGCCAGGTCCGTTGCCGAGAAAAGCCACCGCGCGCTGCAGGTTCGGGTTCGTGCGCACCAGATTGCCGACGCGGCGGACGTTCTCGTACATCTCCTCGTAGGCCGTCCCCTGCGCCGCGCGAAGGCCGATGTTGATCGAATCGTCGTCCTGGTCCGGGATGAAGCCTTTCGGCACAACCCGGAACATCT
Organism: uncultured Acidobacteriota bacterium; assembly: GCA_963794305.1. GTDB lineage: Bacteria > Acidobacteriota > Vicinamibacteria > Vicinamibacterales > CAVVIG01 > CAVQFC01. The sequence goes on along the minus strand of CAWCDQ010000045.1, from coordinate 140,746 downwards.
GGGTCGTGCCCGCCAGCACCGCGAAGAACAGCGCGAGCACGACGTAGCGGTGGCGGAGAGCGAGCGTGAGGCTTCGCGCGTACTGCCGGCGGAACGCGCTGAAGGCCCGATCGATCCAGGGCTCGGCCTGGTCCTTCGGCCGCGCGCGCAGCAGCCGGCTGCACAACATCGGCGTGAGCGACACCGACACCAGTCCGGAGATCACGACCGCCGCGGTGATCGTGACGGCGAACTCTCGAAACAGCCGCCCCAGGATTCCGCCCAGGAACAGGACCGGAATGAAGACGGCAGCGAGCGACACGGTCATGCTCAGAATCGTGAAGCCGACCTCACGCGAGCCGTCCAGCGTCGCACGCCACGGATCGGCGCCTTCCTCGAGATGGCGCACGATGTTCTCGAGCATCACGATCGCATCGTCCACGACGAACCCGAACGAGAGGATCAAGGCCATCAACGACATGTTGTTGAGGCTGAAATTCATCAGCCGCATCACCACGAAGGTGCCCAGGATCGAGAACGGCAAGGCGAGGGCCGGGATGAGCGTCGCCGACGCGTTCTGCAGGAACAGAAAGATGACGAAGACGACGAGGACGAGCGTCGCCCCCATGGTGATCTTGATGTCCTTGAACGCCGCTCGAATCGACAGCGCGCGGTCGGTGCCCTGAATCAGGTGAATGGCCGGCGGGAGCTGAGCGGAAATCGCGGGCAACAGCCCTTTGATCGAGTCGATCACCGCGAGCGTGTTGCTGCCCGGCTGCTTCTGCACCGAGACCAGGATGGCGCGCCGCTCGCGATCCGGGTCGAACAGCCACGAGGCGCTGTGGTTGTCCTCGACGCTGTCGATCACCGTCGCGACCTGCTGCAGCCGAACCGGCGCACCGTTGTGAAAACCGAGAATCACCGGGCGAAACGCCTCGGCGGTCATCAGCTGACCGTTCGCGCGGATGGTAAAGGTGCCGTTCGGGCCGAAACAGCTGACCCGTCGGGAGGTTCACGTTCGCGTTCTGCAGGAGCTGGTCGATCTCGTTGATGCCGATCCCCTGGGCGCGAAGCCGGTCGGGATCGACCTGCACGCGGACCGCGTACCTCTGTCCTCCGAGGACGTTGACCTGCGCCACGCCGTTGAGCGCCGCGACCTGCGGCGCGATCAGGGTCTGCGCGTAGTTGTCGATGTCGGAAAGAGGCCGCGTGTCGGAGCTCAGGGCGATCACGAAGATCGGCTGATCGGCGGGGTTGACCTTGCGGAAGGTCGGCGCCGTCGGCATGCCCGGCGGAAGCAGCGGCAGCGCTTCGGCGATGGCCGTCTGAACGTCCACGGCCGCACCGTCGATGTTGCGATCGAGATCGAACTGGAGGGTGACGCTGGTCGTGCCCAGCGCGCTCGACGACGTCATCGAATCGAGGCCGGCGATCGCCGTGAACTGACGCTCGAGCGGGCTGGCGATGCTCGAGGCCAGCGTCTCCGGATCGCCGCCCGGCAGGCCGGCGCCGACGCTCAACGTCGGAAAATCGATCGACGGCAGGTCGCTGACCGGCAGAGCCGCGTAGGCCAGGACGCCGAAGAGCGCCACCGCGAGCATGAGCAGGCTCGTCGCGATCGGCCGGCGGACGAAGATCGCCGAGATATTCAAGTATCGAAAATAGTAGTCACTATCTTTTTCATAATCAAGGGTATACTGCCACCATGCCGAAGCAATACGGGCAGACCTGCCCGGTGGCTCGCTCGCTGGAGTTCCTCGGCGAACGCTGGACCCTGCTGATCGTCCGCGACCTGTTGATGGGACCGCGCCGGTTCCAGGACTTCAGCGCGTCGCTGAGCGGCGTCGCACCGGCGGTCCTGTCGCACCGGCTGAAGGTGCTGGAGAAGAACGGCATCGTGACGCGGCGGCTGTACTCGGAACATCCGCCTCGCGCCGAGTACGCCCTGACCGAGCAGGGACTCGAGCTGCGGCCCGTCGTCCGCGCGCTCGGAATCTGGGGCGCGCGCCATCTCGGCTCGTCGTGGACCTTCGTGCACGAGAGTTGCGGCACGAACGTCGAGATCGCCTACTACTGTCCCGCGTGCAAAGAGACGGTCGCGGCCGATCAGGTGAAGCGCCGGCCGACGACGACGCAGCGGCGCCCCGCTGCGCCGGTGCGTCCCGCCCGAGCCCGGACTCGCGTGGTCAGAAGCCGGCCGAGTCGCTGAGTCCGGCGATCGCGCTTCGGCGTCACGCGTGCTTGTGCAGTTGCCGCGCGACGAACGCCTTCACCATCTCGCGCGCGCGATCGGTTTGCGGCCCCGGCGTCGCCACCCACTCGTGCTCGCACCCCTCGAACACATGGAAGTCGCAGTCGCCGCCGGCGGCCTTGTAGGTCGCCGCGAACTTCTCCTGCACCACCGGGAGGACGTTGTCGTCGAGCGCGCCCTGCATGATGAGCAGCGGTACCAGCGAGACCTTCTCGTGGCGCTCGAGGATCTCCTGCGGATTGCTTTCGTGAATCGTGTCCCAGGGCACGAAGAACGTGGTGTGATTCTTGACCATGCTGTCGCGTTTCAGCTGCTCCGCGTTCTGGAAGCGCGCGTAGGGATTGCTGACGGGTGAACGCATCGCGACGTACGAAATCGTCGCGTCGGCCTGCGGCGCCTCCGGCAGGGGAATCGCACCGTAGCGCGAATCTCGCGGACGCATGCCGAGGAGTTCGGCGACGTGACCGCCGCTGGAGCTCGCGTAGACGCCGATCCTCGAACCATCGCCCTTCCAGGACGCGGCCTTCCATTTGAGCCAGCGCACACCGTAGTTGGCGTCCTGCACGCAGGCCGGGTACGGCGCCTCCGGCGCGAGCGTCATATCGATGGCCACCACCAGCAGGCCGCTGGCCGCGAGCGCGCGGTCCATCGGTTCCTCGGCGTGCCGATCCTTCGCGTTCCATGCGCCGCCGTGCAGATCGAGCACGGTCGGAAACGGACCTGCCCCGACCGGTTGATAGATGCGCGCCATCAACTGCCGCCCTGCCCGCGTGCGACGGAACTCGACCTCGCTCACCGCGACGTCGAACCGGGCTGCGGGATCGTAGGCGGCCTTCCCGTCGAATCCCCAGGCCGTCGACGCGCGCAGCCATGGCAGAGCGGTTGCGCCGATGGCCGTCATCTGCGTGAGAAAATCACGGCGCCCCTGGCGATGCGTCTTCACGTCGACCTCCCTTCGCATTTTCTGCTCCAACGGCCGGAGCGAACCCGGTCGGTATCGTAACGCCAATCAGCGCGCAAGGTACTGCCGGACATTGCGGGCCAGGCGGCGAGACGCGCGGTTGGCCTCGAACAGGTGGCCGCGCAGGCTGTGGGTGAACCCGATGAAATACAAACCCGGGTACATCGTCGGCTCACCGGACACGCCTCGTGGCTCTCCATCTTCATCCAGCGCGCCCGGCGCATCGACCATCGACCCAAGGCCGGTGCTGAAACCGGTCGCCGCGACGATTGCGTCGAACGGTTCGCTCGTCCCTCCGGCGAAGACAGCGCCGTTCTGCGAGAGCCGCTCGAGCGCCGGCTTCACCTTCACGCGTCCCGCCTTGAGCGCGTGCACGAAGCCGACGTCGATGAGCGGCACGCGCCTGGTGGTGTACGGCGCAAAGTCACCCTGGGGCATCCCGTAGCGCGTGAGGTCTCCCAGCACGAGGCGCGCGGTGGCCCACCCGATTCGGTTCGCAATCGCGGGAGGCAGCATGCTCAAGACGATGCTCGTGCGCTGCACCGGCAGACCGAACGGATCGCGCGGCACGACCGGAGGCGGTGTTCGAACGCTCAGCGCCACGTACGCCGCGCCGTTGTCGCTGAGGTCCGTGGCGATTTCCGCGCCGCTGTTCCCCGCGCCGACGACGAGCACACGCTGGCCGGCGTAAGGCGTCGCGTTCGCGTACGAGGCTGAGTGCACGATTCGGCCTGCGAAGCTGTCGTGTCCCGGCCATTGCGGGACGATTGGCAGGCGATATTGTCCCGTGGCGACGACCACGACGCGGCCTTCCCATGCGTCGCCGCTGGTCGTCTCGACCGTCCACGCAGGCGACGCGTCCGCTGCTGACCGAATCCGGCTCACCGCCGTGCCCGTAACGACGCGCAACCCGAAATGACGCGCGTACTCCCGAAGATAGGCGACGACGTCGTCGCGTGAAAGGTAGGTCGGATAGCGGCTGGGAATTGGAAAGTGCGCGAGGCCGGAAAAGCGGCGGACCGAGTGCAGATGGAGCCGATCGTATCGCCGCGCCCAGGTGCCGCCCAGTTCCGCGTCCTGCTCGAGCACGACGGCGTCGATTCGTCGCCGCGCCAGAGCGGCCGCCGCCGAGAGTCCCGCGGCGCCTCCGCCTACGACGATGACCTTTGCTTCGGGCACGCCAGCCTCACCGGTACAGTTCGAAGACCACGATCGCCTGAAATGCAAAAGGCCGGCGCATGGCGCCGGCCTTTTTTCGATGACACAGCCGCGAACGGCCCGCTGGCCGTCGGCGTTCCTCTTTCTACTGCTGCGCGCCGGCGGTTGCCGTCGTGGTCGCCGCGCGGCGCTTGTCCTGTTCGATCTTGAAGTCCTCGTCCTTCATGTAGACGATGTTGATCCAGGCGTGCGCCATCTCGTCCACCGTGCGGTCGCCCCAGCCGACCCACTGGTTCGGATCGGGGTTGCTCTTCTTCGCGGTCGTGTTGTCGTGCCACGCCGTCACCTTGAGGATCGTTCCCTTCGGCAGCAGCGGCGCCACATCGTCGGCGTAGACGTAGGTGGTCATCCAGTTGAAGTTGAAGTCGCTGACCAGGCTGATGACCTGCTTCTGACCGCTCGGCAGGAGCGCCTCCAGCATCATGGCCTTGCCCCGGAGATGCATGTGCGCCTGGAAGCTCTCGATGCGCGCGGCTTCGCGGAGCGTCGTGAAGCCTTCCTCGATCGTGACCATGTTCGGCCGGATGTCGAGCGTGCCGAGCGCAGCCGGAACCAGCGACAGCGAGGTGCGGTACTTCGGCTCCTGCCCTTTCGGGTAGAAGTAGATGCCCATCTCGACCTTGCTGGTGATCTCTTCACCCGCCTGCGAGTAGTGAATGTCCCAGTGGAACTTGGACCCGGGCAGCAGCAGTTTGCCCGTATCCGGCCGCATCATCTCGCCCTGCTTGCCGACTGCCCACTCCATGAACGGCGCCGGCAGACCGGTCGCCGCGGGAGCGCCGGCCTCGGTCTGCTCGAGATACGCGATGGCGTGATGCGTGATCTTGCGGCCCGGGAGCGTCTCGGGCCGGATTTCAATCGCGCGCACCCAGCGCGGCTCCGTGATGCCTGACGGCGTGACGCGCTTGTCCCAGACGTCCTGCGACACCTTGGGCATCGTGAAGTCGTACGACTTGATGATCAGATCCGGCTCTTTCTGGCCGAACGCCGCCGCGAAATTCCAGCCCTGACCATCGGGCCACTGCTTGGCCGGCGGCATGTCCTTCGGGTCGCCCTGCGGCGCGCCCGCGTCCACCCATCGCACGATCGTGTCGAGCTGTTCGTCGGTGAGCGATCGGTCGTTCTTGAACTTCTGGATGCCGACGCTCCGATCGATCTGCCACGGCGGCATCTGGCGGTCCGCCGACGCGCTCCTTGATCGACTTGGCCCACGGCCGCGCCTGCGCGAACGTCATCAGCGACATCGGCGCCATCGAGTCGGGCCGGTGGCACGCCTCGCACTTCTCCTGGAAGATCGGCGCGATGTCTTTCGTGAACGTCGGCGTTTTGGGGGCATCGGCCGCGGCGGCCGCCGCCGGCAGCATCAGCGCCGCGCTCAGCGTCCAGGCGCCGACCACGACGTACCGCGAGAATCCATGCTTGGCTGGCATCATGTCGTGTTCCCTCTTGGCTCTATTCTAGGGTCGAACGGTCACTTTCACGTAGGTATTGGTCCAGCAGCACTGAAAGCCGGCGCCGCCTTCGCCCGACTCGTCATTGGCCTGGACACGCAGCGTGTATTCTCCCGGCGTGTCGAACGTCGCGGTCGGCGCAATCATCTCGCCCTGCTTGAGCACCGGGATGCGCGCCTTGTCGAAGGTCACTTTCCCGGGTCCGCGAAACAGGTGCAGCGAGATGGTCGCGACCGACGGGGTGAACCCGGGCCGCAAAGCCGCGCCCTCGACGTCGCCGGGCGCCTTCGGATCCTCGACCCAGACGTTGATCGGAATCGGCTGCTTGACGGTGCCGGAGTAGGTGTTCGCCACCGAAATCGGCGGCCCTGTCACCTTCGCGCCGCCCTGTGTGAAGGCGAGCACCGGCGGCTGATTGCCCATGCCCAATTCCTTGTACGGGCTGATCGGATATCCCTTGTTCAGGGTGAACGGAATCGACTGCGTCTCGCCGTTGGCGACGATCGTCCAGGTGATGGCCTTCGTGCCGAAATCCTTGGGCACCTTCACGACGAAGACGCCCCACTGGCGGCCGGTCTCGAAGTGCGTCGGCTGCCCCTGGTCGGGGCCGCCCGGATCGACGCGATTGTTGGGACCCACCGGGATGTCGAGGCTCTCCTTGGCGTTCCGGTTGTAGTACCCGAGAAGCATGCTGAAGGAACCGTCGGCGTTCGGGTACCAGCCCTCGAACGCGGGCGTGATGCTGGCGCCGCGTTCGCGCTGCGGCGTGAGCGGCAGCGTCGATTGCGGAGTCTGAGCCGCGACGCCGATGGCGCAGCACAGCGACGGTCCCGAGGCCGGCAGCGACGACCCGGCGGCGATATCGAAGAAGAAGTGCGGTGTTCATTTGTTAGGAGTGCTTACATTCTACCAGATCAGCGCCCGGCCGTCGGCTTCGGTTTCACCGCGTTGGGCAGCGCCAGCCGGTTGTCGCGGGTGACGTAGCTGATTTGCAGGTTGAATCCGTTGGGCGTCGCCGTGTGATAGCTCTTGAACGCAGCCGTGTGAATCTCGTCGGGCACCCAGGTGCCGTCCGGGCCGAGATGCCGGCTGGACGTGTCGATCTGCGCACGGAGTCCCCGCTTTTCGAGCGCCTCTTTCACGCCGTCGGTGTCCCAGGGCGCGATCCCGAACGAGATGTGATCGATCCGTCCGGTGGCGCGTCCGGTGCCCTTGCCGAAGTTGGGATCGAGCGGGTTGCCGCCGCGGACGATGATGTCCCCGACGTCGCCCATCAGCAGCTCGTTCTGGCTGCCTTCGTCGTAGGTCGGCGCCCATCCCAGGAGATTGGTATAGAACGACGCGCTCTCCTTGTAGTTGGCCACGTTGTACGAAAAATGGTCCAGCCACACGGTTTTCCACCCGGTCGACTCGAAGGGCGCGGGCTCCGACAGCCGTGGCGTTGGCCGGCGACGTCTTGCGGCTCTTCACGAGCCCGTTGCCGTTGCAAATCTGCAGTTCCCATCCGTCCGGATCCTTCACGCGGAAACTCTCGAATCCCTTGCCGTCGTTGTCGGCGACCGGCGTCAGCCCGCGCTTGCGCAGTTCCGCTTCGACCTTCGCCGCATTCCAGGGCTGGATGGCAAACGCAAACGACTCCACCGCCACGCGCACCGGACCACCGCGTCCGCGTCCACCTTCCGCGGAGGCTGCGGCATCGAACGACGCGGCATCGGCCTGCTTGAAGACGGCGGATCCCCACTCGCCCATGTCCAGCACGGCCTGCTTGCCATCGTCGCTTCGAAGCTTCCACCCCATGAGCGCGATGTAGAACGCCGCTTCCTTCCGGTAGTCCGCGACCCGGAACGTGATGTGATCGAGCGCCGTCGTTTTCCAGCCGGTCGACTCGAAGGCGGGGTGAACGTCCGACGTGTTGCACGCCGGCGAGCCGAACGTCAGCATGCAGCGGCCCTGAGCAGACAACGACAGCGGCGCCCCGACGGCCGCGAATCCGAGCGCGTGCAATGCCTTGCGACGTGTAATCGTCATGCCGTTATTCTACGGTGGCCGTATCGGCTCCGTCTCATCAAAGCGCCAGGTTGATCCCGTCCGGACGCGTCGCGTCCCCGCTCTCCCTCGGAACCAGGCCGCCGACCAGGGCCGGCGACCCCCGCGGGGCATGGTTTATCAACGGGAGGCTGTGCTACCTTCGATCGCAGCGATATGACGCGAGCCCTCCTGATCGCATGCGGCGTCGTGGCGGCTGGGATGATGGGACATCCTGCCGGTGCACGAGCGCAGGCCGCGTCTCCTCTGGGCGGCGTGTGGACGCTCAACCGCGGCGCCAGCGAATTCCCCAAAGAGATTGGGTTCAACCCCGCGTGGGTCACGCCGGCACCGACGGCCGACGGCCAGCCCGCCGCGAGCAGCGGCGGACGCGGACGCCGAGGGTCGTCCGGCGGCGGTGGCGGCAACCGGGCGCCGGGCTCTCCGTTCTCCACTCACCAGGAAAGCTACGAGGACGCCCGCCGCGTGCAGTTGCTCACCGGCGAAGTCCGCAATCCTCCCGCGCGGCTGACGATCGTCGACACGCCATCGGCGGTGACGATGACGAACGAGCTCGGCCAGTCGCGGACGGTTCACCCCGACGGCAAGGAAGAGACCGTCGAGATTCAGGGCGTGCTGTACGGCGTGACGTCGAGGCGAGACGGCGATCAGCTGATCGTGGTGTACCGCGTTGAGCAGTCGCGGCAGGTCCGGTACACGTTTGCGCGTGCGGACAACCCCCTCCGGCTCGTCGTCGACGTGCAGTTTCTCGAACGCGGCGCGGGCGACAAGGCCAGGCGCGTCTACGACGCGGGACTCGGATCCGAGGTGCGCCTGACGACCTCCGATGCTCCGCCCGCGGCAGGGTCATCCAGCCCGCCGCCGCCCGCGCCCGCATCAGGTTTGAAGACGCCGGAGAACCTCGATCAGCGCCCCGGTGCCGAACTCGTCGGCCTCAGGAGCCTGGGCATCGTCGTCGAGGACCTGAGCCAGCAGGCCATCAGATGCGGCCTGAATCACGACAGCCTCGAGAGCGCGATGACGAAGCGGCTGACCGACGGCGGCTTCGCGGTGCGGAGGAACTCCGACGAGGACACGTACGTGTACGTCAACGTCATGACGAACAGCCTGTCCGACGGCACGTGCGTGTCGCGTTACGACGCCTTCCTGTACACCCAGGGGACCGCGACGCTGTCGTACCGCGATCGGCCCGTACTCGTCCAGGTGTCCCTGATGCACCGCGGAGGCATCGGCACGAGCGCGCCCGCGGCGCACGCGGCAGCAGTTGCCCGCGGGCTTCAGGACTACATCGATCTGTTCGTCACGCAAATCCACGACGCCAACAAGTAAAGTGTCTTCGCCTCCCTGTCGTCGGTAGTGTCCGGCTTTACCCGGACTAAGAGACGCCTCGCGGCGCATTTCATCAATCAGATCACCAGCCGACCACGCGCAGCAGCAGCCGCTGCCATGAAGGCGCCAGCAACGTCTTCAGGATGATGTCGGCGGCGAGGCCCGCCACGGCGCCGAGAAGCAGCGCGCGGGCGGCACGTCGGTCGACCGTGAACGATCCCAGGCGTGACAGCAGCGGCGCCGACAGGACGACGCCGATGACAACGAAGCTGATCACGCGGATCACCGCCCAGGGATGCCATCCCAGCGCCATCGTCAACACCGGCCGGCGGCTCGACGCCGCCAGCGCGCCGACGTAATGGCCCATGTAGTTCATCAGCACCGCGCCCATCGGCATCGCCGCGACACCGCCGGTCGCCAGCGCCAGTCCCGCGAAGAGCACGGCGTGCCCGGCCTGCTGTGGAATGAATTCAGAAGGGGTGCTTTCGGCACCCTGCCCCGTCAGCACCCATGCGAACATTTCCGCCCGGTAGGACTCGCCCCGAAGGAACAGCACATCGGTCTGCGCGGGCCTCATGTACGAGAGAAGCGTCGCGGCAGCGCCCATCGTCAGCGCCCAGAGCAGCATCCGGGCGACGGCGAGGCGCAGGTCGCCGCGTTTGAGCGCCAGCACCATGAACGGAACGCTCGCGGCGGTGTTGAGAATCGGAAGAAGGATGGGGATGCCGAGAGCCCAGCCCACGGCGTAGGACAGCAGCGTCGCCAGAACGATTGCGAGTGCGGCCACCGCGGTGTCCTCTGTGTTGATTCAGCGCGACTCTACGCCGGGAGCTCCAGTGCCCCGAAGTGCTCCTGGTAGCGCGCCTTGAACTCGTCCCACGTATACGCGTGGCTCAGCCCGCCCATGTGCTCGAGCGCGTAGGTCGCGGCCACGCTCCCCATTCTCGCGCTCTGTTCGTACGACAGGCCGAGCGAAATCCCTCGCATCAGGCCGCCGCGAAACGCATCGCCTACCCCCGTCGGGTCGACGACGCGCGATGGCGCCACGGCGGGAACGTCCACCTGACCCTCGGCAGTGATAATCGACGATCCGTTCTCGCCCCTGGTCACGATCAGCGTCCTGGCGACGACGAGGATGTCGGCCTCGCTCATGCCGGTCTTCTGCCGCAAGAGCTCCAGTTCGTAGTCGTTGACGATGACGATGGTCGCGCCGGTGATGCCGTCGCGCAACTCATTCCCTTCCATGCGCGCGCACTGCTGGCCGGGATCGAAGATGAACGGAATGCCGAGCGTCCGGCACTCCTCGGCATACTGGACCATCGCGCCCGGATCGTTCGGCGCGATGATCGCCAGGCGGCAGTCCTTCACCGAGCGGAACGACAGCTGGCCGGCATCGGCCATCGCACCCGTGTAGAACGACGCGATCTGGTTGTTCTCCACGTCGGTGCTGCAGAAGAACGAAGCGCAGAACTTGCCGGGAATCTGCTTGACCTGCGTCGTGTCGATGCCGGCAGCGTCGAGCCACTGCCGGTAGTCGGCGAAGTCCTCGCCGGCGGTCGCCATCAGCAGCGGCCGGCCGCCGAGCAGCGCCAGCGTGTAGGCGATATTGGGCGCGCAGCCGCCGCGCCGCTTGTCCATCGTGTCGACCAGGAAGCTCAGGCTGATCCGCTTCATGTGCTCCGCGAGAAAGTGCTCGGTGAACTTCCCCGGGAACGACATCAGGTAGTCGTAGGCAATCGAACCGGTCACGACGATATTCATTTCATGTACTTTCCGATGATGGGCGCCAGGTCCCTCTTCGTCTGCTCGGGCACGTGCGGCGCCTGCGTGATGAGAGCGGTGGCGAGCGCATCCTTGCAGGGGCAGGTGCGCGCACCGGAAATCGTTTCGACGGCGTCGGCGATCGTTTTCTGAGCGGTCGCCGCGTTCTGCATCAGGTTGGCGATGATCAGATCGACGGTCACCGAATCGTGGTCGGGGTGCCAGCAATCGTAGTCGGTGACGAGCGCCAGCGTCGCGTAGCAGATCTCCGCCTCGCGCGCGAGCTTGGCTTCCTGCAGGTTCGTCATGCCGATGACGTCCATCCCCCACGAGCGATACAGCTTCGACTCCGCAAGCGTGGAGAACTGCGGCCCTTCCATGTTCACGTACGTGCCGCCGCGGTGGACGGTGGCGCCGACTTTCTCCGCGGAGTTGGCCGCAATCTCGGAGAGATCGTGGCAGAGCGGATGAGCGAACGCGACATGCCCGACGAGACCGTTGCCGAAGAAGGTGCTGATCCGGCCCTTCGTGCGATCGAAGAACTGATCGGGCACGACGATGTCGAGCGGCTTGTACTCCATCTTGAGGCTGCCGACCGCGCTCGCCGACAGGATGCGTTCCACCCCAAGCACTTTCATGCCGTAGATGTTCGCGCGGAAGTTCAGCTCCGAAGGCAGCAGCCGGTGTCCGACGCTGTGCCGCGCCAGGAACGCGACCCGCTTGCCCCGCAGCGTCCCGATCACATACGGCCCTGAGGGATCGCCGAACGGCGTGGTGATCGATTTCTCTTCCCGGTCGGTCAGTTCCGCCATGTCGTACAGGCCGCTGCCGCCGATGATGCCGATTTGAATGTCGTTGGTCATAGTGTTAACGCATCGCCGGCTCAACCCGGCGCTTCCCATCCTGCTCGCGAATGTACCCCGCGGCAACCACCGGATCGTGCTCGAAGAAGACGAGCATCTCCTGCTCCAGCGCCTCCTTCAGGAACCGCTGCTTGGCAGCCAGCGTGTCCATCGGGTACAGGTCGAACCCCATGATCCACGGATCCGGCAGATGCGCGGTCGTCGGAATCAGGTCGGCGACATAGGCCGCCGTTTTCTTCTTCGATTCGATGAACACCATCTGGTGGTGCATCGTGTGGCCGCCGGTGCGCCGCACCTTCACGCCCGGCATGATCGTCGCATCATCGTCCACCAGCTGCAGAACGCCGGCCTCGGCGAGCGGCACGAAGTTGTCGGCCAGATAGCTGGCGCGGTTGCGAGGGTGCGTGTGAGTCGCGTCCTCCCATTCGCCGCGCCTGACGATGTACTGCGCGCGAGGGAATGTCGGGCGGACCTTGCCGCCGGCATCACGGTACGTGAACCCGCCCGCATGATCGAAATGCAGGTGCGTGGCGAGGACGATGTCGACATCCTCGGGCGCGATGCCGGCCTCGGCCATCGTCACTTCCAGCGATCGGGTGCGATCGACGCCGTAGATGTCGTGGAACTTCGCGCTGTCCTTGGCGCCCAGCCCGGCATCGATGATCATCGTGCGCGCGCCGCGGACGATGAGCGGGCGCATCGCGAGCGTGATGCGGTTGCGCCCGTCGGCGGGCGCCTGCTTTTCCCACAGCGGTTTCGGCACGATACCGAACATCGCTCCGCCGTCCAGGCGGATCAGGCCGTCACAGAGCGATATGAGCTCCAAATCCCCGAGCGCATATCGCCTGACGGCCGTGTCATGCGGCTGATGGCTGACTGGCTGATGGCTGACGACTGGCGACTGCTTCAGCTCGACGAGCACGCCGTGAGCGCTCGAGGGGTGAACGAAGGCGACCAGCGAGTGTTCCGCGCCGGGCCTCGGCTGCTCGTCGATCAGCCGCGCGCCGCGCGCCTGGAGCTGGGCGAGCGCGGCGTCGAATGTCGTCGACGCGCAGCGTGATGTGATGCAGCCCGGGGCCGCGCTTGTCCGTGTACTTCGCGATCGGCGAATCGGGCGCGGTCGCTTCGAGCAGCTCGAGCTTGGCCTCGCCCACCGGCAGAAAATGCGCGCGGACGCGCTGCGACGCGACGTCTTCGGGCGCTTCGATCTCGAGACCGAGCGCGTCGCGATAGAACGCGAGCGCCGCCGCGAGGTCCTTTACCGCGATGCCGACGTGATCGAGAATAGCTTTCATCTGACGACCCGGGATCACGAAACGCACGAAAACAACGCCACGAAACAGTGAACAGAGGTCTTCTTGCTTCGTGTCTTTCGTGAGTTGTCAGTGGCTCGGCACTCAGCGTCCAATCGCGCGGGTCAGCAGGTCGTTCGCCGCCGTGTACGGATCGACCTCTCGCGCCGCGATGCGGTCGACGATCGCGCCGAGTTCGCCTGGCGTCAGCACCTGCCGTTCGAGATGATCCATGAACCGCTGCGACACGAGCTCCCGCAGGCGGTACTCGCTTCGTGTCTTCCGGCGCGCGGCCTGCGCCGCCTGCGAATGCGCGCGAAACGCCGCGATGCGGTCCACGACCTCCGCAATGCCCTGCCCCGTCGTGGCGACGGTCTTCAGAATCGGCGGCCGCCATTCTCCGTTCGCATACGGATGGAGCGCGAGGTTCGACTCGACCGCCGACACGAGGCGCTCGGCCCCTTCCCGGTCCGCCTTGTTCACGACGAAGATGTCGGCGATCTCCATGATGCCGGCCTTGAGCGCCTGCACCTCGTCGCCCGTGCCCGGCACCAGCGTGACGATCGAGACGTCGGCAGTGCGGATGATGTCCACTTCGTCCTGTCCGACGCCGACGGTCTCGATGATCACCACGTCCTTGCCGGCCGCGTCGAGCACGAGGGCCGCGTCGCCTGTCGCGCGCGCGAGGCCGCCCAGATGTCCGCGGGTCGCCATGCTGCGGATGAACACGCCAGCGATCCGACGCGTGTGCCTGCATCCGCAGTCGATCGCCGAGCACCGCGCCGCCGGTGAACGGGCTTGTCGGATCGACGGCGATCACACCGATCGACGAGATCGACGACGATGGTTTCTTCACTCTGCGTGCTTTGCGGTCTCTGCGGTTTCTTCAGGTTCGTGATCAGCCGATCGACGAGCGTGCTCTTGCCGGCGCCGGGAGGGCCCGTGACGCCAATCAGGTACGCACGGCCCGTGTGAGCGAAGATCGCGCGCACCAGATCGGCCGCCGAGCGATCCTCGTCCTCGATGAGGGAAATCGCGCGCGCGATCGCGCGCGGATCGCCCGCCAGGAGCCTCTCGGCGAGCGTGGGCGTCACGAGTGCGACAGGAGCTGGCGAGCGATGACGAGACGCTGGATCTCGCTCGTCCCTTCGCCGATGGTGGTCAGCTTGACGTCGCGGAAGTATTTCTCGGCCGGGTAGTCCTTCACGAAGCCGTAGCCGCCGTGAATCTGGACACAGTCGTCGGCGACCTTCACCGCGATCTCGCTCGCGTAGAGCTTGGCCATCGACGACTCGAGCGAAGTCCGCGCGCCGCGCCCTTTCAGGTAGGCCGCGCGATACGTCAGCAGCCGCGCCGCTTCGATCTTCGTCGCCGCGTCCGCGAGCTTCCACTGAATCGCCTGGAAGCCGGAGATCGGTCTTGCCGAACGACTTGCGCTCGCGCGCGTAGCGCAGCGCCGCCTCGTACGCGCCCTGCGCGAGCCCGACCGACAGCGCCGCGATGCCGATGCGCCCGGCGTCGAGCACCTGCATCGTGTTGATGAAGCCTTCGCCTTCGACGCCGACGAGCCGATCCGCGGGAATACGGCAGTTGTCGAACAGCACCTCGCTCGTGTCGCTGGCGCGCATGCCGAGCTTGTCTTCCTTCTTGCCGGGCGACATGCCCGGGTTGCCCCGCTCGACGATGAACGCCGAGACGCCCTTGCGGCCGGCCGTGCGGTCGGTGACCGCCATCACCACCATCACGTCGGAGATCCGCCCGTGCGTGATGAACGTCTTGGATCCGTTGATCACCCAGCACTCGCCGGCGCGCGCGGCGGTGGTGCGCATGTTCGCCGCGTCGCTCCCGGACGTCGATTCGGTCAGACCCCACGCGCCAAGCTTCTCGCCGCGGGCGAGCGGCGCGAGGAACTGCGTTCTCTGGTCGTCGGAACCGAACAGGAAGATGTGCGACGCGCAGAGGCCGTTGTGCGCGGCGACCGACAACGCGATGCTCGGATCGACGCGCGCGAGCTCCTCGATGCAGATGCAATAGTCGATCGCCGACATGCCGGCGCCGCCGTACTGCTCGGGATACTGAATGCCGAGCAGGCCGAGCGCCGCCAGCTTCGGCATCAGGTCGGCGGAGAAGCGCTGACTCCTCATCCCATTCGCGGATGTGCGGGCGGATTTCGGTTTCGGCGAACTCCCGCACCGTGCGGCGCAGCAGTTCCTGCTCTTCGGTCGGCCGGAAGTCCATGAACTCTAGATCGTAGCACGCCCGACTGCCGCGGTCATGAGCCGGTAGCGCTTCCTCCCGGCCTTCTGCAGGAACGCGAGCCGCGTGCCGTCGCTCGACCACGCGGGCATCGACGCGCCCTTGATCGTGGCGACAACCTTCCGTCGCGCCTGCCTGATCCATCAGCGTGAGCCGTTCGCCGGATCCGACGAACACGATCGCGCCGCTGCCCGCAGGCCCCCAGCCGAAGGTTTCACCAGCCATCGGCGCGCCGTTGATCCAGTTGCCGAGCTGCACGCCGAGCAGACGCAGCGTGACTTCCGACTCGAAGGCATCGACCGGATTCCTGACGTCGGGCGTGTACGCGCCGCCGTTGGCGGTGCCGCCGGTGAACGGCGTCGGACGCGTGCGCCGGTTGTCCTGCTGCACCTCGAGCCGCAGCGACGGAATGCCCGGCGCCGCCATGTCCGACTTCATCGCCCAGTACGCGGCCGCCCACTCCGGCTCGCCAAACGCGAGGCTGACGACGCCGTCCGGCATCGTGACGATGTAGTCGTGCTGAGCGACGCCGATCTCGGCGGTCTGCACGTGGATGTTGCGGCCGTCCGGCGACAACGAAAGCCGGCGCAGCTCGCCCTTCAGCTGATTCATGTCGAGCTCGCAGACGAGCGTCGGTGACGAAACAGTCAGCGAGGAGACATCCAGCGATGGGCGACGCCGCCGTCTGCGCGGCCAGGAGCGAGGATCGCGAGCGCACGCATCATCGAGCGCCTAACCCTTCGAAACCTCGGCCCAGACCAGCGTGTACTTCTTGCGCCCGGACTTCCTCACCCACGCCAGCCTCGCGCCGTCGGTCGACCACGCGGGCAGGAGCGCGTCCTTCACCCCGGAAACCGTCTGTTTGTGCTTGTGTTGATCGAGCAGCATCAGGTGGCCGGACTCGCGATCGGTGTACGCGATGGCTCCGCTGCCCGACGGTCCCCAACTGAACATCAAGCCGGGAATCGGCATCTGGTTCACGAACTCGCTGATGGTCTCGCCAAGGAGCGTGAGGCGCGCGAAGTTCTGGTACTGGCCTTCCGTCGTCTTCTCGATGTCCACGGGCACGCTTGGATTCGCGCCAGGAGACGCGGAGACCGCCTCACCGGGACGCCCCGAGCCGGTGCCGATCTTCATTTTCTCGGCCTTCTGCTCGAAGCCGATCATCAGCGAGCCGATGCCGGGCGCAAACCGATCGGACTTGACGCTCCAGTACGCCTTGGCCCACTCGGGCGCCGCGTCGACTGACTTCGGCGTGCCACCCGCGGCCGGCAGGATGTAGTGCCGCGATCTCTCGGACGGCCGTTCCCGTCGACGGTCAGCACGTAGAACTCGGCGCCGTCCGGCGACCAGCCGACTTGCCGCAGCTCACCTTTCAGCGTGCCGAGATCGAGCTCCGCGACGATCGCGGGAGCGCCGATCTTCAGCGTCGCGACATCAATGGGAGCGCCGGGAGTCTGGCCGGGTGAGATCGACAGCGCCGACGTGAGGAGCAGCCACTGCAGCATCGCGAACCTCGCCGATTACGTCGCGCGACCAGTTGGTGTGCGGCGCGCGGTTTTCCACCAGCCAGCCATACACGAGACCCGAGTAGTTCTGCCACCGCATGCGATGCCGCTGGTAGAACGGCACGAGCGCCCGCTGCAGGGCCGGCAGCCGGTAGAACGGCACGCCGGCAAAGTAGTGGTGCTCGAGATGATAGTTGGAGTTGAGGAAGGCGAAGTCCCAGAACCAGTGGCCGCGCATCAGCGTGCCCCATTTCGCCGTGTCGGTCGGATCGATGTCGTAGTGCTGCCCGAGGCGGTTCAGCGTGAACGCAATCGGGAAGACGAAGAAGACGGGGATGATGTAGGCCCGCGCGGCGGCGGCGCCGCCGGCCGATCGCCCAGATCAGCGCCAGCACCGACAGGTGGGCCGCGATCGAGACCTTGCGTTCGAATGCGATCCGCCGCTGCAGCGCCTCGGGATACGTGGCGCTCTCGCGGCGCGCGGCGCGGAAGTAGATGGGAAACAGCGCCGGCGAACAGTACAGCAGCTTGAACCACCGCGCGTTGATCTTGGGCGACAGGTGATGCCTCTTGGGATCGTCCTCATCGGACCCGAGCTCGGCGTGATGATCCAGGTGCCAGCGCGTGAACTGGCTCGCGGAGATCCCGCTCGGCACGGCGTACAGCCAGCCCAGCGCGCGCTCCGCGACGGGCCGGCGTCGCGCAAAGATCGTGTGGTGGACCACCTCGTGCAGGAGGACCGTGAAGTTGAAGACGGTGAAACCCTGCACGAAGACGAGCGGAATCCAGATGAGCGGGTTGCTGACGGCGATGAGCGCCCAGGTGGTCAGCCCGAGGATCGCGAACTGCCGGGCGGCGACCAGGAAATGACGCCACGCGTCCTTCGTGTGAAACGTTCGCATCTGCTCGCGCGTCAGCGTGTGGCCGAGCTCGGTGCGCAACGCGGCCGCGTGCAGACTGTAATGATGAGATTTCACAGGACTTAAGCGCGATTGTACTACTATGGACAGCTATGCACCGCATCAGAACCGCTGGACTGGCTCTCGCCCTGCTGGCGCTCGCGTCGGCGCCCGCCCGGGCCGACATCACGGGGTTTATCGGCGCAAATACGACGCCGGCCAATCGGCACGTGACCGGCCTTGCGCTCGGGTGCCGGCCTGCTCGTCGTCGGTTTCGAGTTCGAATACGCCTATTCGCCCGGACGATCCGATCGCGGGGGCCCCTTCGCTGAAGACCGGCATGGGCAACGTGATTCTGCAGACGCCGATCGGCCATCATGGGATTTCAGCCGTACTTCACGACCGGCGGCGGGATCTACCAGGAGGAGCTCGGCACTGCACTCCGACACGAGCGTCGGCTTCAACACGGGCGGCGGGGTCAAGATCTCGCTGGCGGGACCGATCCGGCTGCGGGTGGACTACCGGATCTTCAAGCTGGGAAGCGGCGCGCTGGACTCACCAGCGCACCGCTTCTATGCAGGACTGAATCTGAAGCTCTGAAGCCGCAGCCGTTCCGGCGTGCTACTTCGCGAGGTCCGACACGAGCGACAGATTCACGAAGTTCTGTCCTGACGCGTAGGCCTCGGCGTACTGCTTGTAGAGCGCCTGCACCTCGGTCGGGAACGCCTCGGCGAGAATCGTCGACACCGTGTAGTCCGCGCCCTTGACCGACGGATCGATCATGAAGACGTAGAGCACGTTGCCGCCGGCGGCCGGGTCCGGCGACTTGAAGACCTTCCAGCTCGCCGCCTGCTGCTTGCGCTCAGGCTTCTCGCTCTTGTGGAGCGCCTCCTTCAGCTTGCCGATGACGGTCTCGAAATCGGCGGTCTTGTCCGGCTTGATGAAATTGAGCACCATGCCGGCGTCCGACGCGAACAACCGTGCGGTGGGCGCCGCCTGGGCCGCCGCCGCGGGAGCGGCCTGAGCGAAAGCGGTGGTTGCCGACAACGTGCCGACAACAAGTCCAAACACAATCCTGCGAAGCATCGCGGCCTCCTCTGCGAAAGGCGGTTACTTTAGCGTACTTGTTGCTACACGAAAACCGACATCACTTCGTGAGCAAGGAGCATTCCCTCGCGGGTCAGGCTGAGGCGAGATTCGGTGCGCCGCAGGCAGCCGGCTTCGAGAAACGGCTCGAGGTCGGCGCCAAACCTGCGCCAGACATCAACTCCGTACCGAGTTTGTATGGCATTTACGTCGATTCCGTCAACCAGTCTCAGCCCCGTGAACAGCGCGTCGCCCAGCCGCTCGTCAGGAGTCAGGCACCGCCGGTCGACGGCCAGTGCGCCCCCGCGACCGACTTCGGCGATGTAATCCGCCGTGCCGGAGATGTTCTTCCACCGGACGCCCTGCCGTGTGGAGTGCGCACCGCAACCGAAGCCGAGCCACTCGCCGTCGGTCCAGTACTTGAGGTTATGCCGCGATGCCCGGCCTGGTCTCGCGACGTTCGAGATCTGGTACTGGGCATAGCCTGCCTCATCCAGCCGCTCCATCGCCCCGAGATACATCGCCGCCACGTCTTCGTCCGGGGCCTGCGACCAGCGCGCGCGCGCCATGTCGTCCTTCAGCGGAGCGTTCGGATACACCTCGAGCATGTACAGCGAGATGTGCTCCGGGGCGAGCGCGATGGCCGCGTCGATCGACTCGAGCCACTCGCTGACGCGCTGCTGCGGCAGCCACATCATCAGGTCGAGGCTGACGTTGTCGAACCCGGCGCGGCGCGCCTCGCCCAGCGCCGCGCGCGCCCGATCCGCGCTGTGCAGACGCGAGAGACGCCGCAGCTCGTCGTCGCGAAACGACTGCACGCCGAAGCTGATTCGGTTGACGCCCGCCCGCCGGTATGCCGCGAGCCGCGCCTCGGTGACCGACTCCGGATTCGCCTCGAGCGTCACTTCGCGATCGGCGGCGACGGCGAACGCCGACTCGCACGCGGCGATGATCCGCGCGATCTCCTCGGGCTCGAGCAGCGAGGGTGTCCCGCCGCCGAAGAAGATCGTGTCAGCGCGTAACCTGCTGACACACGGGTCAGCACCTAGAAAGTCGGGGACGGACACCCTACGGAGGTCGGCGCGCCCCCATCGGAGGTCGGGCCGGACGCTACCTGGACTCGTAGTGGCGGACCCATGTGCCTGCCCGGCGCAACGATCTCCGCGATCAACGCATCGACGTAGCGCGCCTTCAGGTCCGCGTCGAACAGGCCGCGGTTGAAGTTGCAGTAGTTGCAGATGGCGGAACAGAAGGGGACGTGGACGTACAAACCCAACATGGCTGATGGCTGATGGCTAATGGCTGATGGCTGATGGTCATGGCCGGTGGAAGAACCATTCTCCATAGCCATCAGCCATTAGCCCTCAGCCATTCTAAGAGCCCGCCCGTCCGCCCGGCCATTTGAGGTCGGCCTTGCCGTCGCGCACGGACGGATCGCGCAGCTGGGCGCGCGCCTGACGTCCGCCGCGCGGCGAGGGCAGCGGCGACATCTTCCGCTTCTTCCACAGCATGATCAGGTCTTCCGGGCCGCCGTTCTTGGGCAGCTCGCGGTAGTCGGCGCCGTCCATCTCGACGAAGTCGCACATCTCGTGCAGCCGCGATCGCATCCGGAAGCCGATGCGGCAGATCAGCGAGTTCGGATCCGTGTCGTCGGGAATGTCGACGTAGTTGGTGGTGAAGATGGTCAGTCGCCGCTCGTTGTAGCGGGTGTTGACGATCAGGTTCATCGTCTCCTCGACCCACTCCGACGTCTTCTCGGCGCCCAGATCGTCGAGCACGAGCAGATCCGCGGTCATCACCGGCCGCAGCACCTCGAGCTCGGTGGTCCGGATCGACGGATCGTAGGTGCTGCGGATGACGCGCAGCAGATCGCGCGTGTCGTAGAACAGCCCGCGCGCCGGCGAGGAGTTCATCACCTGTTTGAGGACGGCGACCGCGAGGTGCGTCTTGCCGACGCCCGGCAAGCCGCCAAGCAGCAGCCCTCGACCCTGCTCGCGGAGGTTGTTGGCCGACGGAAACCGCCGGGTACGCGTCGCGCCTGCTCGAGCGCGCGCTCGAGCGACGGATTGTAGGCGGAGAAATTCTCGAGCGTGCAGTGCTGATAGCGCTTCGGGATGTTCGCGGCGGCGAGGCGATGCCCACCCACCTGCTCGCGCCAGCAGTCGCAGCGGACCACGCGGCGGATGCCCTTCTCGTCGACGGGCTTCCACCCCGTGTCGTCACACAGCTCGCAGGACATCGACTGATTCTATCAGTTCGCGCGAACGTGCGAACGACTTCAGCAGGCTGGAACAAGTTGGTCGTACGCACGAACGACGCATTAACCAACTCACCGATTCACCAACACACCTATTCACGATTGCGTCGTTATTTCTGGCTCTTGACGAGATCGGTCGGCGAAGATTTCACGAGCGCGGTGGAGAGCCGCGCTTCCCAGTCGTCCACGCCGCGCGCCATCTCCTTCTTGACGTACGCCATGAACTCGTTCACTTCGTGCTGCATCGCTTCGATTTTTCGCCGCATGTTGAGGATGATCTCCACGCCGGCGAGATTGACGCCCATGTCTCGGGTAAGTGACAGAATGACTTCGAGCTGCTCGAGATCCTCTTCGGAATACAGTCGAGTGTTGCCCTCGGTGCGCGACGGCTTCAGCAAGCCCTCTCGCTCGTACAGCCGCAGCGTCTGCGCGTGGATGTTGTACTTCTGCGCCACGGCGCTGATCATGTAATACGCTTTGCCCGGCTTCTTCATGGGTACCAGCGCCTATTCAACACAGAGGACACAAAGGACACCAAGGCAGTATCGGATTTTTCTCTGTGTCCTTAGTGTCCTTTGTGTTGATTCAGCTCCTGTCGAACATCCACCGCGTTGATCCGCCCGAACTCCCGCAACAGTTCCTTCGACCGTTCGTCCAGCATCCTTGGCAGCGCGAGCTGAACCTCGACGACCAGGTCGCCGCGGCGTCCGTCGCGCGGCGAGGGCATGCCGCGTTCGCGCACGTGAAACCGCTGGCCCGACTGGGTGCCCGGCGGCAGGCGCACGCGCGCCGGGCCGTCGGGAGACGGCACCTCGATCTTCGCGCCGAGCGCCGCCTCGTGCACGGCCACGGGCACCGTCACGTGCAGATCGTCGCCGTCGCGCTCGAAGAACGGATGGGGCCGCACGGTGACGTCGACGTAGAGGTCGCCGGCCTCGCCGCCGTTGCGGCCGACGTGGCCCTTGCCGGGAACCCGGATCCGCGCGCCATCGGCCAGACCGGCCGGCACGCTGATCGTCATCGACTCGGTCCGCATCTGATACTGATCGCCGCGGCACGCCGGACAGCGGGCCTGGCGCTGCTGCCCCGTGCCGCCGCAGTGAAGACACGGCTTTGAGAACACCATGTGTCCCCGGACCGACTTCACCGCGCCGGCACCACGACAGTGCGCGCACGCGGACGGCGTCACGTGAAGCTGACCGGTGCCCCCGCACGTCGGGCAGTCGTCCTGCCGCGTGACGGTGATCGTCCGCCTGCTCCCGCGGAACGCCTCGTCGAACTCGAGCGCAATGGACTGATGCAGATCGACGCCGCGCTCCGGCGTGCCCTGCGCCCGCCTCGCGCCGCGCTGATTCAGGACGTCGGCGAACAGATCGCCGAAGGTCGGCGCCTCGTCCCCGTGGACGCTGACCGTGAAGTCGAAGCCGTCGAAGCCGAACGCCGGGCCGCCGCCGGCTTCCTCGAGCGATCCTGTGCGGTCGTACTGCTGGCGGCGCTCCATGTCGCTCAGCGTCTCGTACGCCTCGGCGATTTGACGGAACTGCGCCGCCGCCTGGCGGTCACCCGGGTTGATGTCCGGATGGTACTTCCGCGCGAGCCGCTTGTACGCCCGCTTGACGTCGGCCAGCGACGCACCACGCTCGACGCCCAGAATGAGATAGAAGTCCATGAGAATTTCAGACTTCAGGGTTCAGATTTCAGATTTCAGATTTCTCACTTCTGACTTCTCACGTCTAACTTCCCTTCCCCTCGTCCACCACTTCGGCGTCGATCACGTCGCCCTTCGGCTCGTTCGCGCTGCCCGTGGACCCGCCGGCGCCAGCTGCGCCGCCGTCGCCCGATGGCCCAGGTCCCGCGCCGGCGCCCGCCGCCGCGCCCTGCTTGTAGAGCGACTCGGCGGCCTTGTGCTGGACGCTGGTGAGCTGATCGAGCGCGCGCTGAATCGCCGCGGAGTCGGTGCCCTCGTTGGCTTTTTTCACCGCCTCCATGGCTTCCTCGATCGCCTGCTTGTCGGCGGCGCTCAGCTTGTCGGCCGTATCCTTCAGCATGCGTTCCGCGCCGTAGACCGCCTGATCGGCGCGGTTGCGAACCTCGATCTCTTCCTTCCGTTTCTTGTCCTCGTCCGCGTGGGCCTCGGCTTCCTTCATCATCCGGTCGACTTCGTCCTTCGCAAGGCCGCTCGACGCCGTGATGGTGATCTTCTGTTCCTTCCCGGTGCCCAGATCCTTGGCCGAGACGTTCGCGATGCCGTTGGCGTCGATGTCGAAGGTGACCTCGATCTGCGGGACGCCGCGAGGCGCCGGCGGCAGACCGACCAGATGGAACTTGCCGAGCGTGCGGTTGTCTCGCGCCAGCGAGCGCTCGCCCTGGAGCACGTGGACCTCGACGCTGGTCTGGTTGTCCGACGCCGTCGAGAAAATCTCGCTCTTGCGCGTCGGGATCGTCGTATTGCGCGGGATGAGCGTCGTCATCACGCCGCCCATGGTCTCGATGCCAAGCGAGAGCGGCGTCACGTCGAGCAGCAGCAGGTCCTTGACCTCGCCCGCGAGCACGCCCGCCTGGACGGCCGCGCCGATCGCCACCACTTCGTCGGGGTTCACGCCCTTGTGCGGCTCGC
Source organism: uncultured Acidobacteriota bacterium (assembly GCA_963794305.1). Taxonomy (GTDB): domain Bacteria; phylum Acidobacteriota; class Vicinamibacteria; order Vicinamibacterales; family CAVVIG01; genus CAVQFC01. Next base: position 116,972 of record CAWCDQ010000045.1, on the reverse strand, counting down.
GATTGAACAGCTCCTTGACGATCGGTCTGCACTTTCGGAATGCGCGTCGATCCGCCGACCAGCACGACCTCGTCGATCTTCGAGGGATCGAGACCCGCGTCGGCGAGCGCCTGTTTCGTCGGCCCGACGGTGCGCTGGAGCAGATCGTCGACGAGCTGCTCGAACTTCGCCCGCGACAGCTTCATCTGCAGGTGCTTCGGGCCGCTGGCGTCGGCCGTGATGAACGGCAGGTTGATGTCGGTCTCCATCACGGTGGAGAGCTCCATCTTGGCCTTCTCCGCCGACTCCTTCAGGCGCTGCAGCGCCATGCGGTCCTTGCCGAGATCGATCCCTTCCGTCTTCTTGAACTCGGCGATGATCCAGTCGATGATGCGCTGATCGAGGTTGTCGCCGCCGAGGTGGGTGTCGCCGTTGGTCGCCTTCACCTCGACGACGCCCTCGCCGACTTCCAGGATCGAGATGTCGAAGGTGCCGCCGCCGAAGTCGTACACCGCGATGGTCTCGTCCTTCTTCTTGTCGAGCCCGTAGGCCAGCGCCGCCGCGGTCGGCTCGTTGACGATGCGCATGACTTCGAGTCCGGCGATCTGTCCGGCGTCCTTGGTCGCCTGCCGCTGCGCGTCGTTGAAATAGGCCGGGACGGTGATCACGGCCTTGCTGACCGACTGGCCGAGGTACTCCTCGGCGGCCTGCTTCAGCTTCTGCAGAATCATGGCGGAGATCTCGGGTGGCGAGTACTCCTTGCCCTGCGCGTTCACGCGCGCGTCGCCGTTGCTGGCGCGCACCACCTGGTACGGCACCATCTTCATCTCTTCATTGACCTCGTCGAACTTGCGGCCCATGAAGCGCTTGATCGAAAACACCGTGTTCTCGGGGTTGGTGACCGCCTGACGCTTGGCCACCTGGCCCACGAGGCGCTCACCGGTCTTGGTGAACGCCACGACCGACGGCGTGAGACGGCCGCCTTCGGGGTTCGTGATCACCACGGGCTCGCCGCCTTCCATGACGGCGACGACGGAGTTGGTGGTGCCGAGATCGATGCCGATAATTTTGCTCATGCGATACCTCTACGCTGTGCTGATAATGCTCTTAGTATAAAAGTTGAGTGGGCTGCTGTAAATCTCGGGCTGGACTGTTTTCACGCTAAGTCGCATGCTATACTGCAGTTGCGGTCCTTTTCCTTGGCTCACGTAGTCGTCAAAGTCGCGCGCAACGCCGGACTGGTTGCGCTGTTCATCGTCGCGGCGATGCTCGGCGTCCTCAGCGGCGTCATGTTCGCCTACGCCGGCGACCTCCCACAGGTATCCGCGCTCGACAACTACTCCCCGAGCACCATCACGCGCATCTACGCCAGCGGCGGCCAGACCATCGGCGAGTTCGCGACGCAGCGCCGCGTGGTGGTGGGATACGACGAGATCAACCCGCTGCTGCGACAGGCGATCATCGCGACCGAGGACGCGGAATTCGACCGCCACTTCGGCGTCAACATCTGGCGCATCTTCGTGGCCGCCGCCACCGACATCGTCGAGCGGCGCCGGGCGCAGGGTGCGAGCACGCTCACGCAACAGCTCGCGCGGAACCTGAAAGAGCAGTTCGGTCTCAACAACGAGAAATCGTTCGAACGGAAAATCCGCGAAGCGATTCTCGCGATTCAAATCGAGAAGCGCTACACGAAGAAGGAAATCTTCACGATCTACTGCAACCAGATGTACCTCGGTCACGGCGCGTACGGCGTCGAGGCCGCGTCGCGGCTGTATTTCCAGAAGTCGAACAAGCAGCTCTCGCTGGAGGAGGCTGCGCTCATCGCCGGCATCTTCCAGACGCCGGAGCGGCAGAGCCCCTTCGTCGACATGAAGCGGGCGACCAGCCGCCGCAACGTCGTGCTGCAGCGAATGGCGGAGGAACGCTACATCACGCAGGCGGACGCCGACGCCGCCAAGCAGCGGCCGATCGTCACGCGGGGACAGCCGAACCAGCCGCCGGGTATCGCGCCCTACTTCGTCGAAGAGGTGCGCAAACACCTCGAGAAGCAGTACGGCGCCAAGGTGCTGTACGAGAACGGCCTCAACGTCACGACCACGCTCGACGCGAGGCTGCAGGATCTGGCGAACAAGGCGCTCGAGCGCGGATTGCGCGGCTACGACAAGCGTCACGGCTGGCGTCGTCCGTTGCGCAACGTCATCGATGAGCGGCACACCCTCGACGGATTCAGAACCGACCGCTGGACTCGGCCCATCGCCGACGGGCGACATCGTGCCGGCGGTCGTCGTGACGGCGCCGAAGACCGGAGCCGCCAGGCTGCGCATCGGCAGCCTGCATGCCGATCTCGACAAAGCGGGTTACGCGTGGACGCGCAAGGTGTCGGCGGCGGATCTCTTCAAGCCCGGCGACCTGGTCGACGTGGCGATCGTGAAGACGGATGCGGCGACCGGCGCGGCAACGGTGACGCTGGAGCAATCACCGCTCGCCGAGGGCGCGATCCTCGCCATCGACAACCACACCGGCCAGATCAAGGCGATGGTGGGCGGCTGGAGCTTCACCCGCAGCAAGTTCAACCGCGCGGTGCAGGCGTACCGGCAGCTCGGGTCAACCTTCAAGCCGATTGTGTATACGGCGGCGATCGATCGCGGCTTCACGCCCTCGTCCATCATCGTCGACGCTCCGGTGAGCTACTCCAGCGGCAACGGGCAGATCTACAGCCCCAAGAACTACGATCACGACTTCCTCGGGCCGGTCACGCTGCGCTACGCGCTGGAGGAATCGCGCAACATCCCGGCGATCAAGATGATGGACACGCTCGGGCCGAAGAACGTGCTCGAGTTCGCGAAACGCTTCGGCTTCGACGAGGACTTCCCGCCCTACCTGCCGATCGCCCTCGGCGCGGGCGACGCGACGCTGCTCGACATCACGAGCGCCTACACGACGTTCCCGAATCAGGGCGTGCGCATGAAGCCGTTTTCGGTGCTGAACGTCAAGGACCGCGACGGCAACCTGCTCGAGGAGAACCGCGCCGAGCCCAACGACGTCATCCGCGCCGACACGGCGTTCGTGATGACCAACATGCTCCGCGGCGTCCTGAGTCCGCGCGGCACCGGCGCGAGGGCGACGAGCCTGGCGGCGTCGTGGCCGCTGGCGGGCAAGACCGGCACCGTCGACGACAACACCGACGCGTGGTTCGTCGGGTTCGATCCCGACATCACCGTCGGCGTGTGGCTCGGGTTCGACGACAAGCGCAAGTCGCTCGGCACCGCCGAACAGGGCGCCTTCGCGGCGCTGCCGATCTGGATGGACTTCATGAAGGCCTACATCGACGGCCGGTCCGACAAGGACGATCCGCCCGACTTCGCGGCCCCCGGAAACATCGTCTTCCTCGCGGTGGACAAGGGCAACGGTTCGGTGCTGCCGGCTGAAACGCCGGGCGCCATCCGCGAGGCATTCATCTCGGGTACCCAGCCGGGCGCGAACAGTTTCAATCGCCAGCCGTAACCTGCCTTAACCACGAAAACGCGAAGGTCACGAAGACGCACGAAGAAGAAACCAATAGGGCTTTCTTCGTGCTGGTTCTTCGCGTCTTCGTGTCTTCGTGGTCATGTAGCTACTGCGCCGTGCTCTTTCCGGCTGGTAATCGTCACCCGGGCGATCTTGCCGACGCCGCTCTCCGCGAGCCACAGGTTGCCGGCCTTGTCGATGTCCATGTTGCGGACCGTGCCGCCGCCGCCGGGCACAGGCCAGGTCTGGAACTTCTTCGTCTCGGGATTGAAGCGCACCAGCACGTTCTTCGAATCGTCGCCCGTTTCGACATACCAGACGGCCCCGTCGGGCGTCACGTCGATCGCGTACGGCATCGACTCGGCACCTCCGGGCGACTGGAATTCCTCGACCTTCCCCGTCTTCGGATCGAGGTGGCCGAGGAAGCCGCGCGCGTAGTCGCCGTACCACACCGTGTCGTCCTTGCCGATGGCGATGCGGCGCGGGCGCGCGTCCTTCGCCGGCAGCGTGAACTCGCGGATGACCAGCGTCTTGCGGATCGATGCTGCCAATCTTGTTCGAGTTGAACTCGTCGAAGTACGGCACGCCCCGTGAGTCGAGACGCACGCCGTAGGGCCGTGAGTTCACGGTCGGCGCTTCAATCAGCTTGATGTTGCCGCCGGGCACCTTGGGATCGAGCACGCCGACGAAGTTCCCCGCCTGCACGGTGAAGAACAGGCGTCCGTCGCGAAGAAACGCGATGGTGTGCGGATCCCTCGCCTTCGGGTTGGGCATCTTGTATTCGGTGACCTTCCCCGTTTTCGCGTCGACCATGCCGATCAGGCCGGCGGCGTTGCCCGTGTACCAGATGTTGCCGTTCGCGTCGGGCTGCAGGCCGTGCGGTCCGGAGTTGGGCGTGGGCAGCGCGAACTCCTTGAACTGTTGGGTGACCGGATCGAATCGGCCGATCGTGCTCGCGCGCTGGGCCGTGTACCAGATCGATCCGTCCGGCGCCACTGCCGGGTCGTGCGGGTACGCCGGCTTGCTCGGGGTCATCCAGTCATCGAACTTCACCTGAACGGTGTCGGTGATCGCCGGGCGGGCCTGCACGAACGCAAAGAGCGCGACGACCAGGGCGCACATCGAGAAGGCTTTCACGCGCATAATGACCTCCAATGATCCGGATTCTAGCGCCGTGCGCAGTCTTTGTGATCGCTCTCCCGCTGGCGGTCTCCGCGTTCAAGGAAGGGCCGTATCCCAATGTGACCGGAGGCTTCGGCGAGCAGACCTGTCACCTCTGCCACATCGACAACCCGATCAACGCGCCCGGCGGCACGCTCACGCTCGACGGTGTGCCGGCGTCGTTCGCGCCCGATCAGGCCTATCCGATCACGGTCACGATCAGCCGGCAGGGACTTCGGCGCGGCGGCTTCGAGATCGCGGCGCGTTTCGTGGGCGGCCGGCAGAAGGGACGGCAGGCGGGCTCCTGGCGGCTGCTCGACGCGCGCGCGCAGCTCATCCCTGGTGCGGTGGACAAGGCACTCACCTTCGTCCAGCACAACCAGACCGGCTCGCGTGCGGCCACACCCGGGTCCAACAGCTGGACGATGGAGTGGACCGCTCCGTCCTCGGCAGCTGGAGCCCGGTGCAGTTCAACGTGGCCGCCAACGCGTCGAACAACGACGACTCGCCGCTCGGCGACTACATCTACATCAAGGCGGTCAGGAGCGCTGCGGCGAAATAGAGGACTGCCGGCGAGCCAGAACGTCTACCTGGCGTGCGTGTGGATGTAGTTGAGCGCGAACGGCCGCAGGCGATCGTTGAGCCCGAGCGCGTTGGCCTCCGTGAGCGCGCGCTGCTCGTCCCAGTGGTCGGCCACGACCCGTTTGATCATCCACATCGCCGCTGCCCGGCCGCCTGCGGCACAGTGAACATAGGCCGGCTGGTTGGCGGGGAGCGTCACCGCCGCGATGAAGTCGTCCACCAGTTTCGGATCCGGCGTCTGCACGTTGAACGGCAGATGCACGTACCTCATTCCGGCAGCCCTCACCGCTTCGCCTTCCTGCTCCACCTGGGCGCCTTCTTCGCCGGCGAGCCGGAGGTTGATCACCGACTTGAAACCCATCTTCCCCAGTTCGGGAATCGCCTCCGGCCGGGTCGCGCCGCCGCACGCGATCGTCGTATCGAGCTGCGCGAATGTCGACACGCCTTCGATCTGCCGCTTCGTGACCTGCTGCGCGTCAAGGCCGACGACGATGAGCGCGAGAGCCGCGAGGGCGACGAGTGAACGCTGAACGATTCGCTGCATGAACGACAGCATACACTCACCCGCCATCCGATCGCGCGACGCGAGCTACATTCGCCTCTGCTACGGCGTTTTCACTCCGAAGTAGTGCAGGCCTTCAGGCCTGCCCGACACGGCGGACCTGAAGGTCCGCACTACTTCCGTTGGCCTTCCTCTAAACAGATCATCCGCGGAATTAACCTGACGCCGGCGTCCTTAGCGTCGCAGGCGTGCCAGGGAGCTCGATGCTTCAGGGACTCGCAGCGCCAGCGTCATCGCGAGGAAGGCGACGCCGTACGGGCCGAGTACCGAGGATCGCCGTCACGACCGGATGCAGCGACGGCAGCGCCAGCTTGACGCCCCAGGCGATCGCGGCCGCGGCGATCGCCGATCCCCAGAGCTGCGCGACGTAACGCGGCCGGCAACCCGGTCTTCCCGATTCGGGCGTTCAGCGTGGAGCGCAGCAGAAGCATTTCGACCCAACCCGAGACGCCGGCCGACGCGGTCAGCCCTGCGGCTCCCCACTCGGGGGCGATGCCGAGGATCCCGGGGAGCGGAATCGCGCAGAAATACCCGAGCACGGTCGTGAGCGCCACGCGGATGGCGGCGTAGCGGAGCGGCGTCCGGGTGTCGCGAAACGCGTAGTAGGTCGAGGAGTAGAGGCGGCCGAGCGTCGAGGCGAGAAGTCCCACGGACGATCCCGCCAGAATCCGCCACACGTAGATCGAGTCGCTGTGGTTGAACCGGCCGGTCTGAAACAGCGCGCCGACGACGACGTCGCCGAGCGCGAGAAAGGCGACCGCGGACGGGACGACGAAGAACGCGATGCGGCGAAGACCCGCGTCCAGGCGCACGCGGACCGCCTCGATCGACGCCGGATCGGCGCTGGCGATCCCCGACATCGCCGGCAGCTCGGCTGCCGACACCGACATCCCGAACAGGCTCACCGGCAGCGTGTAGAGCGTCGACGCGTTCTGCAGGCCGGTTACCGCGCCGGTGCTGAGCCAGCTGGCGATCACCTGATCGACGTACAGCGCTCACCTGGTTGACGCCGCGGCTGATCGACCACCGGCAGGAAGTTGCGTCCGATCGTCCGCACGTGCGTGGACGTCGTGTCGAGCGCCAGCCGAAGATCCGGCGCGACCTGCAGCACGACCGGCAGCTGCACCAGGAACTGCAGCGCGCTGCCGGCGACCGAGCCCCACGCCAGCAGCACCGCCAGCCGCGGCAGCGTCGTGCCGGCGCCGAACACGATCAGCGTCGCGATCATCGCGGCGTTCCACACCACGCCGCTCGCGTACGACAGCAGGAACTTGTGATGGCTGTTCAGGATCCCGAGGCACCACGCGGAGATCGCGAGCATGCCGGTCGCCGGGAAACAGCACGCGCACGATGGCGATCGTCAGCTCGCGCTTGCTGCCGTGAAATCCCGGCGCGATCGCGTCGATGAGCAGCGGCGTCGCGAACACGCCGACGAGCACGAGCACGGAGACGATCAGGCTCGAGCATCGCGAGCAACGGCGCCGGCGACGCGGTCGGCCTCGCGCCGCTCGCCGCGCGCGACCAGCGCCGCATAGACGGGGATGAACGAGCCTGACAGCGCGCCCTCGCCGAACAGGTTCTGCAGGAAGTTGGGAATGCGCACACGCGGCGGTGAAGGCGTCGGCCGCGTCGGTGCGCAGACCGAAGTAGTGCGAGAAGACGCGCTGACGGATCAGGCCGGCGATCCGGCTGAGAAGGATGCCGGCGGCGACCAGGGCAGCCCCGCCGGCCCGCGAGCGCTCGGCGCGCCGAAGCCCCGCGGGGCGCGAAGGCGGCTCAGTCAAGATCCTCGTCAGGCGTGGCCTGGCCGAGCGTGCCGTTCGACTTCTTCATCAGGTACGACTTGATGAACGCATCGAGATCGCCGTCGAGCACGCGCATCGACGTCGCCGATCGATTCCTTCGTCCGGTGATCCTTGGCCAGCTGGTACGGATGCAGGACATAGCTCCGGATCTGGCTGCCGAAGCCGATCTCCTTCTTGACGCCGCTGATCTGATCCAGCTTGGCCTGGTTCTCCTTCATCTTGATGTCGTAGAGCCGCGCCTTGAGGACCTTCATCGCCGAGTCCTTGTTGCGGTGCTGCGATCGCTCGTTCTGGCACGACACCACCAGGCCGGTCGGCAGGTGCGTGATCCGGATGGCCGAGTCGGTGACGTTGACGTGCTGGCCGCCGGCGCCGCTCGACCGGAACGTGTCGATGCGGATGTCCTTGTCGTCGATGACGATGTCGACGTCCTCGGGCAGTTCGGGCCAGACGTACAGCGACGCGAACGAGGTGTGCCGGCGCGCCGCCTGATCGAAGGGCGAGATGCGCACCAGGCGGTGGACGCCGGCTTCGGCGGCAAGCAGGCCGTAGGCGTACTCGCCGGTGACCATCACCGTCGCGCTCTTCAGACCGGCCTCTTCGCCCGGCTGGTAGTCCATGATCTCGCGCTTGAACCCGCGGCGATCGGTCCACCGCATGTACATGCGGAGCAGCATCTCCGCCCAGTCCTGAGACTCGGTGCCGCCGGCGCCGGGATGGATGGTGATGATGGCGTTCTTGCGATCGTGCTCGCCGCCGAGCATCTTCTTGATCTCGCCCGCCTGGACCTCCTGGTCGAGCGCGTCGAGTCCCGCCGCGAATTCGGCGTCCACCGGCTCGCCCGCCTCGGCCCATTCGATGAGCACGGCGAGATCGTCGCTCTTCTTCTTGAGCGAGAGAATGAGATCGCGATCTTGCTCGATGCGGCGGCGGCGCTGCTGGACTTTCTGCGCTTCCGCCTGATCCTTCCAGAAATCGGGCGAAGCGGCGCGCACGTCGAGGCGGGTCAGTTCTTCGTCAGGCCGTGTCGCCTCAAAGATAACTCCGAAGATCGGAAGCACGTTTGCTGAGATCCTCGTAGCGGCGCATCAACTCGTCGACTGTGGACATGACGTTATTTTACACGGTGTGCCGGCGCGCCAACAGCAACAGCAGCGCCGTCGCCACCACCGACGCATACGCCAGGATGTCGCCGTGCCTCGCGTAGAACGTCGACGTCGTCAGGAAGCGGGCCTCGCCCACGAGGACGGCCGGCTCGAAGATGCCGCTGCGCGCGAGCACCCGGCCGTAGGGATCCACGATGCCGCTGACGCCGGTGTTGGCCGAGCGCACCAGATAGCGCCCTTCCTCGATCGCGCGCATCGCCGCCTGCTCGAAGTGCTGATGCGGCGCCGACGATCGCCCGTACCAGGCGTCGTTCGTGATGGTCGTCAGCATCTCGCTGCCGCCGGCCACGAAGCGCCGGACGAGATCCGGATAGACCACCTCGTAGCAGATCGCCGTGCTGAGCCGATGGCGCCCGACCGGCAGCAGCACCGCCTCGGTACCGGCCGAGAAATCCGACACCGCTTCGACCAGCGGCGCGGCGAAGAACAGCAGCTTCTTGGCCGGCACGTACTCGCCGAACGGCACCAGGTGCATCTTGCGATAGACGCCGGCCGTCGCGCCGTCCGGGCCCACGAGAAACGCCGAGTTGTAGAACGTGGTCGGCCGACCGGCGGCGTCGCGCACGAACTGGTCGCTGCCAAACAGGATGGGAACCCGCGCCTGCCGCGCCAGGGTGCGGATCTGCGCGGCGCCCAGCGGATCGTCCTCGAACCGGAACGGCGTGGACGACTCGGGCCAGATGATCAGCTCCGCCCCTTCGCGAATCGCCTGACGGGTCATGCCCAGGTAGTCCTGGAAGATGGCGGCGGCGCGGGCGGGCTTCCATTTCTCCGCCTGGTCGATGTTGCCCTGCACGATGCCCACGCGGATCGGGTCGCCGGCGTGCGTCAACTCCGCGACCGCGACGCGACGGCTCCCCCACGCGGCGATCGCGAGGACCGCGATGATGACGCAGACCAGGGACGCGCGGCTGCCAGCGAAGATGCCGCTCGAGCGAACGCCGGTCGATGGGACGTGTCCGGTTTCCGGCGAGAGGAACGCCGTCGCGCATGCCGCGCTGACCGACGCCACCAGCATCGACACGCCGTAGACGCCGAAGACGCTCGCAAACTGCGCGATCGGCAGCACCGTGGTCTGGCTGTACCCGAGCAGGACCCACGGAAAGCCGCCGGGGAATATGTAGGTGCGGCCGAGTTCGGTGGCGACCCAGACGATCGGCGCGGTCATCAGCCAGCCCGGACCGTGCGCGATCACGATGCGGCGCACGACGAGCGCGAAGATCGCGGGAAAGAGCGCGAGGTACAGGATGAGCGCCGCGTTCAGGGACCCGGCGATCCAGCGCGGCAAGTCGCCGTACATCACCATCACATCGGTGATCCAGTACAGCGTGCCGGCAAAATACACCACGCCGGTCAGCAGGCCAAGCACGAAGGCGCGCCGCAGCGTGGCGCCCGACAGCGCCAGCAGCAGCGGCGCGAGGGCGATCCACCCGACGGCAGCGTGACCGAATTTCGGAAAGCTCAGCGCCAGCAGCGCACCGGACGCCACCGCCAGCGCGTACGATAAACGCGAGGACAACTCGCGATCAGTGTACTACTTGAGTTCGGAAGCCCGGAACGGTGGAGCCGTTAGCGGGTGACCCACGGCTTGAACTGCTCTTCTTTTTGCAGTCTGGCCGCGACGTTCTCGGCTTCCCGGCGGGTGTTGAACTTGCCGATGCGAACGCGGAACACCGACGGCGCGCCGCTGGCCGGCGTCAGCACGTACGCGGTGTAGCCCTTCGAGCTGAGTCGCTTCGCGATGGCATCGGCCTCGCTCCGCACGTTCAATGCGGCAATCTGCACGGCGAACCCCTGCCCACCCGGTTCGGCCGACGATGCCGCCGGTGCAGGCGTCGCTGACAGGCGCCGCGACGGGTGCCGGTGCGGGAGCGGGCGGAGCTGGCGGCGCGGCCGGCTCCGGGGCCGCCTTGACCGCTGCAGGAGGCGGAGCCGGAGGCGGCGTTCGCGGCGGCGCGGCAGCCGGCGCTTCCCGCTGCTCGGCCTTTGCACCGCGGTCGGCCGGTCTTCAGCTGCTCTGCGCGGCGGCGTTCGGCTTCTCCAGGCGATTGAAATAACTGAGCTCGTCGGCGGCCGGCGGCGGTGGCGCCGTCGTGGGATCGGACCCGGCCGCGGGCACCGGCGCCGGCGTCGGGGGCTGCGTGGGTGTCGTTTCGGCCACGCTGCTGGCCGGTGTGTTCTCGGCGACGTTGTTCAGCTGAGCCTTGACGCCTCTCCCGACGAGCACGCCGCACAGGAAGATCACGACCGAGACGACCGTCGCGGCCATGAACAGGAACACCAGCTGTTTCCCGTTCAGCTGAATTTCGTGAAAGCCCTCGTCCTGGATCTGTTGCGCCACAACCAGCGTGATTTTAGCACGTTAGAGCGCTCTTGACCCGGATGTCGTTGCACGACTTCCGGATCTAACGGCCATCGATTCGCGCCAGCAGCTCCCTGGCTTCGACCGACGACGGATCGAGCACGAGCGCGCGTCCGGCTTCGGCCCGCGCCGCGTCGAGGTCCTTCGCCTGGCGGTAGGCCTCGCCAAGCGCCGCGTGCCCCTCGGCCGTCTCGGTGCTCCACAGCGCGATCTTGAAGGCGTCGATCGCTTCGTGGACGCGTCCCGTTCGGAGCAGCGACCGGCCGAGCAGCAGGTGCGCCTCGGCGAGGTACGGCGAGACGTAGATCGCGTGGTTCAATTCGACAATCGCCTCGCGGTCGTTCTCCTGCTGAAACAGCCTCTGGGCGCGTTCGAGGCGGAAGCGCGCGATCTCGTCGCTGTTCCGCTGCTCGCCGCTCGTGAGCCGGGCGTCGATCTGCCTCGCGTGCGGGAGCTCGACTTGAGGCTTGAGGCGTTCGAGCCCCCTGGGCACGGCATCTCCGCCCGGACGCGCGGACGGCGCGTAGGCGTCCGAAAGACGATGGGCCAGTTCACGCTCGCGCGCCGCCTCGGCGTTGTTGTTGCCGGCGGTCAGCGAGGCAGCGAGCACGAAATGCGCGTCGGCGTCGGCGGGGTTGCGCCGCACCGCCTCGCGCAGCCAATAGGTCGCCGCCGGCGGGTCGCGATCGAACCAGTACGCGTACCCGAGGTTGAACAGGAAATCTTCGTCGTCGCGGTCGGCCTCGGCGGCCTTGGTGAAGAAATAGGCCGGCTGGCCGCCCTGCGGCGTGCCGCCGCGGCGGAGTTGCACGACGCCGAGGTTGTTCAGCAGCGCAGGCGACGGGTCGACAGCCGCCAGCGCGCTGAACGTCGCGAACGCATCGTCGTACTTCTTCAGGTTCAACTGCGACAAGCCGGCGAGGAACCGGGCGCGACGGAACCAGGGAGACTCCTCGGCGACCGACTCGACGGCGGCGAGCGCCAGCGCGTGATCGCCCTGCTCCGCGTAGACGTCCCACAGCGCGAGGCGCGCGCGATCGAATGACGGCTGTCCGGCCAGCGCGGCTCGCAGGTAGCCGACCGCGGTCGCCGGCGTGTCCGCGAGCAGTCCCTTGATGAACGCCTCGAAGACGGCCACCGGCGGGTGCTGCTTTTCGAGGTCGGCCGACGAAGTCGACGTGGGGAGCGCCATGCGGCGTGCAATCCGTTCGAACGTGATGAACAGTTCGGGCAACGGTCCGCGCTCGGTGACATCGGCCCTCACGCGCCCGGTGTCGAGGGCGATGCTCCGCGCGTGAACCACCAGCGCATCGCCGTCCATCAGCAGCGATCCCATGACGACCTGAGATGCGCCGACCAGCTGCCCAATCCGAATGACGGTGGCGTCGGTCAGGACGGAGGCTGGCGGGACCTGAAGGCGTTCGAACGCCTGCTGCCGTTCCGTCCGTGTGATCGCGCTGGCGCCGAGCGCGTTGAGGTCGTCGGCCAGCAGCACGGCAGAGGCCTCGGTGAGCCAGAACAACGGCCCTCCACGGCGTGACGTTCTCGAACGGCATGACGAGGACCCGCGAAGACGAAGCGGCGGGTCCGGCGCTCGTCGCTGTCCCCGACTGTGCGGCAAGCCCGGGAACCACCAGCGTCAGCGCGAGACCAGACGGCGATGAGCCACCGCGTCATAGTGCCTCGACGGATGCGGATCCCAACGCTTCCGGGCTGGCGATCGACACGTTCAACACGCACGTCGTCTCGCCGGCACCGCGACAGGTGACGATCTCGGTGCTGGCGCTGATGTCGAAGAGCGCCAGCAGCCTGGTGAATGCGGCACGGTAGAAGCCGCACAGAGGATACGGAACCCTTTCGCGAACCGTGCAGAACACCGACGCGCGCAATTCGACGCGAGCCGTCACGCCGCGCAGGCGCGAGATCGCGCGGCTGCCCTTGTAGCAGTTGCTCACGAGGCGCCGCGCCAGGCGCAGCAGGAGCCGCCTGCGGAGCCACAGCGGCGCGCGTTTCAGCATCGCCTGCTGGAACGGCGGCAGCGACTGCACCGTCCAGTCTGCGGCGTACTCCCCGGCGCGGGTGGTAATCAGCTTGTAGGCGTCGCCTTCCTGTCGCAGGAAACTCAGAACGGCGTAGAGTGGCGCAAGGCCGATGGTGCCTTCGCGGAGCCCTTCGGCGTTGAGCCAGTTTTCATAGAACGTCAGCCGGGACGGCAGGATGTCCGCGATCCCCTGATGCAGGCTGGCGACGAGCACTCGGCCTATGCCGGCTTCTCGCATGTCAGGTTAAGATGCCATGAGTCAACACGCCGGCCGACTACGCGGATCCCGGGGCGCTTCAAGGTCACAAACTGTAATCGTATCACGAGCTTAGCGCGCCCCGGCGCCGGCTCGCACGCAACCCGTACATGATTCTCAGCCTTCAACGACACGTTCACGACGCCATCAGCGAGGCGATCCGGAAACACTTCGGCGTCGCCGATGTGCCGGCGTTCGCCATCGAAGTCCCGCCGACGCGAACCCTTGGCGATCTCGCCGTGCCCGTCGCTTTCCAGCTCGCCCGCGTCCTTCGTAAGGCGCCGCGAAACATCGCGCAGGAACTCAGCCAGGCGCTTGGCGACATTCCAGGCATCGCCCGCGTTGTCGCGACGCCGAACGGCTACCTGAATCTGTACATCGAGCGCGCTCCGTTCTTCACCGCCCGCGTTCGTCAACAGGTGACACCGGCGCTGGAAGCGCGGGAGAAAACCATCGTCGAGCACACGGCGATCAACCCGAACAAGGCCGCGCACATCGGCCACCTCCGCAATGCGGCGCTCGGCGACACGCTGGTGCGGGCCTTGAGTTTCCGCGGCACGCCGGTCGAGACCCAGAACTACATCGACGACACGGGCGTTCAGGTGGCCGACGTCATCGTCGGGTTCCGGGAGATCGAACAGCTGACGCTCGACGCCGTGCGAACGATCGCGGACACCACGCGCTTCGACTACTACTGCTGGGATCTGTACTCCAGGGTCACCGAATGGTACGACGGCGACAAGCAGCGCCTGGCCATCCGCGCCGCCGTTCTGCACGACCTCGAGCACGGCGGCAACGACACCGCCGCGATGGGCACGTTCATCGTCGATCGCATCGTCCGCGCGCACCTGAAGACGATGGCGCGCCTCAACATCGGTTACGACCTGCTGACCTACGAGGGCGACATCCTGCGCCTGCACTTCTGGACGCACGCCTTCGAAACGCTGAAAGCCCAGGGAGCGGTGTTCCTGCAAACGGAAGGCAAGCTCGCCGGCTGCTGGGTCATGCGAATCGACGACGGAACCGCGAAGAGCGCGGACGGACAACCAGCCGCGGACCAGTCCGACGAGGGCGAGGATCCCGAGCAGCGAGAGAAAGTCATCGTCCGCTCGAACGGCGTCGTCACCTACGTTGGCAAGGATCTCGCCAACCAGTTCTGGAAGTTCGGGCTCCTTGGTCTCGATTTCCGCTATCGGCGATTCGCGATGCAGGCGCATGAGCGTTCGTTGTGGGCCACGACCTCGGCAGACACCGATCCGGGAGCGCCATCGTTCGGAAACGCACGACGGATCTTCAACGTCATCGACTCGCGGCAGATGTATCTGCAGGCGCTGCTCAGCCAGGCGCTGCGGACGCTGGGACATCCGACGGAAGCCGAGAACTCGATTCATTTCTCCTACGAGATGGTCGCGCTGTCGCACGCGACGGCGCGCGAACTGGGCTACGAAACAGCGGCGGAAGACGCGCGGAAGCCGTTCGTCGAGGTCTCCGGACGGAAGGGGCTCGGCGTCAAGATTGACGATCTGCTCGACCTGTTGACGAACAAGGCGGCGGCCGAGGTCGCGCAGCGCAACCCTGAGTTCACCTCCGGAGGAGTGCCAGCGCGCCGGCGCGCAGATCGCCGTCGCGGCGATCCGGTACTTCATGCTGAAGTTCTCCCGCGGCAAGCTGATCGTGTTCGACATCGAAGAGGCGCTGAGTTTCGAAGGTGAGACCGGCCCGTACCTGCAGTACGCCGTCGTCCGCGCGCGCAATATCCTGCACAAGCTGCAGGAACGCGAAGGCGTCTCGGAGGCGGACGTGCTTGCAGGGCTCGACCCGGCGTCAGCCAGCGAGCTCGCCGAAGGGTCCGACGACCCGACCCACGACCTGTGGGCCGTGGTCTTCGAGGCATCGCGCCTGGATGAGGTAGTCGAGTCGGTCGTCCGATCGCTGGAGTTCTCGGGCCTGGCCAAGTACACGTTCGGGCTGGCGCAGACGTTCAACGCGTTCTACCATCGGTATCCGATCCTGGGCGAAGAAGACGCGGATCGGAAGCGGTGGCGCGCCGCCGGTGTGGCATACGTGCGCGCGCAGCTCACGCGGGCGCTCGATCTGATGGGCATAGACATCCCGAATCGAATGTGACCATGACAGTCATTGGCATCGCGGCCTGCCGGAAGCTCGAGGACTACCGGCAGTCAATTCTTCACGTCGGCGGCGAACCGCGCACCCTCGACTCGTCGATGCCGATCGAGCAGGCGCTGACCGGCATCGACGGCCTCATGCTGACGGGCGGCGGAGACGTCGCGCCGTCGAGGTACGGCGAGGCCGCTCACGAGACGGTCGAGGAGGCGGAGCCCGGACGGGATGAATTCGAGATTGCGCTGATCCTCGCGGCGCGCGCGCGCAATCTGCCGATCCTCGCCATCTGCCGCGGCGTTCAAGTGCTCAATGTCGCGTGCGGCGGGACGCTCGTGCAGGACATCCCGTCGCAGATCGCGGGCGCGCTCGCGCACAGCCTGCCGGTGCCGCAGCACCAGCCGTACGAGTTGGCGCACGAGGTCTGGGTCGACAAGGACTCGCTGCTCGCAAAACTGATGCGCGATCGCCTTGTTGACGAGGCGCTCGAGGTGAACAGCCGTCACCATCAGGCGGTGAAGGCTGTCGCGCGCGGCTTCGTCATATCGGCGACGGCGCCGGACGGCGTCATCGAGGCCATCGAGGATCCGAAGGCGCTCTTCTGTCTCGGGGTTCAATGGCATCCCGAGAATTTTTTCCGAACGGGAGAATTCCGGGCGCTGTTCGAGGGATTTCTCGAAACGGCGCAGAAGAGCTGAGGATTTCGACCAACACTAGATTCCGCCGGCGGATCGACCCGATGACATCACCTCGCGCATTTGGCGCAGCGGCTCCAGTGCGTAGCTCGCCAAGGATCGCCGTCCGACCACGATGGACGCCTGACCGCCCATGCCCGGCAGGACGGCGCGGGGCTGGCCGCCGATGTGGAGAATCTGGTCGTCCAAGTCTGCCAGCGCTCGAAACGATCCACCGGTCTCCGGCGTAGACGAAGCTGGGCTGATCCAACGAAGCGTCGCGTAGCGCACGCCAAAGCGTTGATACGGGAAGGCGTCGTACTGCAGCTTGACCGGTTGCCCGGCTCGCAAAATCGCCAGCCCACGCTGCGGCACCATCAGCTCGGCCTGCAGCCGATTGTCGCGGCACGTGATCTCGGCGAGCACCTCGGAGCCGTGCACCACGGTGCCGGGGTTTCGGACCACCAGCTTCAGGATGGTCCCCGAGCACGGTGCGCGGATAGTCAGGACACTCCCCTGCCGAGAGGACTCGGCATCCAGCATGCCTTTGCGCACGCGGGTGCGATCGAGCTCCTCTCTGACGCTGCGATTCAGTTCGTCGAAGGCCGCCTTTCGGGAGGCCATCTCGAAACGCTGCCGCGAGAGCGCCGCCTGCGTCTCCACTGATTCCGCCCGGGCCGCTTCGAGCTCCACGGAGAGGCGATCGGTATCCATTCTCGGTTTCGATGCTTCGATCCAGCTGGTGAGGCCCTCCTCGAAACTGCGCTGCTGGCGTGCGGCGATCTCCCGCGCGTTCTGCACTTGGCGTTCTTTGAGCAGCACTTGCGACGCGATCGCGGTCAGGCGCTGCTGCAGCCGGCCGACTTCCTGCTCATCGGCCTGACGCTGGTTGTCGTACTTGCTCCGCTCGTTGGCGAGATGCATCTGCCCGCCCGACAGGCTGTTTCCAAGCGCCGTCCTTTCCGCCGTGCGATCGCCGACCGCTTCGGAGCTGATGGTGTAGAGGACGGTGCCAGGTTCGACCGTCTGGGCATCAGCGACGGAAACACCCGTCACGATGCCGTCGTGCAGCGTGCGCACCGGATCGGACCCGTGCTCAGAAACCAGGACGAAGGGTGCGGCGACCGTCTCGGGCACTTGAACGAGGATCAGCGCGAGCGCGGCCACACCGAAAAGCGCCAGCAGGACCCAGGCCAACGCGCGGGCCGCCCACGGCGGCGGCGTCGAATCCAGAAATAGCACGTCAGTGGAACTTGGCATCCTACCCACCTGCTCCAAGCTGCTGGCTGACCAGATAGTAGTAGAGGCCGCGCCGCGCGATCAGATCGTCGTGAGTGCCCTGTTCGACCAACCGGCCGCGCTCGATGACGATGATGACGTCGGCGTTCTGAACCGTGCTCATTCGATGGGCGATGACAAACGCCGTTCGGCCTTCGAGCAGCGAATCGATGTTCTGCTGCACCGCCCGCTCCGATTCGGCGTCGAGCGAGCTGGTCGCCTCGTCGAAAATCAGGATCGGCGGCCTGTTGTAGACGGCACGGGCGATGGCAATCCGCTGGCGTTGACCGCCTGACAGCGCCAGGCCGGTTTCGCCGATGCGAGTGTCATAACCAAACGGCAGCCGCGTGATGAACTCGCTCGCGCCGGCCACTTCCGCCGCCCACGCGACACGGTCCATGTCCGGCTCGTCTTCGCCGAACGCGATGTTGCGCGCGATGGTATCGGCAAACACATACGAATCCTGCAGCACAAACCCGATCTGGCGCCGCAGATCTCGGTAGTTCAACGTCCTGAGGTCGAGCCCATCGTAGAGAATCGTGCCCTCAGTCGGCTCGAGCAGACCGGCCATGCACTTGGCCACCGTCGTCTTCCCCGATCCGCTGCGGCCGACGATGGCGACCACTTTGCCGGCGGGCACATCGAGGGTCACGTGTTCGAGGATGGCGGGTGCCTCAGGACCGCCGTAACGGAAGCCGACGTTGCTCAACGTCACGTGCCCGGCGAGGCTCGAGACCGGCCGCAGTGCCGAGCGGTCGTGACCCTGCTCGGGTTCCTGCTGCAACACGTCGTCGACCCGATTGAGCAGCACGTCGCAGCGTTGGAGGTTGTCCCAGAGCACCAGCAGATTGCGAATGGGCGTGTTGGCCAGCGCCACGAGCGAGTTGAATGCCACCAGGCCGCCAATCGACAGCCTGCCATTCAAGACCTGGTATGCCCCCGCCCAGAGGAAGAGGCCGACGGCAAGAAAGGTCACCGCATCGATGGCCCCCTCGTAGGTCATCGCCGTGAAGTCCGCCTTGAAGATCTTGTCCGACACCCCCAGAAACTGGCCGAGCAGCAGCCGGCGGAACGCCGATTCGCCGCCCAGAGCCTTGACTGTTTCAATCCCCTTGATCGCGTCGATTTGATACGAGTGGTACTTGCTGAATGAATCCTCGAGATCCAGGAAGATCGGCCGCAGCAGCTTGGCGGCCATGAGCATCAACAGGGCGTAGAGCGGCGCGGTTGCGAGAAACACCACGGTCAGCCATCGGCTGTAGAACGCCATCAGCATGACGGTCGCGCCGAGCTGCGCGACAGCAGTGATGCCGGCGATGCCATGCTGGGCGAGGACGTCTCGTACGTGTCGAACGCCTTCGAGGCGGCGCTGCAAATCGCCGGTGCGCCGCGACGCGAAGTACGACATCGGCAGCGCGAGCAGGCGCCGGGTGATGTAGTCGAGGGCGGCCGCGTCGATACGGACCGCGGAGAAGCTCACCAGGTACCGCTGCAACAACAGCGACATAACGATGAACACCATCGTCGTGGCCATGGCGACGATGAGGAGATAGAGCAGCGAGAGATCCTGATCGACGAGAACGCGGTCGACGATCACCTGCGTGAACACGGGCAGCACCATCTGCAGCGCGCTCACGACAACGGCCAGCCCCAGGCCTTGCGCCAGAAGCCCCGCGTGCGGCCTGACGAGCGACCACGTCCACGCCAGCCGGCGAGTCGCTTGCGGTGCCTGCTCGAAGTCGGGCGTGTAGTCGAACAGCGCTGCGTAGCCACTCCATCTGCTCTCGAACTCCGCCCGCGCCAGCGTCCGCCGCCCCAGAGCGGGATCGATCACCTTGACGTGCTTCCGATCGACGGTAACCACGACGATCCAGTGGTACTTGTCCCAGTGGACGATGGCGGGCAGAGGCATCTGGTCGAGATGGCCGGTCGCCGACTTGACCGCGCGAGTCGCCAGGCCCAGTTCTTCGCCCGCTCGGCAGATCGATCGAAGACTGGTGCCGTCCAGACCGGTGTTCACGAGCTGACGAATGCGGGCGAGGCTGACGCGCCGACCAAACGCGCGAGTGACCATCGCCAGGCATGCTGCGCCACAATCCACCTCGTCGATTTGCTGGATGAAGGGCACGCGTCGACGGCGGTGAGCCTTGACGAAGTGGCCGCCTTCAGCAAATGGCGCATCGAGATCGGCCTCGTCGACCTCGTCTTCCGTTTGATCGACCTGGGCTTCGCTGACGGACTGTTGCGCCGCAGCACCTGCGGGCAGCAGCTCCTGATCGATGTCGGCCGGAACGTTGGCGATGTTGCGGAAATCGTGCTGAGCGATCCAGTCGTCCAGCATTGTGCGGAATTGTGGCAAGGCCGCGGCGAGACGCTCCAGCGTCTCGCCGCTGAGGGTCAGGAGCCGTACCGATGTCATGGTCTCGACGGTGGTGGTCCGGGGCGATCGGCGCACCGCTGACACGATGCCAAACGATTCGCCCGCTCCCAGCGTCGCCACATAGTTCGAACGACCGTTGGCGCTCTGCAGGACACGCACGCGGCCTTGTTCAATCAGATACAGCGGTCCGGCGGAGTCGCCGTGACGGTAGACGAGTTCGCCAGCGTCGAGGACCACTGGTTCCAGTTCGGCAAGGACCACTCCAGCGACCGCTTCAGCCGGCAGCCGCGCAAACGCCGGCATGTTGCGAAAGAAGGCTTGCAGGCGGGCGTGTTTGAGCTGCAGTTCGAGGTAGGTCCGGATGTCGGGGTGAGCATCGACGAGGGTCCGGAATTCGTCGGCATCGAGCCGCAGCGCCAGAACGTGTGTGCTCGCCCGCACTGTTGACGGGCGCACCGCACCATCCAGGAGCTCGGCTTCACCGACACTGTCGCCCGCGCGCAGCACGTTCAGGGGGATTTCGTCTCCGGTCGAGCCGCGTTTGACCACGCGCGCTTTGCCAGATACGAGGACGTAGAACGCGTCGGAGGGCGAGCCTTCAGCGACGATCACCGAGCCGAACGGAAACGAAGCCGGCACGAACCGCCGGATCACGTTCGCCCGAACGCCCTCCGGCAGGAATCTGAGGATCGGCAACTCGTCGAGAACGCCATGGTCGCTCACTCGCGCCACCCCACAGCCAAGTCCTCCGCTCCGGGACCGAACCCAGCTGAGGATAACTCAGAACCGGGGCAGACCCACCCAGCGGACGTGCGAGCGTGTGGCCATCGCGACCAGTTGTTCGATCGCGGCGGTCGCCGCGCGGGCGGAGACCAACGGATCGGCGAGGTCTGGTACAGCCTTGCCGACAACCCAGATCACCTCGTAGCGGTCGCCAACCTTCACCGGTCCGATGAGCTGATCGACGTTGGCGCCAAGGACAGCCTCGCGCACCTCGGGGTCGAGCCGCTCGATCAGCTCGCACGAGTCGTGGACGGCAAGCCCTAAATCGACGGCAATGTCATCAAGGGTGAGCCCGTCTTCGAGCACACACCACGCCGCTTCGCGCGCCGCATCGACAGTGGCGAACGAGAGGCGTTCCAGGTCCACCCGCATCCATTCGAGGCGATTGCGCGTGAGTTGCGCGGTAAGCGCCTCAGGCGTGGTCCTGGCTCGCGCCTGTGCGTCAAACGTCGAGTGCAGCCGGTCCAGGAACATCAGCCGATCGGCAAGGATGGCTGGCTCGATCGGCTCGAGCCAGGCCGAATGATCCCTTCGAGCCCGCTCGAGGCGCGCATCGTCGATGGGCGCGTGCTCCAGTTCGACGTTCGCCGCCGTCGCCGCGACGGCGGCCCGTCCGGCGAGGGTGCTGGCCCATGCATCGAAGGCTCCGGAGCAGATGCCCTCGGCGGCGAAGGCGCTATCTGTGACAGTCGGCGACGGCGCATGCCGATCGACCAGCGCGAGTCGATCGCTCCACTCCTCGACGAGGAGGCGTCCCACCAGGAAGTTGGTCCAGTCGTCGAGGGTCAGACCCTCCTGCTCGATCCAGGCAATGGTCGCGTCGCTCGTCAGGAGGTCGCGATCGTACCGGAAGGCGCTCGCTGCGGCGTCGATGCGGTCCGCGTCGGGCCAATACTGCTCCTCGCTTGCTTCAGCCAGGCAGGCAAGGGCTTCAACCAGTCGCGTCTCGAACGCGCGCCACTCACCGCGCAGCATTGCCGCGAGAAAAATGTCCAGCCACTCGTAATCGCGACCGCCGACAGAAAACACTCCCTGCTTCCATCGAGGGTTCGCCAAGCATGACGGCACACACGGTATTCTACGCGGCGTATGCGCGCGCCTTCTCTTCGATTCGGCGCTCTCGGAGCACGCACGCTGTCGCCGTTCCCGGCGGCCGTCGTTCCAGCGCGGGTACTGTGGTGCAACTTCGAGGTCGCCCGGCAAATGGGCTTTTCAGTACCACGCGAGAATCGCCTCAGCCGACGCCTCGAGCGGCAGCTCGTCGACGCATTCTCGTGCCGGGCGATCGAGGCTGGCCAGGCGGCGGGCCGCCGTGCTGTCGTCACACTCCATTGCGATCGGTACTACGGTTCCGCCATGGGCGACCACGCGGGCTCGGCTCGAGGCGGCATCTTGCTCTCGAAGAACGTGTTCCTCAAAGGGATCGGGCGGACGCCGCTGGCGGGCGTGGGCGGCCCGCGTCATCGGGACGGCGGGCTCCAACTTGTTCACGCGATCGCCGAGGCCGTCTACGGCGAGCTCGCGACGCGTATCTTCTCGGCTGGTGCCGCACGGGTCGTGGCGATTCTCGATCAAGGACGCACCGTGGAGGTCGATGGCGGTCTTGCGCGCGCGGCGGTGATTGCCCGCTGTGGTGCACCCTATCGTCCAGCGCATTTGGTTCGGCAGCTCGGCGAAGACCTCAGCGATCTGCCGACGCTCTTCGTGAAGCTCGCCCGATACGGTGGCGTCCTGGTCACAAGAGACGGCCGACCGCAGCTGGCCGATACGATGCGGCGCATCCTTCGCCTGCAGGCTCGCACGGCCGCCGAGCAAGTCCGATGGCGCGTGCTGCACGGAGCGCTCTCCACATCGAACATGGGGCTGTTTGGCGAGATGCTCGATGTGTGGCTGATGACGACACAGGACCGCACTGCGCCGATGCACGCCGCGCGTCAACGACGCCGTGACGCGGTCTTCGGGCGGGAACACCTCTCCAGAGTGCCGCACCTGCACGCGATGTTTCTGTGCGTGACGGAGTCGCTGACGCCTGAACGACGGAGCGCTCTCGGCGCCGACGGCCTTGATTGCGTCGCCGAATTTCACAGGTGCTACGAGGAAGAGCTCTCGATTCAGTTTCTGAAGGCCGCCGGGTTCGACGAGACCCTCGCCCTCCGCGTGCGATGCCATCACCCTCCGGTCGTCGGGCGCTTCGTGCAGGTGCTGAGTCGTCTGATAGCGCTCAGAAATCCGGGAACGCTGGACGCGAGGACCGCGACCGGCCGGGGCATCAGCGTGGTGGATGTGTTTCGGCTGCTCTCGTTGTTGCCGCGACGCTACCTCCGGCGCCCGGAGGCGGATCATACCGAAGTGGTTCGCACACTGGCGCGCATTCAGGTGTCCGGGACGATGGCTCGGCGGCGGCGTACTCGCGAACTCGCGCACAGGCATCTGGATCGGCTGACGCGCGCTTACGGAGAAGTCATGGCCGCAGCGCGGCTCGTCACCGCCAGCGATTCGGAGAAATGGCGGACCGTGTGCGACGCAATGTGCTCGCGCGCAGAACACGGTCATGTCCCATTGCACGCGTACCGACGTGCGCGGCTTGTTTCGCGGATCTCCTCACTGGTTCGTCAGTATTCGGATCGGGGGCAACAATATCCTCGTCGGGTGCAGGCATTTATCGACGGGATTCTGGCTCACAACCCGGTCGGATCGGCCGCGCTCGACGGAATGACTCGGCGAGGGGTGGAGGTGTGCGGCAGGCGCTGAGTTCTCGTTGGAAGGAGCAGCCGATGATGTGCTAGCATTCGCGCGCTGATTCGCATTTCGTATCAGCTTGCGACACCGCTGAGCAGGTCGTCGCAGCATGGAGGGTTGTCATGAAGAAGTCCACCAAGAACAAGAGACCG
Source organism: uncultured Acidobacteriota bacterium (assembly GCA_963794305.1). GTDB lineage: Bacteria > Acidobacteriota > Vicinamibacteria > Vicinamibacterales > CAVVIG01 > CAVQFC01. The sequence continues at coordinate 93,424 of CAWCDQ010000045.1, read as the reverse complement.
TCGTCCGCGAGTCCCGCCGACGCCACCCGGAAAGCCTCTCTAAAAACGCTCAAGCCGAAGGAGCCGACCGGTTCGGAACTCCGGAACGTTGTCGGCGGACTGAAACGCAACCCGCTCGGGTAACTCGACTCCCCACCGGGCCGAGGCCGGCATTCGCCGCGACATGTGAGATCGTCCCGATCGGAGTCTGAAGACAGCTGGCCCCGCGGCAAACCCGCGGGGCGCCCCGCGCTCGTGGGCGACGCGCGGAAGACTCTCAGGCCGTCCTGTTGAACACCACCACCGTCTCCACGTGCGGCGTGTTCGGAAACATGTCGAAGGCGTCGGCACGCTCGATCGCATAGCCGGCGTCGACGATCTTCCGGGCATCGCGCGCGAGCGTCGCTACATCGCACGATACGTAGATGAGTCGCGGCGGCTTCATCGCAACGACGCCGCCGAGCGCCTCGGGCGACATCCCGGTCCGCGGCGGATCGACGATGACGACTTCGAGCGGCGGTGCGCCCGCCGCCAGTGCCGCCTGCCTCAGCGTCGGCCACGCGGGCCTGGACTTCGTCAGGCTGGCGCCAATGTTCTCGATAGGCGAGCGAATCGCCGTCAGCTTCGCTCCGGCCGCCGACGCGTTCGCGGACAGATCATCGAACGCGGCCTTGTCCCCCTCAACTGCGACGGTCATCGCTCCCCGGCGGACGGCCGCTGCGACCGAAAAGAGTCCCACGCCGGCATACAGATCCAGCAGCGGCGCGCCAATCGGCACGCGGTCGGTCACGTGCGTCACCAGGTCGCGCAGCAGGTAGCGGTTGCCTTGAAAGAACGCCAGCACGTGGCGCCGCAGCTTGAGCAATGACTGGTCGATCGTCAGGGTGTCGGTGACGTACGGACCGGGCGTCAAGCCGTCGACCGCAACGAGCTTGGCGACGAGACGCGGATCGACCGGCTCGGATGTCTCGAGGTGGACGACGCGCTCGCTGGCGTCGACATTCTCGGACAGTTCGATCTCGCGCACTGTGTGCGCGCCGATCGAGCGGACGGCCGCCATCAACCGATCGAGCGCCTCGAGCGAGGCCGGCAGCAGCTGCCGCGTCTGTCGCGCATCGCAGAGGTCGTGCGTCCCTTCCCGGAAGAATCCGGCCCGCCCTCCGCGCACGTGCAGCCTCGCGCGCATGCGGTAGCCCTCCTCGGGCGATCCGGCAACGACGACCGGCGCAGGCAGTTCGAGATGGCCGATGCGCGTGAAGGCATCGGCGATGACCTGACTCTTGATCTCGAGCTGGCGCGCGTACGCGATGTGCCGGTAGAGGCAACCGCCGCACAGCGGATCCTCGGACGACGAGCGGCGATCCGGCGACGGCTCGTCAATCGTCACGGCATCCGCAAGCGCCATGCCCTTGGCCACGCGGCCGATGCGCGCCTGTACGCGCTCGCCCGGAATCGCGCCGGACACGAGCACCACGCGCCCGTCGTGACGCCCAATCATGGCTCCGCCGACAGCCGGCTTCTCAATCGCGAGCGGGATGACGTCGCCGGTCTTCATGGCTCAGACGAACGCGATCGTGGGCAGCCTGGCCCGTTCGCGGACGAGACGATCGACCGCGGCGTCCAACGCGCGCGCGAACGCCTCCGCGGTCATGCCTGCGCGGTACCCGGCCAGTTCGGATTCGGCCTCCCGCACGAGCGATGCGCGTGTGGACTCGTCGAGGCTCGACCGCGCCTGGCGTACGACCTCCGCGTCGAGCGCCGCAAGTCGATCCAACAGCGTCTGCCGCGCCGTCCCTCGAAGGCCTCCCGCCTTCGCGCGAGCCGCGTCCAGCTCCGCCGAAGCGCGATCGATCAACGCATCGAACTCGTCGCCGAGCGTCCCGCTGGCACGCGCCGACGTTAACCGCAGTACCACGCGCTCGAGATGCGCCGGCAGAGAGGGATTGCGGATTGTGGATTGCGGATTGTGGATTGCCGCAGAGTCCGCGAGGAGGCGGAGGCCATCACCACGCCGGTGGCGCGCTTCCATTCGTCGAAGACGTCGAGCACGTCGGCGTCGCAGAAATCGATTTTGACGGGCCGGCGCCGCGCGCCCTTGCGGTAGTAGCGCTCGAAGTAGCGGTCGATGCCCGAGAAGGCGACCTTGAGCGGCACACCGCTGTTCCGCCCAGCCGGAGACCACCTCGAAGGATGGGCCCACGACGCGAATCAGATGGCCGTCGTTCTTCCGACAGAGGTAGGTTTCAATCTCGCGGCAGTACTCGTCTACTGGTTGCGTTCCCACACGATTCTCAAGCCATGGAGTGTCAGGTCGGGGTCGACGTGCTGAATCAGCGCGGTCTCCGGCGCGATGACGTCGGCCAGGCCACCGGTGGCGACGCACACGGCATCGCCGCCGAGTTCGTCGTTCATCCGCCGCACCAGCCCTTCGACCATCCCCACGTATCCCCAGAACAGCCCCGACTCCATGGCGCCGACGGTCGTCCGCCCGACGACGCGCGAGGGCTTGCGGACGTCGATGCGCGGCAGGCGCGCCGCGCGCTGGAAGAGCGCATCGGCGGAAATCGTCACACCCGGACAGATCGCGCCTCCCAGGTATTCCCCCTTCGCCGTAATCGCATCCAGCGTCGTCGCGGTCCCGAAGTCGACGACGATGAGCGGCCTGCCGAGCCCCTTGCCGAACTTCTCGAACGCGGCCACACCGTTGAGAATGCGATCGGCGCCGACTTCGGCCGGATTCTCGTACAGGATCGGCATCGTCGCGTTGACGCCGGGCTCGACGACGAGCGCGGTCACGCCGAAATAGCGCTGGACCATCGCACGCATCGTCCCCGTGAGAGGTGGGACGACTGAACCCAGGACGACTCCGCGGATCTGCAGGCGCTCGATGCGGCTGTGCGCGAAGAGGCCCTCGACGAGCAGGCCGAGCTCGTCGGACGTTCGCTCGCGCAGTGTCTGCAGCCGCCAGCTCTGGACGAGCGTGGCGCCGTCGAACACGCCGAGCACGATGTTGGAGTTGCCGACGTCGATTGCGAGCAGCATCAAAGCCTTCTGTATTGAAGCAGCGTCACGCCCACACAACCTCTCCCGACACGATCCGTTCGACGCGATCGTCCACCCGCACCAGCAGCGCGCCGAGGTCGTCGATGCCGGCGGTCACACCGGACGAAGCTGACCCGTTGACCGTCCACGTGACGCGCGCGCCCGTTGCGCCAGGCGCGCGACGCCGCCACGCGTCGAGAATAGCATCGAACCGTCCGGTGAGCAGATCGTCGTAGCGCCGCGACAGCGCCGCCAGCGTCTCGGCGAGCAGATGGTGGCGATCGACCGCGCGTCCCAACTCCGTCTCCAGCGACGTCGCCCGATCGCCCAGCTCCTGCGGGAACGCCGTCGACAGGACGTTGAGGCCGTAGCCGACGACGACGGCGCCGTGCGCGCCGGTGCCGGACGACTCGGCGAGGATTCCGCCGAGTTTCCGCCGGGACACCTGAAGGTCGTTCGGCCACTTCAGATCGACGCGAAGGCCGCACGCCTCCTCGACGCCTTCCGCGATGGCGACGCCGGCGGCGAGCGTCAGGAGCGTCGTCGCGCGCGCCGGGTCGACAGCCGATGTCGAGGGCGACAGCACCACCGACACGTAAAGGCCCGAGCCCGGCGGAGAGAACCAGGTGTGGCCGCGCCGCCCGCGGCCCGCCGTCTGCTCGTCGGCGACCACCACGAGGCCCTCGACAGCTCTGGCCATCGCGACATCGTTGGTCGAACCGATCGTGTCGAAGTAGAGAAGCGTCGAGGCGAGACGCCCGAGGCGTGGACGCTCGCGCCCGATCGCGCTGGCGAGCTCGCGAGGAACTGGGCTGCGGGTGTTCAGACCCGCCGCGATCAGGCGGGTCCGATTTCAAAGCTGATGTCGATGGCCGGCGCTGAATGCGTGAGCGCGCCGACCGAAACGAAGTCGGCCCCGGTCGCGGCGAGCTCCGGTATCCGCTCCAGCGTGACGCCGCCCGAGATCTCGATCTTCGCGCGGCCTCGAGCCCGGATCACCGCCTCGCGAATGCGCTCGGTCGGCATGTTGTCGACAAGGATTGTCTCGGCGCCGGCCGCGAGCGCCTCGTCCACCTGTGCGAGCGTCTCCGCCTCGATTTCGACGGGCAAGCCGGGCCGATGCGCCCGCACACCTTGTATGGCCGCCTGCACACCTCCCGCAAGACGGATGTGGTTGTCCTTGATGAGCACCGCGTCGAAAAGGCCGACCCGGTGGTTCGACGCGCCGCCGGCGCGGACGGCGTACTTTTCGAGCGCGCGCAGCGTCGGCGTCGTCTTGCGCGTGTCGAGGATGGTGATGCGGCCGCCCGCGGCCTCGACGAACCGGCGCGCGCGCGTGGAGATGCCCGAAAGCCGCTGCAGAAAGTTGAGCGCGGTCCGTTCGCCGACGAGCAGCGTCCGCGCGGAGGCGACCACCTCCGCGATCTCCTCGCCCGCGCGGCAGGCGTCGCCATCGTGCCGGGCGGCCGCAAACGCGGGCACGGGGCCCTGTTGCGTCGAGGCCACCTGTCGAAATGCTTCGAAGGCGACCTCCAGGCCGGCGAGGACGCAATCGGCCTTCATCAGGAAGACGCCTCGAGCCATCGCGGTCGCCGCGACTGTCGCATCGGTCGTGATGTCGCCGTCGCGGACATCCTCTTCGAGCGCGCGGCGCACGACGTCGCGGTAGAGGGCGGAGGCACGGGATCGAGATTAATTTCAGAAGAGTTCAGATTTCAGACTGGGACTCCGATTTCAGCGCGGGCTGCTCGTAGCCGGTCACGACAATCTGGCGCGGCTCGCCGGCGGCGGTCTCGAACGCCAGCACGCGCAGTGCCGCGCGCAGGTCGGCGTCGACAACAGGCATCAACGCGATCGCGGCAGCCTCGGCTGTCACGGTGACCCTGGTGATCGGCACCTTCAGCGGCTGCTTGGCTTCGGAGCGCTGTTTGCGAACCTCGAACAGCACGTCGGTTGCCCACTGGTAGGTCGCCCGGTCGGCCGCGGCCGTTTCCGGTGCGTTGTCGTCGAGCAGCGACGTCAGCTCTCCCGCCGTCGGCCATGGACTCGTGTGAATCGAGCCCTCCCGCCACCACGACCAGACCTCCTCTGTGACATAGGGAAGGAACGGGGCGAACAGGCGCAGCATCACCGACAGCGCGGCGGTGAGCGCCGCGTTGGCCGAGCCCGCGCTTTCCACGCCCTGCTCACCGTACCGGCGTCCCTTGACCAGCTCGAGGTAATCGTCGCAAAAGCCCCAGAAGAACGCCTCGGTGCGCTGGAGCACGCGCGCGTAGTCGTACGCGTCGAACGCTTTGGTGACCTCGTCCACCAGCGCGGCAAGGTCGCGGAGCATCGCGCGATCGACGGCAGCCGTGATCGCAGTCGCCCGCGGCGACTGCGCGCCATCTGCCGGCGCAGCCGTGTTCATGAGGGCGAACTTCGAGGCGTTGAGGATCTTGATCGCGAGACGCCGGCCGACCTTCATCTGGCCGGGATCGAATGCGGTGTCGGTTCCGGGCCGGCCGCTCGCGGCCCAGTAGCGCGCGCCGTCCGAGCCGAACTCTTCCAGCAGCGCCATCGGCGTGATGACGTTGCCCTTCGACTTCGACATCTTCTTGCGGTCGGGGTCGAGCACCCACCCCGAAATCGCCGCGTGCATCCAGGGCAGCGAGTCGTGTTCCAGGTGCGCGCGCAGCACCGAGTCGAACAGCCACGTGCGGATGATGTCGTGCGCCTGCGGGCGCAGATCCATCGGAAACGTGATCGCGAACAGTTCCTTGTCGTCCGGCCAGCCGCAGACGATTTGCGGCGAGACCGACGAGGTCGCCCACGTGTCCATCACGTCCGGATCGCCGATGAACCCGCCCGGCACGCCGCGCTGATCTTCACGATAGCCTGCCGGAACGTCCGTGGACGGATCCACGGGCAGCTGGTCTTCGCGCGCCGGCATCGCCTTGTCGTACTGCACCCGCCCCTGGCCGTCGAGCGGGTACCACACGGGGAACGGCACACCGAAGTACCGCTGGCGGCTGATGCACCAATCCCCGTTGAGGCCGTTCGCCCAGTTCTCGAAACGCGTCTCCATGTATTCCGGGTGCCACTGGAGCTCTTTGCCGCGGGCGATCAGGGCCTCGCGGAGCTCGATCGTCTTGATGAACCACTGCCTGCTGGTGACGATTTCGAGGGGGCGATCGCCCTTCTCGTAGAACTTCACGGCGTGGGTGATCGGCCGCGGCTCACCCACCAGGTCGCCGCTGGCGTGCAGCTGTTCGACGATTTTGGCGCGCGCCTTCGCGGCGGTCAGCCCTTTCAGATCGGCGTAGTGGCGCTGCGCGCGCCCGGCATCGGCCGACTCCCATCCCGGCGCGCCCCAGGTCACGTCGCGCAGCGTCCCGTCCTGCTGAATCACGGCGCGCACCGGCAGGCTCAGCTCCCGCCACCACGTCACGTCGGTCACGTCGCCGAACGTGCAGATCATCGCGATGCCGCTGCCCTTTTCGGGATCGGCCAGCGGGTGCGCCCGCACCGGCACCTTCACGCCGAAGAGCGGCGTCTCGACTTCCTTCCCGAACAGCGGCTGGTATCTCGCATCGTCTGGATGCGCGACCAGCGCGACGCACGCCGGAATCAGCTCGGGACGGGTCGTGTCGATCTCAACGAACCGATCGGCGTCGAGCTTGAATCGGACGCGATGGTAGGCGGCCGGCATGTCGCGATCTTCCAGCTCGGCCTGCGCCACCGCGGTCTTGAAGTCGATGTCCCACAGCGTGGGCGCCTCGACCTGGTAAGCGAGCCCGCGCGCCAGGTGGTGGAGGAACATGAGCTGCGAAACGCGCTGAGCACGCTTGCCAATCGTGGCGTACGTCATCGACCAGTCGACCGACAGGCCGAGCGTCTTCCACAACTGCTCGAACGCCCGCTCGTCTTCTTTCGTCAGGCGATCGCAGAGCTCGATGAAGTTCGGTCGCGATACCGAGATCGGCGGCTTCGGCGGTTGTGCCGGCGGCTCGAAGTTGGCGACGTACGGCAACGAGGGATCGCAGCGCACACCGTAGTAGTTCTGGACGCGGCGCTCGGTCGGCAGCCCGTTGTCGTCCCATCCCATCGGATAGAAGACGGCCTTGCCGCGCATCCGCTGGAAGCGCGCCACGAGATCGGTGTGGGTGTAGGAGAAGACGTGGCCGACGTGCAGCGAACCGCTGACCGTCGGCGGTGGCGTGTCGATGGAATAGACGTCGGACCGATTCGCGACGCGCGAGAACCGATAGACCCCGGATGCCTCCCACCGGGGCATCCATTTCGACTCGAGCCCTTCGAGGGCAGGTTTCTCCGGAAGGTGCAGACGCGCGGGATCCACGCGCGTCAACGGCGTCGACGACTCGGGCATCCCGAGATCGTATACAGAAATTGGTGACTTGGCGAATTGGAGAGTTGGCGAATCAGTGAGCTGGCGAGTTCAAGTCACCGACCCTCCAATTCACCAATTCACTAACTCACCAATTCGCCAACTATTTGATGGTTGCCTTGATCCGCTCGATCTCTTCGCGAATGAGCCGCTCGGCGATGTCCGACACCGTCTGCCGAACGACCGCGTCTGAGAGCCGCTCGAGAACCCGGCGCGTGATGGCCTCGATCATCTCGGCGCTCACGACAGCGGGAGACGATGGCGGGGCGGGCCATGTGGTGCCTGCCGACATGGTTCCGCCCTTTTCGGCGGCCAGCAAAGCCGCGAAGGCATCGGCGAGCGGCGGGAGCGGCGGCGGGTTTTTCAGCGGGACCTGGAGCTGGCATGCGCCGCAGGAACAGCCGGCGCAGCGGCGTCGGACGTAGCGAACGCCTCTACAGGCGTGCTCTGCGCGACGGGTGCGACAGGAACTTCGGGTTCGACAATCGCCGCGTGCTCGATCGGGGCCGCGGCACCGGTCCAGGACGACTCCACGGCAGGCGCAAGCACCGGCATCGGTTCAACGTCAGAGAGCTTCGCCAGGTGCTCTTCCGACGAGCGTGTCAGCGCCGCCAGCGCCTCGATTTGCGGCAACGGAGCGGTCAACGGAAGATCCAGCGCCGCTTCGGTCGTGCCCGCCGAATCCGACGCCTCCTTCCGATCGTTTTGGGCAAGACCGCTGAACCAATCGAGTCCCGTTTGCGGTGCGGCCTGAGGAGAGAGGGGCACCTCGTCCGGTGTGGCGCCTGACGCCGAGTCGGGCGCCGGCGGGCCAAATGCTGAATCGAGCCGATCGAAATATGAATTGAGATCGGCTGGCGGCGGCGCCGGGGAATCGGCATCGCCGGCTGCCGACCAATGCTGCGATGAAGGAGACGTCGTCGTGCGCTGTGGCCGGCCCAGCAGTTCCTTCACGCGACCGATCACCATTTGCGGCTCGAACGGCTTGGCGAGCACTCCGTCGCAGCCTGCGTCGTCGGCGCGCGCCTGATCCACCGGCTCGAATGCGCCGGTCAACAGCACGACCGGAATGTGCTCGAGCCTGGGCGAACGGCGCATGTACTGCGCAACCTCGTAGCCGCTCTTGCCCGGCATCCCGACGTCGGCGAGCACGATGTCGGGCGGCGACGCCTCGAGCCGCTCGATGGCCTGGTCGCCGTTGCTGACGGCGACGACGGTCACGTCCTCATCGGCAAACGTCAGTTCGATGACGCGCTGAATCGTGACGCTGTCGTCTGCGAGAAGGAGGGTATGCGGCACGGTCTGACTTATCGGAACTTCAGACTCCAGACTTCAGGGTACAGGGGTTTTCCGGGCTCAAACCCGCGCCCGGACGTTGGCATTGATGAAGCCGATGATGTCCTGCATGGGGGTGCCGGGCAGGAAGATGCCCTTGATGCCCATTTCCTTCAGTTTTGGGATGTCGACGTCGGGGATGATGCCGCCAATCACGACGAGCACGTCGTCGAGCCCCTTCTCGCGGAGCAGTTCCATGAGACGCGGCGCGATGTGGTTGTGGGCGCCTGACAGGATCGACAGGCCAATGCAGTCGGCGTCCTCCTGCAGCGCCGCCGACGCGATCATCTCGGGCGTCTGGCGGAGACCTGTATAGATCACCTCCATGCCCGCGTCCCGCAAGGCGCGCGCGATGACCTTGGCGCCGCGGTCGTGGCCATCGAGGCCGGGTTTGGCGATGACGACTCTGAGCTTTCTCATATTCAGGGGCTAGGCGCTAGGGGTTAGGGGCTGGAGGCTCATCCGGCTGTCACGACCAGCCCCAACCTAGCCCCTGATCCCCAATCCCCAGGCCCTAGATGATCGGCACTTCCTCGTATTCCCCCCACACCTCGCGGAGGGCATCGCACATCTCGCCGACGGTCGCATAGGCGCGGACGGCGTCCAGGATGCGCGGCATCAGGTTCTCCGTGGTCCGCGCACTGGTCCGCAGCGCGTCGAGCGTCCGCTTGACCGCGTCGTTGTTCCGCGTCTTCCGGAGCGCTTCGAGCTTGGCGAGCTGCGTGTCGGACGTCGACTCGTCGATGTACAGGATCTCGATCGGCGGATCGTCCTGCTGCACGAAAGCGTTGACGCCGACCATGATCTTCTCTTTGCGTTCGAACGCCTGCTGAAACCGGTACGAACTCTCGGCAATCTCCTGCTGGGGAAACCCGCGCTCGATCGCCTCGACCATGCCGCCCATGGCGTCGATGGTCCTGAAATACGCCAGCGCGCCCTCCTCCATGTCCCTGGTCAGCCGCTCGACGAAATACGAGCCGCCAAGTGGATCGACGACATTCGCCACGCCGCTTTCGTGGGCGATGATCTGCTGCGTGCGCAGCGCGAGGGTGGCGGCTTCGGCGGTTGGCAGCGCGAGCGCCTCGTCCAGCGAGTTGGTGTGCAGCGAGTTGGTTCCGCCGAGCACGGCGGAGAGCGCCTGCAGCGCCGTGCGGACGACGTTGTTGTACGGCTGCTGCGCGGTGAGCGAGACGCCGGCGGTCTGGCTGTGAAACCTCAGCTTCCACGACCGCTCGTTCCTGGCGTGGAACCGATCGCGCATCGCATGCGCCCAGATCGTCCTCGCCGCGCGGTACTTGGCGATCTCCTCGAAGAAATCGCTGTGCGCGTTGAAGAAGAACGAGATCTGCGGCACGAACGCATCCACGTCGAGGCCCGCGTCCACGCCCCACTGCACGTACTCGAGACCGTCGCGCAGCGTGAACGCCAGTTCCTGGACCGCGGTCGCCCCCGCCTCCCGGATGTGGTAACCGCTCACCGAGATCGTGTTCCACTTCGGCACCTGCGTCGAGCAGAACGCGAAGACGTCGGTGATGAGCCGCATCGACGGCCGCGGCGGGAAAATGTACTCCTTCTGGGCGATGAACTCCTTCAGGATGTCGTTCTGGATCGTGCCGGAGATCGTCTTCCAGTCGGCGCCCTGCTTCTCGGCCACGACGAGGTACATCGCGAAGATCATCGCCGCCGGCGAGTTGATCGTCATCGACGTGGTGATGTCGCCGAGCTGGATGCCGTCGAAGAGCGTTTCCATGTCGGCCAGCGACATGATGCTGACGCCGCACTTCCCCACTTCGCCGAGCGACAGCTCGTGATCGGGATCGCGTCCCATCAGCGTGGGCAGGTCGAACGCGACGCTCAGCCCGGTGCCGCCCGCCTTCAGGAGCGTCTTGTAGCGCTGATTGGTGTCCTCCGGCGTGCCGAAGCCGGCGAACTGGCGCATCGTCCACAGCTTGCCGCGATAGCCGGTCGGGTGGATGCCGCGCGTGTACGGGAACACACCGGGGTTGTTGACGTCCCGTGTGTAGTCAATCTCCTCGACATCCTCGGCGGTATAGAGCGGCTCGATCGGCCGCCCGGAAATCGTGGTGAAGCTCGTGGCGCGTTCGGGCGATTTCTTCAGCGCCGGCTCGAGCGTCTCGTGCTGCCATCGCGCCTTGCCGCTCTCGGCAACCGTTTTCATACACTGAACATTATACCCGCCCGATCCCTTCCGACGCCTTCGGCTGTCAGCACGGTGTTTGACTAGTACAGCCGGACAGGGGTAGTCTGGCGCGCTTGGACTAGGAGCCTCATGGCGGCTACGAACGGTTCGATTTTCAACGCGATGCTCCAGGAGTTCGACGGAGCCGCCCGCATCCTCAATCTCGAGCCGGGCATCTGGAAGATCCTCACCAACCCGAAACGTCAAATCACGGTCTCCTGTCCGATCCAGATGGACAACGGCGAGATCGAAGTCTTCACCGGCTATCGGGTCCAGTACAACATCACGCTCGGTCCGGCCAAGGGCGGCATCCGGTTCCACCCGGGAGTGACGCTCGACGAAGTCACGGCGCTGGCGGCGTGGATGACCTGGAAATGCGCCGTCGCGCACATCCCGTTCGGCGGCGGCAAGGGCGGCGTGATCTGCGATCCCACGAAGATGTCGAGGCGCGAAGTCGAGGCGCTGACGCGCCGCTACATCGCGGAGATCGTCGACGCGATCGGTCCCGAGAAAGACGTTCCTGCGCCCGACGTCAACACCGATGCGCAGATCATGGCGTGGGTGATGGACACCTACTCCATGCACGTTGGCCACACCTCGACGGCCGTGGTCACCGGCAAACCGATCGAGATGGGCGGTTCGCTCGGCCGGCGCGAAGCGACGGGACGCGGCGTCATGATCGCGGCGCGCGAATCGGCCAACCACGTCGGCCTCAACATCAAGGGCGCGAAAGTCGCAGTCCAGGGCTTCGGCAACGTCGGCTCGATTTCAGCCGAGCTGCTCGCCTCGCAAGTCGGCGCGACCATCGTCGCCGTCACCGACTGGAAGGGCGGCCTCTACAACGCCAAAGGCCTCGACATCCCTGCGCTGCTCGACTATGTCAAGCAGCACAAGACGGTCGACGGGTACTCCGGCGGCGAACCGCTGACCAACGCCGACCTCTTCTCGCTCGACGTGGACATCCTGATTCCTGCCGCGCTCGAGAATCAGATCACGATCGACAACGCGCCGTCCATCAAGGCGAAGATCATCATCGAAGGCGCCAACGGCCCGACGACGCCCGACGCGCACAAGTACCTGCACGACCACGGCGTGTTCGTCGTGCCCGATATTCTCGCCAACAGCTCCGGTGTCACGACGTCCTACTTCGAGTGGGTGCAGGATCGGTACGGGTACTTCTGGACCGAGAAGGAAGTCAACGAACGGCTCGAAGCCAAGATGTGCGAGGCGTTCCATGCCGTGCTGGAGACCTCGCTGAAGTACAAGGTCGACATGCGGACAGCCGCCTACATCGTCGCGATCAGCCGCGTCGCCACCGTCACGCGGATGCGCGGGATGTACGCGTAAGGGCGTGGTTATCAGTCGTCAGTCGCCGGTCAGTCGTCAGTCGCCGGTTGTCAGTCGAAAGCCGCTGGTCGTCAGCTTATGACGCAGAGTTCGACGAACTCACCCAATCTCTTCGACGTCACGCGACAGGCCACTTCGCACGACGGCAAGCGCGAACCAGTCCGATCCCGGCGCATCACCCTTCCCCTGCTGATGGACGACGGCCAGGTGAGGTCGTTCGATCTTCCTTCCGCGCTCGAGCATCCCGCGCAATTCTCGGTCGGGGAGCTGGAGCGGCTCACACGCGCGTATGCAGAAGCGCTCGGTTTGCTGTCGCCCAAACGCTAGCGTGTTTTCACTTCGATGTAGTGCGGACCTTCAGGTCCGCCGCGTGAAGTCCGGCCTGAAGGCCTGCACTACGCCGAACTGAAACGCTGCATTCAGTAGGTGACGCGGAACGGCATCCGCTCGACCGCTTCGTGCCCGCCGCCGGCCGCTTTGACTTCGATCGTGTAGTCGCCTGGCGCAAAGCCCGCGAGCGGCAGGTCGATGGCGTTTTCTCCAGCGGCCGGCGCCCCAACGACGTCGATCGGGTGTATCACGTGACCGACCCGGTCGAGGAGCTTCGCGGAGACGACCGGCGGCTCACCGGCCGGCCCGTACGCGCGGAAACGGATCAACAAGCGCTCGGTCCGGCTGAACTCGCGCGACGCCACCGGAACGGCGGTCTCGGCGTCGAGCGCGCGGAACTCGCGCGCATTCCGCGCGCGCAGGACTTCCGGCGTGCCGATCGCGACGTCGCCCTTCAGGTCCCGCAGCGACAGCTGGCGCACGTCCTGATCGAGGACCGTCGCCGCCGCATCCTGAATCGACATGCGCAGGCGCAGCACCCCTGGCGGCGCATCGAAGACCACGCGAGCGGGCGGCCCTGCCGGCTCGTCGATCGTCCCGGGACCGGTCGGCGCGACCGGTCCCTCGAACAGCACGGCTCCGTCGGCCGAACGCGCCTGGAATTCGAGCTTCGACACGGTCCGGCGAACGCGATCGCCGGGCACGCGTGTCGCCGGCTCCCACACGAAGGTCACCCGCGTCCGGCCATTCTCGCCGCGCGCGACACCGAACCACGGACGAATCAGCGGGCTGGCGTGCGGAGGCGGTTCCACCGGCGCGACCACTTTCGGCGCGTTCGCCTTTGCAATCAGCGCCGTGCGCAACGCCTCGTCGGGCGACGCCGTCCAGTATCCCTTTCGCGCGCGCACGACCGCGCCCGCCCGCTTGACGCGCGCCAGCAGCTCGCGGAACTGTCCGTCGTCGGGATGCGCGGTGCGGAACGACACCAGGTAGTAGGCGCTCGAATCGGCTGACACGCGCCGCAGGCCGGCATCGGCGTCGGCGTCGATCGCCCGGCCGTCGGTTTCGTCCGCGAGCCGGCGGAGATCGGCGCCTTCCGACTGGCCGTCGGCGATGTCGCGCGGGTCGAACGGATACACCGCCACGTTGGACCGGTTCGCCGATCGGATGATCGTGTCCAGCGTCGGCAGATACTCCTGGCCGCGCCGCCGATCGGTACGGCCGACGGTGTCGGTGACGACGATCAGCGTCTTGCGCCGGTCGGTCAGGCTTCCGAGGTGGACCGCGAGCGCGTTGATCGCCGACAGCGCCACCTGGCCGCGAGCCGCGTCGATGCGCGCCGGCGTGGCGGCCATGAACTCACGCTCGTACCCGTTGCGCGGCTCGTAGTCCCCTTTGCGGCCCTCGAAGCTCTCGATCGAGCGCCGCACGGCGTCGCGGTCGCGCGTCATGCGAATCGTCAACAGCGAATCGAGTGGTTTCAGGACCACGATGAGATCGTCGGGAGAGACGTCGCGGTCCACGAAGCGGATCAGCGCTTCACGCACGCGGTTCGACTCGGTGCCGCTCGCGACGTGATACTCGTCCAGGTAGATCGCGAACAGCCGGGACTGTTCCTGCCCGGCGGCGAGACGCTCGTCGGCGGCGGATTGAATCCGCGCCGGCGGATCGGACGGCGGGCCGGGAGCCACGCGGACGAGCCGAACGGATTCCAGCGGCAGCAGCGTGGCGCCTTCCCGCAGCTCGAAATCGGACTGCTTGAGATCGGTGAGGGCTCGGCCGCGCGCATCGGTCACCGTCATGTCGATCGTGACGAGGCGACCGGGCGAGGAAGCGGAATCGGAACCGGCGGACTTCGGCGCGAGAGCTGATTGATCGCTCATCCCCGCTGCGACGAGGAGCACCGCGACGAGAGCGCGCATGCCGATCAGCCTGTGACGCGGAAGCCGACCAGTTCCGTCGCGTCGCCGTCCTGATCGCCGGCCTTGATCTCGAGCACGTACTCGCCGGGCGGCAGCGCGGCCAGCGGGAGATCGACCTGCTGCTCGCCCGCTTTCGGCGACGGCTCCGCCTTCAGCTCGTTCATCGCCGAGCCGGCGCGGTTGAGCAGGTGTACGCGCAGCACCGGCGTCGTGCCGCCAGGCCCGTAGCTCGGCACCCTGACCAGCAAGTGCTCGGTCCGGCTGAACTCGCGGCCGGCGATGGGAACGGCGTCGGCGTCGCGCCTTCAACTGCTGGAACTCACGCGCCGTACGGGCCCGCAGCACCGAGGCCGTGCCGAGCGTCGCCTGAGCGGACGTCAAGTCGGGCACGGTGATTTCTCGCGTCTCGCTGTCGAGCACTTGCGACACGGAGCCTTCCACCGAGATGCGCAGCTGGATCTTGCCCGGGCTGACGTCGAACGAGACGCGCGAGGGACCACGGCCTGCCGCGGCTCCGCCGGCGCCCGCTGCGGCCGAGGGTGCCGTCGACGCGAGCGCGACGTCCGGTACCTTGCCGCGGAAGGACGGCGAGCCGTCCGGCGCGATCGCCATCAACGACACGCGCGCCGGTTCTTCGCGAGGCCGATCGCCAGGCGACTTCGGCAGCGGTTCCCACACGAACGTCACGCGCGTCTTGCCGTTTTCGCCGCGTGACATGCCGACCCAGGATCGCACGACGCTCGCGCGCGACGGCCGGACCACGGCGTTGGCGATCGCCGCTTCGACGGGCTTCGGCGTTGGTGCCTTTGCGGGAGCGGTCGCGCGCGCGACTTCTTCGCGGTTGAGCGCCCAGTAGCCGCGCCGCGCGCGAACCTGCAGGCCCGGCCGCTTCACCTTCACCTTGATCTCGTGGAACTTTCCGTCGGTGGGCGCCTGCGCCGAGTTGTAGCCGATCAGGTAGTACGCGCTCGAGTCGCGCGTGATCTGCTTCATGCCGGTGGCGATGTCGTTCCGGTTGACGATCGCGCGGCCGTCGGTGTTCTCCGCCAGCGTCCGCAGCGAGTCCATCGTCGTGTTCAGGTACTTCGTGTCGGTCTGAAGGCCGACGCCCTCGTTGATGTCGAACTCGAAGCCAGGCAGGCCGCGGGGATCGACCGCGTAGATCGCCACGTTGTTCCGGTTGGCGGTGTCGTAGAGCTCGCGCAGATCCGAGTCCATGTCGAGGCCGGCAGTCCAGGCCGCCCTGTCTTCGTTGATGTCGTTCTGCCCTGCGTTCGGGTTGAACTGGTTCGGGTTGCCCAGGCCCGGCTGCTGCGCGTCGGCGCTGCGCATCTGCGGCGGGACCATGTAGGTGTAGCCCTCGCTGACCAGGATCAGCGACTTGCGTCCTTCCTTCAGCGATCCCATGTGGACGATCAGCGCCTTGATCGCGGAGAGCGACACCTGGTTGCGCACGCGTTCGACCGTCTCGGTCGGGTAGTGCGCGTATTGCTCTTCGAACTGGTTCTTCGGCTCGTACTCATACTTGCGGCCGAGGAACTGCTGGAGTCCGCGCGACACGGCCGAATGATTCCGCGTCATGCGGACCGATCCGGTCGATTCCAGCGGATACATCACGCCGACCATGTCGGACGGACCGATTTGCGTATCGATGAAGCGCGCCAGCTGTCCGCGCACCGCCATGCTCGCGCCGCGGCGAACGTGGTAGTCGTCGAGAAAAATCGCGAACAGACGCACGTCGTCGCGCGCCGCCTCGGATTCCTCGTCGAAGTCGTTGCGAATTTCCTTCGGCGGATCCTTGATCGCGTCCGCCGTGCCGCCGTCGAGCTTGACCAGCTTGAACGTGTCGATCTTCTGGGGCTTGTTGTCCTCGAACACGTCGAAGTCCGACGGCTGCAGATCGGCGACCGGGTTGCCGTTCTTGTCCGAGATGATGACGTCGACGCGGACGTAGTTGATCCCGGCGCGGAAGATGGGAGGCTGCTGGGCCGGGTCGGCCGCCTGCGGCTGCGCCGGCGGCGAAGCCGGTTTGGCCGGTTGCTGAGCGGGTTGTTGAGCGGCGCCCTGCGCCCCCAACGCGAGAAGAAGAGCGGCGCCGGCGGCGAGTGAATTTCGCATCCGCATACCCTCAATCTTAGACTACCGGACGACGCGGAACGCGACGTACTGCTGAACGGTCTCGTCGCCGGCCTTGGCCGTCAGCTCGATGACGTAGTCGCCCGCGCCCAGGCTGCCAAGCGGCAGCCGCAGCTCAGGCATGTCCGTGCCGGGCGTCAGCGGCAAATCGGTCAGCGGGTCGCCGCGTCGATTGAGCAGGCGTCCGGAAACGACCGGCGTCCGCTTTGTTTCCGAGCGGACGACCAGCGTGTCGGTGCGGCTGAACTCGCGCCGCTTCACCGGCTCGCCCACGGCTTTTCCGTGAGCCACCGCGATCGTCGGCGGTGCGAGAAGCGGCGCCGCGGCCGGGGCGGCCGCCGCCGGCATCATCATCCGGCGCGGGCGTTCCGTCGGCTCGTCCGCGTCGGGACGCAGGGAGTCGGCCAGCCTGTCGACGGCCGCCTGCACGGCAGGCGACACGGGCGGCAGCGCCGAGGGCACCATCGCGGTGTTTTCGCTCGCGCTTGAACGCCCAGTAGCCGGTGCGTGCAAACACGCTGGCGCCCCGGCGCTTCACGCGCACGCTGACCTTGTGAAACTTGCCATCGTCGGGATGCGGCGACTCGTACGCGATCAGGTAGTAGGCGCGCGAATCACGGATCACCTGCCCGAGCGCGGCGCTGAGGTCGTTCTTCTGGACGATGGCGCGGCCGCCGGTCTCGGCGGCGAGCGTTTCCATCGCGTCGCGATCGCTCATGAGCCCGTTCATTATCATCCCGCTCGTCGTGCGGCCATTGGCCATGGTCAGGCCTCGGGGGTCGAGCGGATAGATGGCAGTGTTGGTCCGGTTGGCGGCCTGAAACAGGTCGCGCACGTCTTCGACCGGCTGCGTGAACCCGTCGCTGACGAAGATGATTGTCTTGCGTCCGATCTTGATCGATCCGAGATGGAGCGCCAGCCCCTCGAGCGCCGACGTGACGATCTGGCGGCGAATCGTTTCTCGTTGCCCTGGCGAAAAGCGCAAGTGCTCCTCTTCGACCGGGCGTTTCGGCTGATAGTCGCCTTTACGGCCGTAGAAGGCGCGAATCGCCTTGAACACCGCTTCGCGGTCCCGGGTGAACGCGACGTCGGTCACCGAGTCGAGCGGGTAGTACACGGCGACGAGGTCGGTCGGCGGCAGTTGGCGCACGAACGCCAGCAGGGGCTCGATGACGCGCAGCTCCTCCATGCGCTGGACGTGGTAGTCGTCGAGCATGATGGCGTAGACCCGCACATCGTCGCGCGACGCCTCGCGCTCCTCGTCATCGTGCGTGCGGATCGGCGCAGGCGTGCTATCTCCCGAATAGTCTTCGGCGCCGAGGAAACGCACTCGATCGATCGTCATCGGCTTGCCGTCGTCCTGCAGTTCGAAGTCGGCGGCGGTGAGCTCGACGAGCGGATGGCCGTCGGGGTCGGTGACGATGGCGTCCACCTGCACGAGATTCGTGCCGGCACGAAAGACCGGGGGCGGCTGGGGCGGCGGCTGGGCCTGAGATGTCTGAGGCGACGCGTGGAGCGTTACCGCGAAGAGCGCGGCGGTCAGCAGCCCGATCCTTCGCACGATGCCTCGATGATAACATCCAGAGAATGCAGCCCCTGACGATTCTGGCGGAGGACGAACGGCTCCTGCGGGACAGTGTGTACGAGTTCGCGGACAAAGAGATCCGCCCGCTGGTCCGCGAGATGGACGAGCACGCGAAGTTCACGCCCGCGCTGATCGAAAAGCTGTTCGCGCTCGGCGTGATGGCCATCGAGATTCCGGACGGCTACGGCGGCGGCGGCGCGAGTTTCTTCCACTCGGTCCTCGCGGTCGAAGCGCTGTCGAGAGTGGATCCCTCGGTCGGCGTCATGGTCGACGTCCAGAACACGCTCGTCATCAACGCGCTTCTTCGCTGGGGAAACGACGACATCAAGAAGCGGTTCCTGCCGAGGATGGCGACCGACCTGATCGGCGCGTACGCGTTGTCGGAGGCGGGATCGGGCAGCGATGCGTTCGCCCTGACGACGCGCGCCGTCGAACGCGACGGCGACTTCGTGCTCACCGGACGGAAGCTCTGGATCACCAACGCCAACGAGGCCGGCCTCTTCATCGTCTTCGCGAACGTGAACCCCGATGCGGGCTATCGGGGGATCACGGCGTTTCTGGTGGAGCGCGGGACCGCCGGCTTCGTGGTCGGCAAGAAGGAGGACAAGCTCGGCATCCGCGCGAGCAGCACCTGCGAGCTGCTGTTCGAGGAGTGCCGTGTGCCGAAAGCCAACGTGCTCGGCGACGTCGGCAAGGGCTACAAGGTCGCGATCGAAACGCTCAACGAAGGGCGCATCGGCATCGGCGCGCAGATGATCGGCCTGGCCCAGGGCGCGCTCGATCACACGATCGCATATACCCGCGAGCGCAAGCAGTTCGGCAAAGCGATCGCCGAGTTTCAGTCGGTGCAGCACCAGCTCGCGCGCGCGGCCACCGACATCGAGGCCGCCCGGCTGCTCGTCTACAACGCGGCGCGTCTGCGGGACGCGAAGCTGCCGTTCCTCACGGAAGCGGCGATGTGCAAGATCTTCTCGTCGGAGGTTGCGGAGCGGACCGCGTCGCTGGCGGTGAATCTCTTCGGGGGCAACGGCTTCGTGAAGGAGTATCCCGTCGAGAAGCTGTACCGCGACGCGAAAATCGGCCAGATTTACGAGGGCACGTCGAACCTGCAACTGCAGACGATTGCCAAGAACATCCTGGGGTGATCATGACGGCCACGGCTTCCGACATGCGCTCGGCGTACCTGGCGGACGTGATTCGCCAGTTCAAAATGTTCAAGGGATACGTCGACAAGGCGCTCCCCCGCGTCCCCGACGAGCACCTGCACACCGTGCTCGACCCGAATTCCAACAGCATCGCGGTCATCGTCAAGCACGTGGGCGGCAACCTGCGATCGCGGTACCGCGACTTCCTCACCACCGACGGAGAAAAACCGGATCGCGATCGCGACAGTGAATTCGAAACGACGGGCCAGGAATCGCGCGCCGACATCCTGAAGGGATGGGACGAAGGGTGGTCGATCGCACTTAGGTCGCTCGAAGCGCTCGGCCCGGCGGATCTCGAACGGACCGTTCACATCCGCGGCGAAGCGTTCCTGGTGATCGAGGCGCTCAATCGATCGCTGGCGCACATGGCGTCACACGTCGGCCAGATCGTGTATCTCGCCAGGCACTTCGCCGGCGATACGTGGACGTCGCTGACGATCCCGAAAGGCGCGTCGGCGGGGCTGAAGGGCGATTTCAAGAACCGCTAGGCGCTATCGCCGCCCGTCGGCGGGGCGGACACACGGGTCCGCCCCTACGTGAACGGGTGACGATCAAACCGTAGCGGCCGACCTATGTGTCGGCCGGGGTGAGGATCCCGAAAGGCGCGGCGGCGAATCCAAGGGCGAGTGCGAAGCCGCAAAACGTAGCGGCCGACCCATGTGTCGGCCGGGGCGACGTGATCAACGTCGACCGTCAGGACTCTGCTGACCGAAGAGCGAATCGGTCTTGAGGGTCTGCGCGCCGTTCTCGGTGCAGACGGCGAACGTCGAGTCGTACATCGACACGCCGGCGTACTCGCCCCTGCTGTTCAGGCAGTAGAAGTTCAGCCCGAAGTTCGGCTGACCCTTGTCGGTCAGCAGCCGCTTCTCGATCGTATTCTTCGCGATGCGTTTCAGCACCGTGATGCACGCGTCCTTCGGCTTCGCGCCGCGGCGCATCTCGTCGACGATCTGGAACGACGACAGGTTGTACAGGTTCGCTTCGCCGCGGCCCGTGGATCCCGCCGCGCCCACTTCGCCGTCGACGTAGAGACCGGCGCCAAGAATCGGCGAATCGCCGGCACGCCCCGGAATCTTCCACGCCAGGCCGCTCGTCGTCGTCACGCCGCAGACTTCGCCGCGGGCGTTGACGCCGTCGCAGTTGATGGTGCCGTAGTAGTGATCGCGATCGATCAGCCCCTCGGCGATCATGTCCATCGCCACGTTGTGATACGCGGTCTGGCGATCCTTCGGCGAGAGATAGTGGAGCGGGTCGGTGCGGCGCTTCCACTCGAGCCATTTGCCGCGCGAGTTCTCCGTGTTGAGATCGTCCTCGATCTTGAACCCCATCGCGCGCGCGAACTCCTGCGCGCCCTTCCCGACGAGCAGGTGATGGTCGGTGAGGTCCATGACCAGCTGCGCGACCTTCGACGGCGTGCGGACGCCTTCGATTTCCGCCACGCCGCCGGCACGCTTTTTCGGCCCGTGCATGCAGCACGAGTCGAGCTGGACGACGCCGTCGGCGTTGGGCAGGCCGCCATAGCCGACGCTGTCGTCGGTGGGATCGAGCTCGACGATGTTGACGCCGGCGATGAGGGCGTCGAGCACGTCGGCGCCGCCCGTGATCATCGAGAACGCCGTCTCGACGCAGGTCTTCGCTCCGCCGTTCTTGAACTTGTTGCCGTTGCTCGAGGAGACAACGACCGGCTTGACGCTCTTCGGCGTCATCATCGTCGGCGCTTGTCCGAAGAGCGTGACGGGCGCGGCGGCGGCCGCAGCCGCTGCGGTCGTGGTCTGAACGAACTGCCGGCGGTTCAGCTTCCGTGTCATCCTGCCCCTCCTGCCCGCTCCCGCCGTTCCTGCCTATACGTTGGCGAGCACGTTGGCGGCGATGATCATACGCTGCGCTTCGGACGTCCCCTGATAAATCTCCGTCGCCCGCACGTCGCGGAACAGCCGTTCCACGACCGAGCCTCGACGATAGCCGGCCGACGCCAGGATCTGCATCGCCTTGTCCGCCGCCTTGTGCGCCGCCTCGGACGCGGCGAGCTTCGCCATCGACGCCTCGACGCTGCTCTTCTCCTGAGTATCCTTGGCGGCGGCCGCTTTCAACGTGAGCATCCTCGCGGCGGCCAGTTCGGTGGCCATGTCGGCCAGCATCCACTGGATCGCCTGGTAATTGGCGATCGGCTGACCGAACTGCTCCCGCTGCTTCGCGTAGGCAATCGCCTCGTCGAGCGCCGCCTGCCCGATGCCGAGCGCCTGCGCGGCGATCGCCACGCGCCCGCCCTGCAGCGCCCACATCGCCAGCTCGAATCCCTGATCGACATGGCCGAGCACCTGATCGTCCGCAACGGTGAGATCGAGCTCGAGGTCCATGCACCCGAGACCGCGGACGCCCAGCGAATCGGCGCGCGCCGTTCGCCTGATGCCGGGTGAATCCATCGCCACCAGGAACGCGGTGACACCCTGTCCCCGCAGTCCCGGCCGGGTGCGCGCGAACACGATCGCCACCGCGGCGTCCTCGGCGTTCGCGACCCACACCTTTTTGCCGGTGATCCGATAACCGTCCCCCGAACGCACGGCCCTCGTCTGCTGGTTCGCCGCATCGGTGCCGGCGTCCGGCTCCGACAGCGCGAAGGCGCCGATGGCTTCGCCGCGCGCCAGCTTGCGCAGCCAGCGATCGCGCTGGGAGTCGCGTCCGGCGTGTGCGATCACTTCGGCGACGAGCGAGTTGGTCACCGACAGCGAGACGGCCACCGTTGCGCTCGCGCGCGCGATCGCTTCGATCGCCAGCGCGTAGCTCACGTAGTCCTTGCCCAGCCCGCCCCACGCCTTCGGAATCGTGACGCCGAGCAGCCCCTGTCCCGCCGCCGCGTGCATCACGTCGGCGGGAAACTCGCCCGTTTTGTCGATGCCCGCGGCGCGTTGCACGACGATCTCGCGCGCGAACTGCTGGATCTGTTGTTGGAAGGCTTTCTGTTCCGCCGTGAGCTCGAGGATCATCCGACTACTTTAACCACGAAACACACGAAACCCAAACGGCACGAAACACACGAAACGCAATCAGGTGTTTCTTTCGTGATTTTCGTGCCGACTCCGCGCAGGTCTTTCGTGATTTTCGTGATTAGGCGTCTTCTTTGGCGAGGCGCTCGAAGATCGGGCGCAGCTTCGCCGCCGACACGTTCAGATCCTCCGGCAGGACCCGCGTCTCGCCGATCGCGGTCATGAAGTTGGTGTCGCCGTTCCACCTGGGCACGACGTGGACGTGCAGGTGATCCAGCACGCCCGCCCCGGCGGCCTTGCCGAGATTGATACCGACGTTGATCCCGTGTGGCGAGTAGGCCTCGGTGAGCGCGATCTCCGCGTGGCGCGTCAGGCGCATCAGTTCCGCCTGCTCGTCCCCGGTCAACGTCGCAAGATTCGGGGCGTGCCGGTTCGGCACCACCATGAGGTGACCGTTGTTGTAGGGATAGAGGTTGAGGATGACGAACGATACGCTGCCGCGCGCGACCACGAGGGTGGCGCCGTCGGGTTCAGAAGTGCGACAGAAGATGCATTCGGTGCTGCTGCCGCCGGAGCTCGTCACGTACGCGCTTCTCCAGGGGGCCCAGAGGCGTTCCATAGTGGCTGGGACTAGGGGCTAGGGCCTTGGGGCCAGGGTCACGGGCCAGGAACTTCCAGCCCCCAGTCCCTAATCCCCAGTCCCTGCTTCTTAGACTGCTAAGGCATCCGGCGGCGGCGTGACGACGCCTCCCGACGGCGGAGCGGCGGGCTCCTTGTTGATCAGCTCCTTGAGCTCCTTGCCGGGCTTGAAGTACGGCACTTTCTTCGGCGGCACGTCGACCTTGTCGCCGGTCTTCGGATTGCGACCCTTGCGCGGCTCCCGCTTGCGAAGCCGAAAGCTGCCGAACCCCCGCAACTCGATCTTCTCGCCGCGATGCAAGGCTTCGATGATGCTGCGGAACACGGTGTCGACGATGACCTCCGAGTGCTTCTTGGTGAGGTCCGACACGCGAGACACTTCCTCGACCAGCTCCGCCTTCGTCATGCTGCCATTCGTCATAAGAACCCACTCATGGCTGATGGCTGATGGCTGATGGACATGGGCGATGGCCGACCATCGCCCTAGCCATTAGCCCTCAGCCCTTAGCCATTACCGATTTCTGAAGTGGTCGCCCAGCGTCGCCGATCCGTCGCCCGCGCTCTCCTGGTAGCTCTCCCAGTCCGCGCGGAACTCGTCGGATTTCAAGGCGCGAATCGACAGGCCGATCTTCCGCTCGGCCGGAGCCAGCTTGATGATCTTCATCGGATAGGTTTCGCCGACGACCAGCTCGATCTTGCCTTCCTTGCCGGCGTGCGCCGAGTCGTCGAATTCCGACACGTGAATCAGCCCTTCGATGCCCTCGTCGAGCTCGACGAACGCGCCGAAGTTGGTCATGCGCACGACCTTGCCTTCGATCGTGTCGCCGACGTGGCGATGCGAGAAGAAGTCGTCCCAGATGTCGGTGGCGAGCTGCTTCAACCCGAGCGACAGCCGCTGGTTCTCGGCGTCGATGTTCAGCACCATCGCCTCGACGACGTCGCCCTTCTTCAGGACCTCGGAGGGATGCTTGATCCGCTTGCTCCAGGACATGTCCGAGATGTGAATGAGACCGTCGATCTCCTCTTCCACCTCGACAAACGCGCCGAACTCCGTGAGATTGCGCACCTTGCCCTGAATCTTCGAGCCGACGGGATACTTCTCGGCCAGGTCGTGCCACGGATTGGTCTCGACCTGCTTGAGGCCCAGCGAAATGCGCCGGGCGGTGGCGTCGACTCCGAGCACCATCGCGTCCACGGTGTCGCCCACGTTGAGGAGCTTCGACGGGTGCTTGACGCGCTTGCTCCACGACATCTCGCTGACGTGGATCAGCCCTTCGACTCCCGCCTCGAGCTCGACGAACGCGCCGTAGTCGGTGAGGCTGACGACCTTGCCGCCCATGCGCGCGCCGACCGGGTAGCGCTCCATCACGTTCGCCCAGGGATCGGTGATGAGCTGCTTGTGGCCGAGCGAGACGCGCTCGGTGGCCGGGTCGTACTTCAGCACGATCACGTCGATCTCGTCGTTGACCTTGAACAGCTCGGATGGATGTCCGACGCGGCCCCAGGACATGTCGGTGATGTGCAGCAGCCCGTCGATACCGCCAAGGTCGATGAACGCGCCGTAGTCGGTGATGTTCTTCACGACGCCCTTGAGCACCTTGCCTTCGGCAAGGATGTCGAGCGTGTGCTTCTTCTTCTCGGCGTTCTCCTCTTCGAGGAGCGCCTTGCGGGACAACACGATGTTGCCGCGCTTCTTGTTGACCTTGATGACCCGCATCCGCAGTTCCTGGCCGCGCAGCGCATCCAGGTTCCGGACGGGACGCACGTCGATCTGCGATCCGGGAAGGAACGCGCGGACGCCGATGTCCACCGCGAGGCCGCCCTTGATCCGCTCGATGACGCGGCCGATCACGACCTTGCGCTCGGCATAGGCCTTCTCGACCTCGTCCCAGATCTTCATCTTCTCGGCTTTTTCACGCGAGAGGACGACGTAACCTTCGCGGTCTTCGGTGCGCTCGAGGAGGACGTCCACGATGTCGCCTGCCTGAACCGTGACTTCGCGATTCTCGTCGAGGAACTCGTCTACCGAGATAATGCCTTCGGACTTGTAGCCGACGTCGACAATCACCTCTGATGCGGTCACCTTGAGAACCGTGCCCTTGACGACCTCACCTTCCGCGATGTTCCGGAAGCTGTTATCGTAGGAATCGAGCAGCCGTGCGTACTCGGCCGGATCGATCTGGTCGTCGTCCTCACGGGGCCGTGCCTTCAACGTGCCCTTATCCGTGCGTTCGCTCCGTTCGGGTCGCTCACTCGTCGCGACCCCGCCGCTGCCCGCACCGGGAGTGTTCTCGTCTGCTACGTTCGCCATGCCTTGCGCGTCCTCCTGTGTCCGATCGGTTTTCCGATCGGCGTCTGCCGGCGGTTGTTTGAGCGGGTGCCGGCCCCCCGCTGGATTTTCTGAATTCCGATAAGCAACAGAGAGTACGACACTTATCGCCGAACTGTCAAGGTTCCGAAAGGACTGAAGCGATGGCTAAACGCAAGGCGGCCCGACGCGCGGCGCCGGCAAAATCAGGACGGAAGGGGCCGAAGACCAGGGTGGCGCGGCGCGCGAAGGTGAAGCGGGCGGCCAAGCGGCAGGCATCTGCCAAAAAGAAAGCGCCTGCAAAGAAATCCGTTAAAAAAACGCAATCCAGGGCTGCGAAGGCCAGCAAAAAGCCAGTTCAGCCGAAGCCGAAACGCGCTCCGAAGGCGGCTACGAAGAGCGGCAGCTCATCGACGCCCCCGGTCAAGGTCGCCCGGCTCGACAGGGTCCGCCGTACGCTGGCGGAAACCGAAACCCACACCACGCCACCCTCCTCGCTGGACATGGATCGCCACGGATCGGCTGCCCGGACCGGCCGCGCCGAAATCGCCCAGAACATCCGCGAGCACCACGGTATGAGCGGCGTGACCGGCGGCGACCCCGACGTCGACATCGACGACGCCTACTTCACCGGCGAAGAAGCGCCCGGCGGCGACAACCCCACGCCCGACCAGGACATCGTCGAGGACATCGGGAAATCGCTGGGCGTGACGTACGACGACAGCGAGGAGTTGAAAGGCGCGAACAAGCTCGAGGAGCGCGACAAGCACCGCTGGGAACTGGATCCCGCGTCGGCGGAAGACTACAAGGATCGGAAGTAGCGCTCAGACATCGGACTTCGCGCGTCGCACCTGCTCGACGACGGCGAGCACTTCCTTGACGACGAGGTCGATGTTCTTCCCCGTGGTGTCGACAACGAGCGCGTCTTCGGCGGGGTAGAGCGGCGACGCGGTGCGCGTGCGATCGAGCTCGTCGCGCTGCGTCAGCAACGTCGCGACGTCGGAAACCGCCGCGGGAACGCCGCTGTGCGCGGGGTCGTTGGCGCGCCGGCGCGCACGTTCTTCGGGCGATGCGTCCAGGTACAGCTTGACGTCGGCGTGAGGAAACACGACGGTCCCGATGTCGCGCCCCTCCATCACGATTCCGCCGCCGGCACCCATCTGCCGCTGCTGCTCCACGAGCACGGCGCGAACGCGCGGCAACCGCGCGACACCTGCGGCCGCCCGATCGATATCAGGCGTGCGGATCTCGCGTGTGACGTCGGTTCCATCGATCGTGACATGCGTGCCGGTGACGTCGATCCTCGCGCTCTCGGCGATGGCGGCGATGCCCGCCTCGTCGTCGAGCGCCACCGCCTGACGCAGCGCTTTCCAGCCGACCGCGCGGTACATCGCGCCGCTGTCCACGTGACGGTAGCCAAGCTCGCTGGCGATCGCGCGAGCGATCGTGCCTTTTCCGGCGCCGGACGGACCGTCGATGGCAATCACCAGGGGTTTCATGAGGCAGGACGGGCGGGATGGGCAGGAAGCGAAGAAACGGTACGGAGCATTTCCTCCTGCCGTTCCTGCACTTCTGCCGATGCCTGCCTGATATCGCAGTGTAACATGCACGTCGTGCGGTTCCTGCGCTGGGCGATCTTTGTAGTGGCGCTGCTCGCACTGGCGCTCATCACCCGGCCGTACCTGCACGGACTGTCGTTCGTCATCCGCGCGGCGGACATGCAGGGCACGGCCCGGCGCGCGGCCGACTTCGATACCACACGCGTCACCGAGAGCGAGCTGTCGATCCCGACGCGACGCGGACCGATGCGCGCACGGCTGTACGAGCCGGCCGGTTCGCATGCACGCGCAGCGCTGCTGACCTCGGGCCTTCACGCGTCGGGCATCGACGAGCCGCGGCTGGTGCGGCTGGCGCAGCAGATCGCCGCGAGCCACATCGCGGTCGTCACGCCCGACATCCCTGAACTCTCGCGCTTCGAAATCGCACCCGCGATCACGGACGCCATCGAGGACGCGGGAGCCTGGCTCGCCGACCAGGCCGCGCTGGCTCCCGATCGCAAGGCCGCCCTGATGGGCATCAGCTTCAGCGGAGGGCTATCCGTCATCGCGGCGGCGCGGCCTTCGCTGGCGAACCGCGTCGCCTACGTCTTCTCGCTCGGCGGCCACGACGATCTCCAGCGCGTGTTGCGTTTTCTCTGCACGGGACGCGAGCCGTCGCCGATGCCCGATGTCCAGCTCGGCACCGCTCGCGACAGCGACGTCGTGATCCCGCCTCACGACTACGGGGTGCCCGTGATCCTGCTGTCGCTTGCCGATCGGGTCGTCCCGCCGGCGCAGGTCGCCCGGCTGCGCGACGGCGTCCGTCAGTACCTGTCGGCGTCGGCTCTCGACGGTGGCGTCGACAAGGCGCGCGCGCCCCAGGCGTTCGAAGCCGTCGCCAGGTTCGCGCGCACGCTGCCGGAGCCGTCTGCCACGCTCATGCGATACGTGCTGGCGCGCGACGTGGTGCATCTCGGGGCGCGTCTGCTGCCCCTCATCGGATCGACCGCGACGGAAGGACTGTCCGTCTCGAAATCGCCGAAGCCGACCGTGCCGGTCTTCCTGCTGCATGGGCTCGAGGACAACGTGATTCCCGCGATTGAATCGGAATACCTCGCGGCGGACTTGCGCGGGCACGCACCAGTGCGTGTGTTGCTGAGCGGACTGCTCTCGCGCGCTGAAGCGGACCGCCCGGTGCGCATGAACGATGTGCTCCCGCTGGCGGGCTTCTGGGGAGACTTGCTGTCCCGTTAGCCACGAGCTCACGAAAGCCACAAAAGACAAGCCCACGAAAAACACGAAGAAGACTAAAATCCTTTAATCTCTTTCGCGTGTCTCGTGGTCATCTGTTTCGTGTGTCTCGTGTGATGGAACGTTTACAGAAGATCCTGTCGCAGGCTGGCGTCGCCTCCCGGCGCGCGTCCGAGCAGATGATGCTCGAGGGGCGCGTCACGGTGAATGGCGCGACCGTCCGCGAGCTCGGCACGAAGGCGGATCCGGCGCGCGACGACATCCGCGTCGACGGCTCACGCGTGAAGATGGCGGAGCGGCACCGGTACATCCTCCTCAACAAGCCGCGCGGGTACGTCACGACGCGCGCCGATCCTGAGCGGCGGAAGACGGTGCTCGATCTGCTGCGCGGCGTCAAGGAATACGTCTATCCGGTTGGACGGCTCGACTACGAATCGGAAGGACTGCTCCTGCTGATGAACGACGGCGACCTCGCGGCGCGGTTGACGCACCCGAGCCACGGCATTGCGCGGGTCTACGAGGCGACGGTCCTCGGCGTCCCGGACGCGCACGACCTGGAACGCCTGCAGCGCGGCCTGACGATCGACGGCCGCCGCATGCGCGCGTCAGAGGTGTCGATGCTGCCGATGAAGCGCGACGCCAAAGGGGCGACGCTGGTCATCACACTGCGCGAAGGGCGCAATCGCCAGGTCCGCAACATGTGCGATGCGATCGGTCACCCGGTCGATCATCTCAAGCGCGTCGCCATCGGACCGCTGCGCGATCCGCGATTGAAACTCGGATACTGGCGGGATCTCAGTGACGAGGAGGTCGAGCGGCTGCGAAAGGCCGGCGAGCAGCCGGCCGTCGCTGCGCGGGCCAAACACGAAGGACACAAAGGACACAAAGGCAAAACCAAAACAGTCTGACCTTTGTGTCCCTGGTGTCCTTTGTGTTGACTCAGTGAATCGACTCGCCCGGCTCGACTTCGTCGGCTTCGGGCTCGTCGAGCGGAAGCATCTCCTCTGACGGCGTCTGCTCGATCAGAAGAGGCGCCTCGAGGCCGAGCGCCTCGGCCATGTCTTCCACCTTGGGCAAATCGGTCAGGTCGTTCAATCCGAACCGAATCAGGAACTCCCTCGTGGTCGCGTACATGAACGGCCGGCCGACGACGGCCTTTCGTCCCACGATCTTGATCAGGTGACGCTCCAGGAGCGTGTTCAAGACGCCCGAGGTATTGACGCCTCGGACGTCGGTGATCTCCGCCGCGGTGATCGGTTGCCGGTACGCAATCACCGCCAGCGTTTCGAGCGCCTGCACGGTCAGCTTCTGAGTCGTTCGCTCGTGGAACAGGCGGCGCACCCATTCGTGCAGGTCCGAGCGCGTGACGATCTGATAGCCGCCGGCAACTTCGACGAGCTGCAGGCCGCCCGGCCGTTCGTAGTCCTGTTTCAACTCGACGAGCGCGGCGAGCACGTCTTCCTTTGGCTCGCTGTCGAGCAGCTTGCACATGGATTTGGGCGTGAGCGGGTCCGGCGACGCGAAGATGAGCGCCTCCAGAATCGCCTTCAGTTCCGCGGCAGCCCGCTTGGGAAGGCTCTCGCCGTCCTGAACGGAGGCGTCGGCCTCGCGCCGATCCTGCGCGGCCTCCCCTTCCAGCCCGTCCTGCCCTATCCTGCCCATCCAGCCGATCCTGCCCGCTCTTGCCGTTCTCTTCGTCAGCCACGATTCTCCTCCGGGTCGCCAATCGGGTGGGGCGCGTCAGCGGGCCGTGAGCGTTTGTAGACGCGAATCGGACCGAAGCTACCGGACTGGAACACCCTCACGAGCTTCAAGCGAATCATTTCGAGCAGCGCCAGGAACGTGACGATCAGCCCGCGACGATGATCGACGTCCGAGAACAGGTCGTCGAAGCCCATCGCCTCGGTCTCGGAGAGCCGCGCCAGGAGCTGCTCGATCCGCTGCTCGACCGGAATCTCCTCGGGCGGCAGCAGCACCTTCGGCCGCTGCTTGAGGCGCTGCACCACGGCCTGGAACGCATTCATCAGGCTGAAGAGATCGACCTCGAGCTCCGGCTCGTATTCGTCGCCCGCGAGCTCGGCGACGCGTCCGTCGGGCCTCAGCCACTGCGCCGCGCGCAGCTGCTCGCGCTCGTGCAGCAGTCCCGCGGCCGCCTTGAACTTCTGGTGCTCGAGCAGCCGGCGCACCAGCGCGTCGCGCGGATCCTCGACCTCGCCTTCGACGCCGGCGGCGGTCTCCGGCCGCGGCAGCAGCATCTTCGACTTGATGTGGATCAGCGTCGCCGCCATCACGAGGAATTCCCCGGCGACGTCCAGATCCAGCTCCTGCATCAGCGCGATCGCTGCGAGGTACTGCGCGGTGATGAGCGCGATCGGGATGTCGTGGATGTCGACCTCGTGCTTCCTGATCAGGTGCAGGAGCAAATCAAGCGGTCCCTCGAAGTTGGACAGCTTGACGGGGAAGCGCATCGGGCGCCGACTCGAAATCGTGAGCCTGATCCATCAGACGCCAACATGATCGCCGAATCGGTGTTGAAAGTGTCCGGCATCATGCTCATGTGTAGGAAATTTTCATCGCATCGCGGACGCGGCTCATCGTCTCGGCGGCGACGACCCGTGCGCGCGCCGATCCCTCGAACAATACGTCGCGCAGATAGCCCGGTCTGGCCAGCGCGGCGGCCCGGCGCTCGCGGATGGGATCGAGATGCGCGTTCAGCGCATGGGCGAGCTTCATCTTGACCTCGACGTCGCCCACCTTGCCGGCGCGGTAGCGGGCCTTCAGATCGTCGACTTCCGCAACATTCGGGTTGAACGCGTCGTGGTACACGAAGACCGGATTGCCCTCGACGGTGCCGGGGATGTCCGCACGGATCCGCTTGGGATCGGTGTACATCTGCCGCACCTTCTTCACGACCTCGTCGGCAGTGTCCGACAGGTGAATGGTGTTTCCCAGGCTCTTGCTCATCTTCTTGTCGCCGTCGAGTCCGGGCAGCCGGCCGAACGTCGTGAGCAGCGGCTGCGGCTCGACGAGGACGTCGCCGAAGAATTTGTTGAACCGGCGCACGACCTCGCGCGCCAGCTCGAGGTGAGCGACCTGGTCTTCGCCGACCGGCACGAAGCGCGCATCGTACATGGCGACGTCGGCCGTCTGGAGCAACGGATAACCGAGGAAGCCGATCGCCGACAGATCCTTGTCCTTCAGGTTCTCCTGCTGCTCCTTGTAGGTCGGGACGCGCTCGAGCCACGGAACCGGAACCACCATCGACAGCAGCAGATAGAGCTCCGCGTGCTCCGGCACGAGCGACTGCACGAAGAACGTGCTCTTCTCCGGATCGAGGCCCGCGCCGATCCAGTCGGCCACGTTTTCGTACGTGAAACTGGTCAGCTGAGCGTGTCGGCGAAGTCGCTGGTCAGCGCATGCCAGTCGGCGACGAAATAGAAGCAGTCGTACCTGTCCTGAAGCGGCACCCAGTTGCCGAGCGCACCGACGAGATGGCCGAGGTGCAGGCGACCGGTCGGCCGCATGCCGGAGACGACGCGAGCTTTTGAGGTCACGTTTATAGCAGCCAGGAGAGGATGAAGCGAGCCGGCGGAATCACGATCTGGTTGAATCCGTTCGACAGGATGAGAGCATAGAGCAGGATGAATCCGTACGGGCGCACCTTGTTGAACTGCACGGCGAGATTCGGCGGCAGAAGTCCCGCCAGCACGTTTCCGCCGTCGAGCGGCGGAATCGGCAGCATGTTGAACACGGCGAGCAGGACGTTCAGCCTCACGAGCCTGGTCAGCAGCGTGGCGATCGGCACGGAGACGTTCGACTCGCCCAGCGTCTGCGGCGAGACCGGCACGATCGCCAGCAGGATCGCGCCGAAGACCGCGAGGATCAGATTGCTCGTGGGGCCCGCGGCCGCGACGAGCATGTAGTCACGACGCGGCTGCTGCAGCCGGCGCGTGTCCACGGGCACCGGCTTCGCCCAACCGATCAGCGTCGCGCCGCTGACCATCGAGATCAGGGGAAACAGGACCGTGCCGATCGGATCGGCATGGACGATCGGATTCAGCGAGACGCGGCCAAGCAGCCGCGCCGTCGGATCGCCCAGGCGATCCGCCGTCCACGCGTGCGCCATTTCGTGTACCGTCAGCGAGAACAGGAGAACGATAAAGCTGATGAAAATGCCTGCGAAGTCGAGGTACTGCAAGGGTTAAAGGTTACGGCCGACTCGCGAAAAACGCAAGGACGGCATCGGCGGTTTTCGGCTCCGACTGCCGCCGCGAGTTCCTCGCGCGTCGCGCGCCGCACACCTGCAAGGCTTCCGAATTTCGTGAGCAGCGTCTTGCGCCGCCGCGCACCGACGCCCGGCACATCGTCGAGCTCCGAGCGAAGATCGCGCATCGTGCGCGCGCGGCGATGGAAGGTGACCGCGAAGCGGTGCGCTTCGTCGCGAATCCGCTGAATCAGGAGCAGCGCGGGATCGTGCGTCGCCAGCGCGATCGGATCGTCGTGCTCGCGGGTATAGATCAGCTCCTCTTTCTTCGCGATCCCGACGGCGACAAGGTTCGAGAGCCCGAGCTCCTCGAGGGCCGCGTACGCCGCCGAGAGCTGTCCTTTGCCGCCGTCGATCAGCACCAGATCGGGAAACGGTCCGCCCTGTTCGAGCAACTTCCGGTAGCGGCGAAGAACGACTTCGTGCATCGCCGCGAAGTCGTCTTGCACGACGAGCAGGGACTGGAGGCTGGAGGCTGGGGGCTAGCTGTCGGACTGGCCGCCTTCGTTCGAGCCCCAAGCCCCAAGCCCCAAGCCCCTGATGCGGAATTTCCGGTACTCCGACCGCCGCATGCGGCCGTCCTCGCACACCACCATCGACGCGACCGTTTCGCTGCCTTGAATCGTGGAGATGTCGAAGCAGTCGATGCGCCGCGGGAGCGCGGGCAGCGCGAGGACGTGCTGGAGCGTCTCCAGCGCATCGTATTGCGCGGTCTGCGCCTGGTTGAAGCGCGTCTGATACGCGAGCGCGGCGTTGCGGTTGGCGAGATCGACGAAACCGCGCTTCTCGCCGCGCTGCGGCACGACAATCCGGACCTTCCTGCTGACGCGATCCGACAGCCAGGTCTCGAGCTCGTCGCGATCGGCGGGCTCGGCCGGCACGTAGATTTCCGCCGGCGCGCCGCGCAGCTCGTAGAACTGCTGGATGGCCGCCTCGAGCACTTCCGCCTCGCTCGCGCCGACGATCGCCTCCTCGGTGCCCAGTTCCACGCGCTCGACGACCCGTCCGCTGCGGACCTGGAACACCTGGATGGCCACGCCGGCCGGCCCGAGCTTGAGACCGAACACGTCGCGATGCCCGAGTTCGGCCGTCGCCATTTTCTGCTGGCGGTCGTGGAGCGTCTGGACCGTCCTCAGCGCGTCGCGCAACTGGGCCGCCTCTTCGTACCGCTCGTGCTCCGCGGCCGCCAGCATGCGCGACCGCAGGGTCTTGACGAGCTCGTCGTTCTTCCCTTCGAGAAACAGCCGCGTGGTCTCGACGGCGCGGCCGTACTCCTCCTCGGAACAGATCGTGTCGACGCACGGCGCGATGCAGCGCTTGATGTCGTACTCGAGGCAGGGGCGTCCCCGTTTTCCGGTAATCACCTCGTTGCACGAGCGCATGCCGAACAGGCGATGCGTGAGCGACATGGTCTTGCGGGCGAAATGGGCCGGCATGAACGGGCCGGCATAGAAGCTGCCGTCACGCTGGACGCCGCGGGCGACGAGGACCCGCGGAAACGCCTCGTTCGTGGTGAGCTGCAGGAACGGGTAGTTCTTGTCGTCGCGAAGCAGGATGTTGTATTTCGGCGTGCGCTGCTTGATTAGATTGTTTTCGAGCGCGAGCGCCTCGACCACCGAATCGGTGACGATCACCTCGAGCCGGACGACCTCTTCCAAAAGGGCGTCCGTCTTCGGATCCGAACCGTACGCGCCCAGGTAATTGCGAACCCGATCGCGCAGGGCGCGCGCCTTGCCCACGTAGATCGTGTCGCCCTCCGCGTTGAAGTACAGATAGACCCCGGGCTGCTCCGGCAGCCGGCCGATCTGTTCCTTGAGTTCGTGGATGGGCATACGATAATATGACGCGTTTACGGCAGGTGCCTGAACCCTCCATTATAGTGCCTCTTTCAACAACGACCGAGCCCGCCGTCGGAAAGCGGATGACGTTCACCGGTGCGATAGGCGCCGCGTGCATGCTCCCG
The DNA here is from genome assembly GCA_963794305.1 of uncultured Acidobacteriota bacterium. GTDB lineage: Bacteria > Acidobacteriota > Vicinamibacteria > Vicinamibacterales > CAVVIG01 > CAVQFC01. Next base: position 59,009 of record CAWCDQ010000045.1, on the reverse strand, counting down.
CTGCGCGGCATCATCAATCTCTGCGTTTCGCTTCGCATTCACCCGAACACGCTCACGCTGATCGGCGTGTTGATCAATGTCGGCGCGGCATGGGCGCTCGGCTACGGCCGGTTCCGGCTGGCGTTCATCATCATGCTCGTCGCGAATATCTTCGACTTCATCGACGGCAAGGTCGCGCACATCCTCGGGCTGCAATCGGAGTTCGGCGCGTTCTGGGACTCCACGCTCGATCGCTTCTCCGATCTGGCGCTGCTCACCGGGCTCATTTTCCTGTACTCGAAGCTGAACCGCAGCGACTACGTGATGATTGCGGCGCTCACGCTGATCTTCTCGATCATGACGAGCTATGCGCGCGCGCGCGCGGAGTCGCTGGTCGAGAAATGCAAGGTCGGATTCATGGAGCGCCCCGAGCGCATCGTGCTGCTGATGATCGGCACGATCACGAATCGGATGGCGGGCGTGCTCTGGGTGATTCTGGTGCTGTCGATCCTGGCCGTGGCCGACCGGATCTACTACACGTATCTCGCGCTTGAACCGTCTGCCGATGCCGTCGAGGGACGGTGCGGCCGGCATCTTCAACCGCGCGTTCTTCTGGACCGACGACCGCGCGACGCTGCCCTACGACCTGTGGGTCATCGCGATCCTCGCGTTCGTGTGGCTGATCCCGCCGGACTGGCTGGGGGATCCCGATGGCTCATGACGCCGGCCTTATCGCGTGGATCGTCGAGAGAATTAGGAATTAAGAATTTGGAATTTGGAATTCGTAGCTCGCGCTCGGCTTCGCCGCTCGCGCTCGACGCTCGGCCTTCTTCTCGGCTTCTTCGCCGCCACGTTTTTCCGCTTGTTCTTGATGATCGTCGTCACGATCGCGATCAACTCGTTGCCCTCCCGAACCAGCGCGCGACGCCTCTGTCGCGGTCCCGATTCGGCACCGCTTACAGACGCGCATCCGAGTCCACGACTCTCGCGCTTCCTTGAGGCCGATGCAGCACTTCGAGATGAAGTCCGCGTCGCTCTCGGCGGACGCGCTTCTTCGAGCATCGTCGCGAACGACAGGCTGCAGTTCAGTAACTGAGGCACCATCAGCCGCCCGACTCCGCCGCCTCCGACAGCTGCTGGCAGAAGTCGACGACCGGCACGCATACTCAAACGAGCGATCGCGGATATCCTGACCGCCTTCATAGTGGGATGTTGGTCCATGCCATCATGCGAGCAGGAGGATGCCAAGCGGCGGGAGGTTTTGCGAGTTTCCAGAGGTCGAAGCTACCCGTACGCAGATTCCACGTACGCATTCCAAATTCCAAATTCCCAATTCTTAATTCCTAAGCGCGTTTTCTCTTCGCCGCGGCCGGCTTTGCGACGCGGCCTTAGCCGTCTTCTTCTTCCCGGCGCTCACCGTGTCGAGGCTCTTCTTCAGCGCTTCCATCAGGTTGACGACCTTCGGCGGCGCCTCGGCGCTCGTGGCGACGATCTCTTCGCCGGCGACCTTCGCATCGATGATCCGCTGCAGCCCTTCGCGATACTCGTCCTTGTAGTCGGCCAGGTTCAGCGGCTGCTCGAACGTCTGGATCACCTGGCGCGCCAGCTTCATCTCCTCCGGCTTGACGCGTCGTCGGCACCGAGCTGCAGTTCGTCGACGGCAGTCGATGCCGCGCATCTCGGCGGCGTGATGCAGCGTGTGCATCACGATGCCTCGCTCGAACGGGCGGACGGCGACGAGATATTCACGGCCGTAAAGCGCGAGCTTGCCGATGCCGACCTTCCCCTGCATGCCGTCGCGCATCACCGCGAACGCGTCTCGCCGCGACCCCGCCGTCCGGCGCGAGGTAATAGGTGCGATCGACGTACATCGGATCGAGCGACGCGGCGTCGGCGAACTGCACCAGATCGATGACGCGCGTCGACTCCGGCCGGACCTTCTCGAGATCCTCGTCCGACATGATGACGTAGCGCCCCTTCTCGAACTCGAACCCCTTGACGATCTCGGAGTTCGGCACCTCGCGCTCGCAGTGCGGGCACCACTTCTTCTGCTGGATGCGCGTCTGACACTCGGCGTGCAGCTGGTTGAACGAGATCGAGCCGCTCGACTCGGTCGCCGGAAACACCTTGATCGGGATGTTCACCAGACTGATCTTGAGGTAGCCCTTCCAGGTTGCTCGTGCACTCATAGTCGGGAGTCCTTAGTCGTTAGTCGGAGTCGTTAGTCGTGAGTCAGTCGTTAGTCCGAGTCGTCGTTAGTCGTTAGTCGCCGGCGGCACGTCGATCGGGACCGTCAAGCCGTTTCCGGAGACATATCGGTCCGAACGCCGTAGCTTGAACGCTGACAGACGGTTCGGGCTCGGACGGACTCACGACTAACGACTACCGACTGATCAACGACTAACGACTGCCAACGACCAAAGACTAACGACTCGACCGTCGTCTACGCCTCGTCCCGTTCGTCGTGGGCGCCCAGGTCGAGACCCGTGCCGGTGAAATGAATCGCGTGCTCGCCGATCTTGTCGCGCAGCAGTCGCCGGGCCGCGCCGTACTTGTCGCCCGGAACGTTGAGACGGCGTGCAAGATTGCGCAATCGTGAGATGACGATGAGGGAGATCTGGTGCTCGTCCTCGCGCCAGCTGATGCCGCCGACCTCGTGGTACGGGATGAACGCCGTGTCGGCCCAGATCCCGTCCTCGTAGAACCCGCGACCGATGGTCAGGCTCATCGGCGAGAGGTAGGCGTAGTAGACGAACATCATCAGCTCGCCGAACGCCTGGCGCCGGATGAACACCACCTTGACGAACACGAGCAGTCCGAGCGCGACGCCGATGCCCAGCGAGAACGTGTACATCGGCGGTTTCGGAATCCGCCACGTCAGGATCGCGGACCGCCGGCGCCTCAGGAATCGGATGTAGCTGTATGCCAGCCTGGCGTTCTGAAACAGATAGCCGAAGCCGAGCAGCAGCAGGACGGCGGTGATCGGGTCCACAGAGAATATTAACGCGCCATGGCTGATGGCTGGCTGATGGCTGAAACCTCAGCCTGGAGCTACGTTTTTTCGACCTCCGCAAGATGCGGGTCGAAGCAGTGCCGGCAGCGCGCCTCGTAGAGACCGGTCGCGCCGACCAGCACGCGGTCGCTGCTGGCCACGAGACGCTGCGTATGGTTCGCCGGGTCGCCGCAGACGACGCAGATCGCGAGCGTCTTGGTGATGTACTCGGCGATCGCCAGCAGCTGCGGCATCGGCTCGAACGGACGCCCGAGGTAGTCCTGATCCAGCCCGGCCACGATCACGCGCTTGCCGCGATCCGCCAGCGTGTTGCACGCGGCCGGCAGGTTCGGATCGAAGAACTGCCCCTCGTCGATGCCCACGACCTCCGTGTCGTCCGCCACCTGCCGCACGAGCTCGTCCGAATTGCGCACGTTCTGCGACGGCGATCCGCATGTCGCTGTGCGACACGATGTGATCTTCGCTGAACCGGTTGTCGATGAGCGGCTTGAAGATCTGGACCTTCTGCCGGGCGATCTGGCTCCGCCGCAGCCGTCGAATCAGCTCCTCGCTCTTCCCGCTGAACATGCTGCCGGTGATGACTTCGATCCAGCCGTGATGGGGCGCCTTCCGCACGATTTCCATGGGGACGTTATTGTAGCCGCCGATCCGCGCACTTCCGCGCCCTCCCATCCTTCAACATTATGATTTTGATTAATCAAATACATACTTGAATCGTTTGTCAAAATTCATTATTGCTGACCTATGACTTTAATGGTCATAATCTCGGCCGCTCGTCCGTCTCCCCACCAATCGTTGTCAGGTTACCCAAGAGGGGACCGCTATGTGGCGTCTCGTGACGGTACGTGTCTCATTAACGTCGTTCGTGGCATTGTCACTCGTGGCACTCGTCGCGATTGCCGAACTTGCCGCGCAAGGCGGACAGACCCCAGCACCGATTCCGGGCCGCAACATCAACATGGTGTCGGGAGCCACTTTCCCAGACGGCGATCCATTCCTCCAGCGTCAGAACGAGCCATCCATCGCGGTATCGACGCCGCAATCCACTGCACCTGTTCGGCGCGGCCAACGACTACCGAACGGTCGACATCCCCGGACTCGTCGGCGAAGTCAACGGCGACGCATGGATCGGCGTCTTCAAGTCGTTCGACGGCGGCTCGCACGTGGCGGAGCACGCTGCTCCCTGGTTTCCCGCTCGACGGCAGCCCGCAGGGCGCAACCTCACCGCTCAAAGGTCTCGAAGCCGGCGCCGATCCGGTCGTGCGCGCCGGCACCAACGGCCTCTTCTATCTCTCCGGCATCGCCTTCAACCGCGCCAGCACCGCCGACGGCAAGGTCTTCCTCGCGCGCTACATCGACAACAACAACCTCGAAGCCGGCGATCCGATCCTGTATCTCGGCACGTCGGTCATCGACGTCGGCACCGCCACTCGATTCCTCGACAAGCCCTGGATTGGCCGTGGACATCCCGCGCGGCGGCAAGCACCGGCGGCGAAAGGACGGCGGCGACGACGACAAGACACGACGGAGGACAAAGACAAGGACGACAAGGACGAGACAACGATCACGGCGGCGGGAACCGTTCGGCGGGCCGACGTGCCAGATCCCCGGCCAGGCAAAACCGATTCCGGCCGGACCGGTGTACGTCATGTATTCGGTTTTCATCAGCCCCGACGACAACGTCGACTACCAGCTCGAACAATCCGAACGACAACGATCACCGCGACGACAAGGACGGCGACGACGACCACGATCGGGACGGCAGATACCGCGACCGGCGCAGCCACCGCGACCACGACTGGGACGGCGATCGCGGACGCGATCGCGACAACGACGATCACGATCACGACGACACACGCCGGGCCAGCCGATGGAAGGCCGCACGCAGATCATGTTTGCGCGGTCGCTCGACTGCGGCGCCACCTTCAGCCGGCCGACCCAGATCAGCGACCGCACTCAGATCAATCAGGGTTCGGTGGCGGCCATCGATCCGAACACCGGCGCGATCTACGTCGCCTGGCGCGAGTTCATGAGCGCCGCGCAGCCGGACGCGATCCTGGTCACCAAGTCGACCGACGGCGGCGAGAGCTTTTCGGACCCGGTCACCATCGCGCGCATCACGCCGTTCGATCAGCCAACGTCGCGCACGCCGTTCCGCACGAACGCCTACCCCGCATGACAATCGACGGCACCGGCCGCGTCTACGTGGCGTGGGCACAGCGCAACGTCGGTCCCTCCGGCGACGCACGCATCGTCGATCTCGACATCGACCGACGGCACAGCCCTGGACGCTCCCGTTGCCGCCGACAACCATGCCGGGGCGCGGCCACCAGTTCATGCCAGTCCTCAGCTTCGGCGGCGGCCGCCTGCATCTCGTGTTCTGGGATCAACGCGACGACGTGTCACAGGAGTGGGGACCGGAGATCGACGACGCGCCGATCCTGGCGACCTGTGCCGGGTACACCGGGCCCGCGCAAGCTGCGCCACACGCTCGACCTCTACGCGGTCGCCGGCACGCCGGGCAACCCGCCGCGTTCGGCGAGTCGCGACGCTGTCCGATATCCGCGCGGTTCCGCAACGGCAGCAAGACCGTCGAGCAGATGCAGTTCAACGCGCCGAACCTGCCGCTGTTCGCGCAAGGCACGATGCCGTTCATCGGCGACTACCTCGACGTGACCGCCTCGCCGACGTTCATCCCCGAACGGCGACGGCACGTGGCGGTTCAACACGCAGGCCTCCGATCCGGCGGTCTACTTCGCCTCGTGGGCCGACAACCGCGATGTCCGCGCGCCCGCGACGGCAACTGGACGCACTACACGGCGCCCACCTTTGGCACGGCGCCGGAGCGCCGCGACAGAGCGTCTTCGATCCCACGCAGCTGGTGATGTGCACGCCTGGCCAGGCCGGCATGCGCAACCAGAACATCTACTCCGCTCGCGTAACGACCGGGCTCGTCGCCACACGCTCGGCAACACCAAACCGCTCGGCTCCCTGCAGGGCAAGCTGATCCAACGCACGTTCGTCGCCACCGTGGCGAACCCGGACGCGACGCGCAAGTCCATCGTGCTGCATATCCCGACGCAGCCGGCCGGCGGACGCGCCTCGTTCCTGCAGTTCGCGCCGCTGGTCGACCTGCCGATCATGATCGAGGCCAAATCGAGCGTCTCGCGCGACGTCTACGTCACCTCGACCGATCGCCACGCCGTCGGTACCGATCACGATCGAGGATGTGGCCACGCACACGACCGTGGCGCAGCTGCTGATCAATCCGGACATGACCAATCCGGACATCCAGAACCCGGACATCCAGAATCCGGACATCCAGAACCCCGACATCCAGAACGCCGAGGTCCACGCGATCACCGTGTCGAACCCCGACATTCAGAATCCGGACATTCAGAACCCGGATATTCAAAACCCCGACATCCAGAATCCGGACATTCAAAATCCTGACATTCAGAACCCCGACATCCAGAACCTGGCGTTCGCCAACCCCGACATCATCAATCCCGACATTCAGAACCCGGATATCCAGAACCCCGACATCCAGAATCCCGACATTCAAAACCCGGATATTCAGAATCCGGACATTCAGAACCGTTCGCTGACCGACGTGACCTGGAACGTCAACAACGTCGGCAACACATCGACGGCGTACCAGGTGAAGGTGCTGCTCAATCAGGCGGCGCAGGCGCGGCTCATCGCCGCCGGCGTCCAGTTTCAGCTCCTGATCACCAAGACCACCAAGGTGCCGGTGGTGATCGATCAGTGTCTGGTCGCGCAACCGACCCAGAACCTTACGGTCGCGAGCATCAATCACCCGGCCTTCGTTGATCCGTCGAAGCCCGAGGAGCTCGCGAAAGTCGTCAACCCCGACATCCAGAATCCCGACGTTCAAAACACGACGGTCGCGCTCGCGCCCGGCGAGCAGGCTCGCGTGACATTGCGGGTCTTCAGCCCGACGGGCGACTCGGGCACCGAAGGCAGCGGCAACTCATCCGCCGCGCTCTTCACGGGCGCGCTCGCCGACCTGAACAACGTCGGCGTCGTGACGACGCGCACACGCGGTCGACACCGAGGACGCGAACAACAACATCACAACGCCAGCGATCACCGCGTCGATCCCGTTGATTGTGACGACCACTCTTCCCGACGGCGTGCGGACACAGCCGTACAACGCACTGATCGACCAGACGGGCGCCAACGCACCGTTCAGCTTCGCCGTCGTCAGCGGCGCGCTTCCGCCGGGTTTGACGCTGAGCGCCGCGGGTGCCATCTCCGGGACGCCGACCGCACTGGGGAGCTATACGTTCGATGTGCGACTGACCGACGCGACACGCAATGAGGGCGACGACCACGCTGACGATTCGCGTGTTCGAGCCGGTGAGCGTCACGCCGATCACGCTCACCGAAGGGGCCGTCAATCAGGCGTTCACCGCGACCGTGTCTGCGAGCGGCGGCTTCGCACCGTACGGATGGGCCCTGGCCGGCGGCACGCTGCCGACGGGCGTCTCGCTCAGTCCGGCCGGTGTCGTCTCCGGTACGCCGACGCAATCGGGCGCCTTCACGTTCACGGCGACGGCGACCGACGCGGCTTCCCCGGTGCAAGTGGGCTCGGGTCCGATCACATTGAACATCGCGCCCGCGGCGAACGGGCAGAGCGTCACGGTTGTCGAGGATACGCCCAGGGCCATCACGCTGACCGGCACAGGCGCGGGCCCGGCTGCGTTCTCCTTTGCCATCGGCCTGAGTCCGACGCACGGCACGTCAGCATCTCGGGTGCAACAGCGACGTACGTGCCTGCATCGAACTATAACGGGCCAGACAGCTTCACGTTCCGCGCGGCGCAGGGCGCGCTGACATCCGGCTTCGCGACGGTCTTGCTCACCGTCACGGCCTCAACGACGCGCCCATCGCCAATCCGCAGACGGTCACCACCCCCTCAGCACCGCAAAGGTGATCGCGCTGACCGGGACCGATCCCGAAAACAGCGCTCTGACGTTCACCGTTCTCACGAACCCGCAGCATGGATCCGTTTCCGGCGGCACCGGCGCCACCCGCACCTACACGCCAACCAACGGCTACCAGGGGCCCGACACGTTCACGTTCCGCGTGAACGACGTTACGCAGAACAGCGCGGCTGCGACGGTGACGGTCGAGGTCGGCCCGCCGCTCGCAACGTGGGCCGATGTGATGGTGACGCTGACCGATGCGCCCGATCCGGTCGCACTCGGAAGCAACGTCACGTTTCACAGCGGTGGTGCGCAACAACGGCCCGGCGGCGTCGACCGAACACGACACTGACGGTTCCGTACTCAGCGTCGGATTTCACTCTCGTAAGCGCCGCGCCGCCGGCTGGCGCGAATTGCACAACGGCAGGGAATCCGATCGTCTGCGCGCTCGGCACGATTCCGGCGAACGGACAGACATCCACTGTCACGCTCACGTTCAAGGCGATCAATCGGGGCGGCGTGAGCGTCACGACGACAGCGACGGTCGGGGCGACACCGTTCGACTACAGCTCCGCGAACAACGCCTCTACTCAATCGACGGCGATTTCTGGACCGACTGTCGCAACCACCGACCTCTCCGTCGCCCAGACGGCGACTCCGAATCCAGTCGCCTTTGGCGGAAGAGTCGGATTTGCGATTTCCGTCACCAACAACGGTCCGAGCAATGCGACCGGCGTGACGCTGACCAACACCTTCACGACGGCGACCGCCACGTTCGCGAGCGCCACCGGCAGCCAGGGCCTTTGCACAAACGGACCGGGCAACGTGACGTGCAGCGTCGACTCGCTGGCAAGCGGCGCCACGGCGACCTATGTCGTGTCGCTGTCGGCGTCAGGAGCCGGCGCCATCACCAACACGGCCACGGTCAGCGGCGCGCAGGCTGACAACGCGGCAGCGAACAACAGCGTTTCGACGACCGTCCTGGTGTCGAATCGCGGACCTCTCGCCACGGCCGACGTTGCCAGCACCAACGAAGATACGCCGGTGTCGATCGCGGTGCTCGCTAACGACACCGATCCCGATGGAGACACGCTGAGTGTCACGGCGACGACCCAGCCCTCGCACGGCACGGCCACGATCGATGCGCTCGCCCGCACGATCACATACTCGCCCGCGGCCAACTACAACGGCGGCCCAGACAGCTTCAGCTACACGGTCTCGGACGGCCATGGCAATCTGTCGACGGCGCTGGTGCGCGTGACGGTCCTCGCCGTCAACGACGTGCCATCGTTCACGATGCAAGGCGGCAACCTGACCTTCGCAGCCGCCGCGGGCCTACGCACCGTCGCGGGTTGGGCATCGAACATCAGCGCGGGCCCGGCCGACGAAGCGGATCAGGTCCTCAGGTTCATCGTCGCGAACGACAAACACCAGCTGTTCTCGGTCCAGCCGGCAATCGCTCCGGATGGCACCTTGAGCCTCACGCCATCACCAACCGCAACCCCCGGAGTCGCGACCGTGACGGTCTGGCTCCAGGACAACGGCGGACGAGCAACGGCGGGGTCGACACGACCGCGCCACGAACGTTCACCATCACGATTGAGGCGGGCTGTCGACAACGGCGCCGGTCGCGAACGACGACTTCGCGGCGACCGACGAGAACACGCCGGCGACCATCTCGGTGCTCGCCAACGACACGGATCCCGACGGCGATTCGCTGACGATCGTCAGCATCGTGCCGCCGCTCAACGGGAGCGTGATCCCCAACCTGAGTGCGACGAACATCACCTACACGCCGTCCACCGACTTCGCCGGCGTCGACACGTTCCAGTATCAGATCTCCGACGGGCACGGCGGCTCATCGTTGCTGGCAACGGTGACCATCACCGTGAACGCGACGGGCCCGGCATCCTACGTAGTAAACAACACCCTTGACAGCGGTCCGGGCTCACTGCGACAGGCGATGCTCAATTCGAATCTGAACGTCGGCTCCCCCAACACAATCTCCTTCCAGATCGGAACCGGCCTGGCGACGATCGCGCCACTGACTCCGCTGCCGAACATCACCGTGCCGGTCCTGATTGACGGCACCACGCAACCCGGGTTCACGAACACACCGATCATCGAGTTGAATGGAACGGAACGATTGCGACGGGCTCAACGTCAACGCTGGCGGGACCACCGTTCGCGGGCTGATCCTCAATCGCTTCACGAATCAGGCGATCCAGTTGAACACCGGGACCGGAAGCACGGTGCAAGGCAACTTTATCGGCACCGATGCAAGCGGCACTCTCGCGACGGGAACCTACGCGGCGTTCAAGTCACTCGTCGTTGAACGTGATCGGCCCCGGCAATCTGATTTCTGGAAATGCCCAACAGGGAATCTCTATCACCGGCAGCAGCGCAACGTCGAACGTCGTCAAGGGCAACCTGATCGGAACCGACGCAGCCGGTGCAAGTGCTCTGGGCAATGGCGGGGATGGAGTGCTCATCTTCAACGGCGCGTCGAGCAACACGATCGGCGGCCTCGGGCCGGGCGACTTCAACGTGATTTCCGGCAATCAGTTCGGCATGAGCATCAGCGGCGCGACGACGAGCGGGAACGTCGTGCTGGGCAACTTCATCGGCTCCAATGCCATCGGTACCGCCGCCATCGGCAATGCCACGCACGCCATCAACCTGAATACCGGCACATTCGGGAACATCATCGGCGGAACGGCGGCTGGCGCCTCGAACGTGATCGGCGGCAACGCGAATGGAATCCTGGTGCTTTCGGGAGCGCACGACAACGCGATTTTGGGAAACCGCATCGGCCTCGGGGCCATCCGCACGCCGCTCCCGAATACCGGGAACGGCATCTATGTCGATACGGGCACGTCGAACGTGATTGGGGGCACAGCTTCGACGGCGTTCAACATCATCGCTTTCAATACAGGTGCGGGGGTGTTCATCGCCAACGGAACTGGCAACGCGATCCGCGGCAACTCGGTTCACGACAACTCGGGCCTTGGCATCGATCTCGCCGGAGGCGGCGTCACTCTCAACGACGCCGGTGACACCGACACCGGCGCAAACAACCTGCAGAACTTCCCGGTCCTGACTCAGGCGCTGGCCACGGCCACGATCACCAGCGTCTCGGGCACCCTGAACAGCGCGGCGTCGACGAGTTCAGCATCGATGTCTTCACGAACGCTTCATGCGATCCGTCCGGCTATGGCGAGGGGGAGCTGTACCTGGGTTCGACCGTGGTCACGACCAACGGCTCCGGGAACGGGACGTTCTTCGCGCATTTCTCGCCGTCGATCGGTCAATTCCTGACCGCGACGGCCACCGATCCGCAGGCAACACGTCGGAGTTCTCGCAGTGCCGTGCGATCGCGCCCAACGCGCCGCCGACGGTGAACAGCGCGACATTCCAGACGTCATTGAACCAGAGCGTCGCCATCACGCTCACCGGCAACGATCCTGAAGGATTCCCGGTCGAGTTCACTTATACGAACCCCGCGCACGGCACGCTGTCGGGCACTGCTCCTTCGCTCACGTACACGCCGGCGCTCAACTTCTCCGGGATCGACAGCTTCGACGTCCGGGCGACCGACGGCGCGCAACAGTCCGCACCGGCGACGATCACGCTCACCGTCGCGGCGGCAAACCATCCCCCGACCGCACAGGACGACTCGGCGTCAACCACCGCCGGCGTCATCGTGGACATCAACGTCCTGGCGAACGATTCCGACCCGGATCCGGGAGACACGATTGCCGTCAGCGCGGTCCAGCAGGACGCGACGCATGGCACCGCGACGTTGAACGTCGACGGGACCGTGCGCTATCAGCCGCAGGCAGGATTCACCGGTCTCGACGTGTTCCACTACACGATCGCCGACAGCCACAACGCCACCGCGACGGCTGCCGTCACCGTCGTCGTCACGTCGGGGACGTGCGCTCCCGCTCCGGGCGGCATTGTCAGCTGGTGGCGAGGCGACGGGAACGGGGACGACTCGATCGGCGGCCACAACGGCACGCTGCTGAACGGTGCGGCTTTCGAAGCCGGAAAAATTGGGCAGGGTTTCAGCTTCGCGCACGCCGGAGTCGTGACGGTGCCCGACGCACCGGAACTCCGGCTGACGTCAGTGACCCTGGACGCCTGGATATCGACGAACTCGCTGCCTGTGCCGAGCAACGGCTTTGCGATCGCGCTGAAGAGCCTGACCGCCTCGTCCGAGAACTACGGCTTCTATGTCGCGCGCGTCGGTGCGGCCACCGAGCTAGACTTCGAGTGGTTCAACGGCGGTTTCCACAACATCCTGTCGACAACCGGCGCCGCCCTGCTGGCACAGCCCGGCTTCCATCACGTGGCGGTGACGGCGGACGGTGCCAACGTTTCCTTCTACGTCGACGGACAGCCTATCGGGCAGTCTGCACAGACATCACCACTCATTCCGAGTGCCGGCACATTCCAGATCGGCAGCGCCGAGCCAGCATTGGGGAACCGGGTCGACGGCGTGATCGACGAAGTCCACCTCTTCAACCGTGCGCTCACGGCAGCCGAGATCCAGACCATCTTTACCGCCGGCGCCGCGGGCACCTGCCCGGATCATGCGCCCGTCATGAATCTGGTCGGCGATCAGACCAACGCGGAAGGCGAAGTCGTCTCGGTGGCGACCGGCGCAACGGATCCCGACGCCGACACGCTTACCTTCGGCGCCACTGGACTCCCACCGGCGCTGACCATCAACGCGAGCAGTGGCTTAATCAGCGGGACGTTGCTGCCGGGGAGCGCGGGAACCTACACCGTCACCGTGACGGCGTCGGACGGGACCCTCAGCAGCAGCCGGAGCTTTAACTGGACTGTGACTCCGTCGACAACAACACACCAGACGACGTGGATCAGAGACGCGAGCGGCTTCTGGGACGATCCGGTGAACTGGAGCGGCGGCGCCATACCGGCTGATGGGGACGACGTCGTCATCGATCGACCCGCCGGGAACTTCGTCGTGACCGTGCGAACCACGACTGCCGCCGTGCATTCGTTGCTTGCGACCGAGCCGTTGGTAGTGACAGGGTCGCTGGTCGTCGGGGGATCGGCATCGCTTGGCGGTGGCCTGACTCTACCGGTGAACGCGTCTGCACTGACGGGGACAGGGAAAGTCACGTTAACCGGTCCGATGAATTGGCAAGCCGGGACGATCACGCTGGGCGGCGGGCTGGAGGTGAGCCCGGGGACCACGCTGACGCTCGATCCCAATGGCGGCACGCGTCTCCTCCGCAACACCTCGCTGCGCAATCACGGCACTGTCGCCTGGGTGGGCAACTCGCTGTTGTTCGACGCGAATGTCGCGGTGATCAACGACACCGACGGCATCTGGGACGCGCAGGGCGATCTCAGTGCGGCGTTCTTTGGCGGCACCCTCGGCACCGAAACCTTCACCAATGCTGGCCTGTTGCGCAAGAGCGCCGGCTCGGGCTCCCTCACCTTCACCAGTCCGATCGCCGTGACCAACACCGGCACGATTGACGTGCAGAGCGGCCGGTTCGCCACCGCGACGATGACCACGAGCGGCCGGCTGCAGCTCGCGGCCGGGACGACGCTGGATTTGTCCAACGTCACGTTGCAGGCGGGGTCGACCTTTGGCGGCAGCGGAACACTCGATCTGCCGGGCACGGAGCAACGACCGTCGCCGCGGATCTGACGGTCACCCTGCCGATCCACATGTTCGCGAACGCAGCGACGTTGGGCGGCGCGGCCGGTTGACGCTGGCCGCGCCGATGGACTGGCAAGCCGGGACGATCACGCTGGCCGGCGGGCTGGAAGTGAGCCCGGGGACCACGCTGACGCTCGATCCCAATGGCGGCACGCGTGTCCTCCGGAACACCTCGCTGCGCAATCACGGCACCGTCGCCTGGGTGGGCGACTCGCTGTACCTCGACGCGAACGTCGCGGTGATCAACGACACCGACGGCATCTGGGACGCGCAGGGCGATCTCAGTGTGGCGTTCTTTGGCGGCACCCTCGGCACCGAGACCTTCACCAATGCTGGCCTGCTGCGCAAGAGCGCCGGCTCGGGCTCCCTCACCTTCACCAGTCCGATCGCGGTGACCAACACCGGCACGATTGACGTGCAGAGCGGCCGGTTCGCCACTGCGACGATGACCACGAGCGGCCGGCTGCAGCTCGCCGCGAGGACGACGCTGGATTTGTCTAACGTCACGTTGCAGGCGGGGTCGACCTTTGGCGGCAGCGGAACACTCGATCTGCCGGGGACCGGAGCGACGACCGTCGCCGCGGATCTGACGGTCACCCTGCCGATCCACATGTTCGCGAACGCGGCGACGTTGGACGGCGCGGGCCGGTTGACGCTGGCCGCGCCGATGGACTGGCAAGCGGGGACGATCACGCTGGCCGGCGGGCTGGAGGTGAGCCCGGGGACCACGCTGACGCTCGATCCCAATGGCGGTACGCGTGTCCTCCGGAACACCTCGCTGCGCAATCACGGCACCGTCGCCTGGGTGGGCAACTCGCTGTTGTTCGACGCGAACGTGGCGGTGATCAACGACACCGACGGCATCTGGGACGCCCAGGGCGATCTCAGTGCGGCGTTCTTTGGCGGCACCCTCGGCACCGAAACCTTCACCAACGCCGGCCTGTTGCGCAAGAGCGCCGGCGCCGGCACCCTCACCTTCACCAGCCCGATCACGGTGACCAACACCGGCACGATTGGGTTGCGTCTCGGTGGCACTGGCGTGGGACAGTTCGATCGTCTCGCAACCAGTCAAGTGACCCTCGGCGGCACTCTTGATGTGTCGCTTCTGAACGGTTTCACGCCCTCAAACATCGACACATTCAACGTCCTCGGTTACTCCGCCAGAGTAGGAGCGTTCAACACCCTGACCGGCCACGGATTCACCTTCGACGCCTGTTACCAGGCGAACGCTCTGGTGCTATGCAATGTGGCTGGCTCAGGGCCGACACAACCGACCAATCTCACGGCGATGTCACCCGTCGTCGGGCGTGTCGACCTGAACTGGACCGATACATCATCGGACGAGACGCGATTCGACATAGCACAGGACGATTCGCTCACGGTCGTAAGGAGCCTCGGGCCGAACATCACCAGGGCCGTGTTCACCGGATTGAACCTTGGCACCTCGTATCACTGGTACGTGCGCGCCTGCAGCGCCGCAGGCTGCAGCGCGTGGACCGGACCGATCGCGAAGCCGCCGGACGGCTCTGACACGCCGACGGCAACCGGGGACACGCCGGCGACCACTTCCGGCACGTCGGTGACGTTGATCCACAGCTAACGACACCGATCCGAACACGCCGACATCGCAGGTGATCAGCGTGCGCACCCTCGTCCCGGCGGGGACACCTTCGCTGCTCTATACAGGCGACATCGCCATTGTGAACAGCACCGGGCTCGGTTACTTCGCAGCTAGCGGCTCACAAATCGGGATCATCGACACCTCGTCGAACACGATCACAGGACGCATCGTGCTGACAGGCGCACCTGACAGCCCGGCCTACAGCCGAGTCAACCAGGCGACCAAGATCGTCTACGCGCGAATCGATCCCAACTTGCTGGTGGCCATTGACGGGCGGCCGACCAGTGCGACATTCAACCAGCCAATCCTCAGTCTGACGCTCGGCAACAGCATCTCGTCGTTCGTCATCGACGAAGTGCACGGTCGGCTCTACGTAGCAAATGCGTCCGCGGCGAGTTCGACTGCGACGGACGCATCACTTTCGCAGACGCAGGTGACCGCGATTGACATCGACCCCGGGAGCCCGACGTTCCACTCGGTGATCGGCACCACAGTGTTCCCGAATTTCATCGGTCTGTTGCGTGGCATCGCCGTGAACACGACGACCAATGAAGTCTGGGTTGCATCGAATACTGACGTCCTGGTGCTGAATGGCGCAACGCTCGCGTTGGTGGGTGATATCGCACCCACGACCGGTGCGGCAATGCTCGTCGTGAATGAGTTGACCAACCTGGTGTACGTCACCGGTAACTCGGGGACCGCGGGACAGGTATACGTCATCGATGGCGCCACGCGAACCAAGATCGCGACCATCCTTGTGACCGGGTCGTTGCTCACCGATTTCGAGCGCCGCATCGCCATACACCAAGCGACGGGCCGCGTTTACGTGCGGCCGAACGAATTCCCGGCGGCCAGCCGGCTGGCGATCATCGATGGGAATTCGCTGAGCCCGCAGTTCAATACCGTGGTCGCTCAACTTCCGCTCGGCCGCGAGGACCAGAGAGCCGCACTCCTCGTCGATCAGACGGGCAACAGGGCGCTTGCGACATCGGGCGCCGACTTCACCATTTCGCTGGTGAATGTCCTGACCGACTCGGTCGTGGCAACCGTGGCCTCCAGCCAGGAGACACTGGCCGCTGCGCTGAATACGAACACGCACACGGCCTACGTCGGCGGAGCGTTCGGTGTCATCACGGCGGTGAACCTGTCGACGGGCACGGCGCTGGCCACATTACGCGTCGGGGCGTTGGTGGTGCCGCCGACGCTCAATCTGGCCACCGGGCGCGGGTATACAGGCGTCACAGGGACATCCTCCGCCATTCGTGTATTCGACCCATCCAGCCCCATTGGACTGGTGGCGAGCGGTAGCGGTTGTACGCGTTCGGCGCGCTCGACGCATTGAGGAACCGGATTTACATCAGCAATCCAAACTCGTCGATCGACGGCACGACCACCGGCCTCCCTGGATTCGTCAGCGTCATCGATGGCGCCAACGATGCTGTGATCGCGACCGTCGCGGCGGGAAACTTCCCGACCGCAGTGGCGGTCAATGAAAGTGCGAACAGGATTTATGTCGGTAATCTCAGCGAAGGGCCGTCGGTTGCCGGCGGCCTGACGATCATGGACGGCGCGACGCTCACGACCACCAGCGCGAACCTGAGCGCGATTCCGTTGTCGAGCGGATTCGTAGTCGATCAGCTGAGCGTCGGCCGCGACGTCGTCGTCAATCCCGTGACGGGCCGAGTGTATTTCCGCATCACGAACGGCTCCCCGTCCAAGGCGGCTGTGCTCAATGGTTCCACCAACCTCGCCACGCCACTCAACGGGCTTGGAGCCGTGAATATCATCAGGGTCAACCCGGATCCAGCGCTCAATCGGATCTACATCGGAGGTCTGTTCAACGGCCAGAACGTGGTGCACGTCCTGGATGGCGCCGATGATCACGAGATCGCGACGCTGGTCGCGGGTCCAGCGTCCGTGGTCGGAGGCACTCAGGTATACCTTGAGGTGAATCGAACAACCGGGCAGATCTTCGTCGCGAACTACGCCGCGAACAGCGTGACCGTCATCAACGGCCACACCAATAGCGTGATCGGCGTGATTCCAGTTGGTAATGGGCCGAATACGGTCGCGGTCAACGAAGCCACGAATCATGTATTCGTCGGCAGCTGGGATGACGGGTCGGTCACGGTCATCGATGCGAACAGCCTGCGCGTCATCGCGCAGGTACGGCTGCCGCTCAGACCGGGCCCCAATTGTCCGCTGAATTGCGGTCAGCTCCGGCTGACCGCCGACCCCGCTAACGACGTGGTGTACGCGAGCTGGACAGGTGAGGCCGGATCGGAACCCGGCCTCATGACCCTTTCAGATCCGGTGAGCCCGTTCGGCCCGCTCTCGATCACTTCGGTCACGCAGGGAGCGAATGGGGTCGTGGTCCTCAACGCGGATGGTTCCGTCGCCTATACCCCCAACGTCGGGTTTTCCGGGACGGACATCTTCAACTACTCGGTTGCCGACAGTGTGGGCGGTGTCTCGAGCGGAACCGTTACCGTCACCGTGCGTTCGGTTCCGATCATCACAACCGCGGTGTTGCCAACTGTCGTTATCGGGCAGAGCTATAACCAGACCCTGTCGGCGTCCGGTGGCACGAGCCCGTACGTGTGGAGCGTTGTCTCTGGGCAGCTGCCGGCCGGCCTGTCATTGAACGGCGCAACCGGAACCATTGCGGGAACCGCTTCGTTGCGCGGCACGTTTACGGTGACGCTGCAAGTCCGCGACAGCTTCAACAATGCCGGCACTCGGGCACTGACGATGGTTGTCGGCCCGCCCGTGATTTCGACAGCATCGCTGCCCACAGCGACCATCAATTCACAATACACGCAGACGATGGTGGCCGGCGGCACCGTCGGCGCGGTGACCTGGACGCTCAACACGAACAACAGTCCACTGCTGACGTGGTTGTCGCTGTCGAGCGCGGGCGTGCTAAGCGGCACGCCGCCAGCCTACGGCACCACGCCGGCGTTCACGATCACAGTGACCGACTCGCTCAACAAGACAGCCTCATCGGCCTATAGCATCTCCGTCACCGGTCCGCTCGACATCGTGTCGGCCACGTTGCGGGAAGGTGTCGTGCTCGAAACCGAGCCAGCGATCCCGGTCGTCGGCGGCAACGGCACCAGAACGGTGACGCTGACTAGCGGATCGTTACCCCCAGGGATCACGCTGACCTCGTCAGGTAGCATCACCGGCACACCCACTCGTCACGGCACGTTCAGCTTCAGCGTGCATGTAACGGACTGCACGCCGGCGACGACGTGCACGGGAGTGGCCCAGCAGGCGGTCGATCGGGACCTGACGTGGCGAGTGTCCGCGAAGGATCAGCAAGGAAACGCGCAGACACAGCCACCGATCGCGTTCGGCGGGCTGGGCGGCCGCAAGATGGCGCAGGTCGTCACGGTCGGCGCCCAGGGAACGCTGACCGCCATCGGGCTTCAGAACATCTCGTGCCCGAGCCTTGGCCCTGTCGCCGTCGAGATCCAGCGGCTGACGCTGGCGGGACTGCCGGACGGCACGACGATCGCGTCGGGATCGGCAACGGCAAACTTCAGCGCAATCGCCGTATCGCCGACAGTGGACCTGCCGATCGATGCGCGCTTCGCGTTCATCGTCAGTTCGCCGACCGCGTGCACGTTCACGAACGCGGCGGTAGCCGATTTCTACGGCGGCGGCGACGCGTTCGTCGATGCGGGTTCGGGCTGGGTGTCGCTCTTCAGCACCGACGGCCGATACGACCTGCCATCGTTCCGAACGCTGCTGCAGCCGGCCATGAACGTGGCCTACCTGAACTCGAGTCGCGCCTCGTTCGGCGCGGCCTTGCTGAACAACGGCAAGGTGCTCCTCGCAGGCGGCGGCAGCGTCACGGCGGAAGTGTTCGACCCGGTGACGAACTCATCGGCGTTCACCACCGCGATGAGCGTCTCGCGGCAGAACCATACGGTGACGTTGCTCGCGGACGGAAAAGTTCTTGTGGCCGGGGGACGCGACTCATCCGGCAACCGCTTGTCGTCGGCTGACGTCTTCGATCCTTCAACGGGCAACTTCACACCCGCGGCGGGCACGATGACAACGGCGCGTGAGAACCACACGGCGACCCGGCTCAACGATGGCCGCGTGCTGATCGCGGGCGGGCTCGACGCGACCGGCGTCAATCTGCAGTCGGCCGAGATCTACAACCCGGTCACCGGAGGCTTCAGCGCGCTGACGCCCATGACGACGACACGGCAGTCACAGGGGGCAGTGCTGCTCGGGTCCGGTCGTGTTCTGATCGTCGGCGGATTCAGCAACGGGGGACGGAGCGCCGAACTCTTCGATCCAGCGACCAACACGTTCTCGTCCACGTTGGGCGCGATGGCGGTCGGCTCTCGCGGAGTCCCAACGGCGACGCTGCTGACCGATGGCCGGGTGCTGATCACCGGCGGGTACACAGGACTCGACGTCGAGGCTCGCGCCGAGCTCTACGATCCGTCGACCGACAGCTTCGCGCTGACGGCCGGACCGATGACCAGCAAGCGTTACCAACATACCGCCACCCTGCTCGCCGACGGCTCGGTCCTGATCGCCGGCGGAGACGAACAGCCACCGACAGGGAACTATTCTCCTGACCTCGCGACAACGGAGCGGTTCATTCCTGCGACGAACACCTTCGTGCCGGCCGGCGGCCTCGAGGCACGGCGGCGCCAGATGACGGCGACGCGGCTGCCCAACGACACGGTCTTCATCGCAGGTGGGTTCAGCTCAAGCTGGCTGGGCGGAAACGCGGGCGAGTTCTACGACGTCACGTCGGCGCCCTCGCTCACTTCGACGTCGCTGCCTGACGGCCAGATCGGCGTGGCGTACCCGAGCATCACGCTGGCCGCAACCGGCGGGACGGGCACGAGGTACCACATCGACCTCGTCTCGGGCGTATTGCCAACCGGGCTGAACTACAACGCGACGACGTTCACGTTCTCAGGCACGCCCGCCGCAGGCTCGACCGGCGTTTATCCAATCGCGATCAGGGTCACCGATTCGGCGGGTCATTCCAACGTGCAGACGCTGACGATCCGCATTGCGGTGATCAACGTGATCACGACGGCATTCCGCGTCGGTGACGCCGCGCTCGGCAAGTCATACGACGTCACACTGACTGCGAGCGGTACCGCGCCGTTCGTCTGGTCTCTCGCACCGTCGTCGAGCCTGCCACCAGGGCTCTCGATCACCAACGTGGGAGGCGTCGGCCACATCAGTGGCACGCCGACCCAGCTCGGGTTCCTTCAGTTCCTGATTCGCGAGGTCGACCAGACCGGCCAGGTCGCTCTCAAACCGCTGGCGATCAACGTGCTCAACCCGCTGGTCATCACGACGACGGCGCTTCCCGACGGCGTGCTGTTCGAAGGCTTCGGTTCGTGCATCGGCACAAGCAACGGCGTTGGCAATCGCACCTACAGCGTGGTTGGCGGATCACTGCCGCCTGGGCTTACGTTGAACTCCTCTGGCTGCTTCAGTGGCTCGATCGGCGCGTTCGGCAACTTCAGCTTCACGGTACAGGTTGCCGATTCGGAGTCACCACCTGAGGTGGTTACGCAACCGTTGGGCATCAGCATCTCGACGGCCGTCGACCAGAGCACCGGATCGGACTCGAATCAGCCCTTCCTCTCATTTGGCGGACCCGGCGCCGTACAGATCGCCGAGCGCGTGACGACCGGGATAACCGGCATGCTGCAATCGGTCCGTATCCAGAGTCTCACCGCCCCGATCGGCACGCACATGACCGCTCAGATTCAGGGGCTCACGGCAGCGGGTGCGCCCGACGGCCACATAATCGCGTCGGGCACGGTGACACTGAACAACGGTGGTACCAACATCACGCAGACGATCCCGCTGGGTTCGCCGATGCTCTTCGCGGCGGACGAGCCATTTGCGCTGGTGTTCAGCGCCGATCAGACGTCCACCGTTCATCCGCAGGCGTTTGACGGCTATGGCGGCGGAGACGCCTACGTCTTTGGCGCGGGCTGGCAGACGTTGAGCGCCGTCGACGGCCGATACGACATCCCGTTTGCGACGGTAGTGACTCCTGCTCCGGGTCTTGGCCCCCTGTCTTCGTTCCGCGGTTCGCACACGGCGACCCTGCTGGCCAACGGTCCCGCTGCCACGAACGGCAAAGTACTGATCGTGGGCGGGCACAACGTGCAGAGCGCCGAACTCTACGATCCCGCCACTGGCACGTCGACGCCAACCGGCGGCATGAACGTCGCGCGCCGCGAGCATACGGCGACCCTGCTCAACGACGGTACGGTGCTCATCACGGGCGGCTGGAATCAGCCGAACAACTCGCCGCAAACGTACCTGTCGTCCGTGGAGCTTTATCATCCCGACACGGGCACGTTCGAGTTGTTGCCGGCGACGATGTCGAGCAACCGCGCATTTCACACCGCGACGACTCTCGCCAACGGCCTGGTCCTGATCGCCGGCGGCCAGTCGGGCCCGTGCTGCTCGACCGACCTGAACACGGCTGAGATCTACACGCCTGGTTCTCGCACGTTCGTGGCAGTGGCCGCGACGATGACGGTCGCGCGCCGGCAGCACACGGCGACGCGATTGAACGACAACCGCGTCGTGATCGCGGGTGGCTGGGGGACGAACAACTCGGCACAATCGGTCGAGATCTTCGACCCGCAGACATCGTTGTTCACGCAGCTGGCTCAGGGGATGGGCACACGCTCACAGCACACCGCGGTGTTGTTGAGCAACGACCGCGTGATGCTGATTGGCGGCGCCGGCGACAATGGGAGCGCGTTGGACACCGCGACGATCGTCGATCCGAACGCCGGCACGTTCACATCGGCGGGCTCCATGGCCGTACCGCGGATATACAACACATCGACGCTGCTTCCTGACTCGAGCGTGCTCGTCGCTGGCGGCCAGTTCGACAATAACTGCTGCTATCCGCATCCGCCGCAGGCGAGTGCGGAGCGGTATGTGCCGGGAAGCGGATGGGTCAATGCCGGCAGCCTGATCGCGGCGAGGAATTCCCACACGGCGACGCGGCTGACGAACGGCACGGTGTTGTTCACCGGCACCTTCGGATGGAGCACGCTCGCCGGACGCAGCCTGGAGCTCTACGATCCGGCGACTGCCGTGTCGCTCGCGAAGGCAACACCGCCTAGCGGACAGAGCGGTGTGGACTATGTGGGGTTCACGCTCTCCGGACAGGGCGGGAACGGCGGCCCGTATTCGATCACGCAGGCCGGAGGCGCGCTGCCGCCGGGTCTGATGTACGACTCGGGCACGCATCAGATTACAGGAAGGCCGACGGCATCCGGCACGTTTGTCCCGGTCTTCACCATCAGCGATGGCGTGCACACGAATACTCAGTCCGTGCTGATAGCGATCGATCCGCTCGCGATCACATCGTCGCTGCAGTTGGCGCCCGCGTACCAGGGCGTCCTCTACAGCGCGACGCTCACGGCGACGGGCGTGGGAGCGATCACCTGGACAGTCATCAGCCAATCGCTGCCACCTGGCCTGACGCTGAGCGGCAACACGATCAGCGGGACGCCGACGACCAATTGCTGCTACACCAGCTTCACCGTTCGCGCGACCGACTCGATCGGACAGACGAGCGCGAAGATGATTGCGATCAACGTGCAGAGCCCGCTCGTCATCACGACGACCACGCTGCCCGAGAGCGCGGTGATGGAATCGGGCGCCTTCTGTCTCGGCTCCTTGAACGGCACCGGGACACGGACATGGACTGTGGTGGCGAGTTCGCCGGCTCCGGGCATCGCCCTGCAAGCGAACGGATGCAACGTCGCCCTAACCGCGACAGGCACGTTCACCTTCACCGCGCAAGTGACCGATACGGGATTGCCGCCCCAGGTGGCCACGAAGGACTTTACCGTCCACGTGTCTGCACGCGAGCAACAGAGCGGAACGCAGAACACCTCAAACATCTCATTTGGCGGGCCCGCTGGACGCCGGCTCGCGCAAACCGTAACGGTCGGAGCCAATGGCATCCTGACCGGATTCGGCTTCAACTCGTCCGTGTCGTGCGTGGCCGCCGGCGCGATCACCGTCGCAGTCCAGCGGCTCACGCTCGCCGGCGTCCCCGACGGGAACACAATCGCGACCGGCAGCTCGAGCGGCACGTTCAACGGCGTGCCGGTGACGCCCGCGATTCCTGTCGGCATCGACGATCGGTTGGCGTTCGTGCTCACAGCGCCGGCGTCTTGCACCATCGCCAGCGCGCCGACCTTCGACAGCTACCAGGCCGGCGATGCGTACATCGATTCCGGTAGCGGATGGGTGCCGCTCTCGAGCACCGACGGTCGGTACGACATTCCATTCCGGACGCTCATCCAGCCGGCGACTCCGGTGACCTACCTGAATGCCAATCGCGGCGGGTTCGGCATGGCCCTCCTGAACACCGGCAAAGTGCTGCTCGCCGGTGGCAACAGCAACACGGCGGAGATCTACGATCCGGTCACGACCGCGTCGACGACCACTGGCAGCATGGCCGTGTCGCGCCAGAACCATTCCGTCACGCCGCTCGCCGACGGCAAGGTGCTGGTCGCCGGCGGCCGCGACCAGATCCGGAACCGGCTGTCGACCGCCGAAGTGTACGACCCGGCATCGGGCACCTTCTCCGCAACCGCGAGTGCGATGTCGGCCGCTCGTGAAAGCCACACGGCGACCAGGCTCAACGACGGCCGCGTGCTCATCGCCGGCGGCATGGACAACTCAGGGGCGA
The DNA here is from genome assembly GCA_963794305.1 of uncultured Acidobacteriota bacterium. Taxonomy (GTDB): domain Bacteria; phylum Acidobacteriota; class Vicinamibacteria; order Vicinamibacterales; family CAVVIG01; genus CAVQFC01. The sequence continues at coordinate 35,015 of CAWCDQ010000045.1, read as the reverse complement.
CGCTCCAGTCGGCAGAAATCTACGACCCGATCACGAGGACCTTCAGCGCGATCGCACCGATGACGACGACACGTCAGGGACACGCGGCGGTGTTGCTCGGGTCGGGGCGCGTACTGCTCGTCGGGGGCTTCAACAACGGTTCGAGCATGCGCGGCGATCTGTTCGATCCCGCTTCCAACACATTCACGGCCACTGCCGGCCAGATGGCGGTCGGCTTCCGCGGTCTGCCGACGGCAACGGTGCTGACCAACGGCCGCGTCCTGATTACCGGCGGCTACACCGGGATCAATGTCGAAGCCCGCGCCGAAACCTACGACCCGTTGAACGACAGCTTCACCATCACGGCCGGTGCGATGACGACAAAGCGGTTCAATCACACCGCGACACTCCTCGCGGATGGTTCGGTCCCTATTGCGGCCGGCAACGATCAGCCGCTGCAAGGCGGCTACCTCCTGGAGCTGGCGACGCTGGATGGTACCTGCCCGCCTCCAGGATTCGTCCCTGCCGGCGGCCTCGAAGCGCGCCGACAGAGGGCCAGCGCCATCCGCCTGGTGAACGGCCAGGTGTTCATCGCCGGTGGCTTCGGCCAGAGCTGGATGACCGGAAATACCGGCGAGCTTTACGACGTTACGGCGTCGCCATCGTTGACCTCGACGACGCTGCCCGATGGGCAGATCGGCGTCGCTACACGAACACGCCCCTTGTGGTGACCGGGCTCGGGCGCGCCGGACCACATCGACCGCATCCGGGCGCGCTGCCATCCGGCCTGCAGGACAACGCGTCGACGTTCACGCTGTCCGGCACGCCGAACCCGGTGACGACGCGTGTATACCCTGGGCATGCAGGTGACCCATTGGCCGGCCACGTCAACGCGCAGGTTTCCTGATGCTTCGCATCGGCGTCATCAATGTCATCACCACCGCGCTGCACCTGGCCGACGCCGCACCCGGAGCGCCGGGCCTACGTGACGCTTGCGGCCAGCGGCACAGCGCCAGTCGCATGGTCGATGGCGCCGGCTTCGTCGAAAACGCCGTCCGCACTTTCGCTGCGGGGGGCCACATTAGCGGCATACCCACCACGCTCGGGTTCTCCGGTTCGCCGTACGCGCAACCGACGCGACCGGACAGACCGCGTTCAAAGCCCTGTCGATAAACGTGTTGAACCCGCTTGCCATCACGACGTCCCTCTCTACCCCTCAGCGTCCTGTTCCAGGCTGATCCGGCTGCCGCCGCGTGGCCATCCGCAGCGGCCAGGCAGTGGAATGTTGCGGAGCGCCCACCGCCATGGCGCGACGAGGCGAACGGCGGCAGGGCGGGCCGCCCCCGCCGATGCGGGGCTCCCCGCCGCAGACGCGTCGTCAGTGCCGCGGCGCGGAGACAGCGACGAGCCCCGTCAGTCGCCGGAGGATCAGGGAGGCCGCTCAGACAGCGACGGCCCCGGCGCCCGGCGGCATCATGGAGAGGAAGATTGTGAGTGATTGGTTGCTCGGCATCACGGATCGTCGCCGGGGACTCGCATCATGGAAATGGGCTGTCGTGCCCGGCTGGCGCGACGGTCACTGCTGGAACTGCAGGGCGTCGCCAGCACCGGCGGTCCCAGCCGGCAGCTCGCGCGTCGGGAAGCGCGGTCGCAGCCGTTCCGCTATCCGGAGTTCCCTGCGCCGACGAGTCGCCGCCGACGAGACCTTCACCGTGGTCTTCAGCGCCGGCCAGCAGTGCTCCGTGCAACCGCCGGCCGTCGACGACTAGGTCGGCGAAGGCTACGTGTTCAACGGCGCATGGCAGCGGCTGAAAGACACAGCAGACGGACAGATGGGATTTGCCGTTCCAGGGGCTCGTGGTCCCCGCGAGCGGCATGCCGTTCACGGGTGATTTCCGCGGTGGTCACCGGGCAATGGTGCTGGCGAGCGGACCCGCAGCGACGAATGGCAAGATCCTGATCACCGGCTGCGGGTCGACGCAATCGGCGGAGCTTTACTATCGGCGACCAACACGTTCACCGCGACCGGGAGCATGAATGTCCCGCGCCAGCTACACACGTCTACCTTGCTCAACGACGGAACGGCCCCGATTGCCGGCGGGTTTAACTTCACCGGGCCATCCGGTTCGGCGGCATACGAATCTCCGGCCGAGCCGTATCACCCGGACAGCGGCACATTCGAGCTCGTCGGATCCTACGTCAGACCCGCGTGCCTCGCCCACGGCGACGAAACTCTCCGACGGCCGTGTACTGATCGCGGGTGGCATCAACGCGACGACGACGCTGCAGACGGCGGACTCTACCAGTTCGGCTCGAAGTCCTTCTCCGCCGCCGGCCTGTGCTCGGCAGCCGGCAGTCACACACGGCCACGCTGCTCAACGACGGGCGGGTGCTCGTGGCTGGCGGCTACGGGTCGTACCCAACGCCCAGTCGGCGGAAACGTACGATCGGCGTTGAATACCTTCACCGCTACCGCGCACCCGCTGCTCTCCTTCCGCTCGAGGCACACGGCCACACTGTTGCCAGACGGCCATGTGCTCCTGGCCGGAGGCACCGGCTCACCGACGGCGGAGCTCTTCGACTCTCCGAGCGGTACGTTCACGTCGGCCGGCACGCTCACGACGCCGCGCGTCGATCACACCGCCTCACTTCTCGACGATGGCAGCGTCCTGCTGGCGGGCGGACTCGACGACGCCACGAACTGCTGCCCGTTGATTCCTCCACAGGCAAGCATGGAACGTTATGTGCCCGGCACCGGCTTCATCGGGGCCGGCTCGATGACGGCCTCGAGGTACCAGCACACGGCATCGACCGTGACCGTAGCCGGGGTGCACAAGATCCTGTTGGTCGGAACTTTCGGCTGGAGCTTCACTGGCAGTCGGAGCGGCGAGCTCTACACGCCGTTGACCAACGTCGGCCTGACGAACCCTGCGCCGCCCGACGGCAACAACGGCATCGCGTACCCGGGCTTTACGCTGGCTGGAACGGGTGGCGCGGGCGGGCCGTACGGGATGTCGCTCGTGGCCGGACATTTGCCAGACGGGCTGTCGTAGAGCTCAGTCAATCGCACGACCTCAGGAACCCCGTCCAGGTCGGGAGTCTTCACCGCCGCATTCACCACCACTGACGGCGGAGGACTGCGACACGCAGACGCTGACGATCCACATTGATCGGGTCAGTATTACGACAGCGTTCCTTCCGAATGCCGTATTCGGTACGCCATACAACGCCGCGATGGTGGCGACGGGATTGTCACCGTTCATGTGGAGCTTGTGGAACGGCGCACTGCCGCCAGGTTTGACCCTGGTTGGCAATACCATTACTGGAACGCCGACGGCGCATGGCTTCTATTCGTTCACGATTCGGGCGCTCGATGCAGTGGGCCAGGCCGCGTATCGGGCCCTGTCAATCAATGTTCCGTGACCGGCGCTGGCGAGGCGCGGGGTGGGGTTGACGATCAGGACGACGCGGATGCTCAGCGTGCGCCGAGGCGGCGGCGCGCGTCTTGCACGAGCGGATCGGCCGCGGCGTCCTTGCGGAGCGCGATGAAGCGTCTCGTAGCGGCTCTTGGCCGACGCCATTTTCAACCCTTCCTCGGCGCGGCCGATCCAGTACGGCAGCGTCGCCAGATACCGCACGCGTCGGCACGTCGTCGAAGAACAGCGCGGTCGCTTCGCCGCGGCGCTTCTCGCAGGCCTCGAGCTCGGGCAGCGCTTCGGCGAAGGCGTCGCGCTGCATGTAGGCGACGCCGAGATCGAAGCGGCCGAGCCACAGGTCGGTCAGCGTCCGCGCCTGCGTCAGCAGATCGATCGCCTCGGCGGTAGCCTCTTCTCCTCCATCGCGATTTCCGCGAGCAGGATCTTGCCGTACGCGCGATTCTGCTTCTGCAGCTGCCCTTCGAGCTCGCGCGGCGATCGCGCGGGCCTCGGCGGCCTTCCCGGCGCGGATGCAGCACGCGCGCGGCCGGCACGATCGACGCGCAGTTGACGCGTCAGCTTCGAGCGCCGCGTGCGCGGCGTCGATCGCCTGCGGCCTGCCGCCCGGCCGCGAGCTGCCGCCTCGGCCAGCGCCACCTGCTTCAGCGCCGCCGCCGCGGTGTTCTTCGCCGCAGGTCGGCGGCGAGCCCGGCCTTCAGCTCGGCTTCGCCGCGTCGAGCCGGCCGGCGTACAGCGCGAGGTCCGCGCGCCCGAGGCTCGGCGAGCGATGCGCCGCGCGCGCCGGTCTTCGCCATCTCGTCGTAGGCGCGCCGCCGCGGCGGCATGTCGCCTTTCGCCACCGCTTCCATCGCCAGCGGCAGGTACGTGGACGCGCGTCGCGCCTTCTCGGCGATCACCTTCCTGCCTCGGCCGCGCGCCGTCGCGAAATCGCCGGCGTACATCGCGTAGAGCGCGAGGTTGTCGCGCTGCAGATCATGTTCTTCGGGTTCAGCTCGACGGCGCGCCGCGCTTCCTCGAGCGCCTTGGCGAAATCGTGCAGATAGAAATGCGCCAGCGCCAGATTGCCGAGGCCCGGCATCGTCGGCCGGATACGCGGTGACCAGCGCGCTGTAGTTCTCCACGCGCCTTTTCGTAGTTCTGCGACGACGCCGAGGTATAGCCGCCCGAGCGTCCGGTACTTCTCGCGCTCGGTCATCCGATCCATCAGCGAGAGCGCCGTGCTTCGCAGGCGCGTGTCGGCTTCCTCGGCTGTTGCCGAGCCGCTGCGCGCTGACGGCGAGCCCGGAATACGCGCGGCCGAATTTCGGATCGAGCTCGATGGCCCGCCGATAGTGCGCGACCGCCTCGTCGTCCTGTCGCGCGAGCGCCAGCTCCTGCGCCGGCGGTGTACTCGCGGAACGCGTCGAGCGAACCGGCGGTAAACGTCTCGTTCGGCCGCGCTTCGACGTTCGCCGCGTCTTGTCGCCGAGCGCCGCGCGCAGCCTGCCGGCGAGCGAGCCGACGGCGGGCAGCACGTCCGCCTTGGTCTTCGCGTCCGCCGACGCCGCCTTGACGCACCGCGCCGTTCGCCGGATCGACGGCGCGCAGCTGCAAGCGTGTAGCCGCCGCCTTTCGCGCGACACGTCGCCGGCCAGCACGTACTTCGACGCCCTGGCGGAACGCGACGAGCTGCGCGGTCGCCGCGTCGAGCTGCGGGCGTCGCCTTTCGAGCGTCTGCGCCAGCTTCTGCGCGTCGGCGCGCGGACAGCGCGTTGATGAACGACGCGCCTTCCATCTCGATCGTCAGCGGCTGCTCGAGCGCGCCGTCGAAGACCGGTCGCCGGTCTTGTTGTCGAAGTCGGCGACGAGGATCGACACCGGGATCGATCGGCTTGGCGGCGCCGCGGGCGTCGTCTGTCGAACGGCAATCGACGGCGACGCCGATCGCGGCGCGACGACGCAGCATCGCCGCCAGCGGTCATCCGCCACGGCGAGACGACCGGCGCGGCGATCGGACGCGGCCTGCCCGTTCTCGTCGAGCGCGGCGAGCGCTGCGGCGAGCTCCGTGCTGGTCTGGAACCGGTTCGCGGGATCCGGCTCGACGCAGCGCGCGACCAGCTCGTCGAGCGGCTCGGGAATCTCCGGATCGATCGTCCGCACGCGCGGCGGCGCCTCGCTTGATCCGCTGCATCAGCTCGGCGACGCGCCTGCTGGCCGTCGCCGCCGGACGCGGCCGACGAGCATCTCGCGGAACATCATGCCGAGCGCGTAGACGTCGGCGCGCTGATCGGTCGGCTTGGCCTGCGCCTGCTCCGGCGCCATGTACGCCAGCGTGCCGACGCACCTGCGACACGCCGCTGCCGGCTGTTGGCCGACGAGCGCGCGATCCCGAAGTCCATGATCAGCGCCTGATCGTCGCTCGTCGATCATGATGTTGGCCGGCTTCAGGTCGCGATGGACGACGCCGGCCTCGTGCGCGGCGACGAGGCCGTCGACGATCTGCCGCACGTAGCGCAGCGCGCGCGGCATCGGCAGCTTGCCGTCCTGCTGCAGCACGGTCGCCAGGTCGGCGCCCTGCACGTACGGCATCGTGATGTACTTGAGGCCGTCGATCGTCGCCGAGGTCGTGGATGCGGACGACGTGCTTGTGGGTGACCTGGCGGGCCAGCAGCAGCTCGCGCTTGAACTGCCGCTCGATGCGCCGCCGCGGCGTCGGGGTCGCCGGTGATGTCGCCGCGAATCACCTTCAGCGCGACCGCGACGCCCAGCTCCGCGTCCCACGCGTGGTAGACGGCGCCCATGCCGCCGATGCCGAGCAGCCGGATGATGTGGTAGCGGCCGCCGAGCGTCTCGCCCGGCGTGAGCATCTTGAATCTGGCGCGAGCCGCCGGTGGTCGTCCGGCCGCGCCGTCGCCGACGGCGCCGTGGATCCGGCGCCGACCGACGTTCCGCGTGACGTCGATGTCGAGCTGATGGGCTGGCGGTTCCGACCGCCGCGGTGCCGGCACCCGTGGCGTCGAAGGCACGCGTCGACGCGCTGCGGCGTGCAGCGTCGCCGCCGTCGACTAGACGGCGCGATGGCCGGACGCCGGCCGCTGGCGTCTCGCGGCGCGCCACAGCCGACACACGCGCAGCGCCGGCCGGGGCGTGTCGGTGCCGCAGTGCGGACAGGTCATACCGCGTTCGCCAGAAATCCTGACCCCACTTCTATTTGGAGACGGTCGAATTATCGCGAATTCCGTGCCTCAACGGAAGAGCTCAGACGCGGGACTGGTACTCGCCGGTTTCCGTGTTGACGCGAACCTTGTCGCCCTCGTTCACGAACGGGGGGACCTGGATGACAAGACCGGTTTCGAGGGTGGCAGGCTTGATCTGGTTGCTCGCGGTCGCCCCTTTGATTCCAGGGACCGTTTCCTTGACGACCAGATCGACGGTCGGCGGCAGTTCGATGCCGACCGGCTCCACGTCGTAGAACTCGACGCGGATCAACATCTCGGCGATGAGGAAATCCTTCGAGTCGCCGAGCGCTTCGGCCGAAATGTGGACCTGCTCGAACGTCGACGTGTCCATGAAGTAGTAGGCGTCGCCGTCGTTGTAGAGGTACTGCATTTCCCGCTCGTCGAGGGTCGCGCGTTCGACGTCCTCTTCAGCGCGGAACTTGTGGTCGGCCAGCGCGAGCGTCCGGATGTTGCGCATCCGAACCTGAATGTGGGCGCGCTTGTTGCCCGGCGTGAGGTGGTGAAGTTCGAGGAGGCGGAACAGATCGTTGCCGACCTTGATCAGCATCCCTTTTCGGAGTCTGGTCGCTTGTAGGAATGGCATGTTGAATGGCTGTATATCCTTTCAATGCTAGCACATATGGTTTGGCTGCCGGTAACCGTGCTAGTCTTGAAACGTGGCCTTCACGCGCTGGGATCCGCTGCGCGATCTGCTCGTCCTCCACGAACAACTCGGGCATCTTGTCGGTACCGACGCACCCGGCTGGACGCCGCCGGTGGATCTGTACGAAACCGCCGAGGACTACGTGCTCACGGCGGAACTGCCCGGGCTCACGCGCGATCAGATCGACATCCACGCCGAGGAGCGCCGGGTCGTGATTCGGGGCGCGCGCGGCGCCGATCCGGGACGCTCGATTCCCTGCGAGCAGTACCACCGGGTCGAACGCGGCCACGGGCGCTTCTCGCGCGCATTCTCGCTGCCGGAAATCATCGACGTCGACGGCATCACCGCCGACTTGAAGGACGGCATCCTGACGGTCACGATCCCCAAGGCGCCCGATCGCGGCGCACGGCGGATCGACGTCACCTGACAATCACGAGCTTATGTTCCAACGTCTCACGCTGTCCCTGATGCTCGTCGTGGCCGGCTTCTTCGCCGGCCTGGTCGTCACCGGACGCATGCGCACGGCCGCGGATTCGAGCGCCGCCGAGCGGTCACGCACGCCGGCCGAGCCCGAGCCTCGTGTCATCGCCGCTCCGCCGAGCGCTGCCGCTGTTTCCCCCGCCCCGATCCAGCAGCCAGCCGGTTTTTCCGCCGGAGGGCCCGATTTCACGCGCGTCGCCGGCATCGCCGTCAAGGGAGTCGCCAACATCTCGTCGCTCCAGGTGGTCCGCACGCGCAACTCGCCGTTCCCCAACGATCCGTTCTTCCGCTACTTCTTCGGCGACGACGACCAGTTCATGCGGGATCGACGGTCGATGAGCCTCGGCTCGGGCGTGATCATCTCCGCTGACGGCTACGTCATCACCAACAACCACGTCGTCGGCGAGCACGTGAGTCAGATTACGATCGCGCTGCCTGACAAGCGCGAGATCAAGGGAAAGGTCATCGGTACCGATCCGACGACCGACATTGCGCTGCTCAAGATTCCTGCGACTGGACTGCCCGTGATCGCCTGGGGCGATTCGAGTCAGCTCAAGGTCGGCGAATGGGTGCTGGCGATCGGCAGCCCGTTTCAGTTGAGCCAGACCGTCACCGCGGGCATCGTGAGCGCCACGGGTCGCGCGAACATGGGGTTCGCCGACTACGAGGACTTCATCCAGACCGACGCGGCGATCAACCCTGGCAATTCGGGCGGCGCGCTGATCAACAGCCGCGGAGAACTGGTCGGGATCAACACCGGCATCTACAGCGAGAGCGGCGGGTATCAGGGGATCGGCTTTGCCGTGCCGAGCAAGCTGGCGCGGCACGTCGTCGACGACCTGATGCAGTACGGCGAGGTTCGGCGCGGCTCCATCGGGCCGCTGGGCATCGAAAAACTCACGCCGCAGCTCGCAGAGGAGGTCGGGGTCAAGGGCACGAACGGCGCGCTCGTCTCGCGGATGACGCGAGCCAGTGAGGCCTACGACGCCGGTCTCAGGCCGGGCGATGTCATCGTCGGCCTGAACGGCCAGACCATCGACGATCCTTCTCAGTTCCTCCGCCTCGTGGCCGACTCGAAGCCCGGCACGACTGCCGTCGTGAAAGTGCTGCGCGCGGGTCGAACCATGGAGTTCAAGCTGCCGATCGTCTCGACGTCAACGGCCCGCGTGCGCGGATAGCGCGAATCGCAAGGGCGGACCCGCGTCTCCGCTCGGGCCGACACGTGGGTCGGCCCCCACATGACAGCTTCCACACGGCCGCCTGCGTGTGCGGTAGCGCGAGTTCGTAGGGGCGGACCCGCGTGTCCGCCCGGGCAGATACTGGGTGGGCTCTACACGACGACCTGTTCCCGACTCGCGTGCCACGCTTCGAAATCCTTGAACGCGCGGCTCAACTTCACCGGAGCGGTGAGCTTGCCTTCGACCACTTCGGCGGTCTTATAACCATTCCCCGTGACGCAGACGACGATCGACTCATCGCGCGGGATGACGCCGCGCTCGATCAAATCGATGGTGGCCGCGAGAGTCGTTCCGCCGGCGGGCTCCGTGAAGATCCCTTCCGTTTCGGCGAGCAGCTGAATCGCACCGACGATGGCCGCGTCGGTAACCGCGGCGCCGGCTCCGCCGGTCGCCTTCACGCACTGAATCACCTGATACCCGTCGGCGGGATTGCCAATCGCGATCGACTTGGCAATCGTATTCGGCCGCACCGGCTCCGGGTACTCGAGACCGGCGTCGAGCGCGTTCACCACCGGTGAACAGCCGGCCGCCTGCGCGGCGTGGATTCGCGGGAGCTCCCCGTCGACGAGACCGATCTCGCGCAGCTCGCGCAGCCCGCGAACGATGCGAGGAAGCAGCGTGCCTCCGGCAACCGGCGCCACGAGATGCTGCGGATACCTCCATCCAAGCTGTTCGACGATCTCGAATCCCATCGTCTTCGCGCCCTCGGCGTAGTACGAGCGCAGGTTGATGTTCACAAATCCCCACCCATGACGATCGGCCACCTGCGTGCACAGTCGATTCACGTCGTCGTAGTTGCCGTTGATGGCGAGAATCGTCGGGTTGAAGACGGCCGAGCCGAGGAGCTTTCCGGCCTCGAGATTGTCCGGAATGAACACGCAGCATTCAATCCCGAGGCGGGCGGCGTGCGCCGCCACGCTGTTCGCCAGGTTCCCGGTGGATGCACACGCCAGCACCTTGAATCCGAGCTCGACGGCGCGCGTCGCGGCGACCGACACGACGCGGTCCTTGTACGACAGCGTCGGATGATTGACGGAATCGTCCTTGATGTAGAGCTCGGCGACACCCAGACGTTCGGCCAGGCGTGTGCAGCGGACGAGCGGGGTGAACCCGGAGTTGAAGCCGGTACGCGGTTCACCCGCAATCGGCAGCAGCTCGCGATACCGCCACAGGTTCTTCGGCCGGCGTTCGATCTGTTCGCGGGTCAGGCGAATCGAACCGTAGTCGTACACCGGTTCGAGCGGCCCAAGACACTTGTCGCACACGTAGGTCGCCTCGGCCGGAAAGACGGCCTTACACAGGTGGCATTGCAGTCCGATCATTGCGCTCACACGGCCTCCAGCAGCACGGGGCTTTCCATTCTGAAATCCAATTTGAAATCTGAACTCTGAAACTTGAAATCGCTCGTAAGGTTGGGCGCCGGCACGATGGCCGCCTTGTCGCGCGCGATTGCCGCCACGTCGCTCAGCACCGAGACAGCCGTGGCATCGCCACCCGCCCCGGCGCCGAACATGCCAATCTCCCCGCCATGCGCGCCGGTGATCAGCGCCGCGTTCTGAGGTCCCTTCGCGCGAGCGAAGATCGACGCGCAGTCGACCTCGATCGGCGCGACCCAGGCCGTCAGCGTGGAGGCGGCGCGGTCGTAGTCGGCGAAGGCGATCTGACGAATGGTCGCCCCTCGGCGTCCGGCTCGCGCGAAGTCCGAGGCGCTGACGGCACCGGCCGTTCGGACGCTGATCTGCGACGGGTCGACGCGCAGGCCGAACGCGAGCCCGCAAAGGATGGCGAGCTTCGCGCTTGCGTCGTGGCCGTCGAGATCGGCCGACACGTCGGCTTCTGCGTAGCCACGCTCGCGCGCTTCACGCACCGCTTCGTCGATCGCGCAACCGCCGGCTTCGATTCTCGACAGGACCGCGTTGGTCGTCCCGTTCAGGATCGCGACGATGCGCGTGATGCGATCGCCGGCCAACCCGTCGCCGATGGCGCGAACGATCGGCATCGCGCCGCCGACTGCCGCTTCGAAGCGCAGCTGCCGCCCTTGACGGGCGGCGAGCGTCTGCAGGTCGGCGCCGTGGCGGGCGATGACCTGCTTGTTCGCGGTCACCACCGACTTGCCCGAGAGCAGGGCCGCACGAATCCAGTCGGCGGCCGGCGCGAGCCCGCCAATGGCTTCGACCACCACGTCCACGTCGCTGTGGAGCACGTCGTCGATCGAGGAGGTCCAGGCGATGGACTCCGCTCGAAGCGACGCACGCTTTTCGCCGGCGCGCCGGTCAAGAATGTGCGTCAGGTGGATATTGGAGAGGAACGGCTCGGACGAGAGGAAGCGGCGAGCCACCGCCGAACCGACGGTGCCGAAACCGAGCAATGCCACACGACAACGAGAACTCACGGAGTTGGTCTCCCTCATCTCCCCCCGCAGCGCGGGGCGGGAATTGGCACCTGAACCGCGACGAAGGCCGTCGCGTGGTTGCCGTGGCGTCACAGGGCCAGTCCCTCAGCCACTCTTGATGAAGCGCGTCTTTCAGTTGTCCGGCGACTATACCAGAGCGATCGCGGCAGATGCAAATCGACGCATATGCATACGTCGATTAGGCCGAGCACTCCCCGTCCATCACCTCCGGCGCGAACTCGGTCGCCTCGGCGAGGTCGATGAAGTCGGCCAGGACCGCGTCGCCGGGCCTCAGCGTCTCGAGCTCCGCGAGCCGGCCTTTCACGACGTCCATCTCGACCCGCCCGAAGAATTGCGTGGCGGTCTCGCCTGGCCGGCGTTCCGTCGCATACAGGTCGATCAGCCGCTCCACCGCCTGCGGAATCCGCCGCGCGGGAATCTTCGCCGCCAGCCGGCCGAACGACGCGCCGCCGTCGTGAGCGCCGCCGCCGACCATCACGAAGTACTGCGGCACGGCGCGCGAACCAAGGCGCCGGACGCTGCCCTGGAAGCCGATCGTGGCGATGTGGTGCAGACCGCAGCCGTTCGGGCAGCCGCTGATCTTGATGCGCGCGCCATCCGCGGCCTCGATCAGATCCGGACGTGCGCGCAGGTGATCCTCGAGCAGCCGCCCGAGCCCGCGCGACTGGGTGACGGCAAGCCGGCAGGTCTCCGCCCCCGGGCAGCTCGTGACGTCCGCAACCGTTCCAGCCTCGGCCAGTCCCAGTCCCGCGGCCGCGAGGCGGCGATAGAGCTGCCGCACGTCGCAGGTGTTGACCCATCGCAGGAGCAGATCCTGATCCGGCGTCACCCGGATCGTCCCATCGCCATACGCGCGGGCGAGCTCACCGAGCACACGCATCTGCTCGCTCGTCAGGTCGCCGAGCGGCACGGTGGCAACGGCCATGACGTACCCGAACTGCTTCTGCGGACGCACGTTGCTCGCGCGCCACCGCGCGTACGCCTCGTCGCCCGCCTGGAAGACCGGGACGATCGTGGGAGTCAGTCCCGGACCGGAGATGGGCTGAGACGACACGCGCGAGACCACCTGGCCGACCGACGGGGACGAATCCTTCACCCAGTCCGGACGCGATTCGGTGGCCGGCGGATCGATCTCGAGCGTCGGCACCTGTCCGCGCAGACGGCACGCCGTCAGCTCGCGATCGTACTCCTCGCGCCAGCGCGTCCAGCCCAGCGTCTTGATCATGAACTTCATGCGGTTGCGCTGTTTGTGCTGGTAGTCGCCGAGGCGCTTGAAGACCCGCAGCACTGCCTCGGCTACGCGCAGGATTTCCGAGGCCGGGAGGAACTCGTGCAGCAGCCCCGCCGACGTCGTCATGATGGCGGTTCCGCCTCCGGCGGTGACGCGAAAACCGCGCCCGCCGTCGGGGCTGACAACCGCGCGGAACCCGAGATCGTTGACGCCGGTGGCGACGTGATCGGTTGCGCATCCTTCGAAGGCAATCTTGAACTTGCGCGGCAGGGTCGAACTGAGCGGATGGCGGAGCAGAAACCGGGTCATCGACTCCGCGTACGGCGTGACGTCGAACCGTTCGTCGGCCGCGACGCCGGCGTACGGGCACGCGGTGATGTTGCGCACCGAGTTGCCGCAGGCCTCGCGCGTGGTCAGCCCTTCGTCGGCCAGGCGGTGCATCGCATGCTCGACGTCGTGCAGCTTGACGAAGTGGAACTGGACGTTCTGACGCGTGGTGATGTGTCCGAAGCCGCGCGAGTACCGCTCGCCGACGTCGGCCAGCGCATCGAGTTGCGAGCTGGTGAGGATGCCCTGTGGAATCTTCACGCGCAGCATCTGCGCGTCTTCCGCCTGACGCTGTCCGTACGTGCCGCGCACCAGCCGGAACGCGCGCCACTGATCGGGCGTCATTTCCCCGCGCTCGTACCGTTCGAGCGTCTCTACGAACTCGTCGATGTCGGCCACGCTCGCAAACGACAGCCGCGCGCGCCCGAATGTTTTTGAATCGTCAACGATTGACATAACTCCTCTGATGGATTTTCAGACCCTGGAAAAAGGACGTCGCTCACTCGCAGCGCACTGCTCGTGCTCGCGAATGACGTGTTGCAGCCCGACGGCGACGACGTCGCCAACGACGATGGTTCCCGCGCCCGCCTGGTCGATCGCAATCGGTTCGGCCGCCAGCTGATCGAGTGTGCCGCGCCACACCTGCTGCCGGCGAGTCGAGGCGTCGACGATCACCGCGGCCGGCGTGCCGCGCGACCAGCCGTGATCGATCAGGCAGCACGCGATCGCGACCGAGCGGGCGAGTCCCATCAGCACGACCACCGTCACACCGTTCGGCCGCAATTGGGGAATCACGGACGCGAACGCGGCTTCCTCGTGTCCTGAAACGACGAGGAACCCCGAGGCCAGGCCGCGGTGGGTCACGGGAATGCCGGCCGACGCCGGCGCCGCGATCGCGCTGCTGATACCAGGCACGACGTCGTAAGGAATGCCAGCCTGCTGCAGCGCAAGCGCCTCTTCGCCGCCGCGGCCGAACACGAACGGGTCGCCGCCTTTCAACCTCACGACCCGGCGTCCTCGGCGAGCCGCGCGGATCATCAGCGCCTGAATTCCCGCCTGCGTCATGGCGTGGCGGCCGGCGCGCTTGCCGACAAAGAAGCGCTGCGCCTTCCTCGCGTACCGCAGAATGCGCTCGTCGATGAGCGCGTCGTACAGCACCAGTTCGGCAGCGCGCAGCCGCGCGATGGCCATCCGCGTCAGGAGCCCGGGATCCCCCGGGCCGGCGCCGACCAGCGACACATGCCCTCTCACAGCCACGAGTCCTCCGGTCCGTTCAACCACGGCACTCGCGGTCCACGACTGTCCGAAATCGCAGCGACCGAGAACTGGAGGTTCTCCGCGTGCTCGGCGCCAGCGGATTCACTATAGAGAGCGTTCAGTGCGCGCAGCAGCCGCGGCTTTCGCGCCTCCATCGGCACGCCCTGGCGCTTCCATGCCACTCGCTCGGCGCGGGCTTGCCACACCCATTTCGGCAGGTCGCGCGGCAGCAGCGCGTCGAGGCCTTCACGCAGCAGCGCGGCGAGCGCCGGCGCGGCGCCGCTCGTGGATATCGCCACGGTGACGCCATCGCGCCGGACGACGCCGCTCAGAAATGCCGACGCGTTGGCGGGGTCGTCGACGGCGTTCACGAAGATGCGCCGCGTCTCCGCGGCCTCCGAGACCTGACGGTTGACCTCTGGCGTCGCCGCGGCAACCACGAGCCAGGCGTCGTCGATGTCGGCTGGGTTCAAATGGACGTCGCAGCAGCGTCACCTCGCTCGCCGGGCGACTCCGCCGCCTGCCGGATCGCGCGCGCGATTTCTGGCGCCACGACGCGAACGGTCGCGCCAGCGGCGAGCAGCTGCCGCAGTTTGGCGGTGGCGACCGAACCGCCGCCGACCAGCACGACTTGACGTCCGGTCAATTTGAGAAACAACGGGAGCAATTCAGGCATATCGATTAGCTCGGCCTTTCGGCTCTGGCGATAACGGGCATCCGCGGCCACAAAAACAAAAAGGCCCGGGAGGCTGAGAGCCTTCCGGGCCTTGAGTCTGAGTTCGGTTGCGGGGCTAGATCGTCACATGATCAGTGAACCGCAAGTGAATAGACCGTTGGCGCAGAGGCTCTTGGAGAGCCCGCAACAACAACAGCCCGTACACATGCAGGTCAATTGACCACTCAAGATGAAGCCTTTTTAACCCGCGACGCGGGCCGGCGTCAAGTTTCTCGGTACACTGGAGCCATGCGCTCAACCTGTCTGGCTCTTCTGGCTCTCACGCTGCTGACGGCCCTCCCCGCCTCGGCGCAAAGGCTTCCGACCACTGTCACGCCCTCGCACTACGACCTGGCGTTCGTCGTCGATCTGGCCCGCGAACGGTTCGAAGGCACCGAGACGATTCGCGTGCAGGTGGCCGAACCGACGGCCAAGGTCGTGCTGAACGCGTTCGAGATCGAGTTCCGCGAAGTCACGATCGGCAGCGGCGCCACGGCCCAGACAGCCAAGGTGACGCTCGACGAGGCCTCCCAGACGGCGACGCTCACGGTGCCCAGGCCGCTCGCGAAGGGCGACACCGAGATCCACGCGAAATTCAGCGGAATCCTGAACTCCAAGCTCCGCGGCTTCTACATCAGCAAGACGAAGCTCAGAAAGTACGCCGTCACGCAGTTCGAGTCGACCGATGCGCGCCGCGCCTTCCCGTGCTTCGACGAGCCGTCGTTCAAGGCGACGTTTGCCGTCACGCTGACGATCGATCGCGGCGACACCGCCATCTCCAACGGCAAGGTGCTGTCGGATGTACCGGGACCCGCCATCACGCAGCACACGATGAAGTTCTCGACGTCGCCGAAGATGTCGTCGTACCTGGTCGCGATGACCGTCGGCGACTTCAAGTGCCTCGAGGGCGCCGCCGACAACATTCCCATCCGCATCTGCGCGACGCCGGACAAGCGGGATCTCACGCGCATCGCGCTCGAATCCGCGCAACAGGTGCTCCGCTTCTACAACTGGTACTACGCCATCAAATATCCGTTCGGCAAGCTCGACGTCGTCGCGGTGCCCGACTTCGCGGCCGGCGCCATGGAGAACACCGGGGCCATCTTCTACCGCGAGACCGACCTGCTGGCGGACGTCGAAGTCGGCGTCGGTCGGCACCAGAAAGACCATCGCCTCGATCCTCGCGCACGAGATGGCGCACCAATGGTTCGGCGACCTCGTGACGATGCAGTGGTGGGACGACATCTGGCTCAATGAAGGCTTCGCGACCTGGATGGCGAACAAGCCGCTCGCCGCCGCGCATCCGCGACTGGAACGTCGATGTCGACGAAGCGGAGGAAAACCGGACCGCACTGGGCCTCGACTCGCTGAACACGACCCGGCCGATTCACAACGACGTGTCGACGCCGGCGCAGATCGACGAAGCGTTCGACGCCATCGCGTACCAGAAAGGCGCGGCGGTCCTGCGCATGCTCGAGAGCTACGTTGGTGCCGAGACCGTTCAAGAAGGGGATCAACGCCTACCTGCAGGCGCACGCCTACGGCAACGCCACCTCCGAGGATTTCTCGAAATCGATTGCGTCGAGCTCGGGCAAGCCGGTCGAACGTATCCTGCCGACGTTCGTCAACCAGCCGGGCGTGCCGCTGCTCGACGTCTCGGTCGCCTGCGAGGGCAACCAGACGCCGTCACGCTCAAGCAGCAGCGCTTCGTCGATCGACGCTGCGCGCGCCGAGACCGGGCGGTGGCAGATTCCGATCTGTGTGAAGGCGCCCGGCCAGGCCACTGCCAGCCTGCGACGTGATGACAGAGGCCTCGCACACGATGAACCTCGCCGGGGCTTGTGCGCCCGTGGGTGTTTGCCAACGCTGGCGCGCACGGCTACTACCGCACCGCCTACCCGTCCGGAGATGCTGCGCACGCTCGCGCCGCACGTTGCGACCGATCTGACGCGCACCCGAGCGCCTGGTGCTGCTGGACGACGAGTGGGCGCTCGTTCGCGCCGGACGCCACACCGCCGCGGACTACCTGACCCTGGCTGCCGGCTACGGCCGCGAACACATGAGCGGTGTCCTCGCGGAGGTCGCCCGCCGGTTCGCGGCGATTGACGAGGATCTGACGACGGATGCGACGCAGGCCCGCGATTCGAGGCGTTCACGCGTACGCTGCTGCGGCCGCTGTTCGACGAGATCGGCTTTGCCGGCTCTGCCTCCGAACCTGACGAGCGGCGCTCGCTGCGTGCCGTGCTGGTCGGGACGCTCGGCACGTACGCGGACGATCCCGACGTCATCGCCAAGTCGAGAGCCGCGCTCGATCGCTCCCTGACCGGCGGGCCGGCGCTGGAGCCGACCGTCGCCGGCGCGATCGTGAAGGCCGCCGCAAGGCACGGCGACGAGAAGCTGTTCGACGCGCTGACTGCGGCAGCCGAGCGCGCCGCGTCGCCGGAGGATCAATACCGGTACCTGTTTGCTCTGGCCGACTTCCGGGATCCCGCGCTTGTTCAGCGCGGCCTCGAGCGTTCGCTGACGCCTCAGCTCCGCAGTCAGGACACCGCGATCTATCTGGCCCGGTTCCTGGTCAACCCGGCGTCGCGCAGCCTGGCGTGGACGTTCGTGAAGGAGCACTGGGCAGCGCTCGAACCGAAGGTGGTCATCTCGCTCGGCGACGTGAACCTGACCCGGTCGCTCGGCGCCTTCTGCGATGCGCGCTCCCGCGACGACATCAAGGCCTTCTTTGCCGCGCATCCGCTCCCCGGAGCGGCGCGGACGCTGACCCAGACCCTCGAGCAGATCAACAACTGCATCGCGCTTCGGGACAAGCAGACGCCCGCCGTCGCCGCCTGGCTCGCGGCCCGCTGATCCGAGGAATTACTTTACATTAGAGAGTTCTTTGTGCATGATGGCCTCCACGGAGGCCTCATGCACTGCTTCATGCTGCGTCTGGGCATCGGTATCTCGCTGATCGCGGCGTCCGCCTGCGGCGCCGAACCGACGCTCCCGCTCGCGATCGTCGCCGCCCGCAACGCCACCGACCTCGTGCGCACCCTGCTCCTCCAGAAACACGACGCCAACGAGCGCGACGAGCACGGGCTGACGCCGCTGATGTGGGCGGCCCGTGCCGGCGCTGTCGACGCCATGCAGATCCTGCTCGACGGCGGCGCCGACCCCAACGTCCGCGATGTCATGAATGGATGGACGGCGCTGTTCCACGCCATCCACAAAGGCCAGGCCGGCGCCGTGCGGCTGCTGCTCGAGCGCGGCGTCGATCCGAACACGCCCGGCACGCATGCTCAGGCCGCTCGCCATGGCCGCCGCCGATCGCGACCCCACCATCGTCGAGCTCCTGCTCGCGCACGGCGCCGACGCCAACGCGCGCGGCATCGGCGGGTCGACCGCGCTGTCGGTCGCCGTCTCCGGCGGGGCCCTCACCGATCTCGATCGGCCGTTGTTCGGCGGCTGCCATCCGGCGACCGTACGCGTGCTGCTGGAGCACGACCCGACGCTGCGCCTGCCCGACACCATCGCCGGCCGTGAGGCGCTCTGGTGGGCGCGGTTCCACGGGTGCGCGGACGTGCTGAAGATGGTCGGAGGCTGATGTTGCCGCCAGGCTACAGCCGTCGCGGAGCGACGATTCGGAAATCGCGCGAGACCGCCGGATGGTTTGCAATCCACGCGCGCCACGGAGTGTCGATGCCGACGCGTATCCCGATCCGCGGCCCCCACGCAATCGGACCGGCCTCGAGGCCGCGATCCTCGATGAACAGCCGGTCGCCCAGCAGATCGATTCGGTTCTCCCCCAGCGTGATGCCCATCGCCATGGTCAGATTTCCGGGCCCGCGACAGAGATCGTGTGTGGCGATCGTCGCGCCCGATCGCCGCGTCCGCCCTTTGGCCGCTCGAGCGCGCCGGCGCCGCATGACCGCGATCCCGTCGAGCGGATCGAGCGCGCGGATCAGCACGGCGGCGGGCGATCCGTGCGGACTCCGTGACCACATTGACCAGGCAGTGGATGCCGTAATTCAGGTAGACGTACGCGTGGCCCGGCACGCCGTACAGCGGCGCGTTGCGCGCCGTGGGCCCGGGCGCGGCATGGCACGCCGGATCGGATTCACCGATGTACGCCTCGACTTCAACGATGATGCCGCTGGTGCCGACGCCTCTCCGGTTGTGAACCAGAACCTTCCCGAGCAGATCGCGGGCAACGTCGAGGGTCGGACGATCGTAGAAGGGGCGGGAAAGTTTCACGGAGCTGCAGATCAGGAGTGGGCGCGGAACAGCCGCACCTGCGTCACTGCCGGGGCGCCGGCTGTCCCAGTCGCGCCACGGCGCGCTCGGCGGCGCGGCCGACCTGCGGATCGACATCCTTCGTCAACGGCTCGAGCACCGCGATCGCGGACGGATCGCCGGCGAGCCCGAGCGCGTCGATCGTGTCGATGCGAATCTGCGGATCCGAATCGAGCAACTGGTGGGCGAAGGCACCCGTGCGTCCCGGCGCGATCTCGATGAGATATCGCCTCGCCTGCTCGCGCAATCTCGGCCGGCCCAGCGAGTCGGCCACCTGGTCGGTCGGTACCGTTCCCGAGCAGGACAAGTGCGAAGGCGCCCGCCAGCACGACGCTCTGCTCGCTCTCCTTGTCGATGACGGCTTGAATCGCGGCGAGGTTCGCTCGATCGCCCACACGTGCCAGCCCTTCGATCGCGATGCCGCGCAGCGACGTCGTCTTGCTGGACATCTGCGCGATGAACAACGGCGCGCTGGTCGTGTGCGCGATCTGCGCCAGGGCGTACAACGAGGCCTCGGCCAGTTCGCCCTTGCCGTAGTACGAGAACAGATCCGTGAGCGCCTGTACGCCGCGCTCGTAGCGCATCGCGCCGAGCGCCAGCATCGCCGCGACCTTGACCGCTCGATCGTTGTCGTTCAGCGCCGTGATCACGGCATCGCCGATCGTCGAATCAATCGGCTCGTCCTGCGCGCGCCTGGCGAACACACGTCCGAGCACGCGCACCGCCGCGTACCGCATCGCGGGATCCGACGACCCGATGAACGCCGCGACATCCGGCCCCGCGGCGCGCAGCAGCGCCCGCCGCGCGTCGCCGCCCGGCTGGATGGCCAACGTGCCGAAGGCGTACAGCGCCTCGACCGCGACGCGCGAGTTCTCGTCGCGCGCTGCCGTGCGAAGGCCGGTGAGCACCTCGACGGGCACCGGCCGCGAGCCGACGGCGCCGGGGCCGGCCGAAAACGCCGGCTCGGCCTGCACGGCGTTGCGAACCTCGACCACCAATGCCACGCGCTTCCTGGGAACGATCGGTTCGGCCAGGAAGATGTTCAGCTCCGCGGCGATCGCCTCGAGCTGAATGTCGTCCTGCGCATCGGTCAGGAGCCGTGCAAGCGGAAGCGCCGCCTCGGGATAGGCCGCGCCCTTCAAGAGCTGAACCGCGCGCAACCGCACCTTGGCGTCAGGGCTCGCGAGATCCACGGCGGCCTGTTCGAAAGGAATCTGAGCGGAGTGCGGCGGGAACGACGAGCGCGAACGTCGCCAGCAGCGCCGCGCCCATCACCGCGACTAGCGCCCGGCGGCGTACGCATGCGATCGTCCTTCCGCGAGAACCGGACGCAGATATCGTCCCGTGTGAGACGCCTCGACCTGCGCGACCTGCTCCGGCGTACCCATCGCGACGATGGTGCCTCCGTCCTCGCCGCCCTCCGGTCCCAGATCGACGATGAAGTCGGCGGTCTTGATCACGTCCAGATTGTGCTCGATGACGAGCAGCGTGTGCCCGGCCTCGAGCAGCTTCCTGAATGCCGTCAGCAGCTTCGCGATGTCGTCGAAATGAAGACCGGTCGTCGGCTCGTCGAGAATATACAGCAGCCGCTCTCCACTGTGCGATGAAAGGTGCGCGGCAATCTTGATCCGCTGCGCCTCGCCGCCCGACAGCGTCGTCGCCGGCTGACCGAGTCGAAGGTAGCCGAGGCCAATCTCGTCGAGCACCTGGAGCCGGCGCAACACCTTGGGTGAGCTGCTGAAGAACGTGAGCGCTTCGCGCACCGTCAGGTCGAGCACCTGATGGATCGAACGGTTCCGGTATCTGACCTCCAGGACTTGAGGCTTGAAGCGCTTGCCGTCGCACTGATCGCAGGGCACGAACACGTCGGCGAGAAACTGCATCTCGACGCGCACTTCGCCTTCACCCTGGCACGCCTCGCAGCGCCCGCCGGGGACGTTGAAGGAAAAATGGCTCGCGGTCAGCCCGCGCGCCTTGGCGTCCTTGGTCGCCGCGAACAGCTCGCGGATTGGATCGAACGCCTTGAGATAGGTGACCGGGTTGGACCGGGGCGTCCGCCCGATGGGCGCCTGATCCACCAGCACCGTGTCGGTGACGTACTCGATCCCTTCGAGCTTGTCGAACTTGCCGACGGGCTTGTCCCATCCGCCCTTCGCGCGTTTGATGGCCGCGTAGAGGACGTCGTGCACGATGGTCGACTTCCCCGATCCGCTGACGCCGGTCACCACGGTGAGCGTGTTGAGAGGAATCGTGAGGTCGACGCTCTTCAGGTTGTGCTCGGCCGCGCCCGTCAGCTTGATCTTCTGACCGGTTCCGCGCCGCCTCGTGGTCGGCACCGGAATCGCCAGCTCCTGACGCAGATACTTCGACGTCAACGAGCGCGGTTCCAGCATCAGCGCGTCGAGCGGGCCTGAGAACACCACTCGCCCACCTTGCTCGCCGGCGCCAAGGCCCAGATCGACGATGTGGTCGGCGACCTTGATCATGTCGGCATCGTGCTCCACCACGAGGACCGTGTTGCCCTGATCGCGCAGCTGCCTGAGGATCGCGATCAGGCGAAGGTTGTCGCGCGAATGCAGACCGATGGAGGGTTCGTCGAGCACGTACAGCGTGCCGACGAGCGCCGAGCCGAGCGACGTGGCCAGGTTGATCCGCTGCGCTTCGCCGCCCGATAGCGTGGAGGACAGGCGATCCAGCGTCAGGTAGTCGAGTCCCACGTCGCTGAGAAACGACAGCCGCCGCTGGATCTCCTTCAATACCTTCTCGGCGATCGATTGTTCTTTCTCGCTCAGCTGGAGGCTGCTGAAGAACGTCTGGGCTTCGCGAACGGTGAGTGACGCGACGCGATCGATGGTGCGCCCCGACACCTGAACGTCACGCGCCTCCCTGCCGCAGCCGCGCGCCGCCGCAGTCGGGACACGTCAGGTAGCCGCGGTAGCGGCTCAGGAAGACGCGGACGTGGACCTTGTATTTCTTTCTCTCGAGCCACTTGAAGAAGCCGCGGATGCCGGCGTACTCCTTCGGATCCTCGGCGCCTTCGATGATGAAGTGCTTCTCCTCGTCGCTCAGATGTTCCCACGGCGCGTCGATGAAGACCTTGGCCTTCTTCGCGGCGCGTTTCAACTCCGCCAGCTGCGCACGGTAGTGCGGCTTGGTCCAGGGCTCGATCGCGCCCTGCTGGATCGACTTCTTCGGATCCGGCACGACGAGGCTCATGTCGAGCTCGACGATGTTGCCAAAGCCGTGGCAGGTCGGACAGGCGCCGAACGGGTTGTTGAAGGAAAACAGACGCGGCTGCGGATCCTCGTACGGGATGGCGCACGTGCGGCACTCGAACCGTTCGGAAAAGAGAATCGGAGCGGGAGCCGGGGACTCACTTGTGACCGGGACCGCCCATGCCGCTCCGCCACCTTCCAGGTAGGCGATCTCGATCGAGTCGGTGAGCCGCTGACGCAGATCCTCGCCGCTCAGCTGAATGCGATCCACGACGACCTGGAGCATCGGACGGCCGCGCAGCACGGCCGGATCGATGTCGTCGATCGACATGGCCTGGCCGTCGACGAACAAGCGCGCGAAACCTTTCCTGCGAAGGCTCGCGAGCGCGGTGTCCAGCCCACTGCCCGATCCGGCCGCTGAGCCGTTGGTCCGCGCCTCGAGCTGCGGCGCGAGCGTCGCGGTCCGGCCGGGTGACGACGTCGGCGACCGACGCTCTCGTCGACCGCCACGTCGCTCATCTCGTCGACTTCCGGCCCGTCGCCATTCGACACCGACACGTCGACGACCGGCAGGTCGAACCCGATCAGCAGACGCGTGCCCTGCGGCAACGTGCCCAGCTGCCGCGCCACGACCTCGGCGGTCTCGCGCACGACTTCCTTGCCGCAATTCCGGCAGAAGGTGCGTCCCACTCTCGCGTAGAGAAGGCGCATGTAGTCGTGGATCTCGGTTGTCGTGCCGACGGTCGATCGCGGATTGCGGATGCTGTTCTTCTGACGGATGGCGATCGCCGGGGAAATGCCATCGATGCGATCGACATCCGGTTTCTCCATGCGCTCGAGGAACTGGCGCGCGTAGGCGGACAGCGACTCGACGTAGCGCCGCTGCCCTTCCGCGTAAATCGTGTCGAAGGCGAGCGACGACTTTCCCGATCCGCTGACGCCGGTCACGATGATCAGCTTGCCCACCGGCAGCGTCAGATCGATGTTCTTGAGATTGTGCGTGCGCGCTCCGCGCACGACGATGTATTGGGCGTCGGCGGCCCCAGCGACGGGCGTATCGGACATGCGTGGTGTACGACCCTGCAGTAGCGAATTTGATGAAGACTTGAACCATCAATCGTAGCGCAGGGTCGTACCGGTCGCAAGCAACCCCGGCGGCGTCAATCGATCCGGCACGCCTCGTCGAAGTCGAGCCGCGGATTGCGCGGATACAGGCCGGCGGGATCGCCGTAGCCGAGATTTACGAGAAAGTTAGAGCGCCACGCTGTGCCTGGAAAAAAGGCCGCGTCCACCTTCGCGCTGTCGAAGCCGCCAATCGGGCCCACGTCGAGTCCGAGCGCCCGCGCCGCCAGCATAAGATACGCTCCCTGCATCGAGCTGCCCTGGAATGCGGCCTTCTCGATGAGCTCCGCTGGACGACTGGCAAACCAGGCGCGCGCGTCCACATGAGGCATCAGCTTCGGAAGCTGCTCGAAGAACGCCAGATCGTGCGCGACGATCGCCGTCACCGGCGCGGTCATGGTCTTCTCGACGTTCTGAGGCGCGAGCGCGGGTCGCAAACGCTCCTTGGCCTCGCGACTTTTGACGAACACCAGGCGCGCAGGCTGGCTGTTCGCCGACGTCGGTGGAAGCTTTGCCAGGTCGTACAACTCCCTCAGCAGTTCATCGTCGACGGGCGAAGGGAGCCATCTGTTGTGCGTGCGGGCTCTCAATGAAAAGGCGATCGAGCGCTTCGTGATCGAGTCGCGGATGGTCGTCGATGGCGATCTGCGTCAGCTTTCGCATGGTTTCGGACTCCTTATCTGTTACTCATGAATTGTCTATATCTGAACTACAAGTGCAAAAAATCAGCCCTGGAGCTTGTCGAGCAACTCGTGCAGCGCGTCGGACTCCTCCGACGTCAGCACACCAAACAGCTCTCGTTCTGCCTGCGACTGAATCTCGCTGCCCTTTGCGTAAGCTTTTCGTCCCGCGTCGGTCAGCACCGCAAGCCGGGATCGGCGATCGTTTGGATCCGATGTTCGGCTGACGAGACCATCGGCCTCGAGGCGATCGACCAGCTGCGTGACGTTCGACTTCACACAAGACAGCCGCTCGGCCAGCTGCCCGAGCGGAAGCGACTCTCCAGCCTCGGTCAAACGATGCAGCGCGGCCAGCTTGGCGAGCGACAGACCGACGTCCGACAGCCGGGCCTCGACGCGACTCTCCATCACGCTCGACGCGTGGAGCACCGCAAAGAGCCCCTTCTTTTGACCAGTCCCCATCTAGTTCAGATATGTAGCATATCACGAATCCTACAAAGCGGTAGGTAGAATAGGCGCCATGCAGAATGCACGGTCGCGCTCGCGCCGCCGGTTCCTGGGCCTCGGCGCCGCATGGAGCGCCGCGCTCGTCGCCTGCCGCGGGAAGTCGGCCTCGCCTGCGCCGGAGCCGAAGGCGCTCGGGGCCGCGGTCAGCCCGTACGGGTCGCGCTCCAAGTACGAGAAGACCGCGCGCTTCTTCAACCAGAACACGAAGGTGCCGCTCGAGGAAGCGTCGAGCCGCACGCCGCTGCACGACACTTACGGCATCATCACGCCCTCGTCGCTGCATTTCGAGCGTCATCATTCCGGCGTCCCCGAGATCGATCCGTCGGTCCACACGCTGACGATTCACGGTCTCGTCGATCGTCCGCTCGTCTTCAGCGTCGAAGAACTGAAGAGCCTGCCGTCCGTCTCTCGCATTCACTTCCTCGAGTGCTCGGGTAATAGCGGCGGCGAGTGGCGCGGCGGCTCGACCGAATCCGACGTGCAGCGCATCCATGGACTCACCAGCTGCAGCGAGTGGACCGGCGTTCCAGTTGCCGCTCTTCTGCGCGAATGCGGCGTCCATCCGGATGCGGCATGGGTGCTGGCCGAAGGCGCCGACGCGAGCAAGCACGACCGCAGCATCCCGATGCAGAAAATCATGGACGATGCGCTGGTCGCGTACGGCCAGAACGGTGAACCGTTGCGGCCCGAGCAAGGCTATCCGCTCCGCCTGCTGCTTCCGGGCTGGGAAGGGAACGCCAACGTGAAGTGGCTGCGCCGGCTGAAGGTGATGAGCGAACCGGCGATGAGCCGCGAGGAGACGTCGAAGTACACGGACCTCATGCCTGACGGCACCGCGCGTCAGTTCACGTTCCACCTCGAGGCGAAGTCGCTCATCACGCGGCCGTCGGGCGGCGACACGCTCGTGCCGGGCGCGTTCTGCGAGTTGACCGGCATCGCCTGGACGGGCCGCGGCACGATTGTCAGCGTCGAGATCACGACCGATGGCGGCGCGACGTGGAAGCCAGCCGAGTTACAGCGGCCTGTGCTGCCCATCGCGCATACGCGTTTCCGTTTCCCGTGGAAATGGGACGGCAAGGACACCGTCATCGCCTCGCGCTGCACCGACGATACGGGCTACACGCAGCCGCCGCTGCCGGAGTTGATCAAGGTCCGCGGCATGAACTCGCAGTATCACAACAACGGCATCCAGGCGTGGAAGATTGCGTCGGACGGAAAGATCACCAATGGCAACCGCGCGTAGCCGCGTCGCGATCGCCGCGGGATTCCTCGGCGCCACGATCGCGTTGCAGGCCTTCAGCCAGGCGCAATCCCCCACCTACAATGTCGGCCACGCGCCGAGCCCCGAAAAGCTGAAGCAGATTGACATCGATGTCAGCCCCGACGGAAAGGGTCTGGTTCCCGGTCGCGGCACGGCGTCGGCCGGCAAGGATGTCTACACGCGGCGCTGCGAAACCTGTCATGGACCGACGGGCAAGGAAGGTCCGCAGGAAGCGCTCTCTGGCGGAAAAGGATCGCTCGCGACGGCGAAGCCGCAGAAGTCCGTCGGCAGCTACTGGCCGTATGCGACCACCTTGTGGGACTACATCAACCGCGCGATGCCATTCGATCACCCCAGCACGCTGACACCCGACGAAGTGTACTCCGCGACCGCGTACGTGCTGTTCCTCAACGGCATCGTCGGCGAGCAGGACGTGCTCGACGAAACGACGCTGCCCAAGGTGCAGATGCCGAACCGGAACGGCTTCGTCGCTGACCCGCGGCCCGACGTGCCGCTGAAAAGGAAGTAGCACTCGTCATGGGCCACTACCGATGGGCGGACGTTCCGAACGAACAGATCACCAGCACCATCGCGCGCCGCTTCATCACCGGCGACTCGGTCACGGTTGGACGCTTCGAGCTGAAACAGGGCGGCATCGTCCCGTCTCACGCGCATGCGAACGAGCAGATCAGCATCGTGCTGAGCGGCGCGCTGCGGTTCACGATCGACGGTCAGGAAACGATCGTCCGCGCGGGCGAGGTGATGCAGATACCCGGCAACGCCGCGCACCAGGTCGAAGTCCTCGAGGATACGATCGTCGTCGACGTGTTCAGCCCGGTCCGGCAGGACTGGATCGACAAGACGGACACCTACTTCAAGCGGTAGGGGTTGGGGACTGGGAGTTGGGGGCTGGGGATGGGGGGAGAGCGATGAAACAGATCACTTGTGCTGGGTGTCGTCGCCGCGTTGGCAGTGCCGGCCCTGGCGTCGGCCGGACAATCTCCTTCATCAGCGGACACAGCGGTCTTCGTCGCGTACTACTGGCGCGCCAGGCCGGGCAAGATCGACGAGTACAACGCGTACATCAAGAACGTCGCGGAGGCGATCGACGAGAGCGCGCGGCGTGCGGGCGTGTTCGAAGAAGTGCGAACCGTCACGCCGGCGCCGGGGACCGCCGCCGATTGGACGCACCTGCGCATTTTTCGCTTGAAGAACGCGGCGGCCGAACAGGCGCTCGCCGCGGGACTCGATGCAGCGACGCTGCGCGTCGTTCCGGACGAAGCGACGCGCAAAGCGAACAGCGAGCGTTCAGCAGGCCTGCGCGATCTGGTCCGCCGTGAGGTATGGACGCAGCTGCGATAGCCACTCCGGCTTCAATCGCACTGCCGTGGTAGAATGTTTGTTCCCGCCTGGCCGGCGTAGCTCAGTTGGTAGAGCAGCTGATTCGTAATCAGCAGGTCACCCGTTCAAGTCGGGTCGCCGGCTCCACAAGTTTTCCTAACGAATCCTGCAATTCCGATCAGGCTCGCCCGCGATTCCGTGAAGGGCAACGTGGACCAGAGCGATCACTCGCTCGAAACGGTGATCAAGGTGCGGTGGTATCCGAAGGACAAGGCGCTGGAAATGTGTGCGCGGTCGCTGGGGATGCTGAAGGACGCCATGCATCTCACGGTCAGCGACGAGACGCTGTCGCGGCTCGATGAATGGAAGGCGGCCAATCTCCGCGCACGCCCGCCCGCCAACACGGACGCGGCGACTGAGAAAAACATGGCCACGTCCCATCCTCGCGGCCATCGCCCGACAGACAGTCCCGACACGTTCACTCGCGAGCGGTGGGAACAGGAAGTGCGCTGCCTGGACCCGCAGCTCTTTGACGAGACCGCGAAGGGCCGGCGGATATTCACGCTGGCGAGCTGCGAGCAATGCCCGGAGTATGCAGCGGGCCATCCGTAGCGTCAAGGTTCGCACGGTCAAAGATTCCAGCGACGGCACCACGGATCAGGTGGTGGACGTGAAGCTGTGGGGAAAGGCGCGAGCGCTCAAGCTGGCGGCGCGAGCAGAGATGCACGCCTTGGGTTCGCCGAGAAAATGACCCGACCCGGTTTCATCGAAGTGCACTTTCGCTTTGCGGCGTGAAATATCCTTTCCGACGTGCGCGACCTGCATTTCCCGTCTTCGATTCTCTCAACCGCGATGCAGGACGGCAGCTCGTCAAGACGCAATCGTCTGCTCTCTGACGGTTCAGGCGTCCGTTGGTTTCGGCGTGTGGCGATAGATCGCGTTTGCGCTTGCAAGGACGAGCACGACCAGGCCAATGATCGTCGCGTTCAATGTCGCCGCCGTATGAGCGCCGTAGTTGACGATAAGCGTCCAGAGTCCCGCGACGGCGACGCTCCAACTGACGGCTGCGTTCGGCCGACCCACGGCGGACGCGTCCACGAGAACGGAGATAACAACGCCGGCGACGCCCTCCGCTGCCATCACGGATCCGGTTTTTGCCGACAGGGCAAACGCGGCAATGGTCAGCCACACCCCAGGAGGAAGTTGAGCCAGCTCAAGGCATTCATCGGGAACACCTCCAATGCCAGTGGATGCATCATGGCTGCCAGCCAGCTGACAGGCATGTGCCTCTACCGCTCAGGTTCTCGAATCGACCGACCGTAAGATCGCGAGGCCATGCGCGACGAGCACTAATCGCCCTTCAAGGGACCGCCGCCGGAACCGTCGCGGCTTAAGGCCGTCACCGTGTTCGTGATGGCGCGGGTGCGCGGCGACCTCACCGATTCGATGCGCGGCTCGCTGGCCGCGGGGCGTTGACCTCCGGAATGCCGTAGCCCATCGCCGGCTGGCCGTGGCGCGACGGAAGATGCCAGCCGCCACGTTCTCCAAAAAAAGCCTAGGAAAAACTTAACCCGGACAGCGGGTACTAAGATTGCCTTTTCTTACCCAGATGGTTAAACCATCTGGGCAAACCGCAACAGACACCAAGGCCCGCATCCTCGACGCCGCCGATGGAGATCTTCGTTCGGCGCGGCATCGACGGCGCCCGCATGCAGGAGATCGCCGATCAGGCAGGGGTAAATAAGGCCCTCCTGCACTACCACTTCCGATCAAAGGCGCACCTCGCTCGGGCCGTCTGGCTTCGCATCGCCTCGTCATTCGTTCCCGGCATCTTCCAGATGTTGGGGTCCGACATTTCGCTCGACGAGAAGATCGACCGATTCGTCGATGCCTATCACACCCGACTCGCCAAGCACCCATATCTGCTCGGCTATGTCATTGGCGAAGCGGCGCGCCATCCTGATTTCGTCGATGACTTCTACTCCGGCGGACGACGGAAGGCCGCACGACGGTCGCTTGAGCGTGTGAGAACAAGCAGATCAACGAACGCGCAACGCGGAAAAAGATCGCGCCTGTCCCGGCTGATCAGTTCCTGGTTACCCTCGTCGGCAGTTGCCTGTACCCGTTCGTGGCGCAGCCGATGATCGCGGAGGCATTGGGTCTCACGCCCAAGGGGCTTCGCGACTTCATGAAACGCCGTCGAACAGAACTTCCCGCGCTACTGAAAAGAACGCTTTAACGTTTTTTCTCCTATCCAGCACAGAGGTCAACGATGCCACAGCACTGGTTCTATGACGTTTGGGCGTTTATCGGCGCGGGAGGGGCGATCCTGATGGTCGCCATCCTGATGACACGACACATTCCGTAGCGACCCCAAGGTATCGCGCTGGCGTGATCTCGTGTGGCTGGCGTGGCTCGCCGTGCCGCTCTACTGGGTGCATCAGCTTGAGGAATACAGC
Organism: uncultured Acidobacteriota bacterium; assembly: GCA_963794305.1. GTDB lineage: Bacteria > Acidobacteriota > Vicinamibacteria > Vicinamibacterales > CAVVIG01 > CAVQFC01. The sequence continues at coordinate 5,211 of CAWCDQ010000045.1, read as the reverse complement.
CTGCCGGTGATGGGCCTGTCTATCCCTCCCGGACATGGTTTGCGGGCAATTCGGCTTTGCGCCGTATCCCGAATGCCCGATCCCCCTGACGTTCTACCCGGTGGTGAACATCTCACTCATGTGGTTTGGAGCGCACTCGCGGCGTACATCTGCAGGCGCAACGTCCTTATCGGCCTGAGTTATTGGGGATTGATTATGGCGAACGGGTTTGTCCATGGCTCTGGTGGCATTACGGAAGGTGCCTATGACACTGGGCTTTGGACCGCCGCTGTCTTGTTTATTCCGCTGTCACTCTGGGTCATTTACGCCTGCGCGATTCGTGGGCCTTACAGCGGCAAGGTCGTGGGCGTGTAGTTCGTCTCCGGTGCCGTCACTCATGCCTTCCTTTTTGTGGCTACGGGCTTTTCAAGGCCGGGTTGATCGGCAATGCGGGCCTGCTGGTCTATGCCGCCGTGATCGGTTTCACGCCGATCATCTTGGCGGCTCTTGCGAGCCAGTTCTTCAAGCCTGAGTTGCTGCGGCCAGTTTCAGCGCTCGACCGTTGGCGGCCAGAAATATCTGGAGCAAGGACGTATTTGAACATTCTCAGTCCGCACCTAGCAGGGTGGTGAAAAAGTAACTCGCTGTACTAAACTGCGCGCACCTTTCACGGGAGGGTGCAGCGCGATGCGAGGATCCGACGAGCGGTCCGATTTCCTGTTTAGCTACGTGTCGCCGGAGCAGCGGGTGCCGGCCGATCATCCGATGCGCCCGATCCGGCGCATCGTCGACGCGGTCCTGGAGCGCCTCTCGCCGCGGTTTGACGCGATGTATACGGATTTTGGGCGGCCGTCGATTCCGCCCGAGCAGCTGTTGCGCGCATTGTTGCTGCAGGTGCTCTATACGGTGCGCAGCGAGCGATTGCTGATCGAGCAGCTCGAGTACAACTTGCTGTTTCGCTGGTTCGTGGGCCTCGGGATGGACGAACCGATCTGGGACCATTCGACGTTTTCGAAAAACCGGGATCGGCTGCTGCGCGGCGAGATCGCCGACGCCTTCTTTGCGGAGGTACTGAGCGAGGCGCGCACCCATGGCTTGCTGTCCGACGAACATTTCACCGTCGACGGGACGTTGTTGGAGGCGTGGGCCAGCCAGAAAAGTTTCCGACCGAAAGACGAGGCCCCCCCGCCGCCGCCCAACGATCCCAAGAATCCGGCCGTGAACTTCCGGGGAGAGCGCCGGAAGAATGATACGCACGCCTCGACGACGGACCCGGACGCGCGGCTGTACCGGAAGGGCGACGGCCAGCCCGCGAGACTCGTCTACATGGGGCACGTGCTGATGGAGAATCGCTCGGGGCTCGTGGTAGACACCGAGGTCACGCCCGCCGACGGGTACGGCGAACGCTACGCGGCCCTGACCATGGTCGAGGCCGTGCCCGGCGATCGCGTGACGCTGGGCGGCGACAAGGCCTACGACGATGCCGGGTTCGTCGCGGAGTTGCGGCACATGATCGTCACGCCGCACGTGGCGCAGAACACCAAGAACCGTCGAAGCGCGATCGATGCGCGCACCACGGGCCATCCCGGCTATGCGATCAGTCAGCGCAAGCGAAAGCGCGTCGAGGAAATCTTCGGCTGGATGAAAACGGTCGGCCTGTTGCGGAAGCTGCGTCACCGCGGCGGGGGACGGGTCACATGGATCTTTCGGTTCACTGCGGCGGCGTTTAATCTGGTCCGCATTCGCAACCTGGTCTATGCGTCGAGCTGACACGAGCCTGTACCGCACATCCGCGGTGCACACGCCGCGGACCTGCCTGCCGCACCGGCCCGATGCCGGACATAGAAAGTCGTGACTCAAGTTACTTTTTCAACGTCCTGCTAGCAGGAACTCGACGCCGCTGCGGCGGGTGGCCGGGAACTGCGGACCGCGATGCGGGCGGCCTGCTACACTCGTCGTCATGAAACACAGACCACTTCTCCGTGTAGCGGTTGGGCTGCTGCTCTGGGGCGCGACGTCGGTGGTATTCATAACGGTCAGCAACTCGGTCAAGTAGCTGCGACACAAGAAGTCCTGGGAATTCACAGATGACCTGTTTGTTATCCACAACGAATTCGTCCCCGGAAACACGACGGCGCTCATCACGGACGAAGGCGTTGTGCTGGTGGACGACAAGTTCGCGGTTGACCACGACAACGTCATGGCGGCGTTGAAGACGGTCACCGGCAAGCCAATCAAGTATGTGATCAATACGCATCACCACGCGGACCATCGTGGTGGCAACGCGAAGCTGCAGCTGATGAACGTTCAAGTGATCGTGTCGGAGCAAGCGCGTGAGAACATGGCGGCTGTTCCACGCGATGACCCGCAGTGGAGCGTTCCAAACGTCGCGTTCCAGAATCACTTATCCGTCAGACTGGCGGCGGCAGCTGGAGCTTATCGTTTCGGCCAGGCTCACACCAACGGAGATGTCGTGGTCTATTTTCCGGCGGCACCGGACCCTGGCGGCGGGCGATGTCTTTGTGTCCGACCCCAAAACACCCCAATTGATTGACTATGCTGGCGGCGGCAGCGCGAAAGAATGGACCAGAACCCTTGAGTTATCGCTGCAGCTCGATTTCGACACTGTGGTTCCTGGTCACGGGAAAGTCGCGACAAAGGAAGAAATGCGCAAGTTCCGCGAAGACACGATCGTGCTTGGAAGAAATCGCATGCCACAAGATGATAAAGTACAGAAGAAGACCCGGGATGAGATCGCGAGGATGCTCCAGAATGAATTCCACTGGGAGGGAGTCGCCGGCCAGGTGCTAATGGCCCAGAGTTTCGACGGCCTGATCGGGAATATGGGATCGTCCCGAAGGAATCGTCTACGTGATTGCGGGTGTGATTGTCGATGTCGCCAAGCGGCTTTCGGGGCGTCCCGTCCACGCTAAGAATCCCTACGAGCGTCGGTAGCCACGGCAGCGAGAATCAGGTCGTGTCCGACATCGGACTTTCTGCCACGGTCTTTCAAACCTACCGCACTCGTTCGAGGAGGATAAAATACGGAACGTCGCCCGGCTCGGGAATGTCCGCCAGGCGCTTGAGCGTTCCCGACGCCGCTGCCGCCAGCAACGGCCCATCGTTGCGCGTCGTCAGGATGAGGCTGCCCACCGGCATGGTCGCGACATCCGCGTGTTGTCCGTCGACATAGCGAGGACTTCGCAACAGATCCATGCGTCGATGCTTGAGCGCCGCGAATTGCCAATAGCTTTCCATCACCGGATCTCGGTCATTGCTGAGAAAGACCGGCCGGCTGTCGTGCGCTTCGAGGGCGAGGATCTGCTCGATGCCGCCGCGGTGATTCCATTCGAACCAGAACGGAGCGCGACGATGGTAGTCGATGAAGTAGTCCCCTTCGAAGAAGGCAAAATGCAGCGGCACCATCGCGAGCAGGGCCACGGCGCCTCGGCGCCCCCATCGACCACGAACGGTGAGCAGCCGCTGGATCCCGAATGTCGCGATCAGGACACCGAACGGAAGCACGGCCAGTTCACGGTCACTCGCATAGGGATCTCTCGCCGCCAGGCACGCGGCCACGGGAGCCAGAGCGAATCCGAGCAGCACGACGATCGCAGTGGGTGACCGCCGGTCGGTCAGGAGCTGGAGGATGCCAAGGGGTACCAAGACAATAAACGGGCAGAGAAACAACCCTACGTGCCGAGTGGTATTCGTGAGGCGCGTGTACCCGCCATACAGAAAGAGATAGGACGGATCGAAGAATGTCCAGTACAGCGAAAGGCGCGCTGCGATCCGCGCGGGCTGCAGACTACTGGCTACGGCGTGCAGCGCGGCGAAGGCGCTCAGGTGAGTCAGGGGGGCCGCTCCGCTGGTGCTTCCCCCGATTCCGTAGCGGCCGAGCGTGTCGGGCAGGACAGCGGGATGAAGCAGAAGCCATGGAATGAGCGGCAGAAGCGGCCAGACAAAACCGGCGAGCGCGGTCGCACAGGATCGCCACGTGCGTCCCGACATGGTCAGGCACGCCACGGTCAGCGCCAGGTAGATCGGCATCATGATCACCGACGCGATATAGCTGTAGACCCCGACGCCGAGGCACGATGTCGCGACGAACAGGAGCCAGGGTCGAGGCGTTCTCAGGTACTGCACCAGACCGATCAGCCAGGTCAGCACGAAGGGCACCGGATACAGAAAGTCAAAGGCGAGCCGACTATGGATGACGTGTGCAGGCGTCATCGCCAGCAGCGCAGCCGCGCACCAGGCCCCGCGATCTGATTGAAACATCGCGCGTGCGAGAAAAAAGATCAGCACGACATTCAAGGCGCCCAGGCACACGGATGGCAAGCGGACTGTCGTTTCCGACAGCGGGAGCACTTTCAGCGTGGCTGCCGTCACGTACACCAGCATCGGGCAAAACCACACGTCCTCTCCGAAGGCCGGAATGTGGAAGTAGAGCGGGAAGCGCCGTCCTTCCGTGTCGTGGCCCGTCGACGCGATCGACTGGGCTTGCAAGGCGAACGCGACTTCGTCGCGGTGCAAGTCGGGCGGCGTGTGCTCAAGCTTCGCGCCGTAGATCAGGACAACGGCAAGCGCCAACACGCTAAGGGCACTGAGGGGACCGAAGCGCCGCAAGATGCCTGGGACTGACAAACGGCAGAAGTGTACCCAGGAACAGAGACGTCGTCATCGTCGGACCGCCGCGACGTGGGCTCCGAACCATTTCCGGCGAGGAGTTAAAGGCAGGTGATCCGAACATCGCCTTTGAAGACGATGAACACGAGAGCTAGGTCGAGCACGGCCACATAGGGCGAATGCCATCGACTTGAAGCTGTTTAGAAACGACCAGGGGCAACACTAGTGGGCACTCACCCCATGCACCAAGCTTGCAGGCGTTTTTAGCGATTCAGATCGACCTGGCTAGGCCGATCCGCGTGCGAGAATCGCTTCATCCACCGCGCCCCGCGGCGATTCCCACTGGGCCGAGGGCGAGCGTGATGGAGAGTGTTGAATGAGGTGACATGGTGAAAATAAACCCGTCCCTGATGTTCTCGGGAGTGTGTGGCAACGCGTTCCGCCGCTACGCATCACTCTTTGGCGGCGAAATCGTGTACATGCTGACGTATGCCCAGTCGCCGCTCGCGGAATCGGTTCCTCCGGACTGGCGCGAGAAGGTGTGGTTCGCGCGGTTGCGTGCTGGAGGACTCGAGATAACAGGCGGCGACCCAGTTTTTCCTG
>CAWCDQ010000044.1:0-121680 GCA_963794305.1 uncultured Acidobacteriota bacterium | reverse complement strand
CCAGTGGATGATTGGCCGGTGAAGGTCAGGCACGCGATGCTGTTCCTCTTGTGCCTGATGTACTTCATCGCCTACGTCGATCGCGTGAACATCTCGGTCGCCGGCGCCGACGCTGCGGAAAGAGCTGGGCCTGACGCCGACCCAGCTCGGGCTCATCTTCTCGGCGTTCGCGTATCCGTACGCCGGCATGCAGATCGTCGGCGGCTGGCTGTCGGACCGGTTCGGGCCGCGCCGCGTGCTCGCGGTGTTGAGCCTGCTCTGGGCGTCGGCGACGATCATGACCGGGTTGTCGTGGAGCGTCGCGTCGCTGGTCGTGTTCCGCGCTGCTCGTCGGCGCGGGCGAAGGCGGCGCGTTTCCCACCGCCACGCGCGCCTTCACCTTCTGGCTGCCGGTGCGCGAGCGCGGCTTCGCGCAGGGCATCACCCACAGCTTCGCGCGCCTCGGCGGCGCGGTCACGCCGCCCATCGTCCTCGCGATCGTGGCACGATATGGATGGCGCGAGTCGTTCTTCGTGCTGGGCGCCGCCAGCCTGGCGTGGACGGCGTGTGGCTGGTGCGTTTCAGCGACACGCCGGACGAGCATCCGTGGGTCGCGCCGCGGAGCTGGCGGAGATCGGCGCCGGCGGCGCAGCCGGCGGCGCGCAGCGCGCGGCCGACGCCGTGGCGGCAGATCGTCGGCCGCATGTGGCTCGTCACGCTCGTCGACTTCTGTTACGGATGGTCGCTGTGGGTGTTCCTGACGTGGCTGCCGTCGTACCTGTCGGACGCCCGCGGATTCAAGCCCGAGCGAGATTGCGCTGATGACGATGCTGCCGCTGCTTGGCGGGCGTGGTGGGCGATACGCTCGGCGGCGTCATCTCGGACGCGATCTTCCGGCGCACCGGCAATCTCGGCCTGGCGCGGCGCACGCTGCTCGTCGTCGGCCTGGGCGGCGCGCTCGTGTTCATGGTGCCGGCGATCCTCATCGGGAGCGCGCTTGGCGCCGTCTGCCTGCTCGCGCGCCGCGTTCTTCTTCCTGGAGCTGACCAACGCGGTGCTCTGGACGCTGCCGCTCGACATCGCCGGCCCGTACGCGGGCACCGCCGGCGGGATGATGAACACCGGCTTCGGCGTGGCCGGCATGATTTCGCCGGTCGTCTTCGGCGTGCTCATCGAGCGGACGGGACACTACGAGCTGCCGCTCTTCATCTCGGCGGGGCTGCTGCTCGTCGGCGCGGTCTGCTCGCTGGCGATCGATCCGACCGCGACGGTCGCGCTGCAGCCTGCTGTCGAGGGTCCGCTATGAACGAGATGCGCATGACATGACGCCGGACACGCGACCTGCGCGTTCGGCCGACGGGCGCCGCGCTCGGCGCGGAAGTGCAGGGCGTCGATCTGCGCGCGATCGACGCCGACGCCGTTCGCCGCGATCCATCAGGCGTGGCTCGAACATCAGGTGCTGCTCTTTCGCGATCAGGCGCTGACCGACGACGATCTGGTGGCGTTCAGCCGGCGCTTCGGCGATCTCGACGAGGCGCCCGTCCAGGAGACCGGCCGGCGATTCGTCGAGGGCATCCCGGAGATCTACGTGGTGTCGAACGTCGTGCAGGACGGCGTCGCGATCGGCAGCCTCGGAGCGGGCGAAGCCGTCTGGCACACCGACATGTCGTACCTGCCCGACCCGCCGAAAGCGAGCGTGCTCTATGCGCTCGAAGTTCCGCCGAGCGGCGGCGACACGAGCTTCTGCTCGATGTACGCCGCGTGGGACGCGCTGCCCGAGCCGCTGCGGCGCCGCGTCGAGGACGCTCGCGTGAAGCACGACGGCACCTACAACAGCGGCGGCTACACGCGCGCAGGGCGTGACGCCGACCGACGACCCGCGCACCTCGCCCGGCACGCTGCACCCGCTGGTCTACGTCCATCCCGAGACCGGACGGCGCGGGCTCTATCTCGGCCGCCGGCGCAACGCCTACATCGAAGGGATGTCGCTCGAGGAGTCCGAGGCGCTGCTCGACGAGATCTGGGCGCCGGCGACGCGCGACGCGCTGACCTGGCGACACCAATGGCGGGTCGGCGATCTCGTGCTGTGGGACAACCGGTGCACGATGCACCGCCGCGACGCGTTCGATCCGGCCGCCCGCCGCGTGATGCACCGCACGCAGATCCGCGGCTCGCGCGGCTGAAGCATTTCTTCGACATGGCCTCCCGCTCGCCGGCAGGTGCCTTGGCGCTGCCTTCGGGCGCCACGCGCGTTGGCGAATGCGGCGCGAGCGGATATAGTCGCCGCTATCGTGATGCTGATCATTGCAGCCGCCGCCGCGGTGGCGCTTTACCTGTGGTACGCCACGATCATCGCGCGCAGGAACAAGGTCCGCGAGGCGATGAGCTCGGTTGACGTGCATCTCAATCAGCGGCACGACCTCATCCCGAACATCGTCAAGCTCGCGGGCCGCTTCATGGAGCACGAGCGCGAGTTGTTGACCGAAGTCACGCGGCTGCGCGAGGAAGCGCGCGCAGCCGGCGACGCCCACGCCGCCGAGGTCGGCAAGCGCTTCGCGATCGAAGGCGAGTTGGGGCAGCGAGTCGGCCAGCTGCTCGTCAGCATGGAAGCCTACCCGGAGCTCAAGTCCGACCGCCCGCTCGATCGAGGCGCAGCAGACCTGGACCGAGACCGAGGCGCAGATCACCGCAGCCCGCCGCTTCTATAATGCGGCGGTGAATCAGCTGAACAACGCGATTCAGATTTTTCCCGGCTCGATCATCGCCGCGATCGCCGGCGTCACGGCGATGCCATTCTTCGAGGCGCCGGCGGCGGCACGCGTCGCGCCGAGCGTCGACGACATTCTCGGACCGCAGCCGTGACCGCCGGCACGACGGTCGATCGCGGCGTTCCTGGAGCGGCGCCGCCGGCTGGCCCTTCGCGCCGCGGTGATCGCGCTCGTCGTCGCCATCGCTCGCCTTTCCGCTCGGCATGGCGATCGGCGGATCGGCGACAACGCCGACACCATCGGCGGCGCTTTCCTCATGGCGCCGGCATCGTCGGGCTCATTGCGGCGCCGTGGATCGTACGCGCATGGCAGGGCTTCATGCGGCGACGGATGGTTGCGGCCGCCGTGGCGGGCCGGTCCGACATCCGCCACATCGACGGCGAGCATGACAGGCGCGGGAGCGCCGCGGCCCTATCGTCGGAAGCGTTCAGCCTCGGCGCGTTCCGCGACAGCGGTCTCGTCGAGGCGTTCGAGTCCGCCGGCGTGGACCACATTCTGACCGGCGACGCAGGCGGCGTGCCGTTCGCGATCGCGGAGATCGCGCTGCTCGACGCCAAGGGTTACCGGATGTTCGGCGGCGTGCTCGCGAGTTTTCGTCTCGCGCGGCCGCGGCCGGGCCTCACGATCGTCGCGCGCGATCACGGGATCCTCGGCAATCTGCTGGCGCGCGCGGGCAGCGCCATCGAGCGCCTTCCGCTCGAGGATCCGATTTCGAAGGCGTGTTCGAAGTCTACGGCGACGACCAGGTCGGCGGCCGCGTGGTCCTCACGACGACGATGCTCGAGCGGCTGAAGGCGGTTGGACGAGTTGGCGCATGCGCGCGGGTTCGCGTGCGCGTTCCTCGGGAATATCTGCTGATCGCGTTCAGCGGGATGACTTGGAAGTGCCCGGCGTGGCGCATCGTGCAGCCGGTTGACGACGTGGCTTGACAGCTATGCCGCGTGGCTCACCGGCCTCGTCGATTTGCCGGCGCGATATCGTCACACACTCAATCTCGCCGCTCCACCGGCCGGCAGGCGGCGGCCGTGTTTCCGGACCTCTCTGCGATCTGGATCGACAGTGGTCCTCGCGGCAGGTCTTCTCGTCAGGCCTGTGGCGGTTCGTCGGCGAGGGCGGCATGTCGCTGATCAACGTTGCGTCGGGCACGCTGTTCGGCGGTGTCGCGCTGTTTGGCGCGTGGTTTGGCATGACGCAGGGCTATTCGCGCGCACTTGTTCTGGTATTTCTGGGGGCTGATCTGCGCCGGCATCGTCTACGGCGTTTACGCCATTGCTTCGGCCTGCGCGAACTTGCGCGGCTCGCGTGGCGATGGAACGCTCCGCTGCGCACGCTCAAGCGACCGTAGCTCGTGAACCCTTGTTGCTGAGTTCAGAACTTGCGATACTAGGCCGCTCATCGTTCAACACAGCCGCAATCACGCCAGCCGGGGATCTGGTTTGCCTTTCCGGAGGATGTCGATGTACAGCCGAAGCACGCGCGTCATACTCGCCACCGTTTCCGCCGTTTTCATCGCCGCGTCGGTCATGGGTCAAGGCATCACGCAGCCGAAGCAAGGCCAGGGCGGCAGCGTCGTCAAGGGCGCGGCCGGCACCGAAGGGCAGCATCGGCGACAACGGCCTCGAGCATTGCGACAAGCCGATGGGCGCGATGGCGGTCGTCGAGCCGCAGAGCGAATCATCTACGGCGCTCAGGCGCTACAACCTGCAGTCGCCCGTCAGCCTGATTCGCATGATGATTCAGCAGTCCAACTGCTTCATCGTCGTCGAGCGCGGCGTCGGGATGCAGAACATGATGCAGGAGCGCGCAGCTCGCCGCGGCCGGCCAGACGCGCGCAGGACTCGAACATCGGCGGCGGCCAGATGGTGGCGGCCGACTTCATCATGACGCCGTCGGTCGTGTTCTCCGAGAGCAACGCCGGCGGCGTCGGCGGCGCGGTCGGCGGGCTGCTCGGGCGGCAAGGCGGCGGCGGTCGGCGCGGTGGCCGGCGGCCTGAAGTTCAAGGAAGCGCAGACCAGCATGCTGGTGGCCGACTCGCGCAGCGGCGTCCAGGTCGCGGCGGCCGAAGGCAGCACCAAGAAAGCCGACCTGCGGCTCGGCGCCGGGCTCTTCGGCGGCGGCGGCGGCGCGGCCGGCGGCGGCTACGGCAACACGAACGAAGGCAAGATCATCGCCGCCGCGTTCATGGACAACTACAACAAGGTCGTCACGTCGTGCGCAACGACCCGAGCCTGCAGCGCAACGTCGGCACGCTCAAGCAGGAAGCGGCGGCCGGCGGCGCGACGAAGGCCGGCGCCGTGTTCAACGAAGGCGACGTGCTCGTGCCGAAGATCGCCAACGTCAAGCTGATGGCGGAGCCGTCGGATACGGCGAAGGCGCTCGGCGACGCTCGCGCGGGGCGAAGAGCTCGTGGTGATCGGCGGGGAGAAGGACGGCTACATCAACGTGCAGGGCGCGACGGCGACCGGCTGGGTGAAGATCGTGCTCGTGCAGAAGCGATAAGGCATTCCGATGGCGCGGCCCTGCGGGGCCGCGCCACGTCCGACCCGATCACCTCACGTCCAACAGAAACGGCGTCAGCGGGTGAACGCGACCGGTGTGCTGCGGCCCTTGCCGCCGCTGCCGACCGCACTCACCGTCGCGATGTAAGAGCCTTTCGGAAGCGCGGTGAAGAAGCTCGCCTCGTTCAGCGTGATGACGCCGCTTGCGTCCGGAGTCGGCTTGCCGAGATTCAGCGCGGACGTCGCCGTCGCCGTATTCGGATCCGATCCGGCAGGAAAGACTTCGAGCAGATAGTACTGAACCAGCGTGTTGTGATCCGCTGACTTCAGGAAACTCACCGTGGTCGGCAGTGATGTCGCAGCCGTGACGGTGACGCTGACCGTCGCCGATGTCGTGCTCGCCCCGGTGTTGTCGTAGGCGATCGCCTTGAGCGCGTACGTCCCGGCGGGCACGGACGTCCAGGAGAAGCTATAGGGCGACGTCGTGTCGGTTCCCAGCAGCGTCGAACCGGAGTAGAACTCCACGCGCGCGACGGTGCCGTCCGGATCGGCCGCGGAAGCGGCGATCGGGATCGTGGCGGGCGCCGGGAACGTGGCGCCGTTGCCGGGCGCCGAGAGCCCGACCGTCGGATTCTGGTTCGGAGTCGAGGAGACGTCGATCGTGACCGGCACCGATGTCGCGCTGCCGCCGTCGAGATCGAACGCGACGGCGGTGAGCGAGTAGGTTCCGGCCGGCACGGACGCCCACGTGACCTTGAAGGGCGCCGCGGTCACCGAACCGATTCGCGTCGTCCCGGCGTAGAACTCGACTCGCGCCAGGCGGTTTTCAGGGTCGGACGCCTGTGCGGTCACGTAGATGTTCGCGGGCGCGGTGAAGGTCGCGCCTCCCGCTGGCGCGGTCAGGCTGACGACCGGCGGCTGATTGGGCGGCGCCGAGCTTTGCGAGAGCACGAACTGGTCGATCACCGCCGTCGCGCTCGACGAACTGCTGTGGCTCGTCACGGCGAAGCCCACGTACACCGTGTCTGCCATCGGCATCGTGTCGGTACCGATGGTCGTCCACTTCACGCCGTCGGTCGATGTGTAGGCCTTGATCTGGTTAGCGCTGCGCACCAGACGTACCCAGCCGGGCGGAGCGTTCGCCGGCCCGAGCCGTGTTCTCCGAGAAGCCTCCGGGATCGATCCGGCGCTGGAACGCGCTGCCTTTTCCCGATCGAGATCAACGCGAAGGCATGGCGTGAATCGTTCGCCAGCGTCTCGCGGATCATCACGCCGGCCTTCGCCCAGGTGCTCGAGCCCTGGAGCGACGCCACCCGCGCGGAGATATCCATATCTCCGGTGATCGGCTGATAGACGAATTGAACTGATCCGCCTGACCCCAGATGTCGTTGCCGCTCCCGCCACGGTGTAGGCTCCGTGGCGGGCACCTGCCGACCCCGGCAGCGGCGGCGCACCGATGTCCGCGTCCTTTTGCGGCGACGGCAGCGAGAGCGGGATCACCGTCGTCTGAGACATCACCGCGGTGGTGGCCGCCGATGCGTCATGACTGGTCGCGGCGAGGCCGACGTACGACGGACGTGCCGATGGCGATGGGCGCCGACCCGATGCTCTTCCACGTCGCGCCGTCTGCCGACGTGTACGCGGTGACGCGCGTCCCGGCGCGGTCAGTCGAACCCACCTGGGTGCGGTCGCCGTGCCGCCGGACAGGTTGCTGCTGACGCCGCTCGACTGCGCGCGCCATTGAAAGGCGACGCCTTTTTGCGCCGATACGAGCGCGAACCCGTGAGCGGCGCCTGCGCTCGAGCGAACTGCGAATCATCACGCCGGCCTTGGACCACGGGTCCGCGCCAGGACGGAGTCGACTCGCGCAACGATGTCCACGTCGCCGCTGATCTGCTGATAGACGAAATGGAATTGATCGGTCGTGCCCCAGATGTCCTCGCCGGCGCCAGCGATGGTGAAGGCGTTTTGTGTGGATCGAACGAACGTGCTGCCGGCGACGCCGGCGCTCCGATGTCTCGCCCGGCCCACGGACTGGGGATCGGACGTCGGCCTGCACCACACGAACTGATGCGCCGGAGATGAGCAAGGCGACGAACAGACGCAAGCGCAGTAGTATCTGCGCAGTAAGACGATTACGCATCGTCGTGGGCCCTGGGGAGTCGCTGCTAGCGAAGGCAAAGAGATGCCCAACTCGGTCAGCTGGCGTTAGACTTCAGGCTCAGTCCACGATGTTGCTGTCTGTGTTTGGTAAGCAGGCACCGCAGCCGTGCATTTTTTTCACGCTGCCTCGATTTGGCGCGCGTTCCGTTGACCCGTTGTTCACACTACAGATCAACGCCCGACTGAATATCTTACCTGCTGCTGTTGCAACTCGTGCGCGCTTTCGACACGCCATCGATGAGAACAGCCAGTGTGTACGAGGGAATGAAATTACTCGATCGCGACCGATGCCGCTCATACAGTGAGTGTGACCTTCGCCATTTGTGGAAGGCGAACGCCACAGCAGAGCTCGGCTCGCGCAGGCTGAGAAAAACGCTCGAGGCAGATGGTGATGATCGGGCGCCCGTTGACACGTTCCCGAACTACGCCGCGCCGTCGGCGATCCGCTGACGCTCCGCGATGAGAACCCCCAGCATCACGAGGCGCCGGCGAAATAGTGTGAGATCAGCACGCGCTCGTACAGCGCGTTGCCGATGCGGTTCTGGATGCTGAGCACCACCACTGGCGGCGCCATGAGCACGAGCGCCGCCACCAGGCCGCTCGCGATCGCCGTTCGAGGGACGCCTACCGCGACAGGAGCGCGGCGATCCGGGAATCAGCAGCAGCAGGTCGTAGTGCGTCCACGAAATCGGCGCGACCAGGACCGTGAGGCAGAGCACGAGCCAGAGTTCCACCTGCCGCGCCTCGCCGTCGCGGCGGTCCTGCGCGCCAGCACGACGCGACCACGGCGGCGACCAGTACGGCCGTGAGGCCCGCGCTCACCATCGAGAATCGCGCGCCCGCGTCGATCGGATACCAGTCGCGCAAGTGGCCTCGGGTCAGCAGGTGCGCCAGAAAGCCGTTCACGCTCTGGACGTTGTATGCGGCGATCGGCCGCGCGCCCTGGTCCAGCACGAACTCGCGGAACCAGAACCGATGGAGGTCGACGCCGAACCAGGCGATCGACGCGGCGACGGCACACGGCCGCGCACGCCGCCATCGACGACCGCCGCGCGAACATGGCGCCGCAGCACGAAATAGGGCAGGAACAGCGCGAGAGGCGGCTTCAGCAGCGAGGCGCCGGCGAGGATGACGCCGGCTTCCGCCTGACGGTCCGCGGCCAGGCGATCGAAGGCCACGAGCAGCGCAAGCAGCAGCATGTGCGTCGTGTTGCCGATGCGGACCGAGTAGTAGATCGGTCCGCTCAGGAGCGCCAGCCACACGATCGCGCCGGCCGCCGTGCCGCGAGCCATTCGCCGCACAGCCGCCAGGAGCAGCATCACGCCGGCGGCCGAGAAGAGGAGTCCGGCCACCGACTGGTTCAACAGAGCCAGCGGTACGAACAGCCAGGCGACGATCGGGATGTTGACGAAGCACTGGCCGCGGTTGCACTCGTACAGCGTCGACGGCATCGGTGATGGCCGCGCGGCCGGCGTAGAGGTACGCCTTGTCGAAGTCGATGAGCACCGGGCCGCTGGTCAGCGCCAGGAGCGCGCAGACGAGCGCCGCGGCTGTCGCGATCTCCAACATCTTAACGCGCGTCCATCACCACTTCGACGCCGGGCGATGAAGATCGCGCAAGCGATGGCTGCCGCGATGGCGTGGACGAGGTACGCAACCCAAGCGAGCACGGGGCAGGATAGTCCAGGCGGACCAGCTGCGAGGCAGATCGAATCGGTCCACTGCTGGCACAGAGTTGGCAGTCGCGGTCGAGGTGCTGGACGTGATGAAGGCGCAGGCGCTTCGCGCCGATCCGCCCGCGCTGGCGACGTCAGAGGGCACCGTCGAGCTGCATCGCACGCGCGCGGTCTCGATCCCCGACGTGGCTGTGGCAGTCCTCTTCGCGCTGCTGGCCGGCGTCGTGATCTGGAACGTCCAGCGTTCGATGGATGCGCGGTTCTTCGTGGCGCCGGCGGAAACGACGTCTGGTTCGAGGCCGACCTGCCCACGGTGGCGGATACGGTGCTGCACCGGTGGAGCGTCCAGTCGCGCAACGCGCGGCATCCGCTGTTTCCGCTGCTGGCGACGGGCAGCGCCTATGCCCTGCGCGCCGCCGGGCTCGGCGATCGATCGATTCTCGCGCTGTTGTCGGCGCTGGCCGGCGCCGCATGGGTCGGCCTCTTCTACACGATCGCCCGTCTGATGACATCCCGCCAGCTCGACGCGATCGTGTTCACCCTGCTCGCCTGCTCGACGTCGAGCGCCATGTTCTTTCTGGTCGTTCCCGAAACCTACACGCTCGGGTTCGCTGACCCTGCTCGTGCCCCTCGCGCTCACCGCCTTCGATGTCGAGGGACGCATGCGCGAGGCTGGTACGTCGCCGCCTCGGCCGTGTCGTTCAGCGTGACGTCGACGAACTGGATGTGCGGCCTCTGGGCCGCGGTGGCGCGGTGGCCGTGGCGCCGGGCGCTCCAGATCAGCATCAACGCCGCTCTTCGTCGTCGGCGTGATCTGGGCCGTGCAGCGGATCATCTTTCCCACGGCGCCCTTCTTCTTCGGATACTCGAACGAGGGGCGCTTCGTGCTGCCGGCCGCCAGCGGCGGCCCTGGACCGGTGCGCGCGCCCTGTTCTTCCACACGATCGTCATGCCGCACATCGAGCTGATTCCCGAGCCCAAATGGGGAACGGTCATGAGCGTGCAGCATTCGCCGATTGCGAGCTCGGGCGCCTGGGGCGTCGCGGCGACGGTCGCCTGGGCGGCGCTCCTGGCGTCGACGATCTGGTCGGCCTGATGACGTCGCGCGGCAACCCGCGCGTTCGAATCGTCGTCCTCGGGACCCTGGCCGGTCAGGTGCTTCTTCACCTGCTGTACGGTGAAGAAACGTTCCTGTATGCGCATTCACGTGGCGCCATTGCTCGTGCTGACGACGGCGGTGGCGGCCTCGTCGACACCGTGGCGCCGCGTCATCCTCGTGCTGGCCGCGGCACTCGCGTTCACCGCGGCCGTCAACAACCTGTCGCAGCTCGAGACGGCGCTCGGATTCTTCTCCCGGACATCCTGAGGCTGAGACCCATGACGCCGGAGTTCGCATGTTTGCGCAGCCGGACTTTCGTGCGTCGCGAACGGGCTCTCGTCGCGGCCATCTGCGCGATCCTGGCCGCCAGCTTCGTCATCAACCTGGCGCTCTTTCTCACCGCCAGATCGGGCGTCGACATCGTCTGGTCGCATGACGCCCGGTTCCTCCGATCGGTGCAAGGCGCCGATTCGTGGAAGGCGATGGAAACGGCGCGCGCCTACGCGCGCACGCATTCGAGCGGCCTGTACGAGCAGGTCTTCTTCGTCGACGCGGTCAAGTTTCAATACCCGCCGACGGCGCTGCTGTTGTTCGGCAATCTCGAGCGTCCCGCGCTCAACCGGATCTCCTGGATCGCGACGCTGATCGCGGCCGGCCTCGTCGCCGCCATCCTCCGGAAGGCGATCGCGATCGACTGGAATGAAGACGTGCGGCAACCCGCGGCGGCGCTGGCCCTCGACGCGCTGGTCGTGCTGGCGGCGCTCACGTTCTATCCGTTCATCAAGGCCTACAGCCTCGGTCAGATACAGATGTGGCTCAACGTGCTGTTTGCGATCGTCGTCCTGGCGTGGATGATGGGGGCGCCGGGCGCCGCAGGCGCGGCGCTCGGCCTGATGTGCCTCGTGAAGCCGACGTATGCCTTGTTGTACCTCTGGGCCGCCCTCCGGCGCGAGTGGCGATTCGTGGCGGCCGGCGCCGTGGTCATCGGCGTCGGGCTCGCGGTGTCACTCTGGCGATACGGCGTTCACGATCATCTCGAATACCTGCGCGTCCTCTCGTACATCGCCAGGCGGGGCGAGGCCTTCTACGCGAACCAGTCCATCAACGGCGCCCTCAACCGGGCGCTGTTCAACGGCTCCAGTCTGGAGTGGCAGGGCCATGAGTTCGCGCCGCCGCATCCGGTGGTGTACGCGGGAACGATGGCCGCCTTCGTCGTCGCGATGTGGGTCTCGCTCAGGCGCACCGAGCCCGGCACCGGCCGCGTGGTCGACTTTTCGATTGCGGCGCTGGCGGTCACGCTGACCGCGCCGGTCGCCTGGGAACACCACTACGGCATTCTGCTGCCGATCTATGCGGCGGTCACGCCGTTCGTGATCGTGCAGCGTCCGCTCGGCCGATGGACTGCCGCGGGCATGGTTCTGAGCTTTCGTGGTCGCGGCGAACTACTTTCAGTTCACGAACCATTTCGCCGACACGTGGCTCAACCCGCTCCAGTCATACCTGTTGGCGGCGGCCTTGTTCGTGTGGCTGGTGATCTACCGCGCTGCGCACGTCCGGCTCGACGCGCCGGTTCTCACACACGTGTACACCTCACTCGCCGCCGCCCGCCGCAGACTTCAGTGGCGGGCGAACACCGTCTCGGTGCCGTTCTTCGTGAACGCCATCGTGTTGAAGTGCTGCTTCATCCCGCCTTGCTCCATGCCGGGCGAGCCCATGGGCATGCCGCCGACGCCGATGCCCGCGATCGCCGGCTTCTCTTTCAGCAGCCGCTGGATGTCTTCCGCCGGCACGTGGCCTTCGATGACGTAGCCGCCGACTTTGGCCGTGTGACAGGTCTGCAGATCGGCCGGCACACCCGATTGAATCTTGGTAGTCGTCAACTGAGAGTCGCTGACATCTCTGGCTTCCACCTGGAAGCCGCGCGCCCGGACGTGTTCGATCCAGGCGCCGCAGCAGCCTCACGTCGGCGACTTGTACACCACCATTGACGCGGCGGACGGTTGAGCGGTCTGACTCGAGGAAGCCGCGATCCCGGCGCCCGCCCCTATCAGGGCGACGACGACGAGAGCACGAGAGGTTCGCATTGAAATACCTCCGACAGGAAGACAAGATTCGAGGAGACCATACGCTTACAGATTATTGATCGATCGCCGACTCAGACGCGATGCGGCGCACGCCGAACGCCTGAAAAGCGGTATAACATGACGCACCCCCTGAACCCGAGCGAGGCGGTCGATGCTGCATTTTTTTGACGTTGAAGGGATGCTCGTGCGTCGCTGGGTGCCCGGTCAGCGCCGTGTCGCACTGGAAGCATGGACAGGCGATGGGTGGAAGGTGTACCCGGACATCGACAACGTCTCCCGGCACGGCGTCCGCCTGACTCACGAACAAGCACTGGCGCTGTTGAAGACGACCCGCGATCGCATCGGCACGCTACACCCTTTGCCGACGGCGATGCCCAGAATGCGCTCTCCTCGCGGCAACGGCGAGCCTGATCCCATGAGAGCGTCTTTCTCTTTCGATGCAGTGCGGACCTTCAGGTCCGCCGTGTCGGGCAGGCCTGAAGGCCTGCACTACATCGGCTGTGGCATCGCGAAAATCAGCTGTCGCGACATATGATTCGCACTGACGAGACGCGAGCGTCGTCGTCAGAAAGCGAGCCCCGAGGCCGTGAATACTCGCAGACAATTCCTGATCACCGCTCCGCTCGGCGCGCTGGCGCCGCGGTCGCGTGCCGGAACGACACGCAGACCGTTCCAGGTTCCTCGCCGCGCCGACGACCCCTGGCGCGCCGCCGACGTTCGGCACGGCGCCGGTGTCGGGCCCGCCGGTCTCGCCGGCCACGTTCGCCGAGGCCGAGAAGCTCGCGCAGGTGACGATGAGCCCCGCCGAACGCGAGATGGCGGCGGCGAGCTGGCGCGCGATCGATGGCGCCGCTGCTCGAGCGGCGCGTCGGGCCGCGCAAAGTCGCGCTCGAGCCGGAGCATCGCGCCGGCGACGCTGTGGAACCCGGTGCTCGCTGGCGAGCAGCTCAGGCCCGGCGCGCGATCGCGTTCGTGCGCAGCACGGGCGAGGCGATTCGCGTTGCCGGCGAGCGACGCCGACATCGCGTTCGCGCCGGTGACCCAGCTGTCGCGCTGGATCGAGCAGAAGACGCTCACCTCGGAGCGGCTGACCAACATCTATCTGCGGCGCATCGAGCAGTTCGATCCGAAGCTGCGCTGCGTCATCACGCTGCACGAAGGAGCTGGCGCTCGCGCAGGCGAAGCAGGCCGACGCGGAGATCGCCGCCGGGAAGTATCGCGGGCCGCTGCACGGCATCCCGTACGGCGTGAAGGATCTGCTCGACACGGCGGGCATCGCGACGACCTACGGCGCCGAGCCGTTCAGGAACCGCGTGCCGACCGCCGACTCCGCGGTCGTGCGCCGCCTGAACGACGCCGGCGCGGTGCTCATCGCCAAGCTGAGCCTGGGCGCGCTCGCGCTCAACGACATCTGGTTCGGCGGCCAGACGATGAACCCGTGGCTGCTCGAGGAAGGCGCGTCGGGATCGAGCGCCGGGCCGGGCGCCGCGACCGCGGCGGGCCTCGTCGGCTTCTCGATCGGCAGCGAAACCGGCGGCAGCATCGTCTCGCCGTCGATGCGCTGCGGCGTGACGGGGCTGCGCCCGACGTTCGGCCGCGTGCCGCGCACTGGCGCGATGACGCTCTGCTGGTCGCTCGACAAGCTCGGCCCGATGACGCGCAGCGTGGAGGACGCGATGCTCGTGCTGCAGGCGATCAGCGGGCCCGACGCCGGCGATGTGTCGAGCGTGCCGAGCCGTCTCGAGTTCGACGCCACCGGCGCCGGTGAAGGGACTGCGCGTCGGCTACTTCCCGGCGTGGATGAAGGAGAGCCCGGCGACCGACGTCGACCGTGCGGCGCTCGAGACGGTCAAGACGCTCGGGCATGGTCGCCACCGAAGTGACGCTGCCCGACTGGCCGTACGGTTCGCTGCATGCACGTCCTCTTCAGCGAGGCGGCCGCCTCGTTCGAGGAGCTCACGCTCAGCGGCGGCGTGAACGACGCTGAAGGCGCAGGTGCCCGACGCGTGGCCGAACCTGTTTCGCCTGGCGCGGTTCCTGTCAGCCGTCGATTTCGTGCAGGCCGATCGATTCCGGCGCCGCGTCGCGCTCGAGATGGCGCGCATCTTCTCGCAGGTGGACCTGCTGCTCGTGCCGTCGCTCCGCGACGAGATGCTCACGCTGTCGAACTTCACCGGGCATCCGTCGCTGACGCTTCGCGCCGGCTTCGTCAACGTGTCCGAGGCGCGCAGCGACTGGGCGCCCGATCCGAAGAATCCGCTGCCGAAGTTCTCGCCGCCGCGCCGCGTGCCGCACGGCGTGACGCTGCTCGGCCGGTTGTTCGACGAAGGCACCGTGGCTCGCGCCGGCCTGGCGATGGAGCGCGCGTTCGCCGTCGCCGGGGAGCGGCCGCCGGGATTCTGAAGAGAAACCAGATCGTGGAGGCGACAACGGAGACGGTTGGACAGGAACAGCCGGCGGCGCGCCGGCCCTTGCGGTGGCGCGAGCTCTGTGTCGCAGCGGGACTGTTCGCGATCGCGAGTCTCGTATCAACGTGGCCGCTCGCGCATCATCCCACCCGGACGCTCCCGTCCGACCTCCTCGACACGCTCCTCACGACCTGGATCATTTCGTGGGATGCCGGCAGCGTTCGACATGCGCTCCATGGAGTGTGGAGCCCGCCGATCTACTTTCCGTACCCGCGCACGCTGGCGTTTTCCGAGAACCTCTTCGGCGTCGCGTTTCTCGTCGCGCCGGTCTACTGGCTCACCGGCAACCCCGTGCTCACCTACAACGTGGCGTTTCTGCTCTCGTTCACGCTGGCGGGCACAGGAATGTACGTGCTGGCCAGGTATCTGACCGGGAGCCGCGCGGCGGCAGCCATCGCCGGCGCGTACTACGCGTTCTGTCCGTTTCGAACGGCGCAGGCGCAGCTCGCGCACATCCAGATGCTCGCGATTGGATGGCTTCCGATCGTGCTGTGGTCGATTCACAACTACTTCGAGTCGTTCCGGCGGCGCTGGCTGGCGCTCTTCGTGGCTGCCTGTTGCCTGCAGGTGCTGTCCAACACCTACGTCGCTTACTTCATGACCGTGCCGATCGGTGTGCTGATTGCGTACTACGCGATGAAGTCGCGCGCGCACGTCCGCCGATGGTCAGTCGACCTCGCGGTCGCGTTCGTCATCACGCTCGCCGTGCTCGCGCCCGTGGCGATGCAGTACTACCGGGTGCGAGTCGACCTTCAGCTGGTCAGGTCAGCCGGCGAGATCGAGTCGGGCGGCGCCGACCTCCGCGCCTACTTCGTGCCCGACAGCGGCGTGTGGCGGCGCTGGCTGCCGCTGCCGAAGCCGATCTTCGGCGAAACCGAGAAGGAGCTGTTTCCCGGAGTCGCCGGACCCGTGCTGGCGGCTATCGCCTTGTATGCGGCTGCGTTCGATCGCCGGCGGAAGTCGCGGTGGCCGATCGTGTACGCCGCGATCGCCGTGGCCGGCTTCCTGCTATCGTTCGGTCCGCTCGTGCGTGTGTGGGGACTCGTTCTGACGCGCCACGGACCGTACGACTGGCTGCAGTACGCGCTCCCGGGAATGAGCGGCATGCGTGCGCCGTCCCGCTTCGTCGTGATCGCCATCGTTGGGCTGTCGGTGCTCGCCGGTTTCGGCGCGGCCTTCCTGCTCGGGCGCATCCCTCCTCGGTTTCGCGCGCTGGCCATCGCCGTCATGCTGGCGGGCGTGATCGCCGACGGATGGGCGGTACCGATGAAGACCGTCGCGTACCAGCCGCGCGGTCGCCTCGAGGATCGCGCGATCGTCGAGTGGCTGCGCGCGATGCCGCCCGGCGTCGTGCTGCACCTGCCGCTCATGACGGCCCAGTTCCAGGAGCTGAACTATCAATACGCGACGCTGTTCCACGGCCATCCGCTCATCAACGGTTTCACCGGCTGGGCCTCGCCGCTCCAGGAGCTGCTGCGTCAACCGCGGGCGCCGATGTACGACTACGAACGCTTCTCTGCAACGGTGACGATGCTGCGGTCGCTCGGCGTGCGATACGTGTTTGTGCATCCCGGCGACTACAACGTCACACAGGAGGCGAACGGCGAGCTGAGGGAAACCGTCGCTGGATTCCGAGGTTCGGGGCAGCTGCTCGGAGAGAAGCGCCTGCTCGACGTGTACGCATTCGAGCTGGCGCCGTTTGCCTCTCGGACCGAGGCGAGTGAATCGCTGACGCCGATTCCAGCCGCACAATTCCGGGTCGACGTGTCTCAGCAGAAAGGCCGCGCCGAGTTCCTCGTGGACGGCGACAACGACTCGCGCTGGATCGGCATGCAGGACGGCTCGAGCGTCATCACCGCGCAATTCAACGAGCCGAGAGACGTCGCTCGCATCGAGCTCCAGCTCGCGCAGCGATCGCTGATGGAGTACCCGCGCGATTTGCAAATCGACATCGAGGATCGCGAGGGACACAGCCACACGCTCTACCGGGCTCCGCCATATGCGGAGTTCTTCGCCGGCTTTCTGCGCGACCGGTCGTATCCGTCTGTCCGCATCGACCTTCCCCACAACGACACGATGATCCTTCGTGTCCGCGACGTCGCGACGTACGACAGTTGGTGGTCCGTGCACGAACTGCGTCTCTGGCAAAGGCCGTAGCCGCCGGAAAGCCCCGAGAAGTCTGCTCCGAGCTCGGCCTGGGCCTGATGGGCGTCGAGCGTCACCGGTCAAAAACTGAACAGTACCCTGGGCAATCGCCGCAATCTATGCTTGAACTGTCCCTCACATGTTGTTAGTCTCGCTTCGGTAGCCTTATCACCTTCACCGCGCGGGGGCCGGCCTCGCTCGAGGTTGCGCGGTGATTGTCCCTCACGGTGATAACGGCGAGACCTTCTTTCACTAGTCGTATGGTAGGCGGACCCAAGTCCGGCAAGCGGCATACCGTACAGGTGGAATTGCCAGAGAACTCCGAGCAGTAAGTGCGGCGCGTCGTTCGTGGCCGCGAGAGGTGTGCCGCATGTGTGAGAGTTTCGGCGCCGGATTGCGCCAGCGGCGAGAAGAACAACAGATTGCGCTTTCGACGATCGCCGAGCAGACCAAGATCAAGCTGTCCCTGCTGGAGGGGCTCGAGCGGGACGATATTTCCAGATGGCCCGCAGGTATTTTTCGCCGCGCCTTCGTTCGCGACTACGCGCGGGCGATCGGGCTTCAGCCAGACGTTGTCGTCCGTGAATTCCTCGATCGATATCCGGATCCGACTGAAGACGTCACCGCCGCCCTTGGCGCGCAGGTCGCGGCCGAGGCTGTTTCGGCGAGCGCCGGGCCGCCGACCCGGCTCCGCTATCTCGTCGGCGCCGCCGTCGGATCGCTGTCGCGCTTCCGGCCCGGCAACGGTCACGGGCGCCTTGCCGAGGCCGACGATGCTCCCGCGGCTCCCCCTGCTTCGTTGAATCTGCTCGAGCGAATCGACAACGTCGACACGTCCGAGACGGTCGAGATGATCAACACGTCGGCGACCGTGGAGATGACGGGCACGTCCGAGACCGTCGAGATGGCGGACACGGCCAGTACCGTCGAGATGGTCGACACCTCCGAAACGGTCGAGATGATGTACACGTCCGAGACGGTCGAAATGCCTGTCCCGGTGGCGGCATCTGAAGCCACCGCTTTCACGCCGGAGCCGTTCGAGCCCGACCTGTCGGCCGTCGCCGAGCTGTGCACGAAGCTGTCCCGCGTCGACGAGACCCAGCGACATGGCGGCGCTGCTCGAGGAAATCGCCGGCGTGATCGACGCCGTCGGTCTGATGGTCTGGTTATGGGATCCACAGACAGCCGCTCTGACGCCCACGCTGCCGTACGGCTACTCGGACGAAGTGCTCGCGCAGCTGCCGAACCTGCCCCGCGACGCTCGCAACGCCACGGCCGCGGCGTTCCGCTCGGCCCAGATGTGCATCGTCAGCGGCGGCGACGTGGCCAGCGACGCGTTGGTGGTGCCGCTGATGACGCGGGAAGGATGCGCCGGCGTGCTCGCCATCGAGCTGCGGCAAGGCGGCGCACGGATTGAGTCGATCCGCGCGCTGGCGACGATTCTTGCCGCGCAGATGGCCAGAGTCGTGCGCGCCGCCAGACCAGCCGCCGCCGGCAACCGCCGGCTGGCTTAGAGAGCGTATTTTCAGTTTCGGTGTACTGCAGGCTTTCAGGCCTGACCGAGCGGAAGGAACCGCGGAGACCGCCGAGCTCGCTGAGCTAAGTCTTCTCTGCGGTCTTTGCGAGCTCCGCGGTTTCTTCTTCTACGGTTTGGCGGCCTTCTGCTGCTCGGCGAGCACCGCCCGGAACATCGCTTCGTCGATGTCCACTTCCAGCTTGTAGCCGTCGGGATCGATGAACGGGTTCGGGCCGCCCGCTGCGAGCTTCGCGTACTTGGCCTGCATGTTGTACATGCCCGGATGCGACCCGAGCGGCACGTCGCACGGCAGCGCCCGCGACGCCTTGAACGCCCGCGCGAACTCCTCCGCGATGCCGGGCGTCTCGGTGTTGTTCACCAGCTTGAAGCCGGGATTCGTGCCCAGGCTGCCGATGATCACCACGTCGTAGCTCTTGCCGCCTTCCTGAGCCTTCAGCGTCCACGTGGTGCAGCCGCGCGAATGACCTGGCGTCAGGTGCGCGACGAGCGTCGTTCCGCCAAGCGTCACCGATTCGCCATCGTGCAGCACCTTGTCGATCGGATGTTCCTTGCCGCCCGGCTTCATGGCGCGCAGCGCCGGCACGTCTTCGGCGAGCGCCATCACCTGCGCGCCGGTCAGCGCCTTCACCGCCGCGTCGCCCTCCTGGTGGTCGCCGTGCGCGTGGCTGCCGAGCAGGATCTTGATGTCCGAGAACTTGAAACCCAGCTGCTCGACCGATTGCTGAATCAGCGGGACGTTCCGCTCGAACGTGCTGTTGATCAGGATGTTGCCTTGCGGAGTGACGATGAGATAGACGGCGAGGCTCCTGGTGCCGACGTAGTAGATGTTGCCGATCACTTTGTGCGGCGGAAACGCCGTCGTCATGTCGTCGGGTCCGCCGACGTTGCGCTGGAACAGCGACAGCTGCGAGAAGGTATGTCCGCGGACGGTGATGGTTGGCCCGGGCTCCTGAGGACGGCCGCCCCGCCCCGCGGGGGCCTGAACGGCGTTCCGCGCGTCGAACGCGATCGCGCCGGGTCCCAGAAGGAGCAGCGCCATGATGAGGCCGACGGATCGATCCGAGCGTGTCATGTGATGCCGCTCCTTTGCAGGTAGAGCCGTGGGGATTCTACCAGCGTCGCGGCGGCGCGCGTCGTGGCCGGGCTGTCGGCCGCGCAGGTCTTGACGGGATCAGACCGCGATGCGCGCCCGCTGTGCTTCGCGCGCGCGGTGCAGGTCGATGAAGGCTGCCACCAGATCCTCACTGCACCAGCCTCGGCGCGCATCCTCCCGCATCATCTGGTAGGCGGTCGTTGTCGGGAGCGCCTTGCGATACGGGCGATCGGAGGTGAGCGCGTCGAAGACGTCGGCGATGCTGACGATTTGCGCGAGCAGCGGAATGGTGTCGCCGGCCAGTCCGTCGGGATAGCCGCGGCCGTCGATCCGCTCGTGGTGATGGCGGACGATGGGACGGACGGCTTCGAGGGATCGAACCGTCGCGCAGAGCTCGTCGCCGATGACGGCGTGCCGTTTCATCAGCTCGTATTCCTTCCGGGTCAGCCGTCCTTTCTTGAGCAGCACGCGATCGGGAATCGCGATCTTGCCGACATCGTGGAGAAATGCTCCGCGGTGCAAGCGCATCGAGCTCGTCCTGATTCAGCCCCAGGTGTACGCCGAGCATGGTGGCGTAGTCGGTCAGCCGTTCGCAGTGTCCCTCGGTGCACGGGTCGCGTGCTTCGATGACGCGGCCGAGCGTCAGGAACAGCGATTCGGCCGACTCGAGATCGTCGGTCAGGCGCTTGAGCCGCATCAGCGATCGAACGCGCGTCCGCAGCTCCTCCGGGTCGACCGGCTTGTTGAGGAAATCGTCCGCGCCGGCGTCGAGTCCGGCCAGGCGGGTTTCGCGCTCTTTCTCGCCGCTAATCAACACGACCGGCATGAAGCGCGTCTCGACATTTCGTTTCAGCTCGGCACACACCTCGAGTCCGGACATTCCGGGCATGACGACGTCGAGCAGCACGATGTCCGGCCGCTCGTTCCGGACGATCTCGAGCGCGTCCTGGCCGTTGGTCGCGGTCAGCACCGTGTAGTCGGCCCTCTCGAGCAACTGACCGAGCCCGCACAGGTTCGGCGCGTAATCGTCGACGACCAGCACCTTTCCGGACTTTGCCATCGGGCTCCTCGCGTCGGACAGACCCACGAGACGCGCCGAGCTGCAAGGGCCGGACCCGAGAGGATTCCAGCGACAATTTCAACAAAACTGCCCGTTCCCGAGGCAATCGATTACAACGAGGGGGCCGGATCGACAGAGCTGTAAGCAGCCGGACGGCCGGCTACGGCGCGGGCAGATGCGCTGGCGGAATGCCGAGCGCGATGGCAATTTCGCGCAGCTTTGTCTTGATCACGCGCACGTTGCGCGGGCCCATGCGCAGCAGCTGCTTCTGCGCGGGCGTCAGCGACTCGAGGCGCTCGTCGGTGTACCCATAGCCGATGCCCTTCGGGCGGAGGCGTTCCGATCCGTCGATGGCTGGTGTTGCGAGGAGCGCGACGATCGCCCGCTCCAGCGTGCGATCGAACGAATCGGCCGATCCCAGATCGTGGTGCGCGTCCTCGATTCTCGGCTTCAGCGTCGCATACAGCCTGGCGGCCGCAGCCGGATTGACCGACGCCATGGCGTCGGCGATGGTCGTGTAGCGATCGTAACTGCGCGGATCGGCAAACGTGCCGCCGTTGCGCGACACGATGCGGAAGGAGGCCGACGGACGCAGGACCTTCAAGTGCTTGGCCGGCGTCGGCCCTTCCGCGATGTTGGCGACGACGACGGTGAAGTTGCGGACGAGTCCGTTGGTCGGGAGCCACGCCATCACGGCAGGACTCTCGGTCAGCCGCTGGACGAGCGTGCGCACGAGGGTGTCGCTCTCGTCGAGCGGCGGAAGCGTCATCGGTTCGCCTGCGCCGCCAAGCGCCGGCGACTCCGACACGGGCGTTGCGGCTTTCGGCGCGGCCGCGGTCTGGGCCGGTGGCGTGCGGCGCCAGAAGAACGCGAAATAGCCGGCGGCGCAGAGCGCGATGAGCAGGGCGGCGACGGCGACCCACACGCCAGTGTGATGCTGTGGCGGCGTCGACAAGTCGGGCCCGCTGGCGGTCGAGTGAAGTTCGAAGTCCGGTGCGTCGTTCACGTTCGCCTCCGTGTCTCTTCTACTCGTGCAGCACCTTGTGAACGAAGGAGACGGCGATCGAGCCTTCGCCGACGGCGGACGCCACCCGCTTGATGTTGCCGCCGCGCGCGTCGCCGACGGCAAACACGCCAGGCAGGCTCGTCTCGAGCAGATGCGGCGCCCGTGAGAGCGGCCAGCGGCCGGCCGCCAGATCCTCCTGCGAGAGATCGGTCCCCGTCTTGATGAAGCCGTTCTTGTCGAGCGCGACGCATCCGTCGAGCCAGCCGGTGTTGGGCACGGCCCCGGTCATCATGAACACATGGGCGATGTCGCGGCTTTCCTCGTCGCCCGTCACCGTGTTGCGCCACCGGACGCGTTCGAGACGATGATCGCCTTCGAGCGCGACGAGCTCGGTGTGCGTCCGGAGCTCGATCGCCGGGTTCTCCTCGATCCGGCGGATCAAATAGCGCGACATGCTTTCGGACAGGCCGCCCGAGCGCACGAACACGAACACCCGCCGGGCCGTCTGCGCGAGAAATACCGCGGCCTGTCCCGCCGAATTGCCGCCGCCGACGACAATCACCTCCTCGCCGCTGCACAACTGCGCCTCGACGAAGGTGGCGCCATAGTACACGCCGGCGCCCTCGAAATTCTGAAGATTGTCGAGGGCGAGCCGCCGGTACTGCGCCCCGGTGGCGATGATGACGGCGCGCGCGGACAGTCGTTGTCCCTCGGACATCGCGATCCCGTATGGCCGCCTGTGGCACGTGAGCTCGACGGCGCCGCGAGCGATGAGGATCTGCGCGCCGAACTTCTGCGCCTGCGTGTAGGCGCGGCCGGCGAGTTCCTGTCCGGAGATGCCGGTCGGAAATCCCAGGTAGTTCTCGATCCTCGAGCTTGAACCGGCCTGTCCGCCCGGCGCGTTGGCCTCGAGGACGAGGACGTCGAGTCCCTCGGACGCGCCGTAGACGGCCGCCGCGAGTCCCGCCGGTCCGGCGCCGACGATGATGAGATCGCGAACCTGGGTCTGATCGATGGCATCGTTGAAACCGAGGCAGTCGGCGATCTCCGGATTCGTCGGATTCCTCAGCACGAGCTCGCCGCGACAGATCAGCACGGGCACGTCGGCCACAGCGACGTGGAAATGGTCGAGCATCGCCTGGACGTCCGGGTCTCGATCGAGGTCCAGATAGGCGTAGGGATGGCCGTTGCGCATCAGGAACTCCTTGATGCGCAGCGTTCCCGGCGAGTGCGTCGATCCGATGAGCACGGCGTCGCCCATCCCGCTGCTGACGAGTTCGACGCGTCGAAGAATGAACGCCCGCATCAGGATTTCGCTGAGCTCGGCGTCGTTCTGGACCAGCGACACCATCTGATCGCGATCCAGCTCGAGGAGTTCGCCGGCGTCGCGGGCGCGCAGCCGGAACAGCGCGCGGCGGCCGGAGATCATGTTGACCTCGCCGCTGAACTGTCCCGGGCCGTGGAGCGCGACCAGGACCTCGGGTTCGCCGCCGCCCCGGACAACCTCGACCGTCCCGGCTGTGATGACGAAGAACGGCACGACGTGGTCGCCCGCCTCGACGAGCACCTCACCGGCCTGGACCGCGCGCCGACGTCCATGAGGAGCGATGCGCGCGATCTGAGCCGGGGTCAGTGTTGGAAAGACGCGATCCGCCCTTGCTCCGCTCAGTGGGATCAGTGGAGGGCTCTCGGGCATGCTCCATCTTACTCATGGTAGGTTCGGGAAGAATCAGGAGGCTTGATGACCCCGCGGATCGACTATCGACGATTCAGTCCGGACGCCCTGCAGGCGATGCTCGCGCTCGAGAAGCATCTCGCCGGCTGCGGCCTCGACCACAAATTCATGCATCTGCTGAAGCTTCGCGCCAGCCAGATCAACGGCTGCGCCTACTGCATCGACATGCACTCGATCGACGCCCGGGCGACAGGCGAAACGGAACAGCGCCTCTATGCGCTGGACGCGTGGCGTGAAACGCCCTTCTTCGACGATCGCGAGCGAGCCGCGCTCGCCTGGATCGAGGCGGTCACGCTGGTTGCACAGTCGCATGTGCCCGACGACGTCTATGATGAAGCGCGAAAACACTTCAGCGAACAGGAGCTGATCGACCTCACCTACCTCGCGGCGACGATCAACGCGTGGAACCGGATCGCCATTGCGACACGCGCCGTGCCCGGCCGTTACAAGGCGAAGAGCGCCGGGGCGTGACCGCGCATCTCTTTCCCGTGCTGCACACGCGGCTGATCGAGCTGCTGGCCGCGCTCGAGCCGGACGAGTGGGCGCTACCGACAGTGGCGGGCACATGGACGGTGAAGGAGGTCGCCGCCCACCTGCTCGATACGCAGGAGCGCATCGTCGCCCGAGTACGCGGCGAATCGGCGTCAGGATCCCCGGCGATCACTTCGCCCGCGGAGCTGGCCGCCTTCATCAATCGGATCAATGCCGAAGGTGTGGCCCGGTATCGGCAGCTCGATCCGGCCGCGTTGATCGCCTTGATGGACGAGCGCGCCGCGGAGTTCGCCGCGCACTTTCAGTCGCTGGATCCATCCGGCGTCGCCCCGTTTGGCGTCTCGTGGGCCGGTGAAGAAACATCGACGAACGGGTTTCACACCGCGCGCGAGTACACGGAGCGCTGGCACCATCAGCAACAGATCCGCCTCGCGACCAGCAGGCCGGGAATCATGACGCGCGAGCTGTACCACCCGGTGCTCGACTGCTTCATGCGCGCGCTGCCGTTCTCGTATCGGGAGAAGCCGGCGGCCTCCGGTGCCATCGTGCGGTTCACGATCGCGGGCGATTGTGGCGGGACCTGGTCGCTCCATCGCGACGCCGACGGCTGGCGGCTCGGCGATTCGGCAAGCGAGGGTGTGATCTCGGAAATCACCGTACCTCAAGAGATCGCCTGGCGGGTGTTCACCAAAGGCATCAGCCGCGATGAGGCACGCCGCCAGGTCCGAGTCAGCGGCGACCTCGAGCTCGGCCTGCACCTGCTCGCGACCATCGCGATCGTGTGCGTAGCGTCTAGCGGAACGCCTTGTCGTCGGCCGACGGTCCGTAGATCGCCGGGACCTTGGCGTCCAACAGCCGGAGATAGACGGTCATCTGCCCGCGGTGATGCGACCAGTGGTTCAGCGAGTCCTGGATCATCACCCACCGTGGCGTTTCCATCACAACCTGTCCGCGCGCCAGGAGGCGCCACGTCGTCATCAGGAATTCATCCGTCGTGCTGCTGAGCGCCGTCCGCGCGTCGGCGGCGCATTTGTCCAGCGCCTTCACCAGGGCGTCGCTCGTTTCCAGCTTTTCCTGCTTCATCGACGAGCCGCTGGCCGGCGCGATGTCCAGCTCGTCCTTCGTAATCCCCATCGCGATCCAGGACGGCATCGTCGCGACCAGATTCGCCAGGTACCCGAAGATCATCGACTTGTCGTGCGGCTTCCACTCGTACTTGCCGGCCGGCACTTCCTCGAGTACGCGTCTCGAACGGGGAACCTCGCGGTCCAATTCGCTCATCAGCAGCTCGGTCAGTTTCATCGGCGCCTCCTTTTCCGCGTGGAGTTGCAGTACCTGGACCCACAACGGCTGGGCTCGCGTGCGCGGGTTCTTGCAAGTCCCGCCCCGAGGTACACATACCATGAACGACGAACACGACGATGACCTGAGCGCCGAGGTCGGAGAAGATGCCATTGGTGAAGTGGATCAGTACGCCGTCGTCGACGAGGACTTCGACGAGCGGACGGCGGACACCGAGCGCGCCCGTCTCAGGGAGATGCAGCACAACCTGGAACAGGCGGAGGGAGACGACCCGGAGGATTGGTGAAGCCCTCAAGCGGGCCTGGCCACCGGGTCTCGTCCCATCGCATAGAACTCGTCGTTGGGCCGCAGCGCCAGCAGGTTGGCCATCCGGTTGGACAGCGCGAAGAGGGCGGCGATCGCGCCGATATCCCAGATGTCGTCGTCGGTCATGCCATGTGCCTTCAGCGCTGCGAAATCAGCGTCGTTCACCTCGTGCGAACGCCCGGCCACTTTGACCGCGAAGTCGAGCATGGCCCGCTGCCGCGGCGTGAGGTCGGCGTTGAGGTAGTTGATCGCGACCTGATCGGCCAGCAGCGGCTGCTTCGCGCGTATCCGCAGGATGGCGCCGTGCGCGATGACGCAGTAATGGCAGTGGTTCACCGCCGAAGTCGCCACCACGATCATCTCGCGCTCGGCCTTCGACAGACCGCCCGGCTTGTCCAGCAGCGCGTCGTGGTATGCGAAGAACGCGCGGAATTCCTCAGGGCGGTGGGCCCAGGCCAGAAACACGTTCGGGATGAACCCCGCCTTCTCCTGCACCGCCACGATGCGGGAGCGGATGTCCTCGGGCAGCGCATCGAGACTGGGGATTGGAAACCGGCTGATCGTGTTCATGAGGGCAGTGTAGCTGGTACACTGAGAGCAGTGCCCAGCGTCCTCAAGTTTCGTCAGCCTGTGAAGAAGGTCGAGTTGGTTGTCGACGGCGTGTTCGACGACAGCATCGTCTCGCGGATGGTGCGCGACGTTCAGCGCGTGTTCCGGCACATCGTCGGCGGATGGCGGGTCAGCGTGCGCGCGAGCGCACGCGGGTGCTGGCGGCTGGAGCTGACGGGCACCGCCGGGCGGCACGTCTGGATGTTCGCGGCGCCGACCCGCGCGCTCTCCGCCGCGGTTGTCGAAAAGCTCGAGACGTTTCTGCACGACTCCAGCACGCCGTGGCGTCCGCGGCCTGCGAGAGTGTGACGCGCGTGCCGGTCGACGATCCCCTCGAGCTGTTTTCCGCGCTCTTCGATCGGGCCGCCCGTGAATGCGCCGAGCCCGACGCGATGGTGCTGTCGACGGTCGATGCCGACGGCCGTCCCTCCGCGCGGTACGTGCTGCTCAAGGATGCCGATCAACGCGGGTTCGTCTTCTACACGAACGTCGAGAGCCGCAAGGCGCGCGCGATGGCCGCGAACCCGTTCGCGGCGCTCACGTTCTACTGGCCGCCGACGACGCAGGTCCGCATCGAGGGAGACGTCGAGCGCATGCCGGATGCCGACGCCGATGCCTATTTCGCGACGCGCCCGCGCGGTTCCCAGATTGGCGCGTGGGCGTCGGATCAGAGCGCGGAGCTGGAGTCGCGGGCTGCGCTCGAATTGCGGGTGAGCGAGATCGAGAAGCGGTTCGCGAACGCGCCGATCACGCGTCCGCCGTTCTGGATCGGCTACCGGGTCGTCCCTCGTTCAATCGAGTTCTGGACGCGAGATCCCAACCGGCTCCACGACCGTGTCGTGTTCCGCCGCGACAACGGTGCGTGGACGCGATCGCTCCTCTATCCCTAGCCCTCTAGCCCCTAGCCCCTAACGTCCTTCCCCGGGGTCAACTGGTCGCTGCCGCGGCCATGGAAGAGTCAAAGCGAGCAGCAGAGCGAAGAAAGCATTCCTGGATAAGGCTTTCGTGTGCGGCATTCCAGGACATGAGCGATGGGAAAGCGAAGAGGGGCGATACAAACACTGACATCCGTGACGATAAAGTGCAAGAAACAGGAGACTTCCGGCGAATTTCGAACGTATACTGCAGGCAGTTGAACGGCCTGAAAATCAGGCGTTGTCCGGGAACCCGCATGATGAAATTGACAGCGGCGAGCACAGGCACCTTGGCAGCGGTCGTCCTCTTCGGATTCGGGATCTCTGCGCAGACCAATCCCCCCTCGAAGACTCCTGCCACGGCACAGTCGAGCTCGCCGAAACCCGCGATGGCGGTCGCGCACAAGACCGCGACACAACCTCCCGCCGCCCCCGCTGCCGCGCCGACGCCCGATTTGACCAAGCAGTATTGCGTCGGCTGCCATAGCGAGAAGGGCAAAGCCGGCGGCCTGTCGCTCGTCTCCTTCGATCCCACGCACGCCGATCAGAGCGCCGAGGTCTCCGAGAAGATCATCCGCAAGCTGCGTCTCGGCATGATGCCGCCGCCGGGCATGCGGCGCCCTGACGAAGCGGTGCTGTTGCAGTTCGCCACGTCGCTCGAGAACAAAGTGGATGCGGCGGCGGCGCTTCGACCCAATCCGGGACGGCGGCCGTTCCAGCGGCTCAACCGCGCCGAGTACGCGCACGCGGTCCACGACCTCCTCGATCTCGACGTCGACGTGAACGCGTTCCTGCCGCCCGACACGCTGAGCGCCGGCTACGACAACATCGCCGACGTCCAGACGTTCTCGGCGACGCTGATGGAAGGCTACCTGCGCGCGGCGTCGAGGATCTCGACGCTGGCGGTCGGCGACCGCAACGCGAGCCCGTCGGAGTTCACGGTCAAGGTCCCGCGCACCGAATCGCAGATGCGGCACGTCGACGGCACGCCCTGGGGCACGCGCGGCGGCGTCGCGCTCGACTACACGTTCCCGGCCGACGGCGACTACACGTTCCGCGTCATGCTGCACGGCACGCCGACCGGCCAGCTGTTCGGCAGCGTGGCGAGCCGTAGCGAGCAGATCGACCTGTCGATCAACGGCGAGCGCGTCGCGCTGCTCGACGTCGACTGGAAGATGACCGAGACCGACAAGAACGGTCTGAACCTGGTCACGCCGCGGGTCCACGTGAAGGCGGGTCCGCAGCACATCGCGGCGGCGTTCATCCAGAAGTTCGACGGCGTCGTCGACGACCTCGTGTCGCCGATCGACTACACGCTGGCCGACACCGAATACGGCGACAACGCGGGCATCACGATCCTCCCGCACGTGCGCGATTTCAGCATCACCGGGCCTTACAAGGTGACCGGCGTGTCCGATACGCCGAGCCGTCGCAAGGTCTTCATCTGCCGCCCGACGTCGCCGGCCGACGAGATTCCCTGCGCGCGCAAGATTCTGTCGAGCCTGGCGGGCGAAGCCTACCGGCGCGCGCCGAACAACGAAGACGTCGAATCGCTGATGGAGTTCTACGGCGAGGGCCGCAAGGGCCACGACTTCGAGGCCGGCATCAAGGCGGCGCTGCAGGCGCTGCTGGCGAGCCCCAGGTTCGTGTTCCGCTTCGAGAGCACGCCGACCGTGGCGAAGGCCGGCCAGACCTACCGCATCAGCGACATCGATCTGGCGTCGCGGCTGTCGTTTTTCATCTGGAACACCGTGCCGGATGCGGAGCTCGTGAAGGTGGCCACCGCCAACACGCTGCACACGCCGGCGGTGCTCGAGAAGCAGGTGCGCCGGATGCTGGCCGACCCGCGCGCCGAATCGCTGTCCACACGGTTCGCGTCGCAGTGGCTGCGGCTGCAGGACGTCGAGAAGATTCACCCCGACGCGCTGCTGTTCCCCGGCTTCGACAACGAGCTGGCGGCGTCCTACAAGCGTGAGACCGAGCTCTTCTTCAACAGCATCGTGCAGGAGGATCGCAGCATCCTCGACGTGCTGACCGCCGACTACACCTTCGTCAACGAGCGGATCGCCCGCGTCTATCGCATGCCCAACATCGTCGGCGAGAACTTCCGCCGCGTGACCGTGCCGGACGAGCGCCGCGGCATCTTCGGCCAGGGCAGCATGCTGATGCAGACCGCGGTCGCCGACCGCACCTCGCCCGTGCAGCGCGGCAAATGGATCATGGAGGTGATGCTCGGATCGCCGCCGCCGCCGCCGCCCGAAAATGTGCCGCCGTTCGACGACACCAAGGCCGCGACCGCGACCGGCAAGCCGCTGTCCACGCGCGAGCGCATGGAAGAGCACCGCAAGAACCCGGCGTGCCAGTCGTGCCACAAGGTGATCGATCCGCTCGGGCTCGCGCTCGACAACTTCGACACGCTTGGCGCCTATCGCATCAAGGACAACGGCGTCGCCATCGACTCGAACGGCGTGATGTACGACGGCACCAAGCTGACCGGCCCCGCCGATCTGCGCAAGGCGCTGCTGAACCACTCCGAGGGGCTGATTCGCAACTTCACCGACAACCTGATGTCGTACGCGATCGGCCGCCGCATCGAGTACTACGATCAGCCGACGATTCGCGCGATCACGAAGAAAGCCGCGCAGAACGGGAACCGCTTCTCGTCGTTCGTCCTGGGCATCGTCAACAGTCCGGCCTTCCAGATGAGCACCGCGGAAGCCGTCACGACAACCGCTGAATAGAGGGCGTCCAATGTACATTTCGAAGAAACATGTCTCCCGGCGCGCCGTCCTGAAGGGCATTGGCGCCACCGTCGCTCTCCCGCTGCTCGACGCCATGGTGCCGGCGCGCACCGTGTTCGCGAAGACGGCGGCAGGCGCGTCGGCGTCCAAGCAGCGCCTGGTGTGCATGGAGATGGTGCACGGCAACGCCGGCAGCACCGCGATTGGCGTGAAGAAGAACCTCTTTGCGCCGGCGCAGGTCGGACGCGACTTCGAGTGGAGCCCCACGCTCGAGCCGCTCGCCCCCTTCCGCGAGTACGTCACCATCGTCAGCAACACCGACGTGCACAACGCCGAGGCGTTCACGCTGCCGGAAATCGGCGGCGACCACTTCCGCTCGAGCGCGGTGTTCCTCACGCAATCGCATCCCAAGCAGACCGAGGGCAACGACGTCTTCGCCGGCACGTCGCTCGATCAGCTGTACGCGCAGAAGTTCGGTCAGGACACGCCGATTCCGTCGATGCAGCTGTCGATCGAGAACGTGGACCAGGCCGGCGGCTGCACCTACGGCTACTCCTGCATCTACACCGACACGATCAGCTGGGCGTCGCCCAAGCAGCCGCTGCCGATGGTGCGCGATCCGCGCGTGGTCTTCGATCAGCTGTTCGGCGTCGGCGCGACCGCCGAAGAACGCCAGCTCAATCTCAAGACGGACAGGAGCATCCTCGACTGGATCTCGAACCAGGCATCGCAGCTGAAGCGCGATCTCGGCGCGAGCGACCGCGCGCGCCTCAACGACTACTTCGAGAACATCCGCGAGATCGAGCGCCGCATCCAGCGCGTCGAGGCGCGCAACGCCAGCGGCGAGCAGCGCGCGCTGCCCGACGCGCCGATCGGCGTTCCCGACTCGTTCGAAGAGCACGTGCACATCCTGATGGACTTGATCGCCGTGGCCTTCGCGTCGGACTCGACCCGCGTCTTCTCGTTCAAGCTGGGGCGCGACGCGTCGGGCCGGTCGTATCCGGAGAGCGGCGTCACCACCGGCTTCCACAACGCCTCGCACCACGGCGAGCGTGAAGACCGGATCATGGACTTCGCCAAGATCAACCGGTATCACGTCAGCATGCTGCCGTACCTGCTGGGCAAGCTGAAGAACACGCCCGAAGGCGACAGCAACCTGCTCGAGAACAGCGTGCTCATCTACGGATCCCCGATGGGCGACTCGAACATCCACAACCACAAACGCGTGCCGCTCGTCGTGATGGGCCACGCGGGAGGCAAGTTGACCGGCGGCGTCCACATCAAGGCTCCCGATGGCACGCCGATGGCCAACGCGATGTTCAGCACGTTGCACGCGCTGGGACGGACCGATCTCCAGAGTTTCGGCGACAGCAGCGGTCTGCTCGATCTGAATACGAACCCGGTGATCGCGACCGACGCAAAGGGATAGAAGCGGCAAACGTAGGGACCGACCCGCGTGTCGGTCCGGGCGGACACACGGCTCCGCCCCCACACGTCTGGAGCAGACATGCGAAGAACGCTGACGACTGGTCTTTCAATCTGCGCGATGGTCGCGCTGAGCCTTTCGACGCTGACCCACGCGGCGCCGGCCGGTGCGGCCGCGTTCGTGGAAGCGGCGATGAACGGCAACCGCGACGCCGTGCGCGCCCTGCTCAAGGATGGCGCCGACGTCAACACGACGCAGGCCGACGGCATGACGGCGCTGCACTGGGCCGCCCAGAAGGGCGACGTCGAGCTCGCCAAAGTGCTGCTCTATGCCAGCGCGAACCTGAAGGCGACCACGCGCATCGGCGGCTACACGCCGCTGCTCATCGCCAGCAAGAACGGCGACGCCGCGATGATCGAAACGCTGACGGCTGGCCGGCGCCGACGCGAACACGCCGACGATGAACGGCACGACGCCGCTGATGCTGGCCTCGGCAGCGGGCAAGCCCGCCGCCGTCAAGGCGCTCATCGATCATGGCGCGAACGTGAACGCCAAGGAGTCGGTGAAAGGCGAGACGGCTCTGACATTCGCCGCAGCGCTGGGCCGCGCCGACGTCATTCGCATCCTCACCGCCAACGGCGCCGACGTCAAGGTGACGACGAAGGCGGTCGACCTCACGGATTTCGCCAAGGAAGAGCAGGAGCGGCTCGCCGCTGAGCGCGGCCTCAATGCCGGCGGCCAGGCCGGCCGCGGCGGCGCGCCGGGCGGACGCGGCGGCGCGCCTCAGGGCCCGCAGATCGCCGGCGTGACGCGGCAGTACAACTACACCGAGCTGGTCGCCTTCTGGGGCGGCCTCGCGCCGATGCACCTGGCGGCGCGCCAGGGCGAGGCTGAAGTCGGTCAAGGCGCTGATCGACGCGGGCGCCGACGTCAACCAGCGCGGCGCCGGCGATCCGGTCACCCCGCTGCTGATCGCGACGATGAACGGCCACTTCGATCTCGCGAAGCTTCTGCTCGACAAGGGCGCCGATCCGAACCTGGCGCAGGCCAACGGCGTCACGCCGCTCTACGCGGCGCTCAACTGCCAGTGGTCGGACAAGGCGCTGTATCCGCAGCCGCGCGCCTACGAGCAGCAGCGCACGTCGTATCTCGATCTGATGAAGTCGCTGCTGGAAAAGGGCGCCGATCCCAACACCCGCCTGAGGCGCAAGGTCTGGTACGCGCAGTACGACTTCGATCAGTCCGGCGTCGACGAGAGCGGTGCGACCCCGTTCTTCCGCGCCGCGTATGCCGCCGACGTCGACGGCATGAAGCTGCTGGTCCAGTACGGCGCCGATCCCGACATCCGGACCATGCGGACGCCGGGACGCGTCCGCACCGGTGACGTGACGCGCGAAGTGCAGGATGTGTCGCCGCTGCCGCCGGTCCCGCCGGGCGGACCTGCGATTACCGCGCTGCTTGCGGCGTCGGGTGAGGGCTACGGCGAGGGCTTCGCGGCCAACCACCATCACCACGCGCCGGCCGGCATGCTGCCGGCGGTGAAGTATCTGGTGGAAGACCTCCACATGGACGTCAACGCCAAGGATCACGACGGCAACACCGCGATTCACAACGCGGCGGCGCGCGGCGACAACGAAATGATCCTCTATCTGGTCTCGAAGGGCGCCGACGTCAAGCAGGTCAACCGCGAAGGCAAGACGACGGTGGACATGGCCAACGGCCCGTCCAGCGCATCAGCCCGTTCCCCGACACGATCAAGCTGCTCGAGGGCATGGGCGTGAAGAACAATCACAAGTGCGTGTCCTGCTGATCTGAGAGCGAGAGCGACATCGTAGGAGACGACCGTTCGCGAATCACTCGTAGGCGGACGACCTTCAGGTCGTCCCTTAATCGAAACTCCTCCACACATCCGGCAGCGTTTTGATGACTTCCCGCACCTCGGGGATGTAGTGGTATGCCATCCACACCGCGAGAATGCCGAACGTCAGCGAGAGCGCGCCGTCCCACGCGGGGATGAAGCCGCCGTACTGGCCGCCAAGCGAGTAGTACGCCGCGCGGCGCCGCGCGAAATGCAGCGGCCACGCGACGGCGTGGTACACGCAGACGAGCACGAGAATGCCGACCCAGAAGCGGGATGTCGCCGGGAAGCGCCTGGCCGAGCACCTGCCCCGTCGTCACGAGTGAGTAGACCGCCCACGCCCAGAACCAGAAGAACAGGACGCTGATGACGCTGAGGATCGGCACCATGGCGCCGCTGACGATGCGCGTGCCGTAGTCGCCGGGCGCCGGCGGAGCCGCGCCCCACGCCGCCTGCGGCTGCCAGCGCGACGCGCGCCACCGCTGCCTCCACGCGCGCTGTTCCCGGCGCCATCGACGACGCCAGTCCTTGCCGCCCGCGAAGCCGGCGTATTGCGATTTCGCGCGATCGATCAGCTCGCGCGCGTTGAACGGCTGGCCGTGCGCGGCGGCCCGTTGCTCCGATGTATCGGCCGGCGGAATGACGAAGGCGAGCACGAGGTACACGAGCCCGAAGCCTCCTCGTGTCACCAGCGCGAGGAACAGGAACACGATCCGGACGATCGTCACGTCGATGTGCAGATAGGCCGCGAGTCCGTTGCAGACGCCCGCGAGCATCGCGCCCTCGTGAATCAGGTAGAGCCGTCGAGGCGCACCGGACGCCGGCGTCGCGAGCGGCCGACGCCTTGCTGCGCCGAGCCGTCGCCAGGCGGCGCGTCCGCGGCGCCGGAACCTTCCACCGGCCCCATCTCGCGGATGATTTGTTCGACTTCGGCTGCGGTCACGACCGTCTTGTGCGGTCCCAGGAACCCCCGGCATTTGTCGGCGATCGCCTGCTCGAGATCCGCGAGGATCTCCGCGCGATCGGGGTTGTCCTTCAGCGACCGCTCGGCCCCTTCGAGATACGCGATGAGCGCGGTATAGCCGGCCTCGTCGGTCTGATACGCGTTGCCGTTCAGGTTGATCGTGACAACTTTCTGCATCTCATCGTCCCAACTGGCTGATGGTGGTGTTGATGTACTTCCAGTAGTCGTTCAGCTCGGCGAGCTGCGACTTGCCCTTCGCCGTGAGCTGGTAGTACTTGCGCGGCGGACCGGCATCGGACTCCTGCCACTCGTAGTCGACGAGTCCCTCCCGCCGCATCTTGCTGAGGAGCGGATAGAGCGTGCCTTCCTGCGTGGCGAACTCGGTGGTGCCGAGGCGCTTCAGCATGTCGGCGACGTAGACCTTGTCGCTCGAGACGATGCGCAGGATGAGGAACTCGAGAAGTCCCTTCCGGATCGCGCTGAATTTCTCGGTGACGCTCATGTCTGGGGAAGCTACCTTGTCTAAACAAG
Organism: uncultured Acidobacteriota bacterium; assembly: GCA_963794305.1. Classification (GTDB taxonomy): domain Bacteria; phylum Acidobacteriota; class Vicinamibacteria; order Vicinamibacterales; family CAVVIG01; genus CAVQFC01. The sequence continues at coordinate 87,226 of CAWCDQ010000044.1, read as the reverse complement.
GTAGCAGGTCACCGGAAGGCTGTCAACCGTCCGGCTCATCCTTGAATGGATCGCGATTGGCTCAACTCTTGTAGAAGTCGGGTCACCATGGCTGGGCCCGTCGTGCGCGTTGCCGCGCTTGCCGATCTCCACTGCACGAAGACCTCGCAAGGCGCATTTCAAACGCTGTTCGCGCGCGTCAGCGAATCAGCGGACATCGTCGTGATCGCCGGCGATCTGACCGACAACGGTCTGCCCGAAGAGGCGGCGGTGCTCGCGCGCGAGCTGTCGGCGCTGCGGATTCCGGCGGCGGCCGTTCTCGGCAACCACGACCTCGAGTCGGGTAAATCTGGAGAGGTCAGTCAGATTCTGAACGGCGCGGGGCTCGCCGTGCTGGACGGCGACGCGTGCGAGCTGCAGGGGATCGGGATCGCCGGTGTGAAGGGCTTCGGCGGCGGCTTCGGCCGTCACGCCCTGGGCCCGTGGGGCGAGACGATCATCAAGCAGTTCGTCGCACGAGGCGGTCGACGAGGCGCTCAAGCTCGAGGCGGCGCTGGCTCGCCTGCGAACCACGCACCTCATCGCGGTGCTGCACTACTCACCGGTTCAACAGACGGTCGAAGGCGAGCCGCTGGAGATCTATCCGTTCCTCGGGTCGAGCCGCCTGGAGGAACCGATCGGCCGCTATCCCGTGTCGTTCGTGGTGCACGGTCACGCGCACCGCGGCCGGCTCGAGGGGCGCACCAAGAACGGCGTGCCTGTGTACAACGTCTCGATGCCTTTGCTCACGCGGACGTTCGGCGATCGGCCGCCGTTCCGTGTCTTCGAGGTGGCGCCGGCGGACGCGTCGGCCACTACCTCCGACTCCGCGGCGCCCGCGTCCAGGGGCCGTCGCGTCACGGACGCCGTCGCGTCCTGAGGGGCCACATGGAAACTTCGACCGCGCGCGCGGTTCACGATCCGGCCGCCGATTTCTACATCGACGCGTTGAAGAAGCTCACCGACACCGGGGTGCCGTTTCTCGTCGGCGGCGCCTTCGCGTTCTCGCACTACTCGCATGTCCCGCGCGAGACGAAGGACATCGACATCTTCGTGAAGCCCGAGGACTGCCCGCGTGTGCTCGAGGCGTTCGAGCGCCTCGGGTACGAGACGACGATTCCGTTCCCGCACTGGCTGGGAAAGATTCACGCCGGCGGGCACTTCATGGACGTGATCTTCAATTCGGGCAACGGCGTCGCGCGTGTCGACGACCTCTGGTTCGATCACGCGCCGCGCACCAACGTCCTGGGCGTGATCGTCAGGCTGTCGCCGGCCGAGGAGATGATCTGGTCGAAGGCGTTCATCCAGGAGCGCGAGCGGTTCGACGGCGCGGACGTGCTCCATCTGCTGCGCGAGGTCGGCCCGTCGCTGGACTGGCCGCGGCTGCTGATGCGCTTCGGCGACCATTGGCGCGTGCTGTTGAGCCACATCATCCTGTTCGGGTTCGTGTATCCGGACAAGCGGCAGAACGTGCCGGCGTGGGTCATGGACGAGCTCACACGGCGGCTGACCGTGAGCCGGCCCAACCTGCAGAGCGACGTCTGTTACGGCACGCTCCTGTCCCGCGAGCAGTACCAGCACGACATCGATCGATGGAAGTACCGCGACTCACGCGAGCAGCCGCTGGGTCCGATGACTCCCGAACAGATCAAGATCTGGACGGAGGCTATAGAAAGTAAGAAGTAAGAAGTTAGAACGAGAATGAGAACTAGAAGTGCTACTGCTGGCGCTCGAGAATCCACGCCACCGTCCCGATTAGCTTTTCCCACACAGGGCGCTTCCGCCAGGCATCGAGTGTGATCTCGGTGGACTTCCGCAAGTCCGCTTCGAGATCGGCTGCCACGCGTGCCGTCACGTCGGGATCGCGAAAGGCCACGTTGACTTCGTCGTTGTGCTCGAACGAACGGTTGTCGAAGTTGGTCGTGCCCATCACGGCCCACAGCTCGTCGACGAGCAGCGCCTTCACGTGGGTCATCCCCGCCTCGTACTCGAAGATCCTGACGCCTGCTTCGAGCAGCTGTCCGTACATCCGGCGGCTGGCGAGCCGGACCCAGCGCTGGTCGGTGTGGCTGCCGGGAACGATCGCCACGAACGCGACGCCGCGGCGCGCCGTGCGCCGTATCGCCGTTCGAAATGCCTTGTCCGGCAGGAAGTACGGCGTGGAGATCACCACGCTGGCGGTCGCGCCTTCGACCAGCGTCTGGAAGAGCGCGCGCGACGCCGTGGAGCGGTCCGCCGGGGAGCTCTTGACCGAGAAACCCGCGACGTTGCCGACCAGCGTGTGAGGCTTGTAGGTCTCCGGCCCGGTCATGATCTCGCCGCAGCACTCGAGCCAGTTCTCGGACACCACGCCTTGAATGTCCGACACGACCGGCCCTTCGATGCGCGCCATCATGTCGCGCCACATCGGCTTGCCGCGCATAGGCCGGGCCCACCAGTCGGCGACGCCGGCTCCCCCGGCGAAGGCCACAGTGCCGTCGACGACCAGCAGCTCGCGGTGGGTCCGGTTGTTCAGCCGGCTGAGGCGATACCACGTGAACCGCTGATAGGCCGCCACGCGGCAGCCGGCCTGCCGGAGCCGTTTTGCCGATTGACGGAAGGCTCCGAAGGAGCCGATCGCGTCCATCACGATCGTGACACGGACCCCGGCCCGCGCGCGCTCGGTGAGCGCCTCGATGAAGCGATCGCCAGTCTCGCCGCTCTTGAAGATGTAGCACTCCATCGTGATCGTCTCGCGAGCCCCGCGGATCGCATCGAGCATGACCGGATAGAAGCGGTCGCCGTTGGTCAGGATCTCCACGCGGTTGCCGTGCTCGAGGTGCGTCTGGCACGTCGATTCGAGCACGTGCACGAAATGATCGGTGCGCGCGTCGATCGCCGATTCGATGTGATACGGAATGTGCGGCGTGAACAGGAGCGCGAGGATCAGCCACGCGACGAAGACCGCACCGATAATCGTGAGGTACGCCATGTCAGGCGGCCGGCGTCGGCGCAGTGCCTGACATCGATCGCACGCCTGGCGGGTCGGCCGGAACGAGCAGGGCCACCGGAAAGCGCTCGAAGATCTTCGCGGCCGGCAGCACGTAGCCGGAGCGGCAGGGCGCCGGCACCAGCTCGGAACCGGTGAACACGTCGCGCAAGGCTCGACCGTCGGCGAGCCCGATCGATGTGTCGTCCCACGCGGACGGTCCCAGCGGCGGGCGGCCATCGGGCGACAGCTTTCGTATCAGCCGCGGGACGCAGGTGACGGCGGAGCCTCGTGCGAAGGCGAACAGGCATTCGCTTCTGGAGCCGCTGACGTCAATCGGCACGTAGTCCCCGCGCTCGTAGTCGTCGCGCCGTAGCGCGCGCTCGGCGAGCGCCCGAAGAGCCACGAACATTTTCACGCGGCCGTCCGCGCGTTCGGCGAGCAGCGACTCGGGATCCGCGTGCGTCATCGCGGCGAGCGCGTGACGTCTTGCCTCGTAGTTCACCGGGCGTCGATTGTCGGGATCGACCAGGTTCAGATCCCAGAACTCGGTGCCCTGATAGAAATCCGGCACACCCGGGGCCGTGATCTTGATCAGGAGCTGCGCGAGGCTGTTGTAGATGCCCAGCTGGGCGACCGTTTCCTGCAGCGGAGCGAACGACTGCAGGAACAGGTTCGGCCTCTGGCGCTCCAGTATCACGCGGACGAAACGCTCGACGGCCGCCTCGTACTTCTCATGCGGGCTGAGCCAGCTGGTATGGAGCTTCGCCTCGCGCAACGCCTTTCTCACATAGGCCACCACGCGATCGTCAAAGGACGCCAGCGCGCCGGTGTCGGTCTCGAACGGCCACGCGCCGATCAACGTCTGATAGATCAGGTACTCCTCGTTCGCGTCCGGCGCCAGGGCATTGCGGATTTCCGTCTTGAAGCGGCGATTCACGGCCCGCCAGCGCGTGACGGCGGCTTTCCAGGCATCCGGCATCTCCGACAGCACGTTCAGGCGCGCCCGTACGTCCTCGCCGCGCTTGGTGTCGTGCGTCGACGTCGCCGAAAGCGCCGATGGCGATCGCCGCTGCCGCTCCATCATCCACTCGTGCACGGCGGCCGGCTCGAGTCCGAAGCAGGTTGGATCGGATCCGACTTCGTTGAGCGACACCAGCCGGTTGTAGATGTAGAGCGCGGTGTCCTCCGTGCCCTTGGCCGCAACAGGACCCGTGATCTGCTGCAGCTTGCCGATGAACCCGGCCCGCTCCAGGCACTCGTCCTGTGCCGTCACCGTCGTGCGCTTCAACAGCAGCCGCTCCACGAAATCGAACATGAGCCCGCTGATCGCCGGCGCACGCCACCTCGCCGATCGCACGGCTTCGAGGATGTAGCGCTTGTCGTTCTCGGTCACCGGATCGTTGGCGGTGATGTACGTCCGGTAGACCGGAAACGACGCGATCACTTCCTTCAGTGTCGAGATGAGGCTGTAGAGCGTGAAGTCGCGGAAATGACGGTTCCGCTCCGAGAAGCGATTGAGCTGATGGCCCAGCGAGTTGATGTCGCCCGACATCGTCTCGTGCAGCACCTGCTTCTTGCATCGGTAGACCAGATCGTTGAACGACAGGCGGCGTTCCCGGACGATTCGCCGGTAGAGATCGTCGAAGGCACGCTCGTTGCGGCGATCCACGAACAGGTTGTTCACCGTGGCGGCGAACTCGTAACCGGTCGTGCCGTGCACCGGCCAGTCGCCGGCAATCTGTTCACCCGGCCCCAGGATCTTTTCGACGACGATGAAGAAGGGTTCGTCGGCGGCGCATCGCTCCTGCAGACGCCGGAGGTAATCGCGGGGAGCGAAGAGACCGTCGACGTGGTCGATGCGGAAACCGGTGACCGCGCCGCGGCGCACCAGCTCGAACGCGAACCGATGCACCTCCTCGAACACCTCCGGATCTTCCATGCGCAGGGCGGCGAGCTCGTTCACGTCGAAAAAGCGCCGATAGTTGATCTCCTCGGACGCCACGCGCCAGTGCGCGAGCCGGTAGGACTGCAGGTTCAGGAGGCCGTCGAGCGAATCGAAGCTGCGCGGCTGACCCGCGACTCCGTTCATCCGCCTGACGCTCTCGGCGACGAGCGCAGCGATGGCGGGACTGTCGCGTTCGAGCGCCGCGAGCCTGCGCTTCACGATCTCCTTCTCGCGGGCGCGAACGATGATGGCATCGCGGTCGCGGTCGCTGCGTGACGGCAGGTTCCGCGCGGCGGTCAGGATGCTCTGGAGCTCGTCGGCGTGGCCGCCGTTGTGCCGCTCCAGCCATCCATCGATCACCGGCTCGAGAATCGCCGCGAAGGTGTCGGTGGCGATCGGCAGCGTCTGGTCGTAGTAGCGCACGAAGAACGCGCCGTCCCGATAGAGCGAGCTGCAGTTCCTGACGTTCGAGCACGGCGCCGTATTGATCGCCGAGGATCGGGATCAGAATCTTGTCGGCGAGCTCATCCTTCACCGGATGCCATTCGATGTCGAAGAAGCGCGCGAAGCGGGAGCTGGGCCCGTTCTCGAGGACGTCGAGCCACCACGGGTTCGCGGATTTCGCGATCCCCATGTGATTCGGGACCAGGTCCATGAGCTGGCCCATCCCGCGCGCGTGCATCGCTTCTATCCAGGCCCAGTAGTCGGTGCTCGCTTCCAATCTGTGGATTGAGCCGGGTCGGGTCGGCGACGTCGTAGCCGTGCGGGCTGTCCGGCACAGCCTGCAGATACGACGAAGCGTAGCAGTCGGTGATGCCCAGGGCGTGTAGATAGTCCACGATGCCGCGCGCGTCACAGAACGTGAAACCGCGATGAAATTGCAGGCGATACGTTGAAAGAGGCACTCGAGCGCCGGCCACCACCATCAAGAAGTAGCAAGCCCTTCGCCAGCTAACGGACGAGATGGTCAAAGACGAGCTTAGGGCTCGCTGTCTGGCAGCGTACTTGCTCAGCCATACGCCTATTGGAGTGTCGATGACGATAGCGAGAAGGCTTCTTATCGCAACGATTCTCGTGTCCGGGCTTGCGGTGCCGGCCTTCGCGCAGACGCTGCCGATCGATCAGGCGGACAAAGATGGCAAGCGCACGGACGTGTTCGAGCGCACGCCGCCGTTCACCGAGCAGGTCCGCGATCTGAAACATGCGCTCGCGCGGCTGCCGGTGGCAGCGGGACTCGCCTGCGTGCTGGCATTCCGGCCGCGCCGCAAAGGCACGCCGCAGCGGCAGGCGCCCGTCATCCAGACGCAGATCATCCTCGCGGTGGTCGGCGCTGTCGTGATGCTCGTTGTCGGCTCCAGCCTCGCGCGCGCGTTTGGCATCGTTGGCGCCGCAGGGCTGGTGCGCTATCGCGCGAAAATCGACGACCCGAAGGATGCCGGCGTCATGTTGTCGACGCTGGCAGTCGGCCTCGCCGCGGGCGTCGGCGTCTGGCTGCTCGCCGGTTTCGCGACGCTGTTCATCCTCGCGGTGCTCTGGATCGTGGAGTCGTTCGAGCCCAAAGCCACCCAGCTTTTCACGTTGAAGGTGATGGCGAAGGATCCGTCGGCCATCAAGCCGGAACTCGACGCGCTGCTGACACGATACCGCTTCGAGTTCGAGCTGCGCGGCACCTCGAAGGAGGAGCTGCACTATGAAGTGCGGACGCCGGTAGAAGGCAAGACCGATCGCCTGTCGGAGCGAATCCTGAAGCTCGACCCCGCGAACGTGAACGAGGTGGAGTGGGAGGAGAAGAAAGAAAAGAAGTGAGAAGTGAGAAGTGAGAAGGGAGAAGAGAAGCCTATCGGTAGTTGCCGAAACCGAGCGCGACGCCGAAGTCGTGGTCCCGCAGCAGTCGCATGGCGCTCTGCAGCTCGTCCTTCGACGGTGAGCTGACACGCACCTGGTCGGACTGGATGTTGGCCTGGACCTTCTTCAGCTTCTGGTCCTTGAGGTACTTCACGATCTCTTTGGCGGCCTCGATGGGGATGCCCTGCTGAATCTCGATGATGCGGCGGATCGTGCCGCCGGCGGCGGGCTGCGAGTCGCCGACCTTGAAGTTCTTGACCGCCACGCCCGCGCTTCACCAGCCGCTGCGCGATGATCTCCCACAGCGCGTTCATCTTCATCTCGTCGTCGGTCGTCAGCGTGAGCGTTTTTTCGGCGACCTTGAGATCGATGTCGGCCTTCGCCCCCTTGAAATCGTAGCGCTGCCCGACCTCTTTCCGCGCCTGGTTCAGTGCGTTGTCGACTTCCGCGAAATCGATGGTGGATGTGACATCGAACGACGAGGTGTCAGCCATGGAGACATTCTAACCGGCGGCGGTAAGATGACGTCATGTCCGATGCGCTTGCGATCGGTTGCTGTCGTCCGCGTGCGCGGCGCCTCGCGCGCCACGGATTCCGATCGAGCAGCCACAGAGGAGCCGCTCGAGGTGCGGCTGCACGACCAGCCGTTTGCCGTCATCATGCGAACGCCCGGCGCCGATCGCGAGCTCGCCGCGGGGTTCCTGCTCGCCGAGCGGGTGATCACCGGCGCCGACGATCTGGGGACGATCGCGCACTGCACCGATGCGGCCGCCGACCATCCGGAGAATGTCGTCAACGTGACGCTGGCGAACGGATCGGCCGCCACCCTCGACCGCCTGCTGGCCGGTCGGCGGCAGGTCACCACGACGTCTTCGTGCGGGATGTGCGGGCGCCGTACGATTGAATCGCTGGCAGCCGACGTCGCGCCGATTGTCCGCCGACGTGGAGCGTGCCGTCGACGACCATTGCCTCGCTTCCCGACCAGCTGCGCGCGCGGCAGGCGGTGTTCGACGAGACGGGCGGTCTGCATGCGGCCGGTCTCTTCACACGCGACGGCAGCCTTGTCGACGTCGCCGAGGACGTCGGCCGCCACAATGCCGTCGACAAGATCGTCGGCCGGATGCTGATGCGCGAGGCGCTCCCGCTGTCGGATCGTATCCTGTGCGTGAGCGGACGGACCTCGTTCGAGATTGTCCAGAAGGCGATCTTCGCGGGAATCCCGCTCGTGGCGGCGGTCTCTGCGCCGTCCAGCCTGGCCGTCGAGCTGGCGCTCGAGTACGGCGTTACTCTGGTGGGATTCATTCGCGGAGACAGCTTCAACATCTACGCGCATGCGGAGCGCATCGTCTCGCCTTAGGCGGCCGCAATTTCCATCGAGCTATCAACGAGTCCGCATGGTGGCGGAAATCCAGCGCGAGGATCGGCGTGTTGGTGCCACGCGAGGTTGGACGTCCCTTCGACCGTGCGTTATGCTCAGCCTCATGAAACGAGAATACAGGCGGCTCACGCAACCGCTCGTGCGCGACGGGGGATCTCTGCGACCCGCGTCGTGGGACGAAGCGCTCGCGCGCGCGGCCTCAGGCTTTTCCGACGTGACCGAGCGCCACGGCGCGAAGAGCTTCGGGTTGTTCAGCTGTTCGAAGGCGACCAACGAGGTGAACTACCTCGCGCAGAAGTTCGCGCGTGGCGTCATCGGCAGCCACAACGTCGACAGCTGCAACCGGACTTGACACGCGCCTAGCGTCGTCGGTCTGACGACGGTCTTCGGCGCGGGAGGCGGCACGAGCTCGTACCGGGAGATTGAGGACACGGATCTCATTCTTCTCTGGGGCTCGAACGCGCGCGAGACGCACCCGATCTTCTTTCACCATCTGTTGAAGGGGGTGCGCAAGGGCGCGCGGCTGTACGCCATCGATCCACGGCGGACGAGCTCCGCCGCGTGGGCGGACGTGTGGCTCGGCCTCGAGGTCGGCTCGGACATCGCGCTCGCCAACGCGATCGGCCGCGAGATCATCGCCGCCGGCCTGCACAACGGCGAGTTCATCTCGCGCGCCACGACCGGCTTCGACGCGTATCGCCGCAGCGTCGAGCCCTACACGCTCGAGCACGCGATCACGTATCACCGGCATTGCGGCGGAGACGATTCGCGAGCTCGCGCATGCCTACGCACGCGCGAAGAGCGCGCAGGTCTGCTGGACGCTCGGCATCACCGAACATCACAACGCCGCGGACAACGTGTTCGCGATCATCAACCTCGCGCTGCTCACCGGGCACGTCGGCCGCTACGGGTCGGGCCTCGTGCCGCTGCGCGGTCAGAACAACGTCCAGGGCGGCGGCGACATGGGGGCGATTCCCAACAAGTTCGTCGGCGGACAGGACGTCGAGAACGACCAGAACCGCTCGATGTTCGAGCGTGAATACGGCAGAACGCTTCCGCCGGAGCGCGGGTGGCACCTGACCGAGATGTTCGAGGCGATGGAGCACGGCACGTTTCGAACGCTCTACGTCATTGGCGAGAATCCCGCGCAGTCCGAGGCGGACGGGACCCGCGCGCTCCGGCTGCTCGAAGGCCTCGACCACATCGTCGTGCAGGACATTTTCCTGACCCGCACCGCGGAGCTCGCGCACGTGGTGCTGCCGGCCGCCGCGGCCTGGTGCGAATCGGAAGGCACCGTCACCAGCAGCGAACGGCGCGTGCAGCGCGTGCGCAAGGCGCTCAATCCACCTGGGGATGCGCGTGACGACGTCTCGATTCTCTGCGACCTTGCTCGCCGGCTCGGTCATGACTGGGGCACGCCATCGGCTGAAGATGTCTGGAACGAAATCCGCCGGTTGTCCCCATGGCACGGCGGCATGAGCTACCGGCGTCTCGAGGAACTCGACGGATTGCAGTGGCCGTGTCCCACGGACGATCACCCGGGCAGCCCGCTGCTGCACGATCGGCTGTGGAGCGATCCGATCGGCGGTGCGCCTGCGCCGTTCATGCCGGTGGAATTCGAACCGCCCGTCGACGTGCTCACCGCCGACTTTCCGATGCGCCTGACGACGGGGCGGCGGCTCGATTCGTTCAACACCGGCGTGCAGACGGGCGGCTACTCGTCTCCGCTGCGATTCGGCGAGACGATCGACCTCGCACCCGAGGACGGTGTGCGACTCGGCGTCTCGGAGGGCGAGTCGGTCCGCATCGTCTCGCGACGCGGCGAGGTGAGAGCGCCCGTGCGATTCGATCGCGGCCTGCGCCCGGGCCTGGCATTCATGACGATGCACTTTCCCGACGAAGTCGACACCAACCTGCTGACCATCGATGCGGCCGATCCCAAGTCCGGTACCGCGGAATTCAAAGCGTCAGCCATTCGGATCGAAAGGATCTGAGTGGACCTTCACCTGATTCCAGGGGCGGTCGCGACGCCCGAAGAACGCGATGCGATCGACGCCGTCGTACATGCGCCGCACCAGGCACCCGGCACCGCGGCACCCGGCACCCAAGCACTCGGCACCGTGGCACCCGGCACCCGGCACCTGTTGTTGCCCGCGCTCCATGCCGCTCAGGCGCGTGTCGGCTGGATCAGCGAAGGCGCGCTGAATCACATCGCCGAGCGCCTGTCCGTGCCGCCGGCGGAGGCGTACGGCGTCGCGTCGTTCTACAGCATGTTCTCGATGAAGCCGCGACCGCCAATCGTGGCGCATGTGTGCGACGACATCGCCTGCCGGGTGAACGGCGCGGAAGCGCTCTGTCACGATCTCGAGTCGCGGATCGGCAAGGCGGGTGAGGCGACGCCGGACGGCCGTGCGATGTGGGTGCGCAGCCCGTGTCTCGGGCAGTGCGAGCGTGCGCCGGCCGTCCTCTTTCAGCGCGCCGGAATGGGGTTGGCGGACGGCAGCGTGACCGGCGCCACGGCCGACGCTGTCGTCGCGGAGCTGAACGATCAGGTCCGGCTAAAGCCGGACACTACCGATATCCGTCCGGCGTCGCCGGTAGGTCCGGTCCGACTATTCCGGTAGTGTCCGGCTTCAGCCGGACCGTCGATCACGTCTACGCGGATCCTGCGCGGCTGCTCCGCCGCGTCGGCGTCGCGAATCCGGAGAGTCTCGACGACTATCGCGCCCATGGCGGCTACGACGCGCTGACACGCGCCTTCGCGCTCGGGCCCGCGGGCATCGTCCGCGAGGTCAACGATTCGCGCCTGGTCGGCCGCGGCGGCGCGCTCTTTCCGACCGGCCGCAAGTGGGACGCGGTGGCGCGCGCCGCCGCGCGTCCGCACTACATGGTCTGCAATGCCGACGAGTCGGAGCCAGGCACGTTCAAGGATCGGGTGCTGATGGAAGAGGACCCGTTCGCGGTGATCGAAGCGATGACCATCGCCGCGCTGGCGACCGGATGCGAGCAGGGATACATCTACATCCGCGGCGAGTATCCGCTGGCCACCACACGCCTGCTCGGCGCGCTTGCGCAGGCACGCGCCGCCGGCCTGCTCGGCGAGCGCGTGATGGGCCAGGCCGTCCGTTTCGACATCGAATTGCGCCGCGGCGCGGGCGCGTACATCTGCGGCGAGGAAACGGCGCTGTTCAACTCGATCGAGGGCTTTCGCGGTGAGCCGCGCAACAAGCCGCCGTTCCCGGTGGAGTCCGGTCTCTTCGGCAAGCCGACCGTCGTCAACAATGTCGAGACGCTCGTCAACGTTCTCGACATCGTGCGCGACGGCGGGGCAGCGTTCGCCGCCACGGGCACGGAACAGTCGACCGGCACGAAGCTCTTCTGCGTCTCGGGATGTGCGGTGCGGCCCGGCGTCTATGAGGTGCCGTTCGGGATGACGCTGAAGGCGCTCATCGATCGCGCGGGCGGCGTCCGCGACGGACGATCGTTACAGGCCGTGCTGCTCGGCGGCGCCGCGGGGGTATTCGTCACGCCTGACGGCCTGGACTTTCCGCTCACCCTCGAGGGCGCGCGCGCCGCAGGCGCCACGCTCGGTTCGGGGGTCGTCATGCTCTTCGACGATCGCGCGGACCTGCGCGAGATCACCGTGCGGATCGCCGAATTCTTCCGTCACGAGTCGTGCGGTCAGTGCGTGCCGTGCCGCGTCGGCACCGTCCGGCAGGAGGAGGCGCTGCATCGGCTGTCTGCCCCCTCGGCGCTCACGCGAAACGGATGTCGCCCTCATCGACGACCTCGCACAGGCGATGCGCGACGCGTCGATCTGCGGGCTCGGGCAGACCGCATCTTCCGCCGTGCAGTCGGCGATCAGAAAGCTCCGGGTGTTTGGATGATTCAGCTGACCATCGACGGCCGCACGACGCACGCCCCCGAGGGGACGACGATCCTGCAGGCATGCAACGCCCAGGGGATCGACACGCCGACGCTGTGTCACCTGAAGACGCTGACGCCGGTCAATGCGTGCCGCCTATGCGTCGTGGAGCTCGAGGGCGCGCGTACGCTCGCCCCAGCCTGCTCGCGCAAGGTCGAGGCCGGACATGGTCGTCCGCACGAACACCGAACGCGTCCGGCACAGCCGCAAGCTGATTCTCGAGATGCTGGGATCGTCGGTCGATCTGTCGCTCGCATCTCCGGATCTGAAGCGCCACATGCGCGAGTACGGCGCGGAGCCCGAGCGACTCGCCGGGGCCACCGTGGCGCAGCCGGTCAAGGTCGACAACGACTTGTACGTGCGCGACTATTCGCGCTGCGTGCTGTGCTACAAGTGCGTCGAGGCGTGCGGCACCGATGCGCAGAACACGTTCGCCATCGCCGTCGCCGGACGCGGGTTCGAGGCGCACATCTCGACCGAATCGGATCGTCCGCTCCCGGACTCGGCGTGCGTGTACTGCGGGAATTGCATCGGCGTCTGTCCGACCGGCGCGCTGATGTTCAAGTCGGAGCACGACATGCGGCAGGCCGGTACGTGGAACGAGTCGAAGCAGACCGTCACCGACACGATCTGCCCCTACTGCGGCGTCGGCTGCACGCTGCAGCTCCACGTCCAGGAAAACGACATCGTCCGTGTCACATCGCCGCTCGATCACGACGTCACGCACGGCCATCTCTGTATCAAGGGCCGATTCGGCTGGCAGTCGGTACAGAACCGCTGAGTACTTCCCGACGCCAAAAGGTGTGTCCGGCTTCAGCCGGACCTCGTCGGGGGCGCCTAAAGCCCCGCGATCTTCAGCGCCTCGACGTAGTCTTCCCGAGTATTGAGATTTCGCAGCGTCAGCAGCTGCGGATCGGCGGACCGCATCTCCGCCGGCGCCACGCGGCGGGTTCTGACCGCGTCGAAGAGAAACACGGGCCGCAGGCGATCCTGCGCCAGCAGTGCTTCGACATGAGGCAACGTGCTCCGTCGATAGACCGCAGACAGCGGATGAGGGAACCCGTCGATTTCCATCACGGCGATGTCGTGATCGGCGAGCAGATCGATCATGCGCCGGGCGAAATCTGGAACGAGCAGCGGCACGTCGCAGCTGGTCACGTATGCGCTCTCGACTGTCTCGGGTAGCGCCTTCAGGCCGGCACGCAGGCCTTCCAGTGGACCGCGGTCTGGCTGCTCATCGCGGGTGACAACCACGCCCGCCGGCAGGTCGGGAAGCGATTGCCCGGCCGCGGCGACGACGACGATCGGCCAGACGACAGTGGAGAGCATGCGGACGACACGCTGCAGCATCGTCTCGGGACCAAAGGGCAGCAGCGCCTTTGACGTTCCCATCCTCGTCGAAAGCCCGCCGCACAATATGACTCCGCCAGTGCTCACCGACGAGACCTTCATTCCCATGTTCACCGCTGAGGGCGAGCCTCAATCGAGGAAATCGCAGTATTTCTCGACGTGCGCCGCAAGGTCGAGCGAGTGCTGCCTGACGAGCCGCTCGGCCAGCTCGGTGTCGCGGCGCTCCAGCGCCTCGATGATGCGCATGTGATCGGCAATCGAACGTGACGCGCGATCCTTCTGCGAGATCGTCATGCGGCGAATCGCCCGGACGTGGACGAAGAGGTTCTCGATCGTCCTGGACATGAGATCCGAACCGGAGAGGTTGATGATCGCCTGATGGAACGCGATGTTCGCATCCGAGTACTCGTGCAGGTGCTCCGAGGGCGCAGAGCTGTGAAACTCGTCGAACATGTGGCGCAGCGCGCCGATGCTGTCATCTGACGCGTTGATCGTGGCGAGCCTTGCGGCCATGCTCTCCAGCGCCGCGCAGACTTCGATGATCTCGATGATCTCCTTCTTGGTTTTCCTGACGATGAAGACGCCTCGGCGCGGAACCGTTCGCAGGAAGCCTTCCTGCTCGAGCAGCGTCATCGCCTCGCGGATCGGCGTCCGGCTGACGCCGAGCGCACGGCTCAGCTGACGTTCGTCGAGACGAATTTCCTCCTTGTGGCCATAGATGTCCGCATCCAGAATTGCCGCTTTGAGCGCCGGTACGCCTGGTCGACAATGCTGACGTTCGCGTTGAGTGGTTGCAGTTCGAGCTGAGGCGCGGGCTTCATGTTGACTTTGACTGGTATACCACATACCGTATTCCATTCTGATGGCCAAAAGCCACTGATCCGGAGGACACCATGCTAGAAACCTCGGCCTCCCCAGCCGATGCCAAGGCCAGCCGATGCCGATCGCAAGCTGACGGATGGCTTTCACCTCGTCATCGAGGCGCTCACGCTCAACGGTGTCAAAACCATCTACGGTGTCCCTGGCATCCCGATCACGGACTTCGGCCGTCTCGCGCAGGCCGCGGGCATGCGCGTCATCTCGTTCCGGCACGAGCAGCACGCCGGCAACGCCGCGGCCATCGCCGGCTTCCTGACGAAGAAGCCCGGCATCTGCCTCACGGTGTCGGCACCCGGGTTCCTCAACGGGCTGACGGCGCTGGCGAATGCGACGACCAACTGCTTTCCGATGATCCTGATCAGCGGCTCGTCCGAGCGAGAGATCGTCGACCTGCAGCAGGGCGACTACGAAGAGATGGACCAACTGGCGATTGCCAAGCCGCTCTGCAAGGCGGCGTTCCGCGTGCTGCATGCTGCGGACATCGGTATCGGCGTGGCGCGCGCGATCCGCGCGGCTGTTTCCGGTCGTCCGGGCGGCGTCTACCTCGATCTGCCGGGCAAACTGTTTTCTCAAGCGATCGACGCGGAGGCCGGACAGAAATCGCTCGTCAAAGTCATCGACCCGGCGCCGGCGCAGATTCCCGCGCCCGCCGCCGTCGCGCGTGCGCTCGATCTCCTCAAGAGCGCAAAACGCCCGCTGATTATTCTCGGCAAAGGGGCGGCCTACGCGCAGGCCGACGAACAGATCCGCGCACTGGTCGAGAAGAGCGGCGTACCGTTCCTGCCGATGAGCATGGCCAAGGGACTGTTGCCCGACACGCATCCGCAGTGCGCGGGCGCGGCGCGCTCGACGGTGCTGAAGGACTCCGACACCGTGATGCTCGTCGGCGCCCGGCTCAACTGGCTCCTGTCGCACGGCAAGGGCAAGACCTGGGGCGACGCGCCGAAGCAGTTCATCCAGATCGACATCGAGCCGAAGGAGATGGACTCGAACGTCGAGATCGTCGCGCCGGTGGTCGGCGACATCGGCTCCTGCGTGTCGGCGCTGCTCGACGGCATGGGCGCCAATTGGCCGGCGCCGCCGGCGGACTGGATCAACGCCGTCAAGACCAAACGCGAGGAAAACGTCGCCAAGATGGCGCCGCGGCTGACGAACACCAAGTCGCCGATGGACTTCCACGGCGCGCTCGGCGCGTTGCGCACGGTCATCAAGGAGCGGCCGGACGCGATCCTCGTCAACGAAGGCGCGAACACGCTCGATCTGGCGCGCGGCGTCATCGACATGTATCAACCGCGCAAGCGCCTCGACGTCGGCACCTGGGGCGTCATGGGCATCGGCATGGGCTTCGCCATCGCCGCCGCGATCGAGACCGGCAAGCCCGTGCTTGCGGTCGAGGGCGACTCGGCCTTCGGCTTCTCCGGCATGGAGGTCGAGACCATCTGCCGCTACAACCTGCCGGTCTGCGTCGTCATCTTCAACAACGACGGGATCTATCGCGGAACGGACGTCAATGCCGCGGGCTCCGACCCGGCGATCACCGTCTTCGTCAAGGGCTCGCGCTACGACAAGATGATTGAAGCGTTCGGAGGTGTCGGCGTGAATGCGACGACGCCAGACGAGCTGAAGCGCGCCGTGGACGCGGCGATGGACTCCGGCAAGCCGACCGTCATCAACGCGGTGATCGACCCGGCGGCCGGCACCGAGAGCGGCAGCATCGGCAAACTCAACCCGCAAAGCGCGGTTCGCAAGAAGTAACCTGGATCGTTTGGAGAGGGCTCAGAAATGGGCAAGGCACTGGACGGCGTTCGCATTCTCGACTTCACGCACGTGCAATCGGGGCCGACGTGCACGCAGCTGCTCGCGTGGCTTGGAGCCGACGTCATCAAGGTTGAACGCGCCGGCGAAGGGGACGTCACGCGCGGCCAATTGCGCGACATTCCGGGCGTGGACAGTCTGTATTTCACGATGCTCAACGCGAACAAGCGCTCGATCACCGTCGACGCCAAGAACCCGAAAGGGAAGGCGATCCTCGAAGCGCTGGTCAAGAAGTGCGACGTGCTCGTGGAGAATTTCGCGCCGGGCGCGCTCAACCGCATGGGTTTCACCTGGGAACGCATCAACGAGCTCAATCCGCGGATGATCGTCGCGTCGGTCAAGGGTTTCGGCCCCGGGCCGTACGAGGACTGCAAGGTCTACGAGAACATCGCGCAATGTGCCGGTGGCTCGGCATCCACGACGGGATTCGACGACGGCCCGCCGCTGGTCACCGGCGCGCAGATCGGCGACAGCGGAACCGGATTGCATCTTGCGCTGGGCATCGTGGCCGCCTTGTACCAACGCAACACCACCGGCCGCGGCCAGCGCGTGCTCGCCGCGATGCAGGATGGCGTGCTCAATCTGTGCCGCGTGAAGCTGCGCGATCAGCAGCGGCTCGCGCGGACGCAGGTCATGGAGGAATACCCGCAATACCCCAACGGCACGTTCGGCGATGCGGTCCCGCGCGCGGGGAACGCCTCCGGCGGTGGGCAGCCCGGATGGATTCTCAAGTGCAAGGGCTGGGAAACCGATCCCAACGCGTACATCTACTTCATCACGCAGGCGCCGGTCTGGGAAGCCATCTGCAAGGTGATCGGGCGCGAGGAATGGCTGACCGATCCGCGCTACGCGACGCCGAAGGCCCGACTGCCGCACCTGAAGGAAATCTTCGACCAGATCGAAGAATGGACGACAACCAAGACGAAGTTCGAGGCGATGGACATCCTCAACGAGCACGACATTCCGTGCGGCCCGATTCTCTCGATGAAGGAAATCGCGGATGAACCGTCGCTGCGCGCGACCGGCACCGTCGTCGAGGTCGATCATCCGACGCGCGGCAAGTACCTCACGGTGGGCAATCCGATCAAAATGTCCGACAGCGCCTCAGACGTGAAGCGTTCGCCGCTGCTCGGCGAGCACACCGACGAGGTCCTCGCAGAGCTCGGCTACGGCGCGGATCAGATCGCCGCGCTGCGCACCGAAAAAGTCATCTGAAACGAAAGCCTTCAGGAAAACAAGACGATGAGCAACCGCACCGACGTCAGGCGTGTTCTGGATACCGTGAAAGCCGAAGGCCGCACCGCGCTCACCGCACCGGAAGGCAAGATCGTGTGCGAGGCGTACGGGATTGCCGTTCCGAAGGAAGGCGTCGCGAGCTCCGCCGCCGATGCCGCGAAGATCGCGGCCGGCATGGGCTTTCCGGTGGTGCTCAAGATCGTCTCGCCGGAGATCCTGCACAAGACTGAAGCAGGCGGCGTGCTGGTCGGCGTGAAGAGCGCCGAGGAGGCCCAGAAGGGCTACGACACCATCATCGCCAACGCGAAGAAGTACAACGCGAAGGCCAACGTGCTGGGCGTCCAGGTGCAGCAGATGCTCGCCGGCGGTCAGGAAGTGATCATCGGCGCCGTCACCGATCCGGTGTTCGGCAAGCTGGTCGCCTT
This sequence comes from uncultured Acidobacteriota bacterium, assembly GCA_963794305.1. Classification (GTDB taxonomy): domain Bacteria; phylum Acidobacteriota; class Vicinamibacteria; order Vicinamibacterales; family CAVVIG01; genus CAVQFC01. The sequence goes on along the minus strand of CAWCDQ010000044.1, from coordinate 69,439 downwards.
CGGCCTTGGCGGCGTCCTCGTCGAAGTGCTCAAGGACATCACGTTCCGTCTCGCGCCAGCGACGCAGGACGAAGCACTGTCGATGCTCGATGGCATTGCGGCGGCGCAGATCCTCAAGGGCGTCCGCGGCGCGGATCCGGTCAATCGCGACGCGCTCGCGACGATGATCCAGAACGTGTCGCAGCTCATCACCGACTATCCGGAAATCGCGGAGATGGACCTGAACCCGGTCTTCGCCACGAAGGACGGCGCGACCGCGGCCGACGTCCGGATCGTCGTCAACTTCTCGCCGGCGCCCGCGCGGTACCGCCCGAAGCACGAAGACATCGTGCGCGACATGAACCGCATCATGAAGCCGAAGGCGGTCGCCGTCATCGGCGCCTCGTCGGAGGCGGGCAAGATCGGCAACTCGGTGATGAAGAACCTGATCAACGGCGGCTACAAGGGGGAGATCTACCCGATCAACCCGTCCGCCGACGAGATCATGGGACTGAAGGCGTACAAGAGCGTCAAGGACGTTCCCGGCGACATCGACGTCGCGGTGTTCGCGATCCCGGCCAAGTTCGTCGCAGCGGCCATCGCCGAATGCGGCGAGAAGAAGATTCCGGGCGCGGTCCTCATTCCGTCGGGATTTGCCGAAACCGGCAATGTCGCGGGACAGCAGGAGATCATCGAGGTTGGCCGCAAGTACGGCGTCCGCCTGATGGGGCCGAACATCTACGGCTTCTATTACACCTGGAGCAACCTCTGCGCGACGTTCTGCACGGCGTACGACGTCAAGGGCCACGCGGCGCTGTCGTCGCAGTCGGGCGGCATCGGGATGGCCATCATCGGCTTCTCCCGCTCCGCGAAGATGGGCGTCTCGGCGATCGTCGGTCTGGGGAACAAGTCGGACATCGACGAGGACGATCTGCTGACGTTCTTCGAGCAGGACGACAACACGCACATCATCGTGCAGCACTGCGAGGACCTGAAGGACGGCCGCGCGTTTGCCGAAGTGGCCAGGCGTGTGTCGAAGAAGAAGCCGGTCGTCGTGCTCAAGGCCGGACGCACCTCCCTGGGCTCCAAGGCGGCCAGCTCGCATACCGGCGCGCTCGCAGGCAACGACAAGATCTACGACGATGTGCTCCGGCAATCGGGCGTCATTCGTGCGCGCTCGCTGCGCGAGATGCTCGAGTTCGCACGCGCGCTTCCGATCCTGCCGACACCCAAGGGCGACAACATCGTCATCATCACGGGCGCGGGCGGCTCCGGCGTCCTGTTGTCCGATGCGGTCGTCGACAACGGCCTGTCGCTCATGACCTTTCCACCGGACCTCGACGCGGCGTTCAAGAAGTTCATTCCGCCTTTCGGCGCCTCCGGCAACCCGGTCGACATCACAGGAGGCGAGCCGCCGAAGACCTACCAGAACACGGTGCGGTTCGGGCTCGAGGATCCGCGGATCCACTCGCTCATCCTCGGCTACTGGCACACGATCGTCACGCCGCCGATGGTGTTCGCCAGGCTGCTGGCCGAGATCGTCGAGGAAATGCGAGCGAAGGGCATCGACAAGCCGGTCGTCGTCTCGCTGGCTGGCGATGTGGAGGTCGAAGAGGCGTCAGAGTATCTCTTCGATCACAAGATTCCGGCCTACCCGTATTCGACCGAGATCCCGGTGGACGTGCTCGGCGCCAAGTACAAGTGGGCGCGCGGTGCCGGGTTGCTTTAAGGCAACCAGACAGCAGGACACAGAGGGAACAGAGGACACAAAGGGGAGGCGATGAGCACATGACGGCTCGCGTTCTCTTGACGGGTTCGCACTTCTGTGTCCTTTGTATCCTTTGTGTCCTTGGCGCGGCGGCCAGTACCGCTGCGGCGCCGCCCTCTATCGATGCGGCGTTCAAGAAATTCTGGGAGGCCCACAGTCCGCAGGAGGCCTCCAAAACAGTCCAGGACATCGTCAGCTCCGGCGTGACCTTTGCCGACGCGCTGGCGCGCTTCAAACGAGGGCGGACGTACGACGCGACGGTCAAGCGTGGCACGCTCGTCCAGCTCCAGCGCCGATCCGTGACCGGCGACTTCTTCTACGAGCTGGTCGTTCCACCCTCCTACGATCCCGCGCGCCAGTATCAGGTCCGCGTGCAGCTGCACGGCGGCGTGATGATGCGCGAAACCGGCGGTCCGCCAGGGCGCGGCGGCCGCGGCGGGCGCAGCAGCGGACCGCTGGAAGGCGCCGAGCAAATCTACGTGCTCCCGATGGGCTGGCGTGACGCTCCGTGGTGGAACCGTCTCCAGATCGACAACATCGACGCCATCCTCGACTCGGTGAAGCGAACCTACAACGTCGACGAGAACCGCGTCGTCCTCAGCGGCGTATCCGATGGCGCCACCGGCCTTTACTACGTGGCGATGCGCGACTCGACGCCGTTTGCCAGCTTCCTCCCGCTGAACGGCTTCATGATGGTGCTGGCCAACGATCAGCTCGCGGTCGACGCCGAAATGTTCCCCACCAACCTGCTGAACAAGCCGTTCTTCATCGTCAACGGCGGACAGGATCCGCTCTATCCGATACGGAACGTGCAGCCGTTCGTGGATCATCTGCGCGAGAGCGGCGTGCAGGTCGAGTATCATCCGCGGCCCGAAGCCGGGCACAACACGGCCTGGTGGCCGGAGATGAAGGACGCGTTCGAGACCTTCGTGCGCACGCATCCGCGGGACCCGCTGTCCGCCCGGCTGACGTGGGAGGCGACGGTGCGCGACGTCCCCAGCCGCATCGACTGGCTGGTCATCGATCGCGTGAGGCCGCCGATCGCGGGCGACACGGCGATGAAGCCCGATCTCAACCTGTTTTCGGGAGCCGGGCCGAACCACGAGAAGGAGTTGTACGCGCACACGCTCCCGTCGGGCCGCGTCGATCTGATCCGTCGCGGGAACAACGTGGAGATGGCCACGAGAGGCGTGGAGCAGCTCACGCTGCTGCTGTCGCCGGATGCCTTCGATTTCTCCAAGCCGATTGTGGTCACCGCCAACGGCCACGTCGTCGCCGACACGCGGGTCGAGGCGTCGGTCGCCACGCTCGCCAGGTGGGCGGCGCGCGACAACGATCGGACGATGCTGTTCGGCGCCGAGTTGCACGTGACTCTCAAGTAACACGACGGCTTTCATTCCGATGTAGTGCAGGCCTTCAGGCCTGCCCGACACGGCGGACTGCGGGTCACGCTGCAACGACCCGCGTGTTAGGCTTGATCCAGCCGCATGATTTCGTTCTCCAGAGTCAGCAAGCAGTACGGCAAGCAGGTGCTGTTTGTCGACGCCTCCTTCCAATTGAATCCCGGCGAGAAGATCGGGCTCGTCGGACCCAACGGCTCAGGAAAGACGACGCTGTTCCGGATGATCACCGGCGAAGAGGTCCCTGACGAAGGCGACGTGTCGGTGCCGAAGAAGGTGACCATCGGCTACTTCCGGCAGGACGTCGAGGAGATGTCGGGTCGATCGGTGCTCGACGAGGCGATCCTCGGCAGCGGCCGCGTCGGCGATCTCCATCACGAGCTCGAATCGTTGCAGAACGCGATGTCCGATCCGGCCCAGGCCGACGATCTGGATCGCATCCTCTCGCGGTTCGGCGAAGTCCAGGAGGAGTACGACCACCTCGGCGGATACGCGCTCGAGGCGCAGGCGCGCGAGGTCCTGCACGGCCTCGGGTTCGAGGACGATCGCATCGACGGCGACGTCGGCAACCTGTCAGGCGGCTGGAAGATGCGCGTCGCGATGGCGCGCGTCCTCCTCGGCCGGCCCGACGTCCTGCTGATGGACGAGCCGACCAACCACCTCGACATCGAGTCGATCATCTGGCTCGAGGGTTTTCTCAAGACGCTGACCGGTTCCCTCCTCATGACCTCGCACGACCGCGACTTCATGAACCGCATCGTCTCGAAGATTGCCGAGATCGACGGTGGAGAGATCACGACCTACTCGGGCAACTACGATTTCTACGAGCGCGAGCGCGGAATTCGCGAGGCGAACCGCGAGGCGGCGTACGCGCGCCAGCAGGCGATGCTGGCCAAGGAACAGCGGTTCATCGAGCGCTTTGCCGCGCACGCCGCGAAGGCGGCGCAGGTGCAGAGCCGCGTGAAGGCCCTGGAGAAGATCGAGAAGATCGAGCTTCCGAAGAAGCGCGTGGTGGTGAAGTTCGATTTCCGCCCGCCGCCCCGCTCGGGCGAGCAGGTGGCCGTGCTCGAGGGGGTGACGAAGAAATACGGCGCCCGCGTCGTGCACGACGGGCTGAACCTGATCATCCGCCGCGGCGAGCGATGGTGCGTGATGGGGAAGAACGGCGCGGGCAAGTCGACGCTGCTCAAGATGATCGCCGGACAGGTGGAACCCGACGCGGGCGACGTGAAGCTGGGGGCGAGCCTGCAGATGGGCTACTTCGCCCAGCAGTCACTCGACCTTCTCGATCCCAACCTGACGATCAAGGAGCAGCTCGAGAAGGATTTCCCGAAGGAGTCAATCGGCGCCCTCCGCAGCCTCGCGGGCGCCTTTCAATTCTCCGGCGACGACACCGACAAGAAAATCCGCGCGCTCTCGGGCGGCGAAAAGACACGGCTCGTCCTGGCACGCATGCTCCTGAACCCGCCGAATTTCCTGGTCCTCGACGAGCCGACCAACCATCTCGATCTGGCGACGAAGGAGATGCTGCTCGATTCGCTGAAGGACTTCGACGGGACCATGCTGTTCGTGTCGCACGACCGGGAGTTCCTGCGGGGGCTGAGCAATCGCGTGCTCGAACTGGGCGGGGAAAGCGGCACCGAAGCGCAGCCGCACGCCTATCAGGGTTCGTACATCGAGTACGTCGAACGCACCGGCCATGAGGCGCCCGGCGTGCACGCGTAGCGCGGCTCGACCGGACCGGCAAGGTCGCGGATCAACCGCGCCTTCGTGATAGCGGTTTCGTTCTCGACCGGTTCGCCGGTCACGCGAGCGGATGGCATCGCCGCGACGGGCAGCGTGAGCGCGAAGCGCGCGCCGCGCTCGCTCGGGAGCAGGGCGAGTCCGCCGCCATGCGCCTCCGCGATACCCAGGCTCACCGACAGTCCCAGCCCGGTGCCCTCGCCGACGAACTTGGTCGTGAAGAACGGCTCGAAGATCCGCGCCGCCGCCTCGCGGGGCACGCCGGGACCCTCGTCGGCGATTTCGACGAAGACGGTGCCGGTCGAGGAGCCGGTGCGGATGTGCAGCACGCCAGGCTTGTCCAAGCCCCGGGTCGCGTGCTCGGCGTTGAGAATCAGGTTCAGGACCACCTGCTGAATCTCTTCGCGGTTCACGATGACCAGCGGCAGCTCATCGGCGTACTGTTCGTCGAGTGCGATGTCGTTGGCGCGCAGATCGTTGGCGCGCCAGGCAAGCGCCGCACGCACGATTTCGTTCAGGTCCTCGACCGACCGATCGAGCGCCGACTTGCGCGCGAAGGAGAGGAGGTTGCGCACGATCCTCGCCGCGCGCTGGCCGGCCACCTGGACCTGTTCGAGGTCGCGCCGCGTCTGCGGGCGATCTTCCGCGCCGATCATCAGCTCGAGATTCCCCATGACGCCCTGGAGCGGATTGTTCAACTCGTGGGCGACGCCGGCGACCAGCTGACCGACCGCGGAGAGCCGCTCGCTGTGAATCAGCTGCTCCCGCAGCCGCCGCTCTTCGGAGATGTCGCGCTCCACCGACACGAAGTGCGTCATCTTGCCGCTGTCGTCTTTCAGCGCGACCACCGTCGCGGAGACCGGAAAGGTGGATCCGTCCGAGCGGGTCCGCGTCACCGTGCCGCGCCAGGTGCCGCCGCCGCGCACCGCCGACTGGATGTCCTCCGCCGAGATGGTGTCGTTGGCCATCAGGTCGCGCGGCCGCTTGGTCAACAGCTCTTCACGCGAGTAGTTCATCGCCCGGCAGAATGCGTCGTTCGCGTGGCGACAGCGACCGTCGGTCGTCATCACCAGGATCAAGTCCTTGGCCTGCTCGATCACCTGCGCCATCAGCCTCATCGTCGCGCCCGCCTGCTGGAGCTCGGCGCGCTCGGCCGCGATGCGCGCGACGAGCAGCGGCAGCACCGAGATGATGGTGATCGCGGTGGAGAGATCGCGGAATCCGCTGAACGCTTCGTCCGGCGCGATGCGCCGCAGCCCGTAGTCGAGGAACGGCAGCAGCGCCACCGCCGTGAAGATGACCCAGGGGCGCGGCCTGGACAGCTCGTCCTCCTCGTCGCCCGCGACGTCGATTTCCTTCGAGGCCGGAGCCTGCGTCGCCGCCCACGGGAAAAAGGCGAACGGGAGGATCCACGTGAAGTCGTAGACGAACGCTGTGCGGTAAGCACCCTGACCGGCGCCCGCGTTGCTGATCGAGAGCGTGACGAAGCTCACCACCGCGCCAAGCGTCAGGCGGCGATAGGTGTCGCGCCAATCCGTACGCCGCGCCGCGAACATGGCGGCGGCCATTCCCGCCACGACGAGCCCCTGCTGCAGTTCCGAGACGATGAGCAGCGAGGTCGATGTCGGCGCGGTGACGAAGAACGAGTAGAGGAATCCGGTGACGACCGCCAGGCCGGCGATATCGACGGCCGTCGTCGCGGCGAGCGGCTCGCGCGCGCCGCGATGCGGCTGCGCCAGCAGCGCGAAGAGCGGCGCGACGCTGCCGAAGAGGGCGAACACCGCGGGCCACGCGAGCCAGGTGCCGTGGCCCAGCATCAGTTCCTCGGCCGCCCATCCGGTCAGGCCGAGCGCCGACATCGCGAGACCCAGCGCGATGGTCGCCCAGAAGAGCCACTGGCATCCGCGCCATGTCTGGCGCCGCGCCACGATGACGCCGGCGGCGACCAGCGGTGGAATGAGCAGGGCGGTCGCGCGGAACCAGCCGAGCGCCTCAGGCTGCTCGCGCAGCATCCACCCGGTGACGCCGTACGCACTCGAGTACAGGATGCCGAGGAACAGCCAGCCCATCGTAGCCAGCTTTTCGGTCGGTTCCCCGGCGGAGTGTAGGCTCAGCTGCTCAAGAATTTCGCGGCCCTGCCTGGCAGCTCGGGCACCAGTAGGTCACCCTGGCGTCCGGCCCGGTCTTCCTTGATTGAATCGCGGTGCCGCATCGGCGGCAGGGCCTGCCGCCGCGGCTGTAAACCCACAGGTTTTCATTGGGATTCAGGCTGCGCGTCGTCCGGCGCCCGGTCGCAAGGCTCAGCGTCCGGGACCGGGGCAGGACATTCGCGGCCAACTGCTCGCGCGCAATGACCACAATCCGCCGGAGGTCCGCGTCGGTCAGGGACGTAGCCGGCGCGAAGGGATGCACGCCAGCCAGGAACAGGACCTCCGACTTGAACACATTTCCGATTCCCGCCATCACGCGCTGGTTGAGAAGGACGTCGGCGATCGGATCGGCCGCCCGGTCTCGCATGCGACGAATCGCCTCTTCCTGGTCGAACGAATCACCCAGCAGGTCCGGTCCCAACGACCGAATCTGCGCGTGGCGCTGGAGATCGGCGGCGGTCAGCAGTTCAGCGACCGGAATATTGAACCCGACACCGCACGCCCTGGCGGTGCAGACCAGCACCCGCATGTCGCGGGCCGGGCGGTGCCATCGCGCCCCGGCCGGATAGATGTGCCAGCTGCCGTTCATCCGCAGGTGCGTGCGCAGCACCAGATCGCCGGAGAAAGTGAAGAGGAGGTGCTTTCCCCGGGCGGAAACCGACTCGATCGTCCGTCCAACGATCGGTTGCTCCTCGGCGACTCGGTTCACCGCCGGGTACATGGACTCGAAGCGGGTGACGACGTGGCCGCCCATGTACGTGTGCAACGTCTTGGCGGCGCGAAAGATAGTGTCTCCCTCAGGCATCGGTTCAGAATTTGGAACATTCAAAATTGATGATTCGTATGAACGAACATCGTAGGCCAAGATCAGCTTAAGGAGGCAGACATGAAATCCATCCTCGTCGCCCTCTCTCTCACGGCCTCGGTTCTCGTCGGATCAACTTCCCCAGCCTTCGCACAGTCCAGCAAAGTCGCCCGTGGCACCGTGACGTCGATAGGCGGCAGCTCGCTCACCGTCATGGTGGGCGATCAGGACATGAAGTTCTCCGTCGACAGCAAAACACTGGTCGAAGTGAGAGGCGGATCGACCAAAGCGGGGCGCGCCGCCGCCAGCGGCACGGCAGGTCCACACCTCGCCGAGCTTATCAAGGCCGGTCAGCCGGTGGCCGTCACCTACACCGGCGCTCCAGGCAGCCTCCACGCGACGACGATTAAAGCGGTCCCGCAGGTCGCGTCTTCTACCGCACCCGCCGATGCGACGCTGCGGTCGGACGGCGTCGTGAAGGCGATGGGGCCTGACTGGATCACCATCAGCGGCAAGGGGGGCAGCGGCTCAACGTTCGAGCAGACCTTCAAGATCGGCTCAGCCACCAAGGTGTACGCGAAAGGCGCGGGTACGGCGACCGCCGCCGAGGCGGGAGCATGCCGTTCGCCGACCTCGTGACCAGCGGCGATCACGTCACGTCTCGTATCGAGCCCAGGGCAACTCGCTGCTCGCGTCCGATGTCCACGTGACGATGAAGGCGACCCACTAGCGTCAATTCGATGTAGTGCGGACCTTCAGTCCGCAGTGCAGGCCTGAAGGCCTGCACTACTCGGAAGACGCCGAGCGCGGGACGGGCAGGAAGGGCAGGAACGCCAGGACCGCGAGGCGGCACGACGGGGGAGGTCATGCCGACTCGCACCGGGTTTCCCGCCTTTCCTGCCCGTTCCGCATGTACTTCACGATCGGTCTTTCGAATTGCGCCGCGATCGTTCCTTCCGTTTCTATCCAGTCCGTGGAAACGTCGCCTGCATTCCCATCGCCCCGAGGATGAACCCGGCTTCAGTCAACAGGGCCGTCAGCGGATGACCAGGCGGCGGCGCGCCGTCGATCTCCTCGATCAGCATGCCGCGAGGAGGGTCGCCTGAGCGTGCCCGGCCGATCAGCACCCGCGCCAGCGCGCGACCGGTCCGGGATCGATCCGGTTCGGCGTCGGGCAGGAAGGTGACGAGTTGTCGATCGCCGCGCGGCAGATAGGCGGCGAGGGCGCCGTTGACGAGGATCACCGTTGCGCCGACGCTGCGGGTCGGGCCGCGACCCGCGTCCGCCGAAGCGCCCGCTGCGGCGCCGGACTGCTGCGTCGTGATCCGCCGGCTTCTTCGGCCACCTCAACGCGGCGCCGTACGGGTTCGCCGGATCGGTGGCCGCAAGCACGACGACCTCGGGATCGTCGGGGGCGTCGCGCAGCGACCGGAGCAGGTCGAGCGCGCCTGGCATCGCGAACTGCGTGGCGCCGAGTCCGGCCACGAAGTAGCCGCGGCGAATCCGTCCGTGTTCTTCCATGCCTTTCAGGACGGGATACACGATGCCGAATCCACCGGCGACCTCGTCGGCCGCGACCGCCTCGCGAGTGACGATGCCATGGCGCGCGAGCAACTGCTGGGTGACCGCCGCCGCCCATTTCGTCGTGTCGGCAGCCCTGGCAGATCCCGCCGATCCTGCCCTTCCCGCCTCGGTGGCACTACCACGTTGAGCGCGGACTTTCACGTCCGGCGACGGATTCGTCGCGCGGATCTCCCAGCCCGCCGTGGGCAGCAGCGTCCACCGTCCCTCGGCGGATGGCGGCGCGAGCCGGCGCGATCGAAACGCCGCGACTGCCGGCTGCCGGATCTTGACGCGCCGTCGCGGGGCGTGCGTCCGGGTGAAGGCGCGGAGCGCGTGAAACGTGTCGTTGGTGATCAGCCCCTGCCACACCAGGTTCCATAGCGCGTCCACGGTCTCGCCGGGATAACCGCCGCCAACCGCGTCGTGCAGCGGACCGAAGAACGACGCGCCGCGTTCGCGCAGCAAGTCAAGGATCGCGGTCTCGTGTTCGGACATCAGTCCGGCTGAAGCCGGACAGTACCGGCTTTCGGAGCCCGGACCGTCGGCGGTGCCGGACCGGACCGACTGGCGCGAGCAGGCGCGGCAGGTGATCCGCGAGATAGAGCGCCACACGGCCGTCGCGCTCTCCAAGCGGCTCGACGCCGACCCACACCACTTCGCCGGCCGCGGTCACCGCGTCGAGGTCCGCGGGATCGTAGATGTCGACACGCGCCGGCAGGATTTCGGATTCGAGGATCGACGCAGCCAGCGGCGCTCCCTGCAATTGCTCGATGGCGTCCAGCAGCGCATCGGCGCCTCGCCGGCGCCGCACGATCCCCTGCCACGTCGTGGCGAATCGTCCCAGAACGGCCTGGTCGACCGGTTCGACCTCGTGGCGCAGCCTGGCGAGCGAGCGGCGCCGAAGCATGCGAAGCACTCCGGCGTCGGTCCACTCGCGGTGCGTGCCGCCGGGGCGGAACTCGCCTTCGACGAGCCGCCCTTCGATCGCGAGACGCATCAGCACGGCTTCGCCGGCGCGTCGTCCCCAACGCGTAACGGCGAGCGAAATCGGCCGCGGTGAACGGCGCGTGCGTGCGCGCGTAGCGCAGCGCAAGGTCGCCGAGGGGATCGCGCACGGGCTCGAGCAGCGATTCGGGGAGCCCGGCCGGCAGCGGCACACCCAGCGCGTCGCGGAAGCGGGCCGCGTCTTCAACGGCGATGACCCGCGGTTCGCCTCCGATGCGGATCGACAGCACGCGGCGCGCGTCGATCAGCGCGGCGAGGCTCGCGGCGACATCGGCGGTCAGCGAGCGCTCGCGGACCTCGGCCTCCGTCAGGTCTCCCAGCGAGAGCAGCATGTCGTGGATGCCGTCCGCGCTCTTGACGTGATAGCCCGGATCGATCCGCTGGAGCTGGCGCTCGATGGCGTCCATCGATTCGGCGTCGAGCAGTTCGCGCAGCTCGGCGTCGCCCAGCAGCTCGCGCAGCTGCGATTGATCGACGGCCAGCGCCTGCGCGCGGCGTTCGGCCAGCGGCGCGTCGCCGTCGTAGATGAAGCTCGCGACGTAGCTGAAGAGCAGCGACGAAGCGAACGGCGATGGGGTTTCCGAATCGACGGTCGCGACGCGAATCTTGCGGCTGCGCACGTCGGCGAGCGTCGACACGAGCGCGGGCATGTCGAAGAAGTCGCGCAGGCACTCGCGATACGTTTCGAGCAGCACCGGAAACGAGCCGTACCGCGACGCGACCGCGAGGAGGTCGGCCGCACGCTTGCGCTGTTGCCACAGCGGCGCCCGCTGACCGGGCCGGCGCTTGGGCAGCAGCAGCGATCGGGCCGCGTTCTCGCGGAATTTCGACGCGAAGAGCGCCGTCGCGCCAAGCTGCCGGACGACGAGCGCTTGCACCTCGTCTGGATCGGGCAGCAGGAGGGCTGGATCGGGCGGCTGGTCCACGTCCGGAAACCGCACGACGAACCCATCGTCTCCCCAGAGCGTTTCCACGTCGGCGCCGGTTTCCTCGCGGACCTTCGCGGCGACGGCCATCGCCCACGGCGCATGGATGCGGCCGCCGCGCGGCGACAGCACGCAGACACGCCAGTCACCGAGCTCGTCACGCACGCGTTCGATCACGATCGTCTTCGCGTCGGGCACCGCGCGTGCCGCGGCCAGCTGGTCGCGAAGATACTCGAGCAGGTTTTCGGCGGCGCGCGTATCGAGGTCGTGTTCCCGTCGTCAGGCGATCGACGGCGGCTGCTGGCGGCAATCGCAGCAGGTCGTGCACCAGCCGGCCGATCGCGAGCCCGAGTTCCAGCGGCCGGCCCGCGCGGTCGCCTTTCCAGAACGGCATCTTGCCGGGTTCGCCAGGCGCGGGCGACACCAGCACGCGATCGTGCGTGATCTCCTCGATGCGCCACGACGAGGCGCCGAGCACGAACGTTTCGCCGACGCGGCTCTCGAACACCATCTCTTCGTCGAGCTCGCCGACGCGCGCGGCGCCAGGACCCGCGCCGATCAGGAACACCCCGAACAGACCGCGATCGGGAATCGTGCCGCCGTTGGCGATGGCCACGCGTTTGGCGCCGTCGCGCCCGCTGATCGTTCCCGCCACACGGTCCCACGTGATGCGCGGGCGCAGCTCGGCGAACTCGTCCGACGGGATAGCGGCCGGACAGCATGTCGAGCACGCCGTCGAACACCGGGCGGCTCAACTCCGCGAACGGCGCCGCGCCGCGGATCGCGGCAAACAGCTCCTCGACGTCCCAGTCGTCCATCGATGCCATCGCCACGACCTGCTGCGCGACGATGTCGAGCGGGTTCCTGGGATATCGGGTCGCTTCGACCGCGCCTTCGTGCATGGCTTTGGCCACCGCCGCGCAGGCCACGAGATCGCCGCGGAACTTTGGAAAGATCACGCCCTCGCTGACGGCGTTGGCCCGATGGCCGCCGCGGCCGATCCGCTGCAGCCCGCTGGCGACCGACGGCGGCGCCTCGATCTGCACGACCATGTCGATCGCGCCCATGTCGATGCCGAGCTCGAGCGACGAGGTCGCGACCAGCGCGCGCAGCGCGCCGGCCTTCAGCAGATCCTCCACTTCGACCCGCTGGGGCCTTGCGATCGAGCCGTGATGCGAGCGCACCAGCGTTTCGCCGGCGAGCTCGTTCAGCGCACCGGCGAGCCGCTCGGCGAGGCGGCGGCTGTTGACGAAGATGAGCGTCGATCGGTGCGCTCGGATGATCTCGAGGAGCCGCGGGTGGATCGCCGACCAGATGGATGGGCGCGCGTCGCTCGAAGCCTGCCCGCCGCCGGAGCCCTGGGGGAGATGGGCCGGACCGCTCGGGATCGCGTCGGCCCTGGACAGCTTCGCCATGTCCTCCACCGGCACGTCGATCGTCAGCTGGAGCGACTTCCGCTGTCCGGCGTCGACGATGGTGACCGGGCGGTAGCGGACGGTTCGGGGAGCGGCGAATTCCTGTTCGATTTCGGCGTCGGCCGCGGCGATTGCGGATTGTGGATTGCGGATTGCGGATTTGATTGTGGATTGTAAATTGTGAATTGTGACGGCTCCGCCCAGGAACCTGGCGACTTCGTCGAGCGGGCGCTGCGTCGCCGAGAGACCGATGCGCTGCGGCGGGCGCTCGCAGCGCGCCTCGAGCCGTTCGAGCGACAGCGCGAGGTGGGCCCCCCGCTTGGTCGGGACCAGGGCGTGGATTTCGTCCACGATGATCGTGTGAACCGAGCGCAGCGCCTCGCGCGCGTTGGACGTGAGGAGCAGGTACAGCGACTCCGGCGTCGTGATCAGGATGTCGGCCGGCTCACGTTGAAACCGCGCGCGCTCGGACTGCGGCGTGTCGCCCGTGCGGATCGCGATCGCCGGCGCGATGTAGGCGTCGCCGCTGCTGTCGGCCACTTGCGCGATGCCGGCGAGCGGCGCGCGCAGGTTGCGTTCGACGTCGACGGCCAGGGCCTTGAGCGGCGACACGTACAGCACGCGGCAGCGGCCGGCTTTGGACGGCGCCGGGCGTGAACATCAGCCGATCCAGGCACCACAGAAATGCCGTCAGCGTCTTGCCGCTGCCGGTCGGCGCGAGGATCAGCGTCGAGTCGCCGCGTGAGATCGCGGGCCAGCCGAGCGCCTGCGGACGCGTGGGGGCCTCGAAGGCGTCCGAGAACCATCGGCGGGTTGCAGAATGAAATGGCGCGAGCGGATCAATCGTCGAACGGGCGCCCACGTCCTCATCTTATAATGTGGAGGTATTCATTCTCGGAACTGGGGGATTCATGGGTGACGCAGGTGAGGGTCTGATCGACGCGGAGGGACGCATTCAGGAGCGCATGGAGGAGTTGGAGCGCGAGCGCACGCGGCAGAACCACGGAAAGATCGTCCGCGATCCGGAGAAAGTGCACGCGCTCGAATCGCTGCGGCTCGCGCGGATGGAGCTCGATCGCCAGCTGGCCGCCACCACGCACGAGCGCCGGCGCGCTCAGCTGAATGAAGCGATTGCCGAAGTCGACAGGCGCATGAAGGAAACGGAAGCGACGATGAAGTGACGGATCCCGGTGTGAACCCGGCCGTCCGCGCGTATCACGACGGCACGAAGCACCATTTCCATCGGTACGCCCGGTCGCTGGGTTATCTCGACTGGGCGTCCCAACCCAATCCGTTCCGATCCTTTGCAGGCGCTCCCCTCGTCCCGCTTCCTTCGCGGCCAGCCGCCTCCGCTGAAGCCTTGGAATCCGCACTCCGCAATCCACAATCCGCAATTGTCGGCGCCGTTCTTCGCCACGCCCTCGGCCTCTCGGCGTGGAAGCAGCTTGGCGCCTCGCGCTGGGCGCTGCGGGTCAATCCGTCGAGCGGGAATCTCCATCCGACCGAAGCGTACGTCGTCGTTGGTGAATCGGCCGGGCTCGGCGATGCGCCCGGCGTCTATCACTACGCGCCCGATCGCCATGGTCTCGAGCGGCGCTGCGCATTCGATGCGGCGGCATGGCGAGACGCCGGGATGGAGGCGGACGGCTGGCTGGTCGCTCTGACGTCCATCCATTGGCGAGAAGCGTGGAAATACGGCGAGCGTGCGTTCCGCTACTGTCAGCACGACATGGGGCACGCGATCGCGGCTGTGCGCCTGGCCGCGTCGATGGCCGGGTGCGACGCGCGGCTGCTGCCCGAGTGGTCGGGCGCCGACGTCGCCGCACTCACGGGTCTCGATCGCGACGAGGACTATTTCGAGGCGGAACGCGAGGAGGCTGGATGTCTCATACTGATTAGTCGTCAGTCGATAGTCGTTAGTACGGAGTCTCCAGTCGTGAGTCGAGTCGTGAGTCGTGTCGCCTCTTCTGGCCGCCGTGCGCGCGGGGAGTGGACGGGGCGTGCGAGTCAGCTCAGTGAAGATCACACGACCTGGAGCTTCATCGACGAAATCGCCGCGGCGACACGGGATCCCGGCCGGAATCTCTGCTACCCTCCAGTCCTCCATCCCGCCCATCCTGCCCATCCCGCCCATCCTGCCCGCTCCCGCCCATCCTGCCCGTCCAGCCCCCACCTATCCCGCCTCCGTGATCCTGCAGCGCCGCAGCGCGGTGGCGCTCGACGGCGTGTCCTCGATCGACCGCGAGAAGATTCATCGCGATGCTCTTGCGCGCCATGCCAGCGGATGCGCCGCCGTGGGACGCCTTGTGGTGGTCTCCGCGAATACATCTCGCGCTCTTCGTGCATCGCGTGGATGGCGTCGAGCCTGGCCTCTATCTGCTCGCGCGCGACGCGGCTGCCCTGGATCGATTGCGCGCCGCGTGCGGACGGGAATTCCTCTGGGACCAGGTACATCAGGCGCTGCCGCTGTTTCTCCTTGCGCGCGGCGATTGCCGCGCGCTGGCTCGTCGACTGAGCTGCCATCAGGACATTGCGGCCGACGGGTTCTTCAGCCTTGGGATGATTGCGGAGTTCGACGCCAGCGTGGAGGAGTTCGGCGCGTCGTTCTATCGCCATCTGTTCTGGGAGGCCGGTGTCGTCGGGCAGGTGCTGTATCTGGAGGCCGAAACCGCCGGCGCCCGCGCAACCGGCATCGGTTGCTTCTTCGACGATCCCGTGCACGAGGTGCTCGGCATCGCCGATCACGCGTTCCAGAGCCTGTACCACTTCACGGTTGGCATCCCGGTCGAAGACCGGAGGCTCACGACAGACCCAGGTTACGAGTGGGAATCGCGTTGACCACACGATCGGAAGAAACTGCGCCGAGACCGCGAGAATTGGCGTCGTAGGGGCGGACCCGCGTGTCCGCCCCGGGCCGACACGTTGGTCGGCCCCCACGGCGATCAATTTCGCGTGCACTCTTAGAAGAAAATATCTCTGCGTGCTCAGCGTGCTCGCGGTTTTTTCTATCGTCGAAGAACCGAGTATGTCGTCGAGGCTGAAGCCAAGCTGCCCGGTGATCGCGCGCGCGAGCGTCGAGTGATCGTCTGTGAAATGCGGCGGCAGATCGGCGACGGTCGGCACGGGGCTCGCGGCGGCGCGTTCGATGAGCTGCTCGTAATCGCGGACCATGACATCGATCGTGTGGTTCACGCCCCAGTACGCGTGTCCCGCGCGTCCCAGCGCGTCGCGTAGCCGCGGGTCGTCGGCCAGCGTGCGTAGCGCGAGGAGAAGCGAGTCGTGCTCGTCGAGCAGGTCGACTGCGATCGCGATCGGCTCCGCGGACGCGGGCGGCGCACGCCGGCCGCGCGGATCGATGGACGGAATGTCGACGAGATGGGCCAGATCGCTGATGACCGTCGGCTTTCCGGCCGCAAGGCATTGCACCCACGCCGCCGACGTCTCCAGCGCCGTCGGCCACCGCAGGCAAAGACACGCGTCCGAGGCGGCGAGGTACTCACCGATCGCCTGATCCGGAATGTACCCGGCCACGTGGACGCGCGCCGACAGCGCCGGGGAAGACCGCCCGGCATCGATCGCGGCACACTCCGAGGTGTCGCCGGCCAGCAGGAGGTGAACATCGCCGCGTTCGCCGGCGATCGTCTCGAACGCGCGAAGGATCGCCTCGATCCGTTTTTCGGCGGTCATCTTGCCGAACGCGGCGAAGAGCACGGCGTTCTCGGGAATGCCGAACCGCGCGCGCACGCGTGCGCGCGCCGCCGCTATGTCCGCGGATCCGAACGGCGCCGTGCCGAGGTGAATCGCCTCCACCGGCACGTCCGGAAATTCCTCGCGCAGATCTGCCGCGACGCGCGCGTTGTGGACCGCCACGCAACGCGCGGTGCGCATCACGACGCGCAGCATCGGCCAGCAGTAGTAGATCGGCCCGCCCAGTCCGGCCACGGCATACTCGACGAAGTCGCGTCGAGCGTGCGGGTGGTCGTACCAGAATTCCTGCCGGTAGTCGTCGAACCGCTCCTGCTTGAGGAGGTCGTGTGCGCGCGCCTGGTGCAGGCGTGCATCGTGCAGCACGACGAGGCCCGGGTACGCGGCCATGTATCCCCACATGAAGTCGTGGCATGGCGCGTTGCCGAGTTGGTAGACGACGAGATTGTAGGGATCGCGACGCGCCTTCCAGAGGAAGTCGCCGGCAGTCTCGTTGGAAAAGCAGTCGATGGCGTGAGCTGGAGCCAACCGAGGCACGAGCTCGGCGCTGTAGGCGGCGATACCGGACCGAGCCGGCGGCAGCGGCGAGAACCAGGCGATACGCACGGGCTGGATCATAGAGCAGTCGGGCCAGTCGGCAGTCTCAGTCTCAGTCCGAAGCAGAGCCTGCCAACTGAAGCAGACGACTGTTGCCGTTTCAGTGTGTTAGCATCTGGGATTGGCTTGGGAAATCGTTCACAAGCCTACACAACCGTCTATGCAAGGCTGGCTTTCCATCCTCATCATGATCGCGCTCGGCGCAGGGTTCGCGCTGATCTCGGTCGTGCTTTCCGGCCTCCTGGGTCCAAGAAAACCGTCGCCGGAGAAGTCGGCGCCGTACGAGTGCGGCATGCCCGCCGTCGGCGACGCGCGCGAGCGCCAGTCGGTCAAGTTCTACCTCGTGGCCATGATCTTCCTGCTGTTCGACATCGAGGTCGCCTTCCTCTATCCGTGGGCGATGGCGCTGCGCGATCTCGGCTGGAACGGCTTCGTGCAGGTGCTCCTCTTCATGGGGCTGCTCCTGGCCGGCTACGTCTACGTCTGGCGCAAAGGCGCGCTCGACTGGGGCGCGGAAAGTTAGAAGCGAAAGGTGAGAGCGTAAAAGTGGGGCTTGAATCCGATTTCGACATTCCGGTGCTGACCACCAGCGTGGAGAAGATGGTGCAGTGGGCGCGCCGCTCCTCGATCTGGCCGGTCACCTTCGGCCTCGCCTGCTGCGCGATCGAGATGATGGCGATGAGCTGCTCCCGCTACGACGTCGCGCGGTTCGGCGCCGAGGTGTTTCGCGGCAGCCCGCGCCAGTCCGATCTCATGATCGTCGCCGGCCGCCTCTCGCGAAAAATGGCGCCGGCGCTGCGCCGCATCTACGACCAGATGCCCGAGCCCAAGTGGGTGATCTCGATGGGCGCGTGCGCGTCGATCGGCGGCGTGTTCGACAACTACGCGCTCGTGCAGGGTGTCGATCAGATCGTGCCGGTCGATGTGTTCGTGCCGGGTTGTCCGCCCAGGCCCGAATCGCTCATCTACGGCATCGTCCAACTGCAGCGCAAGATCGACCAGCAGAAGCTCGCGTAGATGGACGCTGACGCGCTCGTCGCATCGTTGCAGGCCGCGCACCCGGACGCGCAGATCGAACGCGTTCCCAGCGTCGATCTCCAGACGACCTGCTATGTGTCGCGCGACGCGCTGCCGGCGCTGGCGCGTGCGCTTCGCGATCAACCCGAGTTCGCCTTCACCTTCCTCGCCGAACTGACGGCCGTCGACTTCTGGCCGAAGGAGCCGCGCTACGAGGTCGTCTACCTCCTGGTGTCGATGGCCCATCGGATGCGGCTGCGATTGAAAGTGCGGATGTCCGGCGACGACCCTCACATCACGACGGTCAGCGATGTGTGGCCGGCCGCCAACTGGCTCGAGCGCGAGGTGTGGGATCTGTTCGGGATTGCGTTCGAGGGCCATCCCGATCCGCGCCGGCTGCTGATGCCGGAGGACTGGCAGGGGTTTCCGCTGCGCAAGGACCATCCGGTGCAGATCCGGATGACGCCCACGGCCAGCGAAGCGCTGCAAGTGACCGAGGAAGAGTTCCGCTCGAACGTGATGAAGGATCGGCTGACGCGTGGGCGATGAGCGACGTGCGCTACTGGAGGACACACTGACGGCCGCCATCGCGCTGCACGAGACGGCGAAGCAGCACGCGCAGCCGGTGCTCGATGCGGCCGCCGCGATCGTCGGTGCGCTGAAGGCCGGCGGCAAGCTGCTGGTGTTCGGCAACGGCGGCAGCGCCGCCGACGCTCAGCATGTCGCGGCCGAGCTCGTCGGGCGATTCGAGCGCGAGCGCGAGGCCATGGCCGCGATCGCGCTGACGACGGACGCCAGCGTGATGACCAGCGTGGCCAACGACTATTCGTTCGACCGCGTGTTCGCGCGACAGGTGGAAGGGTTGGGTCGCAAGGGCGACATCGCGATGGGAATCAGCACGAGCGGCGCCTCGGCCAACGTGGTCGCGGGGCTCGTGGCGGCCCGGGCACTCGGCCTGGGGACGATTGCGCTGACCGGCGGGGACGGCGGCGCGGTCGGACGCGCGGCGGCGATCCACGTGAACGTGGCGTCGGACAGCGCGGCACGTGTACAGGAAGTGCACAGGACGCTGCTGCACGTAATCTGCGATCTGGTGGAGCGATCCGCAGTGGCGGGGTTGGCCTGATGCCGGACATCAAAACGGAAGTGATGACCGTCAACATGGGGCCGCAGCACCCCAGCACGCACGGCGTGCTGCGGCTGGTGCTCGAGCTCGACGGCGAAACGGTCCTTTCCGCCGCGCCGACGATCGGCTACCTGCACACCGGCATCGAGAAGACGGCGGAGCAGAAGAAGTGGCAGCAGGTGATCCCGCTCGTCGAGCGCATGGACTACCTGAGCGCGCAGTCCAACAGCATGGCCTTCTGCCTGTCGGTGGAAAAGCTGCTGGGCATCGAGATCCCCGAGCGCGTGCGCAACATCCGGGTCCTCCTCGCCGAGCTGCAGCGCATCAACAGCCATCTCGTCTGGCTCGGCACGCACGGCATGGAAGTCGGCGCCGTGTCGGTGATGCTCTACTGCTTCCGCGAGCGGGAGCTGCTGCTCAACATCAACGAGCTGCTCGCCGGTTTTCGGCTGTTTCCGAGCTACATGCGCGTCGGAGGCTTGCGCGAGGATCTGCCGCGCGGTTTCCACGCCGCGGTCATCTCGTTTCTCGATCGCTTCGGGCCGAAGCTCGATGAATACGAAGACCTGCTGACGAAGAACGAGATCTACCTGAAGCGGACGCAGAACGTCGGCGTCATCTCGAAGGACAAAGCGGTCGCCTACAGCCTGCTCGGTCCGATCGCCCGCGCGGCCGGCGTCGATTACGACGTCCGCAAATACTTTCCGTACCTCGGATACGAAACGTACGACTTCGCCGTGCCGACGCAGAGCAAGGGCGACGTGTACTCGCGCTACCTTGTGCGCGTGGCCGAGATGCGCGAGAGCATGAAAATCTGCCGGCAGGCGCTCGAGCGCATCACCCCGACGGGCATTTTCGCGATCGACGACCCGCGGATCACCCCGCCGCCCAAGGATCGCGTGTATACGGAGATGGAAGCGCTGATTCAGCATTTCCTGATCTACTCGCAGGGCTTCACCGTGCCGGCCGGCGAGGTGTACGTCCCGGTCGAGGGACCGCGCGGCGAGCAGGGGTTCTATGTCGTGTCGGATGGGACCAACCGGCCGTGGCGCATCAAGTCGCGGCCGCCGTCGCTGCTCGCGTGCCAGGCGCTCGAACAGATGATCGTCGGCGGACTGATCGCGGACGTCATCGCGGTCATCGGATCGATCGACGTGGTGATGGGAGACGTGGACCGGTGAGTTTTCATCCCAAGATGGCGTACGGCGCCACCTTCCACAAGTCGTCGCGGCAGCTCGAGGACGAGGGGCCGGCCTTTGTCTACACGCCGGAGAACCGCGCCCGCTTCGACGAGATCGTCAAGCGCTATCCGCCCGAGCAGCGGCGCTCGGCGGTGCTGCCCGCGCTGTATCTCGCGCAGTACCAGCAGGGCTACATCACGGCGAACGCGATTCGCCATGTCGCGGAGCTGCTCGGCATCACGCGCGCCGATGTGGAAGACGTCGTCTCGTACTACACGATGTTCTACACGCGGCCCGTCGGCAAGTTCGTCATCAACGTCTGCCGCACGCTGTCGTGCGCGGTCAACGGGGCCGGGCGGGTCACCGAGGAATTGAGCGGCAAGCTGGGCATCAAGCCGGGCCAGACCGATTCGACCGGGATGTTCACGCTCGTGGAAGTGGAATGCCTCGGCGCCTGCGACCGGGCGCCGGCCGTCATGGTGAACGACGCGTGGCACGAGTGCCTGACGCCGGAGAACGCGGCGAAGCTGGTCGACGATCTGCGCGCGCGCGGCGAAGCGGCGCTCAGCGGCTGTCATCACGTGATAGAAAGGAAACCGTAGCGGCCGGCCTGCGTGCCGGCCGGCGGACACACGAGTCCGCCCCTACGCAACCGATGGCTTTCGAACCAGTCCTGACCAAATACGTCCGCGAGCCGAACTCCTTCACGCTCGACTTCTACCTGCAGCACGGCGGCTACGAAGCGTTGAAGACGGCCCTCGGCAAGTCGCCCGACGACATCATTGCCCTGGTCTCGGCAGCCGGCCTGCGCGGACGCGGCGGCGCCGGGTTTCCAACCGGCATGAAGTGGAAGTTCGTCGACAAGAAAGTCGAGCCGCGCTACATCGTCTGCAACGCGGACGAGAGCGAGCCCGGCACGTTCAAGGACCATCTCCTGATGGAGCGCAACCCGCACCTGCTGGTCGAGGGCTGCGCGATCGGCTGCTATGCGATTGGCGCGAAGGTGGCCTACATCTACATTCGCGGCGAGTTCTTTCACGTGCAGGGCGTGCTCGAGCGCGCCATCGACGAGGCGTACGCCAAGGGCATTCTCGGCAAGAACATCTTCGGCTCCGGCTTCGACTGCGACGTCTTCGTGCACCGGGGTGCCGGGGCGTACGAGGCGGGTGAGGAGACGGCGCTGCTCGAGTCGCTGGAAGGCAAGCGCGCGCAGCCGCGCAACAAGCCGCCGTTCCCGGCGCTGGTCGGCGTCTACGGCAAGCCGACCGCGGTGAACAACGTCGAGACGCTGTGCAACGTGCCGTCGATCATCTCGAAGGGCGCCGAATGGTACTCGGCCCTCGGCCCCGAGAAGAACGGCGGACCGAAGCTGTACTGCGTGAGCGGCCACGTGAAACGGCCGGGCGTGTACGAGACGTCGATGAACGTCACGCTGCGGGAGCTGATCGAGGGCTATGCCGGCGGCGTGCGTGAAGGACGGACGTTGAAGGCGGTGATTCCCGGCGGCTCGTCGGTGCCGATTCTGCTGCCGGAACAGCTCGACACGCAGGCGAGCTTCGACGCGATTCAGAAGGCGGGCTCGCTGCTCGGATCGGCCGCGATCGTCGTGCTCGACGACACGACGTGCATGGTCTGGCTCGCGGAGAACCTGCTGCACTTCTATCGCCACGAGTCGTGCGGCAAGTGCACGCCGTGCCGCGAGGGGACCGACTGGCTGCACAAGATCCTGCAGCGCATCGAGCGCGGCGAAGGGCAGATGCGCGATCTCGATCTGCTCGCGAGCATCTCCGGCAATGTCGCCGGCAAGACCTTGTGTGCGTTCGGCGACGCGGCCGTCACCCCGGTGCTGACGACGCTGAAGCACTTCCGGCACGAGTACGAGGCGCACATCAAGGAAGGGCGCTGCACGCTGCCGGCGCCGTGGCGGGCGCAGCATCCGGTGGGAGCACATTGACACCTCTGCTCTTCGCCCAGATCGTCCTGACGCTCTTCGTGTTCGTGATGCTGCTGAATTCGGCGGCCGTCATGGTCTACGTCGAGCGCAAGGTCGCCGCGCTTCTGCAGCAGCGGCTGGGCCCGTACCTCGTCGGGCCCAAGGGCCTGTTGCAGCCGATCGCCGACGTCATCAAGCTGATGTTCAAGGAGGAGCTGCGTCCGCGCGCGGCCGATCCGCTGCTGTTTGCGCTGGCGCCGATCATCTCGGCCACGGCGGCCTTTGCCGCATTCGCCGTCGTCCCGTTCGGCGCGAGCACCACGTTTTTCGGCCTGCTGAGCGAGCCGCTCAAGCTGCAGGTCGCCGACGTCAACGTCGCGGTGCTGGTGATCTTCGCGATCGCCTCGATGGGCGTTTACGGCATCGTCCTGGCCGGCTGGAGCTCGAACAGCAAGTATTCGCTGCTGGGCGGCCTGCGCTCCTCGGCGCAGATGATCAGCTACGAGCTCTCGTACGGCATGGCGCTCGCGAGCGTGCTGCTCATCGGGAACTCGCTCTCGCTGACCGATCTCGTCAACGGGCAGTCGGGAGTCTGGTTCGGTTTCATCCCGCGCTGGTTCATGTTCCTGCAACCGCTCGGGTTCCTCATCTTCATGACGGCCGGCATCGCGGAAACCAACCGCGCGCCGTTCGATTTCCCGGAAGCGGAGCAGGAGCTCGTCGCCGGCTACCACACCGAGTACAGCAGCATGAGCTTCGCGATGTTCTTCCTCGCGGAGTACATCAACATGGTGACGGTCTCGGCCGTCGCCACCGACCTGTATCTCGGCGGCTGGCATGGGCCGTTCCTGCCGGAGTCGCTCGGCTGGATCTGGTTCCTGATCAAGGTCGGCGCGCTGCTGTTCTTCTACGTCTGGATGCGGTGGACGCTGCCGCGGTACCGGTACGACCAGCTGATGGCGTTCGGCTGGAAGGTTCTGCTGCCGCTGTCGGTGATCAACCTGCTCGTGACGGCGGCTGGAGTGCTCTACTTTGGGCTCTGAGACGATCGCGTTCTATCTCTTCGGCGCCATCGCCGTCGGCGCGTCGCTGCTCGTCATCGCGCAGCGCAACCCGATCTACAGCGTGCTGCTGCTGATCGGCTCGTTCGGCGCGCTCTCCGGCCTGTACGTGCTGCTCGATGCGCCGTTTGTCGCGGTGATCCAGATCATCGTGTACGCCGGCGCCATCATGGTGCTGTTCCTGTTCGTCGTCATGCTGCTCAACGCGCCGCACGAGGACACCGAGTTCGACGAGCGCGTGCACCCGCTCCTCCGGCCGGGCCCGATGCGGTTCGGCGCGTTTCTCGCGCTCGTGCTGGCCGTCGAGTTGTGGTGGGCGCTGGCGCGGGGCGGCGACACCGGCGCGTTTCCGGGCGGCTCGGTGACGTCGGTGAGCGCGATCGGGAAGTCGCTCTTCACCGACTACGCGTTTCCGTTCGAGGTGACCTCCATCCTCATTCTCGTCGCGATGGTCGGGGCCGTCGTGCTGGCGAGGCGTGACACGCCGCGGGAGCGGCGCGAGCGGGGAGGCGCGTGATGGTCACGCTCAACCACTACTTGATCCTGTCGGCCATCCTGTTCTCGATCGGCACCGCCGGCGTGTTCCTGCGGCGAAACCTGATCACGATCCTGCTGTCGATCGAGATCATGCTCAACGCGGTCAACCTCACGTTCGTCGCCTTCGGCCGCGCGCTCGGCTCGGCGGACGGCCAGATCATCGTGTTCTTCGTGATGACCGTCGCGGCCGCCGAAGCGGCCGTCGGCCTGGCGATCGTGATCAGCCTGTTCCGCCACCGTGAATCGCTGAACCCCGATTCCTTCGCGAGCCTGAAATGGTGACGAGGGACGAAGTTGCACGAGCGCACGAGAGACCGCACAGAGACTCAGACGAGAGAGATGTTCTCTGTGTCTGGCGTCTCTGCGGCTATCTCTCGTGTTTCTTCTGTGCGTCGACGGAGCGCTGATGCTGCTGCTTATCCCACTCCTTCCGTTCCTCGGCTTCCTGCTGAACGCCAGCTTCGGCAAGCGCATCAGCAAGGCGGCCGCCGGAGCTGTGGCGTGCGGCGCGATGCTCGGGTCGTTCGCCGTGTCGCTGGTCTCCGTGTGGCAGCTCGTCGGCCTCCCGCACGACTCGCGCGCGATTGCGAACGAGGTCTTCACCTGGATCACGTCGGGCGACTTCACGGCGGCCTTCACGCTGCGGCTCGATCCGCTCTCGTCGGTGATGATTCTCGTCATCACCGGGATCGGTTCGCTGATCCACATCTATTCGACCGCGTACATGCACGAGGAGACCGACTCCGAGTACGCCCGCTATTTCTCGTACCTGAACCTGTTCGCCGCGTTCATGCTCGTGCTCGTCCTCGGCTCGAACTTCCTCGTGATGTTCGTCGGCTGGGAAGGCGTCGGTCTCTGTTCGTACCTGCTCATCGGCTTCTGGTACCAGAAGAAGTCGGCCTCCGACGCGGGCAAGAAGGCGTTCATCGTCAATCGAATCGGCGACTTCGGCTTCGTGCTCGGGGTGCTGCTGCTGTTTGTCCGCTTCGGCACCGTCGATTTCCAGGAGGTGGCCCGGGCGGCGTCGACGCTCAGCCCGGAGACGGCATTCAACACCGTGTCCTGGATCACGCTGCTGCTGTTTGTCGGCGCGACCGGAAAGTCGGCGCAGATCCCGCTCTACATCTGGCTCCCCGACGCCATGGAGGGCCCCACGCCCGTGTCGGCCCTCATTCACGCGGCGACGATGGTGACCGCCGGGGTGTACATGATCGGGAGGAACGCGGTCCTCTTCGGCCACGCGCCGCACACGCTCGCCATCGTCGCGGTCATCGGCGCGGCAACGGCGCTGATGGCAGGCACGATCGGCCTCGTGCAGAACGACATCAAGCGCGTGCTCGCGTATTCGACCGTGTCCCAGCTCGGATACATGTTCCTGGCGATGGGCGTCGGTGCCTACGCCGCGGGTGTGTTCCACCTCTACACGCACGCGTTCTTCAAGGCGCTGCTGTTCCTCGGATCCGGCGCGGTGATTCACGCGCTGGCAGGCGAACAGGATCTGCGCGGGATGGGTGGGCTGAAGAAGGATCTGCCCATCACGTACTGGACGTTCCTCGTCGGCGCGCTGGCGATCGCCGGCGTTCCTGGTCTGGCCGGGTTCTTCAGCAAGGACGAGATTCTCTTCCGCACCTTCTCGAGCGGGCACACGCTGCTCTGGGCGGTGGGGCTGCTCACCTCGCTGCTGACGGCGATCTACATGTTCCGGCTGGTCTTCCTCGCGTTTCACGGGCCTTCGCGTGCCGCTTCGGCCCCGCACGATGCGCATGCGCACGACGCGCACTGGCACCAGGCACCCTGGCACCCAGCACTGCGGCACCCGGCACCCTGGCACCCGGCACCCAGCACCCGGCACCCGACACCCGGTACCCGGCACCCGTACATCATTTGCACGACGCACCGCCCGCGATGGCGATCGCGCTCATCGTGCTGGCCGTCGGCTCCGTTGTCGCCGGCTACGCCGGTCTGCCAGGTGTGCTCGGAGGCGGCGACTGGTTCGCGCACTACCTCGAGCCGAGCTTCGGCGCGGCGCCGGTCGAGGAGGTCGTCGAGCACGGGCTGGAAGGCACGCTGATGCTGGTGTCGGTGGCGGCCGCGCTGCTGGGGATCGGCATCGCGTTCTACTACTTCCTCAAGAACCGCCAGGCCGCCGACGCCATGGCCTCCCGGTTCTCGGGTCTGCGCACGCTGCTCCAGAACAAGTACTACGTCGACGAGATCTACGACGCGACCGTCGTGCAACCGATCCGCATTGTCTCGACCGACGGTCTGTGGCAGGTCGTCGACGTCAAGGTGATTGACGGGGCGGTCAACGGTGTCGGGCAGACGGTGACCGGTGCAAGCGCACTCGTGCGCCGGCTGCAGACCGGATCGGTCCGCGCGTATGCGGCGTCGGTGTTCCTGGGAGTGGTGGCGATTCTGGGGTATTACTTGTGGCGCTGATTCAACGGTGATGCCGTTTCCGATTCTCACCTCGATCGTCGCGCTTCCGGTTGCGGGCGCCATCCTGCTGCTCCTGGTCAAGGGCGACGAGGAGCGGAGCGCTCCGCTCGTCCGCAACATCGCGCTCATGGTGTCGCTGCTCGTGTTCGCGGAGACGCTGCTGCTCTGGGCGCGTTTCAATACGGGATCGAGCGAGTTTCAGTTCGTGGAGCGCCACGCCTGGATTCCGGCGTTCGGCATCGAATATTTCGTCGGCGTGGACGGCATCAGCCTCCTGCTGCTGGTGCTCACCGCCTTCCTGACGCCGCTCGCGCTGCTCGGGTCGTGGGAATCGGTCCACAAACACACGAGGGCGTTCAGTATTTTCGTGCTCCTGCTCGAGAGCGCGATGATGGGCGTGTTCATCTCGCTCGACCTGTTCCTCTTCTACATTTTCTGGGACGCGATGCTGGTGCCGATGTATTTCCTCATCGGCATCTGGGGCTACGATCGGCGCATCTACGCCTCAATCAAGTTCATGCTCTACACGATGGCCGGCAGCGTGCTGATGCTGCTCGCGATTCTGGGCCTCGCCTACCTGCACTACACCTCGACCGGCAGCTACAGCTTCGACCTGCTGAAGCTGTACGAAGAACAGCTGACCGGGCATCAGCAGTTCTGGTTCTTCCTCGCGTTCGCGCTGGCGTTCGCGATCAAGGTCCCGCTGTTTCCGTTCCACACGTGGCTGCCGGACGCTCACGTCGAAGCGCCGACTGCCGGTTCGGTCATCCTGGCCGGTGTGATGCTCAAGATGGGCACCTACGGCCTCGTGCGGTTTGCCTTTCCGTTGTTCCCTCAAGCCGCGGCGTTCTTCGCGCCGGCGCTGGCGGTCCTGGCGGTCGTGGGCATCATCTACGGGGCCCTTGTCGCGATGGTGCAGCCCGACATGAAGAAGCTGGTGGCGTATTCGAGCGTCAGCCACCTTGGCTTCGTCGTGCTCGGCATCGCGGCGATGAACACGCAGGGTGTGTCCGGCGCCGTCTACCAGATGCTCAGCCACGGCATCAGCACCGGCGGGCTGTTCCTGATTGTGGGCATGCTGTCGGATCGCCGGCACACGCGGCAGATCGCGGAATACGGCGGGCTGAAGAAGATCACGCCGCATCTGGTGGCGGCGTTCCTTCTCGTCACGCTGGCTTCGATCGGCCTGCCGGGATTGAACGGGTTCGTCGGCGAGTTCCTGATTCTGCTCGGCGCCTTCCGCTGGGATCCACGGCTGGCCGCGTTCGCGGCGACCGGCGTGATCCTGTCGGCGACCTACATGCTCTGGATGTTCCAGCGCGTGAACTACGGTCCCGTGACGAACGAGAAGAACGCGAGCCTGCCGGACCTTCAGCCGCGCGAATGGGCGGTGATCGTGCCGATCATCGCGGTCGCCATCCTCATGGGCGTGCTGCCCAACCTGTTCCTGCGGCCGATCGAACCATCAGTCGAGCGGATGCTGAATCACTATCATCAGGACGCCGCGGAGCGGGTTCGGGCCGACGGCAGCAGTCAACCGACGGCGATGCCATCAGTCATCAACCATGTGCCATCAGCCATGAGCCATCAGCCATGAGCCATCAGCCATGAACGGCTCCCTGAACGCGATCGTGCCGATGGCGTGCGTTACGGCGGCCGGCATTGCCGCGATGGTGGCGGAGTCGTTCCGCGACCCGGGTGAGCGCATGCCGATTGCCGGCCTCGGCGCCGTTGGACTCGTCGGCGCGGCGTTCGCCACGATCCTGCTCTGGAACCACAACACGTCGAGCTTCGGCGTCGTCGCGGCCGACAACTTCGGTCTGTTCGTCACCGGGACGCTGATCGTGCTCGGCCTGCTGTCGCTGGCGATTTCCGGTCCCACCATCGACCGCGAGCGGCTGCCGGGCGGCGAGTACTACGCGCTCATGCTGTTTGCGACGGCCGGCATGATGCTGATGGCGACCGCGACGGATCTGCTGGTGATCTTCCTCGCGCTGGAGGTCATGTCGCTCGCCGTCTACGTGCTCACCGGCATCCGGCGCGATTCGCCGGCGTCGACCGAGGCGGCGTTCAAATATTTCCTGCTCGGCGCGTTTTCCAGCGCCTTCTTTCTCTACGGCATCGCGTTCGCCTACGGGCTGACCGGCAGCACGCGGCTCGACAGGATCGGCAGCCTCATGGCGGCGCAGGCCATGTCGCCGACGCCGATGCAGTTCCTCGCGCTGGGTCTCCTCATCGTCGGCTTCGCGTTCAAGGTGGCGGCGGTGCCGTTCCACATGTGGACGCCCGACGCGTACGAGGGAGCTCCGCCGGCGGTCACCGCGTTCATGTCCACCGGCGTGAAAGCGGCCGCGTTCGCGGCGTTCGTCCGCGTGTTCCTGTCGGCCCTCGAGCCGCTGCGCGGCAGCTGGAGCGACGTCGTCTGGATCCTGGCGGCCGCGACGATGATCGTCGGCACGGTCGCGGGCGTGACGCAGTCGAGCGTGAAGCGCATGCTCGCGTACTCGAGCATCGGACACGGCGGCTACCTGCTGGTGGCGCTGGTCTCCGGCAACGATTTCGGCAAAGGCGCCGTCCTCTTCTATCTGCTGACGTACGCCATCACGAACATCGGCGCGTTCGGCGTCATCGCCCTGCTCGACGACGGGGATCGTCCGAACGATCAGGTGAAAGACTACGCGGGCCTCTGGAACGATCATCCGGTGCTCGCGGCGCTGATGACCATCTTCCTGCTCTCGCTCGGCGGCTTCCCGCCGATGGCCGGCTTCATCGCGAAGTGGTACGTGTTCAGCGCGGCGGTGAAGGCGGGCTACACGGGTCTGGCGATCGTCGGCGTGCTGACGAGCGTGGTCTCCGTCTTCTTCTACCTCCGGATTGTCGTCATGATGTACATGACGCCGAGCGACGCCCCCGTGCGGTTTCCGGCAGTGCCGAAGATCGCCGGCGCCGCGCTGGTCGTGTCGGCCATTCTGATTTTCTATCTCGGCATCCTGCCGACGCGCATCCTCGACCTGGCTGCGGCGTCGATTTCCACCATCTTCTAGCGGGCCTCCGGCCCAGTTGAGGGCCTCGGCCCGCTATGCGAGCGGCTGTCCAGGGCTGCGACCGGCGTTACGATGACGCGATGCGGCGCATCCCGCTGCTCGTATGCCTTTGCGCGTCTGGTGCCGGCGCGGCGGGCGTTTCCGCCGGCCAGCAGACGACGTCCCGGCCGCGCCCGGCTCCGGCGAGGAAGCCGGTCACGCAGGAGCGGATCGATCGGCTCGAGCGCTGGCTGAAGCTCGTCGCACGGCACCAGCCCGGCGAGATCGATCCAGGAGCTCGAGGAAGTGGCAGCCTGGTCGAACCCGAGCCTGCAGGACCTCTGGGTCGACGCGAAGATCCTGGTGCAGATCGCGCGCATCAGGCATGGGGCCTACTTTCCGCTCGTCCTCGGCAGATGGTCGCATCTACTCGAAGGCGCAGGCGCACCGGATGAGCGTGCTGTCCTGCGTCGCCGCCGGCGACATCTTCGACGAAAAGTGCATGCTGATCATCAACGCGGACGACGCGATCGACCGCGAGCTGCGACAGCTGTCGGCCCTGGCGAACGCCGCGACCCTGCGCGGCGATCCCAACTACATCGTGCGCCGCGGCGCGCTGCTGCACGGCGACGTGGGCATGCTTGCGTCGTCCAGCATGGATGCGCCGTTCGACGCGAGGCCGGGCGGTGGACCGCAGAGTTGGCGGATGGAGATCTCGGACGGCCAGGAGCTGGCGCTCCGCTCGACGGCGGTGCACTGGGAGATCGCGCGCATGCTGCTCGACTTCGTGATCCCGAAGGGTCTGGATCGGGTGGCCCCGCAGCGTGACGACATGGTGCTGGCGTGGTATCGCGCCACCTCGGCGTGGATGCAGCTTCATGAAGATCACGACGAGATGCATCTCACGCGCGGGCTGCGAGATCTTTCCGGACGATCCCGATCTCCTGTTTCTGGCGGCGTGCCAGCAGCGAGACGTTCGCGGGGCCGCCGATTCAGACAGCCGTCGGCTCCGCCGTCCTGCCGGTTGGCATCACGGTGGGCGTCGGATCCGATCCCGACGGAGCTCCGCGAGGCCGAGCGGCTCTTCCGCCGAACGCTGGAGGTGAAACCCTCCTACGTCGAGGCGCGGATGCGCTATGGCCGCGTGCTCGGCGGCTCGGCAAGCATGCCGCGGCTGTCGTCGAGCTGCGGCGTGCGGTCGGCCGAGTTGACCGAGACCGGAATTGTCGTACTACGCGCATCAATTCCTCGGCGCCGAAGAGGAGGCGCTTGGGAATCGCGAAGCGGCGCAGGCGGCTTACGAGCGGGCCGCCGCCCTGTTTCCGCATGGCGCAGTCACCGCTCCTGGCGCTCAGCCAGCTCGCGCGGCGGTACGGCGATCGCAACGGCGCGCTGCGCGCGATCGGATCGGCTGTTCGCCCTGCAGGACGAGCGCGACCGAGCACGACGATCCCTGGTGGAGGTACCACATCGCGCAGGCGCGTGATGCCGACGACCTGCTCGACGCGTGCACCAGCCGTTCCTCTCGGAGCGCTTGCAGTGAATCGCTGGCTGCCGACGGCGATCGCGCTGTGCTGCTCGCGTGCGCCGGCGCCGCGCGCAGCAGAGCCCGGCGTTCTCGTCGAAGGTCGAGGCCGTCCGCGTCGACGTGCTCGTCACCGACAACGGCCAGCCGGTCCTCGGCCTCGGGCCGGCCGACTTCGAGATCCTCGACAACGGCGTGCCGCAGCAGGTCGATCTGGTCAGCTTCGAGCAGATCCCGCTCAACGTCATCCTCGCGCTCGACATGAGCGACAGCGTCGCCGGCGAACGGCTGGACCACCTGCGCGGCGCCGGCGGCGGAGTGCTCGCGGCGCTCAAGAAGGACGATCAGGCGGCGCTCGTCACGTTCAGCCATGCGGTGCAGCTCGGCGCGGGGCTGACGAGCGATGTCGCGTCGGTGCGGCGGCGCTCGCCGCCGCGCAGCGCAGCGGGCAGACGGCGCTGATCGACGGCACCTATGCCGGGATCATGGTCGGCGAGTCCGACGCGGGCCGCGGCGCTGCTGATCGTGTTCAGCGACGGTGTCGACACCGCGAGCTGGCTGCGCGCCGATGCGGTGCTCGATACCGCCAGGCGCGCCGACGTCGTCGTCTACGGGGTCTCGGTCGTGTCGCGGCTCAAGCCGGAGTTTCTGCGCGAGATGACGTCGCTCACGGGCGGACGGCTGTTCGAGATCGAGAAGACGACGAACCTGGCGTCGACCTTTCTCGGCATCCTCGAGGAGTTCCGCCATCGGTATCTCGTGAGCTACACGCCGAGGGGCGTGGCGAAGGACGGCTGGCACAAGCTCGACGTGCGCGTGAAGAACCGCCGGGCCACGATCAAGGCGCGGCCGGGATATCTGGCCGGCGACGTACGCGACTGAAAGCCCGTATCATCGCGATCTTGACAAGCCGCGTTTGATAACTACAATGTAGGCTACATGGCGGATGCCCTGGGAGCCTTCGAGCAAGCGGTGCTCATCACCATCATCCGTCTGGGTGACGAGGCCTACGGGCGCGCGATTCTGAAGGACGTGCAAGAGCGGCTGGAACGCGACGTCGCGCCGGGCGCCGTCCACGTGACGCTCGATCGCCTGGAGAAAAAGGGCCTGCTGTCTTCGAAGCTCGGAAGCGGCACCCCGGTCCGCGCCGGACGCGCGCGCCGCTACTACCGCTTGACGCCGCCTGGCGTTCGCGCGCTCAACGACGCGCGCGCGGCCGTGGACAACATCTGGCGCGGCCTGAAGTGGCCGCTCGTCAAGGCAAGGAGCATGACATGACGATCGATCGTCCCACCACGTTGCCGCCGTCATGGGCTGAATCGTTGCTGCGGCTGATACTCAGGCCGGAAGACCGCGACAGCGTGTCAGGCGATCTCCTCGAGGAGTACCGCGAGTCGATCGTGCCCGCACTGGGCGCAACGGCGAACCGTTGGTACATCCGCCAGGTGGCGTGGTATGTGCTGCGCGCCACCTGGGCGTGGGGCGTGCTCGTCGCCGCGATCTGCGTCTGGCGCTACCTTCTGGATACGCTCGCGCCGATTCACTACACGCCTGGCGTGATCGCGTTGCGCTCGGCGGTCATGAGCTGGGCGTTGATCGCGACGTTTTCCGGCTGCGGCGCCTGGCACGCGTGGCGGACCAGGCATCTTCGCGCCGGCGTGCTGTTGACGCTGATCGCCGCGACGATCGGCGGCTACCTCGGCATGGCCGGCACGCTCGTCTGCCTCGCCATCTCCCACGGTCCGGAGACCCTGGCGGCGATCGAGGGCAGCGGCGGACTGTTCGAGGGCTTCCCGGGCGTGCCAATGCTGCTGCTGATCGCCGCCTTCATCACGAGCACACCGGGTGCGATCGCCGGCCGCGTCGCCGGTACCGTCTACGACTGGTCGAGCGCGAACACGAAGAGCGCGTGACCGCCGGCGACGGCGACGAACTGTCTGTCGCCGACCGCGTACGACATCGGGCCCGATCGGATCGCGCCGCCGGTTTGGAACTGCCAGAGCGGCTTGCCGCTCTTCGCGTCGAGCGCGAAGAAGTTGCCCTCGTTCGATCCGCTGAAGACGAGGCCTCCCGCAGTCGCCATCACGCCAGCCCACGTCGGCGTCGGCAGCTTGAAGTCCCACGCCTGCTTGCCGGTCTTCACGTCGAGCGCGCGCACCGCGCCCCACGATTCCTCGTCCAGCCGCTTCTCGCTGCCGCCGGTGTAGTAGGTGCCTGGCTTGTACTCGACGCCGGTCTTGTAGTAGACCGATCCCATCTCGCGCACGGGGACGTACAGCATGTCGGTCGCCGGACTGTACGACGGGCTCGCCCAGTTGGTCGATCCCTGCAGGCTCGGATACACGAGCGTGCCTTTCTCGGACGGCTCCATGCCGGGAATCTCGATCGGCCGGCCGCGGTCGTCGAGCCCTTTGGCCCAGGTCTGCTTTGCGTACGGCGTGCCGAACACGAACTCGCCGGTTTTTCGATCGAGCGCGTAGTAGAAGCCGTTGCGGTTGGCGGTGACGACCAGCTGCCGCGGGCGTCCGCCCACCTGCGTGTCGACCAGCACCGGAATCTGGTTGGCGTCCCAGTCGTGCACATCGTGGGGCGTGAACTGGAAATGCCATCGCGGCTTGCCGGTGTCGACGTCGATCGCGACCAGCGACGAGGTGTAGAGGTTGTCGCCCTTGCGCGAGTCGCCGTTCCAGTCGGGCCCGGGATTGCCGGTGCCCCAGTAGAGCAGCTTCAGCGCCGGATCGTACGAGCCGGTCAGCCAGGTCGCGCCGCCGCCGTGCACCCAGCTGTCGCCGGGCCACGCCTTCGCTGCCGGGCTCGCCGGGTGACGGAATCGTGTAGAACCGCCACGCCTGTTTTCCGGTCTTCGCGTCGTAGGCATCGAGAAAGCCGCGGATGCCGGCTTCGCCTCCGCTGATGCCGACGATCACTTTGTCGTCGACGACGAGCGGTGCGGCGGTGATCGAGTGGCCGACCGTGTTCTCGCCGACGTGCACCGACCAGCGCTCGATG
The DNA here is from genome assembly GCA_963794305.1 of uncultured Acidobacteriota bacterium. GTDB lineage: Bacteria > Acidobacteriota > Vicinamibacteria > Vicinamibacterales > CAVVIG01 > CAVQFC01. The sequence goes on along the minus strand of CAWCDQ010000044.1, from coordinate 35,532 downwards.
CCGGCGCGGGCGTCGAGCGCGAAGAGATAGCCGTCGAGCGTCCCGACGTAGACCATGTTGTCGAGCACGGCCACGCCCCGATTGACGCGCGGGAACCCGAGGTTCAGCACGCTCGGCGCGATCGGCCGCGTCCATTCCCACAGCGGCTTGCCGCTCTTCAGATCGAGCGCCGCCACCATCGTCGGACCAGACGTGACGTACATCACGCCGTTGACGACGACCGGCGTCGACTCGACCGAGCCGGTGCCCGGCGGCTGGTAGACCCACGCGGGGCGCAGCTTCGAGACGTTGTCGGTGGTGATCTGCGTCAGCGGAGAGAACCGGTGCGAGCTGTACGTGCCCGAGTACATCAGCCACTGGCCGTCCTGCGCCAGCAGCGGAACGGCCGACAGCGCGACGAGCAGCAGAAGTGTTGAAGCCGGGCGGGCGCCAATCGTCATTTTGCACCTCGCAGTGTCGCCAGGTAGGCGACCAGATCGTCGACCTGCGGCGCCGACAGCCTCGATTCGTACGACGGCATCAGCGTTCCCTCGAGCTCGCGATCGATTCGCGACAGGTCGGATTTCTGAAGCGTGTGCACCGTACCGCCGGCATCGCGGATGGTGATCCAGAACACGTCTTCGTTGACACGAATGCCGCGAATCTCGGCGCCGCTCGCTGGTACCGCACGGACGACGAGGTAGCCGGGTGGATGTGACGCCGCGGGCTTGACGATGGCCTCGCGGAGATAGACGGAGCCGCGGCGTCCGCCGATGCCGGTCAGCTCGGGACCGAGAATGCCGCCGCGCCCCTCGACCACGTGGCACGAGCCGCAGCCGTTCGACTGATACAGCGCGCCGCCGCGCTCCGCGTTGCCCGGACCGGGTCGCGCGGAGGTACGCGAGAGCGACATGACGTAGGTTGCCGTCTGGCGCGTCTCCCGCTCGGTGAGGCGGAACGACGGCATGTCCGTCCCTGGGATTCCCTTGTTGATGATGTCGACGATCGAGCCAGTGGTGGTGGCGTGAAGCAGCTTGCCGTGGAGATTCGGTCCGGCGCCGCCGTCGCCGCCGTTGCCGTGGCACCACGCGCATTGCGCGTCGAAGATGCGTTGACCTGTTGCCAGGTCGGAAGGGCCGGCCGCCGGCCGCGTCTGTGCGAACGCGACCGGCGTGAGGAAAAGTGTCAGGCAACCCGAATGCACGAGGACGCGAAGCCGTCGACTCATGCGGCGGATTATAGGCGGCTTCGCGCCCGAGGGTGTTCCTCGTGCCCAGATTGGCAGCGATCGGAACGTTACAGATCGCTGAGAAGTGCCACGAGGAGCGCGTCTTGTGAGGGAAGAACGGTGCGCAAATCGAGCACGACCCGGCCGTCCTCGATCCTGCCGACTACCGGCGGCGTCTGGAGACGCAGTTGCGTCTCGAGCGCGTCGGCGGACAGCGCATCTTTCGCAATCGCGGCAAGCCATGTCGGGAGTTCCACGCCGGCGGCGCTGCCGCCGCCGATCGCTGACATGCCCGGCACGACGTCGCAGTGCCAGCCGCTCACCGCGCCGAGCGTCGACGTCAGCGCGTCTGCGCGTGCGCGGATCTCGTCTGCGCCGGCAGTCAGCATCCGCTGCACCGGCACCGTCGTCGTCGCCCGTCCGGCCGCGTACTCGACGAGCGTCGCTTCGAGAGCGGCGTAGGTCATTTTGTCCACGCGCAGCGCGCGCATCAGCGGATGCGCGCGCATCCGTGCAATCAGCGCAGAACGTCCGACGATGATGCCCGCCTGCGGTCCGCCGAGGAGCTTGTCTCCGCTGAAGCAGCAGGCGTCAACCCCGGCCCGAATCGAGTCGCCAACCACGGGTTCCGCTCCAACAGGGTCAGACCAGGGTCTGACCCGGGTCTGACCCTCAATAAGGCCCGGATCACCACCCAGGTGGCCGCTTCCGAGATCCTCGGCGACGGGGACGTTGAATTTCTTGCCGAGCGCGACGAGATCCGCCAGAGACGGCCGTTCGGTGAACCCTTCGATCCGAAAATTTGACGGGTGGACGCGCAGGATGAGTGCGGTATGCGCACTGATCGCGGCGCCATAGTCTGCCCCCCTCGTCTTGTTCGTCGTGCCGACCTCGCGCAGGATCGCGCCCGACTGCGCCATCACGTCGGGAACCCGGAAGCCGCCGCCGATTTCGACCAGCTCACCGCGCGACACGATGACCTCACGTCCCGCCGCCAGCGCAGCCAGCATGAGCATGGTCGCCGCCGCGTTGTTGTTGACGACGATGGCCGCTTCTGCGCCGGTGAGGCGGCACAGCAGCGCTTCCGCGTGCACGTCGCGCTTGCCGCGGGCCCCACGCGCCAGGTCGTATTCGAGCGACGAATAACCTCGAGCTACCTCGGAGACTCGATCGATGGCTGATTCCGCGAGCGGCGCTCGGCCGAGGTTCGTATGAATGATGACCCCCGTCGCATTGATCACAGGCTGCAACGACGGCCGGAATGCGTCGCTGAGCTGTATCGCGACCGCGGCTTCCACGCGTCCCGACAACAGCGGCTTCGGTCAAAAGCTCTGAATCGCCTCCGGCAATGGCGGCTCGTACATCGGCTGCGGCCGCCCGCAACGCGGCGACGGTGGCGTCGGGGCCAAAGCGGATCTCGAGCGCGCGCACCGACGGCCGCTGTCGCATCAGCTCGATCGACGGAATCAATCTGAAATCAGACATTGCAGAATTGCAGGATCGCAGGATCGCGGCATTGCAAAAAGGAAAGGTCTCAATGGCCCCTTTATCCTTCCCTTCCTGCAATCCGGCAATCCTTCAGTCCTGCAATTCTGCAATACTATGTCATCGCCCTCATGACTGAGGATCCGCCCAAATACAGACCGCTCGAGCGTTTCTGGCCGTACGCCGAACTGCCCGAGCAGCCAACCGCCGCCGAACTCGCGGCGCTGGATCCCGATCTGTACGAGGCGCTCTTCGGCGCGCAGAAACGCCCGTTCTCGATCACGCTGGTCTTTCCGGCGCTCGACGCGCCGGCGTTCCCAGCCGCCCTCGCGATCGCACGCGCCTCCGCGGAATTCCGCGAAACGGGCACGGGCACCGCGCTGCGCTATCGCGCCAGGTTCTGGTCGAGCGACGCGCAATCTCTGCGCGACCTGTTTCAGATCGTCGGCGAGTCGGATGCCACCGAAGTGCTCATCGACGATCGGCCTGTCCCGTATGCGCGTGAGCTCTGGCTCCCGCTCGTCTGGTTTCTCATACCGAGGTAGGATCGCGTGCCTCCCTCAACCATCGATCGCGACCTGACGCGACTCGAAGCCGACCTGAAACAGCTCGAGGCCGAGTACAACATGTTCTTCTCCGGCCGGCTCCCGAAGCCGCCGTGGGAGACGCGTGCCCGTGTCGAAGCGCTCGTGAAACAGCTCGATCGCGGGCACATCCCGAACACCGGCGATCGCTTCCGCTTCACGCACCGTGCAGTCGCGATACGCCACGTTCATCGATCTCTGGGATCGCGGGCTGCGCGCGCGTGAAGAGGGGCGGCCTGGCCCGTTCGCTCAGAAGCGTCCGGTCGAGGCCACGAAAAAAGATCCCGGCGACCGGATCCTGCACGTGTCGTCCTTCCGCGATCCGCTGCGCGAGATCGACAAGCTGACCGAGTTGTACGAGTCGCTGGCCGAAGCGCGGCGCGAAGTCGGCGGCGACGCACCGCCGTTCCACAAGTTTGCGGAGTTGGTGAAGAGCCAGGTGAAGAAGCTGCGCGACACCGGATCGTCGGAGGTCGCGTTCCGCGTGGCGGTGAAGGGCGGAAAGGTGAGCTTTACGGCGCGAGCGCTGAAGGGTGTGAGTGAGTAGAACGATGCGGAAGGGCCAAGAGCAAAGGGCTCAAGGCAGCGTCTGCCCGGCACCCTTCGCCCTTAGCCCTGTAAAGCGGCTAGATCTTGGTGACGTTCCCGGCCTGCGGGCCCTTGGGGCCGTCGACGATTTCGAACTCCACCGCCTGGCCTTCCTCGAGCGAACGGAAGCCGTCGCCTTGAATGGCCGAGTAGTGCACGAAGACGTCGCTGCCTCCGTCGCGTTCAATGAACCCGTAGCCTTTGGCGTTGTTGAACCACTTGACCTTGCCTGTGATACGCATCGTTCTATTTCCTGCTTGCTGTGACGCGATACCGCGTCTTTGAACAAAAAAAAAGGCCGCGTTGTGCGGCCTTTCCCTTACGGCGCCAGGCCCGCCCGGCGTCCGCAGAGATAATACTGAACTTTCCACATTATGCCAAGAGCCCTGCTGAGCGTCTCTGACAAAACCGGTATCGCCGACCTGGGCCGCGATCTGGCGGCGCGCGGATTTGAACTGATCTCCACGGGCGGGACGGCTCGCGTGCTCTCCGAGGCCGGTCTCGCGGTAACGGGCGTGTCCGATCTCACCGGCTTCCCGGAAATGATGGACGGGCGCGTCAAAACACTGCATCCGGCGCTGCACGGCGGCATTCTTGCGCGCCGGGACCGTCCGGACGATCTGGAGGCGCTGGCCGAACACGGCATCGGCCTGGTCGACATCGTCGTCGTCAACCTGTACCCGTTCGCGAAGGCCGCGGCGAACCCGTCGACGCCGTTCGACGCGCTTGATCGAGGAGATCGACATCGGCGGGCCGTCGCTCGTGCGGGCGGCCGCCAAGAATTTCCGCGGTGTCCTCGTCGTCGTCGATCCCGCAGATTACGGTCCGCTGGTGGCGGCGCTGGACGGCACGCCGAGCCTGGCATTCCGCTTCGACCTGATGCGGAAAGCGCTCTCGCACACGGCTGCATACGACACGACGATCGCGGCGACCCTCGCGACGGTGGTCGTGGAAGGCGAACGCTTCGAGCGGCAGGCCCCCTTGTCGTCCCCCGGTGCGGCGCTCGGCTGAAACACGTCGATCTTTCCCTGAAGAAAATCCGCGATCTCCGCTACGGCGAGAACCCGCATCAAAAGGCGGCATGGTACCGGGACAGGTCGGCCGGTGCGTCCGTCGGTCCGGCGGGCCTCGGCCTCGCCGGCGATTCTTCAAGGCAAGGAACTGTCGTACACGAATCTGCTCGATCTCGACGCAGCGGCGCGGATCGCGCTCGAGTTCACCGAGCCGGCGGCCGTCGTGATCAAGCACACCAACCCATGTGGCGCCGCCATCGGCGATTCGGCCGCCGACGCGTACCTCCGCGCCCGCGAGGCCGATAGCCTGGCGGCCTTCGGAGGCATCGTCGCGCTGAACCGCCCGATCGATCGGCGGGCGGCCGAAGCGATCGTCTCGACCTTCATCGAGGCGGTCATCGCGCCGTCGGTGGACGCCGATGCGCGCGAGGTCCTCGCGAAGAAAGCGAACATGCGCGTCGTGACCGCCGCCTTCGACGCGTTGCGAGGCGGCGTGGACGTCCGATCGATTCTCGGTGCGATGCTGGCGCAGGAGCGCGATGTCGTGGCGGAGGCGCACCAGCCCTGGACCCCCGCCGATCTTCCCAACGGACTGCGCGTCGTGACGAAACGTCAGCCGTCGCCGGAGGAATGGGAGGCGTTGCGATTTGCGTGGCGGATCTGCGCGCACGTGAAATCGAACGCGGTGATTTTCACGAACGCGACCGCCACGCTCGCGATCGGCGCGGGTCAGATGAGCCGCGTCGATGCCGTGAACGTCGCCGTGATGAAAGCCACGGCGGCGGGCCGTTCGCTCGCCGGCTCCGCGTCCGCGTCGGATGCGTATTTTCCGTTCCGTGACGGCCTCGACGCCGTCGCAAAGGCCGGCGCCACCGCGGTCGTCCAGCCGGGAGGCTCAATCCGCGACGCGGAAGTGATCGCGGCCGCCGATGAGCACGGCCTCGCGATGGTGGTCACCGGCATGCGCCATTTCAGGCACTAGGCGTTTTTCGTGTGACGTAGTGCGGACCTTTAGGTCCGCCGCGCCGGCAGGCCTGAAGGCCTGCACTACCGGAATGGAAAACGCCTGTATATACGAGGCTCTATGACCAAAAACGACGCATGGTGGTGGGCGCTGCTGGGCGCGATCGTCGCGGCGATTTTTGCGCACGCGTTCCTCCCGCGCTATGAGTGGCGCGAGGTCCGCGAGACATCGACGCTGAGTATCGTCGTCTACGACAAGTGGACTGGACGTTTTCAGCGGGCGGTCTACGACGACAAGGGGACGATGAACGTGATGGGGGTCTATAGCCCGTTCTGAAATTGCAAATTGCTGATTGCAAATTGCGGACTAGAAGGTCGCGGCGAGTTCGTCGGCGGTCAGCGTCGCCGGACCGAACTTGCCGACGACGATGCCGGCGGCCTGATTGGCCAGCATTGCCGCTTCCGCCAGCGTGCCACCGGCGGCGAGCGCGAGCGACAGGACCGCGGCGACCGTGTCGCCGGCGCCGGTCACATCCGACACCTCGCGGGCCACTGCCGGGATCGATCCGTCGACGTCCTGATCCGACAGCCACATGCCGTGCTCTCCGCGCGTGATCAGCACGGCTTCGCATTGCGCACGCTGCCTGAAGTCGCGCGCCGCCTGCCGCGCCTCCTCGTCCGAGCGCACGCGCAGGTGAGTAGCCACTTCGGCTTCATGATGATTCGGCGTGACGATCGTCGCTCCCGCGTAGCAGGACAGGTGCGGGATTTTCGGATCGACGATCAACGGTGTTCGACCAGTCGCGGCGATAGCTTCACTGCTTCGGTCCTGAAGGAGCGTCTCGATGACGGATCGTGTGACGGCGCCTTTCAGGTAGTCGGAGACGAGCCACGCTTTCGCGCCGGCGGCCAGGCGTGCGACTTGCGCGGCGATGGCACGTTCGACGCCGCCGCCGGCATCGGCATCGCGCTCGTAATCGATCCGCGCCACCTGCTGATTGCGTTCGGTGACCACCCGTACCTTCTCGGTCGTTGGCCTCTCCGGGTCCTCGACAAGGCCGTCGATGGCGATGCCCGCTGCGCCGAGCAGTTCGCGAAGCCGCGACGCTGCGGCGTCGGCGCCGACCAGCGCCACGAGCCGCGGGCGGCCGCCGAGCGTCGCGATATTGTTGGCCACGTTGGCGGCGCCGCCCAGACGCGAGTGTTCCGACTCGAACCGCACGATGGGTACCGGGGCTTCGGGCGAGATCCGCGTCACGCGGCCGACGATGAAGCGATCGAGCATGGCGTCGCCGACGACGAGCACGGGGAGTCCGGAGAAGCGCCCGATGAGATCGCGCGCGCGGCCGGCGTCGATCGGCGGCAGCGTCATCAGGTGGTTGGACGGGCCGCGGCGGCTGACAGTGTGACGATCGTGAGGAACAGCATCAACACTTCGGAGTCGCCGAAGTTGTATTCGAAGAGGCCGGCCGTGAGCAGCGCGACGACCGTGGCCATGGCCGTCGCGGCCAGTTCGCGTTGTCCGGCGTGGAAGCGTTTCCACTGGTCGCGCAAGAGCGCGACGATGAACCAGATCCACAGCGCGAGCGCCGGAAGGCCGCGCTCGGCCGCAATCTGTAGAAAGTCGTTGTGCAGATGAGGATTGATGTGGGTCACGCCGTCCGGACCGACCAGCGAATCCGATCCTTTGAAGTCGACGTAGAGCCGCTGGACCATGTTGGGCCCGACGCCGGTGAGCGGATGCGCGGCGATCATCCGTTCGCCGATGTGCAGCATCGTGTACCGATCGTGGACGGTCGGGTCGTTCATGTTGAACATCGAGGCGTAACGTCTGGCGATTTGTCCCGGCGCGATCGCGATGCCGATCGCGAGCAGGATCGGCAGGACGGCGAACAACCGGAAGTCCTTCAGCGCGAAGAGCAGCGCGACGGCAGCGCAGGCGCCGACCGCCGCGCCGCGCGTGAAGGTCAGCGCAACCGCGACGCCGAGAGCAGGCAGCACGAGCGCCGCCCACGTTCGATCGCTCGTGCCGAAGACCAGCCGTGCGACGGCGACGCCGATGACGATCATCAGCAGGCCGGAGTAGGTCATCCAGTGGCCGAGCGTGCCCTGCGGGCGCTGCCCGAGGTTGTCGTAATGGAGGATGCCGTACTGCACGATGCCAAACACGGCGCTGACGGCGGCGCAGGTGATGACGACGGTGATCAGCGTGTGCGGCCGCGAGCCGCCGACGAAGCGGTAGACGATCGGAACGACCAGAAACAGCACGAGCTGTTTGCAATCGACGAGGCTCGTGCGGGGATCAGGCGACAGGGCAGCCGAGATGATCGTCGCGCCGCCGTACGCGAGCATCGGCCAGAAAAAACCCGGCGCCTCGAAACGCTCGCGCCGGACGACGAGGAGCGTGATCCAGCAGATGAGGGCGATACCCAGCAGGATCTGCGCGGCGGCAATCGAGAACTGGACCGCGCCCGCCATGCCGAAGAGCGCCAGCGCGCCCGCCTGTTCGAGGCTGAGGCGGTCGGCCTGGTGCGGGGCGTCGAGCGCGATGGCGTCGTTCACGCTCTTCATCTTAACCCGCAGCAGGCGCCGTTCGCGTCGTCGCGTGCGCAGTCCGCCTGAAGGCGGACACTACGTACGTAAAGGTGGTGTCCGCAGGAACGTAAAGGTAGTGTCCGGCTTTAGCCGGACCCTGTGAGCGGTGCTTGCGTCCGGCCCAGCGCGCGCTCTGCCGCATCGAGCACTTGCGCCGGCTTTATGAATGTCAGGCAGCGGAAATCGCCAGGCTCACAGACCCGCTGATTGCAGGGACGGCACGGCAATTCCCCCGCGTCCACCGATTCGGTGATCCACTCGGCGCCGCGCCATGGCGCGGACCGCGCGGGCAACGTCGGCCCGTACAACCCGACGATCGGTACGCCCGTCGTCGCCGCGACGTGCAGCGGGCCGCTGTCGCCGCCGATGTAGAGCGCCGCGCGGTCGAGCAGCGCGCGAAGTTCCGCCAGCGAAAACTCGCCGCAGGACAGCACGTCGCCTCCTCGTCCGTCGCGCAATCGCGCTCGTGCGTCGGCGATCACCCGATCGGCCGCGTCACGCTCGGACGGTCCTGACGTGACGACGACGCGCCGCCGCGGGTCTGCGGCGGCCAGCGCAACGGCCAGTTCGACGAACGACGTCGCCGGCCACCGCCGGAACGGATTTCCCGCGCTCACATGGATGACGATCAATCGATCGTCGTCGGCGACGCCGGCACGGGCCAGGCGATCGCCGACCGCCGCGGCGACGGCGGCGTCGGCCGGCATCTCGACGGGAAAACGCGAGCGGTCTGGCGGCGCAATGCCGAGCGGCGCGAGCAGGTCCCACTGATTCTCGACGGAATGCCGCGGGCGCAGCGCGCGGGGCCTTGCAATCCGCGTCGTGTACATCCAGCTTCGTCCGGCGATCCGGTAGCCGATCCGGCGCCGTGCGCCGCTCAGCCAGGTCAGCAGGGAGGCTCGAGGGCCGCCATGGAAATCGATCGCCAGATCGAAGCGGCTCGCCCGCAAGCGTCTGGCCAGCGCCAGGTCGTCGATCAGGCCCCGCAACCCCGGGCGCCTCGGAGCCACGATGACTTCCTGGAGGTGCGGATTGTGGACGACGATCGGCGCGGCCGATGGTTCAACGATATAGCTGAGGATCGCGTCGGGAAAATGCTCGTGGATGGCGCGAACGGCGGGGGTGGTGAAGACGACGTCACCAATCTGCCTGAGGCGGACTAGGAGAATACGCATCGGGTAATTGAATAATCGGGTAATGGGGTAATCGATTACCCGATGACTCGATTACCCAATTATCCAATTCACTCTTCGATTGTGGCTTCGTCGATCAGCATGACGGGAATGTCGTCCTTGATCGGATACACCCGCTTGCAAGTCCCGCACTTGAGCGCGGCGCCATTCTTGACCAGCGTCACCGGCGTTTTGCAGTTGGGACAGGCCAGAATCTCGAGCAGTTCCTGGTCGACGGGCATGCCCCGAATATATGACACCTTGCAGCTTTTGTGGAACAATTCGAGGCATGAAGCTCGCAGTTCTCATTGCGGCGTGCGTGGTCTCGATTTCCTTCGCGGCCGACGCGCGCGCCGAAATGCAGGGCGCGGCACGCGGCCAGCGGCCCGCGACTCCCACGCCGCAGGCGTCCGAGAAAATCGCCGACGCATACGCGCAGTTCCTGCTCGGCCATCGCTTCGAGGAAAACGAGGACGAGACCGCCGCGATCGCCGCGTACAAGCGAGCGATGGAACTGGATCCGACTGCGGCCGAAATTCCGGCGCAGCTCGCCGGGCTGTATCTGAAGCAGAGCAAGGTGCAAGAGGCGATGGCGGCCGCCGACGCCGCCTTGAAGATCGCGCCGTCCAACCGGGAGGCCAACCGCGTGCTCGGCACGGTGTACGCCGCGCTGTCGGAAAGCACTCAGGGTGGCACGTGGCGCGAACCAGGCCGACGACAACCTGAAGAAGGCGATTCATCATTTCGAGCTCGCGCTCGAAGGCGCCACCGCCGAATCCGATCCGAACGTGCGCGCGACGCTCGCGCGCTTGTACGTGAAAAGCAACGCGTACGACAAGGCGATTCCGCTGCTGACCGATCTCGTGAACCAGGAGCCCGGCTGGCAGGACGGCCCGGTGATGCTGGTCGAGGCGTACGCCGGCGCCGGGCGGAGCCGCGACGCGATCGCGTGGCTCGAGGAGAGGACGGCCGGCGATCCGCGATTGCTGCCGGCGCTCGCCGATTTCTACGAGCGCGAGCATCGCTGGTCCGATGCGGCCGACGCCTACGCGCGCGCACTGCAGCGCACACCGCGCGATCAGGCGATGAAAATGCGGTATGCATCCGCGCTGATGAACGTCGGCGGCCGCGCGAACATCGAGAAGGCGCGTACGGCGCTGGCGGAGATCGCCGGCGCAGCGCGCACGCCCGACCCCCGCACGCTGTATCTGTTGTCGCAGGCGCAGCGCAGGCTCGGCGAGTTCAAGGAAGCCGAGGCGTCCGCGCGAAAGGTCATCGCGCAGAACAACCGGAGTCCCATGGGGCTACTACGCGCTGGCGGAAGCGCTCGAGGGACGCCGCGAGTACCAGGCGGTGGTCGACGAGCTCGCGCCGGTCATCGCCGCGAACCGGGGCAAGGGGGACGCCTCGTTCGACGCCAGCATCCTGCTCCCGCATCTCGGGTTTGCGTATCAGGAGATCGGGCAGCACGACAAGGCGATCGCGTCGTTCGAGGAAGCCCGCAAGCTCTCGCCGGACGATCCTGCGGTGGCCGGCTATCTGGTCGAAGCGAACATCGCCGCGAAGAGGTACGCCGCGGCAGTCGACGCGGCGAAATCGGCGCTGTCGCAGCACCCGAACGATTTGCGGTTGACGCGGCTCCAGGCGCAGGCGCTCCGCCAGAACGGCAAGGCCGATCAGGGCATCGCGCTGCTGGAGGAGGCGGTCAAGCACCACGAGGACGACCCGGTCGCGTATATCTCGCTCGCGCAGGCGTACTCCGACGCGGACCGCGGCGTTCAGGCGGTGAAGGTGCTGCAGGACGCCCAGGCCAAGTTCCCGTCCGATGATGGCATCGCGTTCGAGCTGGGATCGACGTTCGACAAGCAGAAGAAGTTTGCGGAAGCGGAGTCGGCGTTCCGCCAGGTTCTTGCGCGCGATCCGGAGAACGCCATCGCGCTCAACTATCTGGGCTACATGCTCGCCGAGCGGGGCGAACGTCTCGACGAATCGGTGGGCTATCTGAAGAGGGCGCTGCAGGTCGAGCCCGAGAACCCGTCGTATCTCGACAGCCTCGGGTGGGCGTACTTCAAGGCGGACAAGCTCGATCTGGCCGAGACCAACCTGAAACGCGCCGCCGAACAGCTCAAGACCAACTCCGTGATTCAGGAGCACTACGGCCAGGTGCTGTTCAAGCTGGGACGCTACGACGAGGCGATCGCCGCCTGGACGCGCGCGCTCGCCGGCGACGGCGACTCGATCGACAAGGCCGACGTCGACAAGAAGATCAAGGCCGCGAAGCAGAAGCTTCCCAAGAAGTGAGCGCGGCGTTTTTCCGTCGTGTCCTTTGTGTCCTTTGTGTTGTCGCGCCTTTGACAACGTCCTGTGGCGCGCCGCTGATGAAACTGCCGGCGGGGCCCGGCGCACCGGCCGCCGATGCCGGTGACGCGCTGAAGCAGGCGACCGCGGCGTGCGCCGGCATCCGGACACTGACGGCGGAAGTCGCGGCCAGCGGGAAGGTGAGCGGTCAGCGCTTTCGCGTTCGCCTCTCGGTGGGCGTCGCGGCGCCCGCCTCTGCCCGTCTCGAGGCCGTCGCCCCCTTCGGTCCACCGATTTTCATCCTCGCTGCCAGCAACGACGAAGCGACGCTGCTGCTGCCGCGCGACGATCGCGTGCTTCAACACGGCCGATCCGCGGAGGTACTCGACGCCGTCACCGGTGTCCCGCTGGGTGCGGCGGACCTGCACGCGGTGCTGACAGGCTGCGCACCGGCGGCGGCTGCCGCGGACGGGCGCGAACTCGGCGCCGATTGGAGACTGGTCCACGATTCGACCGGCGGCGCCCTGTACCTGCACCGCGCGGGCGCGAGCGAACCCTGGCAGCTGGTGTCGGTCGTCCGCCGCGCGTGGCGTGTCGACTACCGCGATCCGCTCAATGGACTGCCGCGCGCGATGCGCGTCACGAGCGTGGCGGGCGATCGCGACGCCGCTGCGGCGTTCGATGTGACGCTCGCCTTGTCCCAGGTCGAGACGAACGTGCCGCTCGGCGACGACGTGTTCAAGGTCGACGTTCCGCGGTCCGCCAAACCGATCACCCTCGATGAGCTCCGACATGCGCGTCCGGGCGTTCGCGAAAATTAACCGATCGCTGCGCGTGCTTGGCACGCGCGCCGACGGCTACCACGAGCTGCGGACGATCTTTCAGTCGATCGCGCTCCACGACACGTTGACCATTCGTCCCGTGCGCGGAGCGTTCGAGCTCACGTGCGACGATCCGGCGTGCCCCGCCGACGATTCGAACCTCGTGGCTCGCGCGGCCGCGCGGATGTGGGCCGCCGCGGGACGCCGCGGCGCGCCGCGCGGGCTGGCCATCCATCTCCGCAAGCGCGTTCCGATGCAGGCGGGACTGGGCGGCGGCAGCAGCGATGCGGCGGCGACGCTGCGCGTCCTGGCGAAGCGATGGCGCGTCGGCGATGCGAAAGTGCGCGCCGAAGCCGCGGCCCTGGGCGCCGACGTCCCGTATTTTCTCGAAGGGGGCACCGCGCTCGGATTGGAGCGCGGCGACCTGCTGTTCCCGCTGCGTGAACCCGCGTCCGCATGGGTCGTGCTGGTGATCCCCGCCTTCGGCGTCAGCACCAGGGACGCCTTCGGATGGTTCGACGCCGCGAAGCACGCGGGAGGCCTGGCGCCAATCAAAGGCGGTTCGTCCAGGAAGGCTGCGAGCGGAGATCCGGCAGCGAGTGAGATGGTCAACGATCTCGAAGCGCCGGTGGCCGCGCACCACCCTGAGATCGCGCGTATCATTTCGGCACTTCGCCGCGGCGGCGCGACGCAGGCCGCCATGTCCGGCAGCGGCTCGGCGGTATTCGGCCTGTTTTCATCGCGTCAACCGGCTGCGGCCGCGGCGGCGCGGCTGTCGGCCCGCTCCTTTCGCACGCTGTTGACGAGGACGCTCAACCGGCAGACGTACCAAAGACTTGCCGCCACATAAGCCCATCGGATAAACTCACTGTTTGCGCCGCATGCTTTAGGCCACTCCTGAAGTCAGCTTCTTCAATTACGGGATAGGCGCGGGAATTTAGTGGGGCGTCGCCAAGTGGTAAGGCGCGGGTCTTTGGATCCCGTATTCGAAGGTTCGAATCCTTCCGCCCCAGCCAACTCGCGGGGGGCTGTTGCAGGTCCGATGGGTGATCCCTTCATGGCGACCGGGTTTGGCGAACTGAAAGTGTTTTCGGGCAGCGCCCATCAGGACCTCACGCGCGAGATCGCGGCGTTCCTGGGCGTCAACCTTGGGCAGGCTCGGTTGCGTCGGTTTCCCGATTCGGAAGTCTCGTTCCAGATCGACGAGAACATCCGCGGAACCGACGTGTTCATCGTCCAGCCGACGAGCAATCCGGTCGATCAGCACCTGATGGAGCTGATGATCATGATTGACGCGTTCAAGCGATCGTCGGCGTCGCGCATCACGGCGGTGCTGCCCTATTACGGCTACGCGCGGCAGGATCGCAAGGACAAGCCGCGTGTGCCGATTTCGGCCAAGCTCGTCGCCAACGTGTTGAGCGCGGCCGGGACGAACCGCGTGCTGACGATGGATCTGCACAAGGCGCAGATTCAGGGATTCTTTGATATTCCGGTCGACCACCTGTTCGCGGCCCCGGTGATCATCGATTACCTCGCGCGGCTCGACTATCCGAAGCTGACGATGGTCTCGCCGGACGCGGGCGGCGCCGAACGCGCGCGGGCGTACGCGAAGCGGCTCGACGCCGAGCTCGCCATCATCGACAAGCGGCGCAGCGACGATGGGACGGCGGAAGTGATGAACGTGATCGGCGACGTCGAAGGTCGAACCTGCATCCTGCAGGACGACATCATCGACACCGCCGGCACGATTACCAAGGGTGCGACGGCGCTCAAGGTGAACGGCGCGTCGCGGATCATCGCGTGCGCGGTGCACGGCGTGCTGTCGGGTCCGGCGATCGAACGGATCGAGAAGTCGCCGATCGACAAGCTGATCGTGACCAACACGATTCCGCTGTCGGCGGCCGGCGCGGCGTGCAGCAAGGTGGTGGTCCTGTCCGTGGCGCGGCTGCTCGGGCAGGCCATCAAGAGCATCCACGAAGAGACGTCGGTCTCGTCGTTGTTTGTGTAGGGACGGGGACTAGCCCCAAGCCCCTTTTGTGAGGAAGACATGGAAGCGATACTCGAAGCGCAGGCGCGTGACACGTTCGGAAAAAATGAAGCCCGGCGCACGCGCCGCGGCGGCCAGGTGCCCGGTGTGCTCTACGGCGGCGACGGCAAGGGTGCGACGCCGATCGCGGTCCAGCCCAAAGCGCTGCTGAAGATCCTGCACTCGGAGTCCGGCCAGAACACCCTGATCTCGCTGAAGCTGGCCGGGGCCGGCGACAACCGGGTCCTGGTGAAGGATTTCCAGCTCGACCCGATCACGCACGAGGTCCTGCACGTCGACTTCCTGAAGATCGCGATGGACAAGCTGCTGCAGGTGACCATCCCGATCGTCGTGCACGGCGAGCCGAAGGGCGTCAAGCAGCAGGGCGGCGTCCTCGAGTTCATCCGCCGCGAGGTGGTGATCGAAGTCCTGCCGGCGGACATCCCCGAGCACATCGACGTCGATGTCAGCGAGCTGATGCTGCACCAGGGCATCCGCGTGCGCGACGTCGTCACGAATCCGAAATTCAAGGCGGTCAGCGAGCCCGATCTCATGCTGGTCCACGTGATCATGCCGAAGGTCGAGGAGGTCGCGGCGCCGGCTGATGCCGCGGCCGCCGCCACTGCCACGCCCGCCGAGCCCGAAGTGATGAAGAAGGGCAAGAAGGACGAGGAAGAGGGCGACAAGAAGGACGACAAGAAGAAAGACGACAAGAAGAAATAGGCGTGAAGGCGATTGTCGGGCTCGGCAATCCGGGTCCGCAGTACAAGGGCACGCGGCACAACGTCGGCTTCGAGGTCGTCGACACTGCTCGCGCGGCGGGCATCGGTCGGCTTCGAGTCGGCGCCGGCCGAGGCGCTGATCGCGAAGTGGCGGCGGCCGGACGACAGCATCCTGCTGGTGAAGCCGCTTACGTTCATGAACCTGAGCGGCCAGGCGGTCGGCGAGCTGGCGCGGTATTTCAAGATTCGACGTCGCCGACCTGCTCGTCGTCGTCGACGAGGTCCACCTGCCGCTCGGCAAGCTGCGGGCGCGCAAGCGGGGATCGGCGGGCGGGCACAACGGGCTGAAGTCGGTGATCGCGCACCTCGGCGACGAGTTCGCGCGGCTGCGGATGGGCGTCGGGACGGGGTACCCGATCAGCGGAACCTCGCGGACCACGTGCTCTCGCGGTTCGAGAAAGACGAAGCGGCGGAGGCCGAGCGCATGACGGCGCGGGCGGCCGACGCGGCGGAGATGTTCATCACGTCGGGGATCGAGGCGGTGATGAACGCGTTCAACGGCGGCGATCCGGCAACAACCGAATAGCCCAGAGAGTTGGGCCTTGCCACCGCATGGTGGCCCCACCGAAGCCCTTGGGCGGCGGTGGGTCCTGAAGGAGCAGTAATGGCAGATCGACAGTACGAGCTCGTGTACATTCTCCCACCGGATTCGACCGAACAGCAGGTCGCCGAACTCCAGACCCAGATCGAAGAAATTGTCGGGCGGCTGCACGGGCAGATCGCCAGCACCGACAACTGGGGCCGCAAGCGCCTGGCGTACGAAATCGCCCGGCACAAAGAGGGCTACTACGTCCTCCAGACGATCAACGGCAGCGGCGAGCTCATGAAGGAGCTCGATCGCCGGCTGAAGGTGATGGACATCGTCATCCGCCAGATGATCGTTCGCGTGGACGAGGACAAGAAGGTCGTCGACACCGTGCAGACCCGTCGGCGGAGCAACTCGGAGCGCCGGCGCGTGAAGCGCGGATTGCCGCCGCAGCGGCAGCCGGGTGAGGGGCGTCCCGCGGGCGAACCGGACGACCAGGACGACGATCGATTCGAAGTAGGGGAGGTTTAGGCCATGCCATTCGGACAAGGGCGATCGGGCGGCGGCGGACGCGGCCGCGGCGGAGACAAGAAGCCGAACGACAAGGAAAAGGGACAGCGCCGCACGCTGTTTCGCCGTCGCAAGGTCTGCAAGTTCTGCGCGGACAAGATTGACGACATCAACTACAAGGACGTGAAGGTCATCGGACCCTTCGTCCCCGAGCGCGGCAAGATTCTGCCGCGGCGCATTTCCGGTACGTGCGCCAAGCACCAGCGCAAGCTGCAGACGGCGATCAAGCGCGCCCGGCAGATCGCGCTCATCCCGTATGTGACGGAGTAAGCACATGGAAGTCATTCTGCGAGAACACGTCGACAACCTCGGCCGCCGCGGCGACCTCGTGAAAGTCGCCGACGGCTACGCGCGCAACTACCTGCTGCCGCGCAAGATGGCCCTGCTGGCGACCGAGGGCAACAAGAAGGTCATCGAGCGCGAGAAGGAGAAGTTCGACGCGCAAGAGGCCGAGGAGCAGAAGGTCGCGCAGGCAGTGGCCGACCGCCTGGCCAACGTGGAGGTCGAGATCGCGCGCAAGGTCGGCGAAACCGACGCCCTGTTCGGGTCGGTCACCAACGCCGACGTCGCCGAGTCGCTGGCGGCCAAGGGCTTCGACATCGATCGGCGCAAGGTGCAGCTGCACGATCCGATCAAGAAGCTCGGCGAATTCAACGTGCCGGTCAAACTGCACCGCGACGTCACGGTCACGCTCAAGGTGAAGGTGGTCGCGGAAGGCGCTTCAAAAAGTTAGAAGTTTGAAGTGAGAAGTTAGAACTGGAAGTCGGAAATAGAAAGACGGAAGAAAAACTCGGGGTTGGGCGATCGCCCGGCCTCGAGTTTTCTTTTTTTGAGGGTTGCGCATTTCTCATTTCTACGTTCTACCTTCTTACTTCTCACTTCTAACTTCTCCTTCATGCCTGAACGCCGTCGCCGAACGTACGCTCCCGCACAACCTCGAGGCCGAGCGATCCGTCCTCGGCGCCATCCTCCTGCACAACGATGCGTTCAACCTTGCGGCCGAGGTCATCGACTCCAACGACTTCTTTCGCGACGCCCATCGCCGCATCTTCGACAAGATGGTCAAGCTCGCGGAGCGCAACGATGCGATCGACCTCGTCACGCTGAAGGAAGAGCTCGGCCGCACGGGCGATCTGGACGAGGTCGGCGGACCGGCCTATATCTCCGCCCTCATCGACGGCGTCCCGCGGTCGACCAACGTCGAGCACTACGCGCGGATCATCAAGGAGAAGGCGACTCTCCGGAGCCTGATCTTCTCCGCCAACAAGATTCTCGCGACCGCGTACGCAGGCGAGGACGAGGCGGACCTCATCCTCGACCAGGCCGAGCACGCGATCTTCGCGATTGCCGACGACAAGGTGCGCGACGGCTTCGTGTCGCTTCGCGATCTGGCGCAGGGCAGCCTCGACACGATCGAGAAGCTGCACTCGCGCAAGGAACTCGTCACCGGCGTGCCGACCGGCTTCACCGATCTCGACGAGATGACGTCGGGGCTTCAGCCGTCGGACCTCGTGATCATCGCCGCGCGTCCGTCGATGGGAAAGACCAGCCTCGTGCTGAACATCGCCCAGCACGTCGGCACCAAGACCGACATGACGGTCGGCGTGTTCAGCCTCGAGATGTCCAAGGAACAGCTCTTCCTGCGCATGCTCACCGGCGAGGCGCGCATCGACGCGCACCGGCTGCGCGGCGGGTTCCTCGGCGAGCGCGACTGGGGGCGGCTGTCGCAGGCGATCGGGACGCTCAGCGAAGCCAAGATCTACATCGACGATACGCCGTCGATCGGCGTGCTCGAGATGCGCGCCAAGTGCCGGCGGCTCGCCGCCGAGCACGGCCTGCACATGGTCATCATCGACTACGTGCAGCTGATGCAGGGGCGCGGCAAGTTCGAGAACCGCACCCTCGAGCTGGGTTCCATCTCCCGGTCCCTGAAGGGGCTGGCCAAGGAGCTTCGGGTCCCGATTGTGCTGCTCTCGCAGTTGAGCCGCGCGCCCGAATCGCGTTCGGACCATCGGCCCCAGTTGTCCGATCTCCGGGAATCCGGCGCGCTCGAGCAGGACGCCGATGTCGTCGCGTTCATTTATCGCGAGGACATGTACATGGACAAGAGTCAGCCGCCGACGGATACGCAAGGCGTCGCCGAGCTGATCATCGCCAAGCAGCGCAACGGCCCGACCGGCGTCGTGAAGCTCGCGTTCATCCGCGAATTCACGCGCTTCGAAAACCTCGCCGGCGGCGCCTGACGTTTCACTGCGGCGTTAACGTCGCAAGCGGCAAACCGATTGCCAGCCGGCACCGTCAAAGGCAGCACGGTTCCATGCTGGCAGACCTGCGATTCGCCCTTCGTCTGCTCCGCAAGCAGCCCGCGTTCAGCATCGTCGCCATCCTGACGCTGGCGCTTGGCATCGGCGCGACCGCCGCCGTATTCAGCCTGATTCAGGGCGTCCTGCTGACGCCGCCGCCGTATCGCGATCCACAGCAGCTCGATCCTGATTCCCGCCGCCCGCGTCGACGGCCGCGTCGCCGCATTCCGCGCGGCTGGCCGGCCGCGCAATGGACGGAGTGGCGCCACCGAAGCCAAGTCCCTCGAATCGCTGGCCGGCTACGCGTGGACGTTCACGTTCCTGGTCGACGATGTCGGCAGCGAGTCGCTCGAGGGCATGGTCGTCGAGCGGCGACTACTTCCGTGTGCTCGGCCTTCAGCCGCTGCTCGGCCGCACCTTCAGCCGAGAAGGAAGCGCAGTATCCGCCGGTCGCCGCGTGATCGTCCTCGGCTACGACTGCGTGGCAGCGGAAGTTCAACGGCGATCCGCGCATCATCGGCAAGCCGCTGCGCATGAGCCGAACGGAAACGCCGCCGACGATCATCGGCGTGATGCCGCCGGGCGTCCGCTTCCTGCCGTCGCCGGTGCATCGCAGGAGCCGAACTACAACGTCAACGCCTCGGTCGATTTCTGGCAGCCCGGCTGCGCCGAACCCGTCGAGGCTCAAAGCGCCGTTCTGGGAGCTCGTCGCGCGGCTGCGTCCGGGCGTGACCGTCGAACAGGCGCAGACCGAGTTGCGTGCGCTCGCCGCGCGCGCAGGG
This sequence comes from uncultured Acidobacteriota bacterium, assembly GCA_963794305.1. Taxonomy (GTDB): domain Bacteria; phylum Acidobacteriota; class Vicinamibacteria; order Vicinamibacterales; family CAVVIG01; genus CAVQFC01. Next base: position 15,817 of record CAWCDQ010000044.1, on the reverse strand, counting down.
GCAGGCCGACCGCGACTTCGACGACACGACGCCGCGTGTCGAGTCGCTGACGGCCGAGTTCAACCGCGACGGCCGCCGCATCCTGCTGCCGCTGCTCGGCGCGGCGGCGCTGGTGCTGCTGATCGCATGCGGCAACGTCGCGGCGCTGCTTGCTGGTCCGCGGACTGCAGCGGCAGGACGAGTACGCGGTGCGCAGCGCGCTCGGCATCGGGCGCGTCGCGCTGTTCCGCCAGGTCGCGATCGAGAGCCTCGTGCTCGCGCGTCGCCGGCGGCGCGCTGGGCGTTGCGCTCGGCGTTCGCGCATCGTGCGCGTCTTCAAGGCGATCGGCGGCCACGCGATTCCCCGGCTCGACGCGGTCACGACCGGATGGCCGGTGCTGGCGTGGGGACTTGGCTCGGCGGTGGTCGCGGCGGTGACGGCGGCGACGCTGCCCGCGCTGCGCGCATCGCGCATGGCGCCGATCGAAGTGCTCAAGAGCGGAGGGCCGAAGAGCAGCGCCGGCCGCGGCGAGCGGCGGCTGCTGCGCGGCGTGACGATGATCCAGACGGCGCTGACGCTGGCGCTGCTGGTCGGCGCCGGCCTGCTGATTCGAACGATGAGCAAGCTGGCGGATGTGGCGTCGGGCTATCGCACCGATCACATCATGACCGCGACGGTGACGTCGGTCCGCGGCGACTGGGCCGACTTCCACCATCGCGCGCTCGAGCGCGTCGCCGCGCTGCCCGGCGTCGATCGCGTCGCGTTCGCGTGGGGCGTCCCGCTCACCGGCAACAGCTGGCCGGGCAACATCGACATCGAGGGACAGCCGGAAGCGCGCACCGCGGGCGAGCGGATCTCGCATTCCGCTTCGCGCGGTCACGTCGGGCTACTTCACGCTCATCGGCATGCCGCTGTCGACGGCCGCGACGTGCGATCGACCGACGATCGCAAGGCGCCGCTCGTCGCCGTCGTCAACAAGGCGATGGTCGATCGCTACTTCCCGGGCGGCGGCGCCATCGGCAAGCACATCTGGATGGGCGGGCGCAGCGGGCCGGTCGTTCGGAGATCGTCGGCGTCGTCGCCAACGGCCGCACCGGCGACCTCGCCAGGCCGCCGGAGCCGGAAGTGTATTTCTCGCTCTGGCAGAACTCGGCGTTCTCGAAGGATCTCGTCGTCGCACCGTCGGCCGATCCGCGAGCGGTGATGGCGGCCGGTACGGCGCGAGCTTCGCGCCGTCGATCCGACGGCCGCGGTCGAGAACATGCGGACGCTCGACGACATCCGCGGCGAGTCGCTGGCGTCGCGGACGTTCGCGATGCGGCTGCTCGTTGGCTTTGCCGCGGTGGCGAGCGTGCTGACGCTTGTCGGCATCTACGGCGTGCTGTCGCTCTCGGTGGCCGCGCGCCGGAGGGAGATTGCGATCCGCGCCGCCATTGGCGCCGGCCGTCGCGATATCTCGTGGCTGGTGCTCGGTGAGGCGTCGCGCCTGATCGCGGGCGGCGTGGCGTCGGGCATCGTCGCCGCGGTCGCATTGTCGCGCGTGCTGCAGTCGTTTCTGTTCGAGGTCAGCCCTGCCGATCCGCTGACGCTCGCCGTCATGGGTCTGCTGTTCGCCGTGGTCGCGCTGCTGGCGTGCTGGGTGCCCACCCGCCGCGCCGCGGGCGTGGATCCGCTCGAAGCGCTGCGCTGCGAGTAGGCGTCCGCACTCAAGTATGATCGCGGTGTGATCCGCCCGACCGTGGCGCGCGTGGATCTGGACGCGCTCAAATCGAACTACCGTCACATCGTTCAGTACCTCGCGCGCGGACGCGAGCGGGCGCCGGGCGTCATCGCCGTCGTCAAAGCCAACGCGTACGGCCACGGCGCCCGACAGGTGGCGCTGGCACTGGAGGCGGCGGGCGCCGATCTGCTGGCGTGCGCGGACATCGAAGAAGGTGTCGAGTTGCGCGCGGCCGGCGTGAAAGCCGGCATTCTGGTGTTCGGCGCGCTGAGCGTCAGCGATCTCGACGGCCTGTTCGACGCCAGGCTCACGCCGACGATCTCGACGCCCGGTGCCGCGACGGCCGTGCAGTCGGCGGCCGCGCGCTACAAGCAGCATCTGCGCTATCACCTGAAGCTCGACACGGGCATGAACCGGCTCGGCTTCCGTGCCGACAACCTGCGACGCACGCTGCCCGGACTCATCGCGAGCCCGAACCTCGAGCTTGCCGCCGTCTACACACACTTCGCCACCGCCGACGATCCGGAATCGCCGCTGTTCGGGGAGCAGCGCCTGCGTTTCGAGCATGCGCTGGCGGAGATCGCCGATCTGAACCGTGCGCTCGCCCTTCGACGGCTCAGGACGAGCGACGACGGCCAGCCCGCCACCGCCCATGGTGAGCCCGTCGAACCATGAGCCCGCGAGCCGGGCACGCCATACGTGCATGCCGCCAACAGCGCGGCGCTCCTGCGCGACTCGAGAGTGTGGTACGACCGCGTCCGCCCCGGTCTGCTCCTGTACGGCATCGTCCCGCCTCCGCTCGCGTCCACTCTGGCGTTGACGCCGATCATGACCCTCTCGAGCCGCGTCGTCGCGGTCAAAGGAGTTCGAGTGGGCGAAGGCGTCGGCTACGGCATGCGCTTTCACGCCGGGCAGCCGACGACGATCGCCATCGTGCCGGCGGGATACGCCGACGGACTCGATCTCCGTCTCGCCGGACGCGGATCGGTTCTCATCCGGGGACGCCGCGCGCCCATCGTCGGCGCCGTCAACATGGACATGCTGATGGCCGACGTCACGGGGCTGGACGTTTCTCCGGGTGACGAGGTCGTGATCATCGGATCGCAGGGCGCGGACCGCATCGACGTGCGCGAGATGGCCGCGCAGATCGGGACGATCCCGTACGAGATCCTGTGCAGGATTGGATCGAGGATCCAACGCGTCTACGAGTAAGGATTGGATAATCGGGTAATCGGTAATCTGGGTAATCGGGTCATCGCTCAATCTGACCAATCAATTACCCGACTACCCAATTACCCGATCACCCGATTACCCGATTGCGTGATTCCCGTATGGCCAAGCGTCCTTCCACCGTCTTCGTCTGCCAGGAATGCGGCTCCCAGTCGCCGAAATGGCTCGGCCGCTGTGCGGACTGCGGTGCGTGGAACTCGCTGGTCGAGGAGCGCGTGCAGGCGGACAGCGCCGGTGGCGGCGCGGCCGGACCGCACAGATACGCGATGGCCGGGACGGCCGGCGCCGCGCAGCTCTACGCCGATATCGAGATCGAGCAGTACTCGCGCCTCACGACCGGCATCGACGAATTCGATCGGGTGCTGGGCGGCGGCGTCGTGCCGGGATCGCTGATCTTGCTCGGTGGAGAGCCGGGTATCGGCAAGTCGACGTTGTTGCTCCAGGCGGCGGCGAACATGGCCAACTCCGCGGGCCCGGTCCTGTACAGCTCCGGCGAGGAGTCCGAGCACCAGATCAAGTCGCGTGGTGAACGGCTCAACGTCGGCAAGGCGCCGCTCTACCTGCTGGCCGAAACGTGTCTCGAGCGAATCCTCGAAGAGATTGCCCGCATCAAGCCGGCGCTCATCATCGTCGACTCGGTGCAGACGGTGTTCTCTCTCAAGTTCCAGTCGGCGCCCGGCAGCATCGGTCAGGTACGTGAAGCGGCGACGCAGCTGCTCTTCGCGGCGAAAGGGCAGAACATCCCGACCTTCCTCGTCGGCCACATCACCAAGGATGGCAGCCTCGCCGGACCGAAGGCTCTCGAGCACGTCGTCGACACCGTGTTGTATTTCGAAGGCGAGCGCCACCACTCGCATCGCGTGGTCCGCGCCGTGAAGAACCGATTCGGCGCGGCGAGCGAATTGGGCGTGTTCGAGATGACCTCCACGGGACTGCGCCCCGTGCCCAATCCCTCCAAGATGTTCCTCGCGGAGCGTCCGGTCAACGCTCCAGGATCGGCAGTGCTCTGCTCGGTGGAAGGGTCGCGGCCGATTCTCGTCGAGGTGCAGGCGCTCGTCAGCTCCAGCACGTTCGGCAACGCGCGGCGCATGGCCAGCGGCATCGACCAGCAGCGCCTCACGCTCCTGCTCGCCGTCCTCGAGAAGCGCGCCGGCCTGAATCTGGTCGGCGACGACGTCTTCGTGAACATCGCCGGGGGGATGACGGTGGACGAACCGGCCTCGGACCTCGGCGTCCTGGCGGCGATCGCCTCCAGCGTCCGCAATCGCGTGATTCCGCCAACGACTGCCATGTTCGGTGAAGTCGGTCTTGCGGGGGAAGTCCGCGGCATTTCCCAGGCGCCCCTCCGCATTCGCGAAGCCGCCCAAATGGGCTTCCGCCGCTGCCTCATGCCCGAGGCCAACATCGATCCCGCCGATCGGGGGCAGCTGGCGGGGGAATGTGAGCTGGTCGGAGTCAGGACGGTCGGCCAGGCCCTCGACGCGTTATTGAGCTAGCGCGCTTCGTGACAATTGGTGATATGTTTTCCGCGGGGCTTTTGCCGCGGCTCCTTTTTACTTCTTCATCCAGGCGGCCACAATTCATACGGGGGTTGCCCCAATGGCCTGGTTTGCGCTCGGTCGGATCATGTTCGTCGTCGTGGTGGCCTACGCCGCCGCGTTGCTCCAGCCGCTTGCGGTCGGAATTGCCGTAAACGTTGGTTTTGGGCTCGCGCTGGCGGGCCTGGTCGTCCTGTTCGAAAGCCGCCTCCGGGAGACTGCCGTCACCCGCGTATTCGGGGCGCTCATCGGGTGCGCCGTCGGCCTTGGCATCGCGCACCTCATCACTTCCGGCCTGTTCTGGGCCGATAACGGCGATCGCCGCGTCGAGTTTCTCCATAGCTTCGTGTTGATCGTCCTGCCGTATCTCGGGCTGGTCCTTGGCGGCAGGCAGGGGGAGTGGCTCGAGCCGGCACGCCTGGTGAGCCTGTTCCGCGCGGCCGCGCCGCAGCGGCGCTACAAGATTCTCGACACGAGCGTGATCATCGACGGCCGGGTCGCCGACGTCTGCGAAACCGGCTTCGTCGACGGCACGCTCGTCATCCCGCAGTTCGTGCTCAAGGAGCTGCAGCTCGTCGCCGACTCGGCGGACTCGCTCAAGCGGAACCGCGGCCGCCGGGGGCTCGACATCCTTCAGAAGATCCAGAAGATGTCGGGCATCGAGGTGACGATCTCGGACATGGATTTCCCGGAAGTGAAGGAGGTCGATCTCAAGCTGATCGAGCTCGCGCGGGCGCTGCAGGGGAAAATCGTCACCAACGATTTCAACTTGAACAAGGTCGCGCAGCTGCGCGGCGTCGACGTCCTCAACGTCAACGAGCTGGCGAACTCGCTCAAGCCGGTCGTGCTGCCGGGCGAGATCATGAAGGTGTTCATCCTGAAGGAAGGCAAGGAATACAACCAGGGCGTCGCCTATCTGGACGATGGCACCATGGTCGTCGTGGACAACGCGCGCAGGATGATCAGCAAGACGATCGACATCGTCGTCACCAGCGTGCTGCAGACGACGGCGGGCAAGATGATCTTCGGCCGCTACATCGAAGCCGGAATGGGTGCGAGCGCGCCGGTGGCGGCCTCCGCTGCGTCGCCCGAGCGGGTCGAGCGCACGCGGGCCGCCGCGCCGGCCGCGCCGGGTCTCCCGCAACAGACCTAGCAATTCACAATTTACAATTGTGAATTGTGAAGGTTCCCCCGTATCACTGGTGGCGGACGGTCTTCTATCTCATACCGGCGATCACGCTCTACACGATCGTTCTCGGTGCCGCATCGATCGTGTCGAGCCTGTTCGATCGGCGCGGATACTTCGCGCATCGCTGCGCGCGCGCCTGGTCGTGGCTGATTCTCAAAACGACCGGCGTGCGGGTCGCCGTCGAGGGCCTGGAGCGCATTACGCCAGGCACGACGTACGTCTTCGTGTCCAACCACCAGAGCATCTACGACACGCCGGTGATCTTCGCGTCGCTGCCCTACCAGATCCGGATCATCGCGAAGGAATCGCTCGCCCGGTTTCCGGTGCTCGGCTGGCACCTGCGCCGCGGAGGGCATCTGTTCGTCGATCGGCGTCATCCCGATCGCGGCGGCATCCTGCGGCGCTGGCGCGCGCTGGTCTCCGAGGGGCTCTCGCTGATCATCTACGCCGAGGGGACACGCAGCGGGGATGGCCACGTCGCGCGGTTCAAGGCAGGCAGCTTCCTGCTGGCCATCGAAGCGGGTCTGCCGATCGTGCCGGTGGCGGTCATCGGCACGCGTCAGGTGATGCCGAAGAATCGGCTGCGCACCGAGCCGGCGGACGTGACGCTGATCATTCACGATCCCATTCCGCCGCCGTCTCTCGATGAACCCACTCCGCGCGACGCCAAGGCGCTCGCCGAGCGCGTCCACGCCATCGTCGAGGCCGCCGTCGAAGAGCGCCAGTTCGGCGCCGCCCAGATCGTATCGAAGTAGTGCGGACCGTCAGGTTCGCCGTTTTCGGCGGGCCTGCCGCCTCCGCGCTCCGCCCTGCGGCGAACGGTATAATCAGAGATTCTCCCATGCATGTCACGGCGATTATCGCGGCCGGCGGACGTGGACAGCGCTTCGGCGCCGCGCAGCCCAAGCAGCTGATCTCCGTTGGCGGGCGGCCGATCCTGGAGCGGAGCGTGGACGCGTTCGCATCGCACCCATCGGTGGATTCGCTCGTGGTCGCGCTGCCGCAGATGCTCGTCGACCACCCGCCGGCGTACCTTCGATCGGCAAACGCCTCCGGGCTGCGGGATCGGGAGAGCGTTACGCTGCGCGGAAAACGCTGCACCATCGTCGCCGGAGGAGAGCGGCGCCAGGACTCTGTGGCGCGTGCATTCCAGGCGGCGGGCGACGCCGATGTGATCGTGATCCACGACGCCGCCCGTCCGTTCGCGAGCGCCGACCTGATCGCCCGAACGATTGCCGCCGCGGTTGAATCAGGCGCCGCCGTGGCCGCGGTCCAATCGCGCGATACGGTCAAGCTCGCCCGGCGGGAATCTCATGATGCGCGTCTCATCGCCGAGACGCTGCCGCGCCAGAGCATTTACCTGGCGCAGACGCCGCAGGCCTTTCAGCGCGACGTCCTGAGGCGCGCGCTCGAAGTTGGCGGGCGTGAGGGTGTCGTGGCGACCGATGAAGCGTCGCTCGTCGAGCTTGCGGGTCTGCCGGTCCGTCTCGTCGACGGCGAGGCGTCGAACATCAAAATCACGACGCCCGACGATTTGCTGATGGCCGAGGCTATCGCCGCGCAATCCGCAATGCGCACTCACGCCGTCCACCGGGAGTCCGCCGGCTCGAACCGGCCGTGCCGGTACCGGCTACGACCTCCACCGTCTCGTGCCCGGGCGGCCGCTGATTCTCGGCGGCGTGACGATTCCATCCGATCGCGGCGCGCTTGGGCACTCCGACGCCGACGTTGTCTGTCACGCGGTGACCGATGCCATTCTCGGCGCGGCCGCGCTCGGCGACATCGGCCGGCACTTTCCCGACACCGATCCCCGCTGGAAGGATGCCAACAGCCTCGACCTGCTGCGGCGCGTGGTGCAACTCGCCGCCGAGCAGGGCCTGATGGTCGGCAATGTCGACGTCACCGTGATCCTCGAGATGCCAAAAATCCGCGACTATGTGGACGCGATGCGCGCGTCGCTGGCCGCCGCGCTCGGCCTCGACCCTGGACGGGTGAGCGTCAAGGGTAAGACGAACGAAGGGGTCGACGCCGTCGGTCGAGGAGAGGCGATCGCGGCCCACGCGATTGCGCTCTTGCGCAGCCGTTAGCCGAGTGCATTTCCAGTCCATCGACAATTTGCCATCAGCCATCAGCCATCAGCCATTTAGTTATGCGTGTCCGTTTCGCTCCCAGTCCAACAGGTCAGCTGCACGTCGGCAACGCGCGCACCGCGCTGTTCAATTGGCTGCTCGCGCGCGGTTCGGGCGGAGCGTTCATTCTCCGCATCGAGGACACCGACGCCGAGCGCTCGACGCGTGAATCGGAAGCGGCGATCCTGCGCGATCTGCGGTGGCTTGGGCTCGACTGGGACGAGGGGCCCGACGTTGGCGGCCCCCACGGTCCGTATCGCCAGTCGGAGCGGCTGCATCTCTACGAGTCGTACGCGAAGGAGCTGCTCGCCGCGGGAGCCGCCTACCATTGCTTCTGCTCGACGGCACAGCTCGACCTCGACCGCCAGGCGGCGCTCGCCGAGGGGCGCCCGACGCTGTACGCCGGCACCTGCCGTCATGTGACACGCGAGCAGGCCGCGGAACGCATCGCGAGCGGCGAGCGTCCGGCGATTCGCTTTCGCGTTCCCCACGAGCGTGACGTGGTCTTCACGGACGCGGTTCGCGGCGACGTCCGCTTTCAGACCGACGTGATCGGCGACCCGGTCATCGTCCGCGCCGACGGCACTCCCGCGTACAACTTCGCCGTGGTCGTCGACGATGCGCTGATGGAGGTGACGCACGTGGTGCGGGGTGAGGACCACATCTCGAACACCCCGCGGCAGATCCTTCTCTACGAGGCGCTCGGCTTCGCGGCGCCGGTCTTTGCCCACCTGTCGCTCGTGATGGGGCCCGACCATAGTCCGCTGTCGAAGCGTCATGGCGCGACGTCGGTCGCCGAGTTTCGCGGCAAAGGTTACCTGCCGGAGGCGCTCGTGAACTACCTCGCGCTCATCGGCTGGTCGCCTGGCGGCGGCGATGAGCTGCTGCCGATCGACGAGCTCGCGCGCCGCTTCTCGCTCGACGGCGTCGGCCACAGCGCCGGCGTGTTCGACGAGGAAAAGCTGGCGTGGGCGAACCGGCACTATCTGAAAATCGCCGATCCGTCTCGACTCGCGGAGCTGGCGCTGCCGTATTTCAACGACGCGGGCGTGCGGATGACGCCGGACGGAGCCGGCCTCGACTTTCTCTCGGTCCACGATGGCGATGGCGAGCGCTTCGGTCGACCGCCTCAGCCAGATCCCGCCGCGTGTGTCGTTTCTGTTCGACTACGACGCCGCGCTCGCGTTACGGGACCAGCAGCTGCTGACGGAGATGCAGGCGGAAGGCGCGCGCGCCGTCGTCGCCGCGCTTGCGGAGGAGCTGGCGGCGGCGCCGCGGCTCGATCGCGAAAAATTTCGCGAGATTGCGAACCGGGTGAAGGCTCGTACGAGTCAAAAGGGGAAAGCCCTTTTTCATCCGATTCGGGTCGTGCTCACCGGCCGCGCCGAAGGCCCTGAGCTCGACCTTGCCGTGCCCGCGATCGATCTGGGCGCCGAGCTGCCGGCATCCGCGGGTATTCCGGCGATCATCGGGAACCGCGAACGCGCGGCAGCATTCGCGCGCGCGCTGGAGGACCGACGGCAGCATGTAACACACGAAAGCACGAAACCGGCACGAAGACGCACGAAGAAGACCTGTTGGGTCCAAATTCGTTTTCTTCGTGCGTCTTGGATTTTGCTTCGTGGCCTTCGTGGTTGATGTTCAACAGCATGCTGATCTACGGCATCAACCCGGTGCTCGAGGCGCTGCGCGCCAGGCGTGTCACCTCGATCCGGGTTTCTCCGCGCGCAGACGATCGCCTGACCCAGGTTGTGCGTCTGGCGGAGGAGCAGGGCGTTCCGGTGCAGCGCGTCTCGGTGGACGATCTGGACCGGCTGGCCGGAGGCGGGCAGCGCCACCAGGGTGTGGTTGGCGATGTGCAGGACCTGGTGAGCTACAGCGTCGAGGATCTGATCATCGGCGCGAAGGCCCCCGCCTTGATGGTCGTCCTCGACAGCATCGAGGATCCTCACAATGTCGGGGCGATTCTGCGATCGCTGGATGCGGCCGGCGGCGACGGTCTCGTGAGGCAGTCGCGGCATGCGGCGAGGCTGGACGGCGCGGCGGCGAAAGCATCGGCGGGCGCGGTATCGCACGTGAAAATCGCGGAAGTCGTGAACATTGCGCGGGCCATCGAGACTCTGAAGGACGGCGGCGTCTGGACGGTCGGGCTGGCCGGCGATGCGCCCAGGCGCTACGACGACATCGACCTGACGGTGCCGACGGCGATTGTGGTAGGGGCCGAGGGAACCGGGCTGCGGCGTCTGGTGCGGGAGCGGTGCGACTGGCTGGTCTCCATTCCGATGGCCGGGCACGTTCAGAGTCTGAACGTCTCGGTGGCGGCCGGAATCGCCCTCTTCGAGGCGGTACGGCAGCGCGCCAGAAAATGAGTACAATGGGCGGTTGTTGCCGGCCTCGGGCGTCCCGTTACCGTGTCGATCGCCCAACCCCGCATGCGCTTGCGGGGTGGCACGGGACGTGCTAAAGTTCACCTTTTGTCTTGGCTGGCGTAGCTCAGTCTGGTAGAGCAGCTGATTTGTAATCAGCAGGTCGGGGGTTCGAATCCCTTCGCCAGCTCCGTCGACGGAACTCCCGGTCGCAGGTAACCGAAACAGTCGTTTTCCAAAAATAACAGCTAGCTGGCGAGGTAGCGAAGCGGTCAAACGCAGCAGACTGTAAATCTGTCGCCCTAGCGGCTTCGAAGGTTCGAGTCCTTCCCTCGCCACCATCTTTCGCTCGCGCGACAGCGAGCGGATTGCGGGCTGGCAAGCCGAGCACCGGCGAGCTGGCGATAACAAGAACGCGGCGGGTTCGACCCGCCGGAGCGGCGAACGAGAGAGAGCACGTGAGACGCGTAGGCGGGAGTAACTCAGTGGTAGAGTCACAGCCTTCCAAGCTGTTGGTCGCGGGTTCGATCCCCGTCTCCCGCTCCAGACTGAGACTGAAAGACTGAACGACTGAGATTGTTTGCCGATGTAGCTCAGTTGGCAGAGCGCGTCCTTGGTAAGGACGAGGTCTCCAGTTCGATCCTGGACATCGGCTCCATCACACGAACGTAGCGCGAGGATCGCAGACATGGCCAAAGAAAAATTTGATCGCAGCAAACCGCACGTGAACGTCGGCACCATCGGCCACATCGATCACGGCAAGACGACCCTCACCGCCGCCCTGACGAAGGTGTCGGCTGACAAGGGCTGGGCGAAGTTCATCTCGTACGACGAAGTCGCCAAAGCCTCGGAGTCGCAGGGCCGCCGTGACGAGTCGAAGGTCATGACGATCGCGACGAGCCACGTCGAGTACTCGACGGCGAACCGTCACTACGCGCACGTCGACTGCCCGGGCCACGCCGACTACGTCAAGAACATGATCACCGGCGCCGCGCAGATGGACGGCGGCATTCTGGTGGTCAGCGCCGTCGACGGCCCGATGCCGCAGACCCGCGAGCACGTGCTCCTCGCCCGCCAGGTCAACGTGCCGTACCTCGTCGTCGCCCTCAACAAGGTCGACGCGATCGACGATCCCGAGCTGCTCGACCTCGTCGAGCTCGAGGTGCGCGAGCTGCTGACGTCGTATGGATTCCCGGGGAACGACATCCCGGTGGTTCGCGTGTCGGCGCTCAAGGCGCTGCAGGGCGATGCGGAAGGCGTCGCCACCGTCACCAAGCTGATGGAGGCGCTCGACAGCGCCATTCCGTTGCCGCAGCGCGACGTCGACAAGCCGTTCATGATGCCGATCGAGGACGTGTTCTCGATCTCGGGCCGCGGCACCGTCGTCACCGGCCGCATCGAGCGCGGCAGGGTCAAGGTCGGCGACGAAATCGAGATCGTCGGCTTCAAGCCGACCGAGAAGAAGGTCGTCACCGGCGTCGAGATGTTCCGCAAGATCCTCGACTCGGGCGAGGCGGGCGACAACGTCGGCGTGCTGCTGCGCGGCGTGGAAAAGGAAGACGTCGAGCGCGGGCAGGTGCTGGCCAAGCCCGGCAGCATCAAGCCGCACACGAAGTTCAAGGGCACGGTCTACGTGCTCTCGAAGGAAGAGGGCGGCCGTCACACGCCGTTCTTCAACGGCTACCGTCCGCAGTTCTACATCCGGACGACCGACGTCACCGGCACGCTGCACCTGCCCGAAGGGGTCGAGATGGTGATGCCGGGCGACAACACCGAAATCACCGGCGAGCTGATGGCGCCGGTCGCGCTCGAAGCCGGCGCGCGCTTCGCCATCCGCGAAGGCGGCCGCACGGTCGGCTCGGGCACGGTCACGGAGATCATCGAATAGGGATCGGAGAGCTAAGGGCTGGGGAGTCGAGTGATTGGATTCGACCAGTTAGCCAACTCAGCCGATCAGCCACTGCCGAGAAGGCAGCTATGAGAGACATCATCACGCTCGCCTGCACCGAATGTAAGCGGCGCAACTACAGTTCGACGAAGAACAAGAAGAAGACGACCGAGCGGCTCGAGATGAGCAAGTTCTGCCGGTTCTGCCGGAAGCACACGTCTCATAAGGAGTCGAAATAGTTGGCGATTGCGTGAGTTGGGATTGGTCGAATTGAAGTCACCAGACCGCCATGTCGCGAACTCGCCAATTGTGGAGATCGCGTTATTTAGGCCAGTAGCTCAATTGGCAGAGCACCGGTCTCCAAAACCGGGGGTTGGGGGTTCGATTCCCTCCTGGCCTGCCAGTCCTTCGGGGTATCTATGGCAGTGAATTCGTCGCCGACGACGCTCGACAACATGAAAGTCGCCGCGGGGGGCCGCTTCGAACGCGGTCGCCTGTTCTTGAGCGAAGTGCGCAACGAGCTCAAGCGCGTCACGTGGCCGTCGCAGAAGGAAGTGTACGCCACCACGGTCGTCGTGATTGCGACGTCGGTGTTCTTCGGGCTCTACCTGTTCGCGCTCGATTCGGCGCTGCTGGCCCTGTTCCAGTGGATCCTGCGCAAGTTTGGTGCGGCATGACCGACGTCGCGACGAAGAACTGGTACATCGTCCATACCTACTCGGGGTTCGAGAAGAAGGTCGCCGAGTCGCTGCAGGAGCGCGTGAAGGCGTACGGGCTTCAGAGCGACATCGGCGAGGTGCTGATTCCCACCGAGGACGTCGTCGAACTGCGCGGCGGCAAGAAGGTCGTGACGGCGAAGCGGTTCTTTCCGGGCTACATCCTTGTCGAGATGAACATGTCCGACAACGCGTGGCACGTGGTGAAGAACACGCCGAAGGTCACCGGTTTTGTCGGTGCCGGCGCCAAGCCGACCCCGCTCAGCAAGGACGAAGTCGAGCAGATTCTGACCCAGGTGAAGACGGCGGCGGAGAAACCGAAGCCGAAGTACATGTTCGAGAAGGGCGAGCAGGTGCGGATCAACGAAGGGCCGTTCACCAGCTTCAACGGCGTGGTCGACGAGGTCAACCTCGACAAGAACACGTTGAAGGTGATGGTCACGATCTTCGGACGATCGACGCCCGTCGAACTCGATTTCTTACAGGTTGAGAAGATTTGACACGGAGGCCTGAGCGCCCGGCACCTCAAGGTTTCGTGAGTTCGTGAGTTTGGTCGGTTCGGATGAGAGATAGTCATGGCGAAAAAAGTTCAGGCGATGGTGAAGCTCCAGATTGCAGCCGGCAAGGCGACGCCGGCTCCGCCCGTGGGCACGGCGCTCGGCCCGCAGGGCGTGAACATCATGGACTTCTGCAAGAACTTCAACGCGAAGACGGCGAAGGACGAGGGGCTCATCATCCCGGTGGTCGTCACCGTCTACGCCGACAGGTCCTACTCGTTCATCACGAAGACCCCGCCCGCCCCCGTGCTGCTCAAGCGCGCGGCGAACATCGCGAAGGGCTCGGCGGAGCCGAACAAGAACAAGGTCGGCACCGTGACGGCCAAACAGGTCGAGGACATCGCGCGTCTGAAGATGCCGGACCTCAATACCGACTCGCTGGAGTCGGCGATCAAGACTGTCTCTGGAACGGCGCGTTCCATGGGACTGGACGTGGTGGGATAGCTCGCGTCGCTCGCTTTGTAAATTGTAAATTCACGACTTGTGAATTTACAAAGAGTGGGAGGGCGGTTGCGCCCGTTTGCACCACAGGAGGTGTCATGAAGAAGCACGGCAAGAAATTCGCCGCTGCCAGCGCGCAAATCCCGATCGATCGTGTCTACACGATCGAAGAGGCGATTCCGCTCCTGCAGAAGGTGAAGTTCGCGAAATTCGACGAAACGGTCGACATGTCGCTCAGGCTCGGCGTCGATCCGAAGCACGCCGATCAGATGGTGCGCGGCACGGTCGTGCTCCCGCACGGCCTGGGCAAGAGCAAGCGCGTGCTGGCGATCGCCGGCGGCGAGAAGCAGAAGGAAGCCTCCGACGCGGGCGCCGACGTGGTCGGCGGCGAAGAGATGGTCGAGAAGATCCAGGGCGGTTTCATGGACTTCGACGCCGTCGTCGCCACGCCCGACATGATGCGCGCGGTCGGCAAGCTCGGTAAGGTGCTCGGCCCGCGCGGCCTGATGCCGAACCCGAAGACCGGCACGGTCACCGTCGACATCGCGAAGGCCGTTCGCGAGATCAAGGCGGGCAAGGTGGAGTTCCGCGTCGACAAGACCGGCATCATTCACGCGCCGGTCGGCAAGACGTCGTTCGCGGTCGATTCGCTGGTGGCCAACGCTCACGCGCTGGTCGACAGCATCGTGAAGGCGAAGCCGGCCGCGGCCAAGGGCAAGTACCTCAAGAGCGTCACGCTGTCGTCGACGATGGGACCCGGTGTCCGCATCGACACGACGCACATCGACGTGGTGGTGAAACACTAATGGCGGTCACGAAAGCGGACAAGGTCGCTCGAGTTCGAACAGCTCGAGAAGGCCTTCAAGGGATCCGACAGCGCGATCCTCGTCGACTACAAGGGGATGAACGTTCCCCAGGTCACCGAGCTGCGGCGTCAGCTGCGGTCGGCGAAAGCCAGCTACCGCGTCGTCAAGAACACGATCGCGAAGCGCGCCCTCAAGGGCACCTCGTTCGAGGTGCTCGACAAGTACTTCGAGGGGACGACGGCGGTGGCCTACACGAGCACCGACCCGGTCGCCCTCGCCAAGACCCTGACCACGTTCGGCAAGACGGCGCCGACGCTGCAGATCAAGGCGGCGGTGGTGCAGGGGCGCGCGGTCAAGCCGGCCGAGGTCGCCGAGCTGGCGGCGCTGCCGAGCAAGCCGGAGCTGTATGCGAAGCTGCTCGGCACGTTGAACGCGCCGATGGTGCAGTTGGTGACCGTGCTGAGCGCCGTACCGCGCGATCTGATGAACGTGCTGGCGGCGGTGGAAAAGAAGCGCACTGAAGGGCAGGCCTGAAGGCCTGCACTACGACTGTTGGTGAAGACGAATCGGATGTAGTGCAGACCTTCACGTCTGCGATTGGGATCGGATGTAGTGCAGACCTTCAGGTCTGCGATCAGGAGAGAAGAACAATGGCCGAAGTTACGTCGCAGCAGGTGGTTGAATATATCAAGGGCATCAGCGTGCTCGAGCTCTCGCAGCTCGTGAAGACACTCGAATCGGAGCTCGGCGTGTCCGCGGCGGCCCCGATGATGATGGGCGGCGGCGGCGGCGCGGCTGCCGCGGCGGCGCCGGTGGAAGAGAAGACCGAGTTCACCGTCACGCTGACCGAAGTCGGCGGCAACAAGATCAACGTCATCAAGGTCGTCCGCGAAATCACCGCGCTCGGCCTGAAGGAAGCCAAGGATCTCGTCGAGGGCGCGCCCAAGCCGATCAAGGAAGGCGTGAACAAGGACGAGGCGGCGGCGATCAAGAAGAAGTTCGAGGAAGTCGGCGCCAAGGTTGAAGTCAAGTAGCTCGGCGCTCAGCGCGCCTCGCTACCGGCGGACTTGGGACTTGGGGACTCGGGACCTCGGGGCTGGCTTCAGGCCCCAGGCGCCCAGTCCCTGAGCACCCGTTTGAGCGCTCTATTTTCCTCGAGGTCCAAAGAATGTACAGCCTTCCCAAGAATGTCTACCGCGAGCGCATCGACTTCTCGAAGATCAAGACGACCGTTCCGATCCCGAACCTGATCGAGAT
>CAWCDQ010000043.1:0-94759 GCA_963794305.1 uncultured Acidobacteriota bacterium | reverse complement strand
GCTCGACCGTTGTGCGTCAGGCTGGCGGCCGACGACGATTTGGAAGAGGCGTTCCGAACGCGGCATGACGGTTGTAAAGGTCATCAAACTGCGGCGTTTTCTTGATTAGAAAAGCGAGCCACAAAGGCCGCGAAGCGATCGAGTAAGCCTGCAAGAACGTGCGGGTCGCCTCGACCGAGATAACTCCATCGTGATCGATGAGGTCTGGACTGAAGCCGCCGACATAGGCCTCGCCGCCCATCACGGTCGCGCCAAGGATGCCGAGGATTTGACGGAGATGCTGCTGTACTATCGCGTTCCGATCGCACCCCGAGCTGCGCCGGTGATGGCGATCGGCTTGTCGTGCCACACGCTTGGACTGGACGCGCGCGAACCCCAGTCGATGGCATTCTTGAGGACAGCCGGCAGGGAACGATTATGCTCCGGCGTGACAATGAGAGCGCCATCGGCCTGCGAAATCTGAGAACTGAAGCGTTGGCGGTCGCCGGCCAGTCTTTTTCCAGATCGAAGTTGTACAGCGGTAGATCGTTGATCTGCGCGAACTCAAACTGAAGCTTGTTGCTGCCAAGCTCATTATTGCTTCCGCGAGCTTGCGATTGATCGACTGTTCGGTTGCTGCCGACAATGACAGCGATATGAGGGTTTGCCATACTGAATTCCTTGATGATGGTTCTAGGAACGGGCGGCAACTGCCCGAAACGACCAGCCTCTAGGTCCGCGAGCGCCTGCGCTAACGACGCTTCGCTCTCGAACACGAATGGTCCATGCTGGATGACCGGCTCATCGATGCGAGGACCGGCGAGCACGACAAAGTGAGCGGTTGGTCCGTTCGGAGACAATGGCCCGCCAGCGATCGACGCACTTGCGCAGAGCGCTTGGCGGCGCCCAATTACCTCCGCCGTCCACGCTCAAATTGCCGTCGACGACGAGGATCCAGGCGTTCCAGTCCGAAGGTATGGGGACTGAGAGGGGATCATGCGACGCCTTGAGATAGCCATCCAGCATGAGCACCGGCTCGGGGGTTTGTGCAGGCGACTTGTCCATGGAACTCCCCTGCGACGACTCGGAGGCGAACACCGCGAGACTGGACCTCGGGCATATCCGTCGCCGCTACCCAGAACGAGTTCGGCTGCATCGACTTCGAGCGGGCAGGCAGGTTCACGAATATTTGTAGGGCGTGGATGTGAGATCCTGATCGGCGGGCAGTTGCGTATGGAGAATACCGCGCCCGGCCAATGTCCAATGCAGGTCCCCCGCGCCGAATGTGGCTTCGTGGCCGGCCGAGTCACGGCTTGTCATCAGACCTTTGGTGTCTTCGAAGACCAGCGTGACCGCCGACATGCCGGCATGTGGATGGACATCGAAAGTTGGCCGCCACATCTCGAAATGATCGACCAGTACGAAGGGCGACATCGCTCCCGGAGGAAAGTCATCGTGGCGAAATTGGATGGCGCTGAAGCCCGCTCCGATCGTCACTGACCCGCCTGGGTGGACGGGCGAGAATTGCAGTTGTGCTTCGCCGTCAGCCTTAGTGGCTGAGAGATGTCAGCCTGCATGACAGTTTCTTGCAGAGTCATAGGATTTTCCAGCGATCACGTTTCATGTCGTCCAAACTATGGCGCTCGACTATCGTCGGAGAAGATCGTATTTTTCGGACCTATCGTCCGAGAAATTTGGAAGCTGGCTGTGCTCGATCTAAAGGATTTGCTCTACTTTGTGCAGGTCGTCGATCGAGGCGGGTTTTCGGCGGCCGGCCGAAGCTTGCGCATTCCGAAGTCCACGCTCAGCCATCGGGTTCAACAGTTGGAAGCGTCGCTTGGCGTTCGCCTTGTCAGCCGCAATTCGCGGAGGTTCGGGATGACAGACATCGGTCGCCAATTTTATGAGAATGCGCTTGCGACGCTGCAGCAGGCGGAAATCACCGAGGCTTCCGTTCGTCAGCATCTTTCCGAACCCAGCGGCGTCTTCGGATCACCACCCCCGTCGCGATCGCGCAGTTCGCCCTGCGTGATCTTCTGCCGGCTTTCCTCGCGAGTATCCAAAGGTCCGGATCGTTCAATATGCGACCGATGTGCAGATCGACATCGTGGCAGAGGGCTTCGACCTCGCGCTTCGAGGACACTCACGGCCGTTGCCGAGTTCGACGCTTGTTCAACGGAAAATTGCGGGTGTTCCTTGGCTTCTGTTCGCGGGATCGGATTATCTAGACCGCGCCGGTACACCGGAACGGCCAGCCGATTTAGCGGGGCACGACGCAATCGCGATGGGGCAAGAAAGCGCGGCGACTTGGCGTCTTCAACGTGCCCGGGCGAAGGATGTGTAATCCCGATCGAGCCACGGTTTACGAGTAACGACATGGTCGCTCTGAAGCAGGCCGCGTGCACGGGGCTCGGTATCGTCGCCCTGCCGGCCTACGTATGCTGGCCCGAAGTGCGGACGGGAGCCTGAGGCCGGTGTTGCCTGGCTGGTCCGCAGCGGACTCGAGTGTCACGGCCCTGATCCCCTATCGTCACGGGCTCTTGCCTGCGGTTCGCGTCCTCGTCGACTACCTTGCGGCGGAATTCCCTCGAGCCGTCGCCATCGATCTGGATGGAACGAAAAATTAGCACCCATTCGGAGAAGATCATCGGCGATTTCTTCGCGCAGAGGAAGGCAAGCCGCGATCGCGTTGTCATAGGCACGAAATTTTATTGCAGCCTTTTCGAGATTGTGAGCACCAGAAATTCGAGGGAACTGCAGTCCGCAGCAGTGCATTAGGCGCGAAGTCCGGCGCAGCTCCAAACGCGCATTTCAGAGCGTCGCCTGGACCTCTTCGACCAAGTTTATCTCGAATGAGTTCAGCCGCAGCCGACGTAGGTTTTTTGCGGCGGAAAGGATAGGAGCGTTACAATGGACTTCAATTCCAAAGAATTGCATCGGCGCGGCGCCATCGCACTTGCGCGCCGCAGCCGGCGTCCGCCCTCCCGCTTGCCGTCGGGTGCTGGTTCGGGCTCGGCGGGCCTCATTTCATCGAAAGGTCGCCCAGGCGAGAGGGGCAACTCGCGCCATGGACTTGCAACGCCAACGGAAAGGTAGATCCCATGGCGAGCCGTTCAAATTTTACACCAGCGTATAAGATTGTTGCAATTACTGCCGGATTTGCCCTGTGCGGAACCGACGGTTGGTTAAGTGCCGAAATGGTGGCCCGGGCGGAGGGAACCTGGGCTAGTTCCTTGGTTGCCTCGGTTATCGTGGCGGCCATGGGGTGCCACAGTCGCGTTGTCCCTGGCGGAGCGCGTGGCCCAAGCAGGGGTGTCGCGCTATAGATAAAGCCGGGGAGGCCACGGCGTCGAAGCAAAAGCCAGCGCGGAAGAAGCTGGCGTAGCAACTCAGGGACCGGACGTCCGGGTTGAGTCCCGTCCATCGACACTCGAATATACAGTGGCCTCGGTGTAATTGAGCCGGCGCTCGATTGATGATACCCGGCGGCTGGTGCCGGGCTCGTGTGTCAGGAGGGGGTGGCGCAGCCATGACAGCCGCGAAAACGATCGCCGTTAGAACCGGAGCCGCTCTGTGCTCGATCTGGCTTGCCCGGCTGCGGCGCAGCCTCCGGGCCGCAGACCGCTGCGGAGTTCCGCAACGGCGTCTCCAACGGCCTCGGCGGTGGGGCCACCAAGGACACCTTTGAGGTCGATCGTCCATTGGCGCAGGTCGGTGCATCCTTCCAAAGGCTTGCGTCTGAATGGGCTTTGTCACGTTAAGCAAGCAGAGGCGGTTTTTGGGCCTTAGCGAGAAGCGCTGAGTTGTTGATTTCATTAAAACCGGCCCCGCGACGGAGGCCATAATAGGCAGTAAATCCGGTAAATGTGACAATGCCCTAGCGCGCGTGTTGACTTCTCTTGGCATAGTTGTGGGCTTCGCGCGCGGGCGAGTTTCGCTTGTCTTTTCGCCCGAAATTCGGATACGGAGCCGGGCCGGATTGAAAGGCTTCTTGACGTGCTGGGCAATGACGCAAAGTCCGTTCCGCGAGGCATGATTGGCTTTTCGATTGTGACGCCAAGCTGAGACCATAGCGGAAACCATTGATCGCCACGCAGCATTGACCGGGTTCCACGGATAGTGCCGGGTACAACGGGCACTCCGGCCTCAGCAGCTACCTTGAAGGCGCCGAGAAAGAATTCGGAAAGCCCGGCCCGGCGTGTGAACGAGCCCTCGGGAAAGAAACGATATTGCGCCCTTGCCGGGCTACAGCGATGGCTTTGTCTGTGTCGGCAACGCTCGCGCTCGTGTCGTAACGCTGGACGAACAATGTACCAAGCGGCGCATCAAATGTCCTGCGAAAAACTGTGCGTTGAACTCGCGCTTGGCCACGTAAACAGGTTCACCGCGTAGAACAGCGGCGAGAACCGCCACATCCATGTAACTCGAATGATTGAACACGAGGATGGCGTTACCGCTTGGCAGGCGGTCGAGGCCTTCGACAGTGACGGGAGCCCCGGCCGCCGCGAGCGCTGCGCGGGCGAGGCCGCGTATTGCGCGCCAGCGCAAATCGAGCCGGGGCAGCACCATCACAGCCACCCACGCCGCCGCCAAGGCCAGCCCCGCCACAATCCACCACCAGGCGGCGTAAAGTGTCTTGCCAGCAATGCTCGTGAGCCGACTGAGTTGCAGGCTCACGCCTGCAAGCGATAGGCGCAGGATTTGCCGCCATGCCGCGCGTTCTGGGGTCCCGATGCGCCCAGCTTCGTAGAGCTCTTTGGCGGCGCTGCGGCGGATTTTGCCGCTTGATGTCTTTGGCACCGCCCGTGGTGGGGCAAGGACGACCTCGTCAGGCGGGGTACCGGCAATGTCGCTCGAGCCCTCCCCCAGCGTCGGTATTCCTGGCCGAACTGATCGCGGCCGTCCTTGGTCGATTGGCTCTGGCCCGGCTTCGGGATCACGGACATTTCTTGTAAGCAAGTTCAACTCAAGATCGCCAGAGCGCAAGATCGGATCTGGCACGGCCTCCTTACGGCGCGCTATCGCTTCGAGCTGGGCGAGAAGTTCAAGAAACAAAAAGGGCTTAGCAATGTAATCGTCGCCGCCTGCTCGCAAGCCTGCGATCCGATCATCGACTTCGTTCAAGGCGGTTAAGAATGACCGGAATCATTACTTTTCGAGCCCGCAAGGCCGTGACAATGCCGATGCCGTCTCCGCCCGGAAGCCCGCGGTCGATAATCAATGCGACGTACCCCCCGCTCTTAGCGAGCGCGACGCCTTCCGCGAAATCGGCGCGGAGATCGCCTCCTGGCCGCTTTTGACCAGCGGCTTGAACAAGGACCGCGCGGCCGTCAGGGTCGTCCTCGATGACGAGAATTCGCATGGCGTTATGTCCATTGCTTCGGTTCCGGAAGGTATCAGAACGGTAACTATGGCCGAGATGGCAATTTCCTTATTGTTGTCCGTGCCCGTATGAGGCTCGGATGGGTGCAAGCTTCGTACTTGCCGATAGGTGTCGCGATGGAATTTCTGCGGTGCCTCCGCGTGTGCAACCTAAAGTGTTAGCTATACGCTTTTGGAAGTACATGAAACATGCTAGTTTTCGCTAATTTGAAAAGAGAAGAGGAGCCATATTGTGTCGCAAACGAAGCATCCCTCTAAGGCGAAACGATCCAGGAAAGCTTTGTCCGTCGCTGGCGTTGCTGGGATATCCTTAGCCGCAACGACCACCGGATCGCTAGCGCTTATGCTATCGCCGAATATGGCGCCGCGTCAGGCATTTAATTTGGCCGAGGAGGAAATTCCGAGTTAGCCTCGCCACCTTCCACCTTTCCGAGCAAGGAACTCTGGGAGCATCAGACTTAATGATACTCGGCCGCGGGTGTCGTGGATGCCGCGGCTGCCGTGGGTGCCGTGGGGCCGAGGTTGCGGTGGATGCGGTGGGTGTGGCGGATGCGGCGGCTGTGGCTGGGGAGGCTGCTGTATATCGTGGGTTGTTGCGTCCCTGGTGTTAGGCTGCGGACACCTCTGAGAGACGCGTATTGTCAAGGTCGGATTGACCGGTGTCAGTCCGGCCAATTTATGAATTTTTAGGCTAACGCGACCGCTAATTTGGGCGTGTGAAAAACCGCGGTAAGGGTGGGCTTTCGCACGCGCCGATAATGGGGTGGCGGCCAAGGCATAGCCTATAATTGGCGGAGAGGGAGGGCACCTGACCTCATGAAAGGCGAAAATTTAGCTAGCTTGGCGCCGCATAACCTCGATGAGGTTCTACAGTTCGCGCCGAATTTCACCGTTTATGCGCTGCCGTCAGACACCCTGTGCCTTTACTCCGAGGACCGGAAGTTCCTGCTTCACGGCACACTCTATTGCGCGATCGCTACCTTGATCGCCGAGGATGGAAAGAGCGCTCGCGAGCTTGTGTCCGTGCTGGAGCAAGATTTTCCGCCTGAACAAATACACGAAGCCCTCAAGAGGTTGCTTGATCGCCGCCATGTCATACCCAGATCCAGCTCCACGAATGGCGCCGTGGCTGGTTATTGGACAAGCTTGGGGCTGCCGCTTGAGACTGCGGAAAAGAACCTTGAGCAGTATCGTATCCGCGTTCAAGCAATTGGTGTTCAGGGTGAAGCGGAGCTCAGCGCGGCACTGAGCGAATTGGGGGTTCGCGTCGTCAAGCGCTCCCACAATATGACGGTCGCGCTGGTGAGCGATTACCTCGATGAGCCGCTGGCGGAGTTGAACCGGCGGCATTTATCCGACGATAGGCCCTGGATCCTTGTTCAGCCTGCCGGCGTTTTTCCCTTGGTGGGGCCGGTTCTCAGTCCTGGCAAAGGCGCCTGCTGGGTATGCCTTGCGGACCGGATGAAGCGGAATCGTGAGGTCCGGGGGATGCTCAACCGCAGCGAGGCCCGCCGCCTCACTGCCTCGCCTTTGGCTCAGCATACGGTTGGGCAAAGCGGTATACAGCTCGCGGCGATTGAGATTGCGAAGGCGATTGCCACTGGATTCCGCACGGATTTGAGCAATCACATCGTGAGCCTCGATCTGACCGGCTCGACCATCGTTAAGCACTATGTAGCGGCTCGCCCTCAATGTTCTGTGTGCGGCAAAGAGGAATTGCGAGACCCCGGCCGTGCTCCAGCGCCCATCGAATTGAAGGGCAGCGGCCGCCCGGTGATGACCAGTGGCGGATACCGCACTATGTCATCGCGGGCCACCGTTGCGCGTTACCGAAAGCATGTGAGCCCTCTAACGGGAGTGGTATCGCGCCTTGAGCGGATCGAGGTGGATTTGCCGCTAAACACCTCCTACTACGCCAAGCACAACTTTTCGGCGCCTTCGCAAACGGTCCACGAACTTCGGGGCGCGCTGGACGGCAGCAGCTTTGGCAAGGGCAGCACCGCAGAGCAAGGCGAAGCCAGCGCCCTCATGGAGGCGATTGAGCGCTACTCTGGGGTTTTTCAAGGCGATGAGATTTGGCTGACGCGACGGCTTAAGGATTTCCCTGCGGGCGAGGCTATTCCGCCGAACAACGTCTTGCTGTTCAGCGAGGCGCAATACCAACGAGGCTTGTCCGAAATGCCAGGCCAGGACGACGAGCCGATAAGCCCCTTCCTCTTCGATAATGAGACGGAAATGGAATGGTCGCCGGTCTGGTCCCTGCGCGACAAATGTTTCAGATATCTTCCAACGAGCCTTCTGTATTTTTATTACAGGGGGCCCGTGGCGCTTTCACGCGGACTTCAATGGTTGCGCTGCGGGCAACACGCTGGAGGAAGCCATCGTGCAAGGGTTCCTTGAGCTGGTGGAGCGGGATGCCTACGCGATTTGGTGGTACAATCAATTACAGCGCCCGGCAGTCGATCTTGCCAGATTCGACGATTCCTATGTGCACGATCTGCAAAGACAGCTGACGGAAACCGGACGGCGTCTGTGGGTTCTGGATATCACGAGCGATCTTGGGATTCCGACCTTCGTAGCGATAACGCACTGGATCGAGGATGGGAGGGACTATATCGAATTCGGTTCCGGCGCGCATTTCGACGCGCGTATCGCCATGTTGCGCACCCTAACAGAGCTGAACCAGTTCATGTCGATGGAGCTGATGAGCGACGGCGCGAGACTGCAAAGTAGCCTTGACGGCGTAACGCCGTTGCGCCTTGCCGATTATCCCTTCTTGTCGCCAAGCGACAATCCGGCGGTGGACTGGGGCTTTGATTTCAACGTTCGGCGGTCTCGATACGCACGAGCAGGTGAACGCCTGTGTAAAAATTGCCGAGCGAGAGGGCCTCGATTTCCTCGTCCTCGATCAAACGCGCCCCGACATCGAAGTTCCAGTCCTCAGAGTGATCGTTCCGGGATTACGGCACTTCTATCGCCGTTTTGCGCCTGGGCGGCTCTACGATGTTCCGGTAAAGCTCGGGTGGAGTGAGCAGCCGCTCCCGGAAGACGAACTCAACCCGATTTTCCCTCATACCTAAGGCTCTAGCGTGAAGTCTCCTGGAACCAAGTCACGGAGGCAGGCAGCGCCGCCGGGGATTTTTGCGCGGCTGGGCAGTTGGGCGACGGTTGAGGCGCATGGGAGCGGAGCAATCGTCGCTGTCTTCGACACCAATTCCGTAAGCTTAGGAACGTTCAGCCCAGCTGCAGTAGATTGTTTACAGGAATTGCGGAGTGGCCTGCTACTTAGAGCGCTTGCGTCCCGAGCGGAGGCGCCGGCAAGGAAATCAATTTATTGATCCGGCGGCTTGCTGCATACGGCTTGTTGGAATACAGCGTCGGCCCAGGGATCCGGCGGGGACGACCTGATCGTTATCGAGCCTCAGGTTCCCGGCTACTGGCCGCAAGCGCCGGAACTCAGCGACGCCGACGTCTCCCTATCCCGGTTCGCGTATTTCCGCCGCCGCGGCAATGAGATGGTGCTGGAATCACCTCGCGCAGGGGCGTTGTTCAGATTTGCGATCCGAAACTCGCGAGCCTCCTCGCGATGCTAGCGATCCCGCAGCAAATAAGAGACCTCCGGCGGCACGAAGGTTTCCCGGGCGTAGAGCTTCTCGGCTTGCTCGCAGATTGCCAGTCCTTCTCAAGACCGATATTGGCGGCGAAAGCAACTCTTCGCGCGGCCGAAGGCGATGATAACTTAGCACTCTGGGACTTCCACGATCTTCTTTTCCACACACGCAGCACGGAGGGGGCGCCACGCGAACCCGGTGGGCGGAGTTTATCCGCACGGCGGCGCCATTTCTCCGCTGCCGGCGGTGCGGCCCTCATGGACCGGCGAGAAGATCGAGCTTTGCGGGTTTCAGGACCCGCGCGAGGAAGCCATGCCCGCAGTTTGTAAAACTCCTGCGGGAACGTCATTCCACGCGCAGCTTCGATGATGGGCACCCGATCACACTTGCCGAGCTTTCACGATTTCTCGACGGCACCGCGCGTATTCTGCCGCAGCCGAGTGGCGGCAGCGATCTTCGGCGACGCCGATTCCGCCGAATACGCTCGGCCCTATCCCTCGAGCAGGCGGCAGTTGGGAGCTGGAGCTCTATCTGGCGGTGAACATCTGCGAAGGGCTCCCTCAAGGCTTCTATCACTACGATGCCGCCGCTCATGCGCTGGTCCCGATCAAGGTCCTCGCGAACGAGGTCAAAGCGCTCTTAATGGCAGCCGCGGACGCGATGGGGGTCGCGGCAGCGCCCCAGGTCCTTATCACCATCGCCGCGCGCTTCGGCCGGGTTTCGTGGAAGTACAGCTCAATCGCTTATTCGCTCATTCTCAAGGACACTGGCGTCCTCACGCAAACGTTCTACCTGATGGCGACCGAGATGGGACTTGGCGGCTGCGCGATCGGGATCGCGAACATCGATCAATTCGCAAAAATGACGGGGTCTGGGCTCCTTGTCGAGGGCCCGGTCGGTCAATTCGCCATAGGCCGCCCGAGAACGTCGGGCGCTTCCAACGGAAATTTCCCTGTAACGCAGTAACTGCGCCAGTTGGCGAGGATCGATTAAGGCAGTCCCAGCTTAATCCGCGCCAGCGCTCCTTCTACTCGGAGGGGCCGCGCGCCGAGTAGCATCCAACGGTCACGCGGACACGCCTGTCGATCAGGCCGAATATTGCGCCTTGAGGATCTCTGCACTGGACCAGCCGGCCGCCGCCCGGCACCGCAACCGGGCCATAGAGAATTTGGCCACCGCCGGCTTCTACGCGTTTCGCCGCCGCCTCTATGTCGCCGACGTTGAAATAGTAGAGCCAGAGGGACAGCGCCTGGAACTCCCCGCCCCGCCGAACATGCCGCCGATAGTCTCCGTTCCGGCGGAGAACTGCTGGTAGGTACCCATCGAACTGACGTGTGCGTCCGCCTTTTTCCAGCCAAGTAGGCCGCTGTAGAATGCGAACGTCCCTTCCAGGTCGGAGGCGAGCAACTCATGCCTGACCACGTGCCCGTGGCACGCCTAGCGGCGCAGGTTGCTGGCTGCCTTGGCGTCCCTTGATCAATGCCAGCGTTGCCATTTGCGGGTCAGCGATAACAGAGAAGCGGCTGACATTGGGGACGTCTGTCGGCGGGACGTGGACTGTTCCACCCAGTTTCACGACCCGGCCGGCAACAGCGTCCACGTCGTCCACTCCAACATATCCGATCCATTGCTTGGTATTTTTACGTCTGTACCGGTCCCCGTGTCCGCCGGCAGCTTCGATCAGCCCGGCGACGGGAGCACCTCCGGCGGTGAATAAGGTATAGACTGATCCGGGCATTGAGGAATCCCCCGGTGCCCCAGCCCACGACGTCAACATAGAACGCCTTGGTGCAATTTGATGTCTGTCGTCGCCAACTCGTACCAAACGAAGCGTCCGCCAGAATTGCTCATGTTTTTGCTTTCCATTAAAAAGTCGTGGCGCCCCGCATTTTAATTGCTCGCGCCTGGCTCAAGATGCAAGACCCGCCTGGGCAAGGCGGATGGGTTTGGGGGCGCCAAGTCATTAGGCTTCCGAAGTGTAAGCGGCCTTGTGAAGGTCAAGGACAAAAGCAAGCACAAAAGAGAACAGGCGTAAGGCTGCAACCGAATATCTCTCGACCGAGACACATCGCGCGCGTCGCGATGATCTTGGCAAATTTCAAGATTAATTTGTCAGTTTTCTCGACATTTTTTAATCCTTGCAATTTTCCGAAAATTATTTGTTCCGCATTGCTTTCGATTTTGTTGCAAAAGGCCGTTATCGGTTGAGGCGAACCGGTTCGGCGCCAGGGGTTTCTGCATAATGACGCGAAACGGGGGTCTTTAAAATTTTAGATACCGCATCGGCGCGGTATTGCTCGAGCTGTTGTTGTAAATCTCGACGAACTCGTCGTTGCCGCCGGCTGTGCCGTGCACCCGGAACTCGCTGATGACGATGGGAGACGTGCCTCCGGGCGTGGGCGCAGAGCCGGTCAAGGCGACGGTCGTCGAGCCGTTGGTGCTCGAGATGTTCAGCGTCGCGCTCTTCGCGCCGCCTGTCGTGGGCGCGAACGTCACCGAGGCGGTCGTGGACGAACCGGCCGTCAGCGTCGCCGTCAACGGCGCGTCGACGGAGAACTGGCCGGCGTCGGTCCCCGTGATCGTGAACGGCGTCGTGAGCGTGAGCGTCGTGCTCCCGTTGTTCGTGATCGTGACCGGCGCGATGGCGGCGCTGCCGATGTCGGTTGACGCGAAGGCGAGCGTTCCCGGCGACGCGGTCAATGCGGGTCCCGATCCGCCGGTGGCGACGATGTCGCTCAGCTGCCGCGGCAGCAGCTGGTAGCCGCTGTCGAACGGCGCCGATGAGAACTGGCCGAGGAGGCCGGTGATCGACAACGTCGCGCCCGACGGCGGCGTCGCCGTCCCATCGATGTCGGTGTCGCTGTCCACGCGAAGGGTCCCTGTGCCCGTCGCGTCGGCAATCGTCAGGTTGCCCGAGGCGTTCGGCGCCGGGTACAGCCCGCCCGTGATCGCGACGTTGTCGATGCGGACGAGCTGTCCCTCGAACGCCTCTCCGCCGCCGTTGGCGAGCTGCGACAGCGTGATGACCTGCGGGGCAGGTGGCGTGTCGTGCGAAATCAGCGACAGCGCGGTGACCGTCAGCTCGGTCAGCCCGTTGAAGTGCGTGACCGTTCCGAGCGCTTCGATGGTGTCGCCGATCGCAAACGGTCCGAAGTTCGTCCCCGAGTTGAACAGGTCGATGCCGCCCGTGGCGTCCTGGATGTAGTACTCGACGCCGTTGCCGCCGCGGAAATCGATCGACGAGACGGTGCCGTGCACGAGGACGACCTGGTTCAGCCGATCCGGAATGAAGTCGGCGCCCGGCGTGCCGTCGACGTTGTTGATCTGATCCACGCGAGCGTCGGCGATCGTCAGCAGCGTCGGAGGAGCCGACGCCGCGGCGCCGAGGTCCACGCGGCTGCGCGGCGTGACGTTGTAGCCGGAGTCGAAGGGCCGGAGGTAGTCGTCCTGCTGCACGATGCCGACGGCCGTGAACGGGCTGCCGAGCGCGAACCCCTCGACGTCGGTGTCGTGATCGATCTTCATCGAGAACGTGCCGGTCCCGTCCGAGATCGTGACGAAGGCGTCGAACGGCTGCGGCGTGGCCGGAAACGTGCCGCCGACGATCGTGCAGTTCGCGATCGACACGAGCTGTCCCTCGAGCGACTCCGGATTGACGGACAGGCCGGCGATGGTGACGGCCGCCGGCACCGGCGCCGGGTTTGAAGACAGCACGACGATGCCATACGGAGACGTGACGTTCTCGACAGACTCGGTGATGTCGAGGCGCAGCCGGCCGCCGTTGAATCCAATCCGGCCGAAGACCTCCACAACCTGCCCCGGCGTCGTCGAAGTGAACGCGGTCGGCGTTTGGGTCGATCGGTACACGTTGATCGCGCCGGTGACGTCCTGCACGTAGTCGTCGTTGGTGCCCGCGCTGAAACCGGAGCCCGTGACCGTGCCTTGAATTCGAGCGGCGTAGCCGTTGTAGAGCGGCTCGCCCTTGCCGGTCAGCGCGTGCAACGACTGGATGGGTGTGACGCCGGAAAAGTAGCCGAGAGCGAATGTCGTTTGCTGGCCCCCAGCCGTGCCGGTGACGGCGTAATCGACTCGGGTGGCGTCAGGCTGTGCAGGAATCGTCGCCTGATAACTGTTGCCGCCAGTCAGCGTCATGTCGACCGGAGGCTGCGCGACGCCGTTGAGGCTGTACGCCAGCGAGACGCTGGAAATCGGCGACTCGCGATCGTTGACGAACGCGGTGATCGTCTCGGTTTCGTTCGCCAGCGGCAGCACCGGCGACGTGCGCACGACCACGGTGGGCTTGAAGTCGGCCGTGAGGCCGGCCGACACGCCATCGACGACGTATGTATGTTGCGCCGCCGGAATCCGGGTGCCGCCGTCGTCGAAACTGGAGAGCGAGTACGTCGTCGTCCCGTCGGTGGACAGCACGATGGTTCCCTGGCCCGCGTTGCCAGGGGCCGCACCGGTGTAACCCTGTTGTGTCACCCGATCGTCGCCGGCAGGACTGGCTTCGTTCTGATAGAAGACGGGACCGATGCCGGTGGCGGGTGGAACGCCGCTGCCGTTGAAGCTGTTGCCGACGGTGTCGGGCGTGTTGAGGAACTTGTTGGCGGTCTCGCGGTTCGGGTGACCGAAGGTGTTGGTCTCGCCGGTCTGGGCGAAGGCGACCTCCGCCTTCAGCGCGCTCAGGAATGTCTGGTTGTTCGCGGTCGTGCTGCCGTGGTGATCCAGCTGCACGACGTCGACGTCGCCGACCATCTGGCCGACGTAGGTCTCGACGTCCGGCGTCTTCGCCGTTGACGTGCTGCCGCCGCCGGTCAGGTCGCCGGAGACGAGGTAGTCGAAATTGTTGTACTCGATGAGCGTACTGATGCTCTCGGAGTTCAGATCGTCGTTGGTGATGGTGACGCTGCCGCCGCTGAGGAAGTGGCCGCCGGCCGCGACGAAGGTGGCGCGCATGCCGCCGCCGAGATCGATGACGTTGCCCGGAACTGCCGTCTGCCGCGTCACGCCGGCATGGCCGGTCGCCGCGACGTAATTCAGATAGGTCCCGCGCGTGCTGTTCGACGACGTCGAGGTGCCCGGAGGCTGAACGCCGGCGCCGTCGCCGTTGTCGAACGAGATCCCCGCGACCTTGCCTGCGTTGAGCACCTCGATCATGCCGCCCATGTGATCGATGTGGTAGTGCGTGATCACCGTGTAGTCGATGGTGGCGATGCCGAGAGTGCTCAGCAGCCCGCTGATCTTCGCGCCGCTTCCCGGAGGGCCGCCGTCGACCAGCAGCGTCTTGCCGGTGGGCGAGACGATCAGGGTCGACGCACCCGTGCCCACGTCGACGAAGTAGATGTGGGCACCAGTTGTCTGCGCGTGCGGGCGCTGAGTGAGGAGAAGCAGGACTAGAGCCGCGAGTGCGGCAAGCTTTTTCATCATGGGTGGCAAATCTCGACGGAAGTTGAGGGGAAGCCTTGAAATTTTAGGAGCCCGAGGTACACGGGTCAACGCAATTCCTTGTAACGCCAGTTACTAGTGTCGCGTCGCTGGAATTCG
Organism: uncultured Acidobacteriota bacterium; assembly: GCA_963794305.1. Taxonomy (GTDB): domain Bacteria; phylum Acidobacteriota; class Vicinamibacteria; order Vicinamibacterales; family CAVVIG01; genus CAVQFC01. The sequence goes on along the minus strand of CAWCDQ010000043.1, from coordinate 80,240 downwards.
TTGCAATCCTGCCCGTCCGGAGGGTGCAGATCCTGCCGATCGCGGCCTGCAGTGGAGGTCTGACGGTTTTGTGATCGCCCACGTCATCGGGGCGCTCGGGCCGGGGCCAGGATGTCTCCAGTGGCGCGGAATATCTCGTCCATCATCGCCGGCGTGAGCTTGCCGGTGTTCGTGTTCTGACGGCTGGGATGGTAGCAGCCGATCAGGATCTGGTTATTCGGCAGGTCCACCTGGACCCCGTGGCCGAATGCCGGTCGCGGGCGGATCGCGGTGCCGCGCTGTTTCAGGAGCTGCAGGTAGGCATCGAACGCGATCTTGCCGAGGGCGACCACGATCCGGATTCGCGGAAGTGCCGCGAGTTCGGCGTCGAGGTGAACGCGGCAGTTGGCGATCTCTTCTGGCGTGGGCTTGTTGTCGGGCGGCGCGCACCGCGCCGCGGCGGTGATGAAGGCGTCTCGCAGCGCCAACCCGTCGCGCGGGTCGCGCGACGTCGGAATGTTCGCGAACCCGGCGCGGTGGAGCGCCGCCATGAGGAACTCGCCGGATCCGCCAGGGCCGTCTCCGGTGAACACGCGGCCCGTGCGGTTGGCGCCGTGAGCCGCCGGCGCGAGCGCGATCAACAGCATGCGCGCTCGAGGGTCTCCGAAGCCGGGCACCGGCTTGCCCCAGTAGGTCTCGTCGCGGTGCGCCTTCTTCTTCGTGCGCGCGATCTCGGCGCAGTAGGTCCGCAGCCGGGGGCAGCGCTCGCACGAGACGATGTCCGCGTGCACCGTCGCCAAGGTGATCGGTCGTAGGGGCGGACCCATGTGTCCGCCGGGCCGACACGCGGGTCGGCCCCTACCCGCCGATTGTCGTTCGTCGACCCGCCGGCCTGTCGTCACCACACGCGCACTGGTTCCTTCGCACCATCGGCGCGTCGGCCTTGCACGCGAAGGCCTTCTGGAACTCCGGCATGTTCGAGACGACGCCGTTCACGCGATCGTGACCGGGCGAGTGCGGGTTGATCTGCGCCAGCATGCGCGCGCGTTCCGGGCGCACGTTTTCGCACCACACCTGACCCCAGCCCAGGAACACGCGCTGCTCGGGCGTGAAGCCGTCGAGCGTTTGCGCGGGCTGGGCCGCCGTCCTCGCCAGGTACGCCATCAGGGCAATGCGCAGGCCGCCGTTGTCGGCGGTGTTCTCGCCCAGCGTCAGCTTCCCGTTCAGCTTCACATCGTCTATCGCGGTAAAGCCCGAGTACTCGTCCACGAGGCACTGCGCGCGATCCTCGAACGACTTCGCATCGGCCGGTGTCCACCAGTCCTTCAAATTGCCGCGGGCGTCGAATTGGCGTCCCTGATCGTCGAAGCCGTGCGTCAGCTCGTGGCCGATGACCGCGCCCGATCCGCCGAAGTTCACGGCCGCATCCGCCTTCGCGCTGTAGAACGGCGGCTGCAGGATGCCGGCGGGGAAGTTGATGTTGTTCTCGAGCGGGTTGTAGTACGCGTTCACCGTGGGCGGCGTCATCTCCCACAGGCTCTTGTCGACCGGCTTCCCGATCTTGCTCATCTGCCGGTGGAACTCGAAGGCATTGCTGCGCTGCGAGTTGCCGAGCGCGTCGCCGCGGACGATGGAGAGCGAGGTGTAGTCGCGCCAGTGGTCGGGATACCCGATCTTGTCGGCGATGGCGTGGAGCTTCACGAGCGCTTCTTTTTTCGTCGCCGGCGTCATCCAGCTGAGGCCGTTGATGTCGGTTTCCAGCGCCGACTCGAGCTCGTGGACCATCTTCAGCGTGTCCGCCTTCGCCTGCGGTCCGAACGCCTCCTTGATGAACGCCTGTCCCAGCGATTCGCCAAGGTCGTTGTCGGTGTATTGCACGCAGCGCTTCCAGCGCGGCCGAAGCTCTTTGGCGCCCGTGAGTGCGGTTCCAAAGAAGCGGAAGTTCTCGTCGACGAACGGCTTGGACAGGACGGCCGCCGATGCGTGCGCGACATGCCATCGCAGGTACGCCTGGATCTGGTCGAGCGGGGTGGTCGCCAGCACTTGCTGGAACGCCTTGAAGAAGTCGGGCTCCGTGACGTTCAGCGCATAGATCGGCGGCGAGCCGATCCCGGTGAAGTAGCGATTCCACATGAACTGCGGCGTGAGCGCCTGCAGCTCGGCGTTCGACATCTTGTGGTAGATCTTGTTCGGGTCGCGGCGCGACACGTTGTCGAGTGCGCCCCGGGCGAGCGCGGTCTCGAGCTTCATGATCTGCGTCGCTGACGTCTTCGCCTGCTCCTCCGCGGCGCCCAGAAGCGTCGACATCCTGCCGATGTGATCGACGTACTGCGTGCGCAGCTCCACCGACCTGGCGTCGTCTTTCAGGTAGTAGTCGCGATCGGGCAAGCCGAGCCCGCCCTGATCGGCGATCGCCATTTCCACCGACGCATCCTTGAAGTCGGCCTGCGAGCCGAACTGAAAGAACACGTTGACGCCGATCGTGTGCAGTTCGGCGACGAGCGGCGCGAGGTCGGCGACGCTCGACAGCCCGGCGATTTTCTTCAGCAGCGGATCCAGCGGCCTGACGCCCTTCGCGTCGATGGCGGTCTCGTCGAGGCACGACGCGTAGTAGTCGCCGATCTTCTTCGAGTCGGGATCGCGGCCCGCGGCTGCGGTCTCGAGAATCTTGTGGAGCGTCTCGTTGTTGCGCTCCTGGAGCTCCTCGAAGCGTCCCCAGCTCGCGCGGTCCGATGGCACCGGGTTCTTCGCGATCCAGCCGCCGCAGGCGAACTGATAGAAGTCGGTGCACGCGTCGGCGGTCTTGTCGAGCGCGTCGAGTTGCAGGCCGGACGCGGAGAGGGCGGGACGGGGCAGGACGGGCAGGATCGGCAGGAGGGGCGGGACGGGGTACAGCGGACTGCGGCTGCGCGGTCAGCCGCGTCTGCGCGACGGTCAGCACCACGGCGAGCGGGAACGCGACGAAGCAAGCGGCAGCGAACACACGCGTTTTCATATCAGCTCCTACTCGAACTACGAACCGACCTGCCCTCCTGCCTCTCCACCCCACCTGCCTGCCCTCCTGCCCTCCCGCCCTTCCTGCCCCTCCCGCCCCATCTGATCACCAGACCCTGCACGCGTTCGTGCGCACCATCGGCGCATTCGCCTTGCACGAGAACGCCTTCTGAAACTCCGGCATGTTGGACGTCGGCCCATTGACGCGGTATTTGTTCGACGAGTGCGGGTTCGTCGCCGCCTTCAGTCGCTCCGCTTCCGGGCGCGCGCTTTCGCACCACACCTGCGCCCAGCCGAGGAACACGCGCTGTTCAGGCGTGAAGCCGTCGATCTTCGACTGGTTCTTCGCGCCCGGGCCGGCCAGGTATGCCAGGAGCGCGAGGCGCAGGCCGCCGTTGTCGGCGGTGTTCTCGCCGAGCGTCAGCCGGCCGTTGACGTGCGTGTCGCCGTCCACCGCATAGCCGGAGTACTGGTCGGCGACGCAGGTCGCCCGCTCCTCGTACGCCTTGCCGTCGGCCGCCGTCCACCAGTCGCGCAGGTTGCCCTGGCCGTCGAACTTGCGGCCCTGATCGTCGAAGCCGTGGGTGAGCTCGTGCCCGATGACCGCGCCGGCCGCGCCGTAGTTCACCGCCGCGTCGCGTCCCGACCGATAGAACGGCGGCTGGAGGATGCCGGCGGGGAAGTTGATGTTGTTGCGGTCGGGGCTGTAGTACGCGTTCACGGTCGGCGGCGTCATGCTCCACTCGGTGCGGTCGACCGGCTTGCCGATCTTCGCCAGGTTCCGCTGTCGGTTGAACAGCAGCGCCCGCTGCCGGTTGCCGAGCGCGTCGTCGCGCGTCACGCGAACGCTGGAGTAGTCGCGCCACTCGTCCGGGTACCCGATGCGATCGACGACCGCCTCGAGCTTGACCATCGCCGCCTTCTTCGTCTCGCCGCTCATCCATGGCGCGGCGTCGATGTCCTGGCGCATCGCGTTCTTGATGTCCTGCACCATCTGCAGCGTGTCGGCCTTCGCCTTCGGGCTGAACGTCTCGTCGACGAACGCCTTGCCGAGCGCCTCGCCGAGCTGCTCGTCTGTCATCGTGACGCAGCGGCGCCAGCGGGGCGTCTGCTCCTGCTGGCCGGCGAGGGTCCGGCTGAAGAAGTCGAAGTCGGCGTCCGCGAAGGCCCTGGGAAGCAGATCGGCCGATTGATGCAGCACGTGCCAGCGGAAGTACGCCTTGAGGTCGCTCATCGCGTTGACGCTGATCAACGAGTTCATCGCGCGCAGATAGTCGGGCACGGCGACGTTGATGGTCGGCAGCGGCGGAGCTTCGGCCGCCACCGCGTACTTCCGCCAGTTGAAGTTGGGAGACAGCGCCTGCAGCTCGTTGATCGTCATGTGGTGCTGCGTGTTGGCCGGATCGCGCCGCTTGACGCGATCGAGCATGGCCGTCGCCATCGACGTTTCGATCGAGAGCACCGCCTTCGCGTCCGCGGTCGCCTGTTCCGCCGGCTCGCCCGCGGCCGTGAATTCCTTCTGGATGACGGCGACGTATTTGTCGCGCAGCTCCACCGAGTGTGCGTCGGTCTTCAGGTAGTAGTCGCGGTCGGGCAGCCCGAGGCCGGCCTGATCGACGCTGGCGATCGCGTTGGCCGCGTCCTGGAGGTCGGTCTGCGCGCCGAAGCGGAACAGCGCCGGGATGCCGTAGGCGTGCAGGTGGGCGATGAGGACTGGAAGGTCGTCGGGATTGAGGATCTCCTCGATGGTGGCAAGGTCGGGACCAACCGGCGTCAGACCCGCGGCCTCGATCTTCGGCTCATCCATGCACGCGGCGTAGAAATCCGCCGCTTTCTTTCGATCGCCTTCGCCGCCGGGCGTTTCGAGGATCCGCCGCAGCACCGAGAAGTTGCGCTCCTGCAGCTCCGTGAAGCGGCCGTACGCATCGGCGATCGGCGGGCACGGGGTTCTTCGCCACCCAGCCGCCGCACGCGAACTGGTAGAAATCGGTGCAGGGATCGATCTTGCGATCCAGAGCGTCGATCTCTATACCGGCTGGCGCGGAAGCGGGCTTCGACGACTGCGCGTGTGCCGTGAAGCTGGAGGTCGTGGCCGAAAGCAGGACCGCCAGCGGCAGCGCAACGAAGGTCAGGGCGAAGAGCTGGCGACGCATGGGTTTAACTTCCTTCGCTGCCAAGGTACAATTGGTGGTTGGCATACAGCCGCAGAGCCGGTCAGCCGACAATCCGTGAGCTGAAAGGATCCCGTTTCCGTGAGATATATCGCCCCAAAAGACGCTGCGGAGCTTGACGCGACCGAAACCCGGGAGTGGCTCGATTCGCTAGATTATGTGCTGCAGAGCGGCGGCCCGGCAAAGGTCGCCCGCCTGCTCCGCGAGCTGACGATTCACGCCAGACAGAACGGCGTCAAGCTTCCCTTCACTGCCAACACCCCCTACATCAACACGATCTCCGCCGACGAGCAGGCCCTCATGCCGGGCAGCCCGGACCTGGAGCGCCGCATCAAGAGCCTCGTCCGCTGGAACGCGGCGGCGATGGTCGTGCGCGCCAACAAGGCCGAGGAAGGCATCGGCGGCCACATCTCGACCTTCGCGTCGTCGGCGACGCTGTATGAAGTCGGCTTCAACCATTTCTTCCGCGGCCGCACCGAAGGCGACTCCGCCAACGACGGCGACGTCATCTTCTTTCAGGGCCACGGCGCGCCGGGGATCTACGCGCGGGCGTATCTCGAGGGGCGCATCGACGAGTCGCATCTCGAGAACTTCCGCCGCGAGACCAAGCCCGGCGGCGGCCTGTCGTCGTATCCGCACCCGTGGCTGATGCCCGATTTCTGGGAATACCCCACGGTGTCGATGGGGCTCGGTCCGCTGATGGCGATCTACCAGGCGCGCTTCATGCGCTACCTCGAGGATCGCGGCCTGAAACCGCACTCGGACGCCAAGGTATGGGCGTTCCTCGGCGACGGCGAGACCGACGAGCCCGAAGCGCTCGGCGCGATCACGCTTCCCGCGCGCGAAAAACTCGACAACCTCATCTTCGTCGTCAACTGCAACCTGCAGCGCCTCGACGGCCCGGTTCGGGGCAACGGCCAGATCATCCAGGAACTGGAAGCCGCCTTCCGCGGCGCGGGCTGGAATGTCGTCAAGGCGATTTGGGGACGCGAGTGGGATCCACTGCTCGCCAAGGACCGCGACGGCCTGCTCGTCAAGCGCATGGGCGAGATCGTCGACGGGCAGTATCAGAAGTACGCGGTTGAATCCGGCGCGTACGTTCGCGAGCATTTCTGGGGCGCCGATCCGCGGCTGCTCGAGATGGTCAAGCACCTCTCCGACGATCAGCTGAAGAAGATGACCCTGGGCGGACACGACCCGATCAAGGTCTACAACGCCTACAAGGCGGCGGTCGAGCACAAGGGCGGGCCGACGGTCGTGCTCGCGCGGACGATCAAGGGCTACGGCCTGGGTGAAGCGGGCGAAGGCAAGAACATCACGCACCAGCAGAAGAAGATGAACGAGGAGGAGTTGCGGGCGTTCCGCACCCGCTTCGGGATTCCCATCTCGGACGCCGAAGTCGGCAAGACCCCGTTCTACCGCCCCGCCGAAGACAGCATCGAAATCAAGTACATGCGCGAGAAGCGCAAGGCGCTCGGCGGATATGTGCCGACGCGCAAGGTGCGCGCCGAGGCGCTGAAGCCCGTCGCGCCCGAAATCTTCGAGGAGTTCCACAAAGGCACAGAGGGCCGCAAAGCGTCGACGACGATGGTCTTCGTGCGGCTGCTGTCGAAGCTGCTGCGCGACAAGGAAATCGGCCACCTCGTCGTGCCCATCGTTCCCGACGAAGCGCGCACGTTCGGCATGGAGGCGCTCTTCCGGCAGGTCGGCATCTACTCGCACGCCGGCCAGACGTACGAGCCGGTCGACATGGATACGCTCCTCTATTACAAGGAAGCCTCCGACGGCCAGATCCTCGAGGAAGGGATCAACGAGGCCGGATCGATGTCCTCGTTCATCTCCGCCGGCACCGCGTACGCGACGCACGGCGTGAACACGATTCCGTTCTTCATCTACTACTCGATGTTCGGCTTCCAGCGCATCGGCGATCTGATCTGGGCGGCCGGCGACTCGCGCGCACGCGGGTTCCTGCTCGGCGGAACCTCGGGCCGCACGACGCTCGCCGGCGAAGGGTTGCAGCACCAGGATGGCAACAGCCAGCTGTTTGCGCTGGCCTATCCCAACTGCGTCAGCTACGACCCGGCGTTCGCGTACGAGATCGCGGTCATCATCGAGGACGGCATCAAGCGGATGTACGTCGATCAGGAAAGCATCTTCTACTACCTGACGGTGATGAACGAGCAGTACGCGATGCCCGAAATGCCCAAGGGCGCGAAGGACGGCATCCTGAAGGGGATGTACAAGTTCCGCGCGGCCTCCAAGCCGAAGGCCGAACGCCGCGCGCAGCTGTTCGGCAGCGGCGCGATCCTGCCGGAAGTGATCAAGGCGCAGGAAATTCTCGAGTCGAAGTACGACGTGTCGGCCGACGTGTGGAGCGTGACCAGCTACACCGAGCTCTATCGCGACGGCCACGCGTCCGAGCGCTGGAACATGCTGCACCCGGCCGAGACGGCCCGCGTGCCGTACGTGACGCAGTGCCTCCAGAACGCTCCCGGCGTGCTGATTGCCGCGTCCGACTACGTGAAGGCGATGCCCGACACGATCGACCGGTGGCTGCCGCGTCCGCTGACCGTGCTCGGCACCGACGGCTTCGGCCGCAGCGAGACCCGGGCGTCGCTGCGCGAGTTCTTCGAAGTCGACTACCGGTACGTCGTCGTCGCCACGCTGGCGGCGCTCGCGCGGGACGGCAAGCTCGACGCCTCGATCGTCGATCAGGCGATCAAGGCGCACAACATCAATCCCGAGAAGAGCAACCCCGCCATCTCATAGGCGAAGATGGCTAAGGGCTGCAAGGCTGAGGGCATAGGGTTGATGGCATCTCAGTGCGCAGTGACTCCTGGCTGTCCATCTGCCATCAGCCGCTCAGCCATCAGCCATGGAGCGGCTTCTTGACCGACTTCACACTCCCCGAGCTCGGCGAACAGATTGAAGCAGGCGACGTCCTGCGCGTGCTGGTGAAGGCGGGCGACACGCTCACCAAGGAACAGCCGGTCCTCGAGCTCGAAACCGACAAGGCCACGATCGAAGTGCCTTCGTCTGTCGCCGGCACCGTGAAGGAAATCAAGGTGAAGGCCGGCGACAAGGTCAAGGTCGGCCAGGCGATCCTCAGCTACGACGAGGGCGCCGGCGCGCCTGCCGCGCCGAAGCCGGCCGCGACGGCGGAGGCGCGAAGCAGACTCCAGCGAAAGCCCAGCCTGCGAAAGCGGCCGCTCCGCCGAAAGCCGCGCCGGGCAAAGCGGACGATCGCCAGAAGAGCTCCTCGCCGGCGCGGTCGAGGTCATCGACGGCAACGAGGAGCTGCAGCCCGATATCGAAGTGCGGGATCAGTCGACGCAGCCGGACAAGGCGGGCGTGAAGGATTCCACCGTCGGCCCTGAAGCGGCGGCAGATGCCGCCAGGCCGGATCGCGGCACCAACGTCGTCGACATCTCGCGCGGGGCCAGACCCTCGTCCGAGCCGGCTGCGCCCGAAGCGCCGCCCGCGCCTGCGGCACCGTCGGTGCGCCGGACGGCGCGCGAGCTCGGCGTCGACATCAGTGAAGTGCAGGGCACCGGGCCCAATGGACGGATTTCAGTCGAGGATGTCAAAGCGCACGTCAAGCGGCTGGTGACGAGCGGCGCCGGCCGCGGCGCGCGTCGGTTGCCGTCGCCCTGCCGGACTTCTCGCGATGGGGAAGCGTCGAGCGGCAGCCGATGCGGGCCGTGCGCCGCAAGACGGCCGAGCACCTGAGCGCGGCCTGGGCCACGATTCCGCACGTCACGCAGTGCGACCTGGCCGACATCACGGGCCTCGAGGAGCTGCGCAAGAAGTACGCGAAGCAGGTCGAGGCCGCCGGCGGCAATCTGACGGTGACCTCGATCGCGGTGAAGATCGTCGCCTCCGCGCTGCGCAAGTTCCCGCAGTTCAACGCGTCGATCGACCTGGCCGCCGACGAGATCGTCGTCAAGAAGTACGTGAATATCGGCGTCGCCGTCGACACCGACCGCGGCCTGCTCGTGCCGGTGATTCGCGACGCCGATCAGAAGAACATCGTGCAGCTGTCCGTGGAGCTCGCGCAGCTGTCCGAGAAGGCGCGCAACCGCAAGATCTCGCTCGAGGAGATGCAGGGCGGCTGCTTCAGCATCTCGAACCTCGGCGGCATCGGCGGCACCTACTTCACGCCGATCGTCAACGCGCCGGAAGTCGCCATCCTCGGCATCTCGCGCGCGCGGATGGAGCCTGTCTACAACAAGGAGACCGGCCAGTTCGTGCCGCGATTCATGCTGCCGCTGTCGCTGTCCTACGACCATCGCGTGATCGACGGCGCCGACGGCATCCGCTTCCTGCGCTGGGTCGCCGAAGCGCTGGAGCAGCCGTTCCTGCTCGCCCTTCAGGGCTGATCGGGCAGCAAACTACTAACAACTCTGCTTTGACCACGAAGACACGAAGGGCACGAAGAACTCACGAAGAAGAAGTCATGGTTCTTCGAGCCTTCGTGGTTGATGTGATGACATGACTTCTGTTCAACTCGTCGTCGTCGGCGCGGGCCCTGGTGGGTACGCAGCCGCATTTCTCGCCGCGGATCTCGGCCTCAGCGTCGCGCTGGTCGATCCGGAAGTGAACCCGGGCGGCGTATGCGTGTACCGGGGCTGCATTCCCTCCAAGGCGCTGCTCCACGTCTCGAATCTGCTCACCGAGTCGCGCCACGCGAAGGCCTGGGGCATCGCATTCGGAGAGCCGACGATCGATCTCGGCAAGCTCCGCGAGTTCAAGGACAACGTCGTCAAGCGGCTCACGAGCGGCACCGGCCAGCTCGTGAAGCACCGGAAGGTGCACTACCTGCAGGGCTGGGCCGAGATCGTCGACGCGCACAACCTGACGGTGAAGCTGACCAAGGGCGGCGAGGAAACCGTGCAGTTCGAGCACGCGCTCCTGGCCACGGGATCGCTGCCGGCGATTCCGCCGATGCTGAAGGTCGACGACCCGCGGGTGATGGACTCGACCGCCGCCCTCGATCTCCCCGACATTCCCAAGTCGCTGCTGGTCGTCGGCGGAGGCTACATCGGCCTCGAGCTCGGAAGCGTCTACGCGTCGCTTGGCAGCGCGGTGACCGTGGTCGAGATGACGCCCGGGCTGCTGCCTGGCGCCGATCGCGATCTGGTCGACGTCCTCGCCAAGCGCGTCAACCAGACGATGAAGGCCGTGCTGCTGGAGACGCGGGTCGTGCAGATGAAGGCCGAGAGCGCGGGCATTCGCGTGACCTTCGAGGGGAAGGCCGATCCGAAGGAGCAGCTGTTCGACCGCGTGCTGGTGTGCGTCGGGCGGCGGCCGAACTCGAAGATACCCGGCCTGGAGCGCACGCACGTGCAGGTCGATCAGCGCGGCTTCATCATGGTCGACGAGCAGCGGCGCACGCACGAGCCATCCATCTTCGCGATTGGCGACGTGGTGGGCGAGCCGATGCTCGCGCACAAGGCGTCGCACGAAGGACGCGTGGCTGTGGAAGTGATGGCGGGCGAGAACGTCGCGTTCGCGCCGCGCGCGATCCCGGCGGTGGTGTTCACCGACCCGGAGATCGCGTGGTGCGGCCTCACCGAGGCGCAGGCGGCGAAGGAAGGCCGGCACGTGACCGTCGCGAAGTTCCCGTGGGGCGCCTCGGGCCGCGCGATCACGCTCGATCGCACCGATGGTTTGACGAAGCTCATTCTGGATCCGGAGACCGAGCGGCTGCTTGGCGTCGGGCTGGTCGGCCCGGGCGCCGGCGAGCTGATCTCCGAAGGGGTCCTGGCGCTCGAGATGGGCGCGAACGCAACGGATCTCAAGCTCACGATCCATCCGCACCCGACGCTCACCGAAACCATGATGGAGTCGGCGGAAGTGTTCTTCGGCCAGGCGACGCACGTCTACCGGCCGAAGAGCAGCGGTCGATGAGACCTGTCTAACGTTCCGGTGCGGGTGACCGCGCCGGCCTCGGTCCAGCGCAGATATTCCGCCGCCACGAGCACGATCGATGACCCGCCTGCAGGCGTCGTGCTCCAATCCCCAGAGTCGTGTCGCCTGCGCCGGCGTCAGCCGGAGCCCCGGCATCTCTCTGAATTCCTCCCGGATGCGGTAGACGATGCGCTCAAGTTCCATTGCCGTTCCTCGTGCTGGTGAGAAGCTGCCGGCGCGCGCGCAGTCCTGCCGCGGCCGCCGCTTCTGTTTCGAACGTCCGTAACCCTCCGGTGTCGCCGGTCTTGACGCCGATGCGCGTGTAGAAGGCCGCAAGCGTCTCCGCGTTCACGACCGACGGCTCTTCTGCGATCTCGATCGCGTGAAACAGTTCGTGTCCGAGCGTGGCCATCTGTGTCACGTCCGTTCGACCGCACGCCAGTTCGATCACGAGGTAGCGATGGCTCCCCGCTGTCGAGAGAAGCGCGACGCGTCCTTCCAGATCCAGCTGCGCGAAGACCTTCGGCCGGACGTAGACGGTGACGTCCAACTCCTGGAGCCGATCGATCCACTCCCGAATCGCCGGGGAGCGGCGCGCGGCATCGTCGATGAACCGCCGCATGGTGTCGTCGCCGCGAACGTGCGGCGGCGGCGCGGCGGAGTCCTGCGCGGCCGCCGACGCGGCCAGTGTCATGAGCATCACAATGCGCCGGCGCACGCCCGGCCGATCCTTGCCATGCAGTTGCGGTCGACCGACGCCGTTCAGCATGGCGATCTGGTGAGCAATATGCACACCACGACGGCATGCGATCGAAATGCGCGAAATCAGGCCTGTTTTCGAGGTCTTCACGAGCGCTCACATGGAGGAATCAGACAAGCACGTAGGTTCGATGTAACGTCACAACAAAAACGTAGGATCAGCCTGTCGGACGCCCCTGAAGGCTGATCTCTGGAGGGCAACACAAATGTTTGATATATCGCCGAAAGCGACAGGATTGTAGGATGGAGACCATGCCGACCACCATGACCGCTCGGGCGTCCCGGCCGCTGGCGCCGCCGCCCGACGTGGACGCCAAGACCCGGGAGGCGCGCCGCCTCTCGACACTGCTCGAGGTCAGCCAGGCGCTCTCGGGAACGCTGAACCTGAAGGCGTCGCTCCACCGCGTCCTCGAAATCCTTTCACGCCATCACGGCGCCGTTCGCGGCATCGTCTCGATTCTGGAGGAGAACGGCGACCTGCGCGTCGAGGCCGCCGACGGCATCGGCGAGGGATCCCGCCTCGTGCGGTATCGCATCGGCGAGGGCATCACCGGCAAGGTCGTGCAGAGCGGCAAGCCGATCGTCGTGCCGCACGTCAGCCGCGAGCCGGCGTTCCTGCACCGCGCGGCGCGGCGGCCCGAACTGGCGCACCAGGAGCTGAGCTTCGTCTGCGTGCCGATCAGCCTGAACCGCCGCGCGATCGGCGCGCTCGCCATCGATCTCAAGTACAAGGCCGACCGGAATTTCGAGCGCAGCACCAAGTTTCTCGGCGTGGTCGCGTCGATGATCGCGCAGGCGGTGAAGATTCACCGCCTGATCGAGGAGGACAAGCGCACGCTGGTCGACGAGAACACGCACCTCCGGCAGGAGCTGCGCGAACGCTACGATTTCTCGAACCTGGTCGGCAGCAGCGGTCCGATGCGGCAGATCTTCGAGCAGGTCACCCAGGTCGCCGGCACCAGCACGACCGCGCTGATCCGCGGCGAGTCGGGGACCGGCAAGGAGCTGATCGCGCACGCGATTCACTACAGCTCGCTGCGCGCGAAGAAGCCGTTCGTCAAGGTGAGCTGCGCGGCGCTGCCCGACAGCCTGATCGAGTCGGAGCTGTTCGGCTACGAGAAGGGCGCCTTCACCGGCGCGGAAGCGCGCAAGAAAGGGCGCTTCGAGCTGGCCGAAGGCGGCACGCTGTTCCTCGACGAGATCGGCGACATCAACCTGTCGACGCAGGTCAAGCTGCTGCGGGTGCTGCAGGAGCGCGAGTTCGAGCGGGTCGGCGGCACCGAGACGATCAAGGCCAACGTGCGGCTGATCGCCGCGACGAACAAGGATCTGGAAAAGGCGATTGCCGCCGGCACGTTCCGCGAGGACCTCTACTACCGCCTCAACGTCTTCACGCTGTTCGTTCCGCCGCTGCGCGAGCGGAAGCCGGACCTGCTGCTCCTGGTCGATCACTTCCTCGAGAAGTTCGCGCGCGAGCACAAGCGCAACATCAAGCGCATCTCGACGCCGGCCATCGACATGCTGGCCAGCTATCACTGGCCGGGCAACGTGCGCGAGCTCGAGAACACGCTCGAACGCGCCGTGCTGATGTGCGACGGCGAGGTGGTGCACGGGCATCATCTGCCGCCGTCGCTGCAGACCGCGGAGGCCTCGGGCACGATCACGCGGGTGTCGCTGCGCGATGCGGTCGGCGCCTACGAAAAGGATCTCCTGCAGGACGCGCTGAAGAGCACGAGGGGCAACCGCGCCAAGGCGGCGCGGCTGCTCGACACCACTGAACGGATCATCAACTACAAGGTCCGCCAGTACGGCATCGACCCGCGGCGGTTCAAGTCCTGAGAGGGCGGGAGGGGCTGGACAGGCGGGAAGGGCAGGAAGGGCGGGATAGGAGCGGGGAACGCCGACCATCACGAAACACACGAAAGCCGACCCGGGAAATCGCCACGAAATACGCGAAAAAGTCTTTCGTGGTTTTCGTGCCGGCGGCTCTCGATCTTTCGTGAGTTTCGTGGTGGTCCTCCCTGGGACCGTCGTGCCTGCTATACTCCGGCTCGCGCAGGGGTCATCGCCATTCCACCTCATTCGATCGCCGAGCTGCAGGACCGCCTTGCCTCCGCGCACTACGTGGCGGATCGCGGCCTCGCCGTCTCGCTCTTTCTCGCCCTGCGCCTCAAACGGCCGCTCTTCGTCGAGGGCGAGGCCGGCGTCGGCAAGACCGCGCTCGCCGGGGCGATGGCGGCGGCGCTCGGGACCGATCTCATTCGCCTTCAGTGCTACGAGGGCCTGGACGTCAGCCACGCGCTGTACGAGTGGGACTACGCGCGGCAGCTCCTCGAGCTGCGCATTCTCGACGCGGCCCACTCGCTCGATCGAGCGAGCGCCCGCCGGGAGCTCTACAGCGAGGCGTTTCTCATCAAGCGGCCGCTGCTTCAGGCGATCGATCCGCTGCGCACCCGGCCGGCCGTGCTGCTCATCGACGAGATCGATCGCGCCGACGAGGAGTTCGAAGGGTTCCTCCTCGAGCTGCTCGCGGAGTTTCAGATCACGATTCCCGAGCTCGGCACCGTCCGCGCCGTCGAACCGCCGCTGGTCATCCTGACGTCCAATCGCACGCGCGAGGTGCACGACGCGCTCAAGCGCCGCTGCCTGTATCAGTGGATTGATTACCCGTCACTCGAGAAGGAACTGGCCATCGTTCGCAGGCGCGTACCCGAGGCGCCGGTGGAACTGGCGGAGCGGGTGACCGCGATGGCGCAGGAGCTCAGGTCGCTCGATCTGTACAAGGTGCCGGGCGTGTCGGAGACCATCGATTGGGTCGCCGCGCTCGTGGCGCTCGATCGCGAGACCCTCGATCCCGAAGCCGATCGACGACACGCTCGGCGTCGTCCTGAAAGCCAAAGAGGATCTCGAGTCGCTCCGCGGCCGCCGCGTTGCCGAATTGTTCGAGCGCGCGATCGTTCGCACCGCATCACGCGCGTGACGCCGAGGACGTCGCACCTCGCCGACAACCTGCTCGTCTTCGGCCGCATTCTGCGGCGCGCCGGAGTGCCGGTCCACCCCGGGCGTCTGCTGGATCTGCTCGAAGCGCTGGCGCACGTGAACCTTGCCGATCGCGACGAGGTGTATCACGCGTGCCGGACGCTGCTCGTCCATCGCAAGGATCAGATTGCGATCTTCGACGCGGCCTTTGCCGCGTTCTGGCGAGCGCACGACCGCGGACAGCCGCGAATCGAGGGCACGACCCGTTCGAGCCGATCGCACGTATCCGTCGTCGACATCGAAGAGGTGCTCGCGTCCGACGTGACCCGAGCAGGAACAGGCGCGCGGCGGTGCGGAGGACGCCGCCGTCGTGACGCCGGAGCGCGGTCAGAAGACCTGGAGCAACCGGGGCGGTCTCGCCAACAGGGACTTCGCCGCCTTCACGACGAGCGAACTCCTGGAGGCGCGTGCCGCGCTGGCGCGGCTCGTCTGGTCTCCGGGCGAACGCCGCACGCGGCGGTGGGTTCGTGGAGCGGGCGCGCGCGTGGATCTTCGGCGCGCGATCGCCGCGAGCCTCCGTACCGGCGGTGATGTCGTCAAGCTGCCGCGGCGGACACGGCGCATGCGCCCCCGGCCTCTCGTCCTGCTGTGCGACGTGAGCGGCTCCATGGAGCGCTACTCGCGCATGCTGCTGCATTTCGCGCACGCCGTGACGCGGCGTCACCAGCGCGTCGAAACCTTCCTGTTTGCCACGAGGCTCACCCGCGTGACGAGGGAGCTTCGCGTGGCCGGAGCCGACGAGGCGATCGCCGCGGTGTCCGGGTCGGTCACCGACTGGTCGGGCGGCACGCGCATCGGCGGGGTCGTCAGGGAATTTCACCAGCGATGGGGCCGCCGCGTGCTCCATCGGGGGCCGGTGGTCCTGCTCATCTCCGACGGGTGGGACCGTGGCGATCCCGTGGAACTGGCTCACCAGATCGCACGGCTCCAGCGAAGCTGTCACCGCTTAATCTGGCTGAATCCGCTCATCGGCACCACGGGGTACGCGCCGTTGACCCGCGGACTGCAGGCGGCGCTGCCGTTCGTCGACGATTTCCTGCCGGCCCGGACGTTGAACAATCTCGCGGACCTCGCGCTACACTTGAACGCGCTCGCCTGACCGCGCTGAAGCCACATGGAAATTTCCGGATCCTATTCGTTCAACGCGGCGCCGGACCGGGTGTGGGCCCTGCTCATGGATCCCGCCGTGCTCTCGTCCTGCATTCCCGGGTGCGAGCGGTTCGAGCCGGACGGCGACGACCGTTATCGCGTCACGCTCACGGTCGGCCTCGCCGCGATTACCGGAACCTATCAGGGCACGGTCGTTCTGACGGACAAGGTTCCGCCCACCTCTTACGGCCTCGTCGTGGAGGGACAGGGACGTCCCGGGTTCGTCAAGGGAACGTCAGCGATCGTCCTTCGCGCCGAGGGCGCAACCACCGCAGTGGACGTCACCGCGTCGGTGCAGACCGGCGGCGCGATTGCACGTATCGGTCAACGGCTCATCGGCAGCGTGGCGAAGATGATGATGGATCGGTTCTTCGAGTGCCTGCGGTCAAAGCTCCAACCCTCGTCCTGACCCGAACGCGCCTCGCACTCGCGCTCGTGGTCGGCATCGCGGTGGCGAGCCGCATGCCGCCGGCGCCGATTCGGGCGCAGACCGTCGATCGTTACCAGCGCACACTCCAGCCGTGGATCGAGCAACTGCTCCAGCGCGAGCGCAGGCCCGGCCTTGCCATCGCCGTCGTCGAGGGAAATCGCGTTGTCTATGCGCACGGCTTCGGCGTGAAGCGGCTCGGCAAGGACGATCCGATCACGACGCGTTCGCTGTTTCACATGGCGTCGATCACCAAGACGTTCGTCGCCACGTCGCTGATGCAGCTGGTCGAGAAAGGCAGCGTCGATCTCGATGCGCCGGTCGTCCGCTACCTGCCGTACTTTCGTCTGGCGGACGAGCGTTACCGGACCATCACGGTGCGCCAGATGGTGACCCATTCATCCGGCATGCCGGACGTTGACGACTACGAATGGGACAAGCCGCAGTACGACGACGGCTCGCTGGAGCGCTACGTGCGCGGCCTGAGCGATCGAACCCTGCTGTTCGCGCCAGGCGAGAAGTTCAGGTACAGCAACATGGCGTTCGAAATCCTCGGCGACGTCATCGCCAAGGTGTCCGGCCAATCGTTCGACGACTACGTGCAGGACCACATCCTCACACCGCTGCGATGACGGACAGCACGCTGCTGGTCAGACGTGCGGATGCACAGCTGCTGACGTGGGGACACGAGCTCGACGCAAACGGCCCGTTCCCGAGCAAGGTCTTCCCGTACAACCGGATGCACTCGCCGAGCTCGAACCTTCACTCCAACGCGCTGGACATGGCGCGCTGGGCGATCGCCAACATGAATCACGGCGAGCTCGATGGGCGGAGGATTCTTCAGACCTCGACCCACGAGTTGATGTGGAGGCGGGCACGCGATCTCGGCGGGCCGGCTCCGGCTCCGTCGAGTCGTTCCCCGGTCGGCATCAGCTGGTTTCTCGGTGAATATCGCGGGACGGTGATGGTCGGCCATTCCGGAGGAGATACCGGCTACGCGACGGATCTGGCGATGCTTCCGGAGAAGAAGATCGCGGTGGTCTGGATGATGAACTCGGACTGGCGCGGCAGCCGCGGCTTGACGCCGGCGGCCCTCGACGTGGCGCTCGGCCTCGAGCCGCAGCCGATTCAACCGTAGCGACGAACGCCATTCGCAGAGCCCGCCCGCGGAGACTAGCGTGCTAAATGCGACGTGACAACAGGCCTGGCACGGGCGACAAGGCGTCCTGTGTCCCGGTAGTTCGGATTCAGGCCGCGACCGGCGTCTAGCCGGACCTAGCCGACGCGCGCGAGCGCTCGCTTCAGCGCGCGCTCGGTGAAGACCGGAATCATCGCGCGCCGGTACTCCGAGCTGGCGTGGATGTCGGAGTTGACGTCTTCCAGCGTCGCGCCCGCGCTCCGCGCGGCCGCCTCGATGCTGGCCGCGGAGGCGGGCTTGCCCGCAAGCGCCTTCTCGACTTCCGTCAAGCGCGTCGCGTGCGAGCTCGCGCCGGTGAGGCCGATGCGCGCCGACTGAACGACGCCGTTCTTCACGTCCAGCGCCGCGCCGACGCCGACGATGGCGAAGTGTGACGCGCGCTGATGGAGCTTGGCATACCCGGCCGCCTTCACGGGACTGAACTGCACGCCGGCGATGATTTCATCTGCAGCCAGGTCGACCGTGAACAGACCCTGGAAGAAGTCGTTCGCCTTCACCGCGCGCCAGCCCTTGGGGCCCTTCACGTGAATCTCGGCATCGAGCGCCAGCATCATCGCCGGGTAATCGGCGGCGGGATCCGCGTGAGCCAGGCTCCCGCCGAGCGTGCCGCGATTGCGAACCTGCGGATCGCCGATCTCCGCCGCGCAGTCGGCGAGCGCGGGGCAGACCTGCTGCAACAACGCGGACGAAGCGACGTCGTGGTGCACCGTGCCGGCGCCAATCTCGATCTTCCCGTCCTTCTCCCGAATGCCGGAGAGGCCGGGAATCCGCGCGATGTCGATCAGGATCTTCGGCTCGCTCAGGCGAAGCTTCATGAGCGGGACGAGGCTGTGGCCGCCGGCGATGAATTTCCCGCTCGCCGTTGGTCGCGCCGAGCTTCGCCAGCGCGTCGTCGAGCGACGTGGCGCGGCTGTAATCGAATGGCGTCGAGATCACGATTGCCCTCCCTGGCCTTGCGGGCCCGCCTGGATGATCCGCCACAGTTTTTCGGGGCGGAGCATCATGTCGATGTGTTTCACGCCGAATTCGCTGAGCGCGTCGACAGCCGCGGCCACCACGCTCGGCGTCGATCCGAGCGTGCCCGCTTCGCCGACGCCTTTCGCGCCGAGCGGGTTGACCGGCGTCGGCGTCACCGTGGCGTCGAGCTCGAAGCGCGGGAAATCGATGGCGCGCGGAATCGCGTAGTCCATGAACGACCCGGTCACGAGCTGGCCGTCTTCGTTGTAGACCACTTCTTCGATCATCGCCTGGCCGATGCCCTGGGCGAGCCCGCCGTGAATCTGCCCTTCGACGATCAGCGGGTTGATGAGATTTCCTGCGTCATCCACGGCCACGAGCTTCAGAAGCGTCGGTTCGCCAGTCTGACGATCGATCTCGATCATCGAGATGTGACAGCCGAACGGGTAGGTGTTGTTGGCCGGCTCGAAGAAGGCCTCGTCGCTCAGTCCCGGCTCGAGACCTTCGGGCAGCGGCACCGGCACGTAGGCGAACGCGGCGACGCTGGCGAACGACTTTGCCGAGGCTGGCGTGCCCTTCACCGCGATTGTGCCGTTCTCGAAGACGAGATCGTCCTCGTGCGCCTCGAGCAGGGCGGCGGCGAATTTCGCCATCTTCGTCTTCACCTTGACACCCGCCAGGTGCAGCGCGGTTCCGCCGACCGCCTGCGATCGGCTGCCGAAGGTGCCGATGCCCTGCTTGACGACGCCGGTGTCGCCATGAAGGATGGTGATGTCGTCGATCGGCACACCGAACTGGTCGGCGAGCATCTGCGCGAATGTGGTTTCGTTGCCCTGCCCGTGCGGCGACGCGCCGGTCGTCGCGCTGATCCGGCCGTCGCGCTCGATCGTCACCTGCCAGTGCTCCCAGCCACCGGTCGGCAGCGAGGAGGACGGACCGAGGCCGCACACCTCCACGTACATCGCCAGTCCCAGTCCGACCAGGCGTCCCTGCGCGCGCGCGGCGTCGCGTTCCGCCTTCAGCTGATCCCACTTCGCGTTCTTCAGCGCGAGGTCGAGCGCCTTCTCGTAGTCACCCGAGTCGTATACCGCGCCCATCTGAGTGGCGAACGGAAACTGGTCTGGCTTGATGAAGTTCTTCCGGCGCAGCTCGGCCGGATCCATCTTCAGCTCGCGCGCCAGCATGTCCATCGCGCGCTCGACGAAATAGGTCGCTTCGGGGCGGCCGGCGCCGCGGTAGGCGTCGGTCGGCGTCTTGTTGGTGAAGACCTCCGTCAGCGTCGTGCGAATCGCCGGGAATGTTGTACGTCGCGTTGGCCATCATCATCGTGAGCGTCGGGATGGCGGCCGTGAGCAGCATGTTGTAGGCGCCGATATCCGCGATGAGCCGCATCTTCAGGCCGAGGACGGTGCCGTCGCGCTTGGCCGCGAGATCCATGTACCCGAGGATGTCGCGTCCGTGCGTCGTGGCGACGAACGCTTCCGAGCGATCCTCCGTCCACTTCACGGGGATGCCGAGGCGCTTGGAGACCGCGGCCGCGACGTACTCCTCGCCGTAGATGTTGATCTTGGCGCCGAAGCCGCCGCCCACTTCGGGCGCGATGGCGCGGACCTGATCCTGGCCAAGACCGGTCATCGCGGCGATGAACGATCGCAGGATGTGCGGGTTCTGCGTGGACGACCAGATGGTCATCGTCTCCTTGCCCGGCTCGAAGTGCGCCACGACACCCCGCGGCTCCATCGCGCTCGGCGCGAGACGCTGGTTCACCATCCGCTGCGAGATGACGACCTCGGCCTTGGCGAATGCGGCGTCAATCGCCGAGTCGTCGACCTCGCCGGACACGCTCACGCCCGTGCCGCTCGGCACCAGCGCGATCGCCAGGTTGTTCGGGAACGCGGGATGAATGACCGTCGGCTTTCCGGTCATCGCCAGTTCGAGATCCACGACCGCCGGCAGCGTGTCGTAGGACACGACGATGGCGTCAGCGGCATCGCGAGCGACGTAGCGATCGCTGGCGACGACGACGGCAACCGGCTCGCCGCCGAAGCGGACCGTGTCCACGGCGACCGCGCGATGCTCGGGCGACGGGAACGGCGTCCCGATCGGCATCGGCGCCAGGAATTCCGCGATCTCCGCGCCCGTGAAGACGGCTTCCACGCCGTCCATCGCCTTCGCGGCGCTGGTGTCGATCGACCGGATGCGGCCGTGCGCGACGTCGCTGCGCTTGAACGCCATATGCTGCATGCCGACGAGCGCCACATCGTCGACATACGTGCCGCGGCCTCGAATGAGGCGAGGATCCTCGCGTCGCTTGGTCCGCTGGCCAACGAGCTTCGGCAACACAGGTGAGATGGCCATGGCTTACCCCTTGTTCGCGGCGTATTGAATGGCGTTGACGATGTGCTGATAGCCGGTGCAGCGGCAGAAGTTGCCGGAAATGCCTTCGCGAATCTCGCGTTCCGACGGCTTCGGGTTGTCTTTCAGCAGCGTCACCGCGGCCATGATCATTCCCGGCGTGCAGTAGCCGCACTGCAGGCCGTGCTCTTCCCAGAAGCCCTCTTGCAGCGGATGCAGTTGACCGTCCGGCGCGAGGCCTTCGATCGTGGTGATCGGTCGATCCGTCGGCCTGAACCGCGAAGATCGTGCACGACTTCGCGCTCCGGCCGTCGACCAGCACGGTGCAGGCGCCGCACTGCGTGGTGTCGCAGCCGATGTGCGTGCCGGTGAGTCGAAGTTGTTCGCGCAGGAAATGCACGAGGAGCAGGCGAGGGTCAACGTTCCCCTTGCGGACCTTGTTGTTGACCGTCATCGAGATCTGAGCCATGAGCCTGTCCCTCCTCGCCTCGAAGCGCGCAATAGCCTACTCCAAACCACGAAACGCACGAAAGACAAACGCACGAAACACACGAAAAGAAAGACGATCTTTTTCGTGGTTTTCGTCGAGTTCTTCGGTTTCGAGTGTTTCGTGGTTAGGCGGCTATCGGGCCGCGGCGGCGGCGTAGGCGTCGGCGGTCTCGTGCGCGTGGTACGAGCTGCGGACCAGCGGTCCCGATTCGACGTGCACGAACCCCATGTCGAGCGCCGCGCGCTTCAGATCGGCGAATTCGTCGGGGTGGTAGTAGCGGACCATCGGCGCGTGCTGCGCGGTCGGACGGAGGTACTGTCCGATCGTCAGAATTCCGCAGCCGGCGTCGCGCAGATCGCGGAAGGTCGCGATCAACTCGTCGCGCTCCTCGCCGAGGCCGACCATCACGCCGGTCTTGGTCGGGATGTCGGGCGCGTAGCGGCGCGCGCGGTCGAGCAGTTCCAGCGTGCGGGTGTACCGGCCGCCCGATCGGGCCATTCGATAGAGGCGCGGCACCGTCTCGGTGTTGTGGTTCAGGATGTCCGGGCGGGCGTCGAGCACCGCCTTCAGCGCCGCTTCGTTCCCCTGGAAATCGGGAATCAGCACTTCGATTCGGCATTGCGGCAGCCGCGCGCGCGTTTCCCGGACCGTGTCGGCGAAGATCGACGCGCCGCCGTCCTCGAGATCGTCGCGATCGACCGAGGTGATGACGACGTAGTTGAGATCGAGCGTGCGGATCGCGTCGGCGACGCGGACCGGCTCGCCGGTGTCGACCTCGGCGGGACGGCCGTGCGCAACCGCGCAGTACGCACAGGCGCGCGTGCACACGTCGCCGAGGATCATGAACGTCGCGGTGCCGTGGTTCCAGCACTCGCCGATGTTCGGGCACTGCGCTTCTTCGCACACGGTGTGCAGGTTCAGCTCGCGCATCAGCCCCTTCAGCCTGAGGTAGCTGGGGGAGCCGGGCGCGCGGACCTTCAGCCAGTCCGGCTTGGGCTGACGGGGCTGCGAGGGCGCTGTCGGTGTGAGTGAAATGACGCGGGGCACTTCTCTGTATTATATCGAGCCGTGGCCCTCTTCCATCACATCGACCTTCGCGTGATGTGGTCCGACACGGATCCGGCCGGAATCGTCTGGTTCGGCGTCTTCTTCCGCTACTTCGAGCACGCCGAAGAAGATCTCTATCGCCGGCTCGGGAGCAATCGCACCACGCTGCTCCGCCGGCTCAACATCTTCATGCCGCGGACCTCATTGCAGTCGGGATTTCGATCGCCCGCCAGGCTCGGAGACGAGATCTCGGTCGGCGTCGGCATATCAGCGATGACCGATCGCCGCATCGGGTTCGCGTTCGACATTCACGAGCGCGGAACCGACCGGCTGATCTGCGAGGCGTCCTATCGCGTGGCCTGCGTGGACGCGACGACGTTTGCGACGCGGACGTTTCCGGACGAAGTCGTCTCGCTGCTCGCGCCGGCTCGCCAGGGCACGGCACTCCAGGAACGGAGCGGGGGCTGACGTGGCCGCGATCTCCGCCGAGGCTCTCGGCGTTCCCGAGACGTTCAACGCCGCGACGCACTTCGTCGATCGCAACGTCGCCGAAGGACGAGGCGCGCATGTCGCCGTCGAGTGCGGCGACGCTCGGCTCACCTACGACGATGTGCTGCGTCATGTGAACCGCTGCGGCAACGCGCTGCGGGGCATCGGCGTGCGGTCGGAAGATCGGGTGCTCCTGCTCCTGCTCGACGGCCCGGAGTTCGTCTCCGCGTTTTTCGGCGCGATCAAGATCGGCGCGGTGCCGGTGCCGCTCAACACGCTGTGGAAGGCCGCGGACTACGAGTACGTGATCCGCGATACGCGCGCCGCGGTGCTGATTGTCAGCGCGGAGCTGCTGGACGTCGTCGAACGCATTCCCGACGCGGGCCGGCAGATCGCTGCGTCACATCATCGTCGTCGGCGGCGGCGAGGAGGCCCGACGCCATTCGTCGTTCGCCGATTTCGAAGCGCAGGGATCCGCGGAACTCGAGGCGGAGCCGACCAGCCGCGACGCGCCGGCCTTCTGGCTCTACTCGTCGGGCAGCACGGGCGCGCCCAAAGGCTGCGTGCACCTGCAGCACGACATGGTCGTGTGCGCCGAGCTGTTCGGCAAGGGCGTGCTCGGGATCCGCGAGGCCGATCGCATGCTTCAGCGTCGCGAAGCTGTTCTTTGCGTACGGCCTCGGCAACGCGTTGTATTTCCCCTTCTCGGTCGGTGCGACGACGATTCTCTGGCCGGGTCGTCCGACGCCGGAGCACGTCTACGCGGTCATCGAGAAGCACCGGCCGACGCTGTTCTATTCGGTGCCGACCAGCTACGGGATGCTGCTGGCCCACGGCAGGCCTGAAGGCCTGCACTACGAACGTCCGAACAGCCCCGACCCTCCGGGCAGTCGTAGTGCGGACCTTCAGGTCCGCGACTCGGCTCCGCGCGATTTCGATCTCTCGTCGATTCGTCTGGCGGTGTCGGCCGGCGAGGCGCTGCCGGCGGCGCTCTACGAGCGCTTCAAGGAGCGCTTCGGCGTCGACATCCTCGACGGCATCGGGTCGACCGAGACGCTGCACATGTTCATCTCGAATCGCCCGGACGCGATCCGTCCAGGCTCGAGCGGGCTGCATCGTGCCGGGCTACGAGGCGCGGCTGCTCGACGACGAGCGGGATGCCGTCCTGCCCGGAGAAATCGGCAGCCTGTGGATCCGCGGCGATTCGATCTGCGCGGGCTACTGGAATCAGCACGAGAAGACGAAGAGCACGATCGAGGGTCACTGGATTCGCACCGGCGACAAATACACGCAGGACGTGGACGGGTTCTACTGGTACGCGGGCCGCAACGACGACATGCTCAAGGTCGGCGGTTTGTGGGTGAGCCCGGTCGAGGTCGAGAACGCCCTGGTCGCGCACGGCGCGGTACTGGAGAGCGGCGTGGTCGGCCGCGAGGATCACGACGGGCTGCTGAAGCCCATGGCGTTCGTCGTTCTGCGCGACGGCCGGCGCGGCCTCGCCCGAGCTTGCTGCCGAACTTCAGCAGTTCGTTCGCGAGCGCCTCGCGGAGTACAAGCGACCGCGGTGGGTGGAGTTCGTCACCGAGCTGCCGAAGACCGCCACGGGCAAGATCCAGCGCTTCAAGCTGCGACAGCGGCCCGCAGTGGGGTCAGACCAGGGTCAGACCTTGATCTGACCCTGGATCTCCCGCTTTTTGCGTCGCTCGTGGTCAACATTGCGTGGTCGTTGCCGTCTAAGGTGGCAAGATGCGCGATCTTCGATACGCTGTTCGCGTCCTTCGGAAGAGCCCTGCCTTCACGATTACCGCCGTGGTCACGCTTGCACTGTGTATTGGCGCGAACACGGCAATTTATACCGTCGTAGACCGCGTCCTGCTGCGCGCGCTCCCGTATCCGCACCCCGAGCGTCTGGCGATGATCACGCGCCATGCGCAAGGCCCGGGCGTCACCGAAGACGACCTGTCGCAGAGCGGCTTCACGTGGGTGGCGCTCCGGGAAGGCGCCGGCGCGGCCATCGATCTGGCCGCCTGGTCGGGCCTGGGCGGTGGCGTGAACCTCGTCGCCGGCGAGCGCGCGACATCCGTGCCGCAGGAGCGCGTGTCGGCCGGCTTCTTCCGGGTGCTCGGCGTCGCGCCCGAGTTGGGCCGGGAGTTCACCGACGAGGAAGATCGTCGTGAACGGTCCATCCGTTGCCGTGTTGAGCCATGCGCTGTGGGTCCGCGCGTTCAATGCGGATCGGGCGATCGTCGGCCGGTCGATCATGTTGCGCGGCGAGCCGCACACCGTGGTCGGCGTGATGCCCGCGGCCTTCTACTGGCCGACCCGGGTGGACATCTGGACGCCGCTTCGCCCGTCACCGGCAGGAGAAGGCTCAGGCGAGAACTACGGGCTCATCGCGCGGTTGAAAGACGGTGTCAGCTGGCCGCAGGCCACCAATCAGATCGCGTCCGCGACCACGGAGCTGGCGCGCGAGCGCTATCGAAGCCGTCGTGACGATGCGGCCGTGCGCTTCAGCGCCATACCGCTGCAGCGCGGTCTCACGGACGACTCGCGCCGCCCGCTGCTGATTCTCTGGGGCGCGGTCGGCGTCGTGCTGCTGATTGGCTGCGTGAACATCGCCGGACTGCTCGTCGCGCGAGGCGTCGCGCGCAGACCCGAGATCGCGACGCGTATCGCGCTCGGCGGCAGCCGCGGCGCCATCATTCGGCAACTGCTGACCGAGAGCCTGGTGCTGGCCGCGGTGGGCGGCGCGGGCGGCCTCGGCGATTGGCTTCGCGGTCTCGCGATTGCTGGCCTCATGGCTGACGGCGGCGTTCGGTGTCACGGGAGAGACCGGGCTGGACGGCGCGCGTGCTGGCCATCACCAGCGGCCTCGCGCTCGTGACCAGCGTCGCGTTCGGCCTGCTGCCCGCGCTGCAGGCCAGCCGCGTCGATCTGCGCATCGCGCTCGTCGAGGCTGGCGGAACCGCGGTCGCGGGTGGCGCCCGGACGTGGCCGCGCAGGCTGATGGTGGCGGCCGAGCTCGCGCTCGGCGTCGTGCTGCTCGTCGGCGCGGGTCTGTTGGTGCGATCGTTCGACTACCTGATGGGGCAACGTCCCGGCTTCGACGGGACGCACGTGATGACCGCCACGGTGTCCCTCCAGGATGCGAGGTACCGGACCAGCGACGCCGTCGCGCACCTCTTCGACGGCACGTTGACGCGCATGCGAGCGGTCCCCGGCGTCGAGCGCGCCGCCGCGGCGCTGACGCTTCCGTACGAGCGCGCGCTCAATACCGCGTTCCGCCTCGCAGGGAGCGATGCGCCGTCGCAGATGATCAACATGACCTATGTGACGCCGGAGTATTTCGACGCGCTGCGCATTCCGGTCGTCCGCGGCCGCGCCTTCACCTCGTCGGACGGTCCGGGCGCGCCGCCGGTGATTGTCGTCAATCAGGCGTTCGTGCGTCGTCACTCGCCCGACGAGGAACCGATCGGACGGCAGGTGCAGAGCGGCGGCGTGGCCAGGACGATCGTCGGCGTCGTCGGAGACGTCCAGCAGAAGACCGGTTTCGGCAGCAGCGGTCCCTTCCGCGCGGCGCCCGCGTCCTTCGTGCCCGCGTCACAGATCTCGAACGGCTTCGTGACGATGGTGCACACGTGGTTTTCACCGAGCTGGATCGTCCGGCTGTCCGGTCCGCAGGAAGGCATCGTCGCGCAGATGCAGCAGGCGGTGGAGTCGGTCGATCCGCTGCTGCCGGTGGCGAAGTTCCGCACGCTCGACGAGGTGCGCGGCGAAGCGGTGGCCACGCCGCGCGCACAGGCGCTGCTGCTTGGAACGCTGGCAGGCCTCGCGTTGCTGCTGGCCGCCGTCGGTCTCTACGGTCTGGTCGCAAGCGCGGTGGCCGAGCGGACGCGCGAGCTCGGCATCCGGATCGCGCTCGGCGCCTCGTCGCGTCAGGCGATCGCGTCGGCGGCGGTGCCGGGCTTCCTCCTGGCGATCGCCGGCGCGGCAGTCGGCGGCGTCGCCGCGCGTCTCGGCGCGTCGACGCTTCAGCATCTCGTGTTCGGAATCTCGGTGGCCGATCCGCCGACGTTCATCGTGGCGATCGGAACGGTGCTCGCCGTCGCGGCGGTCGCGACGCTCGTGCCGGCGCTGCGGATCGTGCGGCTGAATCCGATCAAGGCCCTGCGGTAGAGCGCTTTTCTCTCCGGTAGTGCAGGCCTTCAGGCCTGCCCGACGGCGGACCTGAAGGTCCGCACTACGCCGGAATAAGATGCTCAGCCGACCGTCTCGCCGACGAGGACGTCGGTCTCTCCCGTGAAGTAATTCGGGACGTCGGCCGAGCACCTGGCCCATGTTGGGAGACTGCATGCACTGCTGCAAGGCGGCCGGCGAATCGAAATACGCGGTGAAGACGAACTGGTAAGGCGCGGTGAAGCCTGGCACGCTGCCCGACACCTTCACGATCTCCGATCTTCTTCACCCCGAGCGCCGCCATGATCGGACCCGCCAGCGGGATGTGCTTCTCGTAGTAGTACGCTTCGTCGAAGTGCACACCCTGTTTGTAGCAGACTCGTAGCACGGTCATGACGTTCCTTTTGTCACTGAAGCCCGCGACGAATACGTCGGCGAACAGGCCGGCGATCGCTTGGAGCTGGATGGACCGTCGGGACTGTACCACCGCGGAATCCAGTTCACCGCACCAAAAAGCGCAAAGGCGAGCAGCTTCGGATCGCCGGTGGCGAAGACACCGGCGGACATGCCCTCCTCGATCACCCGGCGGACGCCCTTGTCGAACGCGTCGCGGCGCGCGATGACCGCCTTGAGGTGAGCGGGGGAAAGCGCTTCCAGATCGAGGAACAGCGCCGTGCCGTGCAGCTCGTCGAGGATGGTGTGGACGAACGCGTCGATCAGGCGCCGCAGCTTGACGTCGGCGGACGCGCCGCTGCCGTCGATCTCCTCGAGCAGCTGCGCCAGCCGATCGAGCGAGTACTGGTGGCAGGCGAAGAGAATCTCCTCCTTGTTCTTGAAGTAGTAGTAGAGATTCCCTTTCTTCATGTGCAGCGCCGCGGCGATCTGTTCGACGGTCGCGCCGTGATAGCCGAGCCGCCGGAACGCCTTGGCGGCGCTTTTCAGGATGTCGACGCGGGTCGAGGCCTGGGGGTCGCCGTTGCGAGGCCGCCGCCGGCGCTTCGCCCGGCCGGGCTTGAGAACGCGCCCGGGGGAAGAGGTTGACTCGCTGGTTGCCACAGCTCTAAAGTATTTGAACGAGCGTTCAATTTCAATGATCACTTTTGATACGCACCCCGACCGCTACAAGCACTGGAAGCTGACGTTCGACGGCCCCGTCGCCACGCTCTCCATGGACGTGCGCGAAGACGCGGGGCTCTCGCCGGACTACACGCTGAAGCTCAACTCCTACGACCTCGGCGTCGACATCGAGCTCGCGGACGCGATTCAGCGCCTGCGATTCGAGCACCCCGAGGTGCGGACGGTGATCGTGACGTCGCTCAAGGAGCGCATCTTCTGCGCCGGCGCGAACATCATGATGCTGCGCGGCTCGTCGCACGTGGCCAAGGTCAACTTCTGCAAGTTCACCAACGAGACGCGGCTGGCGATCGAGGACGCGAGCGCGCACTCGGGTCTGAAGTTCCTCGCCGCGCTCAACGGCATCTGCGCCGGCGGCGGCTACGAGCTCGCCCTCGCGTGCGACGACATCCTGCTGGTCGACGATGGGAACTCCGCGGTGAGCCTGCCGGAGGCGCCGCTGCTCGGCGTGCTGCCCGGCACCGGCGGCCTGACGCGCGTCGTCGACAAGCGGCACGTCCGCCGCGACCTCGCCGATTTCTTCAGCACGCTGGTGGAAGGCGTCAAGGGGAAGCGCGCGGTCGAGTGGAAGCTGGTCGATGCGGTCTACCCGACCAGCCAGTTCAAGGAGGCGGTGCAGAAGCGCGCGCGCGAGCTGGCGGCGACGTCGGATCGGCCGGCGAGCGGTCCCGGCATCGTGCTCAACCCGCTGAATCCAACCGTCACCGAGTCGTCGCTGAAGTACTCGGCGGTGACGATGACGATCAACCGCGACAAGCGCACGGCCGACCTGACGATTCAGGCGCCGACCGGCCCGCAGCCGTCCACGCCGGACGAGATCCTCAAGGCCGGCGATCAGTTCTGGGCGCTGCGCGCGTTCCGGGAGCTCGATGATGCGCTGCTGCGGCTCCGCGTGAACGAGCCGGAGATCGGCACCATCGTCGTCCGGACGGAAGGCGACGGCGCGGCAGTCGTGGCGATCGACAAGACGCTGCTCGCACACCAGTCGCATTGGCTCGTGCGCGAGATCATTCAGTTCATGAAGCGGACGCTGAAGCGCGTCGACCTCACGTCGCGGACGTTTTTCGCGTTCATCGAGAGCGGATCGGCGTTTGCGGGATCGCTGTTCGAGCTGGCGCTCGCCGCCGATCGCTCCTACATGTTCCACGACGACAACGAAGAGAACGTCGTCGCGCTCTCGCCGATGAACTTCGGGCCGCTGACGATGAGCAACGGGCTGACGCGTCTGCAGACGCGCTTTCTCGACGATCCCGACGCGATTGCGAGCCTCCAGGCGCGCGAAGAGCCGCTCAACGCCGCCGACGCGGAAGAGGCGGGCCTGGTGACCTTCGCGCCGGATGAAATCGACTGGGACGACGAGGTACGGGTCGCCGTCGAGGCTCGCGCGGCGTTTTCTCCGGACGCGATGACCGGCCTCGAGGCCAACCTGCGCTTCGCCGGGCCGGAGACGATGGAGACGAAGATCTTCGGACGGTTGACCGCCTGGCAGAACTGGATCTTCCAGCGGCCAAACGCGGTCGGCGAAAAAGGCGCGCTCAAGGTGTACGGACAGCAGGGCCGGCCGGAATTTGACTGGAAGCGAACCTAGGACAGATTGAGCGAGGCAGTATGATCTCCGCCGAGAAAATCCCGAATAACGTCAACCTCTCCGGCAACAAGCGGCTGCAGCGGGCGCTCGAGCACTGGCAGCCGAAATACATTCAGTGGTGGAAGGACATGGGCCCGCAGGGCTTCCAGGACTACCACCAGGTCTATGTCCGGACCGCGATCAGCGTCGATCCCGAAGGGTGGGCGCACTTCGAGTACGTGAAGCTGCCGGAATACCGGTGGGGCATCTTCCTCGCCGATCCGGTCCACGACCGGAAGATCGGCTTCGGTGACTTCTACGGCCAGGATGTCTGGCAGGAAGTCCCGGGCGAGTTCCGCAACCAGCTGCGCCGCCTGATCGTGACGCAGGGCGACACCGAGCCGGCGAGCGTCGAGCAGCAGCGCCTGCTCGGCCAGCGCTGCCCGAGCATGTACGACCTGCGCAACCTGTTCCAGGTGAACGTCGAGGAAGGCCGTCATCTCTGGGCGATGGTCTACCTGCTCCACTCCTACTTCGGCCGCGACGGCCGTGACGAGGCGGAGGAACTGCTCGAGCGCCAGAGCGGGAACCGCGACAAGCCGCGCATTCTCGAAGCGTTCAACGAGCCGATCGACAACTGGCTCGACTTCTTCATGTTCACGATGTTCACCGACCGCGACGGCAAGTCGCAGCTGATGTCGCTGTCGGAGAGCTCGCTCGATCCGCTGTCGCGCACGACCAAGTTCATGCTCACCGAGGAAGCGCATCACATGTTCGTCGGCGAGACCGGGCATCGCGCGGATCCTGGAGCGCACCTGCCAGCTGATGAAGACGGCCGGCTATTCGGGAGACGTCCGGAAGGTCGGCGGCATCGACATCCGAACGATCCAGAAGCACCTGAACCAGTGGTTCAGTCTGAGCCTGGACCTCCACGGCAGCGAGGTCTCGAGCAACGCCGCGTCGTATTTCGCCAACGGCCTCAAAGGCCGCGCGAAGGAGGACACCTTCGACGAGCACGTCGTGAAGAGACGCGTACTACAACATGGAGTTCTTCGAGCAGGGCAAGACGGTGACGAAGGAAGTGCTGATGCGCAACGCCATGAACGAGGTGCTGCGCGACTGGTACGTGGGCGACTGCGCCGCCGGCGTCGTCCGCTGGAACCGGATCCTCGAAGCGCACGGCATGTCGGACCGGCTGCGGCTGCCCGATCGCAAGTTCCATCGCGGCATCGGGATGTACTCGGGCTTCCACTTCGATCCGAATGGCGTGCCTTTGAGCGCCGAGCAGTGGGAGAAGCGGAAGTACGAGTGGCTGCCGTCGGCGTCCGATACCGAGTACCTGCTCAGCATCATGGACAAGCCGGTGTTCGAGCCGGGCAAGTTCGCGAACTACATCGCTCCGCCGCGCCGCGGCATCAACCAGCAGCCGATCGACTTCGAGTACGTGCGAACGGAAGCGTAGGGACGTGAAGCGTCGAGGCCGACCCATGTGTCGGCCTGGGCGGACACGCGGGTCCGCCCCTACGGCTTGTACTTCGGGACCTTGATCCGTCCCTCCCACAGGCTCTTGTTGTTCTCCTCGCAGGAGTACTCCATCATTTCCCAGTCGGGCCGCAGCGTCAGCGTGCGCACGTTCTTCCACGGCTTCGTGAACGTCTTCGGATCGTCGACGATCACCTCGTAGGCGATGTGTCCGAGGTCCGGCCGCGAGAAGCGCTGCGTCAGGTGCAGCTGATCGCTGTGCGGATGACCGATCGTGTCGAGACGCGTCCTCCCGTTGAAGTTGACGGTGTCGATCGACGAGCGTGTCGCCCTCCCAATGACCCACTGAGTCCCCGAACCATGTGGCGATGCCGTCGCGATGCGGGCGGCCGTCGATCGGCACGACCGTGAACCAGGAGTTCTGCTCGAAGAGGAACGACAAGTACTTGTCGCTCTGCATGAACTGCATCGGCTCCGGCGTGTTCATGGATCGCGTCATGCCGAAGGGGAGGCAGGCGCCCGTGTAGTCGCCGTTCGCCGCGTCGTAGCTCTTCCACTCCTGTTCACCCCACGGCGTGAACGGGAGATCGGCGTGGCCCTTCTGCCCCTTGCCGTCCTTGCGACATGTCGGGCACGTAGGGCTTCTCCCACACGCCGCTGAAGTCCACCTTGCCCGACGGCGTGCGCGGCGTCGGACCTGCCGGTGGCTTGTACTCCTGTTGCCCGGACGCGCTGCGGACGCGCGACGGCGCCGGCCGTCGCAGCGAACATCGTCGAGCACCGTGGCGGCGAGGCACTTCATGGCGGCGTCCTTACTTCTTCGGCGGAGGCGGCGCATCGGGCGCGGACGAACCCGCGAACACGTTTCGCCCATCCGGCAGCGTGACCGCGCGAAGGTTGCAGGTCCTCGAGCCGTCCTTCGCCAGGTAACCGTAGATGGTGATCTGCTCGCTCGGCTTCAGCGAGGTGCGTGGACCAGCCGTTGCGCGTCAAGGTGTTGGGCGCGCCGCCCTCGCATTGCCACGGCTGCAGCGTCGCCGTGATCGTCTTTCACATCCAGGTACACCCAGATGTGCGGATTGCCCCACTCGATTTTCGTGACGGCGCCGACCAGCGTCACCGGCTTGTTCGCGTCGAACTCCGCCGCAAACGAGTGGTGGGCGGACACGCCTGCAGTCGCCACGATTGCCAGGAGTGTTCCGAGACAGGCGTGGGTGGTATTCATGCGCCCTCTTTTACACCTGAGCCAGCGGGCACGCAAGAGAATCCCGAATCCTGATATTCTCCGCGCATGGCGCTCTCAATCACGTGGCTCGGCCACGCGACGTTTCTCATTCAGTCTCCCGGCGGCAAGCGCATCCTGTTCGACCCGTGGATCACCGGCAACCCCAAATCGCCCGAGTCGGCGAAAAAGCTCGGCGCCCTCGATCTGATCCTGATCACGCACGGCCACAGCGATCACACGACCGACGCGGTCGCGATCGGACGCTCGAGCGGCGCGCAGACCGTGGCGCCCTACGAGCTCTCGGTGTGGCTCGGGTCGAAGGGACTGCAGAACGTGACCGGCATGAACCCGGGCGGCACGCTGAAGGCGCTCGGCCTCTCGATCACGATGGTGCCGGCGGTGCACAGCAGCTCGGTCGAAGAGGACGGGAAGATCGTCTACCTCGGTGTCGCAACCGGCTACGTCGTCGAGTTCGAGAACGGCCAGACGATCTATTTCGCCGGCGACACCTCCATCTTCGGCGACATGCGGTTGATCGCCGAGATGTACCGGCCGCAGATCGCGTTTCTTCCGATTGGCGATCTCTACACGATGGGCCCGGAGCAGGCCGCGAAGGCCTGCGAGCTGCTGGGCGTGAAGCAGGTCGTCCCGATGCACTACGGCACGTTCCCGGCGCTTACCGGCACGCCCGCCCGGCTGCGTGAGCTGGTGGAACCGAAGGGTGTGCAGGTACTGGAGCTGACCCCGGGCGAAACGGCCTCCTGACGGCGACCACGAAGACACGAAACGCACGAAGAAGCAGATTCTTCTTCGTGATTCGTGGGCTCGTGTTTCGTGATCATGCTATGGACAACCTCTCCCGCCGCTCGATTCTGAAGCTGCCGCTGGTGTTCGCCATGACGCAGACGAATCTGAACCAGCTGCCCCCGAACCTGCCGCGGCCGAAAGACGACGGCGGCGCGCGGCATCTCAAGGGGATGGCGCTGCCGGATCTGGCGCTGCCGTCGACGTCGAATCGGCAGGTCAACCTCTCGAAGATCAACGCGCCGCGGATCGTGATCTACGCCTATCCGATGACCGGCCGGCCGGATCGCCAGCTGCCGCAGGGCTGGGACGACATTCCCGGCGCGCGCGGCTGCACGCCGGAGACCTGCGGCTTCCGCGACCATCACAAGGATCTCGCGAAGCTGCACGCGGAGGTGTTCGGCATCAGCACGCAGTCCACCGACGTACCAGCAGGAGATGGTGAAGCGTCTCGAGGTGCCGTTCGAGGTGCTCAGCGACGAGCATTTCGCCTTCATCAAGGCGCTGCGGCTGCCGACTTCACCGTGGACGGCATGACGCTGAACAAGCGTCTCACGCTGATTGTCAGAAACGGACACATCGAACAGGTCTTCTATCCAGTGTTTCCGCCGGACAAGCACGCGGACGAAGTGATCGCCTGGTTGAAGAAGCACCCGGTCAACGCGTAACAATAAGAAGAAACCGCTCCGCGGTTCCTGCTTATCGTTGCGTCAGCACCATCAGGATCGTCAGGACGATCATCACCACCACGGTCGTCCAGGCGACGATGTTGAATCCGCGCGAGTTGACGTGCTCGCCCATCAGCTCGCGGTCGTTGGTGAGCATCAGCATGAAGATCAGCACGAGCGGCAGCACGACGCCGTTGGCCACCTGCGACAGCACCGCGACGTAGACGAGCGGCAGCCGCGGCACGAGCAGCACGCCGGCGCCGAACACGATCAGCAGCGTGTAGAGCCAGTAGAAGACCGGCGCCTCGTGGAATTTCTTGTCGAGCCCCGACTCGAAGCCCAGCCCTTCGCACACGGCGTACGCCGTCGAGATCGGCAGGATCGACGCCGCGAACAGCGACGCGTTGAACAAGCCCGCCGCGAACAGCAGGTACGCGTACTCGCCGACGAGCGGCCGCAGCGCCTGGGCGGCGTCGGCCGCGCGTGCCGATGTCGTGATGTCCGCTCGCGTACAGCGTCGCCGCGCAGGCGACGATGATGAACCAGGCCACGACGTCGGTGAACAGGCAGCCGAGGATGACGTCCCATCGCGACGCCGCGTACTGCCGCGCGGTGATCCCTTTCTCGACGATCGACGCCTGCAGGTAGAACTGCATCCACGGCGCGATCGTCGTGCCGACCAGCGCCGATGACCATGAACAGGTAGCCGTAGTTTCTGATGCCGTCCGCCGACGGACGGCTGAACGTGGCGAGCGCCGCCGCCTTCCAGTCGGGATGCGCCAGCAGCCCGGCGACGATGTAGCAGACGTAGAACCCCGACGCCGCGAGGAAGACCTTCTCGATGCTGTCGTAGGTGCCGCGCACGACGAGCGCCCAGACGATGGCCGCCGACACCGGCACGACGATGTACTTCGACCAGCCGAACAGCTCGAGGCTGCTCGCGACGCCGGCGAACTCGGCGACGACGTTGCCGAAGTTGGTGACGACCAGCGCGAGCATCAGCCAGAACGTGACGCGGAACCCGAACTCCTCGCGGATCAGGTCGCTCAGCCCCTTGCCGGTGACGGCGCCCATGCGCGACGCCATCTCCTGCACGACCACCAGCGCGATGGTGATCGGGATCATCGTCCACAGCAGCGAGTAGCCGAACTGCGCGCCGGCCTGCGAATAGGTGAAGATGCCGCCGGCGTCGTTGTCGACGTTGGCGGTGATGAACCCGGGCCCGATGACCGCGAGCAGCAGGACGATTCGCGCGCGCCATTTCTTGAGGACGTTCATGGCGGCGCTCAGTCCCTGTGCCGCAGCATCGCGATCACGTCGTCGGCGGTGATGATGCCGGCGAGGCGGCCGTGCTCGTCGACCACCGCCAGGGTGATCAGGTTGTACTTGTCGAAGAGCGCGGCGACCTCGTCCTGCGGCGTGTCGCGAGCGCACGCGCGATACGGCGTCGCTGAGCTCCGACAGCTGGACAGCCGGAGACGAGATCGCGATCTTCACGAGCGGCACCGCGCCGACCAGCTTCTGTCCCGGCCCGGTGAGGTAGATGGTGGCCACGCGCTTCGGCGCTGCCCTCGAACGCCTTCAGCGCCTCGATGGCATCGTCGACCGACCGAGGTCTCGGGCACGGCGATGAACTCGGTCGTCATGCGGCCGGCGGCGGTGTGCTCGCTGAACTCGAGGAGCTGCGTGACCTCCTGCCGCTCGTCGGGCTCCATCTCCTGCAGGATTTCGTCCGAGTCCTTTTCGGTGAGCTCGCCGAGCAGGTCGGCGGCCGCGTCGGGATCCATTTCCTCGACGATGTCGGCGGCGCGATCCTTGTCGAGCGATTCGACGATCGACACCTGGATGTCGGGATCGATCTCCTCGAGCGCCTCGGCCGCCACTTCCTCGTCGATCGTCTCGAAGACCGACTCGCGCTCGGCCGGCGGAAGATCCTCGACGATGTCGGCGATGTCGGCCGGATGGAGCTGCGCCAGGCCCTTGTAGGCGATCTTCAGCTTGACGCGCCGCGCGGGGTCCGTTTCGAGCAGGTCGACGAACTGCCACGGAATCACGCGCGGCGGAATCCGCTCGAGCAGCGCGCGCAGCGTGAACGACGGGACGATCCCCTTCGAGAGCCGGCGGACGGCGCCGCGGGCGCCGACGTCGACGGCGACGACGTTGATCAGGAGGTGGCTGTTGACCGGCGTCGACTCGAGCTCGACGTCGTTGACGCGCACCACCTTGCGTCCGTGGATGTCGATGATCTGCTGGTCGAGCAGGTCGCGCTTGAGCAGCAGCAGGCCGTCGGACGGCGAGAAGCGCTCCCACTGCGCGGCCTCGGTGGCGGCGCGGACGGTGGCGCCGGCCGACGTGATGGCGTCGGGCGGCAGCATGCGCTCGCCGTCCGCGGTCTTGACGATCAGGAACGCGATGCGGGTCGGATGATCCTGCGGCGCGACGGCGATCTCGCGCACCCGTCCGCGCACGGCGCCGGTGGCGTCGCGCACGGTGGCGCCGAGCAGTTCGGACAGAGCGACGAGTGACATGGACCTGGGTCCGCGAGCGGAGGCATCTCGATCCGTTTCAGCATAACAGCATTGCTAATGCACGTGAGTCATAGAAGTTCGTAAAGGGCGCCATCGCAGGAACACGTGAAACGATCGCGAGCCGTCGAAGAACAGTTTCATGTCGTCCGACATGCGATAGACGGTGAAGTCGGCGCCGATGCCCAGCCGGCCCCACCGGTCGGGGCCGAAGTCGCGGACGAGGCCGATCGTCAGCGGATCGATGTGCGAGTACACGTGCGGATGATTGAAGCCTCTGGGATGCAGGCCGAGGCCCAGGATCTGTTTCGCCGCGACTTCCAGCCGGCCGTAGACGGTGGTTCGATCCGTGGCGCGCAGATCCCATTCGAGCAGATAGCCGTCCGCGTGGTCGTTGAAGCCGTTGTCCTCACGATGATGGCCCCACCCCAGCGTCGCGGCGAGCGGGCGGGAAGCCACCTTGCCGTTGAATTCGACCGACGCCGTCATCCGAGTCGTCTCGTACGGCTCGAACCACTCGGGATTGTGCAGGTGTCCGCCGGAGAACTGCGCCTGCCACGGTCCGCGCTGCCAGCTGACGCGCGCCGCCCACGAGTCGATCCTGGGCGTCTCGATGTTGTAGCGGTTGTCGTCCTGATCCGGTTCCTCGCCGCGAAACGCCGAGGCCTCGAACGTCAGCGGCCCGGTGACGACGCCGGCGCGCAGGACGCCAGAGGTGATGTGCGTCGAGTCCATGTCGTGGTGCGTGATCGGCACCTGCGGGTTGTCGCGCGCCGATTCGCGATGCATGAACGGCGTCGGGCCGAGCGTCGGCGAGCCGACGAGATCGGCGCCGAACACGTACGACACGCGCGGTCCGCGCGATGCGATACGTGGCGCCGAGCCCCATGAACAGATCGTGCGGATGCTGCACGTTGACGAGCGGCACGCCCTGCCAGCTCTCGCCGGTCTGAAAGAGCTGCGGCGAGCCGCCGAACGGCACCTGCTCGCCGGACGGCGAGACGGCGTAGACGCGCTCCATGCCGCCGTCGCCGGCGTAGACGAGCCGGCCGATCGTCAGTGGTTCGAGCGAGAACATGCCGGTCAGCGTCAGGCGTCCCCGGCCGACCTTGTGGGTGCCGGCGACCATGAACCAGTTCTGCGACTCGATCGCGGCGAAATCGGCGAACTTGCGCTGCTGGTAGTTGTAGCCGACGAAGACGTTGGCGTCGGTCTCCCAACTCCAGCGATCGTCTGGCGGAGGCGCCTCCATGTGATGGTGTTCAGGCGGCATCGGCGTTTGCGGTGGATCTTGAGCCGAGAGCCGGGCCGGGATGAGGACGAGGAGGACGAGAATTTGGATCGGTCGCAATCGCCAGGAACCCCGCATCATGATAGTGGGGAACAGCGTGGTAAGCTGGAAGCGTTCATGTCTGTTGTCCCTGCTGCCTCGCGGCTTCGGCGCATCTCGCCGCGCGTGACGCGCATCGGCGCGCCGCCGGTTGTCGTGGGCGGTTGGCGCATGGCTGCTGTTCCAGATTGCGAACGTGGCCGCGGCGCCCGTGGCGTTCTGTTGCCAGAACGTGGCCATCGCCGGGGACGACGAAAAATGCTGCCCGGGCCTGCTGCCCGGTCAGGTCTGCCCGATGCACCACACCAAGGAAGGCGTGGCTACCTGCAAGATGCGCAGCATGTGCGCGGGGACCGACGCGTCGCTCGTCGCGCTGGCCGGCGGCCTTGGCGCCATGCCGGTCGTAACGGCGGTCGTAAGCGCTTTCGCACTTGGTGATCCGCCGCGCATCGCGTCCCGGCCTTCCATCCTTCGCACCGACCGTCCCGAATCTCCGCCTCCCCGCGCCTGATCCCGCACCACGTGTAGTCGCGAAGCCGCAACAGATCGCCGCAGGGATCCGTCCCTGGTGCGCTGAGCGTGCTCCGCGGTTGGCATTTGACTGTGGGCGGGGGCGAAATGGATCCGGCCTCTGCACGTCAACCTGAGTGGGGGCGGCCCTTTCGCACCCGCCGGAGGTGTGTTGTTTCATGCGATCGAAATCCTGGTCGCCGGCCTTCGGGTTGGCGATCCTGTTTCTCAGTTGGGCGGCGCCGTCCGCGCGCGGGCAGACCGCCGCGTCGGCGAGCGTCAGCGGCATCGTGCGCGATTCGACCGGAGCCATCCTGCCGGGCGTGACGGTCGACATTCGCAATCACTCGACCAATCAAGTGTCGGAATCAGTCACCGATGGGACCGGCCGGTTCCGAATCCTGTACTTGCCGGTCGGCGACTATCACCTCGCCGCACAGCTGTCACGGCTTCACGACGGCGAACGTGAACCTGAGCCTCGCGGTCGGCGATCAGATTGACGTCCCGATCGTGATGAAGGTCGCGGGCGTTTCCATCGTGGACACGGTCGCCGCCAGCCCGGAGATCGTGGAGATGGGCCGCACCGAGCTCGCGTCGATCATCACCCCGCGCGAAGTCGACAGCCTGCCCCTCAACGGGCGGAACTATCTCGACCTCGCGCTGCTGGCGCCGAACGTGTCGCGCACCAACCTGCGCACGACGGATCGGTTCGCCGAGACGTCGGCCATTCCCGGCACCGGCGTTTCGGTGGCGGGGCAGCGCAATCTGAACAACAACTTCGTTGTCGACGGCCTGTCGGCCAACGACGACGCGGCCGACCTGGCGGGGATGTACCTGAGCCAGGAAGTCGTCCGCGAGTTCGAAGTCGTGACATCGGGCGGCGGCGCCGAGTTCGGCCGCGCGTCGAGCGGCACGGTCAGCGTCGTCACACAGTCGGGCACGAACCGGAACAGCGGACGCGCCTACGAGTTCTTCCGCAACGATCGGTTCGACGAGCAGAACCCGCTGGCGATTCGCAAGGATCCGCTGAACCAGAACCAGTTCGGGCTGACCTTCGGCGGACCGATTGTCCGGGACAGGACGTTCTGGTTCGGCAACGTCGAGCGAAGCCAGCAGGATCGGACCGGCATCGTCACCATCGCGCCGGCGTCGGTGATCGCGGTCAACGCGACACTCGACGCCGTCGGCTATCGGGGACCGCGCATCACGACCGGCAATTTCCCGACCGGCTACACCAGCACCAACGGGTTCGTTCGCGTCGATCACCAGGCGGCAGCCGGTCCACGGCTCCAGGTGCGTTACAACGTCTACAACGTGACGAGCGAGAACGCTCGCAACGTCGGCGGCCTTGGCGACGTCAGCCGAGGCACCGCGCTCGACGACACCGATCAGACGGCGGCGGCCAGCCTGCTGACGTCGCGATCGTCGGGGACGATCAACGAACTGCGCGCGCAGTACACGCACAGCCGGCTCGGCGCGCCGGTCAACGACATCGTCGGTCCGGCCGTGGGGATCGCCGGCGTGGCCAACTTCGGGACCTCCACATCGTCGCCGACCGGCCGCGATACCGACGTCCTGCAGGCGGTCGACACGCTGACGATCCAGCGAGGCGCGCACCTGCTGAAGGCCGGCGTCGACCTGCTCTACAACCGGATCAACATCACGTTCCCGGGTGCGCTGCAGGGGAGCTACACCTTCGCGTCGCTCGCCAATTTCCAGCGCGGCCTGTACTCGCAGTACCAGCAGGCGTTCGGCCTGACCTCGCTGCTGCAGTCGAATCCGAACCTGGCGCTGTACGCGCAGGACGAGTGGCGCGTGCGCCGCGACGTCACGATCGACGCGGGCATCCGCTACGATCTCCAGTGGCTGCCGCAGCCGATTCAACTCGACGCCAACAACGTGTCGCCGCGCCTTGGCATCGCTTACGCGCCCGGCGATGGAAAAACGGTGTACCGCGCGAGCGGCGGCCTGTACTTCGACCGCATTCCGCTGCGCGCCACATCGAACGCCATCCAGCGCGACGGGACCACA
This sequence comes from uncultured Acidobacteriota bacterium, assembly GCA_963794305.1. Classification (GTDB taxonomy): domain Bacteria; phylum Acidobacteriota; class Vicinamibacteria; order Vicinamibacterales; family CAVVIG01; genus CAVQFC01. Next base: position 39,824 of record CAWCDQ010000043.1, on the reverse strand, counting down.
TACCAGACCGCGGTCCTGTCCTTCGGGCAGGCGGGTGCGCCGGCCTGGCCGGCGGTGCTTCCGTCGTTCCCGCCGGGAGTGCTCGTCTCGATCAGCAACATCAACCCGGACGTGCAGAACCAGTACAACGAGCAGGCGGCAGTGCAGGTCGAGCGCGGTCTTGGCTCCGGGCTCTGGGCGCAGGCTGGCTATTCCTACGTGCGCGGCCGCGGCATTCTCATGTCGCACAACGTCAACGTGCCGACGCTGACGGCGGCGCAGGCCGCGCTTCTCGGCGTGCCGAACCTCGGGAGGCCGAACCCTGCGTTCGGCAACATCAGCCAGTACGACGCGCTCGGCGACGCCTGGTTCAACGGACTGACGGTGTCGCTCGAATCGCGGCGCGCGCCGTGGGGCGGCGTTCGCGTGTCCTACACGCTGTCCAGGGCGGAGGACGATGCGGGCAACGCCTTCTTCCAGACGCCGCAGACGCAGAACGACATCCTGGCCGACAAGGGACCATCGGACAACGATCAGCGTCATCGGCTCGTGGTCAGCGGGACGTTCGGCGACGGGTCGAGCGCATCGCTCCGACGGGCGCTCGTCGGCGTGCAAATCGGATGGGTCTTTTCGTACGGCACGGCCGCTTCCGTTCAACGTCGTCACCGGCGCCGACAACAACAACGACACGACGGTGAACGATCGGCCGGCCGGAGTGGGCCGCAACTCGGCGCGGATGCCCTGTTTCGACGATCTGACGCAATCGTGCGGAACGGCGACCTTCGACATGCGGATCTCGCGCGCCATCTCGTTCTCGGCCACGAACCGCATCGACCTGATCCTCGAAGCGTTCAACCTGTTCAACCGTGCGAACGTCGTCAACGTCAACAACACGATTGGCAACGGCGTGACGCCGCTGCCGACGTTTCAGCAGGTGACCGCGGTCGGCGACATGCGCCAGCTGCAGTTGGGGGTGAGATGGAGTTTCTGAGGGTCCTTGGTCCCTGGTTCCTGGTGCTTGGTCCGTCCTTGGTCCTTGGTCCGTCCCTGGTCCCTGGGCCGTCCTTGGTCCTTGGTCCCGCCGATGTCCCCGGCGCGCCGCTGACTCTGGCGGTCTCCGGGCGCTCCAACGCGACGCCGTCGATCGCCTCGGACGGCGACGTCGTGACGATCGCGTGGGGAGCCTCGACTCCGTCCGGAGCCACGGACGTCTATGCTGCGGTCAGCCGGGACGGCGGCCGCACGTTCGCGGCGCCGGTTCGGGTCAACGATGCCGACGGCAGCGCCCGTCTCAACGGCGAGCAGCCGCCGCGCGTGGCCGTCCGCGGGACGGCGATCACCGTCGTCTGGACCGCCGAAGAGCGCGAACGGCACGAGGCATCATGCAATCGCGCTCGGACGACGGCGGCCGGACGTTCGGGAAGGCCGTACCCGTGCCGGGATCGGATGCGTCCGGCAACCGCGGCTGGGAGAACACCGTGGCCGATCGGAGCGGGCGCGTGTATGCCGTGTGGCTCGATCATCGCGAGCTCGCCCAACAGGACGGCACGGTCTCCGCGTCTCATCACGATCATTCCGGGAAGGCGAGCGGGACGACGGCCGCCGATCAGAAACCTGACGGCGTCGCCATGGCGCAGCGGTCGAAGCTCTACGTGACGTCACTCGACGGCGCCGTCGAGCCGCGCGCGATCACCGGCGGCGTCTGCTATTGCTGCAAGACCGCGGTCGCCGCCGGCGCCAACGGGTCGCTCTTCGCCGCGTGGCGCCACGTGTATCCGGGAAACATCCGGGACATCGCCTTCGCCTCCTCCCGCGACGGCGGCAAGACCTTCGGCGCCGCCGCTTCGGGTCAGCGAGGACAAGTGGGTTCTCGAAGGGTGTCCCGACGACGGGCCGGCGATGGCGGTGGACGCGAAGAATCGCGTGCACATCGTGTGGCCGACGTTGATCACGGAAGGAACCGCGGGAGAACCGACAATCGCGCTCTTCTACGCGATGTCGGCCGACGGCACACGCTTCACGGCGCGCAAGCGGATTCCCACGGAAGGCATGCCGCATCATCCGCAGATTGCGATTGGCGCCGACGGATCGCTGACGATGGCATGGGACGAGGGCGCGAACGGGAAGCGTCGCGCAGCAGTGGCGCGCACGACCGTTGACGCTGCCGCCGGCGGAGCGCCGCTGGTTCGCACACTGCTCGCCGATGCGGCGGTCTATCCGGTTGTGGCGGCGGCCGGCGGCGCGACGATCGCCGCGTGGACGTCAGGCGCGTCGAGCAACTCGACAATCCAGGTGAGGCGGCTGGCGCACGTCGGAGCAACTAATTCGAGCACTGCAATCGGAAAACACGTTAGGGCCGGACGAAGACGCTTCGGCGCGGCGGCGGCATCGGCACGTCCGGTCCCTTCACCGACCGCCAGATGATTTCGTTCAGCGGCTCTTCAGGCGTCAGGTCGGCGTCCGTCGAAGTTCATGGCCTGCGAGGCCGACGCGCCGAACGCCGCCGCCGGATTCTTCTCGTCGAGCGCGACGTTCGGCGTGAGACGCCGATAGACCGACAGGTCGGGCGTCGCCTGAAACGCGTTGAAGAGCGGCGTCGCCGCCGCGTCGTACATGCTCATCGGCGGCAGGCCGAGAATCAGCTCCATCGATCGAAGCATGCCCGACGTGGAGTAGAACGAGTGGTCGACGAAGCCGCGCTTCGCGAACGGGCTCGCCACCAGCGCCACCGATCGGTGCGAGTCCACGTGATCCGGACCGCTCTGCGCATCGTCTTCGACGATGAAGATCGCGGAATCCTTCCAGTAGGGGCTGTTCGCGATGGTCTCGACCACGCGCCCGAGCGCGAGGTCGTTGTCGGCGATCATGGCACGCGGCGTCGGCGCCCCGGGCGTCGTGCCCAGCGTGTGATCGTTGCCGAGGTGCAGGATCGAGAGCTGCGGCAGGTTCCCGTTCTGCACGAACCCGTTGAACTCCTGCAGCCAGGTGTCGACGCGCTTCTGATCGGTGATCGTGAGATCGAAGGCCGCGAAGCTCGGCGCCACGAGGTTCTTCAGCCCGGGCACCGATTCGACCGCGACGACGTCGCCGGACGCCGACTTCGAGCGGTTCTCGACGAACTCGCCGTAGCTGCGGACGCTGACGCCCGCGCGCGCGGCGTAGTCCCAGATGTAGCCCGACTCGGGCGCCGTCAGGTTGCCGAAGGGATTGCGCATGAATCCGCTGCCCTCGCTCAGGTACATGCCGCCGCGGTTGGCGTAGTAGGTCTGCCAGAGCTTCTGGATCACGTCGGTCGCGTACGCCGCGGTCGAGAACGCGTGGCCGTCGTAGCTCACGTCGGCGTCGACATAGAAGTTGTCGAACAGGACGAACTGGGAGGCGAGCGCGTGCGCGTTGGGCGTGATCGCCGCGCCGAACAGGTTGAGCGCCGGATCGCCGTTGCCCTGCTTCATGTCGCCGAGAATCGAGTCGTACGTCCGGTTCTCGCGGATGATGTAGAAGACGTGCTTGATCGGTGAGCTTCCGCCGACGACGCGCGGGATGGGCGAGCCGACCGGCACCGTCGGGTTCATCTTGATCGCGTCGGTGTAGGGCGTCACCGCCAGCACCTTGCGCGTGTAGTCCGCGAGGGTCACCCGATCGGGCACCGGCAGCATCGAGACGGCTCCCTGCAGCCGCACCGAGCCGTCGTCGTCGGTCGGTTTGGCGGCCGACACCAGTCCCTTGGCGCTGAGCACGAAGATCTGCCTGGCGTCGTAGCTGAAGATGGCGCCGGTCGGATACCAGCCGGTCGGCACGAAGCCGCTGACGAAACTGCGTCCGCCGTTGCTCACGTCGACGACCGCGACGGCGTTGGTGTCGGCGTTGGACACGATCAGCGTCTGGCCATCGGGCGACAGCGAGAGCGAGTTGGGCGTCGCCGTGGCCGGCGCGGCCGGCGTGAGGCTCATCGAGATCTGTTCGATCGCTTCGCCCGAGAAGGTGTCGAATACCCAGACCGCGGCGCTGCTGCCGCAGGCGACGAACAGCCGCTTGCCGTCGCGCGAGAGCACCATCGCGTTGGGATGCTCGCCGGTGTTGAATTCCTCGAGGAGGATCATCGACGGCAGCATGTAGACCTGGACCTTCGCGCCGCCCCAGAGCGAGACGAAGAGCCTCTTCCCGTCCGCCGAAACGACGTTGGCGTACGGCTCGGCCGGCAGCGAAATGGTCTTCGTCACCTGTCCCGATGCCAGATCGATCGCCGACACCGTCTGCGCGAACACCCGCGTCACGTACAACGTGGAGCCGTCGGGCGTGACGGCCAGGCCGCCCGCGAAACTCTGGCCGGTGACCGCCGGCAGCGCAAATGTCCGCGCGCGCGTGATCGCGCCGTTGGCGTAGTTGAACTCCTGCACGTTGTTCTGGGCCGCGCCCGACGAGTAGAGCCGCGCGCCGTCCGGATGCCACACCAGGCCGTACCAGGCGTTGTCGAGCTGCATCGTGCTCTTGAGCGACCAACTCGCGACGTCGATGATCGAGAACGACGGCCGCGCGAGGCCGTTGCTGGTCACGATCAGATATTTCGAGTCCGGCGTCTGCACGAGGTTCAGCGGCATGTCGCCGACCCGCACGTGCTTTCCGGCCGGCTGAATGCGCCAGCCGTTGGGGAGCAGCGTGGTGCCGTCGGCCATGTCCGCCTGGCAGCGACGCCGCTGGCGCCGGCGCCTGCGCCCGGGAGCGCAGCGTGCCCCAGACCACGGCGGCCGACACCGACAGAAATACCAGTAGCCATGTCGATCGAAGCGAACGTAAAGCTCATGCTTGCCAGGGAGATCGAAGTACAGAGGAAAGCGCTCCGCGCCCGGCGCGGAACAGGATGGCGGTCTCGTCGTGGGGGAGCGACCCGACCGGATGTGACATCGAGCGACTGTTTGTACGATTATTCTACTAGAGCTTTAGCTCGTCTGGCTATCGGGATTGCACACCCTTTATGTGTCCGGTCGTGGGATTAGTCTTCGGGGAGGCTGACTGCGGCCTGTCTTTATGGATCGACGACGGCCGCACCGCGCGCCGCGTCTCGCCAAGGCTGACTTCGATAGAATCCGATGAAGCCGATGCGCTGCCGATGCTGCCGTTGAACCCGGATTCGACCCTCGATCTCTCGCTGCTGTCCGACGAGAGCCTGCCCATCGCGCCGCGAGAGGCCGGCGAGGAGGTGCTGCAGCTGTTCGATCGCCATGCCGCGCCGTTGCTGCGCTACGCGGCGTCGTTCGGACTGCGAGCCGACGAATCCGAGGACATCGTCCAGGAGGTCTTCCTGGCGCTGTTCCGCCACCTGCGTCTCGGTCGCTCGCGGCGGAATCTCGGCGGGCTGGCTGTTTCAGGTGGCGCACAACCTCGCGCTGAAACAGCGCAGGCGGACCCAGCGGCGTGCCACCGCGTCCTGGGACGCAGCCCTTCATGAACGGATCGATCCGGCCGCGAATCCCGAAACGCAGTTCGCCCAGCGTCAACGGCGTCTCCGTCTGGCGCCCGTGATTCATGCGCTGCCCGCGCGCGATCGCCGCTGTCTGCTCCTCCGCGCGGAAGGTCTCCGGTACCGCGATATCGCGCACACGCTTGGCATGTCGCTCGGCGCTGTCGCGAAGTCGCTCGCTCGATCGATGACACGTCTCGTGAACGCGGACAGAGGATGAGTGTATGAAGCACGACACACCGCATCCATCGGACGAAACACTGCTTCGCGCGGTCCACGGCGAGCTGTCGACCAGTGGCCACGACACGCTCGACAGTCACCTCGCGGGCTGCGACGGCTGCCGCAGCCGGCTGCGGGCGATCCAGGCGTCGGCCGACGAAGTCACGGCCGCGTGGCGCGAGGGCGCGGCGGCGGGGGAGCCGCCCATGGATCGGCTGCGCGCGCGGCTGCGCGCCGGCCTCGAGCAACGATCGTCGGAGCTGGATCGATCGTGGCGTTTCCGGATCGAGCGGCACATGGCGCGCGTGCCTTCCGCGGCAGTTACCGCCGCCGTGGCGGTCGCTCTCGTGCTCGGTGCCGTTCTCATCAGATCCGCGGTCGTGCGAGGGCGGTCGGCGGGTTCAGGCGCGGCAATCGAAGCCGGCGCGCTGCCGATTCCCGCGATCACGCCCGGTGCGACGGCCTACGTGACCGCCGACGACTTGTGTGCCGGGCGCGGACCGGTGAAAGAGGAGATCGCGCCAGCCGTTCGCCAGGCCGTGCTGCGCGACTACGGGATGGACGGCCTGCCCGATTCGGACTACGAGCTCGATTACCTGATTACGCCGGAACTGGGAGGATCCTCGGACCGCCGCAATCTGTGGCCCGAACGGTACGGCGCGCGCGTGTGGAACGCTCACGTGAAAGACCAGCTGGAATCGCTGCTGCCGTCGCTCGTCTGTCGAGGCGCGGTTGATCTGTCGACGGCGCAGCGCGACATCGCCGCGGACTGGATTGCCGCGTACAAGAAATACTTCCACACCGACCGCCCGGTGATCGTCCAGGCCCGCGCCATTCGGGAGGAGTGAAGGCCTTCGTGGCGCCCGCGCCGACTCCGATTACACAGAACGCGGACATCCGGTACCTCGGGAAGCTGCTTGGCGACGTCATCCGCGCCTACGGCGGCGACGCGCTGTTCGAGCGCATCGAGCACATCCGGGCCGCGTCGGTCGATCGCTTCCGCGGGATCGCGGGGGCCGCCGCGGTCGATCGCGGGCTCGAGGCGCTCAGCCTGGACGAGACCCTGGCCTTCGTCCGCGGGTTCATGCTGTTTTCCATGCTCGCGAACCTTGCCGAGGATCGACAAGGCGCCGAGCGCCAGGCCGGAGACGATGTGGCGGAGGCGTTGAAGCGGCTGGCCTCTGAGGGGGTCGACCGCGCGCGAGCCGCTTCCCTGCTGGACGCCGCGCTGATCGTGCCGGTGCTCACCGCGCATCCCACCGAGGTGATGCGCAAGAGCATGCTCGATCATCGCAACCGCATCGCCGAGCTCATGCGGCTGCGCGATCTCGGGCGCGTGGAGACGCGCGACGGCGATGTGATCGAGCAGGCGATTCTCCGGCAGATCGCGCTCCTGTGGCAGACGCGTCCGCTGCGCCGCGAACGGCTCTTCGTGGCGGACGAAGTGGAAATCGCCCTCGCCTATTTCCGCGACATGCTCCTTCCCGTGCTGCCGGCGCTCTATGCCCGCTGGGAGCGCGACCTTTCGCACCGTCCCCGCAGCTTTCTGCGCCTCGGCAGCTGGATTGGCGGCGACCGCGACGGCAATCCGAACGTGAACGCCGACTCACTGCGTCTCGCCTTGAAACGCGCGTCGCAGACGGTCATCGCGCTCGTACCTCGATCGGCTGCATGCGCTCGGCGCGGACCTTTCGATTTCCACCGAGCTGGCGTCGCCGACGGAGGCCGTCGCGCAGCTGGCCGACCGCAGCGGCGATCGTCAACGCGGCCCGGCGCGACGAGCCGTACCGCCGCGCCATTACCGGCATGTACGCGCGGCTCGCGGCCACCTACGAGCGGCTCACCGGCGAGAGCGCGCCGCGTCCGCCGTCGGTCGCGGGAGAACGCTACGGCAGCGCCGAGGAATTCCGCGCCGACCTCGTGGCCATCGCGCACTCGCTCGGCGAGGCCGGCGCGCGGCTGCTTGCGACCGGCGGCGCGCTGGGCCGACTGATTCGCACCGTGGAGACCTGCGGTTTCCATCTCGCCGCGCTCGACCTCCGCCAGAACGCCGACGTTCACGCGCGCGTCGTCTCGGAGCTGCTGCGGGTCGCGGGCGTCGAAGCGGACTATCTGGCGTCTCGACGAAGCGTCGCGCGTCTCGCTGCTGACCCGCGAGCTCTCCAGTCAGCGGCCGCTCGCGAGTCCGTTCGCGACCTACACCGGCGAGACCGCATCGGAGCTGGCCATCGTCCACGCCGCCGCCGAGGCGCACGCGCTGTACGGGCCGGCGTCGATCACGACCTACATCGTGTCCAAGTGCGGCAGCGTCTCCGACCTGCTCGAAGTGAACATCCTGCTCAAGGAGGCGGGGCTCTATCGGCCGGCGGACGCGGCCTCCGCGCCGATCATGGTCGTGCCGCTGTTCGAGACGATCGGCGATCTGGCGGACGCGCCGCGCATCGTGGAGGCCTGGCTTTCGACAGCGGGCGTGTCGCAGCCGGCTCGCGCTCGCGGCTATCAGGAGGTCATGGTCGGGTACTCCGATTCGAACAAGGACGGCGGCTACCTGACCTCTGTGTGGAGTCTGCACGAGGCAACCCTCGCGCTCTCCCGCGTGTTCGGCGACGCGCGCATCGCGATGCAGATCTTTCATGGCCGCGGCGGCGCCGTGGGGCGCGGCGGCGGCTCCTCGTTCGCCGCGATTCTCGCGCAGCCGGCGGGGACCGTGCAGGGCCGCATCCGCATCACCGAGCAGGGCGAGGTCATCGCGGCGAAGTACGGCACACGCGAGAGCACTGCCGCGAACCTGCGAGGCGATGACGGCCGCCACGCTGCTGGCGTCGCTCGAGCAATCGGCGGCTTCGGGACGCGAAGCGGAGCGCTTCGCCGCTGCCATGCACGCCCTTTCGCGCGACGCCTTCCGGGCCTATCGCGATCTGGTCTACGAGACCGAAGGGTTCAACACCGTGTTCCGGCAGATGACGCCGCTGGCGGAGATCACCGAGCTCAACATCGGTTCGCGTCCCGCGTCGCGCACGTCGTCCGATCGCATCGAGGATCTCCGCGCGATTCCGTGGGTGTTCAGCTGGGCGCAGGCGCGCGTCATGCTGCCGGGCTGGTACGGCGTCGGCCATGCCCTGCACGGCGTTCGAGGATCGGGCGCTGCTTGCGCGAGATGCTCGCCGCCTGGCCGTTCTTTCGGACGACGCTCGACAACCTCGAGATGGTGCTGGCCAAATCCGATATGGCGATCGCCGAGCGCTACGCATCGCTGGTCGACGACCGTGCGCTCGGCGACCGCATCTTCACCCGCATCCGCGATGCCTGGTCCGTCACCTGCGAGACGCTCCTGGACGTCACCGGACAGTCGCGGCTGCTCGAGAAGAATCCGGTCCTGGACGCGTCGATCCGCCTGCGCCTGCCGTACATCGATCCGCTGAACCTGCTGCAGGTCGAGCTGCTGAAACGGCATCGTGCGGGCGAGCACGACCCGCGCGTGCGCGAAGGGATCCAGTTGTCGATCAACGCGGTTGCGACGGCTCTCCGAAACAGCGGATAGCGAGTATCATCGCGGTCATGTCACGAGCATCCACGATTCGGCGCGCCTGCGCCGTCTGCCTCCTTGCTTTTCCGGCGATCGCCGGCGCGCAGGTCGCCCCCGGCGCGATGCCTTCCGCCGAACGGCCGTTCGGCACCCTTCGCGAACAGGCCGCCTTGCAACAGCAATGGCTGAAGAAGCGGCTCGACGTGTTTCTTCCGGCCCTGATGCGCAAGCACGCCATCGACATGTGGGTCGTCCCGATGCGCGAGTACAACGAGGACCCGGTGTTCTCGTCCATCACCGCGCCCGAGACGTTCTTTGCCCGGCGGCGGACGATTTACGTGTTCTTCGACAAGTGCGCCGCGGCCGGCACGCCGGTCACGCCGGCGTGCATCGAACGCATCGCTCTCGGCGGCACGTCCCAGGGCGGCGTCTTCGACGCCCGGACGTCGATGAAGGCGGTGAAGGCCGCCGTCGGTGGACGCCAGGCCGAGTTGTGGGGCGACGAGCAGTGGATGGCGCTCAAGCAGGTGATCGAAGAGCGGAAGCCGAAGGTCATCGGCATCGATCGCTCGACGACGTTCGCGTTCAGCGACGGCCTTTCGAGCGGAGAGCTGCAGGGCATGAGCGCCGCGCTCGGACCCGCGTGGACGACGAAGTTCAAGGATGCCGAGCGGCTGCCGCTCGAGCTGATTGCGTCGAAGCTTCCCGAGGAGGAAGCGTTCTTCGAGAAGATGACGACGCTGGTCTGGCAGATGACGCAGACCATGTTTTCCGAGAAGGTCATCGTGCCGGGGACCACGCGCACGAGCGACCTCGTGTGGTGGTGGCGGCAGCGCACCAACGATCAGGGCCTGGGCACCTGGTTCCAGCCGAGCATCGAAGTTCAGCGGAAGGGCACTACCGAGTGAAAAGCTGGGACAGGATCCAGATCATCCTTCCCGGCGACGTGCTGCACTGCGACGTCGGCATCACCGTCGCTCGCCTCAACACCGACACGCAGCACAACGCGTACGTCCTGCTGCCCGGCGAAACGGACGCTCCCGCCGGTCTGAAGAAAGCGCTCGCCAACGGGAACGCGATGCAGGACATCGCGATGGAGGAGACGCGCCCCGGCCGCACCGGCAACGAGATACTCGCCTCCGTGCGGCAGCGCATGAAGGCGCTCGGCATCGACGGGACCATGTACTCGCATCCGATCGGGATGAATGGTCATGGCGCCGGGCCGCTCATCGGCTTGTGGGACTACCAGGACGGCGTGCCGGATCGCGGCGAAGCGCGCGTCATTCCCTCGATGTGGTTCTCGGTCGAGCTGCAGGCCACGACGCCCGTGCCGGAATGGGGCGGTCAGCCCGTGCGGATCGCTCAGGAAGAGGACATGATCGTCGGCTCCGACGGGAAGACGCGATGGGCGCTCAAGCGCCAGGACAAGCTGTTCCTCGTTCGCAGCCAGCGCTGAATCATCCAGGCATGATAGGCCCGTGAAAGACGTCGCCAGACCCTGGGTTCTCATCGCGGCGTGCGTCGCGACGGTGACCGTCGTCGTCGTGGCGCTTGCCCTGAGAGCGTCTCCGCGGCGTCCCTCGTCGCCTCACGTCATACCGGTCAGGCCGACGCTGGCCGCGCCGCCGGAACGGCCGTTCCTGATGTTCATCAACCTCGTGCCGGACGAGGCGTTCAAGCGCGTGGTCATCGCGCCGCTCGACGCGCCGGACGGGCCGCGGTTCGTGACGCCGCTGCAGTGCGACCGCGTGTACTACGCGGGCACGCGTGGCCTGTGCCTGACGGCGGCCACCGACAAGCCGGGCGCCGCGTCCTACGTGGCACGGGTCTTCGACGAGCACTTCACTCAGCTCCAGACATTCACGCTGACGGGCCCGCCCAGCCGCACGCGGCTGTCGCCCGACGGACGCCGCGCGGCGTTCACCGTCTTCGACGAGGGACACTCGTACGCCGACGGCGTGTTCTCGACGCGCACGACCATCGTCGACACGATTGGCGGCACGGCGATCGGCGAGCTCGAGAGCTGGAAGGTGACGCGTGACGGCGCGCCGTTCTTCAATCGCGACTTCAATTTCTGGGGCGTGACGTTCGCGCAGGACGGCAACACGTTCTTCGCCACGCTGCGCACGCAGGGGAGCGCCTATCTCATCGAAGGCAAGGTGGACACGCGCGAGGCGCGCGTGCTGATGCAGGGCGCGGAGTGTCCGTCGCTGTCGCCGGATCAGTCGCGCATCGCCTTCAAGAAGCGGCTCGGCGGATCCGGCGGCTGGTGGCAGCTGTCGCTCTACGATGTCTCGACCCATGGAGTGCGAGCGCTCGCCGGAGACACCGAGAGCGTCGACGATCAAGTCGAGTGGTTCGACGCGTCGAGCTTGATTTACTTCCGCCCGAATGCCGACGGCAACATCGTCTGGCGCCTGCTCGTTGACGGGGGCGCGGCTCCTCAGCCTTTCGTGCGCGAAGGCTTCTCACCGGTTGTCGTGCGTTAGGCTCGCGTCAAATCGACTGACGCAACCAGGCTTCGACTTGCGGCCGATACGCCCGGCTCAGGGTCAACTCGGTCCCGTCCTTGAGGATCACGGCAAAATCGCCATGGGACAGCGAGCGAAGCTCGCGCACGCGCGAGGTGTTGACGGCGGCCGAACGATGGATGCGCACGAACCGCCGCTCATCGAGGCGTTGCAGCAGCTGGGTGACGCTGGAGCGGTACAGGTGACTCTTCTGGCCGGCATGCAGATAGACATACACACCTGCCGCCTCAATCCAGTCCACGTCATCGACGTCGACGAACGTGATGCATCCGTTTGCTTTCAGAACGACGCGCTCCAGGTAGCCCGATCGTGCGTCGACGTTGCGGCGCTCCTCGGCCGCAGCGGTGAGTTCCTCGGCCTGCGCGTGCACGTCGGCCGACGCCAGATATCGGCGCGCCCGGCCGATCGCGTTGTCGAACCGCTGGTCGCTGAACGGCTTCAGGAGGTAATCGATCGCGTGCGCGTCGAAGGCTTGAATCGCGTACTTGTCATACGCGGTCACCATGATGGTGATTGGAAACTCCTCCGGCGTCAGCTGCTGCAGGACGCCGAGACCGTCCAGCTCCGGCATCTGCACGTCGAGAAACAGGAGATCCGGTTTGACGCGCCGCAGGAGGTCGAGCGCCTGGCGGCCGTCCGAAGCGGTGCCCACCATTTCGACGTCCGGCTCGCGCTGAAGCAGCTCGGTCAGGCGCACGCGCGCCGGCTTCTCGTCGTCGACGACCACCGTTCTGATGCTCATGCTGGACCCGCGTCGGGATCAGGCGATCCGATAGGGAAGGGTCACATCCACGCAGGTGCCGCGATCGCCGTCCCTGGTGACCTCGAATGAGTAATTCCCTGGTCCATACAGATGTTCCAAACGAGCCCGCGTGTTACGAAGCCCGAGGCCGCTGTGGCGCTCCAGGGTCCATCCCGCGGGCAGGCCGGGACCGTTGTCCTGCACACGCACCTGCAGGCAGTCCCCACTGCGCCACGCGGACAGTTCGAGCGTGCCTGACGCCGACAGCTTCGACGTGCCGTGGTGAATGGCGTTCTCCACGAGCGGCTGCAGCACGAACGTCGGCACGGCGGCACTCAAGACGTCCGGATCAACCCGCACGCGCACGCCGAGACGGTCGGAGAAACGCACGAGCTGCAGTTGAATGTACCGATCGATGAACGTCAGCTCGCACTCGAGCGGGATTTCCTGCCGATCGGCATGCTCGAGCGAGAGTCGCAGCAAATCCCCAAGCTGTTCGAGCATGAGTCTTGCCTGGCGCGGGGCGCTCTCCACGTAGGCGGAGATCGAGTTCAGCGTGTTGAACAGGAAGTGCGGATCGAGCTGCGAACGCAGCGTCGCGAGCCGGGCGTCCGACAACAGCCGTTCCAGTCCGGCCGTGCGGATCTCGCGATCCTTGAGGTCGCTCTGATAGTCGAGCGCCACACAGATGGTCGCGACCGCCCAATAGACGAACCCGCCCACGCCGGTACATCGCGCGGGAGGCCGTCTCGAAGACCGTCGCGCCGACCCAACTGGGGTCCATCGGCGCGTGGAGCAGGCTTGCTCGCGCCCACGCTCATATAGGTATAGGCACTCGTGAACAACAGGCTGAGTGGAACGTGGATCAGCATGCGCTGCAGCAGCGCATCCCGCGCGACCGGCAGCCGCTTGTTCACCCAGTAGATGGCGACCGACATCAGCCCCCACGTGTACCACTGTGCGACGGCGGCCTTGAAAGCTGTCGAGCCGCGAGATCGGCATCCACTCGAGCGGCCCGAACCGCATTTCGCCGCGGGTGGAGTAGGCGAGGACGATCAGCGTCCAGAAGCCCAGCACGAGCAGCCAGCGCGGGAGCGGACGGGACGCGACCTTCACGCCGCGCCGACGCGGCCGGCTTCCGTGGTCACCTGCGGCAGTGCGTCGACCATCGAGCGTTGCATCGGGAGCCTCCTGGGATGCTGCGGACGCGGCGGCCTGGTCCCGGTAACAGTAGCGCGGCGCTGGCGGGACAGCGACCGCCTTGTAACTCCAGAATCCGGCTCGTAACAATTCCTTTACGCGCGGCGGTCGGGCCAGTGTAGACGATACCTACACGTTTGTTCTGTCGAGCTCTTGTTCAGCTCGCGGAGGCCGAAATGCAGACTCGCCGGATCATCCCAACGACGATCATCGCGCTCTGTGCGTGGGCCGCGTCAGCCTCGCCGGCGGCCGCGCAGGGCGTCGGCGCGATCGGCGGCACGGTGGTCGACAGCTCGGGCGGCGCGCTTCCCGGAGTCACGGTCGCGCTGTCCAGCGCGGAGGGAACAGTCGGCGGCAATCGCGAGGTCATTACCGACGAGCGGGGAACCTACCAGTTCCTTCGCCTGGTGCCGGGCACGTATGCGGTGAAGGCGGAACTGCAGGGGTTCCGCCGCGCCACGCAGGACAAGATCGTCGTCAACGCGGACGTCACCTCGCGCGTCGACCTGAAGATGGAAGTCGGCTCGATGGAGGAGAACATCACCGTCAGCGGACAGTCGCCGCTGATCGACACGACGTCGGCGCTGAATCAGACGGTGCTGACGCGGACGGAGCTGGACGCGCTGCCGAACCGCGTCAACATCTGGTCCATCGCCCGGGTCATCCCGAGCGTGACGCTGAACAAGGTGGACGTCGGCGGATCGGAGTCCTATCTGAACTCCACCGCCACCGTGCACGGCACCAGCAGCGAAAACAAGTACATGGTCGACGGGATGGACGTCTCGAGCACCGATGGCAACGGGACGATCGCCGCGTTCTACCTGGACCCGTTCACCTACCAGGAGGCGAACTACCAGATCGGCGCCGGTTCAGCAGAGACGCAGAACGGCGGCCTGACGTTCAGCATGATCAGCCGCACGGGCACCAACCAGTTTCACGGCGGCGGCATGTTCAGCGGCGCCAATCACGCGATGGGGTTCGCCAACTACTCGGACGAGCTGAAAGCGCAGCTGCTGGCGAGCGTTCCTCCCAAGGCGCTCGCGGCCAATCCCGGCATCGTGCCCGGCTCCGACATCCTGAGTATCTGGGACACCGGCTTCTGGCTCACGGGACCGATCATGCGCGACCGGCTCTGGTTCTCGTTCTCGGCTCACGACCAGGCACTGGACCAGTACGTCCTGGGCAGCTATAACGCCGACGGCACGCAGGTGCTGGACGACAACAGGATGTGGACCCTGGGCACCAAAGTCGCGTGGCAGATGACGAAGAACGCCCAGCTCTCGTACTTCAACAACCTGCAATACAAGTTGATCGGCCATCGCGCCGGCGGTGGCACGTTTGCCGACAGTGCCGCCAGAAACTACAACTACAAATACCCCGACGTGCATCAGGTGAAGTTCAGTTCTCCCATCAACAACCGGTTCCTCGTGGACATGTCTGCCAGCCGCTTCCGCGCCGACGACTGGTTCGGCCAGGAGCCGGAGGTGGCGGCCGACGCCATTTCCCACTTCGACGCCGTCACGAATACCTACACCGTGGCACTGCCGACGTACCGCGACAACGCGATGTCGAGAGACGTGTTCAACGCGAGCATGAGTTACTTCTCAGGGCGTCACAACCTGAAGTTCGGCTACCAGTACATGAAAGCCGGCCAGAAGAATACGAACTGGTCGACCTCCGGCATGCGCGCCGTGTTTCGCAACGGCGTGCAGGACTCGGTCAACACCTACAACACGCCGGCCGGGTTCGAGGAATTCGATCGCGACCAGGCGTTCTACATCCAGGACAAGTGGACACCGACCTCCAGGCTGACGCTGAACCTGGGACTGCGGCTCGATACGAACTACGGGTGGCAGACCGCGACGTGCCAGGTGACAACGCCGTTCCTTCAGGGGCAGTGCTGGCCGGCGAACAACGGCGTCCCCGATTTCAAGGCCCTGGCGCCGCGCTTTTCCGTGGTGTACGACCTCTCAGGAGACGGCAAGACGGCTCTGAAGTTCAACGCCAGCCGCTTCAATCAGCCGATCGGCATGAGTCTGGCCGTGCGGGTGAACCCGAACGGGGCGTCGTTCGGCGCCGCCGGAGCGACCAGCGACACCAGAGCCTGGACGGTCTGCAAGGCCGGGCAGACCTCCGGCTGCGATCTCAACAACGACTTCCTCCCGCAGCTGAATGAGCTGGGGCCATCGAGTGGATTCAATTTCGGGAACACCAATCGCTACAGCAGCGACCTGGAGTGGCCGGTCGCCAACGAGTATCGGCTCGAGCTCCAGCGGCAGATGCCCCACAACGTGGTCGTGTCGGCCGGCTACACCCGGCGCGAGACCCGCCGCAACATCGGCTCGAGGAACCTCGCGGTGCCAATGAACTCCTACATCCCGCTGCAGGTGACCGAGGCCAACAGCGGCCGGCAGGTCACCGTCTACAACCAGAGCCCGGCGTTGCGCGGAAAGTTCGACGTCCTGTGGGCCAACGTCGCGGAAGGCGACACGACCTACAATGGCTTCGACCTGACGGCCAACAAGCGGTTGAGCAACCGCTGGTCCCTCCTGGCAGGATTCACGTACAACAGGGCGACGGGCGACACGCAGGCGGCGACGGTCGCGTCGACCGGCCAGCCGGCCGGCGACCTCAACAACCCGAACCTGACGTTCCGCGACGGTCTCATCGGCGACGATTCGACGAACTCCGTGCGCCTGTCCGGCGTGTACCAACTGCCGTATCTGATTTTCGTCAGCGGCACGATGCAGGTACTACACCGGGTTTCCTGAGCTGACGACCGTGTCGGTGGGTAATAATACCGTCGCCTTGACCCAGGGAACGACCGTCGTCGCGGTGGCCCCTCGAGGAGACACGCGGCTGCCTGCCGTCCGGTCACTTGACATGACTGTGAGGCGAGCGTTCAAGTTCGGCAGCAAGACCATCGAGCCGAGGCTCGACCTGTTCAACCTGACCAATGCGGCGACCATCCTCGCCCGGACGACGCAGCTGGGACCGACCTACGGCCAGGCGAGCAGCATCCAGCGCGGCTTGCTGATCAAGGCTGGGCTTCGACATCTCGTTTTAGGAGCTGCTATGAAAAAACTCAGAACTGCGATGTTGGCGGCGACCTGCGCGGTCGTCGCGGTTTCGGCCACGACCTACGTCAGCGCGCAGAGAGGCCAGCGGCCGCCTCGGATGTCGAGCCGGTCCGGCATCTGGTGTACATCGCGACGCCGGGCGACAACGGCACCGACAACCAGTCGGGCGTCGTCGTGCTCGACGCCGACAAGGACTACAGCTTTCTCAAACGCATCTCGTACGACTTGCCGGCGAGCAAGATGCCCGGTCCCAAGATGTCGGGCATCACGGTCAGCCTGCCACTCCAGATGCTCTATGTGACCAGTGACGGCTGGATGAAGGCGATCGATTTGACCACCGACAAGGTCGCCTGGACCTTCAATGGCGAGAGCGCGCCGGTCGAGCGGACGAGGGGCGCCGCCAGCGGCTGCTGCGAGCGTCCATGGACGCTGCCGGATGGCAAGACGCTGCTGGTGGGCTCGAGCTACAACGCGTGGTGGTATTACATCGACGGCGCCACCGGGCAAGAGCCTGTTCAAGCTCCCGACGCCCGAAGCGAACGTCGCCCATAACCTGGCGGTGACGGCGGACGGCAAGCTCGCCATCACGGGCTCGATGTCGAGCCCGAAGAACGGCAAGGCCGGCGTGGCCGTGCTCGACGTGCCGAACCGGAAGGTGCTGCGCTACATGACCTTCTCCGAGATGGTGCGCCCGCTGACCATCAACCATGACGGCAGCCTGGTCTATGTCAACGTCAACGATCTCATCGGCTTCGAGATCGGCGACGTCAAGACCGGCAAGATGCTCAAACGCTTCGAAGCGCCCGGCGACTGGAAGGGCAAAGGCTACAGCCACGGCATCGGGATGACGCCGGACGAAAGCGAAATCTGGGTCGCCGATCCGGTCAACGGCCTGTGGCACGTCTGGGACAATCCGGGCGATGGCCGCAACCCGGTCTACAACGCGTCCAAGACGATCAAGCCGTCGGCCGGCGTCGCGCACAGCTGGATCGACATGACCAACGACGGCAAGCTGGCGCTGCTCGGCGACAGCATCGTCGTCGACGTGAAAACGCACAAGGAGATCGCCGTGCTGAAGGACGAGTACGGCCGCCGGATCGTCCACACCGAGAAGGCGCTCTTCCTGAACTTCCAGGACGGAAAGCTCATCGAGGCGAACAACCAGTTTGCCATTGGCGATGCGAAGGCGTACGCGGCGCGGATGGGCTCCAAGACGAGTGACCAGCAGCGATAGGTCCGCGACTCGTGCAGTCTTCGGCGGTCTGATTGTGATGATGGCCGTCTGCGCGTTGACCGTGGGACGTGCCGCGGATGATTCCGGCGAACGCCTGTACGGCGACTATTGCAAACGGTGCCATGGCGCCGAGGGACGAGGGACGGCGCAGGCGCCGTCCCTCATTCCGTTCGACTGGAGCTACGCGGAAGCGCTGGAGCTGATCCGGCATCCGGTGTGCAACATGCCTCCCGTTCCGGCGTCAGCGGTGAGCGACGCGCAAGTCGCGCAAATCGTCGCCTACCTGAAGACGATCAAGTAGACGACGTCGCGGCGGTGGGTGAAGCGGACTGGATCTCCGGCAGAAGGAGACGGCAATGAGGATGTGGCGCCTCGGTGATGTCAGCTCAGCGTCTTCGCGCTCGTATGCGTGACGCTGGTCACGATGCAGGCACAACGGCAGGACGCCGCCGGCGCGGCGAGTGGCCGGGCAGGACGCCACCCAGGCGCCGGCACCGGGTCGCGGCGGCCAGCGCGGTGGCGGCCGCGCGGACGCTCCCATGGTCGGTCCGGGAAACCTGATGACCGGCGTCTGGGGCGCGGATCCGACGGCGGTCGACTCGCGCGACTGGGGCTGGATGAGCAAGTCGTACGTCAGCGCGAGCTACAAGCGTCCGTTCTACAACAAGGCGAAGGAACTGCTCTTCAGCGGCAAGCAGGTCACCAGCTACACGATCAGCACCTTCGATCCGGAGTTCTATTGCGAGGTCCGCAAGCACTACGGGTTCGTCTGGTTCGAGATGCAGCACAGCACGATGTCG
The DNA here is from genome assembly GCA_963794305.1 of uncultured Acidobacteriota bacterium. Classification (GTDB taxonomy): domain Bacteria; phylum Acidobacteriota; class Vicinamibacteria; order Vicinamibacterales; family CAVVIG01; genus CAVQFC01. The sequence continues at coordinate 21,055 of CAWCDQ010000043.1, read as the reverse complement.
TGGGACAACGTCGCGAAGATGATCGCGGCGTGCCCCGGCCCCGACGGCGCCGCGCCGATGATCCGCATGCCGGATCAGCTCGAATCGAGCATTCAGAAGGCGACCGACCTCGGGGCGATCGGCCTGATCTTCCCGACGATGCGAGACGGCAACCAGGCGCTGGAAGCGGCGAGGTACTCGCGCTTCCCGCCGTTCGGCCGTCGCAGCTCGGGCTCGGGACAGGCCGGCTCGGTCTGGGCTGGCGTGCCGGGCGGCTACCAGAACACCTTCAACGACAACATGCTCGTGGTCGTGATGCTCGAGACGCTCGACGGCATCATCAACGCGGACGAGATTGCGAACACGTTCGGCATCGACGTCGTCATCCAGGGCAACAACGATCTGTCGCGCTTCTCCGGCTGGTCGCAGACCGACCCGCGTTACCAGTCGCTGCTGACGGTCAGCCGCAACGCGACGCTCCACGCCGGCAAGTTCTGGGGCAACGCGGGCGCAGCAGTACCTGACCGGCAACCCGCTGAGTCGCGGACGTGCGGTTCGTGCAGAACGGACCGTCGATGGACGGCTGGACGCCGCCGGCGCGCGGGCGCGGGAACACGACTGAAGAGCCGACGATCGGGTTGCCCGTGGCGCGGCCGCGGCCGTGGCGGGCGTGGAGCCGGCGGTCAGTAAGAGGCGACGGCACGCGGCCCTGCGACCAACACAATGCCTGCCGATACTGCATTCACGTCAGGTCTCTTACGCCTTCGCGAGATCGTGGTGCGAGCGGGCTACGAACCGCCCGCGACCGGCTCGGTGGTCACCGGGCGATTCCGGAGCGCCCAGAGTGGGTAGTCGATGCCGGCGAGCCGATTGATGACGATCGCCTGCAGCGTCAGGATGGCCACGGCGATCTCGATCACGAGCAGGTGGAACGGTCGTGTCACGATCCCGAGCGAGATGATGAGGGTCGTCGCACCGGCGGGCGGGTGCGCCGCTTTCGCGAGAATCATCAACGCGCCCGTCGACGCCAGCGACAGCGCCGCGGCGCCGACGCGCGCGAGCCGAGACGCCGGTGGCCATCGCCGGCGGCGCGTGCTGCAGGCCGAACAGCCACAGCGCACCGTATCCGCACGACGATGCCGATCGCGTGCCCGTAGATCGTGTGCCGAGGGCTGGCGGCCGGCGCGCGCGGGGTGAAGAAGAACAGAAACGCGGTCGGGCCCAGCGAGGGAAACACGAACGGCGTGCGGGACACCATCGCGACCGCCGCCAGGAGCGCGATCGTGATGAAGCCGTTCAGAAACATGAACAGGGCCCAGATGGGGCGCTCCGAATAACGCGTCAGCAGGTGGGTGACCTGGAGTCGTGCGGCAAGGCTCCGCGTCACCTCCGGGGGGTGGACGACGAGCGGCGGTCGGGGCGAGCGGTCAGCCACGCGGACCCCATTGGCGGAGGCGCGCGTCGAACGACACCACGTACCAGAGCAATCCGCCGCTCAACACGAACAGCATGCCCGACGCGATGGCGGTCGGCACGAGGACGACGAACTGTCGCGCAAACAGCGCGTCGAGCGCCGCGGCGACGAGCCACAACTGGATCACCACGAGCAAGGCGATGAGGACAAGCACGGCGGAGAAGAGAATCGAGCCCTGCTGCCGGGTTTCCACACTACACCTCGATGCCCGTCGCCACGAGATCGGTGCCGCGCTGCTCGATCACAATGCGCGGCAGGCGCCGCGTCGGCGGCCCCGCCAGCGGGAGCCCTTCGCGCGCGGAGAACGATCCCTTGTGGCAGGGGCAGGCCAGCACGTCGTCGCCGGGCCGGTGGACGACCGCGCACGACAGGTGGGTGCATACCTGCGAGAACGCGTCGATACGTCCCGCCGCGTCGCGCACCAGAATGCACGGGTCATCGTCGGTCGGGTAGCGGAACAACAACGAGCCTCCTGGCGCAACCTCGTCGGCGGCAGCGATTCGCCTCACAGGCGGGGCGGGCGCGCGGCCCGTCAGGCCGATGAACGCGATCAGGACGTTGACGCTCGCCAGCAGGCCCGAACCGAGCGTGAGAAACTTCGCCAGTTCCCGCCGCGTCATGTAGTTGTCTTCGTCCCACCGGACGGGGAAGTCCTCGCGCCAGCGCGGACGTTCGTCAGCCATCACCGGGCCTCCAGCAGTGCCGCGACATCGTACGGATCGGCCGGCGGCGGTGATCGCCTGAGCGAGCTGAGCGGAATCACCGCCACGTTCACGCGGGTCACCTCGGTCGGCACCAGGACGAACACCTTGGTGCGCACGTGCTGGTCGCCGAACTGCCAGTCGTTGACCGCCCGTCCCTGTCGCGTCCGCATGATCTCCTCGATCGTCGTGAACGCCAGCGCGCCCGAGGGACACACGGTGGCGCACATCGGACGCCGGCCCGTGCTGGTGCGGTCGTAGCACATGTCGCACTTCATCATCTGATCGGCCGTCGCCGTCGTACTTGGGCACGCCGAACGGGCAGGCGAGCACGCAGTTCGAGCAGCCGATGCAGCGCGGCTTGAGCGAGCTCTGGACGACGCCCTCGGCGGTCTGCTTGATGGCGTCGGCGGGACAGACCTGCGCGCAGATCGGGTCTTCGCAGTGCATGCACACCTGCGGCGCCGTCTGCACGCTGTCGCGCCGCTCGATTGTTTCGAGGTGGATGAGCGATCGCCCGCGGTGCGTGTCGCACTCCTCGCACGCCTGGACGCAGGCCTGGCATCCGATGCAGCGCGAGTAGTCGATGAAGAACGCGAGTTCGCTCACCGGATGCCTCCGGCCGCCGGCTCGAGCGCCGCGATATCTCCGGACGGTGCGGGCGCCTTGGACACGCGGACCGCGCAGATCTTGAACTCGGGAATCTTGGAGATCGGGATCGATTGCGCGGATCGTGCAGTTGTTCGCCGACCGATCGAGCGGCCAGTGATACGGGACGAACACCGTGTCGGGGCGAATGGTCTTCACGACCTGCGCGCGGACGACGACGGCGCCGCGGCGGCTCTCGACGCGGACGAAATCGCCATCCACGATCCCGAGCGACCCGGCCAGGCGCGGATGGATCTCGCACTGCGGCTGCGGGTACTGGTCGACGAGGGCGCCGATGCGACGCGTCTGTGTGCCCGACAGATACTGCGACACGACCCGTCCCGTCGTCAGCACGATCGGGTAGTCGGCGTCCGGCTCTTCGGCGGCGGGCCGCCAGTCGGCCGGCTGAAAATGCGCCTTGCCGTCGGGATGGCCGAACCGCCAGCCTTCGTAGAGGCGCGGCGTGCCGGGATGATCGAGCGACGGGCACGGCCAGAACACGCCCATCTCGCGATCGATCCGCTCCCACGTGATGCCGGCGTAGTCGGCGACGCCGCCTTTCGAGGCGATGCGCAGCTCTTCGAAGATGTCGTGCGTCGACTCGTACGCGAACTTGTCGCCGGCGCCGAGCCGTTGGGCGAGGTCGCAGATGATCCGCCAGTCCTGCCGCGCGCCCTCCGGCGGCTGGACGACCTGGCGGTGATGGATCACGCGTCCTTCGACGTTGGTCGTCGTCCCTTCGTCCTCTTCCATCAGCGAGCCGGGGAGCACGAGATCGGCGTAGCGCGCCGTCTCCGACATGAAGAAGTCGATCACCGTGAAGAACTCGAGGCGGCTCAGCGCTTCCCGGATGAAGTCGCCGTCGGGCAGCGACACGGCCGGGTTGAAGCAGAGGAGCAGCAGCCCCTTGATGCGGCCGTCGTGAATCGCTTCGAGCAGCGGCACGGCCGACAATCCGGTATGCGGAATGGTGGATTCGTCGACTCCCCACACGCCGGCGATGTATTCCCGGTGCGCCGGGTTCTCGAGGTCGCGCGCACCCGGCAGCTGATCGCATTTCTGCCCCTGTTCGCGCGCGCCCTGGCCGTTGCCCTGGCCGGTGATCATGGCGTAGCCGCAGCCTTCGCGCCCGATGCGGCCAGTGGCCACCACCAGATTGATGGCGGCCATGCAGTTCTCGACGCCCTTCGAGTGGTGCTCGATGCCGCGGGCGTGCAGCAGGAAGCTGGTCTCGGCCGGCCCCCACATTTCGGCGGCGCGCACGATCATCGACGCGGGCACGCTCGCGATGGTCGCGGCGTATTCCGGTGTGTAGCGCTCGACGATCGCCTCGACGGCGTCCCAGCCGGTGGTATGCGCGGCGATGAAGTCGCGGTTGATCCAGCCGCGCTGCACCATGACGTGGAGCATGCCGTAGAAGACGCCGATGTCGCCGCCCGAGCGCACGGGGATGAAGAGGTCGGCGGTGCGGGCGATCGGCGTCAGGCGCGGATCGAGCACGATGAGCTGTGCGCCGTTCTCGCGCGCCTGCCAGAGATAGTCGGTGGTGATCGGCGCGCACTCGGCGATGTTCGCGCCCGCGACGAGAATCACTTTCGCCTTCGGGATGTCGCTCCAGGGATTGGCGCTGCGATCGATGCCGAGGATCTTCTTCGACGCGGCAGCCGCCGACACCATACAGAGCCGGCCGTTGTAGTCGATGTTGGCGGTTCGCAACGGCGACCCGCGCGAACTTGCCCATCAGGTACGCCTTCTCGTTGGTCAGCGACGCGCCGGTCAAGACGGCGAAGGCGTCGCGTCCGTAGGCGGACTGGATGCGCTGGATCTCGCGCGCGGTCCGGTCGAGCGCGGCGTCCCAGTCGATCGGTTGGAAGCCGCGCGCCTCGTCGCGAACGAGCGGCGTCAGCAGCCGATCCGGATGCTCGTCCTGCATGTAGCGCTTCACGCCCTTGGGGCAGAGCTTTCCCTTGTTGAAGGGGAACTCCTCCCAGGGTTCGAACCCGACGACCTTCTCGTCCTTCACTTTGAGCTGGATGCCGCACTGCTGGCCGCAGAAGCAGCAGTGCGTCGGCACGATCCGGTCGGGCTCGCCGCGCGTGGTCCAGCCGCCGGCCGGTTGCCGGTTGAGATGCGGGCCGAACTCGCGCCACGAGATCCGGGATCGACGTCGGCAATCTGGCCATTACGCGCCGCGTCTCCACAGGGCGTCCTGGGTCAACGCGAGATTCTTGCGCCGGCAGGCCGGACAGATGTCCTGATAGTGCGAAGTCGCATGGTCCGGCGCGCTCGTCTTCATCGGGACGGCCTCGTATCGGATTCCCAGCTCGCGCTCGACCTGCTTGAGATCGTCGATGTGCATCTTCGACGCGAACGGTTCGGCGCAGCGCGCGCAGCGGGCCGCCTCGCCCTTGGCGCCGGTTTCGCGATAGAAGGCGACGCCGAGTTGCGCCGGCCGCTGGAAGATGTGGAAGAACTTGCCGAAGGGCAGGTAGAGCAGCGTGAAGATGACCGTGACCGCGTGCAGCTGCGACAGGAACACGAAGTGCAGCCCGCGCATCAGGTGCGTCGAGACCGTCAGGAAGACGCCGGTGATCGACACCGCAAAGAGCATCACCAGCGGCAGCAGATCCGCCCCGAACTGCTGGACCGCCAGAGCGCCGCGATCGCGGGCGCGCCGCACCATCGCGAGGGACACGCCGCACATCACGAGCAGCGCCGAGATGTCCAGCACGTTGAACACGAGCGGCGCAAGTGGACTCGCAAGACGGAACGAGAAGACGCGCAGGCCGAAGACGAACGCCTGGTAGCGTTCCTGCGCGGCGCCCGCGGTCTCGAAATGAATCCACCCGAACGACAACGGAAACGTGACCGCCGCGGCCAGGATGCAGCCCCAGAAGATGAACCAGTGTGCCGCCCACCGCAGCGGCGACCGCTTCTCGATGAATCGCTGCGCGACGATGTTCACGGCGAAGAGCGCGGCGAGCCGGGAGAGATTCTGCGCCACCCGCGACGGCGCGAAGAAGAGCCGCCAGCCGCGTTGCCAGTAGAGACGCGTGGGCGGTTTCGTCAACCACATCCGATAGCGGTAGCCGAGACCGAACGCGGAAAAAACGCTGGCGCCTGCGTATGGGACGAGCGCCGCATCGAAATCCCTGAGCCGCCGGCTCCCGAAGTAGATGCCGGCGAGGACGAGCGAGGCAATGAACAAGCCCCATGCCGTAGCGCGAGCGACGTCAGCGCGGGGAGAAGCCGTCACGAGCGGAGTATAGGTGAGCGTCGGCCGGCGTCGCTCACGGTCATGGCCCTCCAGGCGCTCCTCGTCGGCCGCCCATGAGCTGGCTCGAAGAGCAGCACGGCATTCGATTCTCGCGTCCGGTACGGATCCTGCCTTACCGGCCAGCGGATTTATTGCCGTGGTCAATTCTTTTGGGCAATTCGCACCGGGCCAACGAGCCGCCGTGCCGAAGACCGCGACATGTCGCGGTAACCTCGGACGCTGTCGCTCATCGAGGCGTACATCTACCAGATGGGGTGGCTCGCGTTGCGGTCAGCGTGCAAGTGCTAGCATGCGCCACGGCCGCAGAAGAACGAACGGACCTTGAATGATGCGTTTCGGCAACGAGAGCCAGAGTGTCGACATCCGCGCCGACGCTCGAGGCGACCACGCGCGCCTGGTGCCCGCCGGGCCGTTCGACCTGCCGCATGCCGCGGCGGTCGCGCGCGCCGTGGACGACATGCCGCCGCGCCTGCAGGCGTACAAGTCCATCGACGTTGATTTGGGCCATCTCGATGAGATCGACGGCGCCGGCGCGGTCCTGCTCGCGCGCCTGTTCGATCGACTGGACGCGAGCGGCCGTCGCACTCAGATCGTGGACTCCACCAACCCCGAAGCGGCGCGTCTGATCGCCCTCTATCGTCGGCACGACGAACGCCGTCCTTCTGGCCCGACCCACGCCGCGTCGATGCTCGCGCGCATCGGCGCAGTGACGGGGGAGATTCCCGACACGTTCAACGCCGCGCTCGATTTCACCGGATACTGCGCGTCCGCGCTGCCGAAGGTGGCTGTCTCGCCACGCTCCGTCGACTGGCGATCGCTGCCGCGGCTGCTCCAGGAGATCGGCGCCGACGGTTTCGTGGTCACAGGCGCCGCCAACCTGCTCGTCGGCCTCATCATCGGTCTGCTCGGCGTCTCGCAGCTCGCGCGCTTCGGCGCCGTCGCCTACGTCCCCGAACTTGTCGTCGTCGCGCAGCTCCGCGAACTTGGGCCCCTGGTCACCGCGATCGTGGTCGCCGGCCGGTCGGGCGCCGGCCTCGCGTCAGAGTTGGCGACCATGAAAGTGTCGGAGGAAATCGATGCCCTGCGGTCGATGGGATTCGACCCGGTGCGCTGGCTGGTCATCCCGCGGGCGGTGGCGCTCGTCATTGTGATGCCGCTCCTCACATGGATCGGCGACGCGCTGGCGCTCATCGGCGGGTTCGCCGCGACGGTCGCGATCACCGACATGACGCCGCGCGCGTACATCGTGGCAACCGGTCGTGAGATCACCCTCGCGCACCTCGCCGTCGGGCTCGTGAAGACCCCGTTTCTGGCGCTCGCGATCGGTCTCATCGCGTGCGGTCAGGGGCTGGCCGCGCAAGGCGGCGCCGCCGCCGTCGGCGCGCGGACGACGCGCGCGGTGGTGCTGGCGATCCTCGGCGTGATCGTGACCAACGCGCTGTTCACGCTCTTCTTCACGCTCCTCGGTATCTGACATGCCCGCGTCGAGCACCACTCCCGTCACGGCTTCGGCGCGCAGGCCGCACATTATCGTGGACGACCTGCGCATCGGGTGGGCAACGCGCGTGCTCATGGAACACGTGACCTTCAACGTCGACCGCGGCACGACGCTGGCGATCCTCGGCGGATCGGGGAGCGGAAAGAGCACGCTGCTGCGCTACCTGATGGGCCTTGAAACGCCGATGAGCGGCCGGATCGACATCGACGGTGTGGGCGACCCGCATCTCTACGAAGGCGTGCCCCCGTTCGGCGTGCTGTTTCAGTCGGGCGCGCTCTTCAGCTCGCTGACGCTCGCCGAGAATCTCGCGCTGCCGCTGACGATGTGGACGCCGATCCGGGGCGACACCGTCCGCGAGCTCTGTCAGGCCAAGCTCGAACTGGTCGGACTCGGTCCGTTCGCCGACCACCTGCCTGGCGAGATCTCCGGCGGCATGAAGAAGCGCGCCGGCATCGCACGCGCCTTGATGCTCGAGCCCGATCTCCTGTTTTTCGACGAGCCGTCCGCCGGCCTCGATCCCATTACGGCGGTGGAGCTCGATCAGCTGATCGTCACGCTCAGCCGCGATCTTGGCATCACCGTCGTCATCGTGACGCACGAGCTCGCCAGCATCTTCCTCGTGGCCGATTCCTGCATCGTGCTGGACAAGACCGCGAAAGGCATCGTCGCGCAGGGCAACCCGCACCGGTTGCGCGACGAGTCGCAGATTCCGTTCGTGCACAACTTTTTCACGCGGTCATCGCCGAGCGTGCCCGCGAGCGAGAGAGGCTGAATGATGGCCGTCGAGAAGAGTCACGCGCGACTCGGCCTGTTCCTCGTGGTTGCGCTCATCGTCGTCCTCGCGACGGCCGCGCTGTTCATTCAACGCTGGCGAAGTCGTGCGGTGCTCGACATGGTGACCTACACCACCGAGAACGTCAGTGGCCTCGATGTGTCGAGTCCCGTCCGGTTCAGGGGCGTGCCGATCGGCAGCGTCACCGACCTGCGGGTCGATGCACGAGGCCAGACCATCGAGATCGACTTCCAGGTGTACCTCGACCGCCTCAACACGATTGGGGCGAACGTCGAACGCATCCGGCAAACGGCCGATGTCCAGGGCATGTTTCCCACGCTTCGTGCGCAGGTCGTCAGCAACCCGGTCACCGGCGAAGCGTATTTGTTCCTCGATGCGCCGCCGAATCCGCCGCCGCCGCTCACGCTGGCGTTCACCCCGGATCGCGCGTATGTCCCATCGATGCCGACGCCGCTGTCGGCCATGCAGGATCAGCTGCCGGCCGTGCTGGACCGCGCCGAATCCACGCTGCGCGTGCTCACCGAAATCATCGCCAGGATTCCAGACAGCCTCGATCGCAGCGACAAGTTTTTCACCAACGTCGAGCGCATTATTCAGGAGAGCGACCTGCCGCGACTGAGCGCCGATTCGCGGCGGTTCTTCGAGACGACCAGCACGCAATTGGCGTCGACGAGCGCGCAGATCGCGGCGACCAGCGCGCAGATCGAGCGGCTGACTTCCGAGCTGAATGCGACGATCGGCGCGAATGGAACGATCGCGCAGTTCATCGATGAAACCCGCGGCATCATCAAGGCCGCCGATCTTCCGGCGACCAATCAGTCCGCCCGCGCCGCGGCCGACGGGACGACGCTCGCCGCGGACGATCTCCGGCGGTCGCTTCCGGCGATTCGCGACTCGCTCGAGCAGCTCCGCGACCTCGCGCGGCTCCTTCAGGAACAGCCGGAGTCCGTCGTCTTCGGTCCACGTCCGCCGGCCAAGAAATGACTCGAGTGCTGCGTCGTCTTGTCGGTCTGCTGGCCGTGGTCGCGGTGTGTTTCGCAGGACCCGCGTGCCTCAAGCGGCCGGACACGATTCCGGGCCGCATGCTCGAGCCACAGCTGCTCGAGCCGGAAATGCCCGGGCGCGCGCAATCGGCAACACCATCTGCTGGCGCCGCTCCCATCAGGCTTCTCGACACCCAGGCGCGCGCACACATCGGCCGCCGCCTGCTCCGGCAGGAACCGTCGGGCGAGCTCATCGAAGATCCGGCGTGGCGCTGGTCGTCGGCTCCTGATCGGTATCTCGACACCGCGCTGCGCCTCGAACTGGCGTCGAATCCAGCGCTGCGTCTCGTCGACTCCGCCAGCGCACCAACGCTCGCGACAACGCTCCTCGTCTGGGATCTCGAGTCTGCGAGCGGGACGCAACTGGTGGGTGCGGTCGAATTCGAATTCACCGGGACCGACCGCGCAGTACGCACGCACGTCGTGCGTGGACGCGAGCCGATCTCAAGCGAACTTCCTGGCGACTTGCCAGCCGCCTCCGGACGTCTGCTGCGGCGCCTGGCGCTCGATGGTCTGACGCGCGTCGCCGGCGAAGGGAAGCAGCAGGAATAGGGACCGTGCCCTCCGCGTCTTGCGCGCCGTGATCTCTGTGGTTTGTTTTTTGGGGGCTGCTACCGGCGATGGCGGATGGCGAAGGGAATGCGCCGCGGTGTCGTGACGGCCTCGTTCAGTTTGGTGATGTGGAATTCGATGATGCCGTGCGAGTCGGTCGAAGGCCACGTCCCGGCTTTGTTCGCGATCGTGACGTCCAGGGACTCTTCGGCGCCAGGTGACAACAGGATTGGAAATGGCGGCCGCGACTGCGTGCCGAAGGTGCCCTCCTGCCGCCGCACTCCGAAGACCGCAATGCCCGAGTTGCCTTCGTAGCCTTCGTCACGCACCACGGCGATGCGTTCGATGTAGATGCCGTGGGTCGACAGATTGTTCACCCGCAATGAGACCTGAACGCCGGCGGCATCTTCGTACGAGTTGAGGATGTCGACCCGGAATGTCTCCGGCGGCGGCGCGGCTCCGAAGACTTCCCGGCCATCTCTCGTGGCCCTCATCACCTCGGCGACGATCTCGACGGTGTCTTTGACAACCCCTGAAGTCGGGCCCTGCGGAGCGATACCGTCTGGTGCTGTCGCAGGCCTGGGATTCGAGTCTGCAGCCATGAACGGGATTGTAGTTCGAGGGTTGTTCGTGGCGGCGGCTGGTTGTGATGGGGAGGGCGCGTGATGGATGCTCGAGGAACGCCCCGATGCCGGGGCCGTTCCTCGAGCTGTCGTGCGAATGCGAGGTGTTACTGGGTGTCGCCGGGGAAGTTGGGACGCGGGGCCGACGAGACCCACAGATTACGGAACACCGCCTGCGGCAGCGTTTCGCTTCCGGCTCGACCGAACACCGAGCCGAGCCTGATGATGTGCGGGTTCGGCGAGTACGGGCCCCTTGTAGCTCGTCCCGCAGCTGTTGATGACCGGTCCGTTGGCTCCGCCCAGGCGGACGCTCAGGTTGGCGCTGCCGCCGCTCCAGGTGTACGTCCAGAGGTAGATCTTCGTGGGATCCCAGCTCGCGCTGCCGCAATTGGGCTCGCCGGCATCCACGCCGCGCGATCGCAGCGTCCAGCGCACCGTGCCGCCTGAATCGCGATTCCGGCGATCGGCGGTGAAACGGTAGGCGTTGTCGGTGATGTTGACGCCGTCACCCTGCAGCATGCTGAAGACTTTCGTCTTCCACTGCTCGTTGCTGTTGCGGATGTTGGTGACGATGACCGACATCTGACCGTCGGTGAGCGGCGCCTCGAGGCGGTATTCGACGAAGCTGTCGATCCCTTCGAGACGGATGCCGACGTTCGGGATGAAGGTCGCGGCGTTCATGCCGGTGGACACCGACTGGCCGTTCGTGAGCGGGTCGAACAGCTCGTTGCCGTGCACGTAGCCGCGATTCGCCGGCGTCTTGAAGGATCCGAAGGACGACCACGGGCCGAACGCGCCGTCCGAGGCTGCGCGCAGGCGCCACGTGTAGGGACTGTCGTATTGCAGTCCGGCGACGCCCCAGGATGTGCTGGCCACGACGTCGGTCGCGACCTTGACGCCATTCGCGTCGTACAACTCGAAGTCGTACGCCAGCGAGGCTGACGAGTACTTGCCGGTCGCCGCTTGCGCGACGAGCGTGACGGCCGTGCCTTCGAGTACTGCGTCGTTGATGGGCGAGACCAGCGTGGGCGCGGTCACTTTCAGCGCCCCGGCGTCGCCGGTGGCGGCCTGCTTGGCCGCGGCCGCCGCGGACGGGGACGTCGGGTTCGCGGACTGCCGTCCACACGCCAGAGACAGGGCGAGGAGTACAGACGTACCCGCCAGAACAAGACTTTGTTTCAAAAGAAACTCCTTACGTTTGGTACGGTCGAGGGTGCGAACGATGGTACCACGCCCGTACAGGCGCTTCAGCCCTGTTCCGGGATTTACGAAGAAAATATTTTGCGTAAGTGGCGCCGATCGGGCCGAACCACTCTGGTTCTGTGTGATTTCGAACCGAGGGCTGCTATCGAACGACCGGTTTACCCTCCCAAATCTTCCGTTCCGATGCACGCGGATCGTTCACGACCGCAGTCGTGGCATTGAAGACCATTACGGCACGCGTCGTCGCATCGTAACGGAGCCAGGCCGGCAGGCCGGCGTGATTGGGAACATTGCCCGGCGGCGGCGACCTTGAGCATGGCCAGACCCGCCCCGCATTGACGCACACCGGGCAGTCCGGTGACGATGGTTCCGGATGCTCGAGGCCGGAGCGCACGGGTCCGGCTCGTCCTGGCCGCGGCGTCGAGCGGTTGGCGCTCGAATTGCTGCGCGATCGCGTAACGGAGACGTCGATACCATGGACATGCGCCGCACCTTCTTTCGATCGATTCTCCTGGCCGCGATGATCTCCGGGCCTCTCGCCGCCGCCGCGGTGTTCGTGCAATGGGCGTCGCTTGACCCGCGTGACTTCCTGCGCGACGTGAGCCCGGCGATGTGGTCGGCGCGCGCGTTTCTCGCGTACTTCGATCTGTCGATGATGGTCAGCGTCGTGCCTTGTGTGATGTGGACCATGCGGTTCACCGAACGTCTCCGCGTCCGGCTGGCGATCGCCGAGCCCGAGTGAGGTGAAAGGACGGAGGCGGGCCAGCCGGCTCGCCGGCCGGCGGACTTGCGCATTTCTTACGGCCCCGGCGCGCGCGAGACGGCGCACGTTAGAATCAGCCGGCAGGTTGTATGTTGAATCTCGCGATTCCGGTCTGGGAACTCGTGCTGCGCTCGACCGTGGTCTACGTGTTCCTGATCGCGCTCATTCGCTTCACCGGCAAGCGGCAGATTGGCCAACTCGCACCGTTCGATCTCGTGCTGCTCCTCGTCCTCTCCAACGCCGTGCAGAATTCGATGAACGGCGGCGACAACTCGCTGGCCGGCGGCCTCGTCTCGGCGGTGACGCTGGTGGCGCTGAACTGGGGCATCGGTTACGCGACGTTCAGAAACAAGCGTCTCGAACGGCTGATTGAAGGCCGGCCGCAGCTGGTCATTCACAACGGGCATGTCTTCGAGGACGTGATGCGGCGCGCCAAGCTGACGCATCACGAGCTCGCGTCGGCGCTGCGCCAGTCGGGCTGCAGTTGCCCGCAGGACGTCCAGGCGGCGATCCTCGAGAACAACGGATCGATCAGCGTCGTGATGCGTTCCGACCGGATGGCGTCGCCCGACGCATAGAGCGACGCCCTTCGGTCGATTGCCCCGTCAGGTCGGAGCAATTCTTAATTCCCAATTCCCAATTCCTAATTCCTAATTCTCAATTCCTCATTCGATCCGCACCGCCTTGATCGTGATCGGATTGGCAAACGGGCCGTTCTGGTTGCGCTTCTGCGTCACCCACACCGTGTCGCCGTCCAGCCGGTAGTTGTAGGTGATGAGCGATCCCGGCTGCATCGCCGCGGGACTCTTTGCCGCGAGCGGCCGCATGGTGATCGCATCGCCGTTGGTCACCTCGTACGTCCCGGCCTCGCCGACAAACGGTCCCCACGCGGCTCGCAGTTCGTCGGCGCTCGCGGTGGCAATGTCTGCCGGAACGGGACGCGGCGCCTCTGCCTGATCTTCGACTCGGCTGTAGTGCTTGTCGGTGACGATGAACAAGTTCGCCCGGGGTTCGGGGATGGTGATGGTCCGGGCGCCCGGGCCCGTGAGCGTCACTTCCACGGTCTGCCACACGCCTTGCAGTGATTGTTTCGCCACGGTGACCCTCCTTGAAAAGCACGTTCGGGAGTGAACGTGACGCCAGTGTGAGGCGCGGATTTCGGCTGCTCAAGCGCAACGAGATGCCACCGGACGGGTGGCGCGTTTTGGCGCGTGTCTACGCTATGCTGGCGCCCTCATGCCGGACGATCCACGGGCTACACCGGCGCCGGGCGCTCATGAATCGCTCGAGGGGCGCCTCGATTCCTGGAAGGAGATTGCCGCCTATCTCGGACGCGGCATCCGCACGGTGCAGCGATGGGAACGTGAGGAAGCGCTGCCCGTCCATCGCCTCGTCCACGACAAGCGCGGGAGTATCTACGCAAGACGGGAAGAGTTAGCCGCGTGGTGGGAGAGCCGGCGACTGACTCTTGCAGCGCCGCCGAACCCGCCGCCATCCGACGTGCGTGTCGCGCCGCGTGTCGAACGCGTGACGTGGACGACCGCGCTGACCAGTTGGCCGGCGCTCTCGTCCGACGCTCGGCTCGTCGCGTATGTGTCTGACGCGGGACACGACGGCACCACGCCGCAGATCTGGATTCAGCAGGTTGGCGGCGCGGCCTTGCGGCTGACGAACGACGAACGCGAGTATTCGCATCTGTCGTTCTGCGCGGACGATACGCGAATCGTTTTCAGCGCGAATGACGAGTCCGGCGCAAGCATCTGCGAGGTGCCGGCGCTTGGCGGTGAACCGCGCATCCTGCAACGAGACGCGAACTGCGGCAGCGTTTCCCGCGATGGATTGTGGCTCGCGTGGGTGCCGCGCGATTCGGCCGGCATCCGGATCGGCGCGCGCGGCGGCGCCGGAGTTCGCGCGGCCGCCGCCGAACTCGTCGATGTGGCGTGTACAGCCTGGTCACCCGACGGTCGATCGGTTCTCGTGCATGCCCGCTCGGATCCCGCGCACGAGGCTGATTGGTGGATTGTGCCGGTGGACGGCGGGTCATCCATTAACACCGGAGTGGTCCAGCGATTCCGCGAGGCGGGAATGTTCACGGTGCCGACCGGCGCGGCGTGGGTTGAGGATGCGCTGGTGTTTTCGGCGGCGGGCGCGCAGGGCGTCAATCTCTATCGGCAGCGAATCGATGCGTCCACGTTCCAGCCCGTGGAGGCGCCGGAGCGGCTGACCACCGGCAACGAGTCGGCGTGGCTTCCGGCGGCCGCCGCCGGGCGCCTGGCGTTCTTCAGCAGCCGCGCCGAAGCCAATCTCTGGTCGGTCGCGCTGGATTCCGCGAACGGTACCGCGCACGGTCCGCTGCGCCGGATGACGCGAGGCCCGTTTCCATCGGGCTATCTCTCGGTCACGAAGGACTTCCGGACGCTCGCGTATTTCTCGTTTCGCCTCGGAGACGGCGGAATATTCCTGAGAGATCTCCGAACCGGCTCGGAGCGAGTGCTCGCCGAGGGGCCCGCCGGCACGAAGGGATATCCGGCGATCTCACCGGACGGCAGCCTGCTGGCGTACGGCATGAGGATGCAGGGCGCCGGACGCGCGCTGCGGCCGATTGTCGTCGTGCGCCTGTCTGAAGGAACCTGGCGACAACTCGGTGACGATTGCGGAGGACGGCCGCGCGAATGGGTGGATGAGCGGCACCTCGTCATCGAGCGGTTTGCGCGCCTGAATTCGCTGGCGCTGTCGACACCGAAACCGGCGCGCAGGATGAACTGCTCGCGAGCGGTGAACGCACCATCACCAATCCGCGGTTGTCGCCGGATCGCAAGTGGATCGCGTTCGACGCCGCGCGTCAGGGCGGACCGCCCAGCGTGTACGTGGCGCCGCTCAGCCAAAGGCCGATCGCAGAGCAGGAGTGGCTGGTCGTCGATCGCGCGGCGAGCCATCCCTTCTGGTCGGCCGATGGACGGTTCCTGTATTACACCCCGGCGGGCACGAACCCGCTGGTGCGCAGCGCCGTTCGCGGCAAGCGTTTCGGGGCCGCGTCCGGGCTGGCGCAGCAGGAACCGATCGCGGTGTACACGTCGACCGAAATGCTGATGCCGGCCTACCTGGCGGGCACGGCGCCGATTGCCACGCCCGATGAGATCATCTTCCTGCTCGGAGATTTCAGAGGCGATATCTGGCTGATGGATCTCGATCCCGGTTCGAACAAGGTCGCAGGCAACAGCCGGTGATGCGTCCTGCGAGCGATCAGGTGATGTGAAGAGTGCGGGGCTGGAATCGGTGAGGAACGCGACGCGGCACTGCCACTTTCCTGTATTTAGTGTCCCTCAGTTGCGTGTGCTGTTCAAGACTGTTTCTTGTCTCCCGGTGCCGGTAACATCGCCAGCCCATGGCGAAATCCGGTCCTCGTGCTCCTCGCCGACACGCGAACCGTTCGAGCTCCCACGCGCCCCAACCTGACCGCGACTCCACCCCGGGCACCAGCAGCCTGGCTGCTCCGGCGATTCCGGGCACGACGAGCGTCCTCGATCGCATCCTGGAATCGCAGCACATCGCGCACGTCGTCCCGCGGCTCCAGCCCGAGATGCTCCATCGGATCATTCTGCACTGCGGCCTCGAGCAGTGCGGCGACCTGCTGGCCCTCGCGACACCAGGCCAGCTCGCGAATCTCTTCGACCTCGATCTCTGGCACAGTCACCAGCCCGGCGCGGAGGAGCAGTTCGACGCCGATCGGTTCGGCGTGTGGCTCGAAGTGCTGGTGGAGTCGGGCGCCGCGATCGCCGCACAGAAACTCGCGAGCCTGGACGTCGATCTCGTCAGCGGCGCGATCGCCGGGTACGTGCGCGTCTTCGACCCCGCCGCCATCCTGCCGGCCGTGTCCCCGGACGGCGAGGAGCCTGACACATCGAAGGACGCGTTCGATTGCGAGGTGGGCGGCTATCTGCTCGCAGCCAGGCGCTCCGATTCGTGGGACGCGATCGTCGCCGCGCTGGTCGCGCTCGAAGAAGGGCACCCCGACTACTTCCACCGGGTCATGCGCGGATGCCGCACGCTGTCGAACTCGCGACCCGAGATCGACGGTCTCGACAATCTGCTCACCGACCAGGACCAGATCATGTTCGACCTGGCGGTCGAGCGCGAGGCACGCCGCGAACGGCACGGATTCGTGACGCCCGTCGAGGCTCGCGCGTTTCTCGACGCCGCGCGCCAGCCCCCCGCCAGGTCCGGTGCACCGTCGCCCGGGACGACACTGGCCCGCGCCTACTTCAGAGCGATGGAGCCACCGAGCGTGACTGAGGCGGCGGGGGAGTCCGACCTGCCCGCGCTGCCGGGTGCGGCACCGGCGCCGGAGGATTCTGCAGAAGCGATCGCTGCGGTCGTCGAGCTGCTCCTCGAAGCAGGCGTGCTGCCGTCACAGCCTCGAGCGCTGCCCGCGGGACCGGAAGGTGACGCGCCGCGGCTGGCACGCATCCACGCGCTGCTGCAATACGTGAGCGACTCCGATCAAGCCGCATTCTCCACGAGACATCAGGAACTGGCATATCTGGCGAACGCGATCATGGCCGGCTGTTCGATCCAGGCGCGATCGTTCACCGCACAGGAGGCCTCGGATGCCGCCGTCGCCACCTGCAACCTCGGACTGGAAAATCAGCCGGCGCGCCTGACCGATGATTTTCTCGTCGCGCACGATCTCGTCAGCGTGTTTCAGGTCGGGTGGAGAACCCTGCACGAAGAGGTCTGCATGTACGCCGCGCAGCGGCTGATCGGCGTGCTGAAGGAGCTCAGGTGCGACGACCGCGAGACGCAGGCGGGACTCACCGCCCTCCGCATCCAGATGACGAAGTACCGCCGGTCCGGCACGCCCTGGCTCGCGCGCGATGCGATGGACGTGCTCACGACGCTCGACATGCCGGCCTGGGCGGCGCTCCTCGGATTGATTGACGAATGCCCGGTGCTCGCGGCGTCCATCGGCGCGCTGCGAAATGCCCGCACGCGCGCGGTCAGCGCGTCCGCCTTCGAGTTCATTTCGGAGAACAGCCAGATCGCGTCCGTCCGCGAGTTCCTGGACGCCTTGCCCGGCATCCTCCAGCGGCTGACGCGATCAGCGAGACAGGGTGAGCGTGTGATGCTGCGACGTGCAGACGATTTCCGGCACTTCGCATTCCGGATACGAGTCCGCTTCAGTCTCCGCGCAGAACGTGAAGCTGCCGGCAAACGTCATCGTCACCGGTAACTCGCGGATCGATCCGGTGGCTTTCAGTCCGTAGATGACCACCCATTGCTCGGGCGTCAGCTGCTCCCAGATCGGCGGATCCTGGAAGGACAGCGCGGCCGTGTCTTCGAACACGCTCGCGTAAATCGTATGCCAGTTGTACGAACCGTCACCGACACCGAACGTCGCGCCGCGCAGATCGATGATGTAGCCCGAATTGTTTCCGCCGGTCGCGGTGTAGGTCCGCGTTCTGACCGCGGGCGGCAATTCGGTACACGCGGCGTCGGCGGCGAACGCCGCCTGGAACGTTGGCGGCAGGCTGGACGGCGCCGTGGTCGAGTCGAGGCGGAAGAACGTGGGGAACTGTCCGTTCGCCACGAGCTTCGATTGCGTGATGTATCCCGGCTTGGAAACCTGAAGTGTGAAATTGGCCGTGAACGGACGATCGAAGGCGTAGCCGCCTTGATCGTCGGTCTGCACCGCCGTGCCAGCCTGCGGCCCGTTGATCGCTGCGACGCGCGCCTGACCGACCGGCCGCCCGATCGCATCGAAGACCGTTCCACTCAGCGTAAAAGAGATCTCGGGTTGTGTGGACGGGGCTGGCGCGCTTGGCGCAGAGGGGATACTGCCGCCGCATGCGCCGAGGAGAGCCAGGGCGCAGAGCCACGCGGCACGCCATGGGCGTCGGTCGTGCAGAACGCTCATGGTCACCTCGCTCTTTCGCGAGGACTATAGCTCTCGTTCAGCTGACGTGTCGAGGAACCGCGGAAGCTCAGGGAAACGTGTAACGCAAGTGACGGATCAACTTGCGATAGAAGGCCAGCCGGCCTGCGACCTTGTAGGTGAACGTGGACAGCCGGCTTCGGGAGAGCCGTTCGATCAACTCGGGCATCATGAGGAATTCGACGTTCTCCGCGAGATGCAGCCCGGGAATCTTCTTCTCGAGATTGTGCGGGTCGTTGATGCCCCAGACGAGATCGACGTGCGCGGCGCGGATCGCCGCGAAGCGGGACACGAGCCTCGTCATGAGGCGGCTGTAGCCATCGAACGCGATTTCACCGCTCGGAAACAGTTCCACGACGCGATGGAACAACGCGGTTCCCTCCGCGGGCGGCAAGTACATCACCAGGCCTTCCGCGATGACGAGCGTCGGCGTGTCGCGCGGGATCATGTCGAGCCACGCGAGGTCGGTGACCGACGTGCCGATCACGTGATAGCCGGGGCGGCGAGGGTAGAGGTGCTCCCGCAACGCGATGACGTCAGGCAGGTCGACGTCGTACCAGCGCACCGCCGGTCCCGGGTCGACTCGATACACGCGGCTGTCGAGGCCGCAGCCGAGATGCAGCACCGTCGAATGCGGATTCGCAACGATGAACGCACGCGTCCACTGATCGAAGTGCCGCGCGCGCAACGGGAGCGTGATTTCGCCGCCGCGCGGCAGTTGCAATTTCTTGAAGTCGTAATCGATGCGCTCGACGGCGTCCGCAGCGAACTGGTCTCCGAGGATCGGACGCGCGCTCGCGGCGTCCAGCGCCTTGCCGTACAACGTGGCGAGATAGGTATCGCGACGCTCAGCGGCGATCCGAACGGCCGGCCCCGCGATCGAGGTCACGTGTCGAAATCGTGCAAGCAGCAGGCCAGCAGGAACACCGCCGATGCGGCATGCTCCCGTGGACGATGAGTTTTGATCGGATGCAGGCGGTGTCCGAAATGTTCAACCGCCGAGCCCGTCGAATCCGCTGAGATAAGAATTCGACGGCCGTGCCTCAGCGGCCGGCGCGATCGTCTTCGATCACCATCAGCGTGAACGTGCCCGGCAGGACCGCGCCGCGCCCACGGCCATTCGCCGGCGGCGGACCAAACTGAGCCGAGACCAGATACAGGCGGTGTGTCGTGGCGTCGAGTCCCATGTTGCGCGCCGCGGGCGCCGTCTGCACGGTCTGCGCGACGTGATACTGGTCCGGCGTGTCCTGGTGCACGACGGTCAGCGTGCCGTCGGCGTTCGAGGCAAACGCGTTCCCTGAAGCGGCATCGTAGGCGGCGCCGTCGACGCCCGTGCCGATAGGCGCCGTCGCGACGATCTTTCCCGCCTGGTAGTCGGACACCGCCAGCAGGCCGCTGCGGCAGCCGCTGAACAGCCGATGATGCGCGGTATCGATCGCCATCGCGACCGGCTGGGCGCACGGCGCAGTGGGCCAGCGGCGCGTGACCCTGGCATTGGCCGCGTCGATCTCGACCACCTCGCTCGTATCGGTGAGGTTCGCGTAGACCTTGCCGTCGCCGGCCGACGCGCCGTACTCCGGTTTGCCGCCGAGCGGAATGTTGGTGATGAGCGTTCCGGCGCGCGGATCGATGACGGTCGAGGAATGCGCGTCGCCGTTGAACGTGAACACGCGATTCGAAGCGCCGTCATAGATGATCGCGTCGGCGTCCTCGGCCGCCGGGATCCGGCCCAGGACCGCGAAGGTCTTCAGATCGAACATCACCACCGACTGGTCGTTGCCCGACGTCGCGAACCCGTGGCCGGTCTGCGGCGCGATGGCCGTGCCGTGCGCGCCCTGTATCCCGGTGACTTCGCCGATCGAGCGTTCCTTTGTCCGCGTCCACCACCATCACGCGATTCTGCCGGCCGATGAACAGGCGATGGTTCGGCGGATCGGGCACGATGTAGTCCCAGCTGCCGTCGCCGCCGAGCGTATACGTGTGCGTGATCCGGTAGGCCGGGGTCTGCGCGACGAGCGGCGCCGCGATGATCAGGGCCACGACGAGTGCGAGATGCCGCATGAAATGCCTTCCTTCACTGCGGAGTCTAGCGTCTCGACATGAACACGCCATGACAACATCAGATCTTGCGCCGTCTCCGGCGCTTCAGCCGAAGGTCCCAGTCCACGTCGAAAAAATACCGCCACAGGGCCAAGGCCGCCCCAAGCCCGAGTCCCCAGATTTCCATGCCGTCCTCCGAGGCCACCATCAGTACTCGGGAACGGGACAGGTGAGGTCAATGGCCGGCTGTGTTAGCATCGTTTTCTGCCTTGGGTGCCCACGAGGGCATAACAGGGAAGTCCGGTGCAACTCCGGCGCGGTTCCGCCACTGTAAGTGCGGCACGTCGCTTCGAATACCACTTGATCCTTGCGGATCTGGGAAGGTGAAGCGACCGGCCGGCCAACTCGGCCGGCCCTGCACAAGCCAGGAGACCTACCTGAGGATCAACTGACGGCTCTTTCTGCGGAGAACAGAAAAGCATGTACTTCCTTCCCTCGCCCCGTTCGTCACGTCTCTTTCCGAACACCA
>CAWCDQ010000042.1:0-17887 GCA_963794305.1 uncultured Acidobacteriota bacterium | reverse complement strand
CGGACAACCCGTACCTGCAGGAGTTCTACGGCGGGATCGAATGGACCGTGCGGGGCATCTACGCGGATCGCGCGGGCTGGTTCGACGGAAATGCCACGAACCTGTTTCCCCTTCCCGAGAAAGATCGCGCAGCAAAGCTGGTCCGTCTGATTGGGCTGGCTCCGACCAGGTCCTCGCCCACGGGCGCGAGGCACTGGCTGCGGGCGAGTTCACGTGGGCCGCCGAACTCTCCGACTACGTCCTGGGGAACGACGGCGAGAATGCCACGGCGAAGCGTATCAAGGCGCAGGCACTCATCGAGCTGGGCGAGCGGCAGATCAACGCCATCGCGCGAAACTATTACCTGTCCTCTGCCGGTGACCTGCTGAAGGACGTTCCCCGGCAGTGAGCCGGTGAAGCCCGCCAACGCCCGCACGGCCGCGCTCGTGGGACCACTAACCGCCGACAACTCCCGTGACGCGGTGTCCGTCTAAGCCAGCATGGACCACGCCCTTCTCGACCTTCGCGACACGATGCGATCCTTGTGGCGCGATCCGGTCCATGCCGCGGCCGTCATCGCCACGCTGGCCCTGACCCTCGGCGCCTCGACCGCGGTGTTCTCGATTCTGAACGGTGCCCCCTGCCGGTCTGCTGGCGTATCGCGAGGCGCAGCGCCTCGTGTCGCTTCGCGAGGTCCAGGCGTCGGGCACTCATCGATACTCCTCGGTGCCGGCCAACGCCCGGCATTTCGAGGAATGGCGCCGCCAGTCGACGACGTTGGCGGCGATCGCCGAGATGGATTGGCGGACAACGAGCCTGACGGGAACGGGCGAACCCGCGCAGCTGACAATCGTGCGCGCATCGGGCACCATCTTCGACGTGCTCGACATGCCGGTGGCACTCGGGCGGCCGCTGACGCGCGAGGACGACAGCCGACCGCCCACCGGTCACCGCGATCAGCGAGCGTCTCTGGGCCGACCGTCTCGGCCGGGGTTCCGACGTCGTCGGCCGCACGCTCGTCCTCGGCGGCACCCATACACCATCGTCGGTGTCCTGCGGCCCGAAGCGGAGTTGCCGACGTTCGACGTGCTCGGAATCGGCCTCGTTGTCCTCCGCGTTTTCGGCGGTCGTGCCGTTCCGCCTGAATTTCGCAAACGTCGGCTGGATGGGTCAGTTCAACTACCCCGTCATCGCGCGCCTCAAGCCCGGGATCACACTGGATCAAGCGAAGGCGGAGCTGGATTTCCTGCAGCGGTCGGTGGCCGAGATTGCGAGCCGGGAGACGCACGAGCCTGTCGTCCTGCGCGGCTGGATCAAGCCGCCCGAGGAATCCATCGTCGGCCGCGCGCGGCTCGGGCTGTTGTTTCTGCTCGGCGCGATCGGCGGCGTCGTGCTGATCGCGTGCGCGAACCTGGCGAACCTGTCGCTGACCCGTGCGGCCGGCCGCCTGCGCGACGCGGCGGTCCGCAGCGCGCTCGGCGCGAGCCGCGGACGGCTCGTCGCCGGCGTCGTCCTCGAACAACTCGTGCTCGCGCTCATCGGCGGTGCGCTCGGTCTCCTCGTGGCGCGCGAATGCCTCACGCTGTTCGTCGGGACGGCGCCGATCGACCTTCCGCGCGTCAACGCCGTGGCGATCGACGCACGCGTGCTCCTTTCGCAGCCGCCGTGACGATCGTGGCGGGGCTCTCGGTCGCGCTCCTGCCGGCGTGGCGCATCGGGCCGAGGCGACACGCAGAGCACGTTGCGCGGCGGCGGACACGGCACGACGGACCGCGGCGGCCTGCGCCTTCGCGCGACGCTGCTCGGGGTGCAGGTCGCGCTCTCGGTGACGCTGCTTGTCGTGACCGGTCTCTTCGCGACCAGCTTTGTTCGTCTGCTCCAGGTCCAGACCGGCTTCTCGCCGGACCACGTCATCGCCATGGAGATCGTGCCGGTCGCGCGCCAGTATCCCGACGAGAAGGCGCGCGCGGCCCTCTACGATTGGATTCTCACGGCCACACGCGAATTGTCCGGCATCACCTCGGCGGCGTGGACATCGGTGCTGCCGCTGACCGGTGAAACCTGGGTCGACCTCATCGCCCGGCTCGACGACATCCGTCCCTCGTCCCAGAAGATGAGCGCCAACTACCGCTTCGTCGGCCCCGACTACTTCGTACGCTGTCGATGCCGATCACAAAGGGCCGGAGCATCGAGGAGCGCGACCGGACCCGCGCAGTGACGCCCGCTGTCCTCTCGGCGCGAGCGGCGCAGACGCTGTGGCCCGGCGAGGAGCCCGTCGGCAAGCAATTCAGCCGCGGCGATCCCAGCCGTGCATTTCGAGGTCGTCGGCGTCGTCGTCGACGGGCACCCGACGGCGCTCGAAACCGAGTCGCCGGCGATGGTCTACGTGCCCTCTGGTTCAACAACGAAGGCAAGTCGGTCCTGCTGGTGCGGACAGCCGGCGACGCGGCGGCGATCGCCGGCGAACTGCGCCGTGTCGTGCACATCGTGGATCCCGAGATCGCCATCGCCGACATCACCCCGCTGCAGCGCGTCGTCGACAAGGCCGTCGCGAGCCGGCGGTACCAGATGTGGCTGTTCACGGCGTTCGGCGCCGTCGCGCTCCTGATTGCGGCGGTCGGGGTGTACGCCGACCACGGCGTACGGTGTCTCGCGAAGGCGGCGGGAATTGAACATCCGCGTCGCGCTCGGCGCGCGGGCGTCGCAGGTGTCGTGCTCGTGCTGCGCCAGAGCGCGATGCCGCTCGCGGCGGGCCTCGCGGCCGGGTGCGCGGGCGCGATCGCCATCGGCGCCATCGTCGCGACCCTGCTGTTCAAAGTGCGGGCGACCGATCCGCTGGTGATCCTGAGCGTCGTCACGCTCGTGGGCGGAGTCGGTCTGCTCGCATCCGGCGCCGCCGCGCGTCAGAACCTGCGGATCAATCCGGCCGCGGCGCTGCGTGACGAATAGCGCTCAGGTATCAACGGTAGCCGAACGCCGGCGGGAACACGACGACCACCAGCGCCGCCCACACGGCGTAGACGGGCAGATAGGCGATCTGCCATCGCTCCAGGGCGGCAAACACACCCCGACGACGCACGAAGCGCGCATAGAGCCACGCCGTCCATGCCAGGTTGACCAGCAGAATGAGATTCTCGCCAAGAGCCGCCACTCGGTTGGGAGTGAAGCCAAACTCGGAGATGCGGGCGGCGATCGCCGCGAGCGCCACCCCGTCAACCACGAGTGCGCTGACCACGAGCAGCAGTTGCAGGCCGTCGAAGAAGTCGGGCGGTGCCTGCGGGTCGCGCGCGGAGGCGGCGTAGAGCACCAGCCCAACGACGACCGCCAGCAGCAGATCGAACCCGATCAGCACCTCCCGTTTCACGTTGATGGGGTTGCCTGTCCACGCCATCGTGACCAGAAACGCCAGCAGCAGCACTGTGAACAGCGGCGTGAACAGCCTGGTCAGCACCGGTGCCATGTTCTCGATGACGCTTTGCTTCGCTTCCACCAGCCATGATCCGACGATGACGGCCCCTGCCGCCCCGCACGGGAGCAGCCAGCCCGCGACGAACCAATCAGGATTCATATCGATGGCGGAGAACATCATGAACGTGAAGGCGGTGACGACCCCGCCGCCGAGCGCGATGAGCACGTAGTAAATCGCCAACTCGCCCGAGAATCGGACGAAGTTCATGCGCCCACCGTCGGCGAACCAGCGGCTTCGGACATAGGCGAAGCCGACGGCCAGCCAGAGCGCGATTGGCAGGTGCAGAGCGGTCAGCCTCGCCGTATCGCCGCCAGTCCGGAACGGGAAGATGTTGGCGAACACGGCGCCGGCCGCGAAAGGCAACGCGAGCCAGAGGCCGCTGGCAACGCCCGACCCGACGCTTCCACAGGAAGTAGACCGTCAGCAGCGGCAAGACGAACAGACTGGCGTTCCGGAAGTAGAACGGCGGCACTTCGTCATTGGGGTTGAGGTGAATACCGAACAGCGCGGGCACTTTGACGGCCAACCCCGCGGCAACGGCAAGGCACAAGACGACGAGGATCTCGGTGCGTGAGGTGTTCGCCGGCGCGTCAGCATCGGGCGACACGACCAGCTGCTTCCACAGCCGCTCGGAATGCGCGAGCGCGAACTCGCGTGACAGCGCATCGAGGTTGCCCATGCGCTTGACCGCGACCAGGAACGCTTCATCTCCGGCGAGGCCGGCTTCGGTGAGCGTCACGAGCTCGTCGCGCAGGTGTCCCTCGAGCTCCTCCACGTCGGAACCATGAACGGCCTGCCGGCGGCGCAGGTACGCCCGCCACTGCGCAATGTGCTCCTCGAGCGGTTGATCGGTGAAGGTCGTCATACGGTGCATGCCTCCATCCAGATTCCCCGCAGGGTGCCGTCCACGGTCTTCCATTGCTCCCGCTGGGCGGCGAGCTGCGCCCGGCCTTCCTTCGTGATCCGGTAGTACTTGCGCCTGCGGCCGTTCTCGGCCGCGGACCACTTCGCCGCGACGTAGCCCTGGCGCTCGAGCCTGTGCAGCACGGGATAGAGCATGCCGTCGGTCCACTGCAGATGCCCGCCTGACAACTCGGCCACTCGCTTGATGATGGCGTAGCCATAACTGTCGCCTTCGGCAAGGATCGCGAGCACGAGCGGCGTGGCGGAAGCCGCAACCAGGTCCTTGCTCATGTCCATACGTAGAAGTTTTATACATTGCAGTTCTATGTATGTCAAATGTCGTGAGGTCAACCATCGTCGAGCATTTCGGTATGGCGTCAACGGATGGCGGGTCTATGCCGTCTAACCGATCCGCATGGACAACCCGGTCGGCGCCATCCGTTACGCGATCCGTCAGTTCCGTCTCTCGCCCGTCTTCACTGCCTCGGCCGTCCTGACACTCTCGCTCGGCATTGGCGGCACGACGGCGATCTTCACGTTGATCCACGCGGTCATGCTGCGCTCGCTCCCGGTCGCCGACCCCGACCGCCTCTACCGCATCGGCGACGGCGACAACTGCTGCGTCCAGGGCGGACCGCAGGATCGCTGGGGCATGTTCTCGTACCCGCTCTTCGAACGCCTCAAAGCTGAAGCGCCCGAGTTCGAACAACTGACCGCC
This sequence comes from uncultured Acidobacteriota bacterium, assembly GCA_963794305.1. Lineage (GTDB taxonomy): Bacteria > Acidobacteriota > Vicinamibacteria > Vicinamibacterales > CAVVIG01 > CAVQFC01. The sequence goes on along the minus strand of CAWCDQ010000042.1, from coordinate 12,818 downwards.
TTCCAGGCCGGCGGCTTCCGCGTCAGCGTCCGCCGGCCCGGCGTGGACGTCGCCGCGCGCTCGCTCCGGTCCGAATACGTCACCGGCAACTACTTCACGACCTTCGGCATCGGCGCCTTCGGCGGCCGGGTCTTCACCGCCGAGGACGACACGGCGGCATCGCCGCCGGTCGTCGTGCTCAGCCATCACTCGTGGGAAGCGATTTACGGCGGCGATCAATCGCTCGTCGGCCAGACGCTCGTCGTCGAAGGCCACCCGTTCACCGTCGCCGGCGTGGCGCCGCCGGGTTTCTTCGGCGATACGCTCCGCAACAATCCGCCCGACCTCTGGATCCCGCTTCAGCACGAACCGATGGTCACCGGCGCCAACTCGCTGCTGCGCCAGCCGATCTCCGCCTGGCTGCGCGTCATCGGCCGCCTCAAACCCGGCGCGACCACCGACGGCATCGGGCCGCGGCTCACGAACGTCCTGCGCCAGTGGATCCCGCGCGACGCGGGCTGGCCGGCGAACTGGCTGTCCGACGTCGAACACCTGCTGCCGAAGCAGACGATCGCGATCATCCCGGCCGGCGCCGGCGTCGGCGTGATGAAAGAGCAGTACGCCAGCAGCCTGCAGCTGCTGATGGCCGTGTGCGGACTCGTGCTGCTGATCGCCTGCGCGAACGTCGCGAACCTGCTGCTCGCGCGCTCGGTCGCGCGGCGAACGCAGACGGCCGTACGGATGGCCATCGGCGCGTCGCGATCGCAGATCGTCACGCAGGCGCTCGTCGAAAGCATCCTGCTCGCCATCGGCGGCGGCATCGCGGGCCTCGCCGTCGCGACGGGCGCCGCGCGGCTGCTGCTCTCGCTCGCGTTCTCCGTCTCGACATTCCTTCCCATCAGCACACGCCCGTCGCCGCTGGTGCTGGCGTTCGCGTTCGGCGTCGCGGTGATCACCGGCGTGCTCTTCGGCGCCGTCCCCGCCTGGCTGGCGACGCGGACCGATCCGATCGATGCGCTGCGCGGATCGGGTCGATCGACGGGCGATCATTCTTCGTTCACGCGCACCGCGCTGCTCGTCCTCCAGGCCACCCTGTCCGTCGTCCTCGTCGCCGGTGCGACGATGCTCGGCCGGAGCCTGAATAACGTCCAGCATCAGGACTTCGGGTTCACCGTGCCCGATCGCGTCCTGGTTGCGATCAACCGGCCGTCCGCGAACTACACCGTGCCGCAGCTGACGGCGATGTATCGCGCGCTCGAGGACCGGCTGAACCGCATTCCCGGCGTGCAGTCGGCGAACCTCGCGCTCTACAACCCGCTGACGGACAACTGGGGCGAGATGGTCATGGTCGCCGGCCATCCGCCGCCGAAGCCGGGCGACAACGCGGGCGCGTCGTGGGATCGCGTGAGCGCGCACTACCTGCAGAATCTCGGCACGCGGATGGCGCGCGGACGGGCGTTCACGGAGGCGGACAACGAAACGACCGCGCCGGTCGCGATCGTCAACGAGGCGTTCGTCAAGCGCTTCTTCAAGAGCGACGAGGATCCGATCGGCCAGCATTTCGGCCTCGACGAGCCGCAGAACGTCGGCACGTTCACGATCGTCGGCGTCGTCCGCGACGCCAGGTGGCAGAGCTTCCAGTTCCGGCAGCCGCCGCGGCCGATGTTCTGGGTGCCGCTCGCGCAGAACGTGAACTACGTGAACAGCGTGATGACGCGCGTCGAGTACCAGTCGCACTTCATCAGCGGGCTGATGCTCGTCACAAAGCTCGGTGCGGGTGCGCTCGAGCCGCTGGTGACGAAGGCGATGGCGGACGTCGATCCGAGCCTGACGTTCATGAACGCGCGGACGCTCGAGCAGCAGATCGCGCTGACGTTCGATCAGGACCGGGCGGTCGCGAGCCTCGCGGGGCTCTTCGGCGGCGTGTCGCTCCTGCTGGCGGCGATCGGCCTGTACGGCGTGACAGCCTATTCGGTCGCGCAGAGGACGAACGAGATCGGGATCCGGATGGCGCTCGGCGCCGACAAGGGCGCGGTGCTGAATCTCGTCCTGCGCAGCGCGTTCACGCGCGTGGCGATAGGATTGGGACTCGGCGTGCCGCTGGCAATCGGCGCCGGCAAATTGCTCGCCGCGCAGTTGTACGGCGTGAAGTTCTGGGATCCGGTCGCCTTAGCGGTGGCTACCGGATCGTTGACGCTGTGCGCGTTGGTCGCCGCGCTGATTCCCGGCACTCGGGCGGCATCAATTCCGCCGATGCGCGCGCTCCGATTGGAATAGCAAGGCGCTCCCTGCCGAAACGACGCAACGGGACGACTCAACGAAGCCGCCGGAGCTCCACCTCCGACACGATGAATCCGAACCCGGGCCAACCGCCCGACTGGACCGATCGCTCGAACCACCTGCGCGCCTGCGCCTTGTCGCCCCGCACCAGGTACCAGTTGCCGAGGCCATAGGCGAGCGTGGCGACCTGCACGTCTTCTGTATCCGCCGGTGTCATCACGGCGTCCGGACCGATCTCGCCACGATAGAGTTGCAGGCGCCGCGTGTAGGCGTTGGTCACCGGCTTCGAGTCTGGCCGTCGATCGAGCATCGCTTTCGCTTCCGCGCCGCGGCCGGCCCGGCTGAGCGACATCCACAACCAATCCGTCGAACCCGCCAGTTCGCCGGCGTCCGGGGCGATGGGCTGAGCCCTGGCGAACGATCCGGCCGCCTCGGCAAAGTCTCCGCGCAGGTACTGCACGACACCGAGGTGATACCAGATTCCGTAGATGGTGCTGTCGATGGCGCCGCCGCGCGTGAGATCGGCAAACGCGCGATCGAATTCACGCACGGAAAGATATCGATGTCCGCGCCACCGGAGAAGCAGCGCGTTGTTCGGCTCGATCTCGAGGCCACGCGTGAACGTCGCGATGGCTTCGCGAAACTGCCGCGCACCGGACTGGGCAACGCCGAGGTCGATGATGCGAGCGATGTCCTTCGGGTTGGCTTCAAGCGCGGCCCGCGCGCTCTTGACGGCGTCGGTATCGGGAAGCGAGCGATACTCCACGCCTTCGGGAGACCGGTATTGCACCGATTGCACGCCTGTCTGGCGCGCATCGAGCGCCGGCCTCAGGAACATCGCCGAGCCGATGGTCAACGACAACGCGATACGCTGCATGTCTCTGAACGCCATAGGTCCGGATTCTACGTCAGCCGAAGGGCCAGAGCGTTTTCGGACTAGACGATCTGATATTCGGGCGTGCTCATGATCAGGTGCACCGTCATGCGCAGCGGGTCTTCCATGTAGGTTTTGGCGCGGTCGATGTTGTCCGTCCCCAACTCCTTGGTCAGGAATGTCACGAACGCATCGCGCGTGACCGTCGCAGTCGGCACTCGGAGCATCCGCCACATCAGATAGTCGACCGCCTCGCCGGTCGTCTTGGAGCCGCTCTCCAACACCATTCTGGTGAGGTCGAACTGCGCCGCATTGCGCGGCGTGGGAATGAGCTTGCGGGCGGCCTGCTCCCAGCCGATGTAGCCCGAGATGCGGGTGTTGAACTGCTCGTCGCGCTCCAGGGCGACCATGTCGAACGTGCTCATCTTCGCCGGGTCGTTGACCGCCGTGGCCGCGCCGATGTCGTAGCCGTCGCGCAACCGGCGGCCGAGGATGTCGTCGGTACCGGCGGAAAAATTCCAGTCCCTGAAGCCGGTCATGTCGGGGATCAAGACATCGCGGGCGACGTTGCCGCGCGCGATGAGCAGGCCCGGCGTGATCCACGCCTTGCCGCCCGCCCAGCCCGCCACCGACGGCGGGTTCAAGAGATGCTGGCCCATCGCGATGGTCGACTGGTTGAAGTCGGGCACACCGGGCATGGCGTCCACGCCCAGGTGCTTCATCATCGCCACGAAGTGCTCGACCGGTCCCTTGATGTGAGCCCCGTAGCTGGCCTGGCTGTAGAAATCCCTGGACGAAAAGATCGCGGCCAGCAGCGGCTTGACCTGGTAGTCGCTGTCACGCAGGATCGTGCCCAGCCTCTTTCTCAGATCCTGCGAGAGCTCATCCCGCACGAGGAAGCGATAGATCTTCCCGGCCAGGTACTCCGCCGTCACCGGCTGCTCGAAGATGATCTTCAGCGCGTCCACGCCGTCGAAGTTGCCGGTTCTGCCCAGGAACGTTTTCACACCATCGTCGTGCTTGTCCGGATCCACCTTGAACGTGAGGTTGTCGAAGTACCAGCCCGTGAATGCCCGCGCGCCTTCGCGCACGTCCTTCTCCGAGTAGTTCCCCACGCCCATGGTGAACAGTTCCATCACCTCGCGGGCGAAGTTCTCGTTCGCGGCCCCTTTGACGTTGTACTGGGCGTCGAGGAAGTACAGCATCGCCGGGTTCTGGGCGACCTGGATGGCCAGGTCCCGGATGTTGCCTGTCGCGTCTCTTTTCGAACAGGTCGATCTGCTGCATCATCTTGCGGTAATCGCGGACCTTGTTCTCGTGGGTCGCGAAGTGGCCGTGCCACAGCAACGCCATCTTCTCTTCCACGGGATGCGTCGTCTGCAGCATCCGGTTCGCCCACCAGTAGCCGAGCCGGCGCGTTTCGAGCATGGTGGCGCGCAGCCAGTAGAAGAAGCGGTCCGACGAGGGCTGGACCGGACGGCTGCCCGCGGGCTTGTTCTCGACGCCCATCGAGATGCCATGCTTGAGGGCCCGATCGGTCGCGTCGGGCCGGCTCTCGGGAAACGGGTTCAGCGTCGGATCCCACAGCCCCGATTCGACGAACGGCTGCATCCTGGGATTCGGGATGCTCTCGTAGTGCACGAGCGAGCCGACCGCGCGCTCGAGGCCTGCGTCGGCCAGTTTCTGGATCTCCGCCGGCGTGCCGCCGAACCCCGCGTGCGCCAGCAAATGCGCGGCGCGGTCGTAGTTCCAGTCCGCCGCGCTGATCGGCGCGAGGTCGTCCTTCCAGACTGCCGGTCCCGGAGACCAACGCATGAGAGCGGCCATCATTGCCTCCACACGCGCGTCGCGTGCGCTTGCCTCGCCGAAGCTCGCCAGTCTCTCGCGAGCGAAGGCGGGTCACGCGCGGAACATCCCCAGCGCCTTGAACTTCTGGCCGAGCACCTTCGCGGAATCGGCGCCCATCCACTCCTCGATCAGGCTGGCGTATACCTGACGGAAGTCGGTGGTGTTTTCGAGGTTGCCGTCGAGCACGAGGTCGGTGAGGCTCGGCGGCGTGCCGTACATGCCGCCCTTCACCGCATTGCCGATGACGAAGTTCACCTGTGCGGTGCCGTGATCCGTGCCAAGACTGGTGTTCTCCGGCACGCGCCGGCCGAATTCGCTGTGGACGTACAGCACCACGTCGTCGGCTCGGCCGATCCGCGTCATCTCCCGGAAGAAGCCTGCAATCGCATCCGAGCAGTACTCCAGCTGCCGATCGTGTGGCGCCGCCTGGTTCACGTGCGTATCGAACAGGCTATTGCGCAGCGGCACGTAGTACAGCTTCGTCGGGAAGTCCGCCTCGATCAACGCCACCACTTTGTCCAGGTCCAGCAGACGCAGATCCGGGTTGTCCTTCCCTTTGTAGTTGCTCCACGCGGTCCGCACGACTTCGGAGGCCTGGGCCGCGCTCCTGGTGACGTCCAGCACGTACTTGTGCGCATCGCCCACCGGTGCGGTCTGCGCGCCCAACGCATCCAGCGCGGCGTGCTCCTGCGCGAACGTCCCGCGCTGGAACTTCGCCGGATCGATGAACACGAGCGGCACGTGCTTCTCCGCCTTCACCGCCAGCGACTGGCTGTCGGCGATGTTCACGATCATGTTCGCGCGCGCCCCGGCCGGATCGAGAGCCGAGGCTGTCCGCCCGACCCACCCGTATTCGTTGCCGCTGTTGGGCGCCGCGGTGTGCCAGAACGACATCGACGTGAAGTGTGAGAACGACGGCTGGCCGTAGCCGACGCCCTGCACGATCGCCACCTTGCCTTCGTCGTACAGGTTCTTCATGCCGCGCATCGACTTCTGCCAGCCGAAGTGGGCGTCGATCTTCAGCACGTCCTTTTCTTTGATGCCGATCGTGGGGCGATGCTTGTAGTACATCGCGTCGCCGTACGGCACGATCGTGTTCAGTCCGTCGTTGCCGCCGAACCACTCGAAGACCACGAGGATCTTGTTCGACGCGGCCTGCGCGACGACTTCGCTCGCCCTGCTGAAGACGTAGGGCACCGGGCCGATGCCGCCGAACAGGCCAAACCCGAGGCCGCCGGCGCCGATTCGCAGCATGTCGCGACGCGAGACGCCGCAGGCGGACAATCGGGTCTTGGTCGTCATGGTGTTCGCCCTCCGATGTTCTTCCGCGAGAATCGACTCGGCGGTGTCCCCGGTTTCTCAGGTATTCCGGCGCGTCACGATCGGTTGCGTCCGGGCGCCCAAGGATAGCGCCGTTCGACATCGTTCGCCACGGGTTTGGTCGACACTGGAACGCAGGCCGGACCTACGGGCGGCGGGTGGAAAAGGCGGGCTCTTTTGGGCCCGCCCTTCGGCAGAGCGCGGCCCGGAGGACGCACGAACGATCTATTGACTCATTGACATCGGGCTTTCCAATCAGAATTTCACGATGGCGCCCAGCTGATACACCCGTCCGACAAGAATCGACTGCGGCTGATAGTACGCCGCGGTGCCGAAGTTCAGCCCGCGTATCGCGTACACGGGCGACCGATTGAGCGCATTGAAGAGGTCAATCTTCGGCTGGATGCTGAAGCGCTGCAGTTTGAACGTCTTGCTCAGTTCAGATCCAGCTGGTTGATGCGATCGCCGAACTCGGTATTCGGCGCCATCAGCGGCACCGACAACGACGCGACGTTCATGCCCGGGTCCACCAGCTGGTTCACCGAGCAGGTGCCCTGCGCCACGCACGGGCTCGTCGCGGTGTAGCGGGTGGTCGGCGTGATGAGCCACACCGTGCCCGCGCCGTTCGGCGTGTTCAGCTGCGTCGCCGACGGCTGGCCGGTCGGGCCCGTCGGTCCGCCTTCGCGGCCCGAGAGCGCGCCGGTGCCGAAGCCGTAGCCGGGCAGGCTCTGGAACGAGAAGCCGACCTGGATGCCGCATGTGATCGGCACGTTGCCGGCGATCTTGAACTGCGTGCGGAACGGGATTCCGCTCTTGGTCTGATCGCAGTAGAGCAGCAGATTCGGGTTCGACTGTTCGTCGCAGACCTGGGCGATCACTCTCTCGCTCATGCCGCCGCCGAACAGCGTGATGCCGTACTTCAGCCGCGCGCTGAAGTTGTACTCGAAGCCGTTGAACCACATCTTCCGGACGTCGCCGGCGGTGGTGTCCACGTAGTTGATCCGCGTTCGGGCCGCGGCGCTGACGTTGTTGTACGTGATCGGCGCGCCGTCGATCGGGCTGTACAACGTGAACGGCGTGTAGTCTGCGAACGTCTGCAGCGTATTGTCGCGCCGCCGGAGGTTATGGAAGTCGCGGTGGTACCACCCGCCCTGCACCGACACGCCCGGACGCAACTCCTGCTGGAGGCTGATGGACGTCTCGACGTTGTACATCCGCTTGATGTTCGGGTCGAAGTTCGCCAGGCTGGCCACGCCGAAGCCTGTTGGTAACTGTGCGAGGTTGATTTCGCAGCCGGGCGTCTGATACGTGCATCCGAGTTCCCCCTGAGGGACGCCGTCGCCGTTCAGGTCGGTCCAGGAGACGCTCGCCGTCGCGAGCTGCAGCGGGTTGTAGCTTTCCGAGAACCCGGTGGTCCCCGCCTGCTCGTACCGGCCGATGCTGAACTTGGCGGCCGTCTTCTGGTTGCCAAACACGTCGAAGACAAGCCCGCCGCGCGGCGAAAAGCTGTTCCATGTCGGCATGTCGATGGGCCCGAACGTGCGCGCCGCGGTGAAGCGGCCGGCCGGCGACGTCTCGACCGGGATGCCGGTCGTGAGGTGCTCGTACCTCGCGCCGTAGTTCACCGTCATGCGCTTCAGCGTCCAGCTGTCCTGCGCGTACACGCCGACATCGGCATGAACCTGGTCAAACCGTTCGACCGGCGAGTTCAGGATCGTTGCGGTCGTGGCGACGCCGTTCAGAAAAACGGCACGGATGTCGCCGTTGGCGGTATCCGTGCGGCGATACGAGCCCCACGTATCCTGAATGCCGACCTTCACGTTGTGCGTGCCGGTGATGTACGAGACGGAGCCAGCCATCGCGTACCGATCGGGGAACCGTCCGTAGTCCTCGCCTCCATAGGAAAAGTTCCATGTTGTCCCGAGCGCCGAATCAGACTTTTGAATTCCCGTATACCAGGCCGGCGTTCCGGGCGTTTGAGAGATGCCGGGCTGGTTCAGGATGGTGTAGCGCTCGATGTTCAAGGAGAAGCCACCTTCCACGAGCAAATGGCTGGTGACGGTCGAGGACACCTTGACTTCGCCCGTGGTGTACAGCGGGGAGGCCCAGACGCCCGAGGCTGTCGCGGGGTCGACGCCGGCAATCATGTCCGAGCCGCGATTCTTGAGGAGCCGGTCATTGTAGGCCGACAGCTTCGTGTTCGGGCTGATCTGCCAGACGATCCGCGCCTGGAAGCTGTTGATTTTCTGCGGATCGACGCCGCGTTCCGTACTCGGCGTCGGCGCACGGTTGGCGAGCGCCGTGCCAGGAATTCCGACCAGGGCGTCGGCCGGGAGCGTGTTGAGATGGAATGCGCGCGCGGAGCCGAAGAACCACATCTTGTCCTTCTTGATCGGCCCGCCGAAGGAACCTTCGATGTTCCACAGCTTTTCGATGCCGTCGGGCGTCTTCAGACCGCGGGCCTTGAGGTCCGACGTCAGGTTGTCGGACTGGAAGCTCTGGTTCTGATAGCCGGAGAACACGGTGCCGCTGAACCTGTTGCCGCCGTCGCGCGGGATCATGTTGAGCCGGACGCCGCCGCCCGAGACGTCGGCCCCGGCGCCGCTCGTCGTATAGACCATTTCCTGGCTCATCGAGCTGTTGAAGTAGTTCTGCACGGCGCCGTCGCCGTCGAGCCCGTTGACAAGAAGGCCGTCCACCTGCACCGTGGTCTGCGAGGCGCCGAGCCCGTGCGTGGACATGTAGGTCTGCTGCATCGCGCGAGAGCCGCCCACGTCGGGAATGTTCAGCGACACGCCCGTGATCAGCTGGCCCATGCCCTGGATCGTGCGGCCGGTCGGGATCGCGTCGAGCGCGTCGCGGTTGAGGACCTGGGCCTTCGTCGTGCTCTGGACGTCGACGGTGGGCGCCGCGCCTGTGACGGTGAGCGTTTCCTCGAGCGCCCCGACCTTCAGCTCGCCGTTGATCGTCATCGTGAAGTTCGCCGGCAGTTCGATGGCCTCCCGCTTCACGATCGAGAACCCGGTCAGCGTGAAGGTGAGCGTGTAAACGCCTGGCCTGAGATCGACGATGCGGTAGCTGCCGGTCTGTCGGTGACGGCGGAGCGCGTCTTCTCGATCAGCACCGGACTTGCCGCCTCAACGGTGACGCCGGGCAGCACCGCTCCAGACGTGTCTTTGACGACTCCAGTGAGCGTGCTTTGTGCGAACGCCGATGCCGGCGCGACACACAGGCAGGCTAGTGCAAGGAGCACTGATTGACGACTGCAAGTAATAGCCATTCCGCTGCCCTCCTTGTTTGAACGCGTTCGACGAGCCGCCGAAAAAATAGTGCGCGCGGCCGACCGGGGCACGGAATGAAGCGACGAGTATGCGCCCAACGAAGAGGGCCGGCTGGAATATTTTCAGGGCCTTCCGATCGGCCGCCTGGGGCGCTGTTTTGGTTACAGTTGGCTCACCGCGCTAACCCTTCACCCACCGGCTCAAGACGATGTCCACGCGCGAGTTCAGGAAGCAGACCATTCGCAGGCGGTGAAAGGCTCCGGTGGGACTCCAGCTGTAGCTCCAGCAGGCTTCGCGCGGAGGCCCGAGGACTCGTCGGACGTCGTCGAGGGATGTACCGATCCACAGCTTGAGATCCCCGCAGCTGTCTTCGTCGAAGGCGCTCGCGACGAACCCGTGCTCGAAGCGCAGCCCGACGCATTCGCGCGATATCGACGCCACCGATACCTCCTCCGCGCGCAGGGTCGGCTGGTCCCGAGGCGGATAGTACCAGTCCTCCTCGTGCGGCGCGCCGAGCAGGCTCCGCACCTCAGGTTCGGACATTCCCGGCGTCACGGATCGGAGCGCGGCGTCCGAGAAGCCGCTGGCGTACGACGTGTTCTCCCGAAGCGCGAAGCCGAGGATGGACTCTCGAATTGGATCGCCTGACGCGATCAGCCAGACCGACACCAGCCACATCGCCGTCAACGACGCGGCGGCCAGCGGACGCAGCGTCAGGCGTCGCGGCCGCAGCGCGTACACGAACAACGGGCTGAAGAGCGCGAGCTCGATCGCCGACACGATCGCACCGTACAGCGAGAGAAAATCCAGTCCGATGGGCGCAACGGGAATCGGACGCCACGGCGCGAAGTATCTCGTGTGGCTGAACGGCCAGAGGAGCGCGCAGCCCAGTCCGCCGTCCGTCATCGTGTCGAGCAGGCCGTGGCTCGCGAGCACGGTGATCGTGAACAGCGCGGTACGGCCCGGCGGCAGTCCGCGCCGGCGTGCGATGGCGGTCACCGCGACGCCGAGCGCGGCCGCCATCACCAGCGAATGCGCGGCGCCCCGATGGCCCCACGGGTCGCCGTACCGCACGCCGAGCGCGAATCCGATGACGTCGAGGTCCGGCAGCATCGCCAGCGCGGACCACGCGGCCATTGCGCTCCATCGTGGCGCGCGGCGAGTGTCGTACGCGCGAGCAGCCGCCATCCCGACAGCGATGTGTCCAACGCTGGCCATCAGCTACAACACCAATCGGCTCCGGGTTTTCGACCCGTCTACATCTCGTGACAAGGCAGCCGTCTCACAGGATTGTCGCCCCACTCTCGTATCGCGGCGCTAGAATACCCGTGCGTTTGTTCAGCTTTCCTAACGGAGGGTGTATGGCAGTCTCACGCCGCGGGTTCGTCGGGAGCATCGCCGCCGCGCTCGGGTATATCGGTGCCGGCGCGGACGCGGATCTCTTCGCCCAGCAGCCGGGCCGCACCGGCGTGCCGGGGCAAGGGCGTGGCCCGCGGCCGCTCGTGGATCTCAGCAAGGTCGCCAAGATCAACAACAACGAGAATCCGTACGGCGTGCCGCCCGCGGTCAGAGCGGCGATGGACGACCCCAAGGCCTGGGAATGGGCGAACCGCTACGGCGCACCCGACGGCGGATTGAACCAGGCGATTCAAGAGCTGCACGGGGTCAAGGCCGAGAACATCATTCTCGGCTGCGGCTCGGGCGAGCTATTGAGCTCCATCACGATCGCGCTCCTGATCGGCGATCCGAAGAAGAAAGTCCTGGGCGTCAACCCGACTTACGGGGATCCCTATTCGAAGGCGGCGCAGATCGGGCGGGAATCCATCAGGGTGGCACTGAACAAGGACTACACGCAGAACATCCCCGCGATCATCGACGTCGCGAACAAGCGCGCCGCCGAAATCGGGTTCGTCTACATCGTCAACCCGAACAACCCGACGGGCATGATCGTCCCGAAGGCTCAGATCAAGCAGCTGCTCGACGGCATCCCGAAGGACATGCCGGTGCTCATCGACGAGGCGTACCACCATTTCGTCGACACCCCGGACTACGAGTCGTCGATGAAGTACGTCCTCGAAGGACGGCCGGTCATCGTCTGCCGTACGTTCTCCAAGATCGCGGCGCTTGCCGCGATGCGCCTGGGCTACGGCATCGGTCCGGCCGATCTCATTCGCAAGGTCCACACCTTCACGACCGGCAGCCAGTCCATCACGGTGAAGTTCGGCGGCGCCGCGTCGCTCAAGGACAAAGAGGGCCAGGCGAAGACCAGGGCGATGAACAAGCAGATCCGCGACGACACCATCGCGAAGCTGAAGGCGCTCGGCCACGAAGTGCTGCCGTCGGAGGCCAACTTCTTCATGGTCGGTCTCAAGCGCGAAGCGAGCGACGTCGCGCCCGAGTTCCAGAAGCGTGACGTGCTGGTCGGGCGGCCGTTTCCGCCGATGACGCAGCATCTGCGCGTCTCGGTCGGCACGCAGGCCGAGATGGACAAGTTCGTGGCCGCGTTCAAGGAGATCATGGCCACACCGGCGAAAACCTCAGCCGCCATCTAGCCGTCGCACGTCGCCGGTCGCAAGTCGCGGGCAGTGATCGCCACGATCACTGCCCGTTTTCTCTTTGTGTGTCAGCGCTTCCTCGCGGCAGGCTTCGCCATTCTCTTGCTGCTCGACGCCATCGCCGGTTCCTCGTCCTCGTGAGCGCCGTTCCCCATCGCAGCGTTTCTGTTGATGCCGCCTTCTGCCAGACTCGTCAGTTTCTCGTCCGCCGCCTTCTCCTCGTTGAGTGTTTCCTCGAGCAGGACGGCCACCTCGTCGTGACCCATCGTCTTCGCCCATGCGACGAGGGTCCCGTACGCCGCGATCTCGTAGTGTTCGGCTCGCTGCCCAGACGCAATGAGGCACGCGTCCATCGTCGTCTCGTCGAAGCCCTCGCCCATTACCGAGCTGCCTTCCTCGATGATTCCCGCAATTCCATCGCAATGCTTGCCCCTGGCCTTCTCCTCCAGGAGCTCGAACACCTGCTCGAGGCGCTCGACGTGCCCCCGCGTTTCCTCGAGGTGGGATTCGAACGCGTCGCGCAGTTCAGCTGACGTCGCCGCCTTCGCAAGCTTCGGCAGCGCCTTCGTCAACTGCTTTTCGGCGTCATAAGAGTCTTTCAGTTCGTCGAGAAATGCATCGTGGAGCGTTCCGGAGTGAGCCATGGGTTGATATCCTTTGTGGTTGTTAGTCGCCGACTCG
>CAWCDQ010000041.1:0-40341 GCA_963794305.1 uncultured Acidobacteriota bacterium | reverse complement strand
CCACGCGCGAGTTCAGGAAGCAGACCATTCGCAGGCGGTGAAAGGCTCCGGTGGGACTCCAGCTGTATCTCCAGCACGCTTCGCGCGGAGGCCCGAGGACTCGCCGGGCGTCGTCGAGGGATGTGCCGATCCAGAGCCCGAGATCCCCGCAGCTGTCTTCGTCGAAGGCGCTCACGACGAACCCGTACTCGAAGCGCAGGCCGACGCATTCGCGCGATATCGCCGCCACCGATACCTCCTCCGCGCGCAGCGTCGGCTGGTCCCGAGGCGGATAGTACCAGTCCTCGGCGTGCGGCGCGCCGAGCAGGCGCCGCAGATCCCGTTCCGACATTCCCGGGATCACGGATCGGAACGCGACGTCCGAGAAGCCGCCGGCGTACGACGTGTTCTCCCGAAGGGCGAATGCCGAGGATGGAATCTCGAATCGGATCGCCTGACGCGATCAGCCAGACCGACACCAGCCACATCGCCGTCAACGACGCCGCGGTCAGCGGCCGCAGCGTCAGGCGTCGCGGCCGCAGCGCGTACACGAACAGCGGGCCGAAGAGCGCGAGCTCGATCGCCGACACGATCGCGCCGTACAGCCGAGAGAAAATCCAGTCCGATGGGCGCGACAGGTATCGGACGCCACGGCGCGAAGTATCTCGTGAGGCTGAACGGCCAGAGGAGCGCGCAGCCCAGCCCGCCGTCCGTCATCGTGTCGAGAAGGCCGTGGCTCGCGAGCACGGTGACCGTGAACAGCGCGGTACGGCCAAGTGGCAGTCCGCGCCGTCGTGCGATGGCGGTCACTGCGACGCCGAGCGCGGCCGCCATCACCAGCGAATGCGCGGCGCCACGATGGCCCCACGGATCGCCGTACCGGACGCCGAGGGCGAATCCAATGACGTCGAGGTCCGGCAGCATCGCCAGCGCGGACCACGCGGCCATTCCGGTCCATCGCGGCGCGCGGCGAGTGTCGTACGCGCGAGCGGCCGCCATCCCGACGACGATGTGTCCAACGCTGGCCATCAGCTCACGCCTCGACCACTATAAATTGGGCGGCGTCTCACAGGATTGTCGCCGCGCTCCCGTATCCCGGCGCTAGAATACCCGTGCGTTTGTTCAGCTTTCCTAACGGAGGGTGTATGGCAGTCTCACGCCGCGGGTTCGTCGGAGCATCGCCGCCGCGCTCGGGTATATCGGCGTCGGCGCGGACGTGGATCTCTTCGCCCAGCAGCCAGGGCCGGACGGCGTGCCGGGGCAAGCGGCGCGGCCCGCGGCCTCTCGTGGATCTCAGCAAGGTCGCCAAGATCAACAACAACGAGAATCCGTACGGCGTGCCGCCCGCCGTCAGGGCGGCGATGGACGATCCGAAGGCCTGGGAATGGGCGAACCGCTACGGCGCACCGGACGGCGGATTGTCCCAGGCGATTCAAGAGCTGCACGGAGTCAAGGGCGAGAACATCATCCTCGGCTGCGGCTCTGGGCGAGCTGTTGAGCTCGATCACGATCGCGCTCCTGATCGGCGATCCGAAGAAGAAGGTGCTGGGCGTCAACCCGACTTACGGAGACCCCTACTCGAAGGCGGCGCAGATCGGGCGGGAATCCATCAGGGTGGCGCTGAACAAGGACTACACGCAGAACATCCCTGCGATCATCGACGTCGCGAACAAGCGCGCCGCCGAAATCGGGTTCGTCTACATCGTCAACCCGAACAACCCGACCGGGATGATCGTCCCGAAGGCTCAGATCAAGCAGCTGCTCGACGGCATCCCCAAGGACATGCCGGTGCTCATCGACGAGGCGTACCACCACTTCGTCGACACCCCGGACTACGAGTCGTCGATGAAGTACGTCCTCGAAGGACGGCCGGTCATCGTCTGCCGTACGTTCTCCAAGATCGCGGCGCTTGCCGCGATGCGCCTGGGCTACGGCATCGGTCCGGCCGAACTCATTCGCAAGGTCCACACCTTCACGACCGGCAGCCAGTCCATCACGGTGAAGTTCGGCGGCGCCGCGTCGCTCAAGGACAAAGAGGGCCAGGCGAAGACCAGGGCGCTGAACAAGCAGATCCGCGACGACACCATCGCGAAGCTGAAGGCGCTCGGCCACGAAGTGCTGCCGTCGGAGGCCAACTTCTTCATGGTCGGCCTCAAGCGCGAGGCGAGCGAAGTCGCGCCCGAGTTCCAGAAGCGCGACGTGCTGGTCGGCCGCCCGTTTCCGCCGATGACGCAGCACCTGCGCGTCTCGGTCGGCACGCAGGCCGAGATGGACAAGTTCGTGGCCGCGTTCAAGGAGATCATGGCGGCGCCGGCGAAAACCTCAGCGGGCGTCTAGCGGTCGCCGTCGTCGCAAGTCGCGGGCAGTGATCGCCACGATCACTGCCCGTTTTCTCTTTTGTGTGTCAGCGTTTCCTCGCGGCAGGCTTTGCCGTTCTCTTGCCGCTCGACGCCATCGCCGGTTCGTCGTCCTCGTGAGCGCCGTTCCCCATCGCGGCGTTTCTGTTGATGCCGCCTTCTGCCAGACTCGTCAGTTTCTCGTCCGCCGCCTTCTCCTCGTTGAGTGTTTCCTCGAGCAGGACGGCCACCTCGTCGTGACCCATCGTCTTCGCCCAGGCGACGAGCGTTCCGTAGGCGGCGATCTCGTAGTGTTCGGCTCGCTGCCCCGACGCGATGAGGCACGCGTCCATCGTCGTATCGTCGAAGCCCTCGCCCATCACCGAGCCGCCTTCCTCGATGATTCCCGCAATTCCATCGCAATGCTTGCCCTCTGGCCTTCTCGTCCAGGAGCTCGAACACCTGCTCGAGGCGCTCGACGTGCCCCCGCGTTTCCTCGAGGTGTGATTCGAACGCGTCGCGCAGTTCAGCTGACGTCGCCGCCTTCGCAAGCTTCGGCAGCGCCTTCGTCAGCTGCTTTTCGGCGTCGTAAGAGTCTTTCAGTTCGTCGAGAAATGCGTCGTGGAGCGTACCGGATTGAGCCATGCGTTTATGTCCTTTGTGGTGGTTAGTCGCCGACTCGAAACATGGAGCAACTGGCGTACCGCCACACGCTCTTCGAAACCGATGGGGTGAGATCACGCATATGAATTCTCGATGACATCGAAGAAAAGTACTCATCAGCCGCTTTCTCACTTCCTTACTTCGCACTGCGGTTCGAGCAGTAGGATCAGTGACCCATTCTGCAGGAGGGCCATGGTGCGACTCAGACTTCCCGTCGCCGCTCTGGTGGTCCTGTCCACTGTTGCGATGCCGCAACCGGCGGCCGCGCAATCCGATCAAACCCCGATCGACCTGGTCGTCAGCGCCGGACGCCCGCTTCGGGTGGCGCTCGACGAGCGAGTCCAGCTGAAGCGCATCGGGCAGTCGGTGACCGGCACGGTCGTCGAGCCGGTCTATGCCTACGACCGGATCGTCATCGCGAAAGGCACCAGAGTCCGTGGGCACATCACGCGGAATCGACAGCGGATCGACGTTCGTCCGCACGCGCGCCTACCTCGCGGGGAACTTCTCTCCCCCGAAGCAGGCGGTGCTGCAATTCGACACCCTGCTGCTCGACGATGGCCGGGAGTTGTCCATCGACACGGTCGTCAAGGGCGGCGTTCCTAATGTGAAGAGGGAAACTGCAGGCGGCGCGCGAGCCGGTCACGCTGACGGGTCGTCAGAGAGCGCTTCAGCGGCCGACGTCGAGCATCCCACGCTTCATGGCCCGCGCCAGAAGTGAGCTCATGCACCGGGCTGGCGATGCGGTAACCGAGACGAAGCAGAAGGCGAGCGATACATTCGCGTTCATAAAATCGGCTCGCGAGCCAGGTCAGATGAGCCGCCTGAAGGACGCGGCCGTTCAGCAGCTGCCGTACCATCCCCAATACCTCGCGAAAGGCACGGTCTACGACGCTGAGCTCGCGGCGCCAATCTCGTTCGGCTCTGTGCTTCCAGCGCCCGCGGCGCCTGCCGGCACGGCGCCGGCGCCGGACAGTATTCTGACCGCGCGCCTCGCAACGACGCTCGATTCGTCGAAGACGCCGCGCGGCACGCCGTTCGAGGCCGTGATCACCGAAACGGTGTTCTCGAGCGATCAGAAGGTGATCTTCCCGGAAGGCACGAAGTTGACCGGCGAAGTCACCTTCGCGACACCGGCGCGGCGCTTCCACCGCAACGGCCAGCTGCGATTCCTGTTCGAGCGTGTGCAGGTTCCGAATCAGGCGCCCGCACCGCTCGTGGGCGCCCTCCACGCCATCGACGCCAGCAAAGACGATCGCGTCGCGCTCGATGACGAAGGCGGTGCAACGCTCGAGAACTCCAACACGCGCTTCATCGCGCCGGCGCTGGCGATCCTTGCGCTGCACGCGATCCATCGAGCGGGACGGCGAGAGCCACCTGGACCCGGATGGCGACGGCACAATCAAGACCGCCGGATCGGGCGCCGGCGCCCGCGGCATCGGCGGCTTCATCGGGATGGGGTTCTTCGGCGCGGCCGTCAGCCAGATTACGCGTCCACTCGGCATCGCGATGGGCGTCTACGGCGCGGCTCGCACGATTTACACGAATATCCTGGGCAAGGGCCGCGAGGTGACGTTCCCCGCGGACACGCCGATTCAAGTGCGGCTGGCGCCCGGCCCCGCAGCCCGGTGAAGCTTCGCGCCGCCGTCGTGCTGTCGTCACTCCTCGGCATCCTGCCGCAGCAGCCGCCGTTCCACGTCGAAACGCGACTCGTCGTGCTCTACGCGACGGTCAGAAACGCGCACGGCGAACTCGTCACCGGGCTCGAGCGCGCGGCATTCACGGTGTTCGAGAACGGCAAGCGGCAGCCGATTACCCTCTTCCGCCACGACGACATCCCCGTCTCGCTTGGACTGCTCATCGACAACAGCGGCAGCATGCGAACGATCCGCCCGAAGGTCGAAGCCGCCGCGCTCGCGCTCGCGCGCGCATCGAATCCTCAAGACGAGATCTTCGTGCTCAACTTCAACGACAAGGCACACATCGATGTGCCGTTCACGAGCGACCTCGGCCAATTGGAAGCCGGCATTGGCCGCGTGGACGCGATCGGCGGCACAGCCATGCGCGACGCGATCACCCTTGCGCAGACCTATCTCAACGAGCGCAGCACACGCGATCGCAAGGTGCTGCTGGTCATCACCGACGGCATCGACAACGCGAGCGTCGCCACGAGCGAGATGGTGGAAAAG
Organism: uncultured Acidobacteriota bacterium; assembly: GCA_963794305.1. Lineage (GTDB taxonomy): Bacteria > Acidobacteriota > Vicinamibacteria > Vicinamibacterales > CAVVIG01 > CAVQFC01. The sequence goes on along the minus strand of CAWCDQ010000041.1, from coordinate 35,174 downwards.
CAGGCGGAACAGCGCGACGACCGTGATTTTCGCGGTCGGACTGTTCAGCGCCCAGGAGCGCGTCAGGCAGGGGCGGCACGAGCTGGATCGGCTTTCGGAACGGACCGGCGGGATGGCGTACTACCCGGCGGGGATCGACGATATCGACCAGGTCGCGCTCGAGATCGCGCGACAGATCCGGAATCAGTACACGATCGCGTACACGCCGATGAACCAGACGCTCGACGGCACGTACCGCACGATTCACGTGACGGTGTCGGGACCGGACGGCCTGACGGTCCGGACCCGGGCGGGATACCGGGCCTCTGTCGAATCGGCCGCGATGATGGCCGCTCACTGCTTCACGACAATGAACCACGAAGCAATGATGGGCCCCTGAGGACCGCGGCCGGCGGGAGGCGCTGGTTGGCGGTGTCGCGCCCGCTGCCGGTGGTGGAACAGGACCGCGCTCGGGCTGAAACAAGTAGGCGTTGTGTGTCTTCGGATCCACCGCGATCGTCTTCGCGCCGGCGAACGTCGGCACGGTCGCGACCACGGTGTACTGATCGGGCGCGTCCTGATGGACGACCGTAACATTCCCCTCGCCGCCGTTCGGAATGAAGATCAGTTTCTTCCCGGGATCCCATCCCAGCGCGTCCACACGCGTGCCGTTCGGGATCGACGCCACGACCTTCCCCGTACTCGCGTCGACCACGACCGACGTCTTGTTGCACCCGGAGAAGATTCGGTTCGACGCCTTGTCGTACGCGATGCCGGTCGGCCCTTCGCACGGCGCAAGCGGCCACGACGCGGTGGCTTTCCAGGTCTTGACGTCGATGACCTGAATGGTGTGTTTACTCTCGTTGTTGACGAAGATATGTCCCTTGCCATCGGCGGCGGCGCCTTCGGGCGCCGTGTCTTCCAGTTCCACCGTGGCGACAATGTCACCGCTGTGGGGATCGATCGCGGTCAGGGTGCCGATCGGCCGGCTGTGGTTGGTCAGGATGATCTTGTCGTCGGGCTCGTCGTACATGATCGCCGTCGAGTCCCGGCCCCACCTTGATCTGCTTGAGCACCGCCAGCGTTTTGAGATCGAACATCGTGACGGTCTGGTCGCCGCCATTGGTCGTGAAGCCGTGGCCGGCCTGGGTCGCGATGCCCGCGCCATGAACGCCAGGCGTGTCCGGAATGTCGCCGAGAACCTTGCCGGTCGCGCCATCGACGACCATCATGTGCGTGGCGCGCGACACGAACACGCGGCCGGTTGCGGCTTCCACGGTCACGTAGTCCGTTCCGCCGTCACCTTTGATATCGAACTTCTCCACCTTGAACGTCTGCGCATCGACGGCGGCAGGTGCAACGAGCCCGGCAACGAACAGCAAGCGGAAGCGGCGAGCAGTTGTCGAGTCATGGGCTTCCTCAGCTGATCAGGGTGAACGCGGAGGCAGTCTAGCGGTTGCCACATGACGGCAGCATGAATTGCGCACCGATGTTCGGAGAACGACCACACATCTCAGCGACGAGTTTTCAGCTGAACCACGCATGTCATCCAGCGTTCATGTTGAAGCGTCAACACCGACATCCTTCTGATTCCTGATCGATCCCTTACGTATTCCAGTCGCACCAATGTTGCATCGCCTCACTAGACTCCGGGCGCGCCGACGACTCCGCGCGGCGGCTCCTGCGGATTACTTTCAGTGAGGATGGTCAATGACATTCAACCGAGCGAACACGATGCGCCGATGTCTCACCACGCTTGTCGCGGTCGGGGTGCTGACAGGCGCGCACCCGCGTGCCGATCAGCGAGTGACCGAGGACCGGGATGAACACGAGTCGAGAATCCGCCACGTGCTCCTCATCAGCATCGACGGCATGCACGCGCTCGACTACGAGAACTGCGTCGCCAACGGTACCTGCCCGCACCTCGCACGCCTTGGCGACACCGGCGTGAGCTACGCGCGGACATCGACATCGAAGCCATCCGATTCGTTTCCCGGACTGATGGCGCTGGTGACCGGTGGCACACCGAAGACCGTCGGCGCCTACTACGACGTCGCCTACGATCGCGTGCTGGCGCCGCCGATGATCGACACCGGCAACGGTCTGGAACATGGGCCCTGCCTTCCCGGAGTCGTGAACGGCACCCGAACGGAGTATGAGGAAGGCGTCGACATCGATCAAACCCTGCTGAGCGGCGGTGGTCCGTATACCGGACTCGACGGCGGCGTGCTCTCCATCGATCCGAGGAAACTGCCGCGTGACCCGTTCTCGACGGCCGTCCTGCGCACCCGTGTACCCGTGGAATTTCATTCGCGCCAACACGATCTATGGCGTCATCCATGGCGCCGGCGGCAGAACGGCGTGGGCTGACAAGCATGCTGTCTACGCGGCCGTCTCCGGTCCCACCGGAACGTCGTCACCGAGTAACGTCGACGACTACTACGCCCCAGATGTGAATTCGAACATCGTGGGGCTTCCGGGTGTGCGAACCGCGATCCGGATTGTCGTGCGCAGCCGTGCCGGATCCGAATGGTGGCGCCTGGGTCGACAGCTTCGTGAACATCCAGTGCTACGACCAGTTGAAGGTCGATGCCGTGCTGAACTGGATCGATGGACGAACGCATCTCGGTACGACGCCGGGCGCCGGTCCCGACGATCTTCGGCATGAACTTTCAGGCCGTCAGCGTCGGCCAGAAGCTGATCGAGAGCGGACGCAAGGGCGGCTACACAGACGCGGCGGGGACGCCGACGGCCGATATGCAGAGCGAGATCGCGTTTCGTTGACGGCGCGATCGGACAGATGGTCGCTGAATTCAGATCGCGCGATCTTCTCGGGTCGACGGTTCTCATCGTCACGGCCAAGCACGGGCAGTCACCGATCGACCCCCACCGCTTCTTCCCGATTCCCGGCCACAGCGGCGCGAACGGTGCGTCGCCGTCGGCATTGCTCTCCGGCTTTCTCCCGGCATCGGAGACCGGCGGCATCGGACCGACGGAGGACGATGTGTCGCTGCTCTGGTTGACGAACTCGAGCGACACCGGCGCGGCGGTCGACGTCCTGGAGTCAGGCCAATGCGGCGGCGGCCGGCATCGGTCAGATTTTTGCCGGGCCGTCACTCGAATCGATCTTCAACCGGCCGGGCCTGCCGGCCGCACGGCGGCGATTCGCGCACTCCCGACATCATCGTGCAGCCCAACGTCGGCGTCGTCTACACGACCAGCTTGAAGAAACAATCGGAGCATGGCGGCTTTGCTCACGACGACACCAACGTGATGATGCTCGTGTCCAACCCGGGCCTGCGTGCCCGCACGGTCACCAGCTTTGTCGAGACCACACAGGTGGCGCCGACCATCCTTCGCATCCTGGGACTCGATCCGAACAGTCTCTCGGCCGTTCGCAAAGAAGGCACGCCCGTCCTACCCGGATTGGACTTCGATCGCTGACAACAGTCGGCGGGGCAAAGGCGCCACGCGACGCCCCGCCTTGCGACGCCGGATCGGCCACGAAAGCACGAGAACACGAAACATGTTCCGGGGTTTTGGTGCTTTCGCGGCTGTCCGAACTCTTGTCCTGAATCACCGCACGGTCCAGTCGCGCGCGATCCAGGACCTCGACAATCTGAATTCACGCGCGTCAATGGCTGACCTTGTCGCCGCGCTTCCAGACGCGAGCTCATCTGCACGCCCGTTCGACCTCCTCACTCTTGATTTCTAACGTGCCGCGACATAGATTGCCGCTCGCTTCGCGTCCTTTCCCAACGGTAATGCGGTTACGCAGGAGACTTGCATGACTTCAATGGCGAGAGGCCCCATCGGCGTGGCGTTCAAGGCCCTGGTGATTTCTGTGGCGGCAGTGGCGCTCGGTTCGGCGCAAGGCTCACGAGAGGTCCCGACTCGATTCAACGAATTCACCGTGGCGCAGCTGCAGGACGCGATGAATGACGGGCGGCTCACGTCGGAACGCCTCACGCGCTTCTATCTCGATCGCATTTTCGCGCTCGACCAGAACGGTCCTGGCGTGAACTCGGTGATCGAGCTCAATCCCGATGCGATCGAGATGGCGGAACGCGCCGACGCGATGCGGCGACGCGGGGCCACGAGCGCGAAGTTCCCTCTCCTCGGCATTCCGCTCCTGCTCAAGGACAACATCGATACCGGCGACCATATGCAGACGACCGCCGGATCGTTCGCGCTGGCTGGACTGCCCGCGGTTCAGGACTCGACGGTCGCCGCAAAGCTGCGCGCGGCCGGTGCGGTCATTCTGGGGAAGACCAACCTGTCGGAATGGGCGAACTTCCGCTCGACGCATTCGACCAGCGGCTGGTCGGGTCGAGGCGGCCTCACGCACAATCCCTTCTCGCTCGATCGCAACGCGTGCGGATCCAGTTCGGGATCCGGCGCGGCAGCGTCCGCGAACTTCGCGGCGATCTCGTTCGGCAGCGAGACCGATGGCAGCATCGTCTGTCCCGCCAGCGTCAACGGGGTCGTCGGGTTCAAGCCGACGATTGGCCTCGTGAGCCGCGCCGGCGTCGTGCCCATCTCGCACACTCAGGATACCGTCGGCCCGCATGGCCGCACGCTGGCCGATGCCGTGCTGGCACTGAACGCGATCGTCAGCCGCGCGCCCGATCCGCGCGACCCGGCCACCGGCGGCGTGCCGCTCGGCTGGCAGGCGTGCAGCCCGGCTTGCAATGGAACCCCGCTGCCGGGAAAGAACCGGCCCGCGCTTCCCGCCGACTACTCGGCGTTCCTGAATCCGAACGGCCTCAGCGGCGCACGCCTGGGCCTGACGAGACAGGGCATTCAATTCGCTCCGCCACAGGTCGTGGCCGCGTTCAACGCGGCTGTCGATGCCATCAAGAACGCCGGCGCGATCGTCGTGGACCTCGATGATCCGGCGAACAACTTCAACTTCTCGCCCGCCGACGGCGAGTTCCTGGTCCTCGAGTACGACCTGAAGATCGATCTCACCAGCTATTTCCACACGCGAGTCGGCGTGCCGGTTGCCGGAGGGAACCTGCAGAGCGCGATCGATTTCAACAACGCGCACGCGGCGGCGGAAATGCCGTACTTCGGCCAGGAGATCTTCATTCAGGCGCAGAGCCTCAAACTCGATCCGAATTTCTGCCAGCCTGGCTTCACGTCGTCGGTCCTGCCGTCGACCGCCACGTGCATGTCGTACAACGACGCGTTGAAGATCGATCACATGGCGGGCGCCAGCCTGGATGCCGCGCTCAGTGATTTCCACCTCGACGCGATCCTGGCGCCGACCGACAGTCCGGCGTGGACGACCGACCTCATTCTCGGCGATCACTTCCTGTTCGCCAGTTCGGGCCTGGCGGGGCCGGCGGGATATCCGATTATTCAGGTGCCGGCCGGCGAGGTGCTCGGCATGCCGGTGGGCGTCAGCTTCATCGGAACCGCGTTCAGCGAGGCGACGCTGATCAAGCTCGCGTCCGGTTTCGAGGCAGTGACGCACGCGCGGTCTCAACCGACCTTCGTGCGTGACATCACGAAAACGCACACGTCTGGAACGACGCTGGCTCACCCTCCCGATGAAGACGACTCACATCACGGCAAGAAGCCGCGTCGGCCGCACCACATGTAGTCTGGCCGCGTGAAGACGTAGGGCCGACTGCGGGAACGACGTAGGGGCCGACCGCGGAACGACGTAGGGGCCGCCTGCGGGAACGACGTAGGGCCGACTGCGGGAAAGACGTAGGGGCCGACCCATGTGTCGGCCCCTGCTGAAACAGCCTGAGGTGCCACACTCGCGATAGTCCGTCACGCCTTGAGGCGCTTTGTCACCTTCGGACTCGTGAGCTCCTTCAGCGCATTCCTTCCAATCCATCGCGCCGAGGGCTCGCGTGAATTCACCAGGCGTTGGGCCGCTGCCACGGCCGCGGCATTCAGCGCGAGATTGCGCCTGCCCAATGCACCCAGGGCCATGAGCACGGCCTTCTTGACGAAGTTGCGCCCGTCGCCGGCAGCGCGCTCGATGAGGACCAGGGCCCGAACAAACGGCTCGTCGCCCGCGCGCTTGTCGTGCAGGGAAAGGCTCCAGAGCAACGCAAAGGCCGCGCGCTTCTGGAATTCGTCGCGTCTGCTGCTCCACCGCGCGACCTTCGCCCAGGCGAACGGGGTGCGGTCGAACAGATGGAAACAGAGCGTGTCGCCGATGGCCCAGTTGTCGAAGTCCCGGCACCAGCGGTCCATCTGCGCCGATGTCGTCCGTGCCGGATCGCCGACAAACGCGCAGATCATGCGCGCCTCATACACACCCGTGTCCCAGAGCTTCAGGGCGAGCTCGTGGTTGTGCCCGAGCTTCTCGCCGAGCACCTTCATGTCCTTCATCGAAACGCCGAGGGCGTTGTCCGACGGAACGCCATAGCGCGCCATCCCGTCGAGAGCGGCGGTAGTGCTGTGGCGCTTCAGCCAGGTGAGTGCGGACTGTACTTCCGCCTCGAGCGACCGGTTCGTGACTGTACGGGTTGGAGGATCGATCTTCACCAGCGCGGTCCGCCGACGACTCTCGCGGGGAACATGACGACCGCGCGCAGCAGCCCGAGCACGCCGTCCACGGCGATGCCGACGATCCGGAACGGCAGCAGCAGGATCCAGACCAGCGGGTACACGATCAGCGCCAGCAGGGCCAGCGGCCAGCAGAGCACGAGCAGGATGCACCACAGGAGGAATTTCACGTCGTTGGTTGATACGGATCTTACCCGCATTGTGTTCCGGCTTGAAACAGGAGTTCAGAAGATCAAAGCGACTAGTGATGCGGCCCGGCGGCTTGATTGTTACGCCACAGAGACACAGAGTGTTCAACCACCGAGCCACCGACACTGAGACCGGAGCGCACGCAGCAGATCCCAACGCGCGCGTCGGCCGGGAGCCTGGCGAAGCCGGCCGACCAGCGCTGGCGATGAACGACGGAAATGCAACCCCGGATCCTTCAAGCGCGTTGCGTTTCCGACGTTCATCGCGAGCGTGGCAGCCGCGTAGCGGCTGGCGACGCGTTCGGACTCCGTGTCTCGGTGTCTCTGTGGCCCGTCACAAGGACAGGTGCGCTTCGCCACTCTTCCGTGCTTTCGTGATTTCGTGGCTGATGTAGTTCGGCTGAAACCGGACCGACGTAGTATGCCCGAGCGAAGTCGAGGGTTGCCCCTATCGCTTTTCCAGATCCTCTTTCGACGCCGCAATCCGGCGGACGTTCTCTTCGTACGACAGCGCAACGCCGTCGTTCTCGCGAGGAGGATACACGACGTCGGTATACGGGATACGCCTCGGTCCTGAGGTGGGCCGGCATGTGATGACCGATCCGCGTCTGCCGCTCGTGCCGGAGCGACGACACGTCCACAGGCGCGACGACAATCCGTTCGCCGGGCCCGGGCGACGCCTCCGCGAGGAGCCGGCCGTCGAAGTCCACCACCTGCGACCCGCCTGGCCACGAATACGGTGGATAGCGCCGCAGGCTGGCGCCCTGATTCGCGGCCACCACGTAGGCGATGTTCTCGAGCGCGCGCGCGCGGTTGATGAGCGTCCACCAGTTCATCGGCTCGGTCGCTCCCCACGGATCCATGTAGGCCGACACGCGCACCAGCAGCTCGGCGCCGTTGGCAGCCAGCTGGCGGATCGCCTCGGGAAACAGCCAGTCGTAGCAAATCGCGCAGCCGATCCGCCCGATTGGCGTTTCGACGACCGGGAACAGCGGTTCGTCGTACCCGGCCAGATCGTGGGGGCTGGTGTGCAGCTCGTACGGGATCCAGGGATTCACCTTCCGGTACCTGGACAGGATCCCCTCGGGTCCGATCAGGCAGCTCGTGTTGAAGACGGCGCCGGGCCATCGCGGATCCTCCTCCAGCATCGAACCGCTCTGGATATAGAGGTTGTGCTCGCGCGCTTTCTGCGTCAGCCGATCGGTGTGCTCGTTCGGGATCGGCACGGTGAGTTTCTGCAGCAGCTCCGCCACCGTGGGAAATACCGGTGCGGCGTGCGCGAACTCGGGAAAGACCACGAGCCGCACCGGCAGGAAGGGTGCGCTTCCGGCGACGGCGTCATCGATCATCGCCAGCATCCGGTCGGTGTTCGAGCGCATCTGCCGCCGCTCGATCGGATTCGGCATGTCGGTCTGGCAGGCGGCGGCGGAAAACCGGATATGCTCCATGAATATCTCTGTCGGACGTGAGGCGCGGCGCCGCCGCGCGGTTTTCGGCTACGATTGCCCCGGCTTCGTACCGCCGAGGAGGCTTCATGCGACGCGCTCGCTTCGTCGGATTCGCTCGCTCACGCGCCGGCGCCGCCATCATGGCACAGCAGCCGCCGGCTCCGGCGGCGAGACGATAACGCGGCTCGTTTGTCCGGCCAATCGCGCATGCGTCTGTTCACCGGCTCACGGTTCCTGCTCGTGCCGCTCCCGCTCGTCGCGGTGCTCGTCTGCGGGTGCGGGTCGCCCGGTCCAGCCTCGGTACCGGCACCGAAGGAGGTGCTCGTTCCCGACCCGGATGTCGGCGCCGATACGCTCCAGGCGCGGAAGCGCGCGCAACTGGCAACGGTCGACCAGTTCAAGGTCTTCTACCAGTTCCAGTTCGCCGACCGGATCAAAGACAGCGGCATCACCTTCGAACACCACATCGTCGAGGACGCCGGCAAGCACTACAAAGCGGTCCACTACGATCACGGCAACGGCATCGCCGTGGCGGACGTCGACGGCGACGGGCTGTACGACATCTACTTCGTGAACCAGGTCGGCGGCAACGAGCTGTGGAAGAATCTCGGCGGCGGACGGTTCAAGAACATCACGACGGAAGCGGGCGTCGGACTGCCGGACCGGATCAGCGTCGCCGCCTCGTTCGCCGACACCGACAACGACGGCGATCAGGATCTGTTCGTGACGACGGTACGCGGCGGCAACGTGCTGTTCGAAAACGACGGGCACGGGCATTTCAAGGACATCAGCAAGGAGGCCGGCGTCGATCTGGTGACGCATTCCTCCGGAGCCGTCTTCTTCGACTTCGACAACGACGGGCTGGTCGATCTGCTGGTGTGCAATGTCGGTCAATACACCACCGACAAGAAGGGACCCGACGGCGCGTACGTCGGGCTGGCTGACGCCTTCCTGGGCCACACGCACCCTGACCGCTTCGAGTATCCGGTCCTCTACAAGAACACCGGGCACAATCGATTCAAAGACGTGACCGCCGACGTCGGGCTGCGGCCGGCCGGCTGGGGCGGAGACGCGAGCGTGGCCGATCTCAACGGCGATGGCTGGCCGGATCTGTTCGTGCTGAACATGCAGGGCCACGGACACTACTTCGAGAACCAGGGCGGACACACGTTCGTCGACAAGACGGCGGAGTACTTTCCCAGGACGCCGTGGGGCGCCATGGGGATCAAGTTCTTCGACTTCGACAACGACGGGCGGCCGGATCTGCTTCATCACCGACATGCACTCGGACATGTTCGAGACCCTGCCGCCGGACCGCGAAAAGCAGAAGGCCGCGGTTCACCCGGCCGATCATGCTGCTCGGCGGCCCCGCCGGCACGTTCATCTTCGGCAATGCCCTCTTCCACAACTCTCGAAGCGCGGCGGGACCGCGTTCGAGGAGATCTCCGACCGCGCCGGAGTCGAGAACTACTGGCCGTGGGGCCCGAGCGTCGGCGACGTGAACGCGGATGGCTGGGACGACATCTTCATCGCGTCCAGCATGGACTATCCGCACCGCTACGGCATCAACTCGATGCTGTTGAACAACCGGGGCGAGAAGATTCCTCGATGCCGAGTTCCTGCTCGGCATCGAGCCGCGCCGGGGCGGCCGGACGCACACGCCGTGGTTCGACCTCGACTGCCTGCAGGAAGGCATGGGCACCGATCTCTGCCGGGGCCAGTCGGGAACCATCACGGTGATGGCCCCGCTCGGGAGCCGATCGTCGGCGATGTTCGACCTCGACGGCGACGGCGATCTCGACATCGTGACCAACGACTTCAATTCCGCGCCGCAGGTGCTCGTCAGCGACCTGTCGCAGCGGCAGCCGATTCATTGGCTCCAGGTTGTGCTGGTCGGCACCGCTTCGAACCGCAACGGACTCGGCGCGATCGTGCGCGTGCGCGCCGGCGGACACGTCTATACCAAGTACAACGACGGCAAGTCCGGCTACCTCTCGCAGAGCGCGCTGCCGCTCTACTTCGGGCTCGGCGACGCCGAGAAGATCGATCGCATCGAGGTCGATTGGCCGTCGGGACGCAAACAGGTGGAGACGCAACAACTGGAGATCAACCGGACGCTGCAGATCGTCGAGCCGAAATAACCCACGCAACGGATCGCCTTACACACGATCGCTCGTAGGACTTGCCGAGCCGGATAGCGAATCGCTCAGAGTGTGCAGGCTTCAGGCTGACGGACCAGGTCCGCCTACTTTTGTCCGGCGCCGCGGCGCAGGACGGCGATGCGATCCGCCTGCATTCGCCGAATCGTTCGCGGACGCCGTCCGGCCACCGGACCGTCACGTTCCGCACCATCGTTTCCTGCCAAGCCCGACGTGCACGCGCGGATCGTTGCTGGCCAGGTAGCTGAAGGCCGCCCGCACGTCGCGGCGAATCGTGCGGGAGCCGACCGTCATCGTCACCTCGGCGCCAAGCGCGTCGCGGCCGTGCTCCTCCAGCACGCGCAGCATCACCCAGTGGCCGCGCGGCTGCACGACGTTGTGCAGCAGAAACGCGCCGGCTGTCGCGGTTGACGACCACGATGTCGATCCCGCCGTCGTTGTCGATGTCGCCGAAGGCGGCGGCGCGGCTCGAGGCGATCGAGCAGCGACCGCGTGCCGCCGCGCGGCGTCACCTCCTCGAACCGCGGTCCGGCGAAGCCGCGAAACAGCAGGCTCGGCTCCGCATACGGATCGGACGAATAGGCTTCCGACTGCCGGCCGACGCGGCCGTTCGCTTCGTAGAGATCGAGGAAGCCGTCGTTGTCGAAATCGCGGAGCGCCATGCCGAACCGCGTGAACGGCCGGCTCGGCGTGCGCAGCCCGACCGCCACGGTGTCGTCGACGAAGAACTTTCCCTGGTTCCGGAAGAACGAGTCCGACTCGCCGTCGAGATTGACCACCAGCAGATCGAGATCGCCATCGTCGTCCACGTCGACGGCGTCGACGCCCATGCCCGACTTTGCGACGCCGTCCTGGTCGACGGCGCAGCCCATGCTGAGCGCCGCCTCGCGAAAGCGGCCGCCGCCCTGATTCAGCCAGAGGTGATTCGGCGTGCGGTCGTTGGCGACGAAGAATCGATGCGGCCGTCGCCGTCGAAGTCGCCGGCGACGACGCCGAGGCCGTTGCCGACGGCGGCGGTCAGCCCGGACCGCGCCGAGACGTCGGTGAACGTGCCGTTGCCGTTGTTGTGGATACAGCGTCGCGGCCGACGGCAGGTCGTAGCTTGCCGGGCTGCAGTAGTCGGGCACGCCGGTCAGGCTGAAACACTCGACTTCGGCCGACGGCCGCCAGTTCAGGTAGTGGGCGACGAACAGATCGAGCGCGCCGTCGCCGTCGTAGTCGACGAACGCGGCGCTCGTGCTCCAGCCTGAACTGGCGACGCCGGCCTTCGCGGTCACGTCGGTGAAATGGCCGTGACCGTCGTTCTTCAACAGCACGTTGCGCCCGAAGTTGGTGACGTACAGATCGGTGTAGCCGTCGTTGTCGAAGTCGCCGGCCGCCGACGCCCATGCCGTAGCCGCGAACGCCGGCACCGCTGCGCTTCGGTGACGTCCTCGAACGTGCCGTTGCCGCGGTTGCGATAGAGGCGGTTGCCGCCGCCGGCCGACGGATTCGAACAGGTTGCCGCTCTGCGACGAGATACAGATCGAGGAAGCCGTCGTTGTCCATGTCGAACAGCGCGGCGCCGCCGCCCATGATCTCCGGCAGGTAGTGACGGCTGTCGGTGGCCGGAGTGGTGAACGAAGTCGATGCCGGCGCGCTCGGCGATTTCTTCGAACCACGGCTGGTGCGACGCGGACGCCGCTCCGCGTGTCCGCGGTGTCGCCGGCAGCCGGCGAGGCAGCCAAGGCGACACGCATGCAGGCAACGAGGATGAGTGCGGCACCGAAGGCCGGCTCATCGATTCGGATCGATTCCGGCCGGCTCGCGCCGCGGGCTGAAGCGACTGCAGCCGTTCGGCCGTCTGCTTCACGACTGGGCGATCGGGCTGGAGGCGTTGCGCATGCTGCAGCGGCGTCCGCGGCGGCGTCCAGATCGTGCTGGTTCATCTCGGCGTTGGCGATGCCGATCCACGCATCGACGTTTGTCGGATCGGTCCGCGTCGCGCGCTGAAACGCGGCGAGCGCCTCGGCCGGCCGGTCCAGTTCGTCTAGACCATGCCCATCCACACCAGCGCGCGCGTGTTGCGCGGGTCGCGTCGCACGGCCTCGTCGAACGCCGCGATCGCGGCGCGCGGATCGCCGCCGCGCCACAGGACGAGCCCCAGCGTTTCGTAGGCCGGGCCGTACGACGGATTGAGCGAGATGGCGCGGTCGACGGTGGCGCGCGCCTTCGCGAGATCGTCCTGGTGCATGTAGCCGGTGGCCAGATCGACGTAGCGCCTCGAAGCGATCGGGTTCGCGCGCGACACCTGTTCGAGCAGCGGCACGCCATCGGCGTCCTCGCCCGGCGGCGACGTAGACCTGACCGAGGTGCGCCATCAGCACGATATCGTCCGGCTTCTCGCGGCGGAGCTGCTCCAGGATGCGAATCGCCGGCGGAAACTGGCCGGCGACGATATACGCGGTCGCGTCTTTGAGCAGTGCGGCGTAGCCGCGGCGAAAGCCGAGCATCTCGTCGGTCCACGGATCGGTCCACTGCGGTTCGCCCCGCGCGCCGACCGCCGAGCGCCGACGCCGCTTCGTCGGCACGGCCGAGCCGACGATAGGCCGTGCCCAGCAGTTGCAGCGTGTACGGCTCGCCCGCGCCGGATGCGACCAGCGCGTTCGAGCAGACCGCGCCGCGCGCGCCGTCTCGTCCCGCTGCAGGTACACGCGCGCCAGGCCGATCCACCCCGCTCGATCGGACGGCATCGATCTCGGTCGCGCGGTCGAACGCGCGCTCCGCGCCTTCGAGTCTGATTCTGATCGAGAAGCCACAGCCCCAGGCGCCAGTGCGCCGGCGCGTAGGTCGGATTGAGCTCGATCGCGCGGCGCATGTCGCGCACCGCGTCGTCGAGCTTGCCCAGGCGCGCTTCGACGGCGGCGAGGTGAAACCACCATTTCGCTTCCGACGCCTGGATCGCCGCCGCGTTGGCGTAGGCATCGCGGGCGGCGCCGACCAGGCCGTTCGCCTCGCACACCATGCCGAACCGGCCCCATCGCAGCGGCGTCGCGCGGATCCTGCGACCACGCTCTCACGCGCCTGCCGGACGATGTCCGCGATTTCCGGGGCGAGCGATCCGAGCTCGGCGACGTGTCGGCGGAGCCGGGGCCTGGCGCCGAGCCATCCGGAACACGGCGAAACCGCCGCCGGCGACGAGCACGGCGGCGATCAGCCGAATCGCGACGAATCGACGCTCGCCGAGCTCGAGGCGGGTGGCTGACGGCGAATCGGCGGAGAGCGGCGCGTCCGGGACACGGAAACCTGGGGCAACGATACTGCGGCCAGGGGCAGAGCGTGGAACCTCAGCCCCGAGCCGCTCGATGGCGGACTACCAGTCGAACTTGGCGCCGAACCGCCACAGCCGCGGCGGGACGATCGTCGCCGGCAGCAGGAACGTCGAGCCCGAACCCCAGTTGATGTTCTGGGCGGCGTTCGTGTTCGTCAGGTTGTAGCCGTCGATGAACACCGACAGCGACGTGCCCTTGGCAATCTTGAACACCTTCTCCACGCGCGTGTCGACGAGGATGATGTTGTCCTGCTGCCGCGAGCCGATCGGCTCGGCCAGGATGCGCTGCGAGCCGTAATTCATCGTGACCTGGAACGTCCGGGCGTACGGCTGCCCGGACTGCAGCCGAACGCCGGCGTCAGCCGAGGCCCCACGGCGCATCGATAGCTGCCGTTGACCTTGGCCGACCACAGGCCGAACACGAACCGGCCGTTGTCGGTGTTGATCGCGTCGTTCGGGTTCGCCACGTCCTGCCTGACGCGCAGCGTGTTGCCGAAATAGCCGGTCGCAGTTGTCGCGATTCCAGCGATAGGCATAGGACGCGTTGAGCGACCACCTATTGCTCATGCGCTTGTTCGCGCTGAGCTCGACGTTGTAGAAATCGTCCTTCCCCGGCGTGTTGTGCAGGAAGTTGACGACCGGCAGCGCGAGGTTGGCCGGATTCAGGTTCCACGCCTGAATCGCCGTGCCCGTCGCCGTTTGCGTGCCGTCCGGCCCCGGATCGCGAACCGTGATCGGCACGTTGAAGGCGCTGACCGGACGATTCAGGTTGTCGCTCTGGTACAGCTGATCGATCCGCCGCCAGACGAAGCCGGCGTGCACGCCGAAATTCGCCACCAGCTCGTGCTCGAGCCAGAAGGCGACCTCGCGCGTCCGCTGGTCCTGCAGGTTCGGATCGAGCTGCGTGCTGCCGACGCCGCCGGTCGAGCTGGTGGGCGCCGCCCCCTGCTCGCCGTTCTGCCAGACGCCGTCGTTGTTGGCGTCGGTCCAGGTGTACCGCCGGTACCAGTCCGGGGAGTTGGGATTGACCAGCGAATCGATCGACGTCGTCCCGGGGTTCCACCAGTACAAGGCGTAGTTGGCCTTCAGCACGGTCTTGCCGTTGCCTGACAGGTCGTAGGTGAAGCCGAGCCGCGGCGCCGTCAGGTTCCAGGTGATCAGGTTGTCGACGGCGGGGAAACTCGTTTGCGTCGCGTTGAACGGACCGACCGGCGGACCGGTCTGCGCCGGCAGATACGATCGGTAGCGGTCGAAGACGACGCCGAGCTTGAACGTCAACCGCGACGCTGCCGCCACGTGTCCGACGCGTACAGCCCCGTCGTCCACAGGCCGTTCAGCGACGCGGTTGGCGACTGGAAGAGCAGCACTTCCGACGGGGCGCCGCTGCGCAAGACCATCAGCACGTCGCCCGGCACCTGGCCCATGCCGTCCTGTCCGCGCAGGTCGTCGAACCGCTCGTTGAAGAACTCGCCGCCGAACTTGAAGTTGTGGCTGCCGCCCCAGCCGTCCTTGAAATAGTTGAGCGAACCGAGCACCTGGTTGCGCGTGATGTCGCGGAACCAGCCGTCCTGGTTGCCGCCGGTGACGATGTTGGTGGTGAGGTCCTCGTAGGCCGGCGCGTTGGAGTTGCGCGTGTTCGGCCACAGGTAGTGGAACTGGCCGCCGTGGACCTCGAAGAACATCTTGTCGTTGACGACGCTGTCCCAGCCCACCTTGTAGGTGTGCGCCCAGTACGACTGGTTCCAGGTCGAGTCGGCGCTGTTGTGAATCGCGGCCGTCGGCGCCAACCAGGAACGTGTCGAGCCGGTTCGGCTGCTGCTTCTGCCCCCACTGCGCGAACCCCACCAGCTTGTTGTTGGTGGTCATCGCGTAGGTGCCCTTGCCGGTGATGTTCCTGAGGTGCGTCTCGAACGGCTTCACCGGGAAATTCGGCAGCAGGCTCTGCGCGTCCTGGTCGCGCAGCGAGCTGTACCACCAGAGCTTGTCCTTCTTGATGTAGCCGCCGATGTCGCCGTTGAGATCGTGGTAGCTGTGCAGGCGGTTCAGGTCGGTCGGCCGCGAGCCCGCCGCCGCCCTTCACGCCGAGCGCGATCTGCGCGGCGTCGATGTTGCGCGACTGAATGTTCTCGTTCTCGTAGTCCGCGTAGATCTTGCCGTGATAGGTGTTCCCGCCCGACTTCGCGATGAACTGCGACATGACGCCGGCCCACGGCATGTCCGCGGCGTTGGCGCCGGTCGTGACCGACACTTCTTCGACCGAGCCGTAGTCGTAGTAGAAGCCGGCGGCGTTGGTGCCCTCGGTGTTGACGATGCCCTCGACCATCGGCCGGTGCTGATCCGACTTGGTGTCGTAGGTGGAATAGCCGGTCTGCGTCCCCGCCGCGCTGCCGCCGACGTCGATGCGCTGCATCTGGATGGCCGGCGCGGCGGCGAGAATCGCCCAGAAATCGCGGGCGTTGGGCAGCGCCGCCAGCTGCTGCGAGTCGAAGTTGGTCGACGTCTTCGTGGTGGCGACGTCGACGACCGGCGATTGGCCGCTGACCGTCACGCTTTCCGTGAGCGACGCGACCTTCAACTCGATGTTCACCGTCGCGGTGAAGCCGAGGCCGACGCGAATCCCCTCGCGGACCACAGTCGAGAAGCCGGCGAGCTCGTAGGTGATCTTGTACTCGCCGGGCGGAATCGCCGGGAAGCGGTAGGTGCCTTCCTCGTTGGTCACCGCCGTCCGAACGCCTTGCATGGACGGACTGGCGATGGTGACGGTGACGCCGGGCATGACGCCGGCCGACGCGTCCGTCACCTTGCCGTTGATCGCGCCGTTGGTAGCGCCGACCGATTGCGCGAACGCCGCGCCCGCGGTCATCACGACAATCCCGAACGCCAGGACCAGGGTCTGTAGCCGCCTCATAGAACTCCCTCCGTTAACCGGCTGAGCGAGTGCTAACGATGATGCCGAGGGCCGCCGACGCTATGAAGTAAGGATTCGCGATCCGACGAATAAAGATAGCGTGAACCCTACACTGTCGAAACTCCGGATGCAATCACCTTTTCGGATTTCTTGAACGGCTCGACGCGTATTTCGGGTTTCTTGGATCGCCTCGCTCGGTCTACACTGGCCGCCCTTGAGCGCCATGCGATGTGGTCCCCTGGCACGGGAGGAGCATGCCGCCTTGTCGCCGTGGCGGGGCTGGTCATGGCGCTCGGCTGCTCGGGCTCACCTGCGCGGCGTCAGGCGTCCGACGAAATTGTCGGACTCAACAACCGCGGCGTCGGCCTCATGGGACAGTTCAACTTCGACGCCGCCCGCGACATCTTCGCGCGTCTGGCGGACGCGCATCCCGATCGACGCGACCTGCAGGTCAACCTCGCCATCGCGACGCTGAATCGTCAGCAAGAAGGCGATGTCGACCGGGCGCGCGCGATTCTCGAACGGGTCTCTGCCGCCGATCCCGAGGACTTGAGAGCCCGCTACAGCCTCGGCCTGCTGCTGCTGAACGATGGGCGCGCCGCCGAGGCGCTGCCGCAGTTTGCCTTCGTGGCCGCGCGCGCGCCCGCCGACGCGTTTGCGGAGTACTACGCGGCGCGCTGCCGCTTCCAGCAGGGCGATTTCGCCGGTGCGCTGACCGGCTTTCAGCGAGCGGAGACCCTCGACCCTCACCTGCGCAGCGCCATTTACGGCGAGTCGCAGGCCCTGCAGCGGCTCGGCCGAGCCGCGGAAGCCGAGCGGCGACTGAAAGTGTTTCAGGATCTCGGCTCCGATCCGCGCAGCGAGGTGGTCGAATTCAAGTACACGCGCATGGGGCGGCTGGCCGAAGTGAGCACCATCGACCAGCCCGCGCCGCAACCGGCGCCGCGACCGGCCGGTCCGGTTTTTGACGCAACCCCGGTCGCGCTGGGACCGGCGGGCATCAACTGGCACCGCTTCGACGCCGCGCACCCCGCGAGCATCACCGCGGCGGACATCGATGGCGACGGGCAGATCGACCTCTTCATCGCTGGAGCGATAGACGAAGGCGGCACGACGAAAAACGCGGTCCTCCTCAATCGTGGCGCGGACGGCTTCGCGCTCGACTCCGGTCACCCGCTGGCGGTGGTCTCGGACGTGAGGGCGGCGCTGTGGGGCGACTTCGACAACGACGGCTTGATTGACGTGTACCTGTGCCGTGATGGAGCCAATCAGCTGTGGCGTCAGACGGCCAGGAACCACTGGACCGACATCACCGCTGCCGCACACGCCGGCGGTGGTGGCGGCGCCACCATCGACGGCGCGCTGTTCGACGCCGACCACGACGGCGATCTGGATCTGCTGCTGATCAAGCGCGATGGTGGCGACGAGCTGTTGAACAACAACGGAGACGGGACGTTTCGCCCCATCGGCGCCAGAATTGGCCTCACCGACCCGCGCCCCTCCTCCGCCATCGTCATCGGCGATCTGGACGGCGACCGCGACGCCGACATTGTCGTGATCAAGAAGGCGGCGCCGCCCACGGTGCTGCTCAACGACCGAACCTGGCAGTATCACCGGGAGCCGGGATTTGGTGCGTCTGGTCCGTCGATCGTCGCGGCGGTTGCGGGCGATACCGACGCCGACGGCCGCGTCGAGATCTACACGAGCGGCGAAGGCGGCATCGCGCGATGGACTCGTGCTTCGTCCGGCACATGGACATCTGCCCTTCTGGCCGGTACGGCCAGCCTGGCTTCCTCAACGCAACTCGCTCTGGCGGATGTCGATGGCGACGGCCGGCCGGATCTCATCGGCACGGGAACGGATGGCCAGGTGCAGGCGGTGACGATATCGCGCGGACGCGGCTGCCGCGCCGCTATTCTCAACGCGGGACGCCCCAGCCGCCGGCTGGACGCTCGCCGTGCTCGACGCGACGCGCGGAGCGTCGCTGGTCGCGATGCCGGCGACGGCGGCGGCGCGCCGTTGATGTGGCGTCCCGGAACCGGCCGCTTCCCCTTCGTCACGATCGCCCTCAGCGGGCGCGATCCGCGCAGCACGCAGCTGCGATCGAACGTCTCGGGCATCGGAACGCAGCTCGCCGCGCGTTCGGGCTCGCAATGGTCCGCCTTCGCGACGTATCGCTCTCAGTCCGGTCCGGGTCAGAGCCTGCAACCTCTTTCGATCGGGACGGGCGGACGGCCGCAGATCGATTTCGTCGCGATGACCTGGTCCGACGGCGTCCTTCAGAGCGAACTGATGCTCGCACCGGGCTTTCATGCCATCGCAGAGACCGAACGGCAGCTGTCGAGCTGTCCGGTCCTGTTCGCATTCGACGGACGACACTTCGCGTTCGTCACCGACCTGCTCGGCGTCGGCGGCATCGGCACACCGACGAGCCCGGGCGTGTACGACCCGCCGCGCCCGCGCGAGAACGTGCTCCTGCCGGACGGCGTGCTCGCGAGCCGCAATGGCCGCTTCGCGCTGAAGATCACGGAGCCGATGGAGGAAGCGGCGTACATCGATAGCGTGCGGCTGGTCGCCTACGACGTCCCTCCGGGCTGGTCGATGGTGCTCGACGAGCGCAAAGCTATTTCCCCGCCGGAAGCCACCGGCGATCCGCGCTTCTATCGCGACGAGTGGCTGCCGATCCAGGCCGTCGACGACGAAGGCAAAGACGTCACGCGCGCGGTCACCGCTGCCGACGGCGTCGCCGCCCCACCGGGCCGAATCGATCCGCGATTCATCGGCCGCACCGACGATCACCTCCTGACGCTGCGGTTCGATCGCCCGCTCGACGGTCCTCGAGGCGCGCCGATGCTGGTCGCCGACGGCTGGATCGAGTATCCCTACGCCCAGACGCTATTTGCGGCGTGGCAGGCTGGCGCCGCGTACCGCGCGCCGACGATCGAAGCGCGCGGCGGCGACGGCCGATGGCGCGTGCTGCGGCGGGAGTTCGGATATCCTGCCGGCATGCCGCGACGGATGTCCGTGCCGCTCGGCCGGCTCCCGGCCGGAACCCGCGAGCTTCGTATCGGCACGACTCAGGAGATCTACTGGGATCGCCTCGCGGTGGCCTACTCCGAGCCTGCGCGACGGCGCGACGGCACGTGTCCTTCCGCTGATGTCGGCGCGCCTCGCCGCCGAAGGCTTTCCCCGCCGCGAGACTCACGAGTGGCGGCGCCCTTCGTACGACTACGATCGCCGCGTTCCGCTGTGGGATACGCGGCAGCCGAAAGGCCGCTACACAGCGACCGGGCCTGTCACCGAACTGCTGCACTCCACCGACGGCGCGCTCGCGATCTTCGGCCCCGGTGAGGAGTTGCATCTGGAGTTCGACGCGGCGCAACCGGCCCTGACACCAGGATGGACGCGGCGGTACGTGCTCGCAGGCGCACGGCTGGTGCAAGGACATGGACCTCTACACGCGCGACGGCGACACCGTCGAACCGCTTCCCGGAATCCGCGGGCCCGCCGCATCGCAACTGCAGCGGCGGTACACCACCCGCGACCAGTCGCCACAATGACGGCAAGAGTGGTTCGACCTGCCGTCGGTCCGCGCCTTCGCCGCCTCCTGATAGGGGTCATGGTGGCCGCCGCGGCGCTGGCCGCGAACTCGATCTACCTGGCGATGGTCACGTTCTTCGAATGGACGACGGGACGTGCGCTGCAGAACTACTTCTACCAGTACATGTTTCTGGCGCACCTCGCGCTCGGACTGCTGATCGTCGTGCCCTTCGCCGCGTTCGTGATTCTTCACGCACTCGCCGCCCGTCACCGGAAGAACCGCATGGCGTTGCGGACCGGATACGCCCTCGGCGGCGCGGCGCTCGCGCTGCTCGCGACGGGCCTGATTCTCGTGCGCTTCGGCTGGTTCGAAATCCGGGATCCGCGTGTGCGGGCCGTGGCGTATTGGCTGCACGCGCTGCTGCCCATCGCGGCGGCGGCGCTCTACGTCTGGCACCGCGAGCGTGGCGGACGCTTCCGCGAGCGACGCGCCTGGGCGTCGTTTGCAGCCGTGGCGGCGCTGGCGGTCGCGCTCGCGGTCGTGCACGCGCTCAACCCACGGCCCGAAGAGCGGCGTGCCGCACGAAGGCGATCGCTTCTTCAGCCCGTCGCTCGTGCGGACGCAGGAAGGGCGGCTGCTCCCGCTGCGCTCGCTGACGATGAACGAGTACTGCCAGAGCTGTCATCCCGACGCCTATCAGGGGTGGCTGCACAGCGCGCACCGGTTCAGCTCGTTCAACAACCCGTTCTATCTCGCCAGCGTGAAGGAGACGCGCAAGGTCGTGCAGCAGCGCGACGGCGACACGCGCGGCAGCCGGTGGTGCGCGGGATGCCACGATCCGGTCCCGCTGCTGAGCGGAACCTTCGACACCGCGTCCCTGGAAGAGCCGATCGAGCCGACAGGTCAGGCGGGAATCACCTGCACCGTGTGTCACGGCATCACGGCGGTGAACAGCACGAAGGGCAACGGCGACTACCTGATCGAGGAACCGCTCCAGTATCCGTTCGCGTTCAGCGCAAATCCCTTTCTGCAGGTACGTCAACCGGCAACTGGTGAAGGCCAAGCCGGCCTTCCACCGGCGCACGTTTCTCAAGCCGGTGCACCGTTCATCGGAATTCTGCTCCGCCTGCCACAAGGTCCACATTCCGTCCGAGGTCACCAAGTACAAGGATTTCCTTCGCGGCCAGAACCACTACGACGGGTTTCTTCTGAGCGCGGCGTCCGGCCACGGCGCGCGCAGTTTCTACTATCCGCTGGTCGCCCAGCGTGCCTGCGCCGGCTGCCACATGCCGCTGACGCCCTCGGCTGACTTCGGCGCCCGCATGTTCGAAGGCGCCGATCAGCTCAGCATCCACAATCACCTGTTCGCCGCCGCCAACACCGCGCTGCCGTTTCTGCGCCACGACGCGCAGACGCTTCGCGCCGGGCAGGCATTCCTGGCCGACGTCGCGCGCGTCGACATCTTCGGCCTGAAGAGCGGCGGCACGATCGACGGCGCACTCAATGCGCCGCTGCGGCCGAGGGTGCCGGCGCTTCGACCCGGCGCGAGCTATCTGCTGGAGACGGTCGTGCGCACGCTCAAGGTCGGCCACCCGTTCAGCCAGGGCACCGCCGATTCCAACGAGATCTGGCTCGAAGTGACCGCCAGCAGCGGCGGCCGCGTCGTCTTCAGGAACGGCGCGCTCGAGGCGGGCAGCGTCGATCCGAACGCGCATTTCATCAGCGTCTACATGCTGGATCGTGAGGGGCGCCGGGTCGATCGGCGCAACGTGCAGGACATCTTCGTGCCGCTCTACGATCACCAGATTCCCCCGAGCGCCGCGGCGGTGGTCCACTACGGGTTCACGGTGCCGGCGGGCCTGACCGCGCCGCTCGACATCGAGATCAAGCTGCAGTACCGCAAGTTCACGCGCTACTTCACGACGTATTCATTGGGGGCCGGCGCGCCGGAGTTGCCGATCACGACGATCGCGTCGGACCACGTCACGTTCCCGATTGCCGGTATGCCTTCTGAGACCGCTGCGCAGGCGTCACCCGTGAACGCCTGGGAACGATGGAACGACTACGGCATCGGGCTGCTGCTCGAAGGCACGACCGGCAGCGAGAAGGGCGAGTTGCGACAGGCTGCTGACGCGTTCACTGAAGTCGAGCGGTTCGGCCGGCCCGATGGCGCGCTGAACCTGGCCCGCGTCTACTTCAAGGAAGGACGCCTCGACGACACTGCCGGCGCGCTGCGGCGCGCGTCGGCGGCAGGCGCGCCGCCGTGGACGGTCGCGTGGCTGAGCGGCCTGGTGAACAAGGAGAACGGGTATCTCGATCAGGCTATCGAAGACTTCGAGCGCGTCCTCGCCACAGGCCCGTCCGAAGTCGGAGCGCGGCGATTCGATTTCAGCGCCGACTACGAGGTCATCAACGAGCTCGGTCAGGCGCTCTTCGAACGGTCCAAGGTCGAGCGCGGACCGTCAGCGGAAGCCGGGCGGCGCCAGTACCTGCGGAAGGCGGCCGCGCAGTTCGAGCGCACGCTTCAGCTCGACGCCGAAAACGTGACCGCTCACTACGTCCTCAGCCTGATTTACGCTCAACTCGGGGACTCCAGGCAGGCCGCCGACCACTCCGCGCTGCACGCCCGCTACAAGCCCGACGACAACGCGCGCGATCGCGCGATCGCGACCCATCGGCTCGCGAACGCCGCGGCCAATCACGCGGCTCAATCGATCGTCATCTACCCGCTGCGCTGATGCGCCTCAGCCGATCGACCGCACGCGTCATTGCTCTCGCCGCCATCGTTGGGGTCACGATCGCGGTCCTCTGGATGCGTCGCGGATTGGAGCGCGTGAAGCCGGACGCTCCTCTGCCTGTCCGCACTTCCCTGCCTGCGGTGGCGCCGCCAACCGCCGCGTTCGTCGACATCACCAGGGAGGCCGGCATCACGTTCTCGCACGAGAACGGCGCCGCGGGAGACAAGCTGCTGCCGGAAACGATGGGCGGAGGGGTCGCCTTCCTGGATTTCGACAACGACGGCAAGCCAGACCTGCTCTTCGTCGACTCGCGGCCGTGGCCATCCGCGGGGACAAGGCACGATCCACCTGCCCGCTCCCGGCTCGTGTTGTACCGAAACGTCGGCGGCGGACGCTTCGCCGACGTCACGGCCAGCTCCGGGCTGGGCGCCGACATCTACGGCATGGGCGTCGCCGCAGCGGACTACGACAACGACGGCTGGACCGATCTGTTCGTCACCGCCGTCGGCGTCAATCACCTTTTCCACAATGTCGGTGGACACTTCACCGACGTCACTCAGGCGGCCGGCGTCGGAGGCCGCGCCGATCAATGGAGCACGTGCGCCACCTGGGTCGACTACGACCGCGACGGGAATCTCGATCTCTTCGTGTGCAACTACGTCCGCTGGTCGAAGGCGATCGATTTCCAGCAGGACTTCCGGCTCGTCGGCCTCGGCCGCGCCTACGGGCCGCCGCGCACCTTCGAGGGGACCTTTCCCTATCTCTATCGAAACGACGGCCACGGACACTTCACCGAGGTGGCCGCGCGCGCCGGCCTCCAGATCACGAACCCGGCGACGCGCGTGCCGATGGCGAAGTCGCTCGGCGTCGTATCCGTCGATCTCGACGAGGACGGCTGGCCCGATCTCGTCGTCTCGAACGACACCGTCCAGAACTTCGTGTTTCACAACCGGCAGAACGGCACGTTCGAGGAGATTGGCGCGAGGACGGGCGTGGCGTTCGATCCTTACGGCAACAGCCGCAGCGCGATGGGGATCGACGCGGCCGACTTCCGCAACGACGGCTCGCTCGGCATCGCAATCGGCAACTTCGCGAACGAAATGACGGCGCTGTACGTCTCGCAGCAACAGCCGCTGCAGTTCGCCGACGAGGCGATCGTCGCCGGCATCGGCCCGGCGAGCCGCGGCGCGCTGACCTTTGGGGTGCTCTTCCTCGACTACGACCTCGATGGCCGGCTCGATCTGCTGACCGCCAACGGGCACATCGAAGACGAGATCAACAAGGTCCAGGCGAGCCAGCAGTACGCCCAGCCGCCCCATCTGTTCTGGAACACGGGCGGCGCCGGCCGCCCCGTGCTCGCGCCGGTGACGGCGACCATGTCGCCTGATCTGGCGCGGCCCATGGTCGCGCGCGGCGCGGCCGTCGCCGACATCGACGGCGACGGCGATCTCGACCTCGTGCTGACCGCCGTGAAAGGACCGCCACGGCTGTTGCGCAACGATCAGCCGCCGGGTCATCACTGGCTGCGTCTTTCGCTTCAAGGCACGCGGTCCAACCGTGACGCGATCGGATCCCTCGTCGAGGTTCGCGCCGGCACCCAGACGCAGCGTCAGACCGTGATGCCGACACGAGGCTACCTCTCGCAGTCGGAACGAGTGCTCACCTTCGGCCTCGGCGATCGCACGCGCGTGGACGAGGTGCGCATTCGATGGCCGGACGGGTCCACACAGCAACTGCGCGACGTCGCCGTGGACGCCCTCACGACGATCGTTCAGCCGAGATAGTGGACGGATAAGAAGAAACCGCGCGTGAACATCGCAAGCCGGACTCTACAGAGACTGGCATCCGGCACTGGAGATCTGTCCAGCTACAGCGATGGGCGATCACCGCTTGCGCGCGAAGCAGCCGACCATGGCGGGGCCGGGCATGCAGCCGCCGTGCGAGATCGTCTCTTCCTTGAGACGGTTGGCCAGCGAATCGATGCCCGCGACCTCGTCGCTTCCGGCGATGCCGAGCGCCGCCGCGCGCGGCAGGATGCTTCGGAGCGATTCGGCGAACCACTCGTAGAACGGACTCTCGGCGCCGCCGTCCATTGGATACTCCGCGCGGCATTCGGGCGACGGAAATCCTGCCTCGATCAGCAGCTGAAACAGTCGTGTGCCGATCTTCCCGTGCGCCGCCTTTGCAAAGAACAGCCGGAAGATCTCGCAGGTCCGTTCGTATACCGGCGCATCCGCGAAGGGGCAATGAATCACGCTGAAGTCGTATTCCTGAAAGACCGCGACGCCGCCGGGATTCAACAGCGAGTGGGCCATCCCCACGACGACGCGGGGATCAGGTGTGTGAATGAGGATGTGGCGGCCGATCACCGCGTCGTACGACGCGTCTGTCCGGTACGCGCCGATATCGCCGTGCGCGAAGTCGATGTGATCGAGACCCTGTTCGCGCGCCCGCTTCGCGGCGAGCGCCAGCGCTCCTTCGTCGATGTCGATGCCGGTCACGCGGCCCCTGGGCCCGACCAGGCGGGCCGCAACCATCGACAACTCTCCGACGCCGCAGCCGATATCGAGCACGCGAAGACCGGCCGAAAGACCGGCGCGCCTCAGGAGTTGATCCGACAACGGGTTGAGAATGGAGGCCTGGAGGGAGAGACGCCGGCGCTCGCGGTCGTCATGTCCCATCACATAGCTTGCTGGGATTTGAGACATCACGCGAGTTTATCATCCGGCGCGCTGACGACGATCGTCGAACCACGACAGGCGCCCGATGAACAGAAGAAACCGCGGAGACCGCGAAGAACGCGGAGGCCTGTTGCCACGATCGGGCAGGCCTGAAGGCCTGCACTACATCGGAATGGAAAACGCCATGAAGAATCTTCAGGCTGGTCTTTACCAGCCGACGGCATAGCCGGTGCGGCGCGGGTCGGCGCCTGCCAGCATCGTGCCTTTCGCGAGATCGACGACGATGGCCTGCATGCCGCCGGCGGCGGCGGTGAAATCCGACGTCGGCGCCAGCGTGTGTCCCCATTCCGTCAGCGCCTTCAGCGCGGCCGGTGGAACGCGGCTCTCGATCGTGACGGCGATCTCCGATCCGGGCTTGTAGAAATTCGGTTTGGCGTCGAGCACGAAGCGCGGGTGCTCGACCGCCTGCTGCACCGGCATATGGAAGTCGATGAGGTTGACGAGCATCTGGAACTCGGTCTGACCGATCGTCTCGCCGCCGGGTGTACCGAAGACGATCGCCACCTTGCCGTCCTTCAGCACGATGGTCGGCGAGTTGTTGAGCAGCGGAATCTGCCCGCCGCGCACGTAGTTCACGTTGTCCGGATACGGTGACGAGGATCCCAGTCGGTCGCCGTTGTTCAACAGCAGCCCGGTATTGCCGACGACGACGCCCGCACCGAATCCGCCGCCAAGCGTCGGCGTGCAGGCGACGGCGTTGCCGTACTGGTCGACGATCGAGAAGCTGGTCGTGTCGCGCTCGGTCTCGTAGCGGTCGTCGAACTGCGGGCCGCCTGGCCTGCGCGGCGCCGGCGCGGCGCCGGTCGCCGTGCCTCCGAAACGCGTCGGCTCTCCGGCGGCCGGATAGACCATCGCCTTGCGCGACTCAATCAACTTGCGCCGCGACCTCGGCGTAGTTCTTCGAGAGCAGGCCCGCCATCGGCACCTGCGTGAATTTCGGATCCGCCACGTAGCGATAGACGTCGGCCTTTGCGAGCTTGATCGCTTCGATCAGGAGGTGCAGCGCTTCCGGGCTGTTCGCGCCCATCTTCGCGAGGTCGAATCCTTCGACCAGATTCAGTTGCATCGCCAGTTCGATGCCGCCGCGCGACGTCGCCGGGTTGCTGTAGACGTCGTAGCCGCGGTACGTCACGTGAACCGGTTCCTGCCACTCGGGCCGATAGGCAGCCAGATCCGCGGCGGTCATCACGCCGTGGTTCTCCCGGAAGAAGCGGTCGAACTCCTGCGCGATGTCGCCCTTGTAGAAGCGGTCGAACGCGGCTTCGAGCGCCTGCGCGCGCGTCTTCTTCTGTTTGAGCGCGCCCTGCTCGGCCTCGACGACCTTGCGCAGCGTCGCGGCGAGATCCGGATTGCGGAACAATTCGCCCGCCTCCGGAGCGCGACCGCTCGGAAGGAAGACCTTCGCGGTCGTCGGGAAGGCTTCGAGTTTGTTCTTGGCGCGCGAGATGGCGGCGGCCAGCGACGGATCGATCGGATAGCCGTGCTCGGCGTAGTCGATGCCCGACGCGAACACGTCGGCAAGGCTCATCGTGCCGAATCGCTCCAGCGCCGTGACATAGCCGCCAAGGTTGCCCGGCACGATGCCCGCGGTCACGCCCCAGTCCAGGGTATCCGGCGTCATGTCCGCCGCCTTCATCGCCCTCGGCGCGGCGCCGGCCATGGCGAGCGAGTAGACGCGACCGCTCTTCTTGTCGTAGACGGTCATGAAGCCGTTGCCGCCGATGCCGTTCATCTGCGGTTCCATCATGTTCAGCGCGGCGCCGACCGCGACCGCCGCGTCGATGGCGTTGCCGCCTTTCATCAGAATCTGCAGGCCCGCCATGGCCGCGAGCGGATGTCCCGCCGTGACCAGGCCGTGGATGCCCGGCACCGACGGACGATGAGCGACGAGCGGGCGGCCGCGGCCGGCGCCGCCGTCGGGATCCTGGCCGCGCAGCGCGACCCCGCCGGACGCGACCACGATCAGCGCAACGAACACGATTCGGCGTATCAACTGAGGCATCGCGGCTCCTCGTTCCAGGCGACGTTACTTTGCGCCGGTGCTGCGCGGTTTCCCGTCCACCGCCGGCCCACCCTTGTAGACGACGCCGTCCTTCATCACGATCTCGACGTGCGACAGCGCGGTGATGTCGAACAACGGATTGCCGTTGACGACGATGATGTCGGCGATCTTGCCGGGCTCGATCGACCCCAGGTCGCGCGCCTTGCCGATGATTTGCGCGTTCACCCGCGTCGCCGCCGCAATGGCCCGCATCGGCGTCATGCCCATGTCGACGTGGACCTTGATCTCCCGCCACAGCGCTTCGCTGTGAAAGTTCATCGGCGTGCCGGAATCGGTCCCCATGCCCATGACCGCCCCCGCCTCGATGAACTGTTTCACGCCGCGCTCGCGGTACAGCATCTCGCGATCGGTCCGCTGGAAGTAGGCCAGCGCCCACCAGGTCTTGAGCGAGTCCTGTACTTCGGCGTAGATGTCGGGACCAAACGCTTTCCTGAGGTCCGGATCCTGCAGCCGTTCCGGGAACGCCGCGGTGTCTTCGTACATCCAGGCGCGGTGCGCCGCCGTCACGACGACCGGGCGGCCGGCGTTGACGATGTCGGTGATGAGCTCCTTGCTGTAGGGCGGCGCGGTGCCGGCAGAGCCGACATGCTGCAGGATATCGACGCCGGCGTCGAGCGCGTGCCGGACGTCCTGCTCGGCGTAGACGTGGGCGTAGACCTTGATCCCGTGACGGTGCGCGGCGCCGACGATCGCCTTGTAGTCCTCGAGGGTCAGGCCGGCGTGCGCCTTGATCACGTCGACGCCCGCCGCCGCGAGCCGCTCGGTTTCCCGCTCCGCCTCCTGCGGTGTCGCGATGTTGAGGCCGCCGAACCCGACCTGCATGGCCCCGCTTCCTGCGGCGCCGGCCAGATGGGCAATCCACGGCCCGCTCACGAGCATTCGCGAACCGACCACGTCGCCCTTGTTGATGCGGTCGCGGATGGCGAGGATCGGTTTCAGCGGCGCGCCCAGATCGACGGTGGTCGTCACGCCGGCCATCAGCAGTTGCCGCGCGGAGATTTCCATCACCCGCGTCATCATCGCGTCGCCGCCGTGGCTGTTGATCCAGGGAAACCAGGTGTCGTAGCTGCCGTGGCCGAGCACGACGAGATGGCCGTGGGTTTCAATCAGGCCCGGCAGCATCGCGCGACCGCTGGTGTCCACGATCGTGGCGTCGGCGGGAATCTTGACCTCGGACGCCGGTCCGGCCGCGACGATCTTGCTGCCCTCGATCACCACCGCGGCGTGGTGAATCGGTGGAATCTCGTACCCGGTCAGCAGCATGCCGCCGACCAGCGCGACTCGCTTCGGCGCCTGCGCGTGCGGCGCCGCGACGCTCAGCGCACCGGTGACGCCTACGGCCGCGACGAAGGTGGTCAGCAGAGCGATCGTGCGTGTGCGGATCATCGCGCTCCTCACGGTGGATGGTGTCACGCTCACTTCACGCCGAAGGCGAGCAGGACGTTGCCGCGGACGCCGTTGCCGAGGTCTGAATAGCCCGACGGCACGAACACCATGCCGTTGGCAACCACCGCACCGGCGGAGCTGATATTGCCTCCCGCGGCCGGCACGCCGTTGACCGTCTCGAATTCCCGAGCCGAGTCGAATTGCCACAGCGCCTTGCCATCGGCTGTCGAGTAGGCATAAATCTTCCCCGCGCTCGATTCGACGAACACGACGCCGGGAATCACGGTCACCGGCGCCGCACCGCCGTCGGGGGGCGAGGCGCGCCACGCTATTTCCCCGCTGGCGAGGCGCACTCCCGCAAGCCCGAGATCCGGCGTGGTCCTCGTCACCAGAAAATAGCCCAGCTCATCGTCCGCCGCCGAGCCCCACATGATGGCGCCGCCTCCGGTCTCGAGGCCCCGGCCGATCTGCGTGCTCCAGACCACCTCGCCCTTCCTGTCCGGATCGAGCGCCCACGCGTGACCGTCCTTCTGACCGATCACGATGAGCGACCGTCCGTTCGGCAGCGTGCGAAGGATCGGCGCGTTGCCGAAATCCATGTCGGGGCCCAATTCATCGGGGCAGGTCTCGGACTTGTTTTCGGTCGGAACGTTGGGACGCCATTTCCCGGGACACTCGCGCACGTAGGCATCGTTGGCCATCACCTGCTTCGTCCACAGGCGGGCGCCGGTCTCGAGATCGAATGCGACGACGGCGTCGGAAGCGGCGGCGGCCGGTTGCGTATAGCCGTTGCCCGTGGCGACGTAGACCGCGCGCCGTTTGAGATCGACGGTCGGCGACGACCAGACTCCGGCCCCGGCGGGGCCCCACAACTGAACGCCTTTCGACGTCCGCTTCACCGGAATCGGCTCCTGCTGAATCGTGTACGACTTCCACACGCGCCTGCCGGTCAGGGCGTCGTACGCCGCGACGCCGCCGCGGAATGTGCAGCAGGGATATCTCGGATCGCCCGCGCCGGATTCTTCGAGCGACGAGATCGGCACGTAGAGGCGTCCATCGACCAGCGTCGGCCCGCCGGTCACGCGCGCAACCGGATGCGTGTCGATCCGCTGCTGCCAGACTCGAGCGCCCGTCTGGGCGTCGACCGCGTACACGTTGCCCTTCACATCCCCGAAGTAGGCCAGGAAGCGGTGCGCCGCGTTTCCGCGGCCAATGCTGATGGCCGTGCGCACGCCGGCGTTGGCCCTGAACGACCAGTGAATGCACCCGCTCGACGCGTCGAGCGAATACACGAAGCCGGTGTCGGCGCCGACGAACACGCGGCCGCCGGCCACTGCCGGCTGACCGTAGGCAGAGTTGCCGTTGGGAAAACCGAACGCCCACTTCAGCGTCAGCCGTGGAGTATCCGCGGCGGTCAACCCCGGAGACGTCTGGAAGCGGGAGTTGCCGCGATCGAATCCCCAGCCGATCCAGTCCGAGGCTGGTGCCGGGGCGAAGGCCGGCACCGCCTCGCAGCGGTTCTTCATCCGGGCGGCGTCACCGGCATCGGCGGATCCGAGCGGGCGGCCGCCGACATAGACCGCCACCACACGTTTCTCGTAGTCGCTCAGCCCCTGCGCGTATTGCGCCATGCTGCCGGTGGTGATCGAGGCGAGCACTTCCTCCGGCGTATGCCGGTTCAGCGCGTAGCGATCCGTGGCGCCGCCCTTCCCGGTGTCGTGACAGGTGGCACAGCGCCCGGTGAACGCGAAGATGCCGGCGTTGGTTCCTTGTGGATGCGCCAGGTCCTGGATCGACGCGGGCGGCTGCGCGAGCAGCGGCGCGGCAGTGAAGGCTGCCGCAAGCGCGACAACGTAGACGAGCGCGGAACACGTGCGACGGGAGTGATTCACCGGCGATACCGGAGGATCAACACGATCGCGAAACCGTTTGGAGTGCGTTCTGCACACGGCGGACTGTATACCACGCTTCGCAGTGACCGCCACTTATGTAGGGCCGGGCCTTCAGGCCCGGCCCGTACGCGGGACGACCTGAAGGTCGTCCCCTGCTTGGGCGCGATCATCCGAAGGTCGTAAACCGGCTCCCGGACGCGTAGCGGCGCAGACCTGCCTGGAACACCTGGACCGCGAACACGAGGTACAGCAACGCGCCGACGACGAGCATCAACATGTCGGGCATCGATGGTGACCGGATGACCCTGGCGGGCAGATAGCCCACGAACCCCGCGGGCAGCACGGTGAAGAGCGCAAACCGCAGCGCGCCGCCGAAGAGCGGCTCCGGATACAGCGAGAACGTCAGCAGCAGTTCCCAGAGCTGTCGCGCGGCCGTATCTACGCGGCCCAGCCAGAACGCGAGGCCAAAGAAAACGATTCCGCAGGCGACAATCACCAGCGCGCTGGCGACAACGGCCAGCACGACGGCCGGCGCCGTGCGCCAGGAGAGCTGACCCGACCACGCGATGAACAGCAGTCCCGAGAGCATGTCGCCGAAGCCCGACGGCTGCAGGCGGAGTCCGAGCGCATGCAGCAGCACCGGCCTTGGCTGCGTGAGCAGCGTGTCGAGCACACCCTCCTCGATCGCCTGTCCGAGATAGCGCACGCCGCCAGCCAGCGTCACGGTCAGGCCGTAGCCGGCGGCGACCACTCCGAACAGCACCTGAATGTCGACAAGGCGCCACCCGCGCAGGGAGGGCGTCCGCTGCATGAGCACCCACCAGAACACGAAGAACGTGACGTTGTTGAGCGCCATGAACAGCGCCTGCACGACGAACGCTCCGCGCAGCGCCAGTGACGCCTTGATGTTGGTCGCGACGAGCGCGCGCGCGAAGCCGAGCGTATTTGCCAATCGAGTCATCAGACACCTGCCTCGAGCCATCTACCCACCATTGACCGTCAATCCCGCCACCGCCCGCCGATAGGTCCACTGAACCGCCGCAGCCATCGCGGCGCCCCAGAGCACGAGATCGCGAGCGAGGATCAGCGGCCGCACGGATCCGGTCCCGAGCATCAGCGATGCCGGTGTGAACAGCATCACGGGAAACGGCGTCAACGCCGCGGCCCTCTGCATGAACGCGGGATACAGCGTCAGCGGCAGCATCAGCCCGCCGAAGATGAACATCAGCTTCTGGGTCAGCCAGAACACGGGGGCCACATCCTGCATCCAGAACGCGAGCATCCCGATCCACAGGTGCAGCGCCACGAGCATCGCCACCGCGGCAACGGCGAACGGAATGAAGAGCGCAATGGTCGCGAGGGGCGGCGTCCAACGCGTGAACCCGAACGCGCAGACGAACGCCGTTGCGCCGAGCACGGGCATCCGAAGCGCGACCGCGCCCATGCCGGCGGCGAACTCGGCCATCACGAACGACGCGGGCTGACCCAGCCGGTACACGACGTCGCCGCGGCGAATCGTCTCCTGAATGTCGATGTGAATCTGCGGTGCGCTGAGCAGGATCCACTCCGTCGCCGCCAGATACCAGACGAGGGCCTTCGGATCGGCGGCAATCGCCAGTCCGGTCTCGCCGACGGCTCGCCACAGGCTCGAGAACACCCCGAGGATCACCACGAAGAAGACCATGCGCCCATAGAGCTCGCCGCGCTCGCGCCGGCCTTGCGCGATCGCGATGCGCGCATACGCCGCGTGCTTCGCCACATAGTTCAGCGTCATGTGACACATCCCCTCTCCGCATGCGCGTACAACGCGCGGATCACCTCGTCGAGCGGCGCATCCTCGATCACCATGTCCTTGATGGACGATTGCCGGAGCGCCGCATCCACGACCTGGCCGAGCGGCGTGACGTCCGACGCGATCTCGAGCTCGGTCCGGTGTGCGCCGGACGCCACGACGCGGACACCCGGCAGCATCAGTTCCAGGCGCTCGGCCTCGCTCCAGAACGTCACGCGCTTGGCCGTCAGGAAGCTCTTGCGAAGCGCGCCGATCGAGTCGTCCCACAACAGCCGGCCCTGGTGAATCACGATCACGCGCTCGCACACGGATTCCATGTCGCCGGTGTCGTGCGACGTCAGCAGCAGCGTCCTGCCCTCCCGCTCGGATTCCGCCAGCAGCAGCTCGCGAATCGCCGCCTTGGCCGACACGTCGAGACCGATCGTCGGCTCGTCGAGAAACAGCATGCGAGGCGAGTGCAGCAGGCTCGCGGCGATCTCGCAGCGCATCCGTTCACCGAGCGACAGGTGGCGAACGGGCGTGTTCATCAGCGAACCGAGCGCGAACACCGACGTCAGCGTCTCGATGCGCCTGGCATGTTCGCGCCGCTCGATGTCGTACACGCGGCCGAGCAGATCGAACGTGTCCCGGGGCGGCAGCTGGTACCACAGCTGTGAGCGCTGCCCGAAGACGGTGCCGATCTCGAAGGCGAGCTCGGTCCGTTGGCGGGACGGCACGAATCCCAGCACGCGCACCTCGCCGGCGTCCGGCTGCAGGATGCCGGCGAGCAGCTTCAGCGTCGTCGACTTGCCGGCGCCATTGGGGCCGATGAACGCGACGCGTTCGCCTGCCGCGATCGAGAACGACAAGCGATCCACTGCCGGCACTGCTTCGGTTCGCGGCGCGAGGAGGCTGGACAGGCGGCGCCCGAGGCCGCCGGCACGAGGCCGGCGGACGCGAAACGACTTGCAGAGTTCACGCAGTTCAACGGCGGGCTGCATGGCGACCACTCCGTGTCGCCCCGCGGAAGCTCCCGGAAATAAAAACGCCCTTCCGGAGGAGCTTCCGGAAGGGCGTGGTTCGAAGAAAAACGCTAGCTTCCGGCTTTCAGGCAGCGACACCCGTGTACAGGCTGCCAATAAGGGCGAGCCGGTACGTCTGGGGGACGACACTGAAAGCCGAATGCAACATGACCATTCGCATTATGCCCGGCGGCGATCGAACATGTCAAAGGTGAGGCGCACGCGCTAGGCGGACTCCGCGATCTGCGATCCGAACGCCGCCTCCCGCGCCTGCGCCACCTTCGAGTCGACCGGCACACGCACGCCGAGGCGCGTGCCCCTGCCCGGCGCGCTGCGGATGACCATCTGCCCGCCGAGAAGGTTCACACGCTCGCGGATGCTCACGAGCCCGAGGCCGCTGTGCTCCAGTGTCCCGGGTGTGAATCCGACACCGGAATCGGCGATGTTGAGCGTGAGATGCGGGCCCTGCTGTTCGAGGTGGACCGAGGCGCGCTGCGCGTGGCTGTGCTTCACGATGTTGCGCAGCGCTTCCTGCACGATCCGGTATACGCACAGCACGACTTCCGAGGAGAGGGCCTCGGACACCTGCTGGTGGTGGAATTCCACCACCAGGCCGTGTTGCGCCGAGACGTCGTTGCACACGCTCTGGACCGCCGCGACGAGCCCCAGCACGTCGAGTTTGAATGGATGGAGCCGGTGTGAGACCTCGTGCACGTTGCTGGCGATTTCGCCGGCACGCCGCGCGATGCGATCCGCGCGCTCGGCGAAGTCCGGCGCATCCTTTGCGAGCTGCTCCGCGTCGATGGCCAGCAGTGCGAGCTTCTGACTCAGATCGTCGTGGAGTTCGCGCGCCAGCCGCTTGTGCTCGGTTTCCTGCGCGGCAATCAGCCGCCCCCCGAGCATCTGAATCTCCGCGTAGCTTTCGCGCAGCGTGGTTTCGCGCGTCAGCAGCGTCTCTTCGGCACGCTTCCGATCGGTGACGTCCGTGAACGTGCCGAGGACGCGGTAAGGCTTGCCGTCGGGATGCCGCACGGACGACCCGCGTGTGTGGAACCAGCGAAGGCTGCCGTCTTTGTGGAGCATCCGATGCTCGATGTCGTAGTTCTCGCGGCGCCCTTCGACGCAGTCGAACACGCAGGCCTTCATCCGTTCCAGATCCTGCGGATGAACGAGCCGATTCCAGTCGACGCGATAGTCGACCTTTTCGTCTTCGGCGTACCCGAGAATCCGCATCACCTCGAGATCCACATAGAGCTCGCCGGTCTCGGCGTTCCAATCCCAGACGCCGACACCCGCGGCGGCCGTGGCGAGCGCGTATCAATCCTGGCTGATTTGGAATTGCATCTCCACGAGCTTCTGCGACGTGATGTCGCGAACAATCGTGAGCATGCAATCCGGTCCGCAACTGACGAGCCGTGCCTCGAAGAAACGATCCCCTGTCGGTGCCGGGAGCCGGTACTCGACGACCGACGGCTCGGCGCCGGCCCTGGGCGATCGC
>CAWCDQ010000040.1:0-33532 GCA_963794305.1 uncultured Acidobacteriota bacterium | reverse complement strand
GAGCGTCTCCCGCTGACCCATCGCGGGCCGTTTACGGTACAGGTCAGTGGCTGAGACCGTAGATCACGTAGTTGACGCCGATCTTGTAGGCCTCGTTGGTTTCGCTCACTGGACGCAGCCCGAAACTCGACCACTCCCAGAACTGCGAGACGTCGGTGTTGTAGTTGACGACCATCTGCAGGCGCTTGGACGGATCGTTGTCCTCGAACAGCCCGCGGAAGACCGGACGGCCGCCGATGCTGAAGATCTGCGGCACGACATCGAGGTCGTCGATCTCGAAGAATGAGTGGAAGATGGGATGCGTTGCGTCCAGATCGTAGAAGCGCGCGTCGGGCAAGACCCGCTTCATGTAGGTCTCGAGGACACTCCAGCCGCTGCCGTAGGTGACGCCCAGCCGATCGTCGTACGAGCTCCATCCCGGGAACCGCCGCCGCATCGGCTTGAAGTCGTCGACGATGATGAAGCCGCCCTTCTGCATGTACGTGCGCATGGCGACGGCTTCGCTCTCGGTCATCGACCACCAGTCGGGCTCGATGATGTACGCGATCGGATAGCGGAACAACGCGGGATCGTCGAAGGCAAGCGCATTGATCTCCTCGACATGCGGGGCCAGGTAGGTGGTCTCGCGCATGATGCTCATCAGGTTCTGCTCTGAGAGCGGGTAGCCGTGGCCCCAGCTGGGCCAGCCGCCGTACCAGTAGCCGCCGGGCGCAGTCTGATATTTGATGCGGGCGAATGTGAAGCGTCCGTCGTACTAATCAACGTCCGGGTACTCGTGAAAAGGCCCACGCGGTCCGCCGTACTGCGCCAATGCTGTCGCGGCGAGCGCCAGCGCCAGAAGCACCTGTGAGAAGAATGCGCCGGTGACGCACGCGCCCCATCTGGGACTTCCATTCGCCGCGGCACGAAAGGAGTCGGCAAACGGGTCTCAACGATCGGCGAGTCGATTCGGGCGTACGACGATCCTCTCGACCGCAATGCTGAGCAGACTCGCAACGTATACTGCGGCCTCAGAAGGAGACGCCGCCATGAAGCATCTCGGACGTCGGTTGGCGGGGTGTGTCACGGCTGCGGCGATGGCGGCGGCGGGCAGTGGTCGCCGCGCAACAGCCCCGCCTGTTGGCGGTGACGCACGCGACGGTGCTCGATGTCCGCCGCGGCTCGTTCACTCCGGACGCGACCGTGGTCGTGCAGGGACGGACGATTGTGTCGGTCGGCGCCGCGGCTCCGCCGCCAGGCGCCCAGGTCGTCGACGCGCGCGGCACCGTCGTGCTGCCCGGCCTGATCGACGCGCACGCGCACATCTCCGATCTCGCCGGCGCGAAAACGGCGCTGCTCTCCGGCGTGACGACGGCCCGCAGCGCCGGCGTGCCGATGTACGCCGACGTGGCGCGCCGCCACATGGTGAGGAGCGGACATCTGGCGGGACCCGATGTGATGGCCGCTGGCGTCCACCTGCAGCCGCACCTCGACAGCGACGTCTTGTCCGACCCGCGACTGTTCGAGTTTGTCGGTTCTCATCGCGCCAGAGCAGATCCGGCGCGTACGCAGGTCAATCTCGATCGTGGCGTGGACGTCATCAAGACGAGCGCGACCTCTACCGCGCCGGGCTCCCCGACACGGACCCTCGGCACTTCCTGTTCGACGAACGCAGTTGCGCGCCGTCGTCGAGACGGCTCAGCGCCGCGGCATTCCAGTCGAGACGCACGCGCACGGCGACGAGGGCGCCGCCAACGCCGTGCGCGCCGGCGTCCGCAGCATCGAACACGGGACGTTCCTGTCGGAAGCGACGCTCCGCATGATGAAGGACAACAACGTATGGTTCGTGCCGAACCTATTCCGCGCTGGCCGACATGAGCGACGCCGGGGGCGACTACGACGATCCCGGCTGGGACAGACGCTCGCGCTTCATGCTGCCCCAGTTGCGTGTCGCCATTCAGCGCGCGGTCCGGATCGGTGTGAAGTTCGCGACGGGGGCGGACACCGAGTACAGCCGCCGCAGCGTCGCGCGAGTGCCCGGCGAGATCGCGCATCTCGTCGATGCGGGGCTGATGCCGCTGCGGCGATACAGGCGGCGACAATCGGCGGCGCCGAGTTGCTCGGCCTCGAGAAGAAGACAGGCAGCCTCGAACCGGGGTTCGAAGCCGACCTGATCGCGGTTGCCTGCGCAACAATGGGTCCTGCAGAACCCGCTATTCATCATGAGTAACGGGCAGATTGTCCTCAACGCGCTCGACCCGTCCAAGTAGGGAGGCGGACGATTCGCGCGTTCGCCGTTTCTACTGGTGGCTGGTGAGCGTCACCGCGAGCGTCATCAGCGACTTGATGCCGGGCACGATGCTGCCGGCTTCGGCCGTCTCTTCGAGGCGATGCGGCATGTGCTCCAACGTCGCGCCGATGGCCACGGCTGGAATGCCCAGCGCGACGGCGTTGTTGGCGTCGGTGGACCCGACGTCGGCGGGAACGATGGCCGGCGTGCCCGCCTTGCGGAAATGATTGCTGACGGCGAGCGCCGTCTGCACCAGCGGATGATTGAGCCGTTCCTCCTTCGGCCTCGCCTTCGAGTAGTCCTGCAGGACGGATTTTTCCATGTGGAAGGCGACGCCTTCCTGCTCGGCCGCGTGCCGCGCCGCCGCCTCGACCGCCTGCTCCAGCTTCGCTTGCGTCGGCGTGTCGAGCGAGCGTAGATCCACGGAGAACCACGCCTCGCGCGCCACGGCGTTCACGACGGTCCCGCCGCCGATCATCCCGACGTTCGCCACCGGAAGCTTGAACGAGTCGAGTCCCTCGGCCACCGGCGGCAGCGGAATATCGTAGACGGCCGCGATCGCCTTCGCGACCGCCTTTGCCGGGTTCGGACCGCCGCGGCTCTCCATCGTGTGGGCGCCGTCCGAGTTGTAATAGAACTTGTACTGGCTGATCCGCAGCGCGCCGTACCACACCTGGTTGGCGCCGACGTCCACGGCGATAAACATGTCCGGCTTATAGCCGCTGGTTTCGAGCCAGTGCTTGGCGCCGAGCAGGCCGAGTTCTTCCTGCACGCTCGCGAGGAACACCAGGTCGCCCTTCGTCTGCACGCCGCCACGGTTCAGGGCGCGGAACATCTCGAGCACCGCGATCACGTTCGAGGTGTCGTCGCCGACGCCAGGCGCGCGAAGGATGTCGCCGTCGCGCCTCACCTTCAGCTCGGTTCCCTCGGGGAACACCGTGTCGGTGTGCGCGCAAAAGACGACCGTCGGGCCGCCGCCGGATCCCTTGCGCACACCGCTGACGTTCGACATGTCGTCCACCCGGATATCGGAGAGTCCGAGTTTCTGCATTTCGGCGCGGACGTATTGCGCGCGGGCCTGCTCCTTGCGCGACGGCGCCGGGATCTCGACCAGGCGGATCCATTCGTCGACGATGGCCGACGAGCGCTGGTCCACCGACTGCAGGGCTTTCTTCAGGTCGGGCCGTTCGAGTATCGCCGGCTGAAACCAGTTGCTTTGTGCGAGCGCTGGGACGGCGGCAGTGAGGAGGAGCACCACGGCGGAAGCGATCGTGCGCATGGACAGAGCATACTCCGCTCGGCGCGGCCGTGCCCGTCACGCTGTCAGCGTTCGCGTCGAGACTCGATGCAAACGGATACACTCTTGCCGGAGGGTCTGATGACGCGCGTCCTGGCTGCCGTTGGCGCTACGCTGGTCCTCGCGGCGTGTGGCGCGGGAGCGCCGGTGAAGTCGCCGCTGGCCGGCGATTGGGACTTCGAGCGGATGCTGGGCGCATCACCCAACGGCGGGTTCGAGACGCGGCGGCGGTTTGGGTTCGCGCACTTCGAGGGACCGTCCGCCACCGGCGCATCGCTGAAGCGTCGAAGCGGCGACACGCTCGAGACGATCGCATCCATCGAGCTCACGGGCGACTCACTGATCGTCTCACTCGGCGGCGACCGCTCGATCCGCGGCACTGTGAGCGGCGACACCATCACGGGCCAGATCGTCCAGGCCGGCAAACCAATCGATCGCGTGTGGTTGACCCGACGCACCACTCCGCCGGTATGGGAACCGCGTACGCACTGTGGCGAGGGCCGGTATCCGAGCCCACCTTCAAAGTCACGATCGATCCCGCCATGCCCATGAAAGCCCGCGACGGCACAGTGCTCATGAACTACGTCGCGCGCCCCGTCGGCAACGGACCCTTCGGCGTCGTCATGGAGCGCACGCCGTACCTGCGGACAGACCCGGTGGCGGGGGAGTTCTGGGCCTCGCGCGGCTTCATCTACGTGAAGCAGGATGTTCGCGGCCGCGGGGGCTCCGGCGGCGTGCTCGACATGAACGCCATGCAGGAGCCGGACGGCTACGATGCCGTGGAGTGGGCGGCGAATCTCCCAGGCAGCAACGGCAAGGTCGGCATGGTGGGACGTTCCAATCCGGGTCTCTACGCGTGGTACGCCGCCATCGCGCAGCCGCCACACCTGACGACCATCGCGCCGGGTGTGGCGACGGCAGATCCGCTGCGCATCGTGCCGTACATCGACATGGTCTTCTCGCCGACCATCGTCCCGTGGCTTTGTCTCACGGGCGTCAAGGAAACGATGTCGGACATCAGCAACGTTGACGAGGTCCGCGCATTCAATCACTTGCCGGTCATCGAGAGCGCGGAACTGGCCGGCTGCCCACGCCCGAAGTACTGGGACGACTGGTTCGATCATCAGCAGGACGATGCGTACTGGCGCTCGCTGTCGATCGAACGCCGTCTCGATCGGGTGAACGTGCCGGTCCTCGGCATTGCCGGGTGGCACGACGATGCGCGGGGGACCATCCGGAACTACGCGGTGATGGCGTCGCTTCCGAACCATCCGCCGCTGCGCGTCGTGATGGATGCGGGGGCGCACAAGGGCATCGACTACGTAAACGGCAACTTCGGGCCGCAGGCCCGGATCGATTCCCGCGTGCTGCAACTGCGGTGGTTCGACCACTACCTGAAGGGGCTGGACAACGGGGTCGAGAAGGAGGCGCCGCTCGATTTCTTCGTTCAGGGCGACAACACCTGGCGCCAGGAGCGCGAGTGGCCGCTCGCGCGGACGTCGTGGACGAACTACTATCTGCGCGCCGGCGGCGGGCTGAGCACTGCGGCGCCGGGTCAGGAGCCCGCCGACGAGTACACGTTACGATCCGGGCAACCCGACACCGTATCTTGTCGACGCACGAGAGCTGGAGCTCAGTATCAACGAGAACTACCAGACCGTGCAGGCCGAGCGGAAGGACCTGTTGACCTACACCACGCCGCCGCTCGATCAGGCGATGGAGATCACGGGTCCCATGGCGGCCACGCTCTGGGCCGCGACTGACTCGCGCGATACCGACTGGAATGTGATGATTCTCGACGTTGATCCTGCCGGCGCTGCATGGCGCATCCAGGACGGCGTCGCCCGCGCCCGATTCAGGAATGGATTCGACAAGCCGTCGCTGCTGACGCCGGGTGCGATCACCAGGTACGACATCGACGTGTGGTTCACATCGATCGTGATCCCCAGGGGGCATCGCCTGCGGGTGTCGGTGGCCTCGGCCGCCTTTCCGAAGTACGACCGGAACCTCAACACGGGCGGCGACAACGAACGCGATACGAAGTTCGTAACTGCGCACCAGCGGATCGTCCACGACGCGGCGCATCCGTCCAGCATCCGGTTACCCGTGATTCCGCGATGACCATGGCTACCGTCCAAGCATCCGCTTCACGTCGTCGGACAACTGGCCGGTGAGTTCCCAGCGGACTAGAGAAATCGGCACAAGACCCACCGCATTGAACTCGTCCATGAAGCGCTTCATCGTGAACGTGTCGCCGAGCTGGCGCAGACGCTCCGCGATGAGCGTGTCGGTCTCGATCGTGCCGATCAGATAGCTCGTGCCGTAGGCCGGCTGCTGCAGATACAGATGCTGTTCGCTGCGGACGAGGGCGCCGCTCATGCTGAGCCAGCCGCGCGGCGTGTGCTCCGACGCAAACTGAGAGGCCTGTTCGAGTGTGAACGCGTTGCTGTGCATGCGGAGGTCCCCCAGCGCCCGTGCGGCGCGTTCGGCGACCAGGATGTAGATCAGTTCGCGCGAGCGCGGACGCGCCTCGAACATGCCAGCCCGAAGCATCAGTTCTTCAAACGCGGTGGCGAAGCCCTCGGTGCGCGTGTTGAAGATGTTGTAGAGCTGCGGCACCTTACGCACCGGGCTGGGATGGCCGACATTCGTCATCCAGCCCTTGTCGAACCAGTGATAGCCGTGCGTGCGCATCACCTCCGGGTCGCGAGCGTCGACTTCGCCGAAGAACTCGCGCGGGCCGGGGGAGAAGCGGCCGAGATGGGCGCGCAGCCCGGGCTCCATGTCCGGCCGGATCGTCAGGATGTCGCGATCCTTGAGGAACGCCATGTACTCGGTCACCGCGGCGCCGAATCGCTGGTCGTGTTCAGCGGCGCTCGCGATCGGCACTTGCGGTGGCAGCTTTAAGTGCTTCTGTTCCTCGAGTGCCAGAGAGGCCACCGAGCGATCGAGCTCGCGCTCCATGAGCGTGACCTCGTCCTGCCAGGTGTAAGGCACCAGTTGGACGTTCTTGAGATACCAGTTGTAGTTGTCGATGCCGATGCCTGACG
The DNA here is from genome assembly GCA_963794305.1 of uncultured Acidobacteriota bacterium. Taxonomy (GTDB): domain Bacteria; phylum Acidobacteriota; class Vicinamibacteria; order Vicinamibacterales; family CAVVIG01; genus CAVQFC01. Next base: position 26,916 of record CAWCDQ010000040.1, on the reverse strand, counting down.
GTCCTGTCTTACTCGACGCCTGGCTTTCGAGCCACGCGGCCAGCGTGTCGGTGGCGGCCCTGCCTTTCTCGACAATCGCTCTGAGGCCCGGCTGTGTGTCTCCCAGCTTCGCGGCAAATGCCGTGAGGTCCGTCCTCTGACCCTTGATGGACTTCGCGCCGTATGCCCACAGATCCTTCTGGTTGCCAGTCAGGTTCGTCTTTGCCTGCTCCAGCAGCGCCGGAATCGGTTGCAATCCGGCGCCGATCGCGTTCGCATCGTTTGCCGACAGCGGGAACGTGTCCTTCCACAAGTCCACGCCACCGGCGGCGAGCGGACCTTCCCGCGCCGGCTGATCGCTTTCGTCGCCGTAAGCCGTGACGTAGAAGGCCGGGTTGTTGGCCCACGGCTTGAGCACGCGATGATCGAAGTCGAGGCCGCGCATCTCGGCGCGGACGACGTAGTAGTCGACCTGCTGCGGGATTGGCCAACTCGTCGGATCGATGGCGGCCAGGCGGTTGACGAATCCGGTCAGGTCGCGTTGTTGCGCGGCCATCGCGCCAGCTGAATAGTCGGGCACGCCGTCGACTCGCTTCGGCTGCTGGAAACTTCGCCAGTCGCCGAAGAGCGTTGTCAGATCTTCGTAGCGCGTGCTCCCGACCGTGATCGGAGTGGCAGTGGGCGGCGTGCCGCACCCGGTGGCCAGTGCGACCATTGTGAGGCTGGCGGCGATGATGGCGGAACGACCATGGCGGCGCATCCGCGCACTATACTCCGTCGCCCAGGGGAAGAATCGTGGAGGGCCAGCGGACTCTCAACGTCTCCTGGCGGGCGTTGGTTCGAGAAGCACGCCGTTGCGCGACATCGAAGGATCGGTGCATTGACTGCGGTTGAAGCAGCAGGCGGCCCGCTTTCCTGACCTGAGTTTTGAAAGCGTCTTTTCTATCCGGATCGCGCGCGTGTCACGGTTCTTCGTTGAGCCTATCCAGCGAATCCAATCCCAGCGCGCCACAGGCGTGATGTCCATCCACAATGTGCGCGCCTGCGGATCAGAGGCAAGCGCTTCCGCGAAGTCCGCGGGTACCTTGGGCTCCGGCCACCGTGCTATCGGCTCCAGCGCAACGAACACAGAGTCGCCCACGTCTGCTCTCGCAGCCTTGAGCATCGCGTTGCTGACGCTGAACCAGTGGCTTCCCATTCCGTCAGGTTCAAGCGGTGCCTGAAAGGCGTGGCCGTTGAACGTGCCTTCAACGACGCTCATCCCTCGCGAGGGCAGCTTGCTGCTGGCGGAGTCCGGCAGTCTGAGAATCGTGCGCGAGCCGATGGCTGTTAACTTGGCTTGGAATCTGATCTTCGGCATAAACCGATCGAACCTCGCAGCCTTCTTCCTCGCAGGCTGAGAAAGGGATTGGCGGGAAACATCCTATCGTCGTGAGCCTGTGGGAAGCTCGACCAAATTTTCGAGTCCTGGTCCCGCCAGCTAGTGGAGACCACCGTGTCTTGGAGTGCACCAACCGCAGGGCGGCCCCCTCAAGGCACAGGCGTTCCCTGGCCGTCGAGAGTCTAGCCTTTCTTCGTGGACTCCAGTCCCTCCACACTCCTCGCGGCCGCCGAACAGGGAGACCGCGCCGCCGCGGACACACTGCTTGCTGCCTTGTATAAGGAGCTGCACGCGATGGCGCAGCTCGAGCTCTCGAGACGCGGCGCCAGCGCGACCCTGGGCCCGACGACGCTGCTGCACGAGACCTACCTGGATATCTCCCGGCGCGTGCGCGCGGTGTTTCCCGACCGCAGGAGCTTCATGGTGTATGCGTCGCGGGTGATGCGTGGGCTCATCATCGACTCCGTACGCAGCCGGCAATCCCAGAAGCGCGGCGGGGACTTCGAGTTCGTGTCCCTCACGGGAGACATCGCCGACGAAATACCGGACCGGACCGCGCTCACCTCCGTCCGCGACGCGATGGACGCGCTGGCGACTGTCGACCCGCGGCTCGCGTCGATCGTGGACTTGAAGTTCTTCTGCGGCTTCTCGCTCATCGAGATTGCCGGAATGCAGGGCGTTTCCGAGCGCACCGTGCAGCGCGATTGGGAGAAGGCGCGAATCTACCTCCGCCTGGCGCTGCACGATTCCTCCCCATTCGCCTGATGTCGCCCGTCGACCGTGCGCGCTGGAATCGCGTCAGCCCGCATCTCGATCGCGTACTGGATCTGATACCCCGCGAACGCGAGCGGTGGCTCGCGGCGCTGCGACGCGCCGATGCCGGGCTGGCGGCCGACGTCGAGGCTCTTCTGACCGTGCACCGCATGCTCGACGCCGAGCAGTTTCTCGAGGGCGAGACCCGGACGCCGCCGGCGGAGGCCGTGCGCGCCGGCATGACGCTGGGCGCCTACACGCTCGTCGGACCCATCGGGCGCGGCGGCATGAGCAGCGTATGGCTCGCGTCGCGCAGCGATGGACGCTTCGAAGGCAGGGCGGCCGTCAAGCTGCTGAACGCCGACTCGATTGGCCCCACGGACGCGGAGCGGCTCTCGCGCGAAGGCTCGATCCTGGCGCGGCTCTCACATCCGCACATCGCACGCCTCAGCGACGCCGGGACGTCACCTGCCGGCCAGCCCTACCTGGTGCTCGAATTCGTTGACGGCCGGCACATCGATCAGCACTGCGACGAACGCGCCCTCGGCGTCGAGGCGCGCCTTCGGCTGTTCCTGGACCTGCTGTCCGCCGTGGCACATGCGCACGCCAACCAGATCGTGCATCGCGACATCAAGCCCTCGAATGTCCTGGTGACGGCGACCGGCGACGTCAAACTCCTCGACTTTGGCGTGGCCAGGCTGCTGAAAGGCGATGACCCGGCACCGGCGTCGACGCCGGTGCGCGGCGCCGGCGACGCGTGTACGCCGATCTTCGCCGCGCCCGAGCAGTTGCATGGCGGTCCCATCACGACGGCGACCGATGTCTATGCGCTCGGTGTCCTGTTGTTCGGACTCCTGAGCGGCCGTCATCCGGCGAACCGGGGCGGGTTCACCGATGCCGGGATCGCGACGGCGACCGTGGACAGCCAGCCGTGTCGTCTATCGGTCGCCGTTTCCGATCCCACCGAGTCACCGATGGTGCTCGCCCGGCGGGCGGCCTCGCGCGCGACGACGCCCGCCAGACTGCGCCGCCTTCTCCAAGGCGATCTCGACGTCATCGTCTCGAAGGCGCTCCAGATCGATCCGCGTGAACGTTACCCTTCCGCCGCGCAATTTGCAGACGAAGTGCGCCGCTTCCAGGAGCATCAACCGATCACCGCGCGGCCCCACACATTTCGCTACCGCGCCTCAAAATTCGTCAGACGTCTCGCCGCTGCGTCTCGGCGCCGGCCCTTGTCGTAAAGCGCGGGACCGCCGTGAGGCCCGGCGCTAGTCCAGAAATCCGCAACGGCTTCACTCCCGGCACCGAGCGTGCAGGATCCGGACGACCGACGAATCTCAATCGCGTACTTCTGCGCGATGTCACTGTCCAGTGTCGGCGGCTTTCAGCCTCGTCGATGGCGGCTGCCGGTTGCGGTTTGCGATCTTCTTTAATGAGGCACATCCGCTCCCCGTGTGCTCCGGAGGGTTCATGAACACTGAGAGTCTGAACAGTCGAATACGGCGCAGGGTATGCCTGGCCCTGGGAGTGAGTTTCCTGTCCGGCGCCGGCCTGGCCGTCGCCGCGGATACGACGCCTCCGACCATCACGGCGGCGGTCACGCCTGCGCCGAACGCCAACGGTTGGAACCGGACGAACGTCACGGTTCGCTTCACGTGCGCGGACACCGAATCGGGGATCGCGGTCTGTCCCGCGGCGATCGTGGTGCGCACCGAGGGCAGTCAGCAGGTGATCTCGGGCACGGCGCGCGACAAGGCCGGCAACAGTGCCTCGGCCAGCGTCACGCTGAACATCGACAAAACGCCGCCCGTGGTCACCGCGACCCGATCGCCGATGGCGAATTCGAGCGGATGGTCGGCATCGCCGGTGACCGTGACGTTCGCCGCCACGGATTCGCTGTCGGGTGTCGCGCCGGGGAGCCTCACCGCACCTGCGGTGCTTGGAGACCGTCGGAACGGATCGGCCAAGGGCGTCGCCACCGACCTGGCCGGCAACGTGGGCACGTTCACGCTCACGGGCATCAACGTCGACACGCGCAAGCCCACCATTACGGTCGCGCTGTCGCCCGGTGCGGTCGGCGGATACCGGACCGCTCCCGTCACCGCCCACTTCACGTGCGCCGATCCGCTGTCGGGCGTGGCCGTGTGCCCGCCGGATCAGGTGTTTACCAGCGAGGGCGCCAACCAGACCGTGACGGGCAGTGCGATTGACGCGGCCGGCAACGCGGCGACGGTGTCGAAGTCGTTCAACATCGACGCGACGCCTCCGGTGCTCGCGATCACCGCGCCTCCTTCGACCGCGGCGCCAGGCTCGCAGCTCACCATCGCCGGATCGGCGATCGATGCGCTGTCAGGCGTCGCCACCCTCATGGCGAATGGTCAGCCCGTCACGATCGGCGCCAACGGGGGATTTTCCTACGGACCGCTCACGCTGGCGGACGGAGCCAACGTCATCACGTTTGTCGCCACCGATCGCGTCGGGAATGCGGTCCAGCAGGCGGTCAGCGTCACCACGACGTCGACGCCGCCTCCGCCTGGCTCGACCAATCTCGTGCAGGATCCGCAGTTCGATGCAGGCGAGTCGGGATTCGCGGGCCAGGACCAGAGCAGCAGCGTCGTTCGCACGACGGTGTCGCCGCTCGAGGGCGGCAGCAGCCTTCACGTCGGCATCAACGGGTACGGCAACAACGTATGGTGGAGCTACGACTTCACGGGCGGACGCGCCAGCGCCTTCCGCGTGAGCGCGCACCTGCGCTCCGATGCGGCAAGCTCGTCGGATCTCCAGTTCTGCGCGATGGTGTACTACGCCTCCGACAGCGCGGATCTGAACTGCGCGACCGTCAGCGGCGCGCCCGGTGACAAGGGCACGATCAGCGCGGCGCTGACGCTCGACCCGGCGAGGCCGCTCCAGTCGGTCAACATCCGGCTGATTCAACAGGGCGGCGCGCCGGTGTCGTTCACGCTCGACGCCGCAGCGGCGTTCCTCGACGTCGTCGAGCTGCCTCCAACGGGCGGAGGCGGCGGAGGCGGTGGTGGCGGCGGTGGCGGCGGCGGCGGTGGCGGCGGCGGCGCGGCCGCGTGCACGCCGCCGGCGGCGCGAGCGCGTATCCGGGCTTCACCTACCAGTTGCCCACCGTTCGACCGTTCATCTCGCTTGCCGACTACACGCAGGGCGGCGCGAACTCGACGGCCGCCGTGCGCCTTCGCGCCGGCGCGGACGACCTGCTCGCGGGGAATCCGCCCTACCTCTACTCGGCCAGGCACATGGTCCTCGCGTACCGGCTCACCGGCCAGCTCCGGTACCTCGACGAGCGCCATCGCGCTGCGTCGATCAGTTCGTGACCGAGGACGAGGCGGCCATCGCCGCCGGCGGCACGCCCGCGATTGCCGGCGACTCGTACCTCGACGTCGGCAACTTCCTCGAAGATCTCGCGCTCACCTACGACCACGGCTTCGAGCAGCTGACGCCGGTGCAGCGGCAGCGCTGGGCCGCGTACGCCGAGCAGGCGGTCTTCAACGTGTGGCACCCGAACGACGCGTCGTGGGGCGGCGTCTCCCATCCCTGGACCGGCTGGGCGATCTGCGACCCGGGCAACAACTATCACTTCAGCTTCCTGCGCGCCACGATGCTGTGGGCGCTGGCGACGCAGAACACGGCCTGGTTCGACTTCCTGCAGACGCAGAAATTCGGGCCGCTCATGGACTACTACGCCGCGCTGCCGGGCGGCGGGACGCGCGAAGGCACGGGCTACGGCACCGCGCTGAACAACCTCTTCGGGAACTACATCTACTGGAAGGCATCGACGGGCGAAGACCTGGCCGGCATCACGCCACACACGCGCGAGACGATCGACTACTGGGTCCACGCGACCGTGCCGACGCTCGATCGGTTCGCGCCGATCGCCGATCTCTCGCGCGAGTCGATCCCGAACTCGTACGACTACCAGGAGAACCTGGTGCACGAGGCGGTGCTGCTGAGCGCCGGCACGCCGCAGGCGCGGCGCGGCACCTGGTGGCTGCAGCACAACTCGGTCAACGGCGTGGCGAGCGTCTTCAACATCGCGGGCGACCTCCTGGCGTATCCGGACGCACCGTCGGCGCCGACCGACCTGATGTACCACGCGCGCCGGCGCGGGCGTGCTGTTCGCACGAACGAGCTGGGACACGACCGCCGCCTGGGTGGCGTTCGTGGCCGGCAAGTACGACCAGTCGCACGCGCACCAGGAGCAGGGCTCGTTCACGTTCTTCAAGAACGACTGGCTCTCGGTGACCAGCAACATCTGGTCGCACAGCGGCATCCACCAGGAAGTGGACGTGCAACAACGTGATCCGCTTCGAGCGGAGCAACGGCGCCGTCATTCCGCAGAACCAGAGCGACACCGTCGAGTCGACGATGACTCCGTCGACGGCCGGGCGGCGTGACGACGGTGTCCGCGGATCTGACCAACGCGTACTCGGCCAGCCGCGACGTCGTTCAGAGCTGGACGCGCACGCTCGCAGTTGTCCGGCGACGTGCTTCGCGTGACCGACGCGTGCAGCGTGGCATCGGGCGTGCGGCCGATCTTCCAGCTGCAGGTGCCGTCGCCGCCCGCGCTGCAGGCGGACGGCTCCATCCTCGCCGGCGCCCTCCGCATCGTCCTGCTGCAGCCTGCGAACGTCCACGTTCGTGGCGATGGATCCGACCGAGTATTCGCGCGGGTATCGCATCGACCTGACGTCGAGTGCCGGATGCGCATTCGGTGTGGAGCTGCAGGCCACGTCGGCGTCCGCACCGCCGCCGACCGCCGCCATCCACCGCCTCCACCACCGCCGCCGCCCCCACCGCCGCCGCCGCCTCCACCACCACCGCCGCCGCCGGGAGATCCCGTCGAGGCGATCTGGAGCGAGCAAAGCACGGCGACGCGCATCAAGAGCCCGGCGCAGCACATGCACTTTTCCGCCGGCGTTCCGTTCCGCATCCTGGCCGACGCCCTCGACGCCAACGCCTGGGTCTGCCCGCCGGGACATCCGCCGTACGTCTGCCCGGGCAGCGAAGAACGCTTCTACGTGGACGGCCAGCTCGTTGGCACCGCTCCGCCGAGCGTCAACGACTTCAACCTATGGGAAGTGCGTCTGCCCAACGGCCTCGCGCAGGGCGACCACGTGCTGACCGTCACCTTCGTGCCGTACAACCCGTCCACCGGCCGCGGCGGCACGCCGATCAACGGGCTGGTGCCGGTCACCATTCACGTGGACGCGCCGGCCGTGCATGGCGGCACGATCGCGCTCACGCAGAATCTGGTGCTGAGCGGATCGACGGATCTCGACTGGACCGACAAGACCGTCATTGGCAATGGTTTCAAGGTCACGAGCGCGGCTGGCTACTCGGGCCGGATCGTCATTCGCAACTCGATGATCAGAGGCCTCGGAAGCTTCAGCGCCCCGGGGATGACGGTCACGACGTCCGGCTCCGTCGCCATCGAGGACTCCATCTTCGAGGCCACGGGAGCGATGCAATTCACGGCTCAGGGTGGAGCGCCGGTGACCGTGCGAGGCAACGAGCTCCGCGCGAACAACCTGCTGACCTATGTCGCGGACGATCCGTCGGTGCCGGTGATGCTGGAGCTGGCCGCCGGCACCGCCGCGACCAAGGTCGTTCAGGGCAACCGAATCGGCGGCGGCATGCTTCGCATCAGCGGCGGCGACGGATGGCAGATCGGCGGCCTGGCGGCGGGGCAGGGCAACGTCTTGATCGGTGTCCGGGCGGTCCTCGACGTGGCCGACTCCTCGAACGACGCGATCCAGGGCAACTACCTGCATCACGACTACCACGGCGGGTTCAGCCAGGGATTCAATCTGTGGCTGGAGGGCAGCTCCGGCAACGAGCTGGCCGAGCACAACGTCATCCGCGGCGGCTCGTGGCCGATTCAGAGCTTCGGCGGTGAGTTCCGGTACAACCTCGTCATCGACAGCGGTCACGACTTCTGGCGCAGCGCCACCGACAACACGCAGATCCATCACAACGTGTTCGCGCACGCCAGCGGGCTCAACACCGGCTACGACGGCGCGTTCAAGTTCTATGGCGGCGAAAGCGGGTTGAGCATCTACAACAACACCGTCGATGTCGCCGGCACGATCGGCGGCTTCAACGCGCCCGCCTTCAACATCGGATCGGGATCGCTGTTCCAGTCGATTCGAAACAACCTGTTCACGGCGTTCCTCGACGTGGGCTCGACCTTCGGCGGGGCCTTCGTGTCCTCTGAGGATGCCGTCACGGCGCCCCGGGTGACGGGCGCCGACTACAACGGCTGGTTCAACCCTCTGGCTCCGCAGTCAGCGCGGTATCGTTCGGGCATCGTCGGCAATCCGCCGGGACTGCACGACGTGCAGGCGAATCCGCAGCTGTCCGGACAGCCTGAAGTGCCCTATCGTGTCGCGGAGGGTTGCATCTGGCTGGGCAGCTGCACGACGGGGCAAGTGCTGTCTCACTATCGAGACCTCTATCGTCCGGCCGCAGGCAGCCCGCTCGTCAATGCGGGGAGTCCGGCCGATGGTGCGGGCGCATTCATCGGCGCGGTCGGCCTCAACGGAAGCCATTCACTGGATCTGTTCGGCCGCGTCGTGCCGTAGCGTTCGAGTGGGACAGGGTCCGTCGAAACGTGTCACGACGGACCCTGCCTTCATTGGCTCACGACGGGCGCTTTCTTTTTCAGCGGATAGTGCCCGAAGACGGAGTCGAGCCTCAGCCGCGCGACGCGTCCGCCTTCACGCTCGAAGATCACGAGGGTGTCCTTGACGCCGAATGTGTCGCCGCCGCGATAGGTCAGCGTTTGAGGCGGTGCCGCGGGCGGCCCCCCGCCCTTCATCGTCAAGGCCCCGGCGTCCACTGCGATCGTCACGGTAGTCGGCCGTCCACGCCCGACCCCCTCGAAGGTCCCTGCGAACGAGGACAGATCCCCTGTGAACGTCGTGGCGCGTTCGGGCACGGAACCGAGGACGGCGTCCACGATCTCGCGAGCGATATCCGATGGACCGATCGGTCCGGCGGTATTGAGGAGTACGACGACGGAAAGGCGGCTGTCGGAAAAGTACTCGACCTCGGACAGAAAGCCGTTGATGCCTCCGCCGTGAAAAATCGCTGAGCGCCCTCCTAGTTGGGCGACGCCGACCCCGAAGCCATAGCGGACCTTCGTGCCGTCGGCGAGCGACGTCGGAGTCGTCATCGCCCGATACGAGTCGGCGCTCAGCAGGCGGCCGCCATGGAGCGCGGCGAGCCAGAGACTCAGATCGGATGCGGTCGAGCAGAGGGAGCCGGCCGAATACGGCCAGACGTGGCTGATGAACCCCTTCAGCACCAGCGCGCCGTTCACCGTATCGTATCCGTGCGCGTGATGATGATGAATCGCGCTCTCGCTGCAATAGTAGGAGTGAGACATTCCTGCCTTGTCGAACAGGTTCGCCTTCACGAAGTCCGCGTACGGCTGGCCGCTGAGCTTTTCGATGATCAAGCCAAGCAGGAAGTACGCCGAGTTGTTGTACACGAGCGCCTGTCCGGGTGGGAAGTCGAGCGGCTTGTCGCCGAACAACGCCACGAGCGTGTCCTTCGGCTTTGTCAGCCTCATCAGATCGCCGAACTCCGGCAGCTCCGTGTAGCCCTTGATGCCCGACGTGTGTGTGAGCAGGTGACGTATCGTGATGTGCTGGCCGTGCGTCGGGTACTCTGGCAGGTACCTGTTCACGTCGTCGTCGATCGACAGTTTGCCGCGTTCGGCGAGAAGCAGGATCGAAGCCGCGGTGAACTGCTTGGTGACCGAACCGATTTCGAAGCTCGCGTCAGCGGGCATCGGCACGTCGAGCTCGAGATCGGCGGAGCCGTAGCTCTTCGACACGATGCTCTCGCCACGCCTGGTGACGGAGACGGATGCGCCCGCTACCTTTCCGGCCTTGATCGGCTTCTCGACGATGGCGTCGATGGCGGAGGAGGCCGGACTTGAGATGGCCGGCTGCCCGGATTGCCCGGAGACTCGCGGCAGTCCGCTCGTTGCGGCGATGCCCGCGCCGACGATCGTCGCCACGAGAACGCTCGATCGGGTCATGCGATGCCTCCGGGGCATGAGGATGCACCAATCCTGATCTGCTGTCCAGCCAGGGAGACCTTGCTGGAGTGAAGTCGATCGATTCGTGTGGGAACTGGCCCAGAAGCCTTTGACTTTAGCGGTAAAGTGTAGTACTTCACGGCGGGTTTCCCGTATGAGTCGACACGTGCTGACTGTGGATCTTCGCGACGACCCTGGAGCGATCGCCGCCTATCGTGAACACCACCGCCGCGTGTGGCCGGAGGTGCAGGAAAGCCTTCGTCGCGCCGGGGTTCGACACATGGAAATCCTGATCCACGGACGCCGTCTCGTGATGATTCTCGAGGTGGACAACGGACTCGATCTCCGGCGCGTCTTCGCCGACCATGCCGGGTCGCATCCGCGCGTACAGGAATGGGAGCGGATCATGCGCTCGCTTCAGGAACCCGCTTCCGGCGCGTCGCCCGGCGAGTGGTGGGCGGTGATGGATCCAGTCTTCCATCTCCCATGACCGCGCCGCGCATCGACGCGCATCAGCATTTCTGGCGATACGACCCCGCTGAGTACGCATGGATCGACGATGCGATGGCCGGGCTCCGGCGCGACTATCTGCCCGACGAGGCGCTCCGCGAGATGGCGGGCGCCGGTGTCGACGCGTGCGTTGCGGTGCAGGCGCGGCAAACGCTCGACGAAACGCGCTGGCTGCTGGCGCTTGCCGACGCGCACCCGGCGATCGTCGGCGTCGTCGGCTGGATCGATCTGCAGGCGGCGGATGCGCGGACGCAGCTCGAGTTGTTTGCCGATCATCAGAAGCTTGTCGGCATCCGGCATATCGTCCAGAGCGAACCGGACGATCGCTTCATGCTCCGCCCTGCGTTCTGCCGCGGCATCGCGTTGCTCGAAGAGTTCGGGCTGGCCTACGACATCCTTGTGTATAGTCGCCATCTGGTGGTGGCAGCAGAACTCGCGGAGCGGTTTGCCAGTCAGCGATTCGTGCTCGACCATCTCGGCAAGCCGGACATTCGGCATGGCGAGCGACGCACGTGGGAGAAGAGCCTTCGCCTGCTCGCCGGCTGTTCCAACGTGTCTGCAAAGCTGTCGGGACTGGTGACGGAAGCCGATTGGAATGCCTGGACGACGCAGGACATTCGACCGTATCTCGACGTCGCCTTCGACTGCTTCGGCGCCGGGCGGCTGATGATGGGATCGGATTGGCCCGTCTGCACCGTCGCCGGCGAGTACGCGCGCGTGATGTCCGCTGGTCACAGACTATCTCGCGGATCGGCCGGCTGAGGAGCGCGACGCCGTGCTCGGCGGCAACGCGCAGCGGTTCTACAATCTGACCGTGACGACGGCCGCGGGGACAGCGCCATGACCTCATTTGTAGTGCAGACCTTCAGGTCTGCCCGACACAAAGGCTTCAGACCTGTTCGACATGCAGGCCTGAAGGCCTGCACTACGTGCATGCTCGCGGCGCTCACCCTGAGCGCGTGCGGCCAGCGGCACAGCGCGGGCGGGCTGACGATCGCCGTCATCCCGAAGGGCACGTCGCACGTCTTCTGGCAGAGCATCCACGCCGGCGCCGAGAAGGCCGCGCGCGAGACAGGCTCGACGATCATCTGGCGCGGACCGCTGCGGGAGGACGACCGCGACTCGCAGGTGTCGGAGGTCGAAGGGTTCGTCAGCCGCGGTGTGTCCGGCATCGTGCTCGCGCCGCTCGACGAGGCCGCGCTCGCGCCGCCGGTTGAAGACGCCGCGCGCCGCGGCATTCCGGTCGTCGTGATCGATTCGGGACTCAAGGGCAGCGGCTACGTGAGCTTCGTCGCAACCGACAACCGCAAGGGCGGGCGGCTCGCCGGCGACCATCTGGCCGGACTGCTGAAGGACGCCGGCAGGGTCGTCATGCTCCGCTATGCGGAGGGCTCCGAGAGCACAATCCAGCGCGAGGAAGGCTTTCTCGAATCAATCGGCGCGCGAAAGAACGTCGAGGTGCTGAGCGCGAATCAGTATGGCGGTGCCGACGTCGAGGGCGCCTACAAGCAGAGCGAGACGCTGCTCAGCCGCTTCAAGCGGCCAGACGGTTCGCTCGCGATCGATGGCATCTTTACGCCGAACGAATCGACGACGCTGGCGATGCTGCGGGTGCTCGAGGACAACGGCTGGGCGGGAAAAGTGAAGTTCGTCGGATTCGATGCGTCGGATAGCCTGGTCAAAGGTCTCGGCGACGCGCACATCGATGGCCTCGTGCTGCAGGACCCGGTCAACATGGGCTATCTCGGCGTAAAGACCATGGTGGCGCACATCCGCGGCGAGACGGTCGAGCGGCGGATCGACACCGGTGTCCGCCTCGTCACACGCGATCACATGAACGACGCCGACGCGAAGGAACTGCTGCATCCGGACTTGTCGCGATGGCTGAAGCCGTAAGCCAGCCGCGCTTCGAGATGCGGGGCGTGGGCAAGCGGTTCGGCGCCACCATCGCGCTCGATGGCGCGGACCTGGCGGTGCATGCGGGCGAGGTGTGCGCGCTTGTCGGCCAGAACGGCGCGGGCAAGAGCACGCTGATGGCGATCCTCGCCGGCGCCATTCCACCAGACGAGGGCACGATGCGGATCGACGACGTGCCTTACGCACCGCGCGATCCGTTCGAAGCCCGCCGCGCCGGTGTTGCGATGATCCATCAGGAGCTGTCGCTCGCGCCGCACCTCAGCGTGATGGAGAACATCGTGCTCGGGATCGAGCCGGTGCGTCACGGTTTCGTCCAGCGCCGGCGCATGCGCGACATCGCGATCGAGGCGTTGCAGCAGCTCGGGCACGACGATATTCGGCCAGATGCTCAGGTCGCGACCTTGCAGCCCGCCGCGCAGCAGCTCGTCGAGATCGCGCGGGCGCTCGCGACCGGCTGCCGCGTCCTCGTCCTCGACGAGCCAACCAGCAGCCTCGGTCCCGTCCGATGTCCGAGTGCTGTTCGATCTGATCGGCCGTCTCAAGGCGCGCGGGATGGCGATCGTGTACATCTCGCACTTCATCGAGGAAGTGAAAGCGGTGTCGGACCGCTTTGTCGTCTTACGCGACGGCCATAACGCCGGCGATGGCGTCACTGCAGCCGCCAGCGCCGCCGACATCGTCGGCATGATGGTGGGGCGGACGCTGGACGACATGTACCCGCGCGGCGCGCGGTCCATCGGCGCGCCCATACTCGAGCTCGATCGCGTCGTGCCGGGTTCGGCGACGCTCACGCTGCACCGCGGCGAGATCCTCGGCATCGCCGGCCTTCTCGGATCGGGACGCACGCGTCTGCTCCGGGCCATCTTCGGCCTCGAGCCGGTCACGAGTGGCGCGATCGTCGTCGGCGCGTATTCCGGGCCTTCGACGCCGCACGATCGATGGCGTCAGGGAGTGGGGCTGCTGAGCGAGGACCGAGCCGGCGAGGGATTGGCGCTGGGCTTGAGCGTCGCCGACAACATGACGCTCACGCGCCTCGAGCCGTTCGGAACGTCGTTCGCCGTCCTGCCGTCGAGGCAGCTCGCGGCCGCGTCGCGCTGGATCGATCGGCTCGGCATCCGCTGCGCCGGTGCGCGCCAGACCGTCGCCGAATTGTCGGGTGGCAACCAGCAGAAGGTGGCCGTCGCGCGGCTCCTGCATCATGACGTGGACGTCCTTGTGCTCGACGAGCCGACGAGAGGTATCGACGTCGCGAGCAAGGCGCAGATCTACGCCCTGCTCGACGAGCTGGTCTGCGGCGCGGGCGCTCGAAAGGCCGTGCTGTTGGTGAGCAGCTACCTGCCCGAGCTCCTCGGGGTGTGCGATCGAATTGCGGTCATGTCGCGCGGACGGCTTGGGCCGGCGCGGCCGGTGGAGGAATGGACAGAGCACTCGCTGCTGATGCACGCCTCGGGCGCCAGAGCCGCATCGTAACGGTACGGCGGCTGCTCGACGAACGGGGCGTTCTCCTCGGCCTCGTCGCGGTCGCGGCGACGTTTGGCGTGCTCATCGGTCCGCAGTTCTTCACCGGCGCCAACCTCGAGCTGATGGCGCGCCAGACCGCCATCGTCTGCGTCGCCGCACTCGGCATGACGATGGTCATCGTGGCGGGAGGGATCGATCTGTCGGTGGGATCGATCGTCGCGCTGAGCACCGTCGTGACGGCGCTGCTGCTTCGTCACGATGCGAGCGCGAGCGGCGCGCTCCTCGCGGCGCTTGGTGCGCTGGCAGCGGGCGCGGCCTGCGGAGCGCTGAACGGCGTGCTGGTCACGCAGCTGCGGGTCGTCCCCTTCATCGTGACGCTCGGCACGATGCTGCTGGTGCGCGGCGCCGCCAAAGGACTGTCGGGCGAGCGGCGGCTCGAAGCGCCCGCGACATGGCTGAACGAACTGCTGCGGACGGCGCAGAACGGCCGCGGGCTGCTGGTGCCGTCCGGCATCTGGCTGACGGCGGCGCTGGCCGTTGCCGTTGCGCTGACCCTGCAATACACCCGTTTCGGCCGCCACTTGTTCGCCATCGGCTCGAGCGAGCGGACGGCGCGCCTGTGCGGCGTGCGCATCGCGCGCACCAAGATTGCTGTCTACACGCTCGCCGGCGCGCTGGGTGCGCTCGCCGGTGTCCTGACGTTCTCGAAGCTGTCGGTGGGCGATCCGACCGTGGCCATCGGCCTCGAACTCGACGTCATTGCAGCGGTGATCATCGGCGGCGGCAGCCTCCTCGGCGGGCGCGGCAGCATCATCGGCACGATCGCCGGCGCGGCCATCATGACCATCATTCAGATCGGCTGCTCGCAGCAAGGGCTGCCGAACTGGGTGCAGCAGATCGTGACCGGGGCGATCATCGTGTTCGCGGTGGCGCTGGATCGGTGGCGGAGCAAGACACAGAGTTAGCAGGAGAACACGGAGTGAAACAAGCCACGGAGACACAGAGACACAGAGGACGGCATCCGCGGATTGCGCGGATTACGCGGATTACAACACAAGGACGATCGCGCGACGCGCGTCGGCTTTGTGTCTCTGTGTCTCCGTGTCTCTGTGGCTTTCATTCCGTGTCCTCTGCCGCCTCCGTGTCGCTGCGCGAGGCCCGGCACCGATGAGGATTGTCGGCCTCGACGTCCTCGACCTGAGATTTCCGACGTCGCGAACCCATGACGGGACCGACGCCGTGCACGTCGATCCCGACTATTCCGCCGCTTATGTGATCCTTCGAACCGACGCCGCTCTCGAGGGACACGGTCTGACGTTCACGATCGGCCGGGGCAACGAGGTGTGCGTCGCGGCGATCGAAGCGTTCCGCCACCTCGTCGTCGGGTTGACATTGGCTGACGTGACCTCCGACTTTGCCGGGTTCTGGCGGCGGCTCGCGTCCGATTCGCAGCTGCGCTGGCTGGGCCCCGAAAAAGGCGTGATCCACCTGGCGCTCGCCGCCGTCGTCAACGCGGTCTGGGATCTGTACGCGAAAGCCGAGCGGAAGCCGGTCTGGAAGCTGCTCGCCGACATGACGCCGCAACAGGTTGTTTCGTGCGTCGATTTTCGCTACATCACCGACGCGCTCACCGCGGACGAAGCGCTCGAACTGCTGGAGCGGCAGGAGCCGACGAAGCCCGCGCGGGAGGCGGCGCTGCTGCGTTCCGGCTATCCCGCCTACACGACGTCGGTCGGCTGGATGGGCTACTCCGACGAGAAGATTCGCACGCGCTGCCGCGAAGCCATCGCGGAGGGCTTCTCGCATTTCAAGGTCAAGGTCGGCGGCACTCCGGAGGACGATCGGCGCCGCGTGCGTCTGGTGCGGGAAGCGATCGGGCACGATCGCACGCTGATGATCGACGCCAATCAGAAATGGGATGTCGACGAAGCGATCGCATGCGTGACCGACCTGGCACGCTTCAGCCCGTGGTGGATCGAGGAGCCGACCAGCCCGGACGATGTGCTGGGCCACGCCGCGATCGCGAGCGCCGTGCGGCCCATGGGCGTCGGCGTCGCGACCGGAGAGCATTGCTCCAACCGGATCGTCTTCAAACAGCTGCTGCAGGCCAGGGCGATCGACTTCTGTCAGATCGACAGCTGCCGGCTGGGCGGCGTGAACGAGAATCTCGCGGTGATGCTGATGGCCGCCAAGTTTGGCGTGCCGGTCTGTCCGCATGCCGGCGGCGTCGGCCTCTGCGAGTACGTGCAGCATCTGTCGATGTTCGACTACATCGGCATCTCAGGCCTGATGGATGGCCGCGTCATCGAGTACGTCGATCACCTGCACGAACATTTTGAAGATCCGACGGTCGTGCGCCGCGGCCGCTACACCGCACCGATGCGCCCCGGCTACAGCATCACCATTCGCGAAGCGTCCCGGCTGGCGTATCGCTATCCGGACGGCGAGGTCTGGAGGGAGCACGCGATCGTTTCTCGCTAGGCCTCGGCAGCGACGGCGGCGATCAGCGCCTTGATGTAGCCGAGCGCGAACGCGAACCCCTGCGCTTCGTTGGCGTCGCCCTCCACGCGCGGGACATGATCGGGCATCATCATGCCGTCGTACCCAACCTCCTTGTAGACGCGCATCGCTTTCAGCATGTCGACGTCGCCGGCGTCGATGAACGTCTCCTGGAAATCGAGAAAGCCGCCGCGGATGTTGCGGAAGTGCACGTTGAAGATCTTCTTGCGCGTGCCGAACCAGCGGATGACGTCGAAGATCTGTTCGCCGGGCTTCTCGAGCATCTCGGCGACCGTGCCCTGGCAGAAATTCAGGCCGTGGAACGGGCTTTCGGCGATCCCGACGAAGCGCTTCAGGCCGTCGACGTTGCCGAGGACGGTCTCGACGCCCTGGAAGCCTTTGCCTCGCGGCATTCCCGGATCCTGCGGATGGCAGGCGAGGCGGACCTTGTGCTCCTCGGCGACCGGCACGACGCGCGTGAGGAAATAGGTGATCCGCTCCCAGTACACATCCTCGTGGATCGGTCCGGCCGGCGTCAGCGGCGGATCCTGCTTCGCCTTGTCGTAGGCGAACGTGCTGTAGACGGCGCCGCCGCGTCCCGGCGTCGACTCGGTGCGCACGACGCCGAGGAAGGTCATGTTGTATTTGAGCGAGGGAATGCCGGCGCGCGCGGCGTTGCGAATCATCTGGCAGACGTCGTCGATCTCTCGATCGCGATCGGGACTCTTGCCGAGCATGATGTTCGGCAGCTCGAACCGCGTGATGTCGTTGGAGCTCATCGGCAGCGGCATCATGTCGAGCGTGATCCCGAACGATTCGACGTGCTCGCGAAAGCGGGAGAGGCTGTCGACCGACCACTTGTCGTCGAGCTTGACCGACGGCAGGCGGCTGCAGATGTGATTGACGCCGAAGCCGGCCATCGCGCGGAGGATCTGATCGCTATCGCCGTGCTGTGTGCCGACCTTCATCAAGGCCGGCCGCGCCGCACGGGCGGTCTGCGAGGCCTGTCGTCCACCCGCGCGCTCGAGGCCGAAGGCCTTCCCGGCCGGCGACGAGCAATGGCGCAGCGAGAAAGTCCCGTCGATTCATCCGGTGATCCTCGTCAGCGTTGAACGCGCGATCCCTCGAATTCTACAACCACCACCGTCGCCATCGGATCGAAGATCGGGCGCTCGAGATTCAGGAAGGTCCTGCCGTTCTCGGTCTTCATCGTCGACCGGCGCCTTGTCCGCCAGGCGGTACGCGCGCGTGATCGTGTTCTTCATGGCCGGGATCGCGAATGGCGCCCTGGGCTCGTCGAAGAAGGTGATGTACAGCTTGCCGGGCCTGGTGGTCACGCGCCACTGCGTCTGCTGATACACGAGCAGATCCCCGCGCACATCCTTCGCGCCTTTCGGGCTCGGCTCGCCCATCTCGTCGCCGAATGGCGTCGGGCCGGCGCCGTACACCGCCTCGCCGTTCGTCTGCAGCCACCGGCCGACGGTGCGAAGGATGTCCTGGCTCGCCTGGGGGATGACGCCCTCGGCTGTCGGGCCGACGTTGAGCAGGTAATTGCCGCCCTTGCTGACGATGTCCACGAGCTTGAAGGCGATCTGTCCCGGCGACTTCCAGTCGGTGTCGTCGTTTCTGAATCCCCACGTGTGGTTGATCGTCGCCGGCACTTCCCACGCTTCGCCCGACACGTCGGATGGAATGACGTTGTCGCCCGTGCTGCGGTAGTCGCCCTCGGTGCCGAGCCGCCCGTCGATCAGCGTGTCGGGCTGCGTCGATCGCACGATGTCGGCGAAGCGCTGCGCGCGATCGCCGGTCATCATCCGCGGCGTGTCGAACCAGATCAGCGCCACCTTTCCGTAGTTGGTCAGCAGCTCCTTCACCTGCGGCTCGGCCTTGCCGCGCAGGTACTGGTCGTAGTCCTTCTTGTCGTCGGGGCCGAAGTCCCACTCGTTCCCCGCGCCGTTGCGCTCGTGCCAGTCCTGCGACTGCGAGTAGTAGAAACCGAGCCGGATGCCGCCGCGCGCGCAGGCATCGGCGAGCTCTTTCAGGATGTCGCGCTTGAACGGCGTCGCGTCGACGATGTTGTACGGGCTCGCGCTCGACTTGAACATGGCGAAGCCGTCGTGGTGCTTCGACGTGATGACGATGTACTTCATGCCCGCGTCCTTCGCGAGCTTCACCCATGCGTTCGGCGTCGAACTTGACCGGGTTGAAGCGGGACGCGAGCTGCTCGTACTCCTTGACCGGCACCGCCGAACGCAGCATCACCCATTCGCCGAGGCCCGGCGAGCGCTTGCCGTTCCATTCGCCCGCCGGTATGGCGTAGAGGCCCCAATGAATGAAGAGGCCGTACTTGGCGTCACGGAACCATTCGAGGCGCTTCTCCTTCGCGGGATCCGATCGCGCAGGCGCCTGGCTGGGGCCGACACGCGGGTCGGCCCCTACAGCACGCGGCGAGCGGGTCGGCCGACGACGCGCGTAGGGGCGGACCCACGTGTCCGCCCCCGTTAGCCAGAACGCAAAGGCCGCAACGACCGCCAGGGCTCTTTTCATGGCAGCCTCAGAAACTCACACGCACGGATAACTGAATGACGCGCGGCGGGCGCGTCGGGCTGGCGATGCCGACCGCCGTTCCGAAGTTCGGATTGATCTGCGCACCGGTCGTGTCGAACCGCGCCGTGCGGTCGATGTCCTGGAACTCGACCTGGTTGAACAGATTGTAGATCTCGGCGCGGAACTGCGCCGCCTTGCTGCCGCCGAAGCTCACGTTCTTGAACACGGCGAAGTTGGTGTTGATCAGCCCGGGTTTCTTCACGACGTTGCGCGGCGCAGTTGCCGTAGGTGCCGCGCGCCGGTCGCGCGAACGCCGCGGTATTGAAGAACCCGGTCAGCGGATCGCCGCCGCCGGCCATGCGGATCGGCGACGAGGTTCGGCCGCACCAGATGGAGGCAGGCGGTTCGCTTCCGTGCCCGCGAGGCACGCGCCGTTGCCCGCTTCGCCGCCGGTGAAGTCGAACGCATCGGTCGTCGTGAACGAGACGTTCGCCCAGTCGCCCGAGACGAAGTCGCTCTCGCCCGAGACCTGCCAGCCGTCGAGGAGCACGCGCATCGCTCCGGTGTGCCGCCCCGGCAGGTCCCAGGAGTAGTTGACGATCAGGCTGTTGCGGTTGCTCTGCGCCAGCTCGGAGTAGAAGAAGTCGAGCGGCCGGTTGAACGCGTACGACAGGTTGCCGGGATCCTCGTCGGCCGTCCCGCGCGAACGCTGAAGCGTGTACGCGGCGCCGAACTGCACGCCGCGGATGTAGCGGCGGTTCACCTGCACCTGGAGCGCCTGATAGTCGCCCTCGGCGAAGTTGCCGCGCACGCGGATGTTCTGATACCCGCGGTACGGCCTGAGGAACTCAGCCGGCAGCGCGGCCGCCGTCGGCGTCGCATTCGCCGGGGCGGTCGGATCGCGGTTGGCCGGAATGAGATCCGTGAACCGCGCGCCGTCGGGGACGCCGTTCAGGTCGTAGTACATCTCCATGTTGTACGAGTGGTAGCCGGTGTAGGTCGCGTCGACGGCGGTGCCCCAGCCCAGCTCGCGGCGCAGACCGACCGACCAGTTGATCGAGCTCGGCGTGGTGGCGCTCGTCTCGAGCGCCTCGACCGTCGCCGGGCGGTTCGCCAGGCTGACCCCCGGGGCGAAGAGGTTGCTCAGCGTGTTGTAGTAGACGATCGGGTTGTGGATGAACGGCGGGTTCGACGCGAGGTTGCCGAGCGCGCCGCCGCCGAGACGCGCCTGGTGGAAGTAGCCGGCGCTCGAATGCAGCACGGTCGTGGCCGCGCCGGTCACGTCCCACGAGAGGCCGAGCCGGGGCTCGATTTGGGGCTTGAGCACCTCACGGAATCCCGCCGGCACGCCGGGGTCGGTCTCCTTCACCATCCCGTTGGCCTCGTCGCCTGTGCCTGGCACGTAGGCGCCGATGAAGATCGGATTGAGCGACTGTCCCGTGACCGGATCGTAGGCGACGCGCGCGCCGTTGACGAGCGCCGGCTGGTACAGCCGCGGCGCCTTGGCCTGGGTCGTACTTCGACGGGTCGAAGTTCGCGACCTGGCCGTCCGGCCGTGTGTAGGGTGAGTAGAAGAGGAACCGCGCGCCGTAGTCGAGGGTCAGGCGCGGTTTTGGGCTGCCACGTGTCCTGGAGATACCACTCGGACCACCACTGGCGGTTCTGGGTCACGCGGTACTTGTCGGTTTCGGTGTACTGCGAGAAGACGCCGAGCGCCGCGTTGGAGAAGGCGAAGTTCGTATTCAGCGGATTGCTCGTGTTGTTGCTGAAGGTGATGTCGCCCTGCCACGTGCCGCCGCGCGCCTCGTTGTTCTGCATGTACTCGAAGTGCCCGCCGATCTTGAACGTGTGCGTGTTGCGGGTCCACGTGAAGTTGTCGCGGACGCTGGCCAGCCAGTCGTAGGCCGTCGATCCGAGGCGGTTGTCGTAGGTGAAGTCGGGCGTGTCGATGCCGGTGGTGTTGAGGCCGAAGCGCACGAAGGGCAGCAGTCCCAGCGGGTTCAGCTCCGGGATGGAACTGGGCCGACGTGAAGCCGACCGCGCTGCGTGTGAACTTGGCGTAGTCGCTGTCGTTCTTCACGCCGAAACCCTTCCGTCGCGCGACGCACGCCGGCGCCGAACTCGTTGACGCGGTTCGACGACGACACGTGATTCCAGCCGCCGTTGATGCCGCTGTCGCCCGACACGTAGTTGCCGTCGAAGAAGCCCCACTTGGCCGGACCGGCGGTGATCTCCGATCCGAACTGGTTGGAGCTGAACTGGCGGTACGACAGCCAGTAGCTGTTGTTGCCCGACGGCCGGCCGTCGATGCGCAGCAGATTGTTCATGCGCGGGTTCTCCGGCGTCTCCTGACGCGTGAAGTTGGACAGCGCGCCCGATCCCGGGCCGGTGGAGGCGACGTTCGGCAGCGGCATCATGTTGAGCAGCGCCAGCGCATTCGGATCGAGCCGGTTCGCCGGGATGATGTTGCCGGGGAAGCAGCCAGGGCCGCCGGTCGTGACGCTGCAGGCGCCGCTCGACAGCGGATCCTTGATGAACATCAGCCGGCCGTTGGCGTCGAAGGTCTGCGAGAAATTGCCGGCGCGCTCGAGCGCCGTCGGCATCCGATAGAGGCGCACCTGTCCCGGCTTCTGCACCTGCGGCGCTTCCATCGAGTAGAAGAAGAACAGCTTCTGGTCGTTGCTCTTGTCCAGCCACGGAATCTTCACCGGTCCGCCGATGTTGAACCCGGGCGTGTCGATCTTCTGCTTCGGCTTGGGCATGCCCGGCCCGCTCGTTTTCCCATGGCGTCGCGTTCCAGGCGTCGCGGCGCCCGTACCAATAGCCGCTGCCATGATAGGCGTTGCTGCCGCTCTTGCTCACGATCTCGATGTTCGCGCCGGCGCTGTGTCCGAACTCCGCCTTGTAGGTGTTCAGCAGCACCTTGACCTCGGCGATGGCGTCGAGGTTGATCGACGAGTTCATGCGGTTGGTGCCCGACAACTCGTTGCCGTTCAGGCCGTCCACCGTCACCTGATTCCAGGTTCGCCGCTGGCCGGCGATGTTCGGGATCTGCGATCCGAAGCTGTCCCCCATGGCGTCGATGTCGTTCTCGTAGTGGACGCCCGGGCAGCAGCCGCAGCAGGTTGACGACGTCGCGCCCCTTGGTCTGAATCTGCGAGATCTGCTTCGAGGTCAGCAGCCCGGAGTAGTCGCTGTTCCTGGTCTCGACCGTGGTGCCCTGCGCCGCGACCGTGACCACCTCGGCGAGCGACCCGATCTCGAGCGTCAACGCCCCGAGCGCCAGCTGACTGCTGGCGTTCAGACGTTGTTCCGCCGCTCGTATTTGCGAAATCCCGAGAGCTCGGCGGCTGACGGTATAGGTGCCGGGCTGGACGGCGCGGAACGTGAACTCGCCGCGCTCGTTGGTGGTCACCGTCCGGCCGCCGGCGGTCGCCTCGTTGACCAGCGTGACGGTGGCGCCGGGCAGCACCTGGCCGGTGCCGTCGACGACCGAGCCCGTGACGATGCCGGTGTCCTGGGCGCGTGCGCCGCGAGGCAGCGCCGCGACGATAATGAGGACGGCGCAGAGAACCTCGCGAAGCCGTGACCTGCGGCTCATGGCTGCTCCTCGTGAGTGCTCGGGCGGCCGGAGGAGGCCGCGAGTGGGCGCTGTGATACTATGCTTTACCGTTAAAGTCAATTAACTTTAACGGTAAAGTGTTTCCTGCGCGTGGACGCCATGCACACGACCACCATGAAGCGCATCGCCGTGGAGCTCGGGGTGTCGATCACCACGGTCTCGAAGGTGCTCAACAACCACGACGACATCGGCGACGCCACCCGCACGCGGGTGCTCGCCAAGGTGGAGGAGCTCGGCTACCAGCGCAACGCCGTCGCCCGCAGCCTCAGCCTGCGCCGCACCCACACGCTCGGCATCGTGATCCCCGATCTGATGCACTCCTTCTTCGTCGAGATCATCGCCGGCATCGAGCCGGTGGCCAGCGTGCGCGGCTACGGCCTGCTGCTCTGCAGCTCCGGCGAGGATCCGCACAAGGAGCGGGCCGAGCTCGCGATGCTCCGCGGCCGTCAGGTCGACGGCGTCGTCGTCGCCTCGGCGCCACGGATCGGGCAACACCGACATCCTGCAGCACCTCGTGAAGCACGGCACCACGGTGGTCATGATCGACCGCGACGATCACCCGTCGGTCAAATGCCACCGCGTGCTCACCGACGACGAGCAGGTCGGGCAGCTCGCGACGCTGCATCTCCTGGACGCCGGCCGGCGGGCGATCGCCCACATCGGCGGGCCGCCGATTGTCCACGCCAAGCGGCGGGAGCGCGGCTGGCGCGAGGCGCTGAAGGCGCGCGGCCTGAAAGCGCCGGAAGAGTGGATCGTGCGCGGCGGCTTCATGGAGAGCGACGGCTACCGCGCGATGAAGCGGCTGCTGACGGTGCGGCCGCGCATCGACGCGGTCTTCGCCGCCAACGATCCGGCCGCGATCGGCGCGATGAAGGCGATCTGGGAAGCCGGGCTGCGCGTGCCCGACGACATCGCGGTCGTCGGCGTCGGCGACATCGCGCTCGGCGATCTGCTGCGCGTGCCGCTGACGACGGTCGGCTGGTCGCGCCGCGACCAGGGACGCCACGCCGCGGAGCTGCTGTTGAACGGCCTCGATCTCAAGGCCGGATCCGCCGCAGCGCATCATCATTCCGCCGCGGCTCACGGTGCGAGAGTCGTCGGGAGCGGCCCGGTGAAAGTCGCGGCCGCGGTCGTCGCGATCCTGTGCGGCGCGGGCTTGCCCCTGCCCGGCGGTCCAGCCGCCGTCGCGCCTCCGCCCGACCCGCTTCACCTCGCCGATCTCGAGCGTGCTCGCGTGCTGTCCGCCGCCGATCGGTATCTGCGTCGCTCTCCAGAGACGATCACCGGCACGCGCGCCGCGCGCAGCGCGGGCGGACCCCACGATTTCTTCTCCGAAGGCGACTACTGGTGGCCGGATCCGAAGAACCCTGCCGGTCCGTATATCCGCCGCGACGGCGAATCCAATCCCGATAACTTTGTCGAGCACCGCCGGGCGCTGATCCGCTTGAGCGTGGAGATGCCGGCGCTGACGGCGGCCTGGCGGCTGACCGGCGACCGGCGATACGCGGCGCACGCGCGCCGTCACCTGCGGGCCTGGTTCGTCGAGGGCCCAACCCGCATGAATCCGAGCCTGACCTACGCGCAGGCGATCCACGGCGTCACGCCGGGACGAGGGACCGGGATCATCGACACGATCCACCTCGTCGAGGTGGCGCGGGCCATCGAGGTGCTGCACCGCGGCGACGCGTTGCCCGAGTCCGAGTTCGCGCCCATCCGCGCCTGGTTCGCCGACTACACCCGGTGGATGACGACCGATCCGAACGGCATCGAAGAGCGCGACGCCAGGAACAATCACGGCACCTGCTGGGTGATGCAGGTGGCCGCCTTTGCGTCGCTCACCGGCGATGGTCCGGCGCTCGACATGTGCCGCACCCGGTTCAAGACGGTGCTGCTGCCGCAGCAGATGGCCGCCGACGGCAGCTTTCCGCTCGAGCTCGAGCGCACCAAGCCGTACGGCTACTCGCTGTTCAATCTGGACGCGATGGCGACGATCGCGCAGATTCTCTCGACCCCTCCGACAACTTGTGGACGTTCGAGCTGCCGGACGGCCGTGGCCTGCGCCGCGCGCTCGCCTTCATGGCGCCGTTCATCGCGGACAAGTCGCGCTGGCCGAGGCCGCGCGATGTCCAGTACCGACGGGGAGTGGCCGATGCGGCAGGCTGCGCTGCTCTTTGGTGGCGTCGCCCTGGACAAGCCGGACGACGTCGCTCTCTGGAGGCGGCTGAAGGCCGATTCGCAGGTGGAGGAAGTCGTGCGGAATTTCTTCATCCGGCAGCCGATGCTATGGCTGGCGGACTAGTCGCGATCGCCCTCGCTCTGGGCCTGACGAGCCCCAACGGTCTGGTGTCTTTCGAACTGGACCGCAACGCGGCGGGCGGGCTGATCTACACCGTCCGCCTCGGCGCCGACATCGTCGTCGAGCCATCCGCGCTCGGGATTGTCGTCGATGGCCACAACCTTGGCGAAGGGCGTGGAGATCGGCCGCGCCCAGGGCTACGCCGTCGACGAGCGCTATCCGTGGTACGGCGTCCACGCGACGGCGGTGAATCGGTGCCGCGGATCGCGCGTGACGCTGACGCAGAAAGCGACCCGGAGCACCTGGACGCTCGACGCCCGCGCCTGCGACGACGGCGCTGCGTTCCGCTACATCGTGCCGGGCGCTGTCGGCGCAACGCGGACGCCGGACGAGGCGACGACGTTCCGCTGGCCGGAGGGCGCGATCGTCTGGTCGCACGACTTCGAAGGCCACTACGAGGGCGTGCACGCCCGGCATGATGTGGCTGCGCGTGCCGGCGGGCGAGTGGGCGGCGCCGCCGCTCACGGTCAAGCTGCCGCGCAACGCCGGCTACGCCTCGATCACCGAGTCGGCGCTGGTCGGCTATGGCGGCCTGGCGCTGCGCGCGGATGGGCAGCGCGGCTTCGCGGCGCGGCTGGGCCACGAGGAGCCGGTGTCGTATCCCTACCGGCTCCGCTACAA
Source organism: uncultured Acidobacteriota bacterium (assembly GCA_963794305.1). Taxonomy (GTDB): domain Bacteria; phylum Acidobacteriota; class Vicinamibacteria; order Vicinamibacterales; family CAVVIG01; genus CAVQFC01. The sequence goes on along the minus strand of CAWCDQ010000040.1, from coordinate 1,196 downwards.
ACCGGACGACGTCGCGCGGCTGTCGATGCCTGCGGCGATCACCGGCACCATCACGTCGCCCTGGCGCGTGGTGATGACCGGCCGGACGCTCAACGCGCTGGTCAACGCCGACATCGTGCACAACCTCGCGCCGCCGCCCGATCCCGCGCTGTTTCCGCGAGGGCGTCCGAAGCGCGACGCGACGCGACTGGGTCAAGCCGGGCCGGGCGGTCTGGCGCTTTCTCGACGGCGGCGAGAACACGTTCGACGGAGTGAAGGCGTTCACACGCGCTCGCCCAGCGAGCTCGGCTTCGAGTACCACGTCGTCGAAGGGTTGTGGCAGCGGTGGACCGACGAGCAGATGCGCGACTTCATGGACGACGCGGCGCGACGCCATGTCGGCATCTGGCTGTGGAAAGACAGCCGCGCGCTGGCGACCGTGGAGGAGCAGCGGGCGTTCTTCGACAAGTGCCGCGCGCTCGGCGTCGTCGGCGCCAAGATCGACTTCTTCGATCACGAGGCCAAGGAGATGGTCGATCGCTATCAGTCGATCCTGCGCGAGTCGGCGGAGCGGCACATCATGGTCAACTTCCACGGCGCGAACAAGCCGACCGGCGAAGCGCGCACCTGGCCGCACGAGCTGACGCGCGAAGGCGTCTACGGCCTCGAGCACCGGCAGGCCGACCGGAATGGGCGCGCCACAACACGACGCTGCCGTTCACCCGGTATCCTCGCCGGCGCCGCGCGACTACACGCCGGTCGTGTTCGGCGAGCGCCGCAAGGACACGTCGTGGGCGCACCAGATCGCCACGGCGGCGGTCTTCACGTCGCCGCTGCTCGTCTTCGGCGGCCATCCGCAGAGCCTGCTCGACAATCCGGCGGTCGAGATGATCAAGAGCCTGCCGAGCACCTGGGACGAGACGATCGTGCTGCCGTCGAGCGAGATCGGCGAGCTGGCGGCCGTTGCGCGGCGCAGCGGCACGACCTGGTTCGTCGCGGTCCTGAACGGCCCGGCGGCCCGGACGCTGCGGATCGATCCGGGATTCCTCGGCAAAGGCCGCTACGACGCGCTGGTCGTCCGCGACACGAGCGATGACGCGGCAGCCGTGGTCGTCGAACAGCAGGCGCGGCCGCCGGAGCGCCGCTGACGATCGAGCTGCGCGCCGCCGGCGGCTTCATCGCGCGGCTGACAACGAAGGACTAACGTCAGGTGTGCG
>CAWCDQ010000039.1:0-84798 GCA_963794305.1 uncultured Acidobacteriota bacterium | reverse complement strand
GCTGATCAGCGGTTTCACCACCGGGGTGTATCGATTTGTCGACGACATCATTCACCTGGCCGCAATTACGTCGGTCAGCCCGGATGCTGACGCGGCCTTGAAAGCCCAGTTCCCGCGCCCGGTCGGCGACGCCAAGCACTTCAGGATGGCGCTTGCCGGAGAGGTCTGGGCGGTCGCCGACACCGAAGCCCAGCCGGATAAGCCGTTAAAGGATATAGCGCGGGTTCGCGGCTTCCGAGCGTGTTGTACTCGCCCCTGATGAGCAATGGAAAATCGATTGGCGTCATCGTCGTTAGCCGCAGGAAACCGGGTTCGTTTTCAGTGCATCACGTCGAATTGCTGCGGACTTTTGCCGATCAGGCCGTCATCGCCATCGAGAACGTGCGGCTGTTCAACGCGACCAAGGAAGCGCTGGAACGGCAGACAGCCACCGCCGACATCCTGAAGGTGATCGCCAGCTCTCCGTCGGACGTGCAGCCGGTGTTCGAGGCCATGGTGGCCAGCGCCAATCGGTTAATTGGCGGGTCCTCGACGGCGGTGTTTCGGTTTGTCGACGGATACGGTCATCTGGCAGCCTTCACTCCGATAAACCCGGACGCTGACGAGAAGTTGAAAGCCGCATTCCCGCAGCGCATCGCCGACGTTCCGATGTTAAGACCGGCGCAAGCTGGCGAAGTGCTGCAGATCGACGATACCGAAAAGTCGCATGAGCGGTTGAGGGATATCGCGCGGGCGCGTGGTTTTCGAAGCGTGTTGTATGTGCCGCTCAAAAGCAAGGAAACATCTATAGGAGTGATCGCCACCAACAGAAGGACCCCCGGCCCGTTTTCAGCGCATGACGTCCAGCTGCTGCAGACATTCGCCGACCAGGCCGTAATCGCCATCGAGAATGTGCGGCTGTTCAACGAGACGCAGGAGGCGCTGGAGCGGCAGACGGCAACGGCGGATATCCTGGAAGTGATCGCTTCTTCGCCGTCAGACGTACAGCCGGTGTTCGACGCCATCGCCCACAGCGCCAAACGTCTGATCGGCGGGTTTTCCACTGCCGTCCATCGCGTCATCGACGATATCGATCACCTGGTGGCCTTCACCCCGACCAACCCGGAATCCGACGAAGTGCTCAAGGCAGCGTTCCCACGGCATCGAAGCGAGATGCCGGCCATCATCAGTCTGGTCGAGAACGGCGAGACGGCGCAGATCGTAGACTTCGAAACAGCCGATGGACAAATCCGGAAACTTGCCCGTGCTCGCGGTTGGCGCAGCGCGACCTACACGCCACTGATGAACCAGGGCACATTCATCGGTTTCATCGTCTGCACGCGGCGCGAGACGGGCATGCTCGCCGATCATCACGTCCAGTTGCTTCGTACCTTTGCCGACCAGGCCGTGATCGCCATCGAGAATGCACGGTTGTTCGATGAGGTCCAAGCAAAGACCGCCGACCTCACGGAGTCACTGCAGCAGCAGACCGCCACCGCCGACGTGCTTAAGGTGATCAGCCGCTCGGCGTTCGACCTGGAGACGGTCCTTGATGCTCTGCTGTCATCAGCTTGCCGGTTATGCGAAGCCGACATCGGAACTATTCGTTACAAGGAAGGCGGCGAGTTCCGGCTTGCCGCGACTTTCGGCTGCAAGCCCGAATGGATCGAACATTTCCAAAGATATTCTACAAAGCCGGACCGAAGCTCGGTTTTCGGGCGAACAATAGTCGAAGGTCACATCGTACACATACCCGATCTGCTTGCTGATCCGGACTTCAAACGGCCGGAGGCACAAAAGCTCATGGGCTTCAAGGCAGCCCTCGGCGTCCCTCTTGCGCGCGAAGGTGAGGCATTCGGCGTCATCAGCCTTTTTCGGTTCAACGTTAGCTCGTTCGAGGACAGGCAGATTGAGCTGGTGCAGACTTTTGCCGACCAGGCTGTAATCGCGATCGAGAACACGCGGCTGTTCAATGAGACTAAGGAGGCGCTAGAGCGGCAGACGGCCTCCGCCGAAGTCCTTCAGGTCATCTCGTCCTCACCCGGCGATCTCAAGCCGGTGTTCGACCAGATACTCGCCAAAGCGATGCGCCTGTGCGAAGCCCAGTGCGGCTTCATCTATCAGATGGAGCAAGGCGCGATGCGGGCAGTAGCCGAAATCGGTGTCCCGCAGGCGTTTGCCGAGTACCGACGGAACAATTTGCATACGGGAGGCGCGGCGACCCCGGCCGACGTGATGCGCGCGACGAGGAAGCCGGCCCACGTCCACGATGCTCGCGACAGTGAGCCCTACCGCAGCGGCAATCCTAACGCGGTTGCAGGGGTCGATCTCGGCGGCGCGCGCACTGTGTTGTACGTTCCCATGATCAGGAATGACGACATCGTCGGGGTGATCAACGTCTTCCGGCAGGAGGTCAGGCCGTTCACCGAGGAGCAAATCTCGCTGCTCGAGAATTTCGCCAGCCAAGCCGTGATCGCCATCGAGAACGCGCGACTGTTCAATGAGACCAAGGAGGCGCTGGAGCGGCAGACCGCGACGGCGGATATCCTGAAGGTGATCGCTTCCTCGCCGTCGGACGTGCAGCCGGTATTCCGTGCCATAGCCGAGAGTGCAAGGCGCCTGCTTGGCGGCCGGTCCGCGCTCGTCACCCGCGTCGTCGGCGACAAGCTTGATCTGGCGGCCCACACCGCGGGAAGCGAGGCCGGGAATGAAGCCTTGCGCGGCTTGTTTCCAACGCCGCTCACGTCCTCCGATATCCATAGCAAGGTTGCGCGCACCGGGGCGGTTGAATTCCGCGCAGATATAGAAGCCGATCCGGACGTTACGCCAACCATGAAGGAATTAGGTCGTATGCGGGGTTATCGCAGCATCGTCGCCGTCCCGATGATGCTTGAGGGAACGTCGATCGGCACGATCGGTGTCTCGCGGCGCGAACCCGGCCCGTTCGCCGACAACCACATCGATCTTCTCAAAACCTTTGCCGACCAAGCCGTCATCGCCATCGAAAATGTGCGGCTGTTCAACGAGACCCGCGAAGCGCTGGAGCGGCAGACCGCGACCGCGGAGGTGCTGAAAGTCATCAGCCGCTCCTCCGTCGACCTCGAGACGGTGCTCGATACACTCGTGGGGACGGTGGCGCGTCTTTGCCGTGCCGATCAAGCCTTTATGTATCGTCGTCACGCGGACGGCTTGCATCATCTGATCGCCAGACACGGCTTATCGGAGGAAGCCAAAGCTTACCTTGAGAATAATCCTTTTGCGCCGGACCGCGGAACGACATCCGGTCGGGTGGCCTTGGAACGTCGACCAATCCATATTCCCGATGTCCTGGCCGATCCCGACTATACCTATATGGGAGGACAGCTAGCGGCCGGTTTTCGCACGTTGCTCGGACTGCCGCTGCTGCGCGAGGACACGCTGATTGGCGTATTTGTCATCGGCCGAACACGCGTCGATCCATTTACGAACAAAGAAATCGAGCTAGCCACCTCATTTGCCGACCAGGCGGTGATCGCGATCGAGAATGCCCGGCTATTCGAAGAGCTTCGCGAGCGTCAGGCTGAACTGCGCGTCACCTTCGACAACATGGGTGATGGCGTCATGATGTTCGGTGCTGACAAGAAGCTCGCCGCTTGGAATCGCAATCTGCAGGAAATGCTCGATCTGCCGGACTCCCTGCTGCTCGACCGTCCAAGCTTTGCGGATCTTTTCCGCTATTTGGCCGAGCGAGGCGAATTCGATTCAGCTGATCTCGAGGCGGAGCTTAGACGCAGCGTCGAAGATACCAACCGAGAAATGCGTTACGAACGCACCCGTCCCGACGGTCGGGTCGTCGAGGTGCGGCGGAACCCGGTGCCTGACGGTGGTTTCGTGCTGATCTATGCCGACATCACGGAGAGAAAACATGCCGAGGAGGCGATTCGCACAGCGCGAGATGCGGCAGAGGCGGCGTTGCGCGATTTGCAGACCGCGCAGGATCGCCTGATCCGTTCTGTTCTCTACATGTATTTCGTTCGTTACATATGTTCTACTCGTGCAGAACACCGGTCTTGCGGTCACGTTCGCGAATCGCGCGGCGCTCGACGTCTATCAGAAGAACGATCGGCATGTGCCCGTCGCGCAGTTCGGAATCGAACTATCCGAACACATCGTGGCGGTCGATTTCGAGATTTAAGGGCGTCCGTTTTTCGCGATTCCGGACATCAAACTTTTGACGATCGCATCCGTCTATTGCAGACATGATGCTGACCGTCACGACCGCCGTCGTCGCGTTGCTCGCATCCACGATCGTCGCCGCCAGCCTTCCCGAGGCATCATCCCCCGCCATCCCGCCGATGATCGTGACCGTGGTCACCGCGGGCGAGATATCGTCGCGGCTGGTCGCCGCGGTGCTCGCCGAGGCCGATGCCATCTGGCGTCCAAACGGCGTCTCCTTCGTCTGGCGGCGCGTGCCGCCGCGTTCAGGCAACATCACCGAGTCAACGAACGCGCTCCGTATCTGTCGAACACGCTTCGCGTCACCATCGGCGACGAGCGCGGCAGAGGCCACGACGGCCGATTGCCGCTCGGCTGGATCGTGTTCGACGACGTGACCGTTCCGCAGCAGGAGATCTACCTCTCTCACGCCAACGCGCAGGCGATGTTGGACGAGCGCGGCCAGCGTGGTCGGTATCGTCAACCAGATGCCGCCGTCGCAACGCGAGACGCTCCTGGCGCGGGCCATGGGGCGGGCGCTGGCGCACGAGCTCGGCCACTATCTGCTCACTTCGAAGGCCCACGCCGCACACGGACTGATGAAGGCCGTGCTGACCGCCGTCGAGCTGTTCCAGCCGAGTAACGGCGCTCTTCGCATCGAGCCGGCGCAGCGTCGCGCCGTGGCCGCCCGCTTGCGCGGCGAGCCGCTCGTCGCCAGTCGCTAGAAACCGGTCGATTCGTCGTCGACGCGTTCCTCCCTCCTCAAATCTGCTACGATTCCCGCCATCCGTCCTTCATTGCTGAGGTTTCCTATGTTCAAGAGATGTGCGGCGTTCGTTGCGCTGGCCGTGAGCGTCACGGTCGCCGTGCCTTACGCGCAGAAGGCGGCAACGCCGCCCAAGGTCACCGCGCCCAAGGATCAGTTCGGCTTCGCGGTCGGCGACGACTATCGTCTGGTCAACTACACCCAGTACACCGACTACCTGAAGAAACTGCAGGCGCAGTCGGAACGGATGATCGTCACCGACATCGGCAAGACCGAGGAGGGACGGACCGAGTTCACCGCGATCATCACATCGCCGGAGAACCAGCGGAAGCTGCCGATGATCAAGGCGGCGAACCGCCGGCTGGCGCTCGCCGAGAACCTGACCGACGAACAGGCGCGCGTGCTCGCTCGAGAAGGCAAGACGGTGGTGTGGATCGACGGCGGCCTCCACGCAACGGAGGTGCTGGGCGCTCAGCAGCTCATCGAGACGATTTACCGCCTCAATACGCGGTCCGATCCGGAAACGCTGCGCATCCTCAACGACGTGGTCATCCTCTGCACGCTGGTCAACCCGGACGGCATGGAACTCGTGTCCAACTGGTACATGCGCGATTCGGACGAGAAGAAGCGGTCGACCGGCGGCATTCCCCGCCTGTATCAGAAGTACATCGGTCACGACGACAACCGCGACTTCTACATGATGAACATGTCGGAGAGCGTGAACGCGAACAAGATGATGTATCGCGAGTGGTTCCCCGCGATCATGTACAACCATCACCAGACCGGCCCAGAGGGCGCGGTGCTGTTCGCGCCGCCGTTCCGCGACCCGTTCAACTACAACTTCGACCCGCTCATCCCGCTGGGGATCGACACCGTTGGAGCCGCGATCCATTCGCGCCTGGCGGCCGAAGGGAAACCGGGCGCCGTGATGCGGACCGGCGCGCCGTACTCCACCTGGTTCAACGGCGGGATCCGCACGACGTCGTACTTCCACAACCAGATCGGCATCCTGACCGAGAGCATCGGCAACCCGACGCCGGTCGAGATTCCCTTCGTGCTCGACATGCAGCTCCCGCGCGCCGATGTGCCGAATCCCATCCAGCCGCGGACGTTCTACTTCCGGGAAGCGATCGAGTACTCGATCACGATGAACTACGCGATCCTCGATCTCGCCTCGAAGCGCCACGAGGACTTCCTGTTCAACATGTACAAGATGGCGAAGAACGCCATCGAGAAGGGCGGTCGCGATTCCTGGACGATTCACCCGAAGCGGATCGACGCGGCGCGCGCGGCGATCGAGGCCGAGCAAGCCGGCGCGTCACGCAGCAACGAGAACATCGGCCCGCGCGGCGGCCGCGGCGGCGGGTTCGGCCGCGGCGGCGCGCCGATCGCGATCTACAACAACGTGTTGCACGATCCGAAGATGCGCGACCCGCGCGGCTTCATCCTGCCGTCGGATCAGCCCGATTTCCTCACGGCGACGAAGTTCGTGAACACCTTGATCAAGGCCGGCGTGTTCGTGGACCGCGCGACGGCGCCGTTCACCGTCGCCGGCAAGCAGTATCCCGCCGGCTCCTACGTCGTCAGGAGCGCGCAGCCGTTCCGCGCCCACCTGATGGACATGTTCGAGCCGCAGGATCATCCTGACGACATCCCGTATCCCGGCGGGGCGCCGCGTCCCCCCTACGACGTGACCGGCTACAACATCGCCTACTCGATGGGAATCAAGTTCGACCGGATTCTCGATGCCTTCGACGGTCCGTTCGAGAAAATTCCGGATCTCGCGCCCGTTCCGCAGGGAAAGGTCACTCAGGCGCCGGCCGGCGGCGGCTATCTGCTCAGCCACGAGGTCAACGATTCGTTCGTCGCCGTGAACCGGCTGCTCAAGGCGAACGAGGACGTCTTCTGGCTCAAGTCGCCCGTCAACGCGAACGGCAAGACGTATCCGGTCGGTACGATGTTCATCGCGGCAAAGCCGACGACGTTCCCGATCCTGCAGAAGGCAGCGGCGGACAAAGGCTTGACCTTCGACGCGGTTGCCGCGAGGCCGGCGGGCGATGCGATGAAGCTGAAGCCCGTGCGGATCGGATTGTGGGATCAGTACGGCGGCTCCATGCCGTCGGGCTGGACCCGCTGGCTCTTCGAGCAGTACGAGTTCCCGTTCGAGGTGGTGTTCCCGGGGACTCTCGACGCCGGCAACCTCAACGCGAAGTACGACGTGTTGATATTCGTGGACGGCGGCATCCCCGAACGTGATGGCGGTGGCCGCGGCGGCTTCGGCGCGCAGCCGGCGGCCGAGACGATTCCCGCGGAGTTCCGCGGCTGGCTCGGCCGCGTCACCGTGTCGAAGACCGTGCCGGAGTTGAAGAAGTTCGCCGAGAACGGCGGCACGGTGTTGACCATCGGATCGTCGGCCGTGCTCGGCCATCACCTGGGCCTGCCGATTCGCGACGCGCTGGTCGAGCGCGTGGCCGGCGGCGCGGAGCGTCCGCTCCCGCGCGAGAAGTACTACATTCCAGGCTCGATTCTCGAGGCGCGGATCGACAACACGCAGCCGCTCGCGTACGGGATGAACGAACACGCGATGGTGTTCTACGATGAGAGCCCGGCGTTCCGCCTGCAGCCCGAGGCCGCGACGAAAGGCGTGCGGCCGATTGCGTGGTACGACAGCCCGACGCCGCTTCGCAGCGGCTGGGCGTGGGGACAGCAGTACCTCGACCAGGCGGTCTCGATCGTGGACGCGCAGGTCGGGAAGGGACACGTCGTGCTCTTCGGCAACGAGGTCAACTGGCGCGGCCAGCCGCACGGGACCTTCAAGCTGCTGTTCAACGGCATCTACTACGGTAGTGCGACGCCCGCATCTGGAGGCGCCAGGCCCACCGATCAGCCATAAGCCGCACTGTGCGCCTACGGGCCGTGTGTGCGTCAGCGCACGCGCGGCCTTTCTCTTCCCATCCTTGATTTCGCGGTTTTCGTCAGCAAGAACGCGCATGTCCCATGCGGAACTCTCCTTGCAGCCGGAGAGCGCATGGCCTCACCTTCCGTCAGCGTCGAGCGCCTCTGGGCGATGGACGACGGCACTCTGTGCCTGCTGGTCGAGCGTGACGAAGCGCCCCGCTTCGAGATTTGTGTGGTGCGCGACGACGAGGTCCTGCGTCAGAACCGGCTGTACGCTCGAGGCAGCGCGCAGATGCTCGCCGAGACCTGGCGCAGCAACCTGTCGAGAGTTACGGCTGCGGGACGAGCTCGGGCGACGGAATGAAGTTGTAAAGGTGCCTGCCGACGATTTCCTGAATCACGACGTCCGGATGTTCCTGTAGAACGACGCCGGCGTCGAAGTCGTTCTGCCACAGATAGACGGCCCGGCTGAAGTGTTCCGACAGGAACGGAACCAGCCGCGACGTGAACGAATCCCTGAAGATGACGGCGCGCGGCAACGACGGATCGTCGATCTCCGTGACGAGCCGTCCCTCTTCGTCCGTGGGGTGCGCGCCGGCAGGTTCGATCACGCGGGCCCGGCGCGGCCGTTTCGGCACGAGCGTCATGTCGACCTCGCGCAGCACGCGCGTCAATCCCATCATGCCGGCCAGATCCAGTCCCTCGACGGTGCGATCCGCATCGGCGAAATCCGATCGATTCCAGGCCGCGGGCGTCCGCGGTACTCGTGCGCGCACCGCCTCGATGATCTGCTGATACGCAGCGAGCGCCCCGCGTTCGTTCCAATGGGTGTCGGTCTGCTGGTAGACCCGCTCGCGTTTCTTTGCATCGAATATCGCCGGGCGCACGTCAACAGCAAGCCCCGTGTCCTGCAATGCCGTAAACAATTGATCGGCCCGTGAGAGGTCGCCGACGCGCGCCAGATCGGCCGGCATTTCCTCGCCGTAGATCACGTATTTGTCAGGGGCGATGGTAAATACGTACGGGATATTGCGCGCGCGAAGCCAGTCGCGCGCACGCAGGACCGCCGCTCGCCAGTTCGCCAGCGCCTGCTCGGTCATCGGCTCGACGTTGGCGTAGTCCTCGACGGACTTGTCGTCCCCGTAGAAGAACCAGCCGTTTTCGCCTTTGACGACGGCCGCCGACGGCGACGCGTGCAGAACGAACAGGCGGCTCTCGCCGTACCAGCGGACGAGCCGCGATCGAAACGCGAAATGATCCTCGAACCAGGCGGCGAACCCGGCCGGCAGCGCGGTCACCGACGCCAGCGATCGATCCACGCGCGGGAATGACGCGAGCTCGCGATTCTCGGCCCCGGGATCGGCGCCGTCCACGCCCAGCAGGTTGGCCGTCAGCGGCAGCGATATCGCCGCCAGAAAGAGCAGCGTCAGCAGCAGATCCGCGCGTGGGCGTTGTGGCCGGCTCGGGGTGTCCATCAGAACCTGAAATAGATGAACGGGTTGTACGTGCGCGCCGCCATGCTCATGATCGACAGCGCGAGCAGCGTCAGCAGCGCGGCGGTGTTCAGCAGCGGCAGGCTCCAGCTCCTGTCGTCGTTGAACCGGGCGGCCAGCGCCGGCACCCATGGCGTGGATCCGATCGCGCCCGCCACGAGGGCGAGCCACAACTCGGGCGTGAGATACCAGCCGACGGTGTAGGGCGTCGGCGCGGCGGCGTTCATGCCGGCCAGCGATCGGAGAAACGCGATCGCCCCGGGCAGTGTGTCCGCCCGGAAGAAGACCCATCCGATCATCACGATCGCCAGCGTGTAGACGTGAGGCCAGACGGGCCACGCCAGAACACCGGAAGGATCGCGAGTTGCGAGATCGGTGAGTTCTGGTTCTCGAGTTGGTGATTTGGCGGTGAGGCGTTCGATGACCAGAAACGATCCGTGCCACAGGCCCCAGATGACGAAGTTCCAGCTGGCGCCGTGCCACAGGCCGCACAGGAAGAACACGGTGACCAGGTTGCGATAGCGTCGCGCCGGGCTCACGCGGTTGCCGCCGAGCGGGATGTACAGGTAATCGCGGAACCAGGTCGACAGCGAGATGTGCCATCGGCGCCAGAACGCCGTCACGCTGGTCGCCACGTACGGCCAGCGGAAGTTCTCGGGAAAACGAAAGCCGAACATGCGGCCAAGACCGATGGCCATGTCGGAGTAGCCCGAGAAGTCGAAATAGATTTGCAGCGTGTAGCAGACGATGCCGAGCCAGGCGTGCGCCGTCGACAGCTCCGGGGACGGCATGCCGAAGATCTTGTCGGCCGGGCCGGCGACGACGTTCGCGATCAGCACCTTCTTGGCGAGGCCGATGACGAATCGCCGAATCCCGTACGCGAAGTCGTCCAGCGACACGACACGGCGCGCGAGCTGGTCGGCGATGTCCCGGTAACGGATGATCGGGCCGGCGATCAGCTGGGGAAACAGCAGGAGGTAGAGCGCCGCATGCACGGGGCTCTTCTGCGCCGTGGCATCGCGCCGCGAGACGTCGATGACGTACGAGATCGCGTGGAAGGTAAAGAACGAGATGCCGATCGGCAGCAGCACCCGCGGAACGGCAATCGGCGCGGCGTGCACGGTGGCGAGCAGCGCGTTGACGTTGTCGGCGAAGAAGTTGGCGTACTTGAACACGCCGAGGACGACGAGGTTGACGGTGACGGCAAAGGCGAGCCGCCGCGCGGCGGATGGGGTGCCGTGCGCGCGGTCCACGGCGATCGCCATCCAGTAGTTGAACGCGATCGAGCCGAGCATGAGCCACGTGAACGCTCCGCCGCCTTTCGCGTAGAAGATGACGCTCGCGGCCAGCAGCAGCCAGTTGCCGTACGCGGCGTGCTCCCGCGATCCCCGGATGAAATAGAGCAGGAGAAGGAGCGGCAGGAACAGGAAGAGAAATGTGGGTTCGGTGAAGAGCAAAGGGGCTAGGGGCTAGGGGCTAGGGGCTAGGGATGGCTAGGGTTAGGGTTAGGGATTGGCTTGGCGACGAAGATCAGGATGTGCTGACGCGGGAGCGCCTCGTCCACTTTCGACAGCGTGAAGCCTTCCGCCTCGACTTCCATCTTCGCTTCGGCCACGCTCATCTTGTGTTCAGGCTTGATCGGCACGGTTGGATCTTCCTTGCGATACTCGAGCAGCACGAGACGGCCGCCGGGTTTGAGCGATTCGCGCAAGTGGCGCAGGATGGCCTGCGGCTGCGAGAGCTCGTGATAGACATCGACCATCAGCGCAAGATCGACCGACGCCGGAGGCAGCTTCGGATCGTCGATCGTGCCTTCGATCAGCGTCACGTTGGTGATCTTGCTCATGTCGAGGCGTCGCGCCAGGATGTTGAGCATCTGCGGCTGGACGTCGTTGGCGTACACGCGTCCGGTCGGCCCCACGCGCGCCGCCAGCCGGACGGTGATATAGCCTGACCCCGCGCCGATGTCGGCAACCGATGCGCCCTTCGGAATCTTCAGGACGTTGAGCGCGATGTCGGGCGCCTCCTCGTCCTCGCGCTCGCCTCGCTCGAGCCACGGCGCTCCCTGATATCCCATCACCGGCGCATATCGCCGGCCGCTGACCGGATGGACGCCGGGCTGCTGCGCCGCAAGGGTGACCGCCAGCACGGCCGCGAGCAGGCCGCCGGCGAGGAGCGCGTTCGCGCGTGGGCGCATGCGCCTAGGATAGCAACAAACCTCCCTCCGCCGGCGCCTTGATCGCGGACCTGTTGCTCTGATGTAGGTGCAGGCCTTCAGGCCTGCCCGATACGGCGGACCTGAAGGTCCGCACTACACCTGAGTCAAGAATGCTCTCTAGACATCGCGGTCCTCCTTCGGCGCGAAGGAGACGTACAGGGTAGGCAGCACGATCAGCGTGAGCAGCGTCGCGGAGACCAGGCCCCCGATGATCACCACGGCGAGCGGCCTTTGCGTTTCCGAGCCGATGCCGTGCGACAGCGCCATCGGCAACAGGCCGAGCATGGCCAGCAGCGACGTCATCAACACGGTCCGCAGGCGTGCCTCCGCGCCCTGGCGCACCGCGTCCAGCAACGGCGTGCCGATCTCGCGCAGCTGGTTGATGTAGCTCACCATGACGACGCCGTTGAGCACGGCCGCGCCGAAGAGCGCGATGAATCCGATGGCCGCCGACACGCTGAGCGGAATCCCCGTGATGAGCAGCGCGAACGACGCCGCCGACCAGCGCGAACGGCACGTTGAGCAGAATCAACGCGGCGTGCCGCCCCGACTGGAACGCGTGAAACAGCAGTACGAAGATCAGGAAGATGCTGAGCGGGACGATCAGCCGCAGCCGCGCCATCGCGCGCTGCTGGTTTTCGAACTCGCCGCCCCAGACGAGCCGCGCGCCGGGTGCGAGGCGCACGCCGGCCGCGACCCGGCGCTGCATCTCCTCGACGGCGCTGCCCATGTCGCGTCCGCGAATGAAGACGCCGATGGCCATGACGCGGGCGCCCGACTCCCGGCTGATGTTCATCGCGCCCTGGCGTACGGCGATGTCCGCCACGTCCGCGAGCCGGATGTGGGCGCCGTCGGCGGTATCGACGCGAATCTGGCGCACGGTGTCGGCGTCGGCCCGGGCCTCGGCCGGCAGCCGCACGACCACGCCGAACCGCTGTTCGCCTTCCCAGATTTCGGTGGCGTCGCGTCCGCCGAGCGCGGTTTCGATGGTGTCCTGAATGTCGGCGACGTTGAGCCCGTACCGTGCGGCGCGCGGCCGATCGACCGTGATCTGCAGCTGCGGCACCTGCCCCGCGCGGTCGATGAACGCCCGCGCGACGCCTGGCGTCGGTAGAACGGCGTCGAGCACGGCGGTCGCGTCCTTGCGAATCGCCGCGCCGTCGGAGCCGAACACCTTGATCACGACCTGCCCGTCGATCTGCGAGATGCTCTCGAGGATGTTGTCGCGAATCGGCTGCGAGAAGCTGGCGTCGATGCCCGGAATCGCGTCGAGCGCGTGGTCCATTTCGGCGACGAGCTGCTCCTTGGTGATGTGCCGCGTCCACTCCGAAGCCGGCTTCACGTCGACGAAGAACTCCGCCATGTTGATCAGCTTGGGGTCCGTGCCGTCTTCGGGGCGTCCGGCCTTCGAGATGACGGTGCGCACTTCGGGGAACTGGCGAAGCAGGGCCCGGATGCGCGCGCACTCCCGCGAGGCCTCGCTCACCGAGATGCCGTCGGGCAGCATCGCGTTCACCCAGATCGCGCCTTCGTTCAGCTCCGGCAGGAACTCGCTGCCCAGCTGTGTGGCAGCGCCCAGGCTCAAGGCGAGGACGAGCGTCGCGCAGGTGATGACGGCGCGCCGCCGTTCGAGCGCCGCCCGCAGCGCGGCGCGATAGATGCGCTGGCACGCGTGCACGAGCGCGTTTTCCTCGCCTGGAATCTTCTTCAGCAGCACGAAGCACAGCAACGGCACGAGCGTGAGCGAGAAGAGCAGCGATCCGATCAGCGCCGCCGTGATCGTGTACGCCATCGGCGCGAAGATCCGCCCTTCCTGCCGCTGCAGCGTGAAGATCGGCAGGTTCGCCAGGATGATGATCAGCATCGAGAAGAAGGTCGGCCGTCCGACCTGCACCGTGGCGTTGAGGATCGTCGTGCGCCGCAGGTCGCTGTCGGGCGCGCCGCGCAGCTGCGACAGGTGCCGCACGATGTTTTCGACGACGATGACCGCGCCGTCGACGATGATGCCGAAATCCATCGCGCCGAGCGACAGCAGGTTGGCGGGGATGCCGCGGATCGTCAGCCCGATGAAGGTCGCGAGCAGCGACAGCGGGATCATCGCCGCCACGATCGCGGACGCGCGAAAACTCCCAAGGAAGACGAACAGGACCACGGTGACCAGGGCTGCTCCCTCGAGCAGGTTCGTGAACACGGTCCGGAGTGTCGTCCCGATCAGCCAGGTGCGGTCGTAGAACGGGACGATCTTCACGCCGCGCGGCAGCATCGAGGAGTTCAGCGTGTTGACGCGATCCTTGAGCGCGGCGAGCACTTCCGACGGGTTCTCGCCTTTGCGCATGAGGACCACGCCGGTGATCGCTTCATCGTCGCCGTCCTGCGCCGTGATTCCCTGGCGGGGGACCGCGCCGATGTCGACGCTCGCGATGTCCCGAATCAGGACCGGCACGCCGTTTCGCTGCGCGACCACGATGTCCCCGATGTCGTTCGGCGATCGCAGCAGGCCGATGCCGCGGACGATGTACTGCTGCTCGCCTCGCTCGATGTAGCTGCCGCCCGCGTTGGCGTTCCCGCGTCCGAGCGCCGCGAAGACCTGCTGCATCGACACGCCGAGCGACCCCATCTGGACGAGATTCAGATTCACCTCGTACTGCTTGATGAAGCCGCCGAAGCTGACGATGTCGGCGACGCCGGGCGTCATGCGCAGAAAGCGCTCGATCGTCCAGTTCTGAATCGAGCGCAGCTCGGTCGGGCTGACGCGATCGCCGGTCAGCCGGTAGCGGTACACCTCGCCGATCGGCGTGGACAGCGGCGCGAGCTGCGGCTGGACTCCCGGCGCGAGATCGACGCCCTGCAGCCGCTCGAGCACCTGCTGGCGCGCGAAGTAGTCGTTCACCTGATCGTCGAAGGTCAGAATCAGGAACGACAGGCCGAACTGCGTGTGCGAGAACATGCGCACCGAGTGCGGCAGCCCGCTCAGGCCGATCTCGAGCGGGATCGTGACCTGCTTTTCGACTTCTTCCGGCGCATGGCCGGGGACCAGGGTGATCACCGTCACCTGGACGTCGGTCACGTCGGGGAACGCTTCGACCGGCAGCGCGCGGAACGCCTGTATGCCTGCGCCGATGAAGAGCACCGTGAGCAGCCCGACGAATAACGGCTGCTCCAGCGCGAGGGAAACGATGCGTTTCAGCATGGTTTACGCCGGCTTCTTCTGAAGGCCGCTGAGCAGCATCGCGCCGTCGACGACGACGGTCTCGCCGGCCTTCAAACCGCTGACCACGCGCACCCGATCGCCGGCCTTCTTGCCGACGACGACCGTGCGCTCCTGGAACGTGCCTGGCGACGGCTCGACGAACACGGTTGCGTGCCCGTCGCCCTCGATCACCGCACCCGCCGGCACCACCGGCATCCTCGCCGTCGACTCGATGTGATGAATGCTGCCGAACATTTCGGGCCGGAAGCGGCCGTTGCGGTTGTCGAGCTCGGCATGGACCTTGACCGTCCGCGTCTGCGGATCGACGGTGTCGGCGATCTGGAGGACGCGCCCTTCGAACGTCTCGTCCGGATAGGCGACGAGGCTGATCTCGACTCTCTCGTGCGGTTGGATGAAGCGGATGTAGGTCTCGGGCACCTGCGACGACACCCACACGGTGCTCAGATCCGCGATGGTCATCACCGGCGCGCTGGTATCGTTGCGGTACTCGCCGGGCACCACGCTCAGATCGAGCACCTTCCCCGAGAGCGGCGACTCGGACGGTGACCTGCTGCTTGAAATCACGCGGCGAGAGCCCGAGGACCGAGAGCCGGCGCTCTGCCTGCTCGCGAGCGGCCAGCGCCTGGTCCAGGGCGGCCTGCGACTGCGCAAGCGCGCTGTCGGCGCTGAGAACCTCCTTCTTCGCGATCGCGTTGTGGTCGAAGAGATCCTTCGAGCGCTCGGCGTCGGCCTGCGCCTTGATCAGCGTCGCGCGGGCCTGCGACACGGCGGCGTCGGCCTGCAGGTGCGTCGACGTTGCCGCATCGGCGTCCGGGCTGTCGATCGTGAACAGCGGCTGCCCCTGGCGGACCGCGTCGCCGACCGCGACCAGCACGCGCGCCACGCGTCCCGCGACGGGTGCGACCACCTTGGACACGCGATTCGGGTTCGCTTCGATCTTGCCTGGCGCGATCACTTCATCGGTGGCCAGCTCCGCGTCGGTGACCTTTCTCGCGGCGAATCTGCTTCAGCATCGGCGAGTCGGTCGGCACCTTGAGGGTGCCCGACGTCCACGCCACCTCGCTCGCTTCGGCCGCCGGCTCCGCATGACGGCATCCGCCGAGAGCGATCGCGAGCACGAGCACGCCGGCGGCGGGTATTCTCGCTGGTGGACCTCATGGGCGGGCTCCTCCGGTCAAGGCATCGAGGGTGTAGAGACTGCGAGCGAACTCCGCGCGCGCCTCGTTGTAACCCTGCATCGTGTCGTTGAAGGTTCGTTGCGCGTCGAGCAGTTCGATGAAGCTCGCCTCGCCGCGGCGATACGAGTACGCGGTGGTGTCGCGCACGTCGCGCGCCTGCGTGAGCATCTGCTGCTCGATCGTGTCCACCAGCTCGTGGGTGGTCGTGTACTGCTCCCACGCGCTCCGCAGGTCGCTCGTGATGTCGGTTTGGAGCGCGTTGATTCGCGCCTCGGCCTGGCGTGCTTCCTGGCGGGCGCGTTCGATTTCCCCCTGGTTCCTGTTGAAGAAGGGAAGCGGCGCGCTGAAGAACAGCCCCCACTCGTTGCCGCTCAACGAGGCCGGCGCCAGCCTGCCGATGAAATTCGGCGCTGACGGTGTAGTCCACTTTCCCTTGCGCCAGCTGGAGGCGAACGTCGGCGGCGGAACGCGCCTGGTCGCGTTGCAGCGCTTTCAGGTCCGGCCGCAGCTGCAGCGCCTGCTGCTGCAGGGCGTCGGGACGCAGCGCCGCCGCGTCGCGGCGCAGCTCGCCGGTGACCTCGATCGGGCTCGCATCGGTCCGCCCGAGCAACGCGCGGAGCCGGTGAATCGCCACCGCCAGTTTCGTATCGCGGCTGCGGACGTCGTTCTGGAACTGCAGAGCCGCCAGGCGCGATCGCGCAAGCTCCACCGCCGCCAGGTCTCCCGAGCGCACGCGCTCGGTGTTGATGGAGACGATCTCGTTGAAGGCCGCCAGCGACTCGCGCGCGAGCTGGAGGTCTGCCTGCGCCTGCTGGACATCGATGAACGCGCTCTGCACGTTGAGCACGAGCGTGCGGACGGTGTTCTGCAGCTGCAGGTCGCTGACGCCGCGCGCCTCGCGAGCGACTTCGATGCGGTGCTCCCGCTTGTCTCCCCGCTCCAGGAGCACATCGCCCCGCACGATGCCTTCCCGCGGGTTGATGTTGCTGTTGAAAATGGTGGCGTCGGGCAGCATGACGCTCGCCGTCAGCACCGGATTCGGCCTGAGCGACGCCGTCAGCACCCGAGCGTCCGCCACCGCCAGGTTGTAGCGTTCGGCGATGACGGCCAGGTTGTGGTCGACCGCCTCGCTGACGGCTTGATCGATCGTCAGCGGCGCCGGCGTCTGTGCCGACGCGCGTCCGGCGGCCGTCGCCGCGACGCACAGCGCCGCCGCGAGCCTGCGAGCTCGAAACATGGAATATCCCCCTCGACGCGCGCCTGGAGGCGCGCTACACGATGTCGAATGCACGCGGCCGATCGGTCGCGTTGCACGTGATGAATGGCGTCGGCTGGCGTTTTCCGTTCCGATGTAGTGCGGACCTTCAGGCCTGCGCGTACGGCGGCCTGAAGGCCTGCACTACATCAAATTGGAAAACGCTCTAGGCGAGCGGGGGAGCGCGGGAGGAACGCGCGCGCGGGCCGTCGAGACCGATCGCGGCGCGAACGAATGAGGTGAACGGCGTTTCGGGATCGTCGGCGATGCGTGCGCTCAGTGATTCGAATGCCGCTCCGCGCTGCTGACCGTTCTGGATCCACTCGCTGGACGTGAGCGGATCGCCGTCGACGGACGGGGCGGGCGGCTGCGCCTGGAGCGACGTGTGGCGGGACGAAGGCTCACGGGTGAAATGTCCGGCGCCGTCGTTCTTCCAGACCGCCAGGTCGAGCGAGTCGAGGCTGGCGACCACGTCGATATCCCCGTCGCGATCCACGTCGTCGGCGACCACGCGGACGAACTGATCGCTTGTCGCACGATCGATCGTCGCGGCGAAACCGGCGGGGAGGACGACAGCGGGGTCGGCGCGAAGCGCCGGATCGAACACGGCCGTCAGGTCGCCACTCGGCCTCGAGCCGCCGGACTTGAGCCCGCAGAACAGCGTGGCGAGCAGCAGCGAGGCGCAGCACACGGCGGTGCGGAGGCGGCGCGTCACGAGTGTCCCTTCGATCCGTGAGCGGCGGCTCGGCGAGCCGTCTCACGCTGGCGCGCATGCACACCGTGATCACCGAGCACGTTGCCGATCACGACCGACACGCCGCAGAAGGCCGACACGGTTGGCGCGGCTTCGGTCAGTCCCACCTGCACGCCGCCGTCCAGGGCGAGGCGTGGATTGATCACGTAAATCGCGCCGGTATCCATGGCGGCTACGGGTCCGCCATCGGGATCCTGCCGCGAATACCAGAAGCCTTCCAGGTACGGCGTGACCGGTCCGGGCACCTCGGCGCTCGCCGACCACGACACCAGGTGCTGCGTAAATCGCGGAAGGCCGCTCCCGGCGCCGATTCGACCGATGCCGTAGTTGACGTCGATGTGACCGTGCGTCAGAAAATCGGTGCCGGTCAACACCGCGATGGTGAAGTCGGCCTGGCCCGACCCCAGGCCCTTGCTTTCACTTGCGGCCGGCAGGTTGACGGTCGGGAGAATCGACAGGACCGGCACGCCGCCGGGATCGGCCCACAGCCGGAGTTTTGCGCCGAGTTGCACATTGCCGACGCCGCGCGCGGTGCCGGCGGGATCGGTCACCGCCAGAAACCCGTCGCCGCTGATCCGGGCTTCGAGCCACTCGGTCAGGCCCAGACGAAACGACGTCGGCGTCCCGACGTCGTGCTGGCCGCCTCCCGAGCGGTTCCAGATGCCGCCGACCTCCATCTGCAGAAGGCCGACGTCGACGATGTGCGTGCCGTTGGTGACGTCGGGGCGATCCGGTTCGAGCGGATCCTGGGCGCCGGCGTCCACCGCGGCGTTCTGCTGCGCGAATGCGGCGGCAGCGTGCGCGGGCGTGAACGCATGAAGCGACGCGGCAAGAGTCACTGCGCAGGCATTGAACATGTTCGAAGCGGATGAACTCTCACTATAAGCGCATTCGTTGCCGCTAACGGACGCGCATCGAGATGCTTACCGATTCTTTATCGTTCTCCGGCGGTGCGCTAGACTTGCAGCGATGACCGAATCGACATTGACCCCTTCACGTTTGTGGAAACAGATGACGCTCGACCAGCGCATGCGCGCGGCGCGCGCGTTCTGGGCCGATCCCGAGGCGACCGACGATCAGGTGCAGGCGGCGTTGCTCATCGCCCAGCAGAAAAAGTTCAGGCCCAAGACCGTCATCGCTCTCGACGACGAGCGTAAGGCGAAGCACCTTGCCACGCTCGGCGGTCTGCCCGATGCGATGGTGGCGCGTGCGCTCATCGTCTATCACCTGGCCGAGCAGCGGCCGATGATGGGCGCGTTCCTCGACGCGCTCGGCATCAAGCACGAGAAGGGATTGATCGAGGAGGACGCCGTCAAGCCCGACGCGGACAAGGTGGGGCCGGCGGCGGCGAAACTGGCCGAGCAGTTTCCAGCCGAAGACGTGCGGATCTACCTGAACACCCTGCTCTCGCAGGATCCCGAAACGTGGGGAGGACTCGCGGGACTGCCGCAGCTGTAGCGCGGCTCAGCGCTGCGGCGAATCCGATGCGCGCGCCGGCTTGAGGTACCGATCGTACCAGGCGAGGATGCGCGTCAGCCGGTCGAGCAGGTGCTTTTCCTCGCGCAGGCCGTGCGGTTCGCGCGGATAGAGCACCAGATCCGATTCGACACCGTATCGCTTGAGACCGCGGTAGAACTGCTGGCTCTGCCCGATCGGATCGGTCGTGTCGTCCTCGCCCTGAAGCAGCAGGGTCGGCGTCTTGACGTTCTTGACGAACGTCATCGGCGAGCTCTTGATGAAGCCTTCGAGCTTTTCGTACGGGCGTGCCGTAGAACCACTCGTCGTACGCCGATCCGTTCTCGGTCCCGAATTCGCTCGCCATGTCGATGACCGGGGCGCCCGACACCGCGGCCTTGAAGCGGTTCGTCTGTGTCACGGCCCATGCCGCCATGTAGCCGCCGTACGACCATCCGCCGATGCCCAGGCGATTCGGATCGGCGATGCCTTGCGCCACGAGCCAGTCGGCGCCGGCCATGACGTCGGTGAAATCGCCGCCGCCCCAGTCGCCGCGGTTCATCTCGACGAAGTGCTGGCCATACCCGGTGGATCCGCGAACGTTGGGATAGAGGACGGCGTAGCCTCGCGCCACAAGCAGCTGTCCCCAGGATTCGAACGCATCGCTCCACCGGCCGGTCGGACCGCCGTGGACCAGGATCACGGCTGGCCATGGCTGATGGCTAGTCTGGCTGAGCCGACGCTACCGGCGGAGTCAGCAGCGCCGCTTCGATCTCGGTGCCGTCGGCGCTCTTGTATTTCACGAACTCGGGAGCGACGAGCGGCCGGCCGTTCCATCGTCTCGTTGAACGTCGTGACCGCGCGGGCTGGGCCGCCCGGCGTCTTCAGCCAGAGCTCGGGCGCCTGCGTCGCCTTTTCACCGACGTAGATCAAGGTTCCGTTCGGCGCGCGGGCAAATGCAGACGGGTTGACCACGAGGTCGTCGACGGGCTGCGCGCGTCCATCCGGCCCGACGGTGGCGATGGCCGACTGGAATCCTCGCGCGACGCCGATGACCAGCGTTCGATTGTCGATCCATCGGACCTGGCCGACCGGCCGATCGAGCGTGGCGCCGGTGAGGTTCCGCGAGGCGCCGCCGGCGGCCGGCTGCAGGCAGAGGTCGTGTGCCTCCGGACCATCGACCCGCGCGCAGACGTACGCGATCGTGCTGCCGTCCGGCGAGAGGGCGATCGCACCCATCGGCCCACGCGGCGCCGCGATCTGCGCGAGGCGTCCATCCTTCAGATCGATCGCGTAGATCGCTTCGTTGAATCGATCCTCGTGCGGTTTGGACGAGGCCGCGGCGATGACGCGGTCGCCGGCCGGCGTGAACTCAATCTGCGCGATGCGCAGCGGCGTCGTGCTCGACTCGCGTGATCGCGCGCGACGCGACGTCGAGATCCCAGAGGCGCGCCAGGCGCTCCTCCTTCTCGGCCACGTGCGCATCGTCCTTCTCTTTCTCGCGGGCCTGCAGCGCCTCCGGCTTCGGTTCCGGCATCAGGAGGGCAATGCGCCGTCCATCGGGCGACCAGCGGAAGGAGCCGATCGCTTCCTTGCGGTCGGTGATCTTCTCGGCCTCGCCGCCGCTCATCGGCAGCAGATACAACTGCGCGCTGCCGTCGCGATCGGAAAGGAACGCGATTGAGCGGCCATCGGGCGCCCAGCGAGGCGCGCTGTCGCTCTTCGCCGAAAAGGTGAGTTGACGGACACGTCCGCTGGCCACATCGAGCATCCAGATGTTGCGCTGGCGTGCCGTCCCCTTGACCGGCTCGGTGACGGTGAACACCAGGCGCGCGCCGTCAGGTGAAAGGTCGAGCTCGCCCAGTGTGCGGCGCTCCAGGGTCTGTTCTGGTGTGAGCGCGGAGGGCTGCGCAGCGATCGCGGCGCCCGTCAACGCCATCAAGACGAGCACGGTCTTTTTCATAACTTGGCGGGACTTACCTTAGCATAGGCGTTCGAGTCATTCGTGCCGCACATCGAGCTTGCTTCGTCCGCATTGTTGCCGGGGGTTTCGCCGGTCCGCGTGCACTACCGTGACGCGGGCGCGGGTCGTCCGATCGTCATCCTGCACGGCGGCTGGGGATACGAAATCTATCCGTTCGACCGCCAGATCGCGGCGCTGACCGCCGGCTATCGCATCGTCGCTCCCGATCGGAGCGGATACGGACAGTCCGGGCGAATCGAGCGGCAGGAAACCGACTTTCATCATCGCGCCGCCGCCGAGAGCTGGTCGGTCATCGGCGCTCTCGGTCTCGAGCGGCCCATCCTGTGGGGACACAGTGACGGCGCGGTGATCGCGCTGCTCATGGGATTGTCCGCGCCGGACCGGGTGCGACAGATCATCGTCGAGGCGCCGCACTTTCTGCGCAACAAGCCTTCGTCCCGCGGCTTCTTCGAGATGATGATGAGCAACCCTGACGACCTTGGCGAGCGCGTGACCGCCGTCCTCGAGCGCGACCACGGTGCGCGCTGGCGCGATCTGATCCGAATCAACGGCGACGCCTGGCTGAGGATCGCATCCGATCCGTCGGCGCCAGGTGCGGACCTGTATGGCGGCCGCCTGGGACAGCTGCGTGTGCCGACGCTGGTGATTCACGGCGCCCGCGACCCGCGCACCGAGCCGGGCGAGCTCGAGGCGATGCGAGCGGCGCTGATGCGCGGCGACGACGGATCGACCCGCTTCGCTATCCTGCCGGAAGGCGGCCACAGCCCACACAGCGAGCGCGCGACGGCCGACGAGGTCACGCGAATCGCTCTTGAATTCCTGCAGCAGGACGCCGTCCAGTCCGTCGGACCTGCCGCCACATGATCGCGCTCGAGCTCGATCGCGTGTCACGCGATTTCACGGCACCGGATGGCAGCGGTTATCGCGCGCTGGAGGATGTGTCGCTCGCCGTTGTCGAAGGCTCGTTCGTCGCCATCGTCGGACCGAGCGGCTGCGGCAAGTCGACCCTTCTCAACATCGGCGCCGGGCTCCTGAACGCGTCGGCCGGCACGGTGCGCGTCGGCGGCGAGCCGCTGACCGGACTCAATCGCCGGGCGACCTACATGTTTCAGCAGGATGCGCTGCTGCCGTGGAAAACCGTCCGCGACAACGTGGCGCTCGGCCTGACGATTGGCGGGGCGACGAAGGCGGAGGCGCTGGCTCGCGCCGACACCTGGCTCGCTCGCGTCGAGCTCTCGGCGTTCGCGGGGCACTATCCCTCGCAGTTGAGCGGCGGCATGCGCAAGCGCGTCGTCATGGCGCAGAACTGGATTCTCGATCGCAGCATGCTGTTGATGGACGAACCGTTCAGCGCGCTCGACGTCCACACGCGGCAGCGGATGGAAAGCGAACTGCTCGAACTATGGGAAGGGTCCGGCTCAAGCCGGACACTACCGGAACAGACCACCGGCAGGCCTTCGGTCGTGTCTGGCTTTCAGCCAGACCTTGCGAAAAACCGTCGTGTTCGTCACCCACGATCTCGAAGAAGCCATCGCGCTGGCCGACGAGGTCGTCGTTCTCTCAGCCGGCCCGGCGACGCACGTCGTGGCGCGTCATACGGTGACGCTCGATCGTCCGCGCGCGCTCATGGAGCTTCGCACGACGCCGGCATTCGTCGACCTGTACGGCTCCATCTGGGCGGTGCTTCGCGAGGAAGTGATCAAGAGCCAGCAGGCGGTGGCGCATGGCTGAGAGCAGGTCGCCTGCCCCTTCCCGATCGGTCATCGTCTTCTGGCAGCTGGCTGTCGGCGTCGTCGCGCTGGTGCTGTGGCAGGCGCTCGTGTCGTGGAAGATCCTCGACGCGTTCTTCGTGAGCCGGCCGTCGGACATCGCGCAGCGGATCGCACAATGGATCGCGACCGGCTCGCTGTGGGGGCACCTGGCTGCGACGCTCCAGGAATCGCTGCTCGGCCTGGTCGTCGGTGCCGCGCTGGGAATCTCCTTCGGGTTCTGGTTCGGCCGTTCGCCGCTGCTCGCCAGCGTGTTCGATCCCTACATCAAGATGCTGAACGCGATTCCGCGCGTGGTCCTCGCGCCGCTTTTCCTGCTCTGGTTCGGCCTCGGCATCTGGTCCAAGGTGGCGCTCGCCGTCACGCTCGTGTTCTTCGTGATGTTCTTCAGCACGTACCAGGGAGTGCGCGACGCCGACCGCGTGGTGATCGACAACGTGCGCATGCTCGGCGCGAGCGAGCGTCAGCTCGTCCGGCATGTGCTGATTCCGAGCGCGCTCACCTGGATTTTCTCGAGCCTGCAGACCAGCCTCGGATTCGCGATGGTGGGCGCCGTTGTGGGAGAGTATCTGGGCTCGACGCGCGGGCTCGGCTACGTGATCTCGCAGGCCGAAGGCACCTTCGACACCACAGGCGTGTTCGCGGGCATGGCGGTGCTCGGCGTCGTGGTGGTGCTGGTGAGCGCCGCGGTCACGCGGCTGGAGAACTGGTTGTTGCGATGGAAGAAGTGATCCTGACAAGGACACAGAGGAAACAAAGGGCACAAAGGTCTCGCACGGTTGCAGCCTTTGTGTCCTTTGTCACCTTTGTGTCCTCTGTTTCCGCCATGGCGGCGATGAGCGCGTGCGCGCGCCAGTCGACGGCTGGCGCGCGCCACGTGCGAATCGCTGTTGGCGGCCAGAACCAGATGGTGTACCTGCCGACGACGCTCGCCCAGGAACTCGGGTTCTACCGGGAAGAGGGCATCGACGCGGAGCTGCAGGATTTTGCCGGCGGCGCGAAGTCGCTGCAGGCGCTGGTCGGCGGCAGCGCCGACGTCGTCTCCGGGTTTTACGATCACACCATTCAAATGGCCGCGGAGGGTCGCGAGATCGTGGCTTTCGTCACGATGTTGCGATTCCCGGGGCTGGTGCTCGTCACCTCGCCGCAGAGCGCGGCCACAGTGACAACCGTCGCCGACTTGAAGGGACATATCGCAGGCGTCACGACCGCGGGTTCCTCGTCGCAGATGCTGCTGACCTCCATCCTGCAACGCAACGGCGTTGCCGCTGATGCGGTCAGCATCACGGCGATCGGCAGCGCGGCGACGGCCATTGCGGCGCTCGAGCACGGAAAAGTCGACGTCGGCATGGTGGGCGATCCGGCGTTCACGCTGATCCGCCGCCGGAACCCAGGCGTGCGCGTGCTCGCGGACCTCCGGACCGCCGAAGGCGTCAGCGCGGCCCTTGGCGCGCATGCCTATCCGGCGTCGGTGTTGTACGCGCAGGGCGACTGGATTCGCGCTAACCGCGATACGACCGAGCGGTTGGCGCGAGCGATCACGCGGACGTTGGCCTGGATGCAGACGCCACACGCCGGAGGACATTGCGAGCAAGATGCCGAAGATGTTCCGCGGCGACGACGATGCGCTGTACGTAGAGGCGTTGCGGGCATCGATGCCGATGTTCTCGCCGGACGGCATCATGCTGGCGGAAGGGGCCGAGGTCGTGCGGACCCAGCTCGCCAGCTCGATGGAGAAGGTGCGGACCAGCACCATCGACGTGTCGAAAACCTACACCAATGAATTCATTCATGGACGCTAAGACACTGCTGTTCGTCGGACTCGGGATCATGCTCGCGGTTTATGCGGCGGCGGTATTTCGCGGCGGTCTCGTCATGCCCACGGCGCTGCAGTCTGCCATCGGTTTCGTGACCGCGTTCTTCGATACGCTGGGGATTGGATCGTTTGCGACAACGACCGCGGTGTACAAGCTGCGCGCCATGGTGCCGGTCAACCTGATGCCCGGCACGCTCAACGTCGGCCACGCCTTGTCGACCATCGCCCAGGCGTTCATCTACACCAAGCTCGTCCCCGTCGATCCGACGACGCTGATCCTCATGATTGTTGCCGCGTCGATCGGCTCCTGGGTGGGCGTCGGCGTCGTCGTCCACTGGCCGCGTCGCAAGATTCAGATCGGCATGGGCATCGCGCTGCTCGGCGCGGCGGCGCTCATGCTGATGACCCAGCTCAACATCGTTCCCGGTGGCGGCGATGCACTCGGCCTGACCGGAATCCGGCTGGCACTCGGCCTGGCAGGCAACTTCGTGCTGGGCGTGCTGATGATGCTGGGAATCGGGTTGTATGCGCCCTGCATGATTCTCGTGAGCCTGCTGGGGATGGCGCCGACCGCGGCGTTTCCGATCATGATGGGCTCGTGCGCGTTCCTGATGCCGATCAGCAGCGTGCGATTCGTGCGCACGCGCACCTACGACGCGCGCGCGGCCCTGGGGCTGGCGCTCGGCGGCCTTCCGGCCGTGCTGATCGCCGCGCTACGTGGTCCAGTCGATGTCGCTCGGCGCCGTCCGATGGCTCGTGGTCGTCGTGGTCGTCTACACGTCGCTGAACATGCTCGCTGACGGCGAACGGCGAGCCGGCCGAAACGGCGGTGGTGAGTGCGTAAGCCGGCCATCCTCATCACGGGGGCAGGCGGCGAAATCGGTCACGGGCTCGTCACGCGCCTGGCCGCGCCCGGATCGCTGATCATCACGCTCGACGTCACGCCGCTCGACTCGTCCCTGGCGCCGCTGGTGACCCGCGAGTTCACGGGCTCGATCACGGACCTGGCGCTGCTCGAGCGCGTGCTCGCGGAGTTCGAGGTCGACCGCGTGTTCCATCTCGCGGCGCTGCTGTCGACGCGTTCGGAGTTCACGCCGGTGACCGCGCACCACGTGAACGTCGAGGGCACGCTCAACCTGCTGGAGTTCGCGCAGCACCAGGGCGAGTCGCACGGGCGTCCGGTGACGTTCGTCTATCCTTCGTCTATTGCCGCCTATGGCCTGCCCAATCTCGAGACGAAGGCGCGCGCCGGAGCGGTCACCGAAGATCAGTTCGCGCATCCGACCACGATGTACGGATGCAACAAGCTCTACTGCGAGCAGCTCGGACACTACTACGGACACCACTACAAGCAGCTGTCGGCCGACGCGATCGGCCGGATCGACTTCCGGTGCGTCCGTTTCCCGGGCTTGATCTCGGCGATCACGCTGCCCTCGGGCGGCACGTCGGATTACGCGCCGGAGATGATCCACGCCGCCGCCAGAGGCGAGCCGTACGAATGCTTCGTGCGGCCGGACTCGACGATTCCCTTCATGGCGATGCCGGACGGCGTCGATGCGTTGCTGGCGCTCGCGTCGGCGCCGCGCGAACGCCTGACTCGAAGCGCCTACAACCTCACGGCGTTCAACCCGTCGGCCGCCGCGATCCGCGACGTGGTCGTCGCCTCGTTCCCGGACGCGACGATCGAGTACAAGGTGGACGCGAAGCGGCAGGGGATCGTCGATTCGTGGCCGGCGGCCGTCGACGACTCCGCCGCCCGTCGCGACTGGGGTTTCAATCCCAGATTCGATTTCGACCGCGCGTTCAGCGAGTACCTGATTCCGACCATACGGCAGCGGTACCACCGCTGATGCCATCGAGTTCAGCGATGAGGCATCCTCGCAGGTAAGATGTGCGCTGACGCATGAAGAGCGTGACCGCCTTTGCCCCGGCGACCGTCTCGAATGTCGCCTGTGGCTTCGATGTGCTCGGCTTCGCCTTGCACGCGCCCGGCGACGAGGTGACGGCGCGCCTTGTCGCGTCCGGCGTCTCCATCGAGGACATTTCGGGCGATCAAGGCCGCCTGCCGCGCGACGCGACGAAGAACACCGCGGGCATTGCGGCGCAGGCGCTCCTGAACATTCTCGGAGAACGCCGAGGCGTCGCGCTCACGATTCGCAAAGGCCTCCCGCTGTCGAGCGGTCTTGGCGGCAGCGCCGCCAGCGCGGTCGCCGCCGTCGTCGCGGTCGACGGGTTGTTCGATGCGCGTACGCCGCTCGAGACCCTGATGGCCTGCGCGTTCGAGGGGGAGCGCGTCGGAGCGGGTTCAGCGCACGGCGACAACATCGGACCGGCCGTCTACGGCGGCCTCGTTCTCGTCCGGGACCCGAATCCGCCCGATGTCGTGCGGCTGCCGGTCCCCGCCGGCTTGACGGCGGTGGTCGTGCACCCCGATCTCGAGATTGAAACCGCGCGAGCGCGCGCGCTTCTCGGCGCGAGCGTCCCGCTCGGAGACGCCATTCGCCAGTGGGGCAACCTCGGCGCGTTCATCGACGCGCTGCACCGGTCGGACTTCGATCTGATGTCGCGGTCGCTGGTCGATGCCATCGCCGAGCCGCGGCGAGCGTCGCTGGTACCCGGCCTTGCCGAGATCAAGCAGGCGGCCGCCGGCGCCGGCGCGCTGGGATGCAGTCTGTCCGGCTCCGGACCATCGCTGTTCGCGCTGTGCCGCGACGCAGCCTCCGCGCAGGCGGTCGCGTCGGCCATGGGTGCCGCCGTGGCTCGGCACATCGGCGGTGAGCCGCGAATCTATGTATCGGAAATCGCTCCTCAGGGCGCCCGCGTCATCTCGACCGCGGGTGAGGCTGAATCCGCGTTACGGGTCTGAGAGCCTCCCTTCGAATCGGTGTCACGGCATATGCAGTTTGTTACGACGCGCGGCGGCTCTCCGGCGGTGTCCTTTACCGCCGCGCTCTTTGCAGGAATCGCACCTGACGGCGGTCTCTATGTCCCCGAGACCATCGAGCCGTGGACGCCCGGCGAACTGGCCTCTCTGGCACGTCAGACCCTGACCGAGATCGGACTGCGCGCGCTCACACCGTTCACGAAGGGCGACCTCGATCGGGCGACGCTTGAAGCGGTCGTTGTCGAGGCGCTGAATTTCCCGATCCCGCTCGTCGAGGTGCAGCCGGGCCTGTTCTCACTCGAGCTGTTCCACGGGCCGACGTTTGCGTTCAAGGACGTCGGCGCGCGAGTCATGGCGCGGCTGATGGCCTCGCGGCATCGCGGCGACGATCCCCTCACGATCCTGGCGGCGACGTCCGGCGACACCGGCAGCGCCGTGGCGCACGCGTTTCACGGCGTCCCGAACACGCGCGTCGTGATCCTGTACCCCGACGGCCGCGTGAGCCCCACGCAAGAAGCGCAGTTGACGATGTTCAACGGCGAGCGGAGCAACGTGCGTGCGTACGCCGTCTCGGGCACCTTCGACGATTGTCACAAGCTGACGCGCGATGCCTATGCCGATCCCGATCTGCGGCGCAGCATGCGTCTCACGTCGGCGAACTCCGTCAACGTCGGCCGCCTGCTCCCGCAGTCGGTGTATTACTTCCACGCCATGGCGCAGCTGGAGGCAAGGGCCGCTGCTGGCGCGAACGTCGTGTTCTCGACGCCGAGCGGCAACTTCGGCAACCTGACCGCCGGCCTCATGGCCAGGCGGGCGGGGCTGCCGATCGCGCGGTTCGTCGCGGCGACCAACGTGAACGACGTGGTGCCCGCGTACCTCGAGACCGGCCGCTTCGAGCCGCGTGCGTCGCTGCCGACGCTCTCCAACGCGATGGACGTCGGCCACCCCAGCAACTTCGAGCGCATGCTGTGGCTGTACGGCAGCGACGTGGAGGCGATGCGCCGCGACGTGACGGGCTGCCGGTTCACCGACGATGACGTGCGGGCAACGATCAGGCACGTCTACGAACGACGGGGATACCTGCTCGACCCGCACAGCGCAATCGCGTACATGGGCCTGGCTGGGCGGGCGGGGCAGGATGGGCGGGATGGGCAGGATGGGCAGGATGGGCGGGATGGGACGGTTGGCGTCTTTCTGTCGACCGCGCATCCCGCGAAGTTCGCCGAGATCGTCGAACCGATTATCGGAAGACCGGTCGAGAAGCCGAAGGCGCTGGCGGACGCGCTGAACGGGCCGCAGCACATCATTCGCATCCGCGCCTCGCTCGACCGCGTGCTGGGCATGCTCGATGGCTGAACGCGTGCGGTATCGAGCCGACGTCCTCGCGCACCTGCTGACGCACGGCGTTCGCCCGACCGCGGAGACCAGGCCTGAACTGGTGCGCGACTTCGTCCGCGATCTCTACAAGTACGAGATTCGCAGCCTGAGAGAGCGCTACCTGCGCGGAGACTTTCCGAAGATCGAATACGCGGGGCGCGTGGACGCCCTCCGCCGGCGATATCCGGTGCTCGCGCTGCTGCCGCGCGAGTTTCTCGAGACGCTGAGGCTCGCGGGCAGACGAACGATGAAACCGCGAGTCGCAAGACCGCAGAGAACGTATCTCAGTTCGATCGTCGTGCGGTCCTTTGCGGTCCTTCCGTTCGTGCAGGCCTGAAGGCCTGCACTACATCGGAATGGAAAACGCCGCTAGACACCAAGCTCCAGTCGGATCGTGTGAAGGATCTGGTCCGGAGGCTGCGTCGCATCGATCGTGATCGCATCGGCCGGCGGCTCGAGAGTGGCGAGCTGGCTCGGCAGCAACGCCGGCCCGGCAAAGTGGCCGGCGCGGCTCGCGAGCCGGCGGCCGAGCGTCTCCCGATCGGCCTCCAGGTACACAAAACGGACGCGGCGGAGGTCGCCACGCAAGGCCTGCCGGTACCGGTCCTTCAGCGCGGAGCAGGCCAGAATCAGCGGCTCCCGGCGATTCGCGGCCGCCGCGACGATGCCGTGAAGCGCCGCAATCCACGACTCGCGGTCCGCGTCGGTCAGCGGTATGCCGGCGCGCATCTGCTCGACGGCCGCCGGCGTGTGCAGCTCGTCGCCCTCGACGAAGCGCCAGCCGAACTCGGCTGCGAGCGCCCGGCCGATGGTCGTCTTGCCAGCCCCGGCCACGCCCATCACGATAACCACCACGTTCGCAGCATAGGACAGAACGCGGGGATAATGGGCGCTGGCCCCGACACCCGGCTTATGAGCTCCGACGATCCCCAATCACCGCTCCCGGCTCGCGATCTCGCGCCGATCGTGTACGACGAACTCCGTCGCCTCGCCGGCGGCGTATATGCGGCGCGAACGGCCGGGCCAGACGCTCCAGGCAACCGCGCTCGTCCACGAGGCGTACATGCGCCTCGCCGGAGCCGGCACGCCGTGGAACGACGAGCGTCATTTCGTGGGAATCGCCGCGCGGTCGATGCGTCAGATCCTCGTCGAGCGTGCCCGTGCCCGCGGCGCTCAGAAGCGGTGGGCCGGTCTGAATCGCGTGTCGATGACCGATGCCCTCGCCGTCGCCTCCGAGCCCGTGGCCATGTTGCCCGCGCTGGACGAGGCGCTGACGCGTCTCGAGGCCATCGATCCCGAGCAGGCGCGCATCGTCGAGCTGCGCTACTTCGCCGGCCTCAGCATCGAAGACACCGCCGATGCGCTCGGGATGTCGCCCGCCACCCTGAAGCGCCGCTTTGCCCTTGCGCGCGCCTGGCTCTTCCGAGAGCTGAGCGGCGCATGACGCCCGAACAACAGCGTCGCGTTCGCGATCTGTTCGAGATGGCGGTGGAGCGCGATCCGGCCGATGTTTCCGCGTGGGTCGAGCGCGAAGCGGCAGACGATTCCACCGTGAGGGCCGAGGTGCTGTCGCTGGTGCAGCACCACTCGCGCGCGGGCGCGTTCCTGTCCGAGCCGATCGTCGAACACGCGCCCGACCTGCTTGCCGACGATGGGCCCCTCGCGCCAGGGGCACGTGGTGGGTGTTTACACCATCGTTCGAGAGACTCGGACGGGGCGGGATGGGACGCGTGTATCTGGCCTCCGACTCGCGGCTGGGGCGGACGGTCGCGCTCAAGGCGCTGGCGCCGCACCTGACGCGCGATCCGTCGCAACGCGAGCGGCTCCGCCGTGAAGCCCGCGCGGCGGCGTCGCTGACGCATCCCGGCATCTGCACGGTCTATGCGCTCGAGGAGATCGACGGCGATCTGTTCATCGCGAGCGAATTCGTGGACGGGCACACGCTCGGCGAGGAGATTCGCTCGGGACGGCGACCGTCACGGGACGACCTCCTGCGAACCGCGCGCGAGCTGACGGCCGCTCTGTGCCAGCGCGCATGCCAAAGGCATCGTCCACCGCGACCTCAAGCCGGACAACGTCATGCGCGGGCCCGATGGGCGGCTGAAAATCCTCGACTTCGGCCTGGCGCGAGTCGACCGCGGCGATGCCGGCGCACCGCGAGTGACGCAGCCGGGCCTGCTGCTGGGAACCCCGGCCTACATGGCGCCGGAGCAGATCAACGGCCTGCCTGTCGATGCGCGTGCCGACGTGTTCGCCGTCGGCGTGCTGCTGCACGAGTACGCGTGCGGCGTCCACCCGTTCACGGCGCCGACCGCGCTGGCCACGGTGGCGCGGGTGCTTGAAAGCGACGCGCGCTCTCTCGCAACGGTGGCCAACGTGCCCAGCCGGCTCGCCGACGTGATTGCGAAATGCCTGCAGAAGGCGCCGGAGCAACGTTTCGGATCGGCGGCCGAACTGCTCGGCGCGCTCGACGCGGCGGAATTCGAGCGGCCCGGCGCCGCCTCCGCATGCCGCCTGGTGGCGCATCCACCAGATCGTGATCGTCCTGCTGTACGTGACTGCCGCGACGCTGGCGTGGCAGATGAAGGAGTGGGTCGAGACGCCGGTGACCGTCGCCATCTTTCTCGCGCTTGGCGCGGCCGCAACCATTGCCGGCGTGCTGCGCGGGCACCTCGTCTTCACCGAGCTGATGAACCGCAGCCGGCTCACGACCGAGCGTCGTCGGACGCGGCAGGCGACGCGGCTGATCGATCTGCTGTCCGCCCTGCTCCTGTTTGTCGACGCGTCCATCGTCGCCGGCACCCGTGCGTTGCCGGCCGTGTTCACGATTGCGCTGGCACTGGGCATCGCGCTCGCGTCGCTCGTGCTCGAGCCGGCGACGACCGCCGCGGCATTCGGAGAGGAACCATGATCGCGATTGAGATTCGTGAACCGGGTGAGCCCGATGTTCTCGTGCCGGTGGAGCGGCCGACGCCTGCGCCGGCCGCCGGAGAAGTGCTGATTCGCGTGACCGCGGCCGGCGTGAACCGGCCCGACATCTTCCAGCGCCGGGGACGCTACGCGCCGCCTCCTGGCGCGTCCGACATTCCCGGCCTCGAAGTTTCAGGCGTCGTCGATGCGCTGGGCGCTGGCGTCACCGGACTCCGCGTCGGCGACGCCGTCTGCGCGCTCGTGACCGGCGGCGGCTACGCGGAGTACCGCGTTGCGCCCGCGCCGCAGTGCCTGCCGGTGCCGCGGGGCATGGACGTCGCGACAGCCGCGGCGATCCCGGAGACGTTCTTCACCGTGTGGAGCAACGTGTTCCAGCGCGGACGCCTTCAGGCAGGCGAGTCGCTGCTGGTCCACGGCGGCTCCAGCGGCATCGGAACCACCGCGATTCAGCTCGCGAAGGCGCGCGGCGCGCGGGTCTTCGCGACGGCCGGGACGCCGGACAAATGCGCGGCGTGCGAGCGGCTCGGCGCGGAGCGCTGCGTCGACTATCGCAACGCGGATTTCGTCGCGGTGCTTCGCGACCTGACGGGCGGGCGCGGCGTAGACGTGGTGCTCGACATGGTGGGCGGCGACTACTTCGCGCGCAATATCGAGGTCCTCGCGGTCGAAGGCCGGCTCGTCGAAATCGCCACGCTCCATGGCGTGAAGGGCGAGCTGAACATCCAGGCGATGATGAGCCGTCGATTGACCATCACCGGGTCGACGTTGCGTCCGCGGCCGATCGCGGACAAGGCGGCCATCGCGTCGGACTTGCGCCAGCACGTGTGGCCGCTGCTCGAGTCGGGGGCCGTGAAGCCGATCGTCCACGCGACGTTTCCTCTTCGCGACGCGGCCGAAGCGCATCGCCTCATGGAGTCCAGCGCCCACATCGGCAAGCTGCTCCTCACCACGTCAATTGGATAATCGGGTAATCTGGTAATTGGGTGATTGATTGCGGATTGGCTCACAATCCGTTCAATCAATTACCCGATTACCCGATTACTCGATTACCCAATTGACGAGACCTGACATGGACAACATCACGAGCCTGCAGATTTCCAACGGCAAGGTCGGCACTGGCACCGAGGCGACGTCGGGCAAGACGGTGTCCGTGCACTACACCGGCTGGCTGTACGACCCGAAGACCGCCGATCACAAAGGGAAGAAGTTCGACAGCTCGAAGGATCATGGCGATCCGTTCGAGTTCAAGCTCGGCGCCGGTCAGGTCATCCGCGGCTGGGATCAGGGAGTGGCCGGCATGAAGGTCGGCGGCGTGCGGACGCTCGTCATCCCGTCGGAGCTCGGGTACGGCGCGCGCGGAGCGGGCGGAGTGATTCCGCCGAACGCCACGCTGCTGTTCGACGTCGAGTTGCTGGGCGTGAAATGACCATATTGGGTAATCGGGTACTGGTAATCGGGTAATCGATTTCCCGATTACTCGATTATCCAATCACCAGATCCGATCCTCTGTTCTCGCGCCAATCGTTCGTCGCGCTGCAGCATCGCAACTACCGGCTGCTCTGGATCGGCCTGTTCGTCTCGTTCTCGGGCTCGATGATGCAGAACGCCGGGCTGTTGTGGCACGTCTCGCTGCTCGTCCCGCCCGATCGCAAAGGTCTCGCGCTCGGCCTGGTCGGCCTCGTCCGCGTGATGCCGATCATGGTGTTCTCCATGATCAGCGGCGTGGTGGCCGACGCCTGGGACCGCCGGAAGCTGATGCTGTTCACGCAGATCGCCGCGACGATTGTCGCGACGATCCTCGCGATCCTCACGTTCCGCGGGCTCAGCCAGGTGTGGCCTCTCTACGTGCTCGCGGCGCTCGGCTCGGCGGTGGGCGCATTCGATCTGCCGGCGCGCGGCGCGCTCGTGCCCACGCTGGTTCCGCGCGAACACCTGCCCAACGCGATCAGCCTGAACACCATCATGTTTCAGACGGCGTCGGTCGTCGGGCCGTCGCTCGGCGGCCTTCTGATCGCGTCGGCCGGCGTCGGATGGGTGTATGTCGCGAACGCGATCTCGTTCGCGTTCGTGATCGTGGCGCTCCTGATGATGCGCGACGTGCCGGCGCATCCGAAGTCGGAAACCGGCAGCCGCGACGACGTCTCCTGGCACGCGGCGATGGAAGGCCTGCGGTTCGTGTTCCGCTCGCCGCTCATCCGGTCGACGATGCTGCTGGATTTCTTTGCGACGTTCTTCTCGTCGGCGACCGCGCTGCTGCCGATCTTCGCGCAGGACATCCTGCAGGTCGGCGCCAAAGGCTATGGCTGGCTGTATGCGGCGCCCGCCGTCGGCGCGATGGCCACCAGCGCCGCGCTGGTTCCGCTGGTCGATCGCATCGACAGCCGCGGCCGCGTGTTGCTCTGGGCCGTTGCCGGCTACGGGCTGTCCACCGCGGTGTTCGGCCTCTCGCCGTGGTTCTGGCTGTCGTTCGTCTGTCTGATGTTGACCGGCGCCACCGACACGATCAGCATGGTGATTCGCAACATCGTCCGCCAGCTCGAGACGCCCGATCGCCTGCGCGGCCGCATGATGGGCGTCAACATGGTGTTCTTCATGGGCGGCCCGCAGCTCGGCGAACTCGAAGCCGGGGCGGTCGCGAACTGGCTCGGGGCCGTCGTCTCCGTCGTCAGCGGCGGCATCGGCTGCCTGATCGCGACCGGCTGGGTGGCCGGCGCGACGCCGGCCCTGCGTCAGTACCGTCGCGGCCACGCGGCGGAGGACGAAGGAAACTGTTTAAAAGATGCGGCTAGATGCCGGACACTGCCGATGACAGTGTCCGCAGCTGCCGATCATCGCAATTGCCGATCGACGGCCAGGAAGTAGGGCAGCGCGATCGCCGACAGTGCGGCCGCCAGGCCGAACGCCGACGCGAAGCCGTAGTGCTCGATCAGCCATCCGACCATGGTCGATCCCGTGCCGATGCCGGTGTCGAAGGCGGCGAGGATCGCGCCGAACGCCGCGCCACGCCGCGCCGCCGTGATGTCGCGCATGACGTAGGCGACGAAGACCGGATACGCCGTGCCGAAACCAATGCCGAAAACGACGGCCGACGCGACGAGCCACGTCAGGCCGGTTGCGCCCGACAGGAGGGTGAGGCCGACGGCTATCAGCACGAGACAGGGAATGAACACGCGCCGGTAGCCGACGCGATCGGCGAGCGGTCCGGAGAGCGGCCGCGTCAGCAGGATGACGACCGCCAGCAGCGTCAGGTAGATGCTCTTTGGCGAGACGCCGAGCGCGTCGGCGTACATCGCGCTGAAGCTCGTGATCGCGCCGTAGCCGAACGAGTAGAGAAACAGCGTCAGCGAGAGCACGAGCACTCGCCACTCGACAAACGATCGCCGCAGCTGCGGGAGCGGAAGGTCGAGCTGCGTTTCGACGCGGTCTTCCGGCAGAGCGAACGCAATCGCCCCCATGAGCAGGTTGAGCGTTCCGCACGAAATGCAGATCCAGCGTCCAGCCGCCATGCTGCATGATCCAGAAGGCGATGGGCGGCGCGACCGCGATTGCCGCGACGCTCGACAGACCCCAGTAGCTGATCCCCTCGGCGCGGCGGCGCTCCGGCAGCAGGTGCGTGAGATAAGCCGCCGACGCCGACAGAAGGCCGGACCAGAAGACGCCATGGATCAGGACGAGCGCAAGCATCACCGGATAGCTCGCGGTGATGCCGTAGCCGATCGCGCACAGCAGGATGACGCTGCTCGCGATGATCAACGTCCGGCGCCGGCCGATGCGGTCGGCGATTGCGCCCGTGACCGGCGCCGACATGGCGGACGCATACGTCAGGAAACCGAGAAACAGCCCCGACGCAAACGTCGAGCCGCCCAGCTCCTGGATCCGGAACGGCGCCGTCGGCAGCAGTTGAAATGCCGAGAGGAACACGGTGAAGGTGAAGCCGCACATGACGAAGAAGCGCGGCGTGAACAGCCGGTCGGACATGAACTCCGCAGTATACGTGGTCGGCCTGATCTCGGACACGCACGGCCTGCTCCGGCCGCAGGTGGCGGCGGCATTCGACGGCGTCTCGCTGATTCTGCACGCGGGCGACGTCGGCGGCGCGAAGGTGCTCGAGTCGCTCGCCGCGATGGCCCCGGTGGAAGCGGTGTTCGGGAACGTCGACGATGTGCACGACCCGTCGCTCGCCCGGGAGCGGACGGTCACGGTTGCCGGCGTCACCATTCACGTCAGTCACGGCCACGAGCTCGGGCGGCCGACGGCCGAACTGATGCTGGCGCGCTATCGCGGCGACGTGCTCGTGTTCGGACACACGCACAAGGCCGTCGTCGTGCGCGATGGCGCGCGGCTCGCGGTCAATCCGGGCGCGGCCGGCCCGCGGCGCTTCGATCTGCAGCCGAGCGTGGCGCGGTTGACGATTGCGGCCGGCGATCCGCCGTCACTCGATGTCGAGATTATTTCGCTGGCGTGAACTCGATCGTGATTTCCGGATCGAGGTTGATCTTCAAGCCCTTCGCGCTCATGAGCACCGCTTTCGCCTCGGCTGGCGTCGCCGCGACCGCCTGAATCCTCGGAAGCAGCGTGTCGTCGGCCAACACCGTATCCAGATCGATGTCCAGGAGCGTGACGCGCTGGCCCTCGACGAACGGGCTGCTGGTGCGGACCAGTGCCCCCGCCGGCTCCGCAGCCAGCAGCACCCGCGCCCCCGCGAGCATCGTCTTGATCATGCCGATCTGCCCGGCCGCCTGAGGCGAGCCGAAGAAATCCAGGTAGTTCGGCTCGGGAACATGGATGTGCAGCACGGCGTTGCCGTTGGCTTCGTGGGTCATCGAGAACGTGATCGACTCGGACGCCGAAGGCTTCGTGCTGAAGCCCTGCGTCTTGATCGCAACGCCGCCAGGCGCCGCCGGCTGGGTCGAAATCCTGAGCGTGCTGACGTCGGTGAAGGTGTAGATCGTGTCGCGTCCCTGGCCGAGCGGCGTCGTGACCAGCTCGGATGACGTGTAGGTCACGCCCGGACCGATGCTGGCGGTCATGTCGCGCGCCTGTTGTTCCGACAGCGGATCGGCGGCGGCTCCGCGGCTGCCGCCGAGAGAGGAGAACGATTTCAGCTGCGCGAGGGCGGCCTTGGTGTAGACCATCCGGTGGTCGATGGTGCCGCTGCCGTCGCCGTTCACCTTCAGGACCGTGGTCATCTGAAAGCAGGCGGAGGATGTCAGCGCACAAGCAGAGAACCAGGGCGCGGCGGATTGAAGCGCAAGCGAATGCCATGGAGACAAGATGCCACAGATCCGCATGAGAGCCGGCTAGAATCTCGCGATGCGGCAGAGTTGCAAGGCGTTCGTAATGTTGGCGCTGCTGGTCAGCGTGAAAGAGCCGGGAATCGGCGCCGTCCCGGCTCCTCAGCGAGCCGGTGAACGGTCCTCTGGAGCCTTCGCCGCGCGCGTGTCGGCGGAGATTCACGCGCTCATCGACAAGAGCGGCGCCGATGTGGCCGTGGCGTTCCGCACACTCGACGGCCGCGACGAGCTGCTGATTCAGCCCGACGTCGTGTTCCACGCCGCCAGCACCATGAAAGTCCCGGTGCTGATTGAGCTGTTTCGCCAGGCCAGAACCGGACGCCTTTCACTCGACGATCAGATTCTCGTCGTCAACCAGTTCCGCAGCATCGTCGACGGGTCCGCTTACTCGCTCGACACGGGCGACGACTCCGACGCCGAGGTCTACAAGCACCTCGGCGGCCGGTTGTCGTACCGCGAGCTTGCGGAAGCGATGATCACGGTCAGCAGCAACTTCGCGGCGAACCTGATCATCGAGCACCTCGGCGCGACGAGCATCCAGAAGACGGTCGATGCGATGGGCGCCGGCGGCATGCACGTGCTGCGCGGCGTGGAGGACGACAAGGCGTTCGAGAAAGGGCTGAACAACTCGACCACCGCCCGGGCGCTGCTCACCATCATGGAGTCGATTGCAAAGGGCCGGGCGGTGGACCGCTCCGCCAGCGACGAGATGATCGCGATCCTGAAGCGCCAGAAGTTCAACGATCGCATCCCGGCGGGGCTCCCGCCGGGAATCCCGGTCGCGCACAAGACCGGCGAGATCACCAGGATTCAACACGACGCGGGGATCGTCTACGCAGAGCGTCCGTTCGTGCTCGTGATTCTGGTCCGCGGCCTCGACGACGCCAGACAGGGTTCGGGGCTCGCGGCCGACATCACGCGGGTGCTGTACCGCGTATCGCAGGGCGGCGCGCAGCCCTAGCCGCCGGCGCGACAACGCGGAGACTGCCGCGCGTCGCACTGTATAATCCGCCCGGCACTCCCCCATGCCACGTGCGGATCGCGACGGTTCCGGTGAAGCGTTGTTCCTCTCCCAGCTCGACGTCATCGAGCGGGTGATTTCCTTCGTCTCGTCACGCCACCACCTGCCCGGCAGCGAGGCCGACGATTTCGGTTCGCACGTCAAGTTGAAGCTGATCGAAGACGACTACGCGATTCTGAAAAAGTTCGAAGGGCGAAGCAACCTGCGGACGTACCTCACGGTCGTCATTCAGCGGCTCTTTCTCGACTATCGAATCAAGGCGTGGGGAAAGTGGCGTCCCTCGGCGGAGGCGAAGCGCTCCGGCCAGGTCGCCATTCTGCTCGAGCGCCTCACGCAGCGCGATGGTTACGGGTTCGAGGAGGCGGTCGAGCTGATGCAGACGAACCATCAGATCACGATGTCGCGTCCCGACCTCGAGGCGATAGCCGCGCGGCTGCCTCATCGTCTGCGACGGCGGTTCGAATCCGAGGACGCCTTGACCGAATCTGGCGGATGACCAACCTTCGCCGGACGAGATCGCGACCAGCCGGGAGCAAGCGATGAGCGGCGCGCGGCTGGAGTCCGCGCTCAACAAGGCCATGGCCGGGCTCGAGCCGCAGGACCGGCTCATCCTCGGGCTGCGATTTCGTGACGGCCGGACCATCGCCGAAATCGCACGGGCACTGCGCCTCGACCAGAAGGCGTTGTACCGTCGTGCCGATCGGTGTCGCGACGCGCTCCTGGCCGCGCTGCAGGCGAGCGGCATCGACAAGGCTCAGGCGATGGAAATCCTGCGAAGTTCAGCTGTTTCCGTGGACTGGGCGGAGGAGGCGGGCGGAACTTTGCCGGCGCGCCCGTCTATGCGACAAGGGGAGCAGGAGTGGCGTTAGACGACCTGCGGCATCCTGACGCCGAGCGCCTCGCCGAGTATGCCGATGGTCTGCTCGCCGACGAGGCGCGT
Source organism: uncultured Acidobacteriota bacterium (assembly GCA_963794305.1). GTDB lineage: Bacteria > Acidobacteriota > Vicinamibacteria > Vicinamibacterales > CAVVIG01 > CAVQFC01. The sequence goes on along the minus strand of CAWCDQ010000039.1, from coordinate 45,381 downwards.
GCCGACGTCGAGCGTCATCTTGCCGATTGCGAAGACTGTCGAGCCGTCGTGATGGACACGATGGCATTTCTGGCCTCGGCGACGGGGAAGCCCGAGAGCGTTCCCCGGTCAAAGGTGATCCCGTTTCCGTCGAGCCGATGGCTGACGCGTGCCGCCGCCCTCGTCGCGGTGGCGGCGGCTCTGCTGCTCGCCGTCCGCGTCGCGCGGCCGGAATGGCTGCTCGGTCCGCGCGCCGATCGTCCGGAGTTGCAGGAACTGATCGCCGCGGTCGCCGGCCTGCCGACGCGGCCGGTCGAAGGCCGATTGACCGGCGGTTTCAAGTACGCGCCACCGCCGTCGCCGACGCGAGGTCCCGGCGATCGCGATATGCCGCCGGATGTTCGCATCGCTGCCGCGAGGCTCGAACAGGCCGCGAGCGGCGATCGGCCGGCGCCGGGCGCGCTCGCCGACCTCGGAGTCGCGCTCCTCACGCTCGGAGACGTGAACAAGGCGATCGACGCGCTCGAGCGGGCCGTGGCGCAAAGGCCGCTGGATGCCCGCTATCAAAGCGATCTGGCCGCGGCATACCTTGCCCGGGCGCGGCGTGAAGGCAGCCCGGCAGACTGGCCAAAGGCGCTGGCAGCGTCGGAGCGCGCGCTGAAAGCCAATCCGGATCTCATCGAGGCGTGGTTCAACCGCGCCATGGCGATCGAAGGCGCCGGGATGTCACCTGGCGAAGTGAGGCAGGCGTGGCAGGACTACCTGACGCGCGATTCGTCGTCGGATTGGGCTCGCGAACGTCAGCAGCCGTAAGCTCCCGCGCGAACGGCTTGATGCGCGAAAGTTGAAGCTTGTCGATCGTGTCCGTCTGTCTATGTGCCGCTGTCCAGAAAGGTGGCGCACATGTCAACACGCATCCAGACTCGTGCCGTCGCGGCCCTCCTCATCGCCTTGATCGCGTCCGCGTGCGGGAACGCGCCGGACGCGCCGACGCCGTTGCCGGCTACGGCGTCAGCGACGGCGTCGGCCCTTGCTGCTGGTTCAGGTCGACCAGCTCTGTGTCGGTCGCGAGACGGACATCCGCGTCTTCGTCGACTACGTGCCGATCGGCGTGACGAATCCCGGCGAGACGGGCGTCTCGCGCATGGTCGCGATCGGCGAGCATCAACTCTCGGCCGTCTCGCAGGAAGGCACGCTCTGGGGACCGTTTCCCACGACCGTCTTGCCGGACGGCCGCCTTGAAAGACTCGGATGCATGCCGCCCGACGCGATATGATCGTCGGATGGACCTGCTCTCGACCGCCGAAGCCCCTGCTGCACCTGAGCTTAGAGAACGCTCGCAGATCGACGACCGCTACAAGTGGAACCTCACCGACATCTTCCCCGGCTGGGAGGAGTGGCAACGCGCCTACGACACGCTCGAGACGCAGATCGCCGGGTACGCCGCGCTCCAGGGCACGCTCGCCGAGGGCCCCAGCCGGCTGCTCGCCGCGATGCGCCTGTCCGACGACATCGGTCAGCTGACGTACAAGGTCTGGTATTTCGCGGGGCTCAAATACGACGAAGACCAGCGCGACAACCAGATCAACGCGCGCCGTCAGCAGGTGCAGATCCTGTTCGCGAAGGCGAGCCAGGCCAGCGCCTGGTTCAATCCGGAATTGCTCGCCATCCCGCTGGCCACCGTTCAGCAGTGGATGCACGACGACCCGGCGCTCGCGCTGTACCGATTCGCGCTCGAGGATTTGTATCGCCAGCAGGAGCACGTCCTCGACGAAAAAGGCGAGCATCTGCTGTCGCTGGCGAGCCGCTTCTCCTCCGCGCCGAACGACGCCTACGCGGCGCTCTCGACCGCCGACCTCAAGCATCCGACGATCAAGCTGTCGACCGGCGCCGAGATCACGCTGACCTACGGTCAGTACCGCGCGATCCTGGCGACCAACCGGAACCAGAGCGACCGTGCCGCGTCCTTCGAGGCGTACCACAAGCTGTTTGCCGCGAACGTCAACACCTACGCGTCGATTTACAACGGCGTTCTTCAGCGCGACTGGTTCCACTCGCAGTCACGCGGATACAAGACGACGCTCGACGCGGCGCTTGCACGGCAACAATATTCCGCCGGCGGTCGTCGAGAACCTCATCGCGACGACCAAGGCCGGCACCGAGCCGCTTCGCCGCTACCATCGCCTGCGCAAGCGCGTGCTCGGCCTCGACACGTATCACAACTACGACTCGGCGATCCCGCTGGTCGATTTCGATCGGCAGTACCCGTACGAGCACGTGCTGGAGTGGCTGCCGGCGTCGGTCGAGCCGCTGGGTTCACAGTACCAGTCGCACATGCGCGAGGCGCTGGCCAGCCGCTGGATCGACGTCTACGAGAACCCCGGGAAGCGCAGCGGCGCCTACTCGGCGCCGGTGTACGGCGTGCACCCGTACATGCTGCTCAACTACAACGACACGCTCGACGCGGTGTTCACGCTGGCGCACGAGATGGGGCATTCGATGCACACCATCCTGTCGAATGCGCACCAGCCGTTCGTCTACTCGGCCTACACGATCTTCATCGCCGAGGTACCGTCCACGCTCAGCGAGGGATTGTTCCTCGAGTACATGCTGGCCCGCGCCACCGACGAGCGCGAGCGGATCGTCCTGCTGCAGCATGCGATCGACGGCATCGTGGGGACCTTCTACACGCAGGTGCTGTTTGCCGACTACGAGCTGCAGGCGCACCGGCTCGTCGAGGAAGGCCGTCCGGTGACGGCGGACGGATTGAGCGAGATCTATTTCAATCTGCTGCAGGCCTACTATGGCGATGCCCTGGACTACGACGAGCTGTCCCGGATCACCTGGTCGCGCATCCCGCACTTCTACAGCACGCCGTACTACGTGTACCAGTACGCCACCTGCTTTGCATCCAGCGCGCAGCTGATGCAGCAGTTGACGACCGGTGACGGCCGAGGACCGCGCGGCGGCCATCGAACGCTACCTGACGCTCCTGAAATCAGGCGGCAGCGATCACCCGATGCCGTTGCTGCAGCGGGCTGGTGTCGATCTCGGCAAGCCGGAAACGGTCCGAGCGGTCGTCGACCAGCTGGACCGCCTGGTCACGCAGCTCGAGACCGCCATCGCGAAGCTGGCCTAGACGTTCGAGGATAACGACGGCTCAACGGCTGGCGAGTCGCAGCAGCAAGGCGATCAGCGCCGTTGTGGCCGCGAACTGTCCGATCCAGAAGAAGAACGACCATCGCAGGACCTCGACGCGGCTCTCGCTCAGGTCCGTTCGGATTTTCGCCAGCCCCTCGATGAGAACGGCACGGATGCCGCTGTCCAGGCGCGCCATTTCCTGCGCGCAGCTCGGATCCGACAGCGTTGAGCCGCGCGTCGAACCGTTCGGTGGCTATCGTGAGCATCTCGTTCTGCACCTGTTCGAACGCGTGATTCAAATCCTGGGTGGCTTCTGGTCCCAGCTTGTCGTGAAGCCGAAGGCCAAGCGTTGTGTCTAACCATGGTTCCTCAAACTTTCCCACGGGGCTTGACCTCCAGGACGACGATGCCATCGTCGTCCGCACATGTCAATCCGGTCGTGCTGCGGCTGCACGCTATACTTTCGGCGCTCATGTTCGCGCCGGATACGCGCGTTGCGCTCGCGACGTTGATCCTGATTTCGGCCGGCGCCATCGGGTGCGCGCGCCCACCTCAACTCGCGGCCGATCTCGTCGTGACGCACGCCAGAATCTGGACCGGCAATCCGGCGCAGCCATCCGCCGCGGCGGTGGCTGTCATCGGCGATCGGATTGTCGATGTCGGCAGTGTCGACGAGATCGACCGCTGGCGCGATGCGCGAACGACAGTCGTGGACGCCGAGGAGCGGCGGATTGTTCCCGGTTTCAACGACGCGCACGTGCGGATGTTCGACGGCGGCAGCGATCTCGAGGACGTCGATCTGAGAGATGCCGGCACGGCGGCCGAATTCGCGCGCCGCATCAACGAGCGCGCGAAAGCAAAGCCAGGCGAGTGGATTCTCGGCGGTCACTGGGACGAGCGTCACTGGACGCCGGCCGCGCTTCCGACGCGGGCGTCGATAGACGAGGTGACGAATTCTTCGCCGGTGTTCGTGGTCCGCTACGACGGCCGCATGGCGCTCGCCAACGCCACGGCGCTCGGCCGCGCGGGAATCACCGAACGAACGCCGGATCCGCCCGGCGGCGCCATCGTGCGCGACGCCAACGGCTTTCCCACCGGCGTCCTGCAGGACGCCGCCATGGAGATCGTCGCACGGACGATTCCGGCCGTCACACCGGAGCAAAGGCAGCGCGCGCTGAGGCGCGCGCTCGAGCAGGCGGAGTCGCTGGGCGTCACCAGCGTCCAGGATCTTGGCGCCAGCCGGGAGGATATCGGCGTCTACGCCGATCTCGCCAATCGCGGTGAGCTGACCGTTCGCGTCTACGCGACGCTGCCCGAGAGCGACTGGTACGATCAAGCCAAGCTCGGCGTGCGCCGGGCGTTCGGATCGCCGTGGCTGCGCATCGGCGCCGTCCGCGCATCGGTCGATTCGAGGCCGAACGCCGGAGGCGATGCGCACGCGGTTGATGGCGGCCGACCATGCCGGCCTCCAGGTGTCGATCAGCCCGGTCGGGGACGGCCCGGCATCGACGGCGCTCGACATTCTCGATGACATCGTGCGAGCCAACGGCGGACGCGATCGAAGATTCCGCCTCGACAGCGGGCGCATCGCACCGGCGGACGCCGATCGTCTCGCATCGCTGAACGCGGTGGCCTCGCTGCAGCCCGGCGTCGCCGATGTGCCGGCGCGCGCGCTGATGGACAAAGGGGTACGCGTCGCGCTCGGATCCGGGTGGCCATCGGCGCCACTCAATCCGATCCTCGCCCTCGACGCGTTGGTGGCTCGGGGCATCACGCCAGCGCAGGCGCTGTCCGCGTTTACAACCGGATCGGCCGTCGCCGAGTTCCAGGAAGGCGAGAAGGGCATCATCGCTCGCGGCAGGCTCGCGGATCTGATCGTCCTCAGCGATGACGTTCTGACCATCCCGGCATCGCAGATTAAAGACGCACGCGTGCTCACGACGATTGCCGGTGGCAAGCTCGTCCACCAGCGCAAACCGTGATGAATCGAAGGGCGTCCATCTGCGCGCTGGCCGCGGCGATTCTCGCGCTGGCCACGCTCGGCGCCGGCGTGCGGTGGGGCGCGATGGTCGCGGGTGGCGCCGATTCGTACGGCTATGTCAGCCAGGCCGGCTACTGGCAGCGCGGCAGTGTCGTCGTTCAGGAGGACGTGATCCGTCCGTCGCCGTGGCCCGGTGCGGCGCTGACCTGGGCGCCGCTCGGCTATCGCCCGTCGCCACGCCGGCCCGACGCGATCGTGCCGCTCTACGCACCCGGACTGCCTCTGCTGATGGCGCTGGGCCAGGCGATCGCCGGCTTCTGTGGCGCCTTCTTCGTCGTCCCTTTGTGCGGCGCGCTGACCATCTGGCTGACGTTCGCGCTCGGGCGCCGGGTCTTCGACGCGCCTGGCATCGCGTTGTGGAGCGCAGGTCTCGTCGCGACGAGCCCGGTCTTTCTCTATCAGCTCATGAACGCCATGAGTGACGTTCCGGTGACCGCGGCATGGACGCTCGCTCTCGTGCTGGCGGTAGCGCGTCGGCCGCTGACCGCCGGCCTCGCCATGACTGTGGCTATTGCCATCCGGCCGAATCTGGCTCCTCTTGCCGGCGTCGTGATGGTGTGGATGGCCTTCTCGGAGGCGAGTCAGGGTGGCAGAGCTGTTGCCGCGTCCTCCTGCGCGCGCTTCGCAGCGGGAGTCGCCGTTTCCGTGATCGGCATCGTGCTGTTCAACGCGCGCGTGTACGAATCGGCGCTCACGTCAGGCTACGGCACCACCGCAGATCTGTACTCGCTGGGATTCTTCTTACCCAACGTCCGGCAGTTCGCCACCTGGGCGATCGACGTCGAGACGCCGTTCGTCCTTGTTGCGATCGTGTTCTTCATCGCGCCAGCCGTTCTACCCGCTGCGCGAATCCCGTACCCCCGCATCCTCCTTGGCGGTTCGTTGCTGGTCGTGCTGATGTCGTACCTCTTCTACCAGCCATTCGACGTGTGGTGGTACCTCCGGTTCCTGCTGCCGATGTGGCCGGTGACGATGCTCCTGGCGGCGGCGGGGATGGAATCGATCGCGCGGCGGTGGCTGCGGCCCGTATATCCCTTCGCAATTGCCGCCGCGGTCGCTGTGATCGCGTGGCATGGCGTCAGGACGGCCGTCGATCGGAACGCGTTCGATCTAGGCCGCAGCGAGCGCCGGTACATCGACGTCGCGCGATTCATTGCCGCCCACACCGATCCGGCCGCGGTCATCCTCAGCGTGCAGCACAGCGGGTCGCTGCGACTCTATGCCGATCGTCTGACGCTGCGATACGACGCCCTCGATCCGCTCTGGCTCGATCGTGTGGTGGCGTACCTCGAGTCGATTGGACGACGGCCGTACTACGTGCTGGACGGTGGGGAAGTTGATGCGTTCCGGCAGCGTTTCGGCGCAGCGAACCGTGCGGGCGCCCTCGACTGGCCGCCGCTGGCGACGCTCGGCGGCACTATTTCGGTCTACGATCCAATCGGCCGTGGTGGAGAGGCGTCACCGCTCGCGATTGCGAGTACGCGCGGCGCGCACGCGTTCTGCGATCCACCTCAGAGCTGGCCGCCGGTCCTCCGGATGAAGTAGAAAAGCGTGGCGACGGCAAGCACGAGGGCTTCCACACCAAACTCCCTCCGCGTCGCGCTGGACAGCAGCCAGACGATGACGGTCGCGGCAAGAATCGGGATGACCGGACCGCCGGGCACGCTGAACGGAATCGCCCCATCCGCTCGAACATCGCGCCGCTGCAGTTCGAAGCTCGCGGTCACGCACATCAGATACAAAGTGAGCGCCGCGACGTTCGCCAGCACGGCGAGCTGACGGAAGCTGCTGCTGATCGAAACGGCCGCGACGATGCACGCGTAAATGACGATGGCGATGTAGGGCGTGCGAAAGCGCGGATGGATACGCCCGATCGGCGGCGGCATACGCCGGCGCGCGCGAACGCGAACAATGTTCTCGGACTGCCGAGCATGTCGCCCGAGACGTATCCGAACATCGACACGACCGCGCCAAGGAGCACGAGCAGCCGGCCGCCCTGGCCCAGCGCCCGTCCCGCCGCCTCGGCGAGCGGCGCGGTCGAAAAGGTGGCCATCGAATCGCCGAGCAGTCCCTGCGCCACCATCTGAATCAACAAGTACAAGGTCGTCGTAATCGCGAGGGCGGAAAAGAGAGCGCGCGGCACGGTGCGCGCCGGATCGCGCACCTCGCCGCTCGGGACGAGCGCTATTTCGAGTCCAACGAACGCGAAGATCAGGACGATCGCGGTCTTGCCGATCGAGGCGGCCGCAGGCATGCCGGGCCAGCGCAGGTAGGCGGGGTTGACCATCCACACGCCGCCGGCGACCAGAGCGAGCAACGGGAGAAGCTTGGCGACCGCCATGACCTCGACCACGCGAACGCCTGGCATGACGCCGCGCACGTTGACGGTCGCGAGCGCCGCGAACAGCGCCGCAATCAGGATGGCGCGCGCCGCCGGAGCCGCAGCCGGGTGCCACAGTGCGCCCACCGAGCCGGCAAAGGCGCTCGAGACTGACGCGACCGCGAAGGTGGCCATCAGGAAGTACAGCACGCCGGCGAGGAAGCCGACGAATGGTCCGAATGCGGTGTCCACGTAGGCGTAGACGCCGCCCGTCAGCGAGACGCGACTGCCGGCTGCCGCGAAGCAACAGACGATGAGCGCCATCAACCCGGCGCATACGAGGTAGGCGACCGGAGCCGCGGCGCCAAGCCCGGCTGAGGCAACCGCCGGCAGCACGAAAATTCCGGCGCCGATCGTCACGTTGACGATGCTTGCCGTCAGCTGGCGCGCGCCGATCGCGCGTACGAGTCCTGCGTCGGACGTTCCAGGCATGCGCCGCGACTGTACCTCAAAGTACAATCGTCGTCTCGTGATCCATCTCCTGGCGCTGCTCGGGGTCCTGAGCATCTCCTTTTCAGCGATCTTCGTTCGACTCTCCGGCGCGTCTCCGGTGACCGCGACGTTCTATCGCGGCGCATATGCGGCGCCGGTGTTACTGGTGATCTGGCTCGCGCAGCGTTCCGGCGATCGCCGTGGGCGGCGCGAACGCGGACTGGCGATCGTCAGCGGGTTGCTTTTGGCGCTCGACTTGAACCTGTGGCACGAATCGATCGCGATGCTGGGTGCGGGACTGGGCACGGTGATCGCGAATGCGCAGGTTGTGTTCGTGGCGGTCGCGGCCTGGCTGCTGTACGGGGAGCGGGCGACTCTCGGCCGCATCGTGACCATCGGGGTGGTTCTCGGCGGCGTCGTCCTCACGTCGGGACTGGCGCGGCACGACGCATACGGCGCACAGCCGGTAGCTGGTGCGATAGTCGGCATGCTCGCGGCCGTGGTCTATGCCGCCTTCATACTCGTCTACAGAGAGGCGAACCGCACGCCAGGTCCACGGTCCGGACCGCTGCTCGAGTCGACGATCGGAATGATCGCCGGTGCGCTCGCCTCCGCGATCTTCGATCCGCACTTCACCTTCACACCAGGACTGACCGTCGAGCGTGTGGCTGGTCATGCTCGCGATCGGTTCGCAGGTCATCGGGTGGCTGCTGATCGGGGTGGCGTTGCCCAAGCTGCCGGTCGTCGAGACGTCGGTGTTGCTGCTGGGTCAGCCGGTATTCACCGTGATCTGGGGTGTCCTGCTGTTCGACGAACGGCTGTCATTCGCTGCAATGGGCCGGTTCCGCGATCGTGCTGGCCGGCGTCGCCGCCCTGTCGTTCAAGCGACAGTCACGATCAGAAGAAACCGCAGAGCTCGCAGAGACCGCCGAATAATTTTTCTCAGCGATCTTAGCGGTCTCCGCGGTTTTTTCCGATCGTCAGGCCTGGATTGGTGCGGTGTGAACCGCGGCGACTTCGGCCGCCGCACGGCGACCGCTCTCGACCGCTCCGTTCATGTAGCCTTGCCACCGCACGCTGGTGTGCTCGCCGGCGAAGAACAGCCGGCCCGCTGGCCTCGAGAGCCATGCGCGCAGCGCCGGATCGAAGCCGGGATCGAAGAACGCATAACCGCCCCGCGCGTACGGATCCTGCTCCCACACGATCTGGCGCGAGGCGAGCAACTCGCTGTCCTTCGAGCCGAGCCAGTCGAGCGCCTCGATGAGCCCGTGCGCGCCATGCTTGGCGACGATGGACTGCGTCGCGTCGCTGGCGCTGCCGCCGGCGAGCAGGCTCAGGATGCCGGCGCGTCCGCGCTGTTCTTCGTTGGCGTCCCAGACGGCGCCAAACGGCAGCGGAGAACCGAACGCCCGCGGTTGTCCGGTCGCCCGCCAGAACCGCTTCGAAAACTGCAGCAGCGTCTTGGTCGCCCGGCCGTACTTCAAGCGCGCGACCGCTTCGTGCTGCTGCGCGGGCAGCGCGGGTGTGATCGGAACCCGGCGAAGCAACGTGGCCGGCAGCGCGAGAATCGCGTAGTCGCAGTTGATTTGCGCCAGCGCCCGATTGTTCTTCACACTCACGCGGACGACCTTGCCGCGGTGGGACAGCGCGACGAGGTCCGTGTTCAGATGCAGCCGATCCCCGAGCGGGCGCGCGAGCGCCTGCGCGAGGCGGTCAGCGCCGCCCCGAATGCGATAGAACCCGGCCTGGCGCGGGCGCGCCGTCCTCAGAAAATTGATCGATGAGCGCGACGAGCGAGAGTTCTTCGGGATCCGCCAGGAAAAAGCCGCGCAGCCCGGTGGCGGTGGCGCGCAGATCGGCGTCGGCGTTCACCTGATCGAGCCACGCCGATACGGACCGCCGCGTCAGATCCGCGGTGATCGGAGAGTCCCACCGCTGCTCGGCGAGCGCGTACGGCCGGCTGACCTCGCGCAATTCCTCCTCGAGCCGGTCCCAGCCGCGAGTCGCGTTGCGCGGGACCATCCTCGGCGCGCCCGCTCCGATCGGCCCGGACGTAGCCGAACCCGCCCTTGAGGATGCGCGTCAGCTCGAGGCCGCACTCGGCGGCAAGCTGCCGGATCTCGTGCTGTCCTTCATCGATGAAATCGCCTCCTGCCTCGGCGTGCTGCCCCTCCGCGAAGCCGTCCCGGATGGTCCAGACCCGTCCGCCGACGCGGTCTCGAACGTCGACCACAGTGACCGTGGCGCCTCGCGCAATGAGGTCGCGTGCCGCCGAGAGCCCCGCCAGACCCGCTCCCGCCACCAGCACCGACACCCCGCTCAACGTCGCATCGCTCACGCCTCCACTGTACGGGGAAACGGCCGCCGCATGGGCTAAACTTTGCTCATGCTTGCCACCCTGGCTGTCCTTGCCATGACTTACGCGCATCCCGAGCAGCTCGTCGAAACCGACTGGGTCGCCGCCCATTCCGCCGACGCGAACGTCCGCATCGTCGACATGCGGCAGAACGGCTACGTCGAGGGCCACGTGCCCGGCGCCGTCTACATCTCACCGGTCGCCATCCGCGACGCGAAGGCGCCGCCGACGTTCCTGCCGACGCCGGCCGCCTTCGAAGAGATGATGGCGAAACTCGGTATTTCAGACTCCACGCGCGTCGTGGTGTACGACGAGCGAGGGGGGATCTACGCCGCGCGCCTGTGGTGGATTCTCAACTACTACGGCCATTCCAACGTCGCGTTGATGAACGGCGGCTGGATCAAGTGGTCGGCGGAGCAGCGGCCGGTATCGACGGCGGCGGCGTCACCCGGCGCGGCGAAGTTCACGGCGCGGCCGCAGACTCATTGGGTCGCGACCGCCAGCGACGTCGTCGGCGCCATCGGCAAGCCGGGCGTCACGATCGTCGACGCGCGCACGCAGGCCGAAATCGACGGCAAGGATCTGCGCCAAATCAAGCGAGGCGGATTCGTGCCCTCGTCCGTGCCGGTCTACTGGGAGGACCTGCTGGATGCGCAGAAGAAAACGTTCAAGCCGGCCGACGAGCTGAAGAAAATCTACGAGGAGCGAGGGATCGTGCCGTCCAATGAGGTGATTGCCTACTGTCAGGTCGGCATGCGTGCCTCGGTCGATCTCTTCGCGCTGCACCTGATTGGCTACGACAAGCTGCGCAACTACTACGGCGCGTGGGAAGAGTGGGGCAACCGCGACGACCTTCCGCTGGCGACAAAGAAATGACGATGCGCTCACTGTTTGTCGGAGGGGTGTTGATGTCGGCCGTCGTGGCGGCGCTCGCGCACGTGTCCGCGCAGACGCCGGCCGCGGCCGCTGTGGCGATCGTCGGCGGGACCGTGATCGACGGCAACGGCGGGACGCCGATTGCGGACGCGGTTGTGCTGATCAAAGGCGCACGCATCTCGGCGGTTGGGCCGCGGAGTGCGGTGCCGATTCCGGCCGACGCCAGCCAGATCGATGCGCGCGGCAAGTGGGTCATTCCGGGGCTCATCGACACCAACGTGCACCTGTCGCTCTACGGCGGGCAGAACGATCGATACGAGACGCTCGCCAAGTACCAGCCAAGGCAGGACGACATCGTGCTGGAAGCGGCGCAGATCGACTTGAGCTACGGCGTCACGACCGTGCGCGACAGCTACGGGGCGCTCGTGCCGCTGACGAAGGTTCGCGACCGGATCGCGCGTGGGGAGCAGACCGGTGCGCGCATTCTCGCAGCGGGCAACATCCTCGGCTGGAGCGGCCCGTATTCGTTTTCGTTCAGCCGCGTGATGGGCCAGCTGACGCTGTTCCAGGAGCAGATGAACGACTACATCGCGCAAGGCGGCGGCGAGGAGCTGATGGCGATGACGCCGCAGGAGTTGCGGCAGGCCATCGGCGCCTATCTCGACAAGGGGCCCGACTTTCTGAAGTTCGGCGGCACGAGCCACTTTTCCGAGCCGACCTTCATCGGGTTCTCGGCCGATGCCCAACGGGTCATCGTCGAGGAGGCGCACAAGCGGAATCGCGCGGCTGAAACACACTCGACGAGCATCGAAGGGCTGCGCGTGTCGATTGCCGCCGGTATCGACGGCATCCAGCATCCGGAGCTGCTCGACGGTCGAGCGATCCCCGACGATGTCGTGAAGACGATCGTCGATCGCAACCTGAACTGCTCGATGCTCGCCAGCACCATCACGGGGCCTGCCTGGAAGCGCCATCTCAAAACGAAGGAGGAAGCGCAGAAGAAGCGGGCCGAGGCCGAGAAGGAAGCCAGGACGCCGGCGCGCGAGAAAACCACCTCGGAACGTCGAAAGGAAGCCGCCGACCTGGGCGACGACCTCGAGATGCGGCGCGCGAACGCGCAGACACTGATTCGTGGCGGCTGCCGCGTTACGCCCGGTACCGACAGCTACTGGGCCGCCGCGCCCGAATTCACGCGCACGCCCAAGCCGGCCGAACAGGATCATGGCATCGGCACGATCATGGCCATTGAAGGTCTCGTCGAGCTCGGCATGAGCCCATCGCAGGCCATCGTCGCCGGGACGCGCAACGGGGCCTCGGCCGCGCGAGGTCTGAAGGACTTCGGCACCATCGAAGCCGGCAAGTTCGCCGACATCGTGCTGCTGACGGCCGATCCGCTCGCCGACATCGGCAATCTGCGCAAGGTGTCCGCGGTCATCAAGGAGGGACGCACGATCGATCGCGGCCGCCTGCCGGCGTCTCGCGTGTTGTCGGCCGCGCCGCAGGTTCCTCCCGGCACCAAGGATTTCTGAGGGCTGCATGCGGGAACACCGCCGGATGTACTGGACGGCCTCGTGGCTCGCGATCGTGCTCGTGGCGGTCAAGGCGTTCTACCTGGGCAGGCCTGCCGGGCCGACGGTCCACGCGATGTGGGATTACGTCAACGATCTCACCGCCGTCTCGTTCGTCGACGTCCTGTACGCCGCCGTCCTGTGGATCGCCGGAACCGGCGCACTCCTGCTGGCCGGTCAACGGCCGCGCCTGAGGTTTACGATCTCCGCGGTCACGGACGCGATCGCCGCCATGACCTGTCTGTACGCGCTGGCCAGCGTGCTCTTCTTCAACGTGTTCGGCGGGTTCCTCACGTATCCGCTGTTCGCGCTCGTCGGCGATGTGCACATGCTGCGCTCGTCGGTCGCGGCCCAGGTGTCGCCGCGGACGCTGTTCGCGCTCGCCGGCCTGCCGCTCGTGTATCTCGCGCTGGTGGCCGGCACGATCCGGTGGATGCCGATCGAACGCGGATCGCGCTGGCGTCCGCGAATCGTCGCGCTGGCTGTGCTGATCGTGTGGGTGTTCGCCGGTCAGCGCTCGTTCGCGCGGGACTGGACCACGCGCCGCGATCGTCAGGTGGCGGCCAATGCCGAATGGGTGTTCGCCGCGTCGTGGTGGGAGGCGATCGCGGGCGACAGCGCGGTCCGGATGGCCGGCTCGTTTCGATCGGAGGATCTCGCGGATTTCCAGCCGGCGCGCGCGGCGTCGATCCAGGGGCCGCTCTCGAAAGTGCGCGGTGTCCGCCTGCTCGCGGCGCGGCGTCCGCCGAACGTGATTCTCATCGTGCTCGAGTCGGTGGCGGCCCGCTGGGCCGGCCTCAATCACGGGCCCTACGATTCGACGCCACGCCTCGCAGCGGAGTCGGCGCGCGGCATGGTCTTCGACAATTTCTACGCGCACATCGGCCGCAGCTCGAATTCGCTCGGATCGATTCTGCTGTCGGCCTATCCCAAGCTCGATTTCAACGATCTCACCGAGGAGTATCCGCGGATGCCGGGCACGTCGCTGGCGTCGGTGTTTCACGATCGGGGCTATCGCACGGCGTTCGTGACGCCGAGCGATCTCGACTGGGCCGACTGGCGCACGTTCCTCGACCGGCGCGGTTTCGGCGATGTGCTCGACCACCACCAGCTGCCGTGCACGACGCTGCTGTCGTCGTGGGGCATGGAGGATCGCTGCGCCGTCGACGAGCTGATTCAGCTCATCGAGAAGGAGCCGGCGCAGCCGTTCTTCCTGATGGCCTGGAGTCAGCAGACGCATCATCCGTATGAACCGACGCCTGGAGTGCCGCTGATCGAGTTCGTTCGCGAGACGGCCACCGACGCCTACGACTTCAATCACTACCTGAACGTGCTGCACGAAACCGATCGGCACATCGGGCGGCTGTTCGACACCATTCGACGCGCCGGGCTGCAGGACGACACGCTCATCGTGGTGACGGGCGACCACGGTCAGGCGTTCGGCGATCCCCACGACGGCTACATGCAGGGACGCAGCGTGTACGAGGAGGACGTCAACGTGCCCCTTCTGCTGTGGTACCCGCGGCAGTACAAGGCGGCAGCGCGGTCGGCCACCATTGGCAGCCACATCGATCTCGCGCCGACCATCACCAGCCTGGCCGGATTGCCGGCTGCGCCCGACTGGCAGGGGCGCAGCCTGTTCGACGCCAACCGGGTTCCCCGCGCGTACTTCTACGTGGCCGAGGATCACTTCATGCTCGGCCTGCGCGAAGAGAACTGGAAGTACACGTTCGACCTGCGCGAAGGGGTCGAGGAGCTGTACAACCTGACCGCGGATCCGACGGAGCAGCGGAACCTGGCGGCGGCCGAGCCCGAACGCTGCGCGCGGCTTCGTCAGCGGCTGGCTGCCTGGACGGATGCCAACCGCCGTCAGTACGACAAGATGCCGCAATGACGCGTCAGCGTCGTGGCTGACGCGGCGTGCCTGGTTGAAAGGCGTCGGAGCCGCCGCCGCCGGCAGCGCCTCGTACGCCTTCACGGGAGCACCGCTGCCGGCCGGAGCCAGCGCCCAGGCAGCGCGATCCGCCATCACCTGACGGCACCATCGTTTCGAAAACATCGGCGAGCGACGTCTTCGTCCCGCCGCGAGGCCGCGCGTTTCAGAAGTTCAGTTTCGATTTTCCCGAGCCCTCGGTCGCGTTCGACGGCTACGAGTTCGGTTTTCGCGTGTTCACGCACGAGAACACGTACGGCTTATCGCGTCAGGCACTCGAGGTCCGGCCGATCGAACAGGGCCTCGAGCTCACGTGCACGCGAATTGACCTGGGCGGGCGGCCAGCAGCGGGCGCCCGGCCGTGTGACTGCGCGACTCACCAAACGACGGCGGCATCGTCGAGTGTGACGCCGAAGCGGAGATGGATCGCCCCATCAAGGCGCTGGCGATGATTCTTCGCGGCGTCCCGAGAGGACGGGTGTCCGCGGGCGGAGCGCCGTTCTTCGATCCCGGCGACGACGAAGTGCTGCTCGGGTATCCGTTCTCGGGCGGTGACCTCGTCGGCCCGCAGGGGAACGGCGGCCTGACGACGCCGCTCGTGCTCGTGCAGCAGGGGCAGGGACCGCGTCCTGGCGCTGTCGTCGCTCGACGATCGCGTTCGCACCAAGCGTTTCTATTTCCAGCCGGGCGAAACCGGCTATCGCGTCGAGGCGCTGGTCGAGGCGGAAGGCTGGAATCCCTCGCACGTCGTTCCATGCGCCGCCATGGCGAATCACGCGAGACACCACCGTCGCGGCGGCGGCGGACGCGCACTACGATCATCTCGCGGGCGCCTTCCACATTCCGCGATGGGACACCCGCGCGGATTCGCCCGACTGGCTCAGGCGAACCGCGCTCGTCGTCACGCTGCACGGCATGCATTTCTCCGGCTACGTGTTCAACGACTACGCGCGGATGCTCGTCATCCTGAAATGGATGGCGACGCGGATGCCGGCCGACCGCGTCCTCGTGTTTCTGGCGTCATGGGACGGCCGATACTACTGGGACTATCCGCTGTACCGGCCGTCGGACCGCATGGGCGGCGAGGCGGGCTTCCGCACGTCTGATCGCCGAGGCTCGCGCCCTCGGCTTCCGCATGATGCCGATGTTCGGCGCCAACACCGCGAACCGCCAGCAGCCGGCGTTTGCGCAGGTTGCCGACGCCGCCACGTCGAAGATCGACGGCGACCGCATGGATCTCAACTGGGTGGATTGGGACAACGATCGTCACCAGGACGGCTGGCTCTCGTACATGAACCTCGGCGTGGAGTCCTGGCGGACGTGGCTCGGCGGGCGCATCGCCGACGTCATCGATCGCTACGGTGTCGACGCGTACTTCCTCGACATTGTCGGCGGGTGGGTGAACAACCCGAAGGCCGACATGCACGAAGGCACGCGGCAGCTCGTCACCTCGCTTCGCCGGCGCTTCCCCGGCGTGCCCGCCGTCGGCGAGATGCATTACGACGCGCTGCTCGAGTTCATTCCCATGTACCACTCGTTCGGGCAGACGCTGATCGCGGATCGCATCCAGCGGCACGCGCGGTTCTTTCAGCACCTGAGCCATCCTGCGCCTGGCCGCGGGAGCACCGGCGTGCACGAGGCCGGATTCGGCCGGTGGAATCCGCGGACGCTGTCGCTGACGGAGCAGACGATTCCCACGCTCAATGTTGTCGACGACACGTTCGACACGTACCGCGACGAGATGGACGCGGTGATGAGCGAAGCGAAGAAACGCGCGGGACTCTAGCGCGGTTCTCGTTTCGGCGTAGTGCCTGGTCGCAAGGAAGAGTACCTGTCTAGCCTTTGAACCGGTGGGCCGGTCGCCCGCGGACACCGGGGCGGCAGCGAAAAAGGCCGCCGGCCAGCGGCTGGCTCAGGCGCGCGTCCGGTGTGAGCGCGGTCGCCGCGGTCGTGACGTACAGATCGCCGAGGTCGCGGCCGCCGAACGCGCACGACGTCGGATGCGAAACAGGGACCGGCACGACGCGATCGAGAGCGCCATCCGGCGCATAGCGGCGAACCGCGCCGCCCGACCAGAGCGCCACCCAGAGATAGCCCGTCGGCATCCAGCGTCAGGCCGTCGGGCCAACCCGCCCCGGCCTCCACGCGCGCCAGGGAACGGCGGTTCGCGATAGCGCCTTCCGCGACGTCGAAATCGAAAACGTCGATGGATCCCGTCGGTGTGTCCACGTAGTACATCAAACGGCCGTCGTCGCTCCAGTCGAGTCCGTTGGAGATGGAGACGTGATCGAGCATCGTGTGCACACGGCCGTCAGCGTCCAGCCTGTACAAGGCGCCGGCGCCGCGACGCTCATCGATGGCCATCGTGCCTGCCCAGAAGCGGCCAACCGGATCGCATTTGCCGTCGTTCATACGCTGGTCTGGACGATCGGCTTCGACGTCCGCGATCCTGCGCGTGAGGCCCGTGCGGGGATCGAGGCGGACGAAGCCATCGCGCACGGCGAGCAGCAGATCGCCGGCGGCGGTGAGGGCGACCGCACCCACCATCGTGCCGACCCGAAGCGCGCGCGACGTGCGGGTCTCGGGATCGAAGCGATGCACGAGACCGAGTTCGATGTCGACGAAATAGAGACACGCGC
Source organism: uncultured Acidobacteriota bacterium (assembly GCA_963794305.1). Lineage (GTDB taxonomy): Bacteria > Acidobacteriota > Vicinamibacteria > Vicinamibacterales > CAVVIG01 > CAVQFC01. The sequence goes on along the minus strand of CAWCDQ010000039.1, from coordinate 28,036 downwards.
GACCGGATCCCAGACTGGACCTTCGCCCAGCTCGGCCTTCGCGTCGAGCATGCACTCCATGATCATGTGGCGAACATGATCCCGAGGCCGCAGTCGGCGGCGAGCGAGGCGCCGGTGATCGCCGAGGCTTCGTCCGACGCCACGAACGCCACCAGGTTCGCGATTTCCGCCGGCGCGGCCATCCGGCGAAGCGGCTGAAGGGCGATCACGCGCCGCTCCATCTCCGCGGGATCCGGCTGCGTCCTGAGCCATTCCTCCACGAGCCGCGTGCGCGTATAACCCGGCAGAACGGCGTTGACCCGAATGCCCGCCGGACCGTATTCGAGCGCGAGGCTGCGGGTCAGTCCGAGAAGCCCCGCTTTGGCCGCCGCATACGGAAACATGCCGGCGATCGTGAGCGACGCGTGAATCGACGCGATGTTGACGATCGACCCTCGGCCGGCGCGCTTCATCGGCTGGAGCGCGTACTTCGCGCACAGCCATGCGCCCTTGAGGTCGACGTCGAACACGCGATCCCACTCGGCCTCGGTCATCTCGGTCGCATCGTAGTAGGCGTTCACGCCGGCGTTGTTCACCAGCACGTCGAGCGTGCCGTGACGGGCGACGACGCCGTCAATCGCGCGCTGGACGTCGGCCTCGACCGTGATGTCCGCCCGGCAGAAGGTGACGGGGATGCCTGCGGCCGCCAACTCGGCGGCCGTCTGCTGACCGGCCGCTTCGTCGACGTCGGCGAACGTGACCGTTGCGCCTTCCGCAACGAACTTCTCGGCGATCGCCCGTCCGATGCCGCGGGCGCCGCCGGTGACGAATGCGATTCTTGCCGTCGAGTCGTCCCATGGGTCAGTGGCGTAATACTATACGGCTCCGTGAGAAACCGAATGGCGAAGTGGTGGCTCCTGGCGATCGTGGCGGCGGCCGCCTGTGGAGGGACGGCCGAGCCGCCGGCCGACAGAGCGGTTGTGAAGACGGCCGGCTTCTCGCGCGCGCCGTTTGGTCACGTCGACGGCAAGGACGTCTTCCTCTACAGGCTGATCAACGCGCACGGTATGGAAGTGCGGGCGATGTCCTACGGGGCGACGATCGTGTCGCTGCGTGTGCCGGACCGCAACGCGCAATCAGACGACGTGGTGCTTGGGTTCGACACGCTCGACGGCTATCTGGCGCCAGAGCCGTACTTCGGCGCGGTTGTCGGGCGGTACGGCAATCGGATCGCGAAGGGGCAGTTCACGCTCGACGGGACGACCTATCGCCTGGCGACCAACAACGGCCCGAACCACCTGCACGGCGGCGTCAAGGGGTTCGACAAGGTGGTGTGGGAGGCCGAGCCGTTCGATCGCGACGGCCGCTCCGGCGTCGTCTTCACGCACGTCAGCCCCGACGGCGACGAAGGCTATCCCGGCGCGCTCAACGCGCGCGTCACCTACACGCTGACGCAGGACAACGAGCTCATCGTCGACTACTCCGCGACGACCGACAAGGCCACGCCGATCAATCTCACGCAGCACAGCTACTTCAACCTCGCCGGAGCGGGAACCGGCGACATCCTCGATCATCAGCTGACGCTGGAGGCGGATCGCTTCACGCCGGTCGACGCGACGCTGATTCCGACCGGCGAGCTTGCGCCGGTCGACGGCACGCCGTTCGACTTCCGGCAGCCCGACGGCGATCGGCGCGCGCATCGGCGCCGACCATGCGCAGTTGAAGTACGGCAACGGCTACGACCACAACTGGGTGCTGAACGGATCGCGCGGGCCAGCTGCGTCACGCGGCGAGGCTCGAGGATCCCAGGAGCGGACGGACCCTCGACGTGTCGACCACCGAGCCGGGCGTGCAGTTCTACACGGGCAACTTCCTCGACGGCACGCTGACGGGCAAGTCCGGCCGTGTCTACAAACAGCGCTACGGCCTCTGCCTCGAGACGCAGCATTTCCCCGACTCGCCCAACCATCCGAGTTTTCCGTCGACGATTCTGCGCCCCGGGGAGCGATACCAGTCGAAGACGGTGTTCGCCTTCGGCGTGGAGAAGTGATTGAGCGACGACACGACGAAGAAGAAACCGCCGAGATCGCAAAGACCGCAGAGAAGCCTTAGCTCAGCGATCTTAGCGGTCTCCGCGGTTCCTTCCGTTTCGGGCAGGCCTGAAGGCCTTCACTACTTCAGGGCCGCGGGCCCGGCGGCAGATGATCGAGGAAGTAGCGCGCGATCAGCGTGTGGACGTGGAGGCTGGTCCCCGGCCCTTCCGAGATCGCGTGCGTTCGGTTCGGGTACGCCATGAGGTCGAACGGCTTGCCCAACTCGACCAGGCGGTTCACCAGGCGCTCGGTTCCCTGGTAGTGCACGTTGTCGTCGCCGGATCCGTGGACGACGAGCAGCTTGCCCTTGAGCCCGTCGGCGAAGTTGATCGGCGATCCGACGCGATAGCCGTCGACGTTGTCCTGCGGCAGGCCCATGTAGCGTTCCTGATAGATCGTGTCGTAGAGCCGCTGGTCGGGCACCGGCGCGACCGAGACGCCGACCTTGAACACGTCGGGAAACCGGAACATCGCGTTCAGCGTGTTCGAGCCGCCGCCGCTCCAGCCCCACACGCCGATGCGATCGCGATCGACGTAAGGGATGCGACGCCGCGAACGCGCGCACGGCCGCCGCCTGTTCCTTCGACGACAGATCGCCGACCGTGCCGTACACCACCTTCCGCCACGCCGTGCCTTTTGGCGCCGGCGTGCCGCGGTTGTCGAAGCTCAGCGACCACGTACCCTTCGTTCGCCAGCGCGCGATGGAAGAGGGCGCGGCTGCCGCCCCAGCGATCGACGACGGTCTGCGAGGCCGGCTCGCCGTAGACGTAGACGATCGCCGGATACCGCCTCGCCGGATCGAAGGTGGCGGGTTTGATCATCGAGCCGTCGAGCACCACGCCGCCACCCACGTCGACGGTGAAGAACTCGGTGGGCGGCGTCAGCAGCGGCGCGGCTTTCGAGGCCAGCGCGGTGTTGTCAGCCAGCCCGCGCACGACCTTGTGGTCGGGCAGGCTGACCAGCTCCACGCGCGGCGGCACGTCGGCGCTGGAAAACGTGTGGAGCGCCCAGTCGTCCGTCGGGAGAAATCCGATACGTGTGCGTGCCGTGCGCGCCGGCCGGCGTGACCCGTTCGACGCGGCCGCTGCCGTCCAGCCGCGCGCGATACAGGAACCGCTCGGTCGCCGATCCCGGCGATGCGATCAGATAGGCCCAGCCGCCGGCCACATCAATCGATGCGACGTCGATGACGTCGGCCTCGAACGGCGTCAACAGGTGATCGCCGGATCCGTCGAGCGCGACGCGATACAGGTGGCGCCAGCCGTCCTTCTCGCTCGTCCAGGTGACCGCGCGTCCCTCGTCCAGCGGCACGAGATCGTCGACCCGCTCGACCCACGCCTGTCCCTGTTCGCGGTGCGCCCGGCGCGTCTCGCCGCTGCGGGCGTCGGCCACCAGCAGATCGTTGGTGTTCTGCAGCCGGTTCAATTGCTGGATCAGCAGCGCATGCGAGTCCGCGGTCCACTGCAGCGACGTCAGGTAGGTGTTGCGCGGATCGCCGGGCGTGTGCATCCAGCGGATCGATCCGCCGGCGGCGTCGACGACGCCGATGCGCACGGCCGAATTGGTGGTGCCGGCCTTGGGTACGGGATCCGCGTGACTGACGGATACAGGGTGTCGGTGTCGTTGATCAGCGTGAACGACTCGACGCCGGACGTATCGAATTGCCAGAAGGCGAGCGAGCGGCCGTCGGGACTCCAGCGGAAGCCGTCGCGGATGCCGAGCTCCTCCTCGCTGACCCAGTCGGAGGTGCCGTTGACGATGGTCGGCGAGCCGTCCTGCGTCAGCTGACGGATCGCTCCGCCGGCGATCGTTTCCACGTACAGGTTGCGGTCGCGCACGTAGGCGGCCTGGGTGCCGTCGGGCGACAGCTTCGCAAACATCAGCGACGCTTCAGGAGCATCTCCGCCGAGCTTGCGGAGCGATCGTGCCGTGCGATCCAGCAGCCAGTAGTCGCCGCGGGTGTTCTCGCGCCAGACTTTCCTCGTGTTGGTGAAGAGCAGCGCCCGCTTCCGATCGGCCGACCAGGCGTAGCTCGTCACGGCGAGCGGAGCGGTCGCGCCCGGCGGCGTCAGCAGCGCGACATCGGCCAGAACCTCGCGAGCGCCGGACGCGCTGTCGTAGGCGACGAGCACGCGTGCATCCCCCGCGGTCGAGCGCTCGATGACGCCGTACGACCGGCCGCCCTCGAGCCAGACCGAGGGGCCGAATGTCTCGGCGTTGTAGTCGTTGTTCTGAAAGATGCGCCGAAGCTCACGCTCGAGGCCGGGCGATTGCGCCCGCGGCGTCGCGAGCGCGGCCGACGACCGCGAGGGCGATCAGGCCCCTTTTAGTGCGTGGCGCCATGGGCGAACCGCTTGAAGAAGCTGGCGTCGTTCCACTTCGGACGGTCGGTCCGGTTCGCGATGCGGACGGCGAGATCGCGCACGACCTCCACGTACTTGCCGGCGGCTGACCGGTCGATCGGCTGATTCAGATCGTCGGATGGCGCGTGATAACGCTCGGCGGTCCACTTTGCCGCGATGGCCGCTTCGGGCGTGTTCGCGTCGTAGCCGACTTTCATCGCGAGTGCGGGAATGCCAACCTTGACGAAGCTGTACCTGATCGCTGCGAACGAAGCGGTTGCGCTGCGGCTCCGGATCCGCCTGCACGGTGACGCCGACCGCCTTTGCGGTCGCGCGAATGTCGTTGCCGAGGTCCGACTCGTCGAGGCCGAGCACCATCAGCGTCTTCAACGGGAACAAGGGCAGGAACATGTCGGTGTTCACGTTCGCGACGATGCTCGCCTGGGGCACCGTGGGGTGTGCCGCGAAATAGCGCGAGCCGAGCTCGCCCTTTTCTTCGCCGGTGACCGCGACGAACAGGATCGACCGCGCCGGTTTGGCGCCGGACTCGTGCAGCGACGCAGCCACTTCCAGGATGGCCGCGATCCCCGACGCGTTGTCCATCGCGCCGTTGTAGATCGTGTCGCCGTTGACCGCGCCGCCGATGCCGAGATGATCCAGGTGCGCCGAGACGACGACGAACTCGTCGCGCCGCTTCGGATCCGAGCCGCGCAGAATGCCGGCGACGTTCTGCGATTCCACCTGCGACCGCTCGACGGCCGTCGTGGCCTTGAGACGGGCGGGCAGCGCGAAGCTGGGCACGGCCTTGTCGCCGTCCACCAGCGCCAGGATTTCGGCGAAGGTGTGGCCGGATCCCGCGAACAGCTTGTCCGCGTGCGCGGGGTTCATGGTCACCGACAGCTTCTGCCCAGCCGCCTCGTCCATCGCCGGGTCTGCGAGCGACATCGCCGGCTGCAGCCGCGCCAGCGTCGATCGCGACCACGGAATGTCCATGCTCTTCGGGTTGGCGATGCTGATGGTCCCGATCGCGCCGGCGGCCTTGTACATCTTCCAGCGCTCGGCGGCCGAGCCGAAATGCGCCTGCAGCGGACCCGGCAGCGACTTCGGCGTCGAGGAGACGTAGACCGACAATCGCGCCCTTGAGGTTCACGCCGGCGAAGTCGTCGATGTTGCGCTCGGGGATGTGCAGGCCGTAGCCGACGAAGACGAGCGGCGCGTCAACGGCCGGCGCGGGATCGACGCGCACGCTGATGTTGGCGTCCTCGCCGAGGGTGAGCGGTTCGGTCTTGCCGTTCTTCACGAGCGCCAGGCTCGACTTCGACTCGACGATCTTGCGCGTCTTGAAGGCGACCGGCTGAATGTAGCCGCCAACACCCGCCGGCTCCAGGCCGGACTTCTTGAACTGGGCCGCCACGTACTCGGCCGCGCGCTTGTGACCGGGGCTGCCGGTGTTGCGTCCCTCCATGCCGTCGTTGGCGAGCGCTTCCACGTGCGACCACCATCGGCTCGCGGTGTCGTCTCCGCGCAGTCCCGTCGATCCAGCCAGGATGGCGACCACCATCGCCGTCAGCACTTGCCGCATATCGTGACCTCCGTCGGCCATAGAATACCGTTTCGTGGTCATCGACAGCCGTCGATGCCATTCGCTATAGTTCGGCCGTTTGGGATCGACGACGCCGGCGGACAAGACGACCCTCGGTTCACCCGCCAGCCATCGGCTCCGCACGTTGGGCTGTCTCGTCGTCCTGTCGGCGATCTGCGTCGCCTCTCGCCTCCCGCAACTGCGTAGTCCCGAACCTCCTGGTCGACGGCGACGAGTCCGTCCTGGGCCTGATGGCCAAGCACGTGGCCGAGGGCAGGGAGTTCCCGATCTTCTTCTACGGTCAGCACTATGCGCTCGCCACGGTGGAGGCGGGCGCAGGCGCGCTCGGCTTTCTGATCGCAGGCGTCAGCGCGGTCTCTCTGAAGCTGGCGATGCTCGGGCTCTGGACGATCGGCGTGCTGTTCAGCTTTCTGGCGCTGTCGAGCTTCTGAGCATCAACAGGAGCTTCTGGATTACCGCGGTCCTCGTCGTGAATCCGATGTGGGCCGCATGGTCGATGAAGGCCGGCGGCGGATACCTCACGTCGTTCACCGCGACCGCCATGCTGCTCTGGCTGCTCGTCCGCGAGCGCGAACGCGAGACGGTCGTTCGATGGCTGATCGCGGGCGCGCTGACGGCCGTCATCTACCTGGCGCAGCCGCTCTGGTTGCCGGGAGTGGTGCCGATCGTCCTCGTGGTTCTGGTCGCGTCTCGACGCCGGCTGTCGTGGGGAGCCGCGTACGTGGCCGTGACGGCCGGCCTGATTCTGCTCGTCAAGCTTGCGACGCCGATGAGCGTCGACACATGGGGCGGTCCCGCACTGGGGAATCCCAACCTCTTCGGATCGCTGTCGCGTGTCGCGCAGCAGGTCTACGTCTATCTGACGGGCTCGTACTACCTGCAATGGGCGATCGATCCGCCGGGCCCGGCCACGAAGATCCTGGCCGTCGTCTGGTGCATCGTCCTCCCGGCCCTGCTCTTGATGCAGCTCTATCGACTGCTCACGAAGCGGTACTGCCTGGCGTCGCACGTGCTGTTCGTCTCGGTGTGTTCGACGCTCGCGGCCGAGTGGCTGCTTCTCAGCGTCAGGGACGCGCGGTATCTGTTGCCGCTGGCCGGCGCTGCTGGTGCCGCTCGCCGGCGTCGAGCTCGCCGATCTCGTCGATCGGCGGCTCGTGCCGAGAAGTGTGGCGTTCCTGTTCACGGCCGCCATGCTGTTGCTCGGGTCGCTGTCGATGCGCGAATTCTCGGAATTCAACTATCTCTGGAAGAACCCGCCGAATCGCTGGACCGAGGCGAGGCGGCTGCAGCAAGTGCTCGGCTACCTGAAGGTCAAGGACGTCAGCCGCGTGTTCTCGATGAACGGGCTGCTGGATTCGCAACTGATGTTCTACAGCAACGAGCAGGTGCTCGCGAGATGGACGTATCCGATCAGCCGGTATCCGGCGTACTCGACCACCGTCAACCGGGCGCTCACGAACGGAGAACCGGTCGCTGTCGTCGGCTACACGCACACCAGCGGCGCGCCGGGCTGCTGGGACATTCCGATCTGCACGGGCGGCCTCGAATCGATGGTCGCCAACCCCGAGTCGATGTTCACGGTGGACGGGAAGTACTTCGTCTATGTCGGCGCCGACAGAGAGCTGCTCAAGAAGCTCGGCTTCCGTTTCTGGGATTGAGCGATCGGAACGCCGACTCTCACCTCCGTATAGAATGACGCTTCAAAAAGGGATTCCCATGCGTGCGCACTACGTGCTGCTGGCCGTGCTCCTCCCGCTCGCGACGAACACCGCACTCGCGCAGGATCGGCTGCAGAGCAGCGATCTGCTGAAGCTGCGGTCGGTGTCCGGCGTCGAGGTCTCACCCGACGCGACGCGGGTCGCGTACACCGTCGAGAACAACGACGGCACCGGCCGTCCGTACGGCCAGCTCTGGGTGATGACGCTGGCCGACGGCAAGACGATCGCGCTTCGGCGGCGAGAAGGAGCCGTCGGGCAACCCGAACTGGTCGCCCGACAGCCAGTGGATCGCGTATCAGCGGCCGCGTCGGCGACAAAGCCGGTCTCGCGATTGCGCACCCCGACGGCAGCGGCGCGCGCTTCCTCGCGGAGATGACGGGCACCAACAGCCCGCTGCCGACGACCGGCAAGACGGTCGCCTGGTCGCCCGACGGCAAACGCATTGCGTTCGTGTCGTCGGTGCCAGGCCCCGAGACCGCCGACGCGACCGGCGATCCGATCGTCATCACCCGCTATCTCTACAAGCCCGACGCCGCCGAAGGCAACACGCGCTTCAACGACAACCGCCGGCTGCACATCTTCGTCGTGGACGTCGCGTCCGGCCGCATCGAGCAGCTGACCGACGGCACGCACTACGAGCACTCCATCGACTGGTCGCCCAACGGCGACGAGATCGCGTTCGTCTCGAACCGCGAGCCGAACGAGGATCAGTTCTTCAACTACGACCTGTTCACGCTGAAGGTCGCGGACAAGTCGATCCGGCGGCTGACGTCCACGGAGAACGCCGAGTATCGTCCGCGCTGGTCGCCCGACGGCAAGACGATCGCGTACCAGGCCACCAAGCGCGGCCTCACCGATCTCGAAACGACGATGGAGGATACGCACGTCTGGACGATTGGCGCCGACGGGACGAACCGGCGCGAGCTCGGCCGCGGCATCGACAACCGCCAGGGCGCGCCGGAGTGGACGCGCGGACGGCCGCGCGGTGCTGTTCACCGTGCAGGAGCGCGGCAGCGCGCATCTCTATCGCCTGCCGCTCACCTGCAGGCGCCGAGCCTCGGCGAGGCGCTGCCCGGCGGAGAAGATCGTCGGCGACGCCGGCAGCGTCGGCGACGTCTCGGTCGCGAAGACCGTCGTCGCCTACACGCTCGCGACGCCGTCGAACCCGGCGGAGCTGTACGTCGCCGGCCGCCAGCCTCACCGATCTGAACGCGGACCTGCTGCGCGGCAAGCGGCTCGCCGACGTCGAGGCGTTCACCTTCGTCTCGAACGACAACAAGTTCGACGTCGAAGCGTTCCTCACCAAGCCGCCGGGCTGCAGCGAAACGGCAAAGTGTCCGCTGATCGTCAACATCCACGGCGGCCCGCACGGGCAGCAGGGGCCGGCGTTCAACTTCAAGAACCAGGTCTACGCGGCCCGCGGCTGGGCGACGCTGATGGTGAACTACCGCGGATCGACCGGCTACGGCCAGGCGTTCACCGACGCGGTGTTCGGCGATCAGAACGGCAACGAAGGCGCAGGACGTGCTGTACGGCTTGAGCGCGGCGATGCGCCGCAACCCGTGGATCGATCGCGACCGGCTCGGCGTCGAGGGCACGAGCTACGGCGGGCAGCTCAGCGCGTGGCTGATCACGCAGACCAGCGTCTTCAAGGCGGCGATTCCGACGGCCGCGATCATCAACCTGATCAGCTACAACTACATGACCTACTACAACCAGTACGAGCAGATGGAGTGGGGCGTGTTCCCGCACCAGGGCAACCTGATGGACACGCTGCTGGCGCGCTCCGCCATCCGCCACGTCGCCAACGCGCACACGCCGACGATGCTGATGCACGGCGAGAACGACAACGACGTGCCGATCGCGGAGGCGGAGCAGTTCTACATCGGTCTGCGCGACGTCGGCACCGAAGCGGTCATGGTGCGGTATCCGCGCGAGGGCCACGGCATCCGCGAATCGAAACACGTCGTGGACAGCATCGATCGGAGCATCCGTTGGTACGAACAGCACTTTCCCGCGGCCACGTCGTCGCGATAGCGGCGGCCGCTTCGATGCTCGCCGTCTGGACGGCGACGGCCGGCGCCGGCGAACTGTCCGGCGCGGCGGCGATCGCCGACGCCGTGTTGTGGGGCAAGGAGATGCCCGCGTCCGCGCTCACGGCCGATCTGCCGAGGAACGTCCAGTCGCAGTTGACCGAGTACCTCGAGCGCGAGCGCACGTTCCGCAGCGGCGCTGACGCCGCCGCCCGGCGCGACCGCCGAAGAGCGCGAGACCTACGAGCAGGCGCGTGGGGATCGAGCGCGTCGTCTTCTGCCTGTTCCCGCGCGGCGACAGCGCGAAGGTCGCGCCGCAGTACGCGCTGGACGCGGACATCGAGCCCGACTGGCAGGGCATGCCCGAGATGCCGCGCCGCGAAGCGAAGTTCATCGATCGGCTGCTGGCCGACCTGCCGAAGCCGTGGCTGGCGCCGTACCTGAATCTCGTGGCGGGGCACCGCAAGCTGTGCGCGAGCGAGATGGATGGCGCCACGGCCGACGACCGGAGCCGCGCGATGACCGGCGATGCCCGGCGCCAGCTTGCCAGGGCGCGCGACGGCGGCAACCGCTGATTCGCTTCGTCGCCGAGCGCCTGCTCGACGACGCGGACGCTGCGGCGGAACCCGGAATCTGAGAACGTAGAACCTGCGATCTGAACCGCTAGACTCGTCTGAGCTAAGCTGCTCGACCGTGTAGCCCTTCGCCTTGAGCATCGCGAGCAGGCCGTCGGGGCCGACCAGGTGCGCGGCGCCGACGACGACCAGCGCGCTTGCCGCGGCGCGCGAACAGCGCCTCGATCTTCGGCATCCAGTTCTTGTTCCGCTCGACCAGCAGCCGCTGGTACATCAGCGGGTCCGACTTGAGATCGGCGAGCGCGATGCGTTCGACGGCCGGCGACGTCGCCGGCCTTCCACGCGTCGCCCAGCTTGCCGACGGTCGCGGTTTCGGTGGCCAGCTCCTTCAGCGTTTCCGCCAGCATCCGATCCTGCTGCTCCATCGTCATCGTCGTCGAAGCGCGAGATCTGGTACTCGACGGTCTCGAGCCCCTGCACCGCTTTGCCGCCGGCCTTCGCCTGATCGTAGAAATGCTGATCGAGGCCGAGCGCGGGATCGAAGCCGGCCTTCTGCAGCTCCATGCCCTGCAGCGTGATCGCGAGCATCCACGGCTTGAAGCGCATCAGCGGCCCGGCCGGCGGCGCCGAGGTCGCCGGTCGCTTTCTGGACGAGCGCGAGCGTCGCCGGCGAGAGCACCTTGTCGAGCGACTGGTTCGACGGCAGCATGCCGCGCGTCAGGATGCTCATCTGCGCCATCGGATCGAGCATCTCGCGCCAGATCGACTTCCTCGACCAGCAGGTCCGAATCCTTGAACGCCGCCTCGAGCGCCGGGTTCAGCGGATAGAAGCTCTCGCGACATCACGTGGATCGAGCCCATCAGGTAGATGGTGCCGCCCTTGCCGGTGGCCTTCCACGCGAACGTCTTCGCCTGCGCGGCCTGCGCCGACGACGAGCAGCGCGAAGCGCGAGCGACGAGGCGGCGAACGCGCGATCGACGGCGACGGCGGATCGTGGCATGACACATTCTACCGTGCCATCTTTCAGGACGTCATTGGAGCCGGAACCTCAGACGTGGCGTTCAGATCTCCACCATCTTGCCGGGATTCATCCGGTTCTCCGGGTCGAGCGCGCGCTTGATCGTGCGCATGACCTCGAGCGCGGGGCCGTGCTCCCGTTCCAGAAACTTCATCTTGCCGATCCCGACGCCGTGCTCGCCGCTGCACGTGCCGCCCATCGCCAGCGCGCGCAGCACCATGCGCTCGTTGAGCCTGCCGCGCCTCCTCGAGCTCGGCGGCGCTGGCCGGGATCGAGCACGTAAATCAGGTGGAAGTTGCCGTCGCCGGCGTGGCCGACGAGGCAGATCGGAAACGACGCGCCGGCGTTCTCGCTGCTTCGTCTCGACGACGCACTCGGCGAGACGCGAGATCGGCACGCAGACGTCGGTCGTCCAGGCGCGCGATCCCGGCCGCAGCGCCAGCGCCGCGTACAGCGCGTCGTGGCGCGCCTGCCACAGCCGCTCGCGATCCTCGAGGTGCGTCGCCCACTGGAATCCGCGGCCGCCGCGCTCGGCGGCGAGCGCCTGCACGGCCTCCGCCTGATCGGCGACGTGGCGCGCGCTGTCGCTGTGGAACTCGAAGAACAGCGTCGGCGCGACCGGATAGCTGCGTCTTCGAGTACCGGTTGACGGCGTCGAGCTGCGACTTCGTCGAGCAGCTCGATGCGCGCGACCGGGACGCCGAGCTGAATCGTCGCGATCACGGTCTCCACCGCGCCCTGGATCGACTCGAACGAGCAGACCGCCGCCGACACCGCCTCGGGCAGCGGGTGGAGCCGCAGCGTGACCTCGGTGATCACGCCGAGCGTTCCCTCGGATCCGACGAACAGACGGGTCAGGTCGTAGCCGGCCGACGACTTGCGCGCGCGCGTGCCGGTCCGGATGATGGTGCCGTCGGCCAGCACCACGGTCAGCCCGAGCACGTTCTCGCGCATCGTGCCGTAGCGCACCGCGGTCGTGCCCGAGGCGCGCGTCGCGGCCATGCCGCCGATGGTCGCGTCGGCGCCGGGATCGACCGGAAACGTCAGGCCGGTGTTGTTGAGCGCCTTGTTCAACTGCAGGCGCGTGACGCCGGCCTCGACCGTCGCGTCGAGATCGTCGGCGCTGACCCGCACGACCTTGTTCATCTCGCGAAGATCGATCGTGATGCCGCCGCGGATCGCGTTGACGTGCCCTTCGAGCGACGTGCCGGCGCCGAACGGCACGATCGGCAGGCGATGCGCTCGCGGCGATCTTCACGATCGCGGCGACCTCGTCGGTGGTGTGCGGGAAGCAGACGACGTCGGGTGCGGCGGGCGTGTGGTACGACTCGCCGTGGCTGTGGTGCTCGCGGACGACCGCGGCGTCGTTGGCGCGCGCGCCGAGCAACTGCCGGAGCTCGCGCGCGGCCGAGAGAACGACGTCTGCGGCAGCTGGAGCGGACATGCCGCTCAGTCTAACCCAGTGAGTGTTACTCCATCGCCGCGAAGTCGGCGAACGGCCGCTGGATGCGGTGCAGAAATGCCGTCGTCGAAGTCGACGCCGTCGCCGAGATCGCGCAGCAGGTTGGCGACCGCGAAGCCGCCCGCCTCGTCGAGCAGCCGCCGCGCGGCGAGCGCGCTCGTGGCGTAGGCCAGCTGCGCCTGCGCGCCGGTGAAGCGGCCGAAGCCGGACTGGAGCGCGCGCAGCGGCACCGGCGGACGCGCCGCGCGTCTGCTTCTCGGCCCACTCGAGATCGCCGGTCTCGAGCGCGGTCGCGAGTCCTTCGTTCAGCCACGCCGGCACGCCGCGCGAGGCGAGCGTGCGGATCAGCGCGTGGGTGAACTCGTGCGAGAGCACGCGATCGAGCTCCTTCGCGGTTGTCGAGCGCGCCGCGCATCGGCACGCGGATGATGCCGTCGTAGGCGCCGGCGGCCCACGACGGCGAGCGCGTGATGTCGCGGAACTGCTCGCTGGTGTAGAGCACGACGCCGATCGGCTCCGCCGGATAGCTGCCGAGCAGCTGGCCGATGCGCCAGTACGCGCGATCGAGGATCTCGAGCGCCTCGGCCGCGAGCTTCGGCTTCCGCCGGCCCTTCGAACGAGACGGTGAAATGCGATCCGACGGCCTGCTGCATGCGATCGTGCAGGTCGGCCTCGCGCCGCCAGCGCTCGAGCGTGGCGCGCGCGTCGCCGTCGTCGGGCGCCATCGCGACCAGCGTCTCGTAGGTGCGGATCGGCGAGCTCGCGCTCGCCCATGCGGTACTGAATCTGGCCGAGCAGGGCGCGCGCCGGCGTCAGCTTCGGGATCGAGCGCGAGCGCGCGCTCGAACTCGTCTGCGCGCGTCGGCGTCGCGCCGTTCGAGCGACGCGGCCATGCCGGCGCCGAGATGGAGCCGCGCGTTCTTCGGATCGGCGGCGAGCGCCTCGCGAAAGCCTTCGGCGGCGGCGTGCGCCTGGCCGGCGTTGAGCGCCGTCCAGGCCGCGCGCTCGATCAGCGCGCTGCGCGGATCGATCTGCGCCGTGAGGCACCGCGCACAGCAGGAACAGCGCCATCGGCAGCAACCGGAGGGCTCTCATGCGGACCCGACCATCATGACATCGTTTGTTCATGAAATCGTCAGCGTGCTGCCATCGCGAACTTATCGATTCCTCATCAGCTGATGCTATCCTTACATGCTTCATTCATGTCTCAACCCACCTCGGCCCCGATCGAAGACGGCGTGATCGACGTCCTGAAAAATGTCAGCCGGCGTCCCATCGAGCCTTCGCTCGACAGCGACCTCGTCGCCGACCTCGGCTTCGATTCGCTCCAGATTCTCGAGGTGATTGCCGAGCTCGAGGATCGGTTCGATATCTCGATTCCGCTCAACGACGTGCCGGCGACCCGAACCGTCGCGCAGATCGTCGCGCAGGTGACGCGCCTCGTCGAGGATCGGTCCAAAACCTGATGACCGTATTGCGGACGCTGCCCGACGCGCTGGAGCGCAGTGCGGGCGCCGACGCGGGTTACTGTTTCGTCAGAGGCGACGGCGAGCGCCGGTGCTCGTACGCCGAGCTGCAGCAGGCCGCCCTTCGAACCGGCGGCTCGCTTCGCGCGGCCGGCCTCGGCCGCGGCGATCTCGTCGGCCTGGTGCTGCCCGACGCCGAACAGTTCCTCACCACGCTGTTCGGCGCGTCGATCGCCGGTCTGATTCCGGCCTCGATCTATCCGCCGTCCACGACGAGCGATCTGCCGCGCTACTTCGAGCTGACGGCAGCCATCCTCCGCGCGTCGGGCGCGCGCGCGCGTGGTCACCAGCCGTGCGCTCGCGCCCTCGTTCGAAGAAGTCCGCCGGTTGTGCCCGGAGCTGTCGCTGATTCTCTGCATCGAGAGCTTCGACGGTCCGGCCGATGGAGCCGGACTGGCGCCCGTCGCTCGACGACATCGCGTTCGTGCAGTTCACGTCGGGATCCACGTCGTCGCCGAAAGGCGTCGCGCTGACGCACGCCAACGTGTCGGCGAACATCGAGGCGTTCCTCGGACCGTCCGGCCGTGGCGGCATCGTCCGAGGACGTCGGCGTCAGCTGGCTGCCGCTGAATCACGACATGGGGCTGGTCGGCATGGCGCTCGGCGCCTTGTATACCGGGCCGGACGTGCGTGCTGCTGCCGCCGGAATCGTTCGTCCGCAGGCCGGCCGAGTGGCTGCGCGCGATCACGCGCCATCGCGCCACGGTGAGCTTCGCGCCGAACTTCGCCTACGATCTGTGTGTCCGGCGCGTGAAGGATCTCTCCGGGCTGGATCTTTCCAGCTGGCGCGTCGCCGGCTGCGGCGCGGAGCCGATTCATCCGCCGACGCTCGCCGCCTTCGCCGAGAAGTTCGGGCCGGTCGGATTCCGCGACACCAGCTTCCTGCCGTGCTACGGCCTGGCCGAGCACGTGCTGGCGGCGACGTTCCCGCCGCGCGGCCGGCGTCCGCGGATCGAAGTGGTCTCGGCCGACGAACTGACCGCGGAGCGCGTGGCCGTGCCGCACGACGGACAGGGGCCGCCGGTGTCGCTGGTCAGCTGCGGATCGCCGCTGCCCGGACACCGCCTCCAGATCGTCGGCGAAGACGGCCGTCCCGTGAAGGAACGGCATGTCGGCGAAATCCTTCTCGCCGGCCCGTCGGTGATGCTGGGGTACTATAAGCAGGACGCGCTCACGGCTCAGACCATTCGCGACGGCTGGCTGCACACCGGCGATCTGGGCTACTTGTCCGGCGGCGAGCTGTTCGTCTGCGGCCGCGCGAAGGACATCATCATCGTCAACGGCCGGAAGTATCACCCGCAGGACCTGGAGTGGGCCGTCGACGCGCTCGCCGGCGTGCGCCGCGGGCGGGTCGTGGCGTTCGGCGCCACCGAGTTCGGCCAGGCGGACCGCGTCGTGATCGTCGTCGAGCCGAGCGGCACGGTTTCGTCCGACGTGCTCGTCGAAACGATTCGCCGGGAAATCCGCGATCTGTTCGGGCTCTATGTGGAGACGTCGCGGTCGTTCGCAGCGGGACGGTCGCGCGGACGACGAGCGGGAAGGTGCAGCGGGCGGCGACCAAGGCACGCTACGAGAGTGGCGAGTTAGGGATTGGAGACTAGGGACCAGGATGGATCTCCTCGACAAGCTGCGTGCGATTGAGAAGCGCCGGGCGACGTTTGCGCCCGGCGATTTCGTGCCCGGACAGACGACGATCGAGCGCGTGCTCGGCCCCGGCGAAGTGTTGATCGCCGGCAAGCCGACGCTGATGTTCGGCTCGAACAACTATCTGGGTCTCACGCTGCATCCCGACGTGACGGAGGCGGCGCGGCGCGCCGTCCTCGAATACGGCACCGGCACCACCGGCTCGCGCACCGCGAACGGCACGCTCGGCCTTCACGAGGATCTCGAGCGCGAGTTCGCCGACTGGTTCGGCAAGCGGCACGCGATCATCTTCAGCACCGGCTATCAGGCGAACCTGTCGCTCATCGGCGGCCTGTGCGGCGCCGGCGACGTCATCCTCATCGACCGCGACAGCCACGCGAGCATCTACGACGCGACCCGGCAGACCGCGGCGCAGGTCATCGGCTTCCGCCACAACTCGGCGGAGAGCCTGCGCAAGAAGCTGGAGCGCCTCCCCGCGAAGGGACGCAACCGGCTGGTCGTCGTCGAGGGGCTGTATTCCATCCGCGGCGACGTGGCGCCGCTGCGCGAGATCATCGACGTCTGCCGCGCGTACGGCGCGTACGTGCTCGTGGACGAGGCGCACTCGCTTGGCACGTACGGACGCACGGGCCTCGGCTGCGCCGAAGATCAGGGAGTGCTCGACGAGGTCGATTTCATCGTCGGCACCTTCTCGAAGTCGCTGGCCGGCATCGGCGGCGTCTGCGTCTCGAACCATCCGGAGCTCCGCGCGCTGCATTTCCTGGCGCGGGCGTACGTGTTCACGGCGTCGGGTTCGCCGTCCAATGTGGCCAGCGTGAGCGCCGCCGTCAAAGTTGTCCGCACGCATCCTGAGCTGCGCGATCAGCTCTGGGCCAACGTCCGGCGGCTCCGGCAGGGACTCGCGCGAGCTGGGCTACGTGATTGGCGACACGGAGTCGCCGATTGTGCCGATCCTCACCGGAGACGAGGAGCGGACGATCGCGCTCTGGCAGCGGCTCCTGCACGAGGGCCTGTACGTGAACCTCATCGTGCCGCCGGGATGTCCGGTCGATGAATGCGTGCTGCGCGCGAGCTGCTCGGCCGCGCACACACCCGAACAGCTCGTCAAAGCGCTCGACATCCTCGGGCGTGTCGGCGCGGAGCTCGGCGTGACGCGCGCCGTCGGATCACTCGGTTAGATCGTCCTTGCCTCGGTGTAGTGCGGACCTTCAGGTCCGCCGTGCTCGCAGGCCTGAAGGCCTGCACTACATGGATCGAACGCTCGAAAGTCTCCCTGCGGCGACTCGGCCTTACAGCCAGCCCTCTTTTCGATACCACTGATACGCGTCGGCGAGCCCTTCCGGCAATCCGATTTCAGCGACGACACCGAGGCGATCGCGCAGCCGATCGACGCGGCAGACGAATCCCTCTGACGCCAGCTCCGCGTAGCGCCGGCTGTTGATGACGGACGGCCGTCCGCGCAGCGTCCCGGCGAGATCGCCGGCGATTGCCGCGGCGCGAGTGAGCGCCATGGGCACTCGAATGATGGCGGCGCGCGCACCCGAGGCAGCGCGAACCGCCTCGAGAATCTCGCGCGTGCTGACCGGGAGCGGATGCGCGGCGAACATCGTCTCGCCGGCCGCGGGGCGATCGACCGCGGCGGCGATCGCCCGCACGAGATCGCGGACGTGAATGAAGCTGTACGCCGCGTCGAGACGGCCGACCATCGGCATGACACCCCGCGCGCGCCACCTTGAACAGCGGGAGCAGCGCGCGGTCGCGAGGGCCGTAGACGACGCCCGGCCGAATCGTTGTCCAGCGCAGGCCGTCGAGCGCGCGATGGCGCGCTCTCCCTCGAGCTTGCTGCGGCCGTAGGCGTTGATCGGGGCCGGAGGATCGTCCTCCGACCGCGGGTTTCGCGGTGATGCCGGCCCGGCCGCCGCCAGGCTGGAAATGTTGACCAGCGGGAGGCCGGCCGTCCGGCACGCGTCGGCGACCAGCCGCGTGCCGTCGACGTTCGCGGCGACATAGTCCCGTTCGCGCAGCGCCGACACCACTCCGGCGAGATGGACGACCGCATCGACGCCGCGCAGCGTGTCCAGGAGCGCTCGCGGCTCGAACGGACGCTGCACGGCGACGACGCCGGTGCCGCGCGCGGCGAGGTGCTCGACAAGGTGGCGCCCGATGAACCCGGAGGCGCCCGTGACCGCCACGCGCCGCGTCACATCGTCTTCTCGTAGATGCGATAGGTCTTGTAGTGCGTCGCCCCGGCGCTCTTCGCGGCCTGGTTGATGTCGCGGTTGTTCTCGAGCACCCACGAGAACTCGGCGCGCGTGTACGGCGTGGTTTGCATCTGGCGGTGCCAGTGGGCCAGGAGCAGCGGAAACAGGCCGAGCCTGCGGTGGCGCTCGTCGATGCCGAGCAGCAGCAGGCGGACCTGGGACATGTAGCGCTTGCGGAAGAGCAGGCGGATCAAGCCGAGCGGCAAGAGCCGGCCGTTGGTACCCTTCAGCGCCTGATTGATGTCCGGCACCGCGACGACGCACGCGACCATCTCGCCGTTCACCTCGGCACAGACCGAGCAGCGGGGATCGAAGATCGGCTTCAGCTCCTTCGCGATCCTGCGGAACTCCGCGTTCGTCGGCGGCACGAACCCCCAGTTCCGTTCCCACGCCGTGCAGTAGATGGCGCGCAGGCGTTCGACCTCGCGCGTGAACTCGCCGAGATCGAGCGGCCGGATGGTGATCCCGTGCTTGTCGCGCAGCCGATGCGCGGTCCTCTCGAAGGCCGGCGGAAGGTCACGTTGAAGCACGTGGATCCACGCGAACAGATCCTTGACCTTGCTGTAGCCCGCCGCTTCGATCTGCGCGCCGTATTCCGGAGGATTGTGCGGCATGAGGAGCATCGGGTCGGTATCGAAGCCGTCGATCAGGACGCCGCACATTTCGTTCAGCGACGGGCTGATCGGTCCGCGCACGCGCGTGCGGCCGCGCGCGCCGGCCCACTGCTCGACCGCGCTCAGCAGGGCGCGGGCCACTTCGGCGTCGGCGGCCTCGAAGAACCCGAACATCGCCACGTTGTCGCCGTGCGTCTCCTGATGCAGCCGATCGTCGATGGCGGCGATCCGGCCGACGACGCGATCGCCGCCGCCACGCGAGCATCAGCTCCACGTCGCGTGATCGAAGAACGGATTCTTCTTCGGGTTGAGGCGCTCGTGCTCGCCGATCCGCAGCGGCGGCACCCAGTGCGGGTCGCTCGCGTTGCGCTCGTACATGTAATCGACGAACCGGCGGATCTCGCGCGCGGCCCTGGACCGGGCGGACGCTCAATGGACTCGCTCATGCGCCTTGTAATGGTAAACGATGAGGTATCGTTCGTTGTGCGTTCGTTCGAGTGGATCGCGTGCGCGTATTTCGGGTACCTCGTTGTGGTGTGCTGGCGGCCTCGCCTGCCGGCGCGCGCGCGCGCACGCTGATCGCCGCATCGGCGCTCGGCAGCCGTCGCGGTGGAGCGATCGTCGCCGTCGCAGGTCAGGATCGCCTGGGTGCGGGACTGGGCGCCGCTCGCCTACATTCTTGTCGGCTACTTCCTCAGCGGCTACCTGTTCGCGGCGCCGTCGCATCGCCGATGGAGTCGTGGCTGATGCGATGGGATCGCCGCCTGCTCGGCGATCCGGCGACGCGTTTCGTCGCGTGGCCTCGCGCGCTGGTCGCCGGCCTCGAGCTGATCTACATGGGCTGCTTCCTGCTGATTCCGGCCGGCGCTCGCGATGCTCGCGCTCACGGGTCACGCCTGCGCTCGTCGATCGCTACTGGATCGATGGTGATGGGCGCCGAATTCGTGGCGTTCGCGCCGCTGGCGTTCATCCAGACGCGCCCGCCGTGGGCGCTCGAGCGCAAGCCGGAGCTCGCGGATCCGGCGATTCACCGGCTCGCGGTCGCAGATGGTCGAGCACCTGTCGATTCGCGTGAACACGTTCCCGAGCGGCCACGCCGCCGGCTCGCTCGCGGTCGGCGCTCGCCGTCGTCGGCACGCTGCCCTGGGCCGGCGCGGTGCTTCTCGGCCTCGCCGTCGCCATCTGCGTCGCCTGCGTCGTCGGGCGCTATCACTACGTGATCGACGTGGCTGGCCGGAGCGTTTCGTGGCCTTTGACGTTATGGCTTGTCGAATTGATTGGTCGAAGGCAATGGACCACAATGGGAGTGGGTGGCTCCCCGGTTCAGGATTCATCGCTGTCCTGATCGCCTGTCTGCTGCTCTGCTGGCCGCCGGCGCACGCCGTCGCGCAGCAGACGGGCGGCGGCGTGATCGAAGGCTTCGTCACGACGCAGAGCGGCACGATCCGCCTCGGCGGCGCGCAGGTCGTGCTCCACGATTCCGTCGAATCAGGAAATCTCGACGGTGCTGTCGGAGGGCGACGGCCGCTTCCGCTTCACGGCGCTGCAGGAGGGCAAATACGCCATCACCGCCGTCGCTCGACGGGTTCGCGCTCGGGCGCGTGACGGCCGTCGTCGTCCGTCGACTCGACGACTGAGCAGTCTCTCGACCTTCCGCTCGCGACGCTTGACGCAGACGGTGAGGTGATGGCGCCGACGGCGATCGTCTCGGCGGCCGACACGCTCGGCTCGTCCGAGTCGATCGAGCAGCCACGAAACCGACGAGTTCGCCAACGGCACCGGGCTCGGCGGCGCGCTGCGCCTGCTCGCGAGCGTGATCGAAGTGCCCGGCGGCGTCAGCATCAAAGGCGGACGGCCGACGCAGGCCGGCGTGCAGATCGGCGCCAGCACGCTCACCGATCCCGTGCTCGGCCTCGTCCACTTCACGCTGCCCGACGATGCGATCGATTCGGTGGCGGTCATGCCGAATCCGTACGCGGTCGAGTACGGACGATTCTCGTCGGGCCTCGTGGTGATTCAGACCCGCCGCGGCAGCGACGCGTGGCACGTCCGGCTCAACAACCTCAGCCCGACGTTCCGCAGCAAGCGCCACGAGGATCTGTACAACATCAACGGCATCGCCGGCTGGGCGCCCAATTTCGAGCTGGGCGGGCCGCTCGTCAAGAACCGCGTGTTCCTCGAGCAGACGGCGCAGTATCGCTACAGCAGCGACGACGTGCCGAGCCGGCCCGAAGACGAGCGCCGGACGACGCACTGGATCAGCTCGTTCACGCGCGTTGACGCCAACCTCACGCCGCAAGCACTCGCTGGTCGGGAGCGGCGGGTTCTTCCCGAGCGTCACGACGCTGGCGTCGCTCGGCACCTTCACGCCGCCCGATGCCACCGTCGACGTGCACGAGCGCGTCGATGCTCGGCACCGTCACCGAGCGCGCGCTGTGGAGCGACTCGCTGGTGTCCGAATCCACCGTTCAGGTGCGCGGCTATCAGGCGTCGGTGCAGCCGCAGGGCACGGCGCCGATGCAGCTCCTGCCCGGAGACGACGCTCGGCAACTTCTTCAACACGCAGTACCGGTCGCCGACCACGTTTCAGCTGATCCAGACGGCGTCGGGCTCGGCCAAGCTGCCATCGGGGCTGCACCTGTTCAAGGTCGGACTCGATCTGCTCATCAACAGCTACGACGGCACGAGCGACAGCCGTCCGTTCCTCGATCGAGCGTCGGACGGCACGCTGGTCGCGCCGCCTCGACGCCTCCGGCGCCGTCGGCGCAGATGCTGCGGACGACCGACGTGGCGCTCTACGCGCAGGACCGCGTCCAGCCGAACGCGCGCTGGTACTTCGAGTTCGGCGCGCGGCTCGATCGCGACGGCGTCGTCGGCCGCTGGAACGTGACGCCGCGGGTCGGCGCGGCGCTGCTGCTCAACGAGCACGGGCAGCTCGGTGCTGCGCGGCGGCTACGGCCTGTTCTTCGAGCGGACGCCGTCGGCCGCGGGCGCCTTCAAGTTCGGGCAGTTCGAAACGTTCACCGATACGCCGATTCGCCGACGACGGCGTGACGCCGCTCGGACCGCCCGTGACTTTCTCGACGTCACGTCGCCGAACCTCCGGACGGCGAGGGCGGCGACGTGGGACGTCACGTACGAGTACCGGTGGCGGCCGTCGTTCTCGGTGCACGCCAGCTTCCTCGATCGGCAGGGCAGTCACGAGCTGATGCTCGACGCCGTTCGGACCGGGCACCGACGGCGCGTTTCGGCTCGCAGTCCGACGGCCACGTCGACGTACCGCAGTCTCGAGGTCGGGCTTCACTTCAGCCACTCGAGCCGCGCCGACCTGACCGCGACGTATTCGCGCTCGCTGGCGGAAGGCGATCTGAACTCGTTCGCGAACTACTTCGACACGATGCTCTGGCCGGTCGTGCCGCCGCGCGGCTTATGGTCCGCTGCCGACCGACGTGCCGCACCGCTTGCTGGCGCGCGGACGGGTGCTGCCGGCCGCGACCTGGCTGATCGTCGCCGTCGCCGACTGGCGAACCGGCCTGCCGTACTCGCTGGTCGACGCGGCGCTCGATTTCGTCGGGCCCGCGCAACGAGCAGCGGATGCCGAACTACCTCCGGTTCGATCTCGGGCCTCGAGCACCGCTTTCAAGATCGGCAAGCTGCAGCCGTGGATCGGCATCCGCGCCTACAACGCGTTCAACGCATTCCTCCCGGCCGACGTCCAGGCGAACATCTCGTCGCCGGCCTTCGGATCCTTTTACAACTCCCAGTTCCGGCAGTACAGACTTCAGGTGCGCTTCGAGCGCTGATCGGGCACAATATGCTCGCCCGAGCACAGCTCTTGCTTCCCGGGAAGGGTGATGCCTCTGTGTCACGTGTAATGTCCGTTCCCGGTGGCGTTTCGTCTCGTTTGCGTGACATGCTGCGTCCGAACGCCGTGCGCCCACGATGACATTCTTGTTGGCTCTTTTGATCGGCGTCGTGTCACTGGCGAATCCTGCGGCGAACACGCAGAGCCCGCCGCCGTCAACCGCCTGCTCGATGGTTTCGAAGCGCGGCTGCTGCAGGAGCCCGGCAATCTGCGCGTGGCGGCCGAGTATCGCCACTGGTCATCGAGACCGGCCGCTACGATCGCAGCATCAAGCTCTTCGAACGGCTCGCGAGCGACCCCCGCGGCGGCGCCAACCGCTTCCTGAACCTCGCGCTCGCCAACGTCGACAAGGTTCCGGTGTCGGGATCGGTTCGCCGTGCGCTCCTCGGCCGCGATGCGCTCGATGCGTTGACGCGCGCCATCGCGATCGAGCCGACCGACCTGGCCTACCTGATTCGCGGCCTCGTCAACCTGTATTACGACCAGTTCGTGTTCCATCGCACCGACAAGGCCGTCGCCGATCTCGAGATGGCGCGCAAGCTGGCGTCGGCTCATCCGCAGGTGGCTACATGCCGCGCATTCTCGTCGCGCTCGGCGACGGCTACTGGCGGCTGAACCAGCACGACAAGGCGCGCGATGTCTGGCGCGAGGGACTCGCGGCATGGCCCGACACCGACGGTTTCCGCGTCAGGCTGAACGCGCGCGACGCAGCAGATCCCGGACATCATCGAACGCGCGCTCGACGCGGGCGTGCGGGTGGACACGACCTTGCGAGAGCTGTTTCCCGATATGACGCACACTGCGTAGAAGGCGGTGCCATGACCTGCGCTGCCGGCCGCCTTCACGATCGTCATCCCGACCTACAACGAGCGCGACCGCATCGGCCTCCTGCTCGCAGCGGATCTTCGACGCCTGCGATCGCGAAGGCCTGGCGATCGAGGTCGTGATCGTCGACGACAACTCGGCGGACGGGACCGGCGCGATTGCCGACGATGGGCGCGCACCGCCGCGTGCGCGTCATCCATCGGCCCGGGAAGCTCGGGCTCGGCAGCGCCGTCCTCGAAGGCTTTGCGATCGCGCAGACCGACATCGTCGGCGTGATGGACGGCGATTTGAGCCATCCGCCGGAGCTGCTGCCGCGGCTGTTTAGGACGATGAACGACGGCAACTTCGATCTGGCCGTGGCCAGCCGCTACGTGTGCGGCGGCGGCACCTCGAACTTTCCGATCGGCCGCTGGCTGCTGTCGCGGGCCGGATGCTGGCTCGCGCGTCCCCTGACGCCGGTGCGCGACGCGATGTCGGGCTTCTTCCTGATCCGGCGCGGCGCCTGGACGGGTTCCGGACATCGGTCACGGGATTCAAGATCGGCCTGGAGCTGTTCGTGCGTTCGCAGCCTCGAAGGCTCGCCGAAGTCGGCTACGTGTTCGTCGGGCGAAGGGCGGGCGAGAGCAAGATGAGCCTTGCCGAAGGCACCGGGTTCCTGCAGCAGCTCAACAGCCTGTATCGTGACCGGCTGGCCGCGCCGGTCAGCCGGCCTGCGCGCGTGCGATCCCCGCCGGTCAGGAACGCGCGGCGTCGGCGTCGTTGTCGGGCGCGTGACGCGCTCTCACGCGGTTCCACATCGACCCGCCCCCGAGCATCGCGATCACGGCGCGCCGGCCGCCGTGCTGAAGCCGTACGAGATGGCGCGTTCGAGCGCGGTGACGGCCGCCGCCGTCGGCAGATCGACGCCGAACGCCATCAGCCCCGCGACCAGGCCTCCCTCGACCGGGCCCAGGCCGGCGATTGCCGGCACGACTCCGCCGAGCATCGCGAGCATCGAGAGCGCCGCGATCTGGGTCGGCGGGAGCACGACGCCGAATGCCAGCGTCGCGCACGTCAACCGCAGGAAGTCCTGGACCCACAGCAGCGACGAGTACGCGACTCCCGCCGCGAACAGCGCCGCGCCGACGCGGCTCGACGCCAGTCGCGCACGCCACTCTCAACGGAGAATGCCGGGAATGGGGCGCCGAACGCGCCGCGGCCGGCGCGAGCGCGGCGGCGAGAGCGATGACCATGCCGGCCGACGGCCGTCGCCGAGGACAGCGACCGCACGGCGACGAGCGCCATTCCGCTCAGCACGAGAATCGGCGGCAGCTCGGAGAGCCGATCCCACACCGCCGCAACCGTCGCCTGCGTCCACGTCGCGCGGCCGCCGAGGCGGACGAGGCCGATGCGGCAGGCTTCCCCGCCTGGCGCGGGCGTCAGGTTCCCGGCGGCGATCCCGCCCAGCGTCGCAAGCGTGGCGCTGAGCACGGTCACCTCGCCGCCCTGTGCGCGCAGGAAGCCGCGCCACCGCGCGCCGGCGATGAACAGGCTGACCACGTACAGCAGGCAAGCGGTGGCGGCATACACGGGCCTGGCGCTCGACAGTCGTTCGAGGCTCGCGCCGACGGTCTGCCAGATGGCGTGCAAAGTTTAATCATCGGCGTGGGTGCGCCGCTTCGCAATTGGATCTTTCGGGTCGCGCTGACGCTGCCGGTATCGGCGGTGGCGGCCGTCTGCTGACGAGCCCGGGCCGCTTGGCTTCGCGTCGGGCTGCTCGCGCTCCTCGCCGCGGCGGACTCGATCAGGCGTTCCGCCGTGTGCCGGCGTTCGATCCGCTCGGCCGCGTCCGCTGGCGCCTTCCGTCGTCGGACGGCTCGAGGCGGTGCGCCATCACCTTCGACGATGGACCGAGCGCGGCGACGGCGGGGGTGCTGGACATTCTCGCCAGCGAGGGTGTGCCGGCGACCTTCTTCGTGCTCGGCGCCAACGTCGAACGGCATCCGGCCATCGTGCAGCGCGCGCGCGACGAGGGACACGCCGTCGGCATCCATGGAATGACGCACGCCAAGCTGGCGGGCGCGTCGGCCGACGCGATCGAACAGCAGGTGTCCGGTGTCACGCGCGTCCTCGAGCGGCTCGGGGTGACGCCGGCGAGGTGTACCGCACGCCGCACGGATACAAATCGTCCGGCGTGTTCGAGGTGGCGCGACGCCGCGGATTGACGCTCTGGGCGTGGAGCCGCGGCGTGTGGGATACCGACCGCCCCGATCCGGACGTTCTGGTTCGCCGCGCCACGCGCATGGCGCGGTCCGGCATGGTCCTGCTGCTTCACGACGGCCGCGGCCTCGAGCCCCAGCCCGAGGTGCAGCCGATGCTCACCGCGCTGCCGGGGATCATCCGCGAACTCAAGCAGCGCGGCTTCACGTTCGTGCGGGTCGGCGACGCGTGAAGCTCGGGATCCTCTGCGAGAACTACTTCCCGACGCTGGGAGGCGAGCAGGAGCACATCTTCAACCTCCGGCGTCATCCGAGTCACCGGCAGACGGCTCGGAGCCGGTGGACGTCCGCATCATCGTGCCGCACGTCAGCTGCAACGCCTGGCACGGTCCGAAAACGACCCCCACGTGCTTCGTCCGGCGCACTCGCTTCGGATCCACGGCGAGGGATCGGCCTCGCAGATCACGATCGCTCCGTCGGCGTACGGAGCGCTGAAGAGAATCTTTGCGCGGGAGCGGTTGAACTGCTGCATATTCACGTGCCGGTCGACATCGGGCTCCGACCTGGGCGCTCGGACGTTCGATGGCCCATTGTCGGCACGATTCACAGCTACTTCACCCACACGCGCAAGCGGAACCTGATCGTGCCCTGGTACCGGTACGTCATGGGCGCATGACGCGGGTGATCGCGGTCAGCGAGTCGCACACGAAGCGATGGCGCGGTACGCACGCTTCGAGAGCACGATCATCGGCAACCGCGTCGACTGCGACGCCTTCCAGAGGGGCGTCCCATTCCGCGTTTCGCGGACGGGATGACCAATATCCTCAGCGTCGCCCGTCTCGAACATCGCAACGGCATCGATGTGGTGATTGACGCCTTCGCGCGCCTCGCGCGGGAACAGCCGAACATCCGGCTTTCTCCTGGCGGGCGAGGGGCCGGGACGGGCGCAGTACGAGGCGCAGAGCCGCCGGTTGCCGGCGTCGATCTCGTCGCGCGTGATCTTTCTCGGCGCCGTCTGACCGAGCGCGCGGATCTGTAGCCTCCCTCACTGCTTCGCCCTCGGCGCCCGGAAGGCCAGCTTCTCGATCTCCTGCTCGAAGCGCTGGCGGCCGGCCTGCGCGTGGCGGCGCTGCCGGGCGAAGGCACGAGCCGGGCCGGGAACACTGGTCGCTCGCGGAAATGGCGACCTCGGATATGCCTGACGCGTACGCCGACGCGCTTCAGCGTGCGCTGGTAACGTCGACGCCCGATTCCGTCGCTCGCGCCGCGCGATGGCGCGGCGCCACGCGGGAGCGTCGTGGTGCCGCGATTTCGCCGGGACTACGACGAAACGCTCGCGGCCGCAGACAAGATCGGATGCCAGGTGAAGAAGAGGGCCGCGAGCACCGCTTCGCCGACGGCGCACGCCAGGATCAGGCGCTGCCGCGCCCGGCCGCGCACACGCCACGCCAGCCAGGCGAACGCGGGGAACATTACCGATGAGAAGCGCCCCAGCGACATCAGCCCGTGCCGGAGCACCGGCGGCGGCGTCACGGCGATGAACAGGCCGTAGGCGGCGCCGAGCAGCCGGGTCACCGGTGCGATCGAGCCGAGGACGAAGGTCAGCGGGAGCGCGTCCGCGAGCCACCAGAGATCCATAGACGAAGACGGTTCCAGAGGGGTGGCCCGGGTCTCCCCCAGGCGGCCTGACCTCGGTACCACGCGATCGGATCGCCAAAACGCCACCCGAGATACGCGCAGTAACACAGCACGCCCAGGATCGCGCGATCACCGGCGCCGCGCGTGCGATCGCCAACAAGAAGAAGGTACCGCCGAGGGCGCTGAGATCGCAGAACAAGACGTTTTTTCAGCGGGTTCTGCGGTCTCCGCGGTTCCGTCCGGTCGTGGCTCGTGGTGGTCGAAGAGCTCCGTCCACGCGATCGGGATCGACAGCAGCAGACCGTCGGCCGACGAGTCCCGCGAGGAAGCCGGCGCCAGCCGACCTCGCGAACTGCCGGCGCTCGGCGTAGTACAGGCCACCACGACAATCAGCAGGTTAAGCGATTCGGTGTACACCGCGCTGAAGAACACACCCAGCGGAAACGCACTCAGGAGCCAGACGGCGCCGGTGGCGACATCAGCTCCCAGCCGATCGGCGGTCCATCGCCAGAAATAGATCAGCGCGAGCAGGAATGCCACCAGCGAGACGATGAGGCCCGCCAGCAGAGGATGGCCGCCGATCAGAGAGCCGACACCGCGCATCAAGAGCGGGAACAGCGGAAAAAAGACGACGTTCTGTC
>CAWCDQ010000038.1:0-160149 GCA_963794305.1 uncultured Acidobacteriota bacterium | reverse complement strand
GCGTTCAGCGCGTCGTCGAGCGCCACGAGGTCAACGCCGGGATCCACGCCTCCGAGTGCCGCCTCATCCAGCGGGACATGTTGCACGCCGCGTCCTCGTTTGAGGTTATGACGTCGCGCCTGCTCGACGAGAATCCGGCGCATCAACTGAGCAGAGACCGCGAAGAAATGGGCCCGATTCTGCCACTGCATCCGCTTGTAATCCACAAGGCGGATGTAGGCCTCATTGACCAGCGCGCTCGTCTGAAGGTCGTGTTCGGGGCGCTCGCGTCGCATGTACCGGTGCGCCAGCCGGTGAAGCTCGGCATACACGATCGGCGTCAGCTCGTCGAGGGCGAGTTGGTCTCCGTCGCTCCACGCACGGAGGAGTTCGCTGATATCGTCGGCCGACTTGGGTGCAGGTTCCGTTGGCCCCTCGATGACTGTTGGATTCTCACTGCCGCGCCGGATTGATCCGCGCTCAATTCGTGGCGGCCACACTCTGCGTCTTCAATTGGACCGTTCTCGGTCGATCCAACTGATCGGCAACAGCCCAATTCCCGGTTCGTTCGCGGTTCGCCGAGCCGGCGGTCGGACACGATGTGTGAGGCGACGTCGAGTGCCGCCTGAATGGCCATCTGCAGCGTGTGTTCGACGAAGCGCTGTTCACGGACGTCGGTCGCCAGTGCCTCCGGCTTAGCGAGCCGGCGGAGGTCAGAGACGCAGGACTCGATCAGCGCCAGTTTCTTCTCGACGAGCGCCGGGTCAGTCACGTCATCCGCTCCCGCGCGGCGCGGTACCGGGTCAGGACGGGTTCGAGATCGAACGCCTCGTTTCTCGTCCGCACTTCAAATGCGATGCGTGCCGACGGATCGCCGTCGATAAGCAGGCGGCCATCGCGGAGCACGCGTATGCGCAGGTCGACCGGCGCATCGTTCAGCGCGACGAGATCGACTGGGACGCCGAGCGTCCGTTCGAGTTCGCCCTCGATGTTGAGCCGAGGGCCGTTCAGCGTGCGGCGTGGCGGGGCGTGGAACAGCACGGCCACGTCAACATCGCTATCGACTCGCGCCGTGCGCCGTGCAGCGGAACCAAACAGGTACACGGCCGCGACGTCCGTACGCGAGCGGAAGTACTCGACGATTCGCTGCTCGATCGAGCGGTCCACGCTGGCGATTATAGCCCGCGCTCTTTTGCCGCAAGCCTCTGACGGCAATTCCGTCCCTGGCGGAATGGGCTTGCACCCGGCGCCACTCCGCCACGATTGAGCGGTCGTTCAAGACCGCGATTCGCGGATATGCTCGTCCTGTCGCATTGGCTTTCAGAAGCGACGGGTTATGAAGACTGCCGTTCACACGTGGTTCTCTGCTCGGTGGGCGTCCCGCACGTCGAATGCCTATTGGCGGGCCCTGCCCATGCGGAGCATGGGTAGGCTTTCGGCCGCGGCGTTTATCCTTTCCTGCGGGACCGGCTTCGCTATCGATCTGCTGCTGGTCAACTATCAACCTTTGGTTCGAGGCTTCTTCTGGCCCGTCTATTCCGGCACGCTTGGGATCGCCACTCTTGCGGCCCGCATAAAGCGGGTTCGTCTCGTCCCTGTTCTTCTGCTGATTTACGTGGTTGGCCTGTGGCTGGGCGTCCGTCTCTCGTTTTATTCGCCCGCGTCACCTGACGTGGAGACGCTGAAGCGTCGAGTCATCTTTGACGCCATAGGCATCCTTGCGGGCACGCTCCTGGGGTATCGGCTGCTGGTCGATTTCATCAGAACCGAAGGCCTCGCGACCGTTCGCATGCAGACCGAACTGTCTCTCGCACACGGCATACAGGCGACGCTGGTTCCGACGCTTTCTCTTCATGGCGGCCGCTTCGAGGTGTACGGACAATCCATTCCAGCACGGAGATGGGCGGCGACTTGATCGATGCCGTGGAGGGCGACGGAACGCTGCTCGCGTACATCGCAGATATTTCCGGGCACGGCCTGGCCGCGGGCCAGTTGATGGGCATGCTGAAGACGGCGATACGTGTGTCCCTGCAGCTTCGACAGCAAGCGACAGCCGTCATGGAAAGTGCAGACCGTGTGCTTCCCGCGGTCAAGGAACCGAACATGTACGCGACGCTCGCGCTGCTGTCCTTCGACGGCTCGTGCGAAGCGGAGTATTCGCTGGCGGGCCACCCGCCCATCCTCCACTATCGCGCCTCGACAGGCGATATCGCGCGGCTCGCCATGGAGCAGTTTCCTTTAGGCTTGATGCCCGGGGGGCGCTATGTCAGCCAGCGTGTCACCTACGCTCCGCGCGATGTGTTTCTGTTGCTGACGGATGGAATCTCGGAAGTACCCGACGCGAACGATGAAGAATTCGGAATGGATCGCGTCGAGCACTTGATGAAGCAGCACGCCGCGCTGCCGCTCTCCCAGCTTTGGGAGCTGATTATGGCGGAAGTCAAACGACACGGTGTGCAGCAAGACGATCAGACACTGCTGCTGCTCCGCGTTCTTTCGTAGTGAGCATTCGATGCGGCGACGTAATGGGGGATTACGGCAGCCTGGCGAATTCTGCCTTCGCTTCCTTGAGAATCGGGACGTCTGGGTCCGCGTTTTTCCAGAGATCGAGAAAATCCCCGTACGCGCTCTTGGCCTTGACCGTGTCACCTCCGAGAGCGAGCGTTCGGCCTAGTTGCAGGTGCGCCAGAGCACCAATCGGATCCGTGCCGACGATCCCACGATGATCGAGAATCTTCTGAAACTCGGCGGCGGCCTCCGGATACCGGTGCGCGGCCAGCAACGCCTTGCCGCGCACATAGGCCGAATGCAGTCCGCCAAGATAAAAGTGATTGAAGTTGAGGCCATTCACCGCCAGCTCATAGGGCAGAGTGACTTGCAGCCGCTCCACGCTCTCAGTCGGCTTCCCGCGCTCGAGTGCCGACAAGACGCGAAGAACGGGTACGTAGGTAAATTTGGCGAACGTGTCTTCCGGGAAGCGCTTTTCCAGATCGTCAGCCAGCTGCTGTGATCGAGAGGCGTCTCCCGACAAAGCCAGGGCAAAGCCGGCGGCGTATTCGACATCCCGCCCGTTCGAAAGCGCCAGCGCCGCTGTGGCGTTCTTTTTCGCGTCGGCCGCATTCCCGTACACCGCTTCCCACACGGCTCGTGCAGCCTGGTAACTTGCAGCTGCTTCGCGTTGCCGTTCCTGCAGGGCCAGATCGATGGCGCGGCTGGATGACTGCCGGGCCAGTTGCAGCCGGCCGGAACGGGCCAGCGCGAGCGCCTCGGCGTGAGCCACCGAGTGGCTCAATCGCGGCTTGCCCTTGGCCAGAGCCGAGATTCGATCCACTCGCCCTTGTCACCTTTAAGACCGCGATGTTGTAATTGACCATACGAGAATAGGATTCTCCACTTGGCGTTCGGTGGCTCGTTGAAGCACCCGCGCGGCTTCTTCGAAACGGTCCATGAAGAAGTAGCAGGACGCAAGACTGCCATACCCAAGTCCATAGTCGGGATCAACGGCGATTTCCTTTATGGATGCTTCGATCGCTCTTTCAAATCGACCTGTCCCGTGTGTGGAAAGGCCGCTCAACGAAACTCAGAGCAGTGGTCGTTCCTCCCCGCGAGGATACGTCTGAAACCACGATTCGAGGGTTTGGTACAGCCTTTTCCAGATTTCCCGTGACCTGCCGATCGTAGGTGAAATCGATGAAGAACCGTTCTCGATCGACTGACACGATCCCGAAGTTGCCAGGCTCTCGTCGTACTCTGGGCTGACAACACCGACTCTCCGATAGTGCTTTACGCAAGTCCCATACTCGCGTGCGCCATGGCGAATTTGGGATCAATCTCGACAGCGCGCTGGAGGATAGGTATGGCCGCGGCGATAGTCCGCGGAAGCATGTGATGACTCTTTATTGAGGTGCTGTAAGCCTTCAGGGCCTCGAGCGAAGATGTCGTCGCATCGGCGAGCGGCGTCGAATGCTTTTCCACAGTCGCTCGTGATTCACCAAGCCGCGTTCTGAGTTTTCGAACGATCGCACTCAGGGAGTTCAGGACGTCTTCTCTCCTCGCCGCCTGGATCTGCTCCTGATCGAGCATGCTTCCGGTGTTGCAGTTCCTGGCGCGCAGGCCCAATACATATTGGCTCCCAAGGCTGGCGATTCGAGCCTTCCAGGACGACGGCACTTGCCGTTCGCTCGCAGACTTGCTGAGCCACTTCCGAAGTCAGCCGCGCATCTTTCGCTTGTCCCATCAGAGCCAGCGTTTGCTGGACCTGCCGGTCCGAAATCAGGCTGAGGAATGGCGATTGTTGAAGCTCCACGGACAGGCCCTGGCGCAGCGTGTCGTCAAATACCGGATCGCCAGTCCTGTTCTCGAAGTCGGCGAGGACGATCGTGTCCTTCTCGGTGAGAGTCGGCGCCCGGTGCAGATAGATGTACCCGGCGACCGACAGCGTCAGCACAGCTGCCGCCGCCGCAGGAAGAACCATCTTCCACCGTGTCGGCCGCGTGGCGGCAGGACCGGACGCCCGCGCGGAGCCCGAGTCTCTTCTCAGGCGCTGAAGGTCGGTGCGTATGTCCGACGCGTGCTGGTAGCGGAGCTCCCGGTCTGTCTCCAGACATTTCGAGATGATGCGCTCCAGGTCGGGCGACTGCTCGACACGAAGCCGGACGGCCGCCATCGGCCGCGTGCCCGTCGCCATCTCGTAGAGCACGAGGCCAAACGCCCAGAGGTCGGCGCGGTGATCAACGATCTCGCCGTGCGCCTGTTCGGGCGCCATGTAGGCCGCCGTCCCGAGGACCATGCCGCCCTGGGTCGCGGCGGAGCTCAGCGTCGGTGAATCGGCGGCGAGCGCGACCGCGCTGCCCATCTTGGCCAACCCGAAGTCCAGGATCTTGGCGTGGCCGCGAGGGCTGATGAAGATGTTCGCGGGCTTGACGTCGCGGTGAATGATCCCCGCGCTGTGCGCCGCATCCAGCGCCTCGGCGATTTCGCTGCCGAGCGTCAGCACCGTGTCCATCTCCAACCCGCGATGCCCGGCAATGGTCTCCTTCAGCGTGGAGCCCTCCAGAGTACTCCATCGCGATGAAGGCCCTGCCGTCCTGCTCGCCGATGTCATGAATGGTGCAAATGCCGGGATGGTTCAATGCGGATGCCGCGCGCGCCTCCAACTGGAACCGGCGCAGGGCGTTCGCATCCCCCGCGACGTCGTCGGGCAGAAACTTGAGCGCCACGAACCGGCGCAGGCGGATGTCCTCGGCCTTGTAGACCACGCCCATCCCGCCACTGCCGATTTTTCCGACGATGCGGTAGTGCGAGATGGTCTGACCGTCGAGCGAAGCGCCGCTGTCTGCGGCGTCGGGGCGTGATTCGAGCGCGAAGGCCTGCGCGGCCACGTCGATCGCCGGGCGTTCCAGGAAACCATCCGCCTGCGCCTGAGCGGTCAGAAGCGAACGGACCTCGCGCTCCAACGCGTCGTCACCCAGGCAGGCCTCGCGCAGGAACGCGTCGCGCTCGTCTGGCGGACGAGCCAGCGCCGCATCCAGCAGGCGATCGACGTGCCTCCATCGTTCAGTGTCCATCGCCGGTCCTGGCGTCCTGTGCCTCCCGTACGCGTTGAATCGTACTGCCGGGGTGATAGTTCCTCAGGGCTTTCTCCGCCTACTTAGATGGAGGAGAAACCCACATGGAGAAAAAGATGAAGACAAAAGCCGTCACCCGCGCATTGATCCTGGCGCCACTGATGCTCAACCTCGGTGTCGCAGCCGTCTACGCCCAAGAGAAGCACGTGAAGATGAGTTTTTCGGGAACTCTCGAGGTCAGTGCGATCAGCCTGCAGCCCGACACAAACACGGACGGCGAGAACGTCGCCGGCGACGGTACGCTCGGACCGTTCACCTTTCGTGAACTACACGCGGACGTGGCAGTTCCTCAGGCGTCCAGCACGTGCTCCGGCCCGACCCGCATCTATTTCCCAACCGTGAGCGGCGGCGGCGTCTTCCGCTTCCAGGACGGCAGTCTGTTGACGGTCAACATCATGGACGGCGCCATTTGCATAGATTTCGCAGCTGGGATGGCCCGCCTTACCGAGACATATCAGATCACCGGTGGAACCAGGCGTTTGAAGGGTGCGTCCGGCACTCTGACGATGACCGCGACGTTGACCCCGGCCTTGTTCAACTCCTCCAACTCGGTCGTCCTTGCCACAAACACCGGGAAGTTCGAGGGAACGATCTTCGGGGTGGATATTGACAAGGAAGACCGAGACGACCGGTGACGGAAACATGCTGCCAGGGCGGTCCTGCGTATCGAACGGGCGGATTACCGCAGCCTTGCGTATTCCGCCCTGGCTTGCACCAGAAACGGAATGTCGGAGTCGGCGTCTTTCCAGAGAGTGAGGAAATCCTGGTAGGCAGTCTTCGACCTGGCCACATCTCCGGACAGCGCGAACGCTCGGCCCAATTGCACGTGCGCCAGTGCGCCGATGGGATCCAGGCCCACGATCCCGCGATGATCGAGAATCTTCTGAAATTCCGCAACAGCTTCCGGATACTTGTGTGCGGCAACAAACGCCTCGCCGCGCACGTACGCCGAGTGCAGACCGCCCAGGTAATAGTGAGCGAAGTTGAGGCCGTTCACCGCCAGCTCATAGGGCAGCGCGATGCGAAGCTGCTCCACGCTGTCGGTGGGCTTCCCGCGCTCGAGTGCCGATAACGCGCGAAGCACTGGCACGTACGTAAATTTGGCGAACGTATCTTCCGGGAACCGCTGTTCCAGATCGTCGGCCAGTGGTTCCGATCGAGAGGCGTCTCCCGAAAGGGCCAGAGCCAGGCCGGCGGCGTATTCGACATCCCGGGCGTTCGACAGCGCCAGTGCCGCGATGGCGTTCTTTTTCCCTTCGGCCGCATTCCCGCACGCGGCCTCCCACACGGCTCGTGCGGCCTGGTAGCTCGCTGCTGCCTCGTGTCCCCTCTCCTGCCCTGCCAGATTGATGGCACGGCTGGATGATTGCCGGGCCAGTGTTATCCGGCCTGAACGAGCCAGAGCGAGCGCCTCCACGTTCGCCACCGGATGTTCCGCTCCATGCTTGCCGCTGGCCAGAGCCACGACTCGATCCATCTGGTCCTTGTTGCCCTTCAAGACCGCGATGTTGTATTGGATCATCAGGAGATTCGGATTCTCCAGTTTTCGTTCGGTGGCTCGTCGGAGCACACGTTCGGCTTCCTCGAAACGGCCCGGGAAAAAATAGGCGGTTGCAAGATTGGTATACCCGAAGAGAAAGTCGGGATCATCCGCGATTTGCTTTTGGGCTGTCTCGACGGCTCTATCGAATCGGCCGGTCCCGTGCGTGGCCAGGCCGCCTAACAAATCCAGCGGGCCTGGTTTTTCGCTGCGAGGATAGGTCTGAAGCCACAACTCGAGGGTTTGGTACGCCTTTTCCAGGTTTCCCGTCACCTGCCGATCGTAAGTAAAGTCGATGAAGAACCTTTCACGATCGCTGACGCGATCCCGCAACTGCCAGGCTCTCGTCGCGCTCTGAGCGGACCGCACCGAATCTTCAACACCCTGGTACGAAAGCCCTAAATTGGCGTACGCGAACGCGAATGTCGGATCAATTTCGACGGCGCGTTGAAAAAATGGAATCGACGCGGGAAACCCGGAGGAGAGGTCCAGTTTCATTCCAGTGCTGTACGCCTTCAGGGCTTCGAGTGAAGGTGTTGTCGCCTCAGCAAGCGGCGTCGAATGCTTTTCTACGGTCGCTCGTGATTCACCCAGCCGGGTTCTGAGTTTTCGAGCGATCTCACTCAGGGAGTTCAGAACGTCTTCTCTCTTCGCCGCCTGAATCTGCTCTTGATCGAGAATGTTTCCGGCGTCGCAGTTCCTGGCGAGCAGGCCCAGCACATACTGGCTCCCAAGGCTGGCGATCGAGCCTTCCAGCACTATCGCGCTTGCCGTACGCTCGCAGATTTGCTGAGCCACGTCCGACGTCAGACGCGCCTCTTTCGGCTGCCCCATCAGAACCAGCTGCTGCTGGACCTGTCGATCCGAAATCAGATTGAGGAACGGCGATTGTTGAAGCTCCACCGACAGTCCCCGGCGCAGCGTGTCGTCAAACACGGGGTCATCTGTCTTGTTCTCGAAATCCGCGACGACGATCGTGTCTTTGTCGGTGAGTGCCGGCGCGCGGTGAGAATAGAAGTACCCGGCGACGGAGAGCGCCAGCAGAGCGGCGGCGGACACCGTCAACTTCCAGCGTGTGACAGAAGGAACGGCGGGCTCTGCACTGCCGGCCACCCGGCCCGAATCCGTGTCCCGCTTCACGCGCTGGAGGTCCGTGCGAATGTCGGACGCATGCTGGTAGCGCAGGTCGCGATCTTTGTCGAGGCACTTGTCGATGATGCGCGCGACCGCCTCAGGGACGCTCGGGTTCAGATGCGCCGGTGGCACGGGCGCGTCGTTGAGAATCGACGCAAACACGACCGCCGAGCTGTCCCCGAGAAACGGCAGCGTGCCCGTTGCCATTTCGTAGAGCACGACCCCGAACGAGAACAAGTCCGTTCGCACGTCCAGCGGCTCCGCACGGACCTGCTCCGGCGACATGTACGCGACCGTCCCCAGGACGCTGCCGATTCTCGTCACATGGGCGTCGACCGTGACGGTCGGTCCTGCCGTGGCGTCGGCGCCGGGGCTCCGGAGCGACGCGACTTGCGCCAGTCCGAAGTCGAGCACCTTCGCAACCCCTCGGTGGGTGAGAAAAATGTTGGCGGACTTGATGTCGCGATGCGTAATGCCTTCGGCATGCGCGGCCTCGAGCGCCTCGGCGATCTCGATCCCGAGCCGAAGCAGCTCTTCGATGCCCACGGGGCGCTCGGCGATCCGATCCTTCAGCGTCGTGCCCTCGAGATACTCCATCACGATGCACGCGCGACCGTCTTGTTCGCCGATGTCATAAACAGTGCAGATGTTCGGATGGTTCAACGCGGACGCC
Source organism: uncultured Acidobacteriota bacterium (assembly GCA_963794305.1). GTDB lineage: Bacteria > Acidobacteriota > Vicinamibacteria > Vicinamibacterales > CAVVIG01 > CAVQFC01. The sequence goes on along the minus strand of CAWCDQ010000038.1, from coordinate 151,196 downwards.
GCGCGCGCCTCCCGCTGAAACCGGAGGAGCGCGTCCGTATCCCGCGCGACGGCCTCGGGGAGAAACTTGAGCGCGACGAAGCGGTGCAGGCGGATGTCCTCGGCCTTGTACACCACCCCCATCCCGCCAGCGCCCTCCTTCCCGACGACGCGGTAGTGGGAGATGGTCTGACCAGTGAGCGAATCGGCACTCTCAGAGGTGTCGGGGCGCGGCTCAACCGCGATGGCCCGCGCCGCTACGTCGATTGCCGGGCTCTCCAGGAAACTGCCGGCCTGCTCCCGGGCGGTCAGCAGCGACCGGACTTCGCGCTCCAACGCATCGTCGTTCACGCAGATGTGACGCAGGAACGCGTCGCGCTCGTTTGGCGGACGCGCTAGCGCCGCGTCCAGCAAGCTCTCGACGTGTTTCCATCGTTCAGCGTCCATCGCGGGTCCCGGCCGCCAGTTCACGATAGAGCCAGGCCTTGGCGGTACTCCAGTCGCGCATCACGGTGGCAGCCGACACCTTGAGCACGTCGGCGATCTCGTCCACGCCAAGTCCGCCGAAGAAGCGCATCTCGACGACTTGCGCTTTGCGCGGATTGAGATGCGCCAGCGTGCTCATCGCGTCATCGAGCGCAACCAGGTCCGCGGCGCGGTTGCCCCCTACCAGGACCGCCTCCTCCAGCGAGACATGCGGCACGCCACCCCCACGCTTGAGATTGTGGCGCCGCGCGTGCTCCACCAGAATGCGCCGCATCAACTGCGCCGAGACCGCGAAGAAATGGGCGCGATTCTGCCATTGCATGCGCTCATAGTCGACGAGGCGCACGTACGCCTCATTCACCAACGCCGTCGTCTGCAAACTATGGCCGGGACGCTCGCCCCTCATGTAGCGGCGCGCCAGCCGGTGGAGCTCGTCATACACGATCGGCGTCAACCGTTCGAGCGCACTTGTGTCTCCGGCGCTCCACGCGCTGAGCAACTCGCACACCTGGCTCTTGGCAGCCCGGTCGGTTGCGCCGTCCTGTGCATCTCGCAAGAGTTGAATTCTACCGCCCCGGTGCGAGTTCCCGGGCGCATTCTGCGCCTACTTAGATGAAGGAGGAATACGGCCGGATTCTTCGAATTCCGACCAACAAGACCAGATGACGGCCCAGAGAAGGACACATGGGACAACGACGGCCACGTGGAATTGCGGACCGGAACGCCGTGACTCATACCATCCCGGACACAACAAGGAGACTCACCATGCAGTTGCACGACTGGACCAGCACACAACACACTCGCCTCTCCACCGCACAGCGCCACCTACGTCGATTCCTGCGCCGAACGGTGCCCCTCTTACTCGGTGCCGGCCTGGTCGCCGTCGTTGGCCTGAGCCTCTCAGGCACGCTCACGGCCTCGAACGACGATGACCATCGAGGGTGCACGCTGGCCACGCTGAAAGGGCGCTATCTGTTTGCCAGTCAAGGAACGCTTTTACCTCCAGCATTCGGCGTCACACAGCCGACGCCAGCCGCGCATGCCGGAGTTCATCTCTTCAATGGAGACGGCACTGCGAGCGAAATCGTAACGTTCAACGTCGGCGGCATCACCGTGCTGGACAACGCGGTCATCCCCTTCCAGTACACGGTCAATGCGGACTGCACTGGCAGCTACAGCCTGCCGAGTGGGCTGTCCGTCGACCTCTTCATCGCGCCCGATGGAGAGGAATTCGACAGCATCCCCACTGCGCCTCTCGGAGGCGTTTTGACGACCGTTGATCGCAGGGTGTCCCACAGGTAGCAGCGACGGCGGTTTAGGACTGTGCCGTGGGGAGCGGCTATTGCAGCCCGCTCCCCCACGGATTTGGTCGCTGATGCGCTATGTGTGTCCTCGATGTCCTTCGTGTTGATTCCACGCCACTACATGGAATTTGAAAGCTACCCATGGTAGCCGTAGGTCTTGCCGCCTTCCTCGATGTTGTTGTCGATCGGCTTGGTCGCCGACGGAATCGGCGTCTTCTTGTCCCACTTCCCGGTGGTCTTGTTCCGTTCGAGCGTGTACGCCTCGCACATGAATCCGGCCGACAAGTTGTTCAGCGCCTGGAGAGCCTTGATCTCACTCTCTTTCGTCTGGGGAGCGGCTGGCCTTTGCTTTGGCGTTGAGCGTCGCCAGGCGTGGATTGCCTCCTTTTGGCGGCGGAGCTTTCGCGGTGACTTTGTAGTAGATCACTGCTCCCTTTGGCGCGTGAACGAGATCCTTGAGCTCATTTTCCACATTGTTCTTGTGATCGCTGTTCGCTTTCTGCGTGATGGGGGTCAGATTGTGTCGAAGGCCCGGCCCGCCGAGGTTGTGATTGAGCAGATGCCCCTGCACGTACCAGGGGCTGCGAAGTTTCTTGCCTAACCCGAGCCCGAGATCCTTCAAGTTCTCCCAGACTGGCGCATCGTCTCCCGGCCTGCTCCCCTTAGGATGTTCCTTGCTCAGGATCGTTGCCTCCACCGATTTTCCGCCGCCGTGCTCGTTCGTGCCCTCATAAGTGATGACCGAAGGCGGCGCCGGCTCGGCACCGCCGAGCTTCAGGAGCACCGCCGCCAACTGGTTGTTCCAGTCGACTCTCTTCGGCCCGTAAGTCGCCTCCTCCTGACCCCCAGGCCTGGGCGCCTCGAGCTGACGCGCCAGATCGTGGGCGAGATCGCGATCCTTGTCGCCGTTTCTCTTCCACTTATCGTTGAGGTACTCGCTGATCCGTCTGCCTGGTGAGGCTTTGATGTACGGCTTCGCCTCGTCTCCCTCCCCTTCGAAATACAAGGTGTGCGTCGTACCCTCGATGTCGACGGTCGCCTTCGCGTCCCACCACCGCGTCAGCGCCGCCTTGGCTTTACCGAACAGCCCTTTCGCCATCTTCACGATCCAGGCGATGAGCGCGTCGATCGCCTTGTCCACGGCGGCGCGGACCTTCTCGATCACGCCCATGATCTTGTCGGCCACCTTGCCGAGACCAAGGAAGCCGGCGAGGAAGCTGATCGAGAGCGACAGCAGGTTGGCGAGGATCGATTCCACCTTCGCCGCCGCCGCGTCGATCGCGCCCGCCGCAATCGCGACGATGGAGTCGAGGAACGCGGTGACCACCTGGATGATCTTCGAGATCTTCTCGACGAAGACCATGATCGTGTCGTAGATGGACAGGATCGCCGAGATGAAGCCGGCGCCGGGGATGAACATGGCGATCAGCTTCGGGATCGCCTTCTTCACCACCGTGTCGACGACGAAATCGATGATCCCGCCGATGACCGTTTCCTGCAGCTTGGACAGTTCCTCCTTGACCTTGTCCCACGCCGCCGCCGGTCCCTCCTTCACCAGCGTGACGACGATGTCGAAGCCGGTTTCCATCGCCTTGACAACGGTCTCGCCCACCACCTTCACCAGCTTGCCGCGGATGTTCTGCCAGCTCAGACCGAGCACGGAGAAGACGAACTTGACGATCTCGCCGAGCTCGAACGCCTTGGGGATGTAGACGCCTGGCAGCGCACCGAGCAGCCAGTCGAGCAGCCCCGCCTTGAGATGCTCGAGAAAATGGTCGGCGAAGTTCAGGAAGCCGCGTCTTGGCCGCCTCGCACCAGGTTGCCGACGAACGGCAGCGGATTCTTGAGGATGCTCTTCAGCGCCGCGCCGGTCCGCTTGATGTAGCTCAAGGCGCCCGGGCTGACGACGTCGAAGATGATTTCGAGCAGGTGCCACACCGCGCTGCCCGCCCACGAGATGAAGTGGCCGACGAAGCCGCCGAAGACGCCGGCGATCTTCGAGAACGCGCGCGGGATCAGAATCAGGTCGCTGATTTCCAGCGAGGTGAACGCCTGCAGGAACTTCGCCGGCACCTGCTGGACGAACGCCTTCAGCTCCGTCATGGTCTGCTTGAACCAGGCCCAGGCGCGCGCCACGGCGTTGGCGCGCTTCATGTTCAGCCAGATTTCTTCTTCGCCGATGAACTTCATGAAGCCGCCGATCAGCGTCTCGGCGTCCTGCGGGTAGGGCTCGTCGGTCACCGGATCGCGGCCGAGCACCGCCCGCAGCAGGTCGTAGCCGCGCGTGCTCTGCGCGAGGCTGCGCGATCGGCAGCAGGATCGCGTCGCGGATGAAGCGCAGGACGTCGGCGACCAGGCTCGTGACGAACTGGATCGCCTGTCCGATCGGCTCGGTGAAGATGCGCTTCGCGCGCTCCCACACCTCCCCGAGATGCGCGAGGTCGCCGATGCCGAGGGTTCCCAGAAACTGATCGAGCGCGCGCCGGATGCCGCCCACCACCGCGCGCAGCCGGCCGAACTGCTGATCGAGCCAGGCGCCGACGCGGTCGATGATGCCGTGCGCCTGCAGCGCCTGGAAGATCTGGTTGCCGCCTGGCCAGAATCCCATCACCGCGTGAATGAGGTTCGTCGCGTTGTGCGCGACGGCCTGTTGCGTGATCGGATCGCGGCCGATGATGTAGCCGAGCATGTCGTAGCCCGGAATGTCGTGCACGTGGTCGCGGATGAAGCCGAGCGCCGCGCCCACGATGTCGCCGACCGCATCGACGACCGCGCCGGCCGCCGACGACACGACATCCGCGGCGGCGCTGGCCTTGCCGCGAATCCAGCCGGTCACCGAGAACTGCGGCTGCACCGCCGCGCGGCCGGTGATCGCCGCGGGCCGGCCGACGACGACCGACGCCGATACCCGGTCGGCTTCCTGCTCGAAACCGTCCGATCCGGCGCTGCCGCTCTTGCGCTGAACGCCGGCGCCGTCCTGCTGCTGCACGACGTGCGCGACTTCGTGCGCCATCAGCGCGAGATCGGTCGCCCGTTCGCCGGGCCCGAGAAACACATCGTGGCCCAGCGCGAAGGCCCTTGCCCCGGCGCCCGCGGCCAGCGCCGCAGCATCCGGTCCGTCGTGCACGCGCACGCCTTCGAGATCGACGCCGATGCTCTGCTCGATGGCGCCGCGAACAGGCGATGACAGCGGCGCGCCGCCGGCGGCGATCGCAGCGGCGACAGGCGGCGATGCCGCGGGCATCGCCGGGCGCCGCAGCGGCGTCAGCGGTGCGTCGGCCGGCTGCGTGCCGGCGCGCGTGTAGGCTGGCGGCTGCGGAATCCGCGGCGCAGCTCGCGCCACGGGACTCGCGGATCGGACGATGGGCGCGCGCGCCGGCGCCTGCCGTTTGGGCTCCGGCGTCGGCGCCGGCTTCGGCCTGGCCGCGACAGCGCTCATGTTCGAACGATCGCCTCCTGGAGTTCCTCTGGCAGCTGCCGGCTCATCTTGCGATATTCGATCCGAAGCCCGGCCGAGAGATCGGCGAGGCGGATCGTGCCGTCGTGCGTGCTCGCATGAATCGCCGCCGAGAGGACCGCCGCGCGAATCTGCCCGCCCGACAACTCCGCAATCGCAGACACCCGGTTGACGTCGGCGGGCGTCAGCGCATGGCGATCGCCGAGGTGCGCCAGCCACAGCGCACGCCGCTCGTCCGGTCCCGGCGGCGAGAACTCGAGCACGAGATCGAGCCGCCGCGCGAACGCCGGATCGAAGCGCGCGCGGCTGTTCGACGTCAGCAGGACGATGCCGTCGTAGGTCTCGAGGCGCTGCAGCAGGAAATTCGTCTGGGCATTGGCGAAGCGATCGTGCGCGTCGCGCACCTCGGTCCGCTTGCCGAACATGGAGTCGGCCTCGTCGAAGAGCAGCACGATCTCGTTGGCCTCCGCCCGGCCGAGCAGCTGGCTCAGGTTCTTCTCGGTCTCGCCGATGTACTTCGAGGTGACCGACGACAGGTCGACGCGATAAAGCGGCAGCCCCAGTTGCGTGGCGACCCAGCTGGCCGCCAGCGTCTTGCCGGTTCCGGTGGGACCGACGAACAGCGCGCGCACCGACGGGACGATAGCGCGCGCGCAGCGACGGGCCGAATCCGCCGACCAGTCCGTCACGAAGCCTGCAGCGGCGGACCAGATCGTCGAGATCGCGCCGCAGCTCCGGCGATACGACGAGCGCCGCTTCCGGCACCTCGTCCTCCACCGCTTCGGCGAGCGCGCCGAGACCGTTGGGGATCCGCCGCGATGCGATCTGCACGTGCTCGATTCGCACGTCGCCGTCGGTCGGCGAGGCGAGTCACCTCGCGGCCCAGCGCGGCGATCCGCGCTGCCGAGTGCCGATGCTCGGCGGCGAGACGGCGCGCGAGCGGCTCGCTCACATGCGGGCGCCAGAGATCGAACCGATCCTCCCGGCACGGGATCCGGATCCGCCAATCGGTGATGCGCCGGCCCTCGCTCTCGAACTCGCCGTCGATGCCGGCGATGACGATCGTCGGACCCGGGAACTCCGGCACAATCGGCGCCGGCCGGCGCTCGCCTGGCGCGAGCTGGAGAACGAACACCGGCACCGCCCGCTGCATGAACAGCCACGGCGCCAACCCGTGCACGGCTGTCGGTCTCGACGAGAACCGCGGGGCATTCCATGCGGCCGCACAGCTGCGCCGCCGCGGCGCGCGCCTCGAGCGGCTCGCCGGAGCGCACGACCAGCACCTCAGGCTGTTGGGCGGTCGAGAGCTCAACCGCCAGGCGATCGATTGCCTCGTCGATCTCGCGGCCAAGCGGCACGGGCATGGTGAGCGCGAGCGTGCGCGTGCCCGGCCACGGCGTAAGCGCTCCCTGCAACGCGAGCAGCGTGGGCGACGGTATCGAGATCTGCCGTTCGACCAGCGGCACCTCGTCCGCGCTGAGGCGCAACACACCGGTGCGGACTGCCTCGCCATGGCCGATGATCTGCGCCGCGCTCGCCTCCAGGCTCTCGTGAAAGGCGCGCGCGAGCAGACCAATCGTGGGCCGGTGGCCGGAAATCGGCGCCTGAAGCTGCGCGATGACGTAGGCGACCTCAGCATCCTCCTCCGCCGCCATCGCCAGCCGCAGCGAGAGGATTTCGACCAGCGTCAGCGAGAACTGGCGGGCGACCTCGACGAGGGTCGCGTCGTCGGCGCCGGGCACGTCGAGTGACGCTTTGAACTCCGTCAAAAGGGAGCCGCCGCGTAGACCCGCCGTGCCTTGACGTCGCTGCAGCCGGGCGCACACGTCGGCGTCGAGCGAGGGACAACCAGCCGCGACACGCATCAACCCCGCCAGCGCGAACGCGTAGACGTCGGACGGCGCCGCGGTGAACGCTGTGCTCATGGCGCACCTTCGACGTGATAGTGAAAATGCACGACGCGGCCAAACCACGGCACGAAACCCGGGTCGAGATCGAGACCCGCGCGCCGGATGCGCACGTCCACCGCGGACATCGGCAGTGTGACGTCAATCGACGACGGCGTCGTGCGGATGCGGCCGGCACGCGTCACGATCTCGGCGGTGCCGAGATCGACGACCTTTCGGCACCACCGGCGCACGGCGCAGACCCAGAGCCGCTCGCTGGCGTCCGGCGTAGGGCGAACCCGGCGCAGGGCGGCGAGTGTCCGCGGAATCACGATCGGATCGACGACGTGTCGCGTGCGCGTGTCGGCGAGTTCCTCCACCAGCGGACGAAGGGACGGATCCTCGTCGTCGACATGAGCTCGCGCGGCGAGGCGCAAGAGGACGCGTGTGACGAAGTGCGTGGCGGCGAGGCTCGGGTTGGCCGCGATGGCGTCTTCGATGCCGAGATGCCCGAGCACGTGAAGCATGAAGTAAAGGCCGGCGCCCTCGGTGCGCGCCTCGAGGCGCCGCGACGAGGGCACGCCGGACGCGCGAACGTGTTCGCCTTCGAGCGCGGCGGTCTCCGAATCCGGCACGCCCGGCGATAAGAGCGTCTGTAGCGAATCATCAACTGGAGAACGCTCGCCATCGCGTGCCCGCACCTGTCCCCACCGGCCGAGCGCTCCATTCGCGCGCGGTTCAACCGCGCGGGCATCGAGCGACACGCCGGCCGCATCGAGCAACCGGGAGTCCAGCGCGATCCCCGGGCACGCTTCGACCACCGCTAACGCAGCGAAGAACAACAGCCTCGCGTCCGTCACGTCGTGCGCGCTCCATCACGCCCTGCAGGAGGCGTTCGGTCGGTCGACGCAAAGGCACCGTCGGCGCCGTGGCCGGCTCGGGCGATGAGCCGCTTCCCCATCGGCTCAGCCACCGCGATGCTGCACGCGGCGTCAGCATCTCTACGAAACGCCGCGCCTGCGACACGTCGAGATCCGGCAAGAGCTCGCGCGCAACCGCGATCCAGCCGGCGGGCTGCGCCTGCCAATGCTCGAGCAGGAGCTCGAGCCGCACCGGGACGGACAGATCGGCAGCGACACCGGTTGCTGCCTGCCAGAACCACTCTGCCGCGTGCTCGCCTCGCACGAGGCGTCCAATCGCCATCCGGTACGGCGCGTGGACATCGTCGAAGCAAACGGCGTCCGCGTGCGAGGCGGCGGCGTCCCCCACCGGCCTGGCCGCCTGCGCCGCGGCGACGAGCGCCTGTGAACAGCACAACGACCACTGACGCAGCGGAAGCGTCTCGTCGAGGACCGGCAGACGCAGCCGGCGAAAACAGTAGACGTATCCCTGGTCCTCGCCGGGAAGGGTCGTGAGACGCAGCGCTTCCTCGACCAGCATCTGCGTACGCGAGCCGATCGCCGACGGTCCGGCGCCCGCATCCGCAAACGGCCCACATGTCGAGCGCCGCGGTCGATCGATGCCTGCTGGAGGAACGCGGTCATCGTCGTGGGCTAGCGCCGGGCCAGCGTGGACTTCGTGACCAGCGCCGCCGCTGGATCGTCGTTGAGGAAATGGGCGTGCGCACCCTGGTCGACGAAGTCGTCGACGTAGACGTTGGTCACCTTGGCGTAGACCTGTCCGCCGTCGAGGTCGTCGACGACGGCGCGGGCCATGAGGTTGGCGCCGTTGTAGAGCAGCACGGGCATGCCGTGGGCGACGCGCGATGAGGTCGACGTCAGCGCGAGAATCCCGCCGAGCGCCGGCTTGACCCGCGCCGCCACCTCGCCGGCGATGACGTCGTCGACCGGCGCATGGCTGGCGAGAAGGACCGCGGTGCGCACGAGATCGCTCATGTATGCGACCGCCGCCGGAATCGTCGCGTCGATCTGCGCAAAGAGCCAGTCGACGAGCAGCTGCATCTGCTGCCGGTCGATGTAATCCTGCGTCTCCCACCTGGGCATGATCGAGAGGCTGCGAAGGCCGCGCGCTGCGCCCGGTGCTGCGCAGGTACTCCGCCCACTCGAGCCGATCGATCGGTTTCGTCGCGCTCATTCGCAGGTACAGGGCCGTCGCGATCTTCGAGACGTTCTGAATCAGCGCCGCAATCTCGTGTGCGATCTCCAGGTGGACCGAGTCGGAGGCGATCAGGTCGTTGATCGCCGCCACGCGCAGGAGTTCGTTCTTCTGGCTCGCCCAGCTCAGATTGACCAGCTGCGTGTGATCGTAGGCCGCCCGTTCCTGTACGAAGCCCTGCATCACGTTGCGATGCGTGCCGAAGAGGTCGGCGATCGGCGCGCCGTACGGACCAGGATGCGTGGTGGCCGACGAGGCGGCCGGCGGCAGCTGCAGCTTCGCGATCGCGCGGACGCGCATCTGCGTCGCGAGATCGATGAAATGCTGCTGCCGTTCGAGCCGCGCCAGCAGCGCCGCGGTCGCCGGAATCCAGGCCGGCGGCGCCTCGCGCAGCAGCCCGGCGAGCTCGCGCAGCTCGGGCGGCACGATCGCGGTGGACTGAAGCGCCGCGGGCACCGGGCTCGCGACCGTTGGCCGGCATCAACTGCCGCGACGGCACGTCGGCCTCGGTCGCCAGCGTACGCGATCGCATCAGGACGAGGAACGGCACGTTCGCCAGCGTCGCATGGCGCCGTGTGTTCACCGCCTCGATGCGCGCGAGCTCGTCCTGTATCAGGCCCAGGACGAGCGAGAGGTTGCCGCGCGCCTCGGACAGCTCGTTGTCCGTGCGCGCGATCGCCGCCCGCGCGCCATTGAGCTGTCCCTGCACGTTGGTCAGGGCGGTGGTGGCGAGCGCAATCAGCTGCTTGTAGAGCGCGACCCGCGCTTCGACGGCGCGCAGCAGCAGCGTGTGGTGATCGAGCGCGGTGATGCCGCCGGAGAAGACCGCCGATTCGTCGGCGTCGGTGGTCAGTCCGGCCGCCTGAATACTCGGCGTACGCCTGGGTCCGGATCGCCGGGTTCGTCCGCATGTCGGCGAGCCGGTAGGCCTTGGGCGAGAACGTCTTGTCGGGGTTCTGCTCCTGGACGAGGATTTCGAGATCGTCCAGCGAGATTCCGAAGTCGGTGGCGAAGTTCTGGTCGAGCAACGTGTCGATGAGGGTGGTGCGCGCGGACAGCGAGTACAGCAGCGCTTCGTGTGACGGCGACGTCTTGAGCCGCTCGGCGATGTTCAGCGTGCGCAGATTGAAGCTCACGCCGGCGAGCGGCAGCTGCGACGTGATGTCGCTCGACGTCGGCACTTCCCCTTTCGACGGCAGTGTGGCCACGGCATCGGTCGCGGCTATCGACGAACCAGCCAGGGCGCCGATCACCGACGCGCTGAACGTCGACGCGGTCGCACTGGTCTCGAGCGGTGGTCGAGCGCCCCGTGAAATCGATGCCGCCGAGATTCTTCAGACCGCGGCCCAGCAGCAGATTCGTTCCCGATGCGGACGAGGTCGTGCCCGTGCCGATGACGGTGGGCGAGACCACGCCGAAGTTGAGCGAGGTGCGCGGCACGAAGCGGGTCATGCTCGAGGCAGCGCCGCCGCTCGCAGGTGCCGCGGGCGACGGCCCGGCATCGGCCAGCACCGGCGGCGCGCCGGCGTGATCGAGTCGATGTAGGCGCGCAGGTCCTGCGCCGTAGCAACGGCGCTCTCCCGCTCGGCGATGTTGGCGATGATCGGCGACGTCACCAGGCGCCCCGCGTCGGTCGCCTTCAGCACGTTCGTGCGGTAGCGATAGATGTTCGTGTGCGTCTGGAGGAAGCTCAGGTTGATCAGGTCGTCGACCTTGTCGACGCGCGCCTGAAGAAGATCGATGAACGCCGGCAGTCCCTTGGCGGTCAACGTCGCCTGATCGTCGGCGCTGATCAGCGGGATCGGCTTGTTCTGCCGGTCCTTGACCATCGCCGCGGCGTTCGCCAGGAGTTGCGTAATCTCCGCTCGAGGTCAACGTGCCGTCGGCATCCTTGGCCGTGCCGAAGGCCTCCGAGCCGTCGGCCGGTGGCACGTACGGCGTCGCGCCTGCCGCGGTGATGGCGTCGATCTCGTCCGACGACAGGCCGGCGATGCGGATCGACGGTCGGCTGGCCGAGCGCGCCGAGAAGCACGTTGGCCTCGCCCTTGAGGAAGTCGCGATGCTGCAGCACGGCGTTGCGGGCATCGATGGCCTTGGTGCGCTCGTCGACGAACTCCTGCGCCAGCGCCTCGGTCACCAGCACGTCCGGGTCGTAGACGTCGTCGGTCAGCGGGACGAGCACATCGGCTTCGTCCCGCAGGCTGCGTGAGATCGAAGGGCGCGGCGAACATCTGCGCGCGCAGCGCGGTCTCGACCTCCTCGGCGTGAATCGGCGCGCCGTGCAGCGTCCAGTTCGCGGGAAACCAGCTGTTCTTCTTGTTCTGCAAATCGACGGCGCCGACCGGCAGGATGGCGGTCGGCGGCAGCGTGACGAACGCGGTCAGATCGGTTTGCGACGGGTTCTGCGCGTTCTGCTCGAGGATCTGCAGCAGCCGCGCCTCGACCGCGGCGCGCGACACCGGCACGAACTCGCCGGCCACCGCCGGCGTGTCGACGCGAAGCTGCGGATGAGCGGCGCGGCCGCCGCTGCGCACCACGGCGTTGCGATCGAAGAACAGCAGGTTCCACGACGCGTCGAACGCGACGAGGCCGACCGCCACGCCGATCGCCTCCCAGGGCAGGATGTAGGAGGTCTTGCCGCTGGTGTCGTCCGGATCCGGGCCCAGCTCCGCCTGGAAGATGGTGGTCGCGAGCCGGTTGCGGAACGTGCTGGCCGGCGCAGCCGCGGGCAGCGTGAGCGGCGCGAGGTTCGGCCACGCGGCCAGCGCGAGCTGCGCGCCGTCCTGGAGCTCGAGATCCTGGAACGCGTAGGCCTCCGGATCGACCGGGCTCGACGCCATCAGCTCGCCGGTGACCTCGACGCAGCCGCGAGGGTCGGGGTTGGTCATCGCGGCGACCGGCAGCAACACGAGGACGAAGACGCCGCCCGTGCTGCGCCGGATCCTTCTTCAGATCGGCGAAGCCCTGTTTGACCACGCCCGTCACCGCGTCGACCACCTGCAGGCTGTCCCAGCTCGGCACGACCAGCTCGCGCATCAGCGTGACGTCCTCGCCGGTCGAGGCGAAGCCGTATCCGGGCTGCACGTGGACGCGGCCGCCGTTGTCGATGCTGGCGTCGAGCCCTGAGCCGACGCCGGGCGACACGAGCTGCGACAGCAGCGCCAGGCGCCCGGATCGGTACGTCTGCTCCGCGCTGAGCGCGGTGTCGGTCAGCGCGCGGCCGGTGTAGAGCGACAGCCGATGCCGCCACCCGGCGTCCACCTGCTGCAGCAGCTCCGGATCGACGCTCAGCAGGCTCTCGCCTCTGGCGGGATGACTGACCGGTGTCGTGCTCATGATGCCGTCCTTGATCCCGGGTTACGCGTTGAGGGTCGTGAAGTCGACGAACTTCGGCGCGCTCTTGCGCCGCACGTAGAAACCGAGCGTGTTCTGACCCACGGCCTGCGACCAGTCCGCCGACGGCGCGACGACGATCGGCGCCACGGGTACGCTGCCGCGATAGAGACGGAGCAGCTCGATCGGACGCCGGAAGCTGATGATCTGCGGCACCGACGATTGCAGCGGCCGCGGCGTGAGCGTCGCCTTCAGGTCGGCGAACTTCGCCCGCGGCACCGGGATCAGCGCGAACACCGAGAGCTGCGTGTAGTCGTCCGGCGCCAGCGTCAGGTCCAGCGGCGGCAGGTTCATGCTGTCGTCGAGCAGCGCCGGCAGCTCGTCGTCCGGGATGATGCTCACGCGGACGTCGAGGTGCGGCGGGAAAAAGCTCTGCGTGAACTTCTGGACGTCGATGCTCTGGAGCGGAAATCGTCCGGCCGGCGGCAGCAGGCGGAAGTACTGCGTCGCCGCGAAATTGCCGTCGTTCGGTCCGCGCGTCGCCAGAATCTGCCGCAGCTGGGCGTCGTAGTGCCGGAAGAACGCCGTCTGCGTCGCGCGATCGGTCAAGCCGAACTGCTGGCCCGAATAGTCGCCCGGTACCTCGCGCCGCACCAGCCACGGGTCGACCCACTCGATCGCGCCGCGCTGCAGGCTCAGGATCGCCAGCGGCAGCAGTGTGTCATTGAGCCGCACCTGCGCCCGTGCGGCGCCTCCGAAGATCTGCGCCGCCAGCGCCGCCTGACGCTGATCGGGCTCGTAGGTCGACAGCGGGTTGGGATACGGCACGAGCGCCACCGCGGTGGCCTCGACGATGTCGCCGTCGTGCGTCTGGCGCGAGCCCTGGATCGACGTCGGATACGACGTGATCGGGTTCGCGGTGAATTCGACCGGGCGCAGCGCGAGCACATACAACCCCGTGCGTGTCCGCCGCGGCGGCTGCGGCAGTGTGCCGAGGCCGAAGTTCAAATCGAGACGCTGCTCCTCCGCAAGATCCGTCAGTGGCACGTCGAGGGTCGAAGGCAGCATCACCAGCTCGCCGCTCGGCGTCACGCCCTGGCCGGCCGTGATGGTCAGCGTCGCGTTGTCGGCGGTCACCCGTCCGCTGGCGTCGCGCACCGGCTTCATGCTCACCTCGAGGCCGTGCACCACGCCGAACGCCGCCGTCCGTCCGAGATCGGCCTGACGCTGCAGAAAGTAGTCCTGCTCGCGGGCCAGGTCGCGGGCGGCGAGGAAGCGGCCATCGAAGTACAGCGGCCGCCGGCGGCGGCTGTCGAGCACGAGCGCGCCGCTCGCCGTGAGATCGCGGACCTGATCCGCCTTGAGCCGCGACCGTGTGGATCCGCCGGTGAATGACGTCGCCATGGCGCTACACCTCTCCCGTAGTCAGTCCCGCCCACCGGGCGACGAGCGCGCCCGGATACAAGAAGAGGCGTGACAGGTTGTTGACGTCGATCGAGGACAAGTCCCAGACCGGCACCGCGCCGGCCGCCGCCTGCGTCGCTTTGATGCGCACGCGTGCGAGAAACACCGACGTGCGATCGAAAGCGCGGATCGCTCGGATACTCGACTGGCACGACTGTCCGCGCCCAGGTCGGCGTCGAGGATGTGCTGCTTCAAGGCCGCCGCTGTCGGATCGGCGGCGTTGCTGCCCGGCGCGCGGAGCGGGCCGACTCCGGCCCACGCGTCCTGCGGAAACCGTGGCGTGGCCTCGACGCGCGGCACCAGCAGCACGGCGAACGAGTCGAGGATGCGGTTGGCGACGAACGCGTCGGTCGCGTCGTAGTCGTCCTGCGTCGCAAACGACGGCGCCTTGCCGCGGCCGCACGGCGACGAAGGACAGGAACACGTCGGCCACGATCGCGCCGGCCTTGAACGCGTTGATCAGATCCTGCTTCGCGGTCTGCGCCCGGTTGGTCAGGAACTGGTCGAGCGCCAGGCAGACCATGTAGGGCACCTCGATCACCCGGCCCGCCCGATCGATGGCGATGCCGGCGGTGACCTGCAGCTCGACGTCTTTCGCGTTCGCCGGTGTGCTCAGCGTCACCTTGAGACCCGATATCGTCCCGGTGCCGAGCGCCGCGCCCAGCACGCGCGCGAGCCGGCCGCGGTGATAGGTCTGTTCGGCTTGAAAGTCCTCGACGCCCAGCATCCGGCCTGTCGCGTACCACACGCGCAGCGGATCGACGGGTGTGGACAGCGGATCGCCGTTGGCTCGCCATAACTCGCGCTCCCTAGCCTGGTCGAACCGTGACGACCACGCTGCCGGTGCCTTCGAGGCCGGCATCGTCGGTCACGGTCAAGATGAAGGTGTACGTGCCGGCCTTGTTCATCGCCGCGACGACGATCGTCGGTTCGGTCGTGTTGGCGGGCTTGCCCGGCACAACCGGAATCGGCGCATCAGGCAAGCTTCACGCTCCAGTTGAAGTTGGTGATCGTCCCGTTCGGTCGCGACGTCCGCCGCAGAGCGGGATGGTGGCGTTGAAGGCCACGACCGCCGGCGCCTTGATCCCCCGCACCACCGGCGCGGCCCGCACTTCGACGACGGCCGTCGCCGGCGCGCTCGTCATCCCGGCGTCATCGGTCACGATGAGCGAGAAGACGTACTTGCCCGGCTTGAGCGGACCAGCGGTGTCCGGCTGCACGGTGAGAGTCGGATCCGGCCCGGGAACGTCCTGCGGCCCGGACAACAACTTGGCGGAGCTGATGGTTGACATGGTGCGTTCCCTTCGCTGTTAGTGAGGACCGCTGACGATGGTCCAGTGGAAGTTGGTGAGACGGCGGCCGGCCGCCGCGGTGGAGCCGCTGCCGTCGAGAACGATCGGAGCGCCGATGGGCACGACCGGCGGAGCGTCGAGCCGCGCGATCGGGCTGATGAAGCTCTCGCCCGCTCGCGCATCCTCGAGGCGCGGATCGAGGCACGCGACGTGCCCGATGAACGCGTGGCCGCCGATGCCGCTCACGTCGACCCGAGCCAGTTCGCGCGGCGGCGCCGGCGCCAGATACGTATTGACGCCGAGCAGCGACGCCATGCCGATCAGGAACGGCTGCGACGCGCGCAGGAAGCTGACGGCGACGTGCGCCGGCTTCTCGCGCTCGACCACGCGCTGCACGGTCTGGCGATCCACGGTCTCGACCTGATCGTGGATGAAGACCGTCAGCCGGTGCGCCAGGTTCTCGAAGAACGCGTCCACCTGCGCCTGCTCGCGCGCGCTCTCGATCGCGTCGCCGAACAGCGAGAGGAACTCCGCGCGGTGCTCGTCGCCGAGGAACAACGTGTCGCCGACAAACGAGTTGGCGCTCGCGCACGAACCGGGCAGCAGCGGATCGTCGGTGATCGAGAGATCGGCGCCGAGAATCGTCGCGAAGGTGTGCCTCAGGCGGTAGTTCTCCAGCAGGATGCACCGCGCCGCGCTGGCACAGTCCGTCGGTGGCGACGTCGAGGGCGTCCGCGATGCCCTGCACGGTGCCGCGCTCGCGGTACAACGCCGGCGTCCGCGCGATGCGCGCGCGGCGCCTCGCCGGCGGCAGCGGGTCGGGCTCGACGCCAATCCACGAGCCCAGCCAGTCGAGCGCCTCGTCTGGCGCCGAGGCGGGATTGGTGAGCAGGTGCGCCGAGGCAATGCGATCCTCGAGCTGGGTCATCGGCGCTTCGAACAGGTTCACGAATCGCTCGAACATGTCCGCGCCCGTGCTCGATCCGACGGCGTCCGCGTCGGGTCCGAACAGGCTCTCCCGGTACAGCTCTGGCAGATAGCGCTCGACGTAGGAAAAGCGCGGGCCGTAGACGCGCAGCGCGGCAATCTCCGGCGTCGAGCGCCCGTCGCCAGACAGATCGACGCGAACACCGAGGTAGCGGCCGCGCAGCGTTCGGACGGCGCGATTGGCGCGCTGGACCAGGGCCATGAAGAGACCCTTCCTGTCGCGCTCGGTCTCGCCGAGCAGCCCGCGATGGAACGGCACCTCGCTCGGCACGCGCTGCCAGACGGCGCGCGGCGCGTCAGGAAAGTCATCGAGCCCGTCGGCACTGCCGAACAGATGCGGAAACCACGTCGTCGACGGATCGCCGAGCATCGCCGGATCGTCGGCGGCGGCGAGCCAGACGATGACGCCGCAGCGCGCCGGCAGCGACGCCTCGAGATAGACGCGATGCCACGGCGTACGCGCGGCGCCGCTGTCGATCGGCGTCGTCGCACGAGCCGACCCGGCACGCGCCAGTGAATTGAGCGACAGCGGGACCAGCGGCAAGAGATCGGCGCCCACGTTGTATTGCGGCGGCTGGCTGAACCCGTGCGCGAACGGCCCGGCATTGACGTCAGCCAGCACGTAAGTGGCGCCGGTCGGCGTCAGCGTCGTCTCGCCGGCGGCCGCTGCCGTACACGAACGCCTTCTTGTTGCCGGAGGCGAGCAGCGCAATCTGACGGTGCTCGAGCCACGCCATGGCATACGGGAACCGCGGGCCGTCGAGCAACCACTCGGCATCGACGACGGCGAGCGAGGTCAGCGTGCGCAGGCGCACGAAGTCGTTGTCGGCGGTGTTGCGGTGCCACGAGAGCACGGCGATCGTCCCATCCGCGTCGCCGGCAATGGCGACGTACTCCTCGTCGGCGGGCAGCGACAACACGGCTGACACGCGGGTCGGGTCGGGATTGTCTTCGCAGGGGTGCATGACACCCGCGGCGTACGGAATCGGTGGGAGATCCGGCAGCGGCAGCCCCTGCACGCGCAGCAGCTGATGGTTCTCACGGTCGAGCGCGACGACGCCGCCGGCAGGATGCGCGGCGAGCCTCCACACGGTGAACGCCGTCCCCGATCCCGGCAGCGTGAAATTCGGCCAGCGGTTGTGGCGATCGCAGAGAACCAGCTCGCCGTCCACCGCGAGATACAGCACGCCGT
The DNA here is from genome assembly GCA_963794305.1 of uncultured Acidobacteriota bacterium. Classification (GTDB taxonomy): domain Bacteria; phylum Acidobacteriota; class Vicinamibacteria; order Vicinamibacterales; family CAVVIG01; genus CAVQFC01. Next base: position 133,702 of record CAWCDQ010000038.1, on the reverse strand, counting down.
CGTAGCCGAGCGCGAGATCGGTGACCGCGGCGAGCGGCGGCGGCGTGAAGATCGGCGTCTCGGGCAGCGCGTCCGTGCCGGCGCCTCCGGCCATCACGTGTCCGTGATCGAAATGGGCGTAGGTGCCGAACGGATCGAGCGCGTACGGCACCGCGTCGAGGAGGCCGGCAACCTGCGCGAAGGCTTCCGGCTTCATCGGCGCATCCGGCGTGCTGCGCAGCTGCAGCCGACGGCCGTCGCCGCAGTACTCCGCGTCGGACGGCTGATCGGGCACCGGCGCGTCCGGCGTCCAGTCCGTCTCCGACGCGAGCATCCAGAACCGCAGCCCGTTCGAATCCATCAACACACCTTCGGCACGACCGGAACGGCGACGCCCGCATCCGGATCCACGTCAGGTTCGAGGCTGCCGGCCGGCGCGACGCCAGAGCCGTCGGGTCCGGCGACCACCTTCACTCGCAACAGCTCAGGGAGCTGATACATCTTGAGCGCGACTTCCTGCTGCACCGCTCCCGCCGAAACCGGCGCATAGCTGTTCTCCGTCTGCTTGAGGAACAACTGCGCGCCGTTGACCTCGACGACGCCAGGCACCTGGCTGATGATCACTTCCAGCTCGAGGCTGCGCACCGTGCGCCCGAGCGGCCAGCCCGTTTGCAGCGCGCCGCCCGGCTGCAGCGGCCACAGGTAGCGGCGCAGCGCGTCTTCGACCTGCTGGCTGACCACGCGCGCGTCGAAGCCGGCGAGCACCTCGACGGCGACCGAAATGCCGATGCCGACGTACTCCGTGGCGATGACGTACAGCTCCGCGGCGACCGGCTTGCGGGCGTTGAGGTGGCGGAACGCCGTTTCGAGCAGCGGCCTGTCGGCACGCGGACACGGCGGCTGAACGCCGTCCTTCAGCGGCAGCACCATCACCGAGACGACCCCCGGAATGTTGGCGGTTCGCGTCTGCGGCTTGAAGAGCGGCAGCACCTCCACGCGTCCGATGGCCGCGCCCGGAATGCTCTCGGCGAGGCTGCGATAGTCGTCGGCGGTCACCGCGCGATCGCGATGACCGAGCCAGGCGGGAATCCGTTTCTCCGCGGCGTCGATCGACTCGGCATCGTCGCCGCCAACCGTGGCGATCGGCTGGGTCACCGTGATCTTCTGGGTGATCGGCTTGTTCGCCTGGTCGCGCGCCGCGATGCTCCTCAGTGTGCCCGCCGGCAGATTGCCGGCTGCCCCGCCGCCGCTGCGCATCGAGCGGATGCGCACACGCCGTCCCTGCGGAGGAATCATGCCGCGAAGGCCGTCGCCGAACGTGACCAGCTCCCGCTTCGGGATCGAGCGTGAACGCCGGCACGGCGCCGGGCAGCGCGTCGAGATCGTCCACCCGCTGCCACAACTGCGCGCCAGCCGACGGCATGTCCACGTCCAGCTGGAACGTGTCGGGATCGATCTGCGTCGACGGCAGCGTGAATCGCTGGTTGGCCGAGCCGTCGCTGAAGCCGAGGACGATCGCCTGCCGCGATGTGCGCTGATCGATTTCGACGGCGTTGACGCCGAGCCAGCTCACGCGCACGGCGCTCGACGCCTTCAATCGGATCCAGGTGATCAGCCGTCCCTGGGTCTCGGGATCGTCGAGGCGCGGCGGTTTCTGGCCGACGCCGGCTTGCGCGTCGGCGGCGACGTCGTTCGAGGGCGCGCCGATCACGTCGGCCGGCGGCAATGCGAGGCGCACGACGCCAGGACGCGTCAGGCCCTCGGTCGTGTCGCCGAAGACGTTGAGCTCTTCGAAGGCAGGCGCGCTGCCGGCCGGCGCCTTCGAGACTGATCTGCCAGGTGTGAGCCACGGCGGCCCGCGCGCCGACATCGGCGAAGGGATCGACGGCGGCCAGTGCCGGCACGAAGCCGACGTTGAGCACGCGCTGCACGCTGTTCTTGCCGCCGATCTCGGCGAGAACCACGTCGTTGACCGCTGGCTGCGCCTTCGCGTCGGCGACTTCGGCGCGAGCAGCGCGATCCACAGTGACTGGTCCAGGGTGTCGCCGTTGAGCGCGACACCGGCAGCATCCGCACGGTCGCCGGCAAAGACCTGCGTCGTGTTGTACCCGGTGGGCCTGGCGCCGAGTTTGTAGAGCGCCTGCAAACCGGTGAGCAGCGGCAGCGCCTTGTCGAGATCGTCCTTGCTGAGCGGCGCCTTGCGAAACACCTGTCCGGCGACCGGCAACAGATCGAGGCCGCCGAGCGTTTCGAACGGTACGGCGCCGGTAATCGCGGCGCCCGGCGCGAGCGAGATCGCGGTGGTGATGCTCGGATCGAGAGCGAGAGACACGAGGCCGTGGGCGGCCGCGGCCGGCTGAAGCGGTTTGCCCAGCAGCTTGAGAAATGTCAGGCGCTGCTTCTCGGGCACCAGGTTGGCGCGGTAGAGCAGGGCGTCGCCGAGCCACGCGAACAGCTCGAGCAGCGTGCGGCCCGGATCGCCCTGCTGCGGCGCCGTCCATTCCGGCGTATGCGCCGGAATGCTCGCGAGGAGATCCTGCAGCAGGTCGTCGAACGTGCGATCGTCGAGCGACGGCGGTTGCAGTGGCATCAGGACACCTGCATGGTCAAGCCGACCTGCTGGGCCGCGCCGGTCCGGAGCAGACGGTAGAAGATCTGGACGTGGAGCTGGCCGGGCGCACCGTCCACGGGGTCGACGTCGACGCGATCGAAAGCCGCGCGCGGCTCGTAGGCCTGCAGGTTGTCCAGAATCGCGGCGCGGATGCGGCTGCGCGTCGAGACGGTGTTGGACTCCTCGAGAAAGTTCTGCAGGCCGGCGCCGAACTGCGGGCGCAGCAGTTGTTCGCCCGGCCTCGTCGTCAGGATGATGCGGATGGAGTCGCGGACGCTCTGCTCGAGCGTCGGAAACACCAGGCGGCCGTTCTGCGGCAGCGGCAGCAGCGGCCAGCTCACGGGATCGCGGAACGGCGCGGTCACGATCGCCTCCGACCTTGGGCAGCGTCACCGCCGGAATCGGGATGCACACCTTCACGAACGGCAGCCACCAGAAAATGAGGTTGAGCAGGACTGAGGAAAGATGTTCAGCACGATGAACGCGCAGATCGTGATGATCGGAATGTTGAAGCCGCAGATCCACGAGATGGCGGGGCCGGCCGACGGACCCTTGCCCAGCGCCAGATCGCCCAGGGTCGCCTGCGATGGCATTCATCAGCAGGTCCGGCACGACGAACGACACGTTCGGCTTCGCCGCCTTCAGGAATTCCTTTGGTCGGCCTGGGAAGCGGCACCGGCGGGCCGACGAGCCCGGCCGCTTCGTACCAGGGCGCGATCTCGAACGGCTCGCTGTAGTCGCTCCAGATGGTCTGCGGCGGGCAGTCGTCGTGGCCGCGCACGCGGAAGAACAGGCGAAGCGTGTAGAGGCGCGTGTGATCCTGGAAGCGCCCTTCGGGAGCGAACACGCTCGCGCTGCGCGCGCGCAGCGCATCGGCCGCTGCCTGCAGCGACCGCCGCCTCGGCGTCTTCGCTCGTGGCGTCCCACGCGGACGGCATGCGCAGGCTGGGCGGAGTCCCGTTGCCGTCGTAGTCGAGCAGCCGCGCCTTGGCGAGGGCGAGGAGTGCGCCGACGCCCATGCGGGTCTTGTCGCTGAAGGTGACGCGCGTGCGATCGAGGGCGGCGACCAGCGCCCTGCCCTGCGGCGTTGGGTCGAAGGCGCCGAACTCGTTCGCCACGACGGTCAGCAGGTTGACGAAGATCTGGAAGTCGCCGGCGCTGTGCTGCGTGCAGTAGTCGGCGGAAAGGAACCTGGCGTCCACCGGCTTGTCGGCGTACGGAGCGCGATTGCTGCCGGCCAGCAGCAGCGGCGGCATCTGCGCGCGCAGCGTGTTGTCGCTGTAGTCGAGCGGCACCAGCGGCTGATCGCTGACATCGCCGCTGGCTGTCGGCACGGCCGCGAACACCAGCGTGCGGCCGAGCCGTTCGCAGACCTCTGGCGGCGCGGCGAACGCCGGGCTGAACGTCTCGGTCAACGCGGTTTGTAGCTGCGTGTGGTTGAGCAGTCGATCCAGCGCCGGCTGGCCGCTGAAGAGCGCCGGCCGCCGCGCCGGATCCGGATCGAGCAGCTCGCTCGATGGATTGAGCCGCACCCAGCCGAATCTGCCGTCCGCGTTGCGCATCCATGCCTCGGGCGGCAGATCGTGACGGTGTACCCGCTGACCGGATCGCTCGCTCGTCGCGTCGATCGCGACCCGGCGAATGACCAGACCGGCGCTGTCGAGACGCTGCGGCGAGAGGCGCGGCTCGCCGACCGCATCGCACGCCAGATCGACCAGCGCCGCCTGGACGCGCCGCTGCACCGGCTGCAGCAGGTGCATGTAGCCGTCGGCCGATCGCGCGACCGCCTTGAGCGTCGACACGCGATCGGCGGCAGCGCGTCCGAGGTCCGCGAAGAAGCGCTCCGGAAAATCGGTGTCCTGCATGCCGAGCAGGACCGGGCGCTGCTGCAGCTGACGCTCCAGCCCGATGCCGCGCACGAGGACGCGATGCGTCACCATATGTTCCCCGCCCCGGCGTGTAGGTCGTTGCGATCACCGTGGTGGCCTGCAGCACGTCGCACTTGACCATGCCGCTGAACTTGCTCATCGCCGCATCGACCTTGACCATCGGCGCCGACACGTCCATCGAGCTCGCCGCGGTGATCGTCACCTTGCCGCTCGAGGCGGTGATGCTGATGCCCTGCGTGTCGATCTTGATGGAGCTGCCGCCGGAGTGATCGAGCTCGATCGTTCCGCCACCCTGATCGGTCAGCTTGGCGACCTGCCCGCCGGGCGTCGTCAGCTTGATCGTTTCCTGCCCGCTCTGCTCTTCGAGGATCGCGATCTTCGTGCCGTTGCGCCCGGTCAGCGTCCACTTGTTGACCGTGCTGCCGAACGAGTCGGGCGCGGTGTCGCTGCCGTTCCAGAGGCTGCCGATGACCACCGGGAATCTCGGGTCTCCCGACAGGAACACGACGAGCACTTCGTCGCCCGTGTCGGGAAACATGAACGCGCCTTTGTTCTTGCCGGCAAACGGCATCGCCACGCGCGCCCACACCGGTCCGTCCTCGTCGGTGTTGCCGTCGCAGTTGTAGACGCGCACCTGGACGCGGTTGAGCGAGTCGGGATCCTGGACGCTGACGACCTTCGCCAGGTACGCCGCGGGGCCGATGAGCGGCACGGTCTGATCGCGGAGGAGGAGGCTCATGATCCGGCCGGTCCGAGATAGGCGCACTCGCCCGTGAAGTCGGTCTCGTAGCCGCGCACCTCGTCGTAGCGGTGGGTCGTGGCGACGATGTAGTAGGTGTTGCTGAAGCGGTCGCCGAGTCCGTTGACCTTGACGTGCGAACCGACGCGCAGATTCGGGTTGCCTTCCGTGGTGGCGTGCAGCGTGACGAAGCGGCGGCTTCGCTGCTCCCACTCCGCGTCCACCACCGCCTGCGCCTCGGCGGCGTCGCGCACCGAGACCCTGGCGAGTTGCTCGGCGCGCGCGCCGAACGTCTGCTGGAGAATCGCCGACCCGGCGCGGCCCGATCCGGGGCCCGGCGGGTTGTCGTCTCGCGTGCCCGATGCCACCTGGCCCTGCTGAAAATCCCAGCCGGAGATTTCGATCTTCGTGACCTGGTGCGCCAGATCCGCGGTGACACGCGCCTGGCGCATCTTCCCGTTGAGCGTCAGCTCGATCTGGTTGCGCCGGGTCTGCGACAGCGGCGCGCCGTGCAGCTCGTCGTTCACGACCTGGAGGTCCGCGTCGTAGCGCGCGAAGATCCGGCGCACGAACGCGAGATCCGACTCGTTGAACTGCACGTGCGTGCCGGCATTGGTCGAAAGGCCGTCGCTGCGCGGCGTGAGCGAGCAGGTGTCGGCGACGCTCGAGAGCAGGTCGCCGAGCGTGACGTTCTCGTGAACCTTGGTGCGCCGCTTGAGCCGCGCCGCCTGCAGCGCATCCTCGCCGAGCACGACGAGCTCGGGCGCTTTGTCGGGCGAATAGAGTCCTTCGATTGCCGAGATCCTGCCCTTGAAGAGCGCGGTCGGCGACGTGGCGTCGCCGCCGAACACCTCGATGACCGCCCCCAGCTTCAGCACGGCATCGTCTTCGAACACGTAGTCGGGCGTGCCGTTGCCGAACGTGCCGAAGTTGCCGAAGCGCAGCTCCATCGACGTGAGCCCGCCCGTGCTCTCGCGCATCTCCATCGCCACCAGCTGCGCGTTCACGGTCGCGTTGGACTGGTTGTCCACCTTGACCGACGGGGTCGCGGTGTAGATGGCGACGTCGCGCGACGTGACCGGGGTATCTGGCACGTCAGTCCGCCTTCAGCCGGTTCTGCCGCTCGGCCAGGCGCTGGAACGCGCTCGCCAGATCGGGACGCTCGGTCGCGGACGCCGATCGCGCCGGCGTCTGCGGCGCGGCGGGCCGTTCGGCGACGTCCACTTCGACTTCGTCAATCGTCACTGCCATCGCTCAGTCCCCATCGAATTGGAGCAGGTCCTTCCAGCTGACCTTCGCGCCGACGTCGGCGCTCAGACCGACGCCCGCGCCCATCTGCGCCGCGCCGCCCAGGCTGAAGGCTGGCGCCGGCGCGCGCCGACAGATCGGCGGTCATCCCGCCGGCGACAATCGCCGACACATTCAGGCCGGCCGGAGGCGGATGCCGGCACCGCCGGCCGTCGACACGCCGGCGAAGGCGCCCGCCGCCGCGGGCACTCCGGCCGAACTGCGCGAGTTGAAGAGATCGCCGGATCCGCTGCGTATTCAAGCGCGCCGACGCGCCGATGCCGCCGCCCGCCACAAGAGACGCCGACGCGTTGAACGCTCCCGCCCGCGTTGATTTCGAGGCTGGCGCCGCCGGGGCGCATGCGCAGGCTCTCGAGGTTGTTCGCGGTCGCCGAGCGCGCGCGCCGCGCCCGGATTGCCGCCGCGCGTCGCCAGCGGCCAGCGCGCTGTCGGCCGATCCGGTCGGCACCATCGAGTTGCCTATGTTCGTCGCCGGGCGCGTGTCGGATCGGTCGGGCAGCTTCGGTCCCTGTTCCGCCAGCGCGAGGTTCAGCGTCGAGCGCAGCGGCACGCCCTCCTTGGAGAAGAAGTCGATCGTCTCCTTGTACTGCGTCAGCACGCCCTGGAAGCGGAAGGCGCCCCAGTGAAACAGCACGAGCGCCGGCGCGCCGTCGCCGCTGTCCTGCGTCGCGCCGCCGGTCGGCGGTGCCGGCCTCAGGAAGTCGGCGATCTTCGCCGTGGTCGGCCCGCACGTCCTCGCCGGTATCGGTGTTGTCGAAGACCGCGTCGAACGTCAGCTTGGCGGAGAACTGCGAGACGCGCTGCGTCTGTCCGGTGCGGTCCGGCTGATTCTGCTGCTGCGTCGTCGCCTCGAGCGAATAGGAGAGCGACAGCGGGTTGAAGTCGAAGAGCGATCGCGCGCGGCCTCGTTCGCCTCGTCGTCGCTCTTCACGAGGTAGGCGCGCGTGATGTGGCTCGCGTCGATCGGCATGCTAGATCTCCCGGAATCGTCGGCGACACCGCGAACAGCCCTTCGTGCGCGAGGTGCAGCTCTTCGATGCCGACCTCGGTGCCGCGCGCGTTCAGGTCCGCGAACTTGAACTTGACCGGCATCGCGCGCTGCAGCTGCCACGCGCGGACCGCGGTCCCGACCGGCGTCGAGCACGTTGATGGTGACCTGCAGCCGCGGCGCGAAATAGCCGGTGGCGAACGCGTTGTAGATCGCCCACAGATCCGTGGTCGCGCTGATGCCGCGCTTCAACACCACGGTCGCGAACGTGGTGACGCCGGCACGCATCGCCGTGCCGTAGTTGCGTCCCCCCTCCTTGATCGCCTTGGCCTCCATCGTCGCTTCGAGGCCCGTGCACTCGGAGAACGCGCCGCGGCAGACGTCGATCGGCTCGGAGCTGGCGGCCTTCAGCAGATCGTCCGGGCGGAACTCGACGTGGAACCGGAAGACGTGGAGCGGAACATGCAGCCATCATGCCGCTCCGGTGAACTGCGAGAGGATCTCGGATTCCGTCGCGCTGCCTGCCTGCACCGTCAGCGTGACGGTGATGAGCTCGATCGACGCCGCCGCCTGAAAGCTGACGATCGCCACGAGGCGGCCGTTGTCGATGTCGTTCTGCGTCATGGTGATCGATCGCAGCGAACCGAGAACGCCTCGGCCGGGCTCGCGCCGTCGAACGCGCCGAGGCCCCACAACCGCGTCAGGACGTTGCGAAGCGTGCGCTCGAGATCGCCCCACAGCTGCGGACCGTTGTTGATCGAACAGGTGGCTCTCGCCGAAATGCCGCGCCATGCGGCTCATCGACCGACACCAGGCGATTGACCGGCGCCGGCCGGTACGCTTCTCCCGGATACGTCGTCACGTCGCTCAACAGGCGGATTCCGGCGGGCGTGAAGCCGAACAGGCTGAAGCGCGTGACCAGCGGCTTCGCGATGTGCTGATTCCAGATCGGCTTCTCCGCCGGCACGAGCGTCTCGTACGTCGGCAGCGACGGGAAACAGATCGACGATGTCGGCCGGCGGAATTTTCGTGGCGCTGGTGAACGTGCCGCGCAGCAGCGCGTTGCGCGCGAGCACGCCGGCGAGCGCGCCGTCCGGCGGCTCGAGCCCCTCGAGCACCCGCGCCGAACGCGTCGTCCGCAGCCAGGGATAGGCGAGCTGCAGGAACGCGCTGGACACGAGAGCCGCCGTTGTCGGCCGTGATCTCCGGCAGGACGCGCGCCATCGCTTCGCGGACGCCGCCCGCCGACAGCACCGCCGGCGGACCCTCGAGCGACGGCGACAACAGGTTGCTCGAACGCCAGCGGCATCGCCGCGACGCACTGCACTTCCCGCAGCTCGCTGGTGCCGAGAGCGCGAAGCACGGCACGGAGACTCTTCGCCCACGCCTGGTAGTCGTCGAGACGTGAAGCGGGGCGCGGGCAGCGGCGGCGCCGCAGGTACGATTCGGATCGGGGACGGCCAGGCGGCACGCAGCGGATGAACTGCGCCGGACCCGCGCTGGTTCGGCGTCACGTCCTTGATCGGCTGCATGGCCGTCGCGTGCAGGACCGGCAGATCCGGCAGCAGCGAGAAACGACACGTCCGGCAGGCCCCAGAGATGGGCGATGCCGCTCCACGATCGCTGATCCCCGGGGCTTGCCGCCGGCGCGAGCAGGCGGTCGATCGCTGGCCGCGCGATCGGTGAGCGCGTCCGACCGGATCGCCCATGCGGACGACGTAGCAACGCTTGCCGCCTTGCGCGAAGAACGTCTGGACGGCGAGCGCGAGATAGTCGGTGCCGACCGAATCCGGCGACAGGCCTTCGTCGTAGAGCGCGCGGAACCCGGCGTAGTTGTCGATCGGCACCGGCACGTCGTACAGACGCATCGCAGTTGCGCGCGTGCGGGCCATCGATCCAGCCGTAGTCGCGCAACCAGTTGCGCCGGGTGTCCGGCACGACCGGCAGCAGGAACGGTCGACGACGGTCGCGTCGATCGGCACGGACTCGCCAGCCAGCACCTGCAGGAGATCGCCGGCGTGGACGCCGCCGAGCGACGCGGCGTCGGTGGAACCGGCGCGATGAACGGCGGTGTGGTCGTCAGCCGGACCATCCGCGCTGGCGCTGACGAGGAGCTTGCCCCAGACGTTGCGGGTCCCTGCCGGCAGTGCGGTACCCGGCTCCAGCGCGGCCGCCGTCGCCGGCGCCCAGCGGACGGACGAGGCCGACGAAGCACACCACGTCCGTGCGGCCCAGATCGACGGGCACCACCGGGAGATCGGGCTGAAAGAGAATCCGGCTCATCGCTCGTCAGACACCTTCAGGACGCGGGCTCGATCTCGAGCCCCTCGACCGAGAGGACGATCTCTTCCATCGCCACGTCGCCGGCGCCCTTGCCCGACAGCGTCGGGCCGGTGCACTTGAGCGGCACGACGCCGCGCAGCTTGAACTTCTGCACGGGGGCGTTCGCCTCGTCGCGCAGCGTGATCACGACTTCCTTTTGGCGCATCGACGCCGTGCGTGCGCGTCTGCGAAATCCAGTCCCAGAAGTCCATCGAGTTCACCAGGCCGCGCTTCAGCGTCACGTCGCCGACCTTGTGCACGCCGGGAATCTTGCGGACGTGCGGATTCGGCTTCGTTGCCGTTGCGGTATTCGGAGACGTGGATCTCCGTCGACAGGCCGCTGACATCCGAGAAGCCGCCGAGGATGGTGTCCGGGCCGTTGGGCCCCTTCCAGTCGACGAGGAAGTTGTAGGACGGGTAAGGCGCGGTGCGATCAGCCATGGTGTGTTCTCACTCCCCTTCTAGCTGCGCGCGTCGGCGGTCTTCTGGCCGATGCGGAAGATCACGAATTCAGCCGGCTTGAGCAGCGCGACGCCGATCAGGCAGATCAGCCGGCCGTTGTCGAGGTCGTTCTGGGTCATCGTGCTGCGGTCGCAGCGCACGAAGTAGGCTTCGGCGTCGGTGGTGCCCAGCAGGTTGCCCTGCCTCAGCTCGCCGTGCAGGAACTCCTCGACCGATTCGCGGACGCGCGCCCACAGCAGCGGCCCGTTGTTCTCGAACACGGCCCACTGCGTGCCGTTGTCGATCGAGTGCTCCAGGTAGACGAGATAGCGGCGCACGTTGACGTACTTGATCTCCGAGTTCGACGAGGCGGTGCGCGCGCCCCACACGCGGTAGCCGCGGCCGGGGAAGAAGCGCAGGCAGTTGATCCCCAGCGGGTTCAGGCTGCCCTGCTCGGCGAAATTGATGTTGCGCTCGAACCGCAGCGCGCCGAGCACGACCTCGTTGGCCGGCGCCTTGGCCACGCTGTGCTGGACGTCGTTGCGCGCGTAGATGCCGGCGATGAACCCCGACGGCGGCACCGCGATCTCGTTGGGGATCGCCGTGCCCGGGCGCGACAGCGGGTTCGACGTCACCACCCACGGCGTGTAGAGCGCCGCGTAGCTCGAGTCGATCTTGCTGCGCACGTCCCGGACGTCGGATGCGATCGCAGTTCGCCGGCGTGTCGAGAATCGCCACGCGATAGGCGCGCGGTCCGCTCGACGTGCTCGATCAGCGTGTTGATCACCTGGACGCCGTCGAGGACTTCGATCCGGCGGCACCGTCGAGAACGCCGACGAGCCTGGCGCGGCGACGATGGCGATGTCCTCGAGCGCGTCGAGGGCTTCGAGCGCGGTGTCGTAGTCGGCGTCCGCCGGCTCGCCGCCGTCGCTGCCGCCGGTCAGCGCGTATTGCGCTGTGCTCGCGCCGGAGGTGATCACCGCGTCGATCGGAAAACTCTCACCCGCCAGGACGCGGATCTGATCGCCGGTCTTCAAACTCGAGATGTCGACGTCGGTCACCTTGCCGTCGGCGCCGATCTTGTGCGCCTTGCCGACCGCCGCGGCCGCGCCATTCGCCGAGGCCACCATGTCGATCTGCGTCGATGCCGTGCGCACGCCACCGCCCTTGACCGCCGCGCCCACGCCGTCGGGCACGAGCTGCGCGGCCAGCGTCGCCGCATTCAGGTTCTTGCCGATGACGAAGCGCAATCTGATTCTCGAGCGCGTCGATGTGCCGCGGCGGATTGGCGCCGAGAACCGTGCCCAGGTACTGCGGATGGCTGGCGTCGAGGCCCAGGCCTTCGTAGACGCTCGTGTTCCCCGACGCGCTCGGCGCGCTCACCGACACCGTGACGAGCGAGAGTTTGGGCGGCAGCGCCGCGGTGTCGAGCTTCTTGGCCGCGTCGGCCACCTGCACGAACCCGCTGCCGGCGCCGTTGGTGTAGGTACGTGCGGCCGTCGGGATCGTACAGCACCGATCCCTGCGGCAGGTTGGCGACGCTCTGGGTCTGCGCGGAAATCAGCGTGACGCCGACAGATGGACTATTCGGGCCGGTGCCGGTGCTGTTCAGCGCGCTGCCCGGAAAGCGGGCGGCAATCGCCACGGAGCCGTCGCCAGGCGTGCCGTTGGTCGCGAAGCCGCGGTCGACAATCGTCTTGTTCGCATCGTTCGGATCAGGCTTCGTCACCGGCGTGAACACGCGCGACACGTAGAGCCGTGAGCCGCCGTTATCGAAGAACGCCTTGACGCTGAGCGCCAGGTAGTTGGGCACCGCCTTGCCGCCCAGTGAAAGATCGCCGTAGCTGCCGTAAACGGCGGCGAAATCGGAGAAGCTGGTGATCAGCTCGGGCGGCATGGGGTCGATGCCCGTCGCCGGGCTGGGCGAGATCGGCCCCGTCGCCGCCGGCCCGACGAACGCCGCGGTGCTGGTGCCGACGCCCTCGATCGACGGGGCGCGGAAGCTGGTCTCCTCGACGTAGACTCCAGGCGCGAGATACTCACCCACGGCTCCTCCTTAAACGGCAATCGGAATTGTGATTTCGCTCAACGTGCCGCGGCCGACCTTCACCGGTGCGGGGGTCGTGCCTTTCTTCAACACGGCGTTGCCCAGGTTCTTCAACACTTCGTCTGGATCGGGGATCCACTGATCGTTCTGCTTCGCATTGCCCGGATCGAAATACGCGGTGACCGTGGCGTCGAACGTCGCCGCGATCACCGGCGCTCCGGCGCCGCCGTTCGCCGACTGGCCCGCGCCCGGCACGGCGAGGACACCTTCGCCGCGCCCGTCGCACAAACCGGTGGCGACTTCCGACGCGTCGCTGTCGCGCGTCATGCGCAGCACCGCCCATGGCAGGCCGGGATCGCCGGGACCGCTGCCCGCCTTGCAGACGCGCACACGGACCACGGCCCAGTTGAATCCGAGCGCCGCCGCGGGACCCGGATAGAGCGCGACATCCTGCGGATTCATCGACGAGTCGGGATCGCTCATCGGCGTCGGCCGGCGCGGCATGCTGATCTGCACGCGGCGCGACAGATAGCGGCGGCCGTCGGCGACGATCGCGACCGGCGTATCGGTCGCCGCCGGCCACGGCGTCTCAGGATCGAACTGCCACGTCAGCTCTCGCCGGCCGGGCGCGTCGAAGACGACGAAGACTCCGCTCGCGTTGCGGCGGACGTCGAGCGCGGCCACGCGCACGATCGGTGTGGCGCTCACCGGCTCCCTCGAGAACGCATCGACGAGCCTGAAGGCGCCGAGCACCCGCCGATCGACCGTGGCAAGCACGGTCATCGCCCCGGCTCCGGCAAGACATCGTCCAGCACGAAACGAGTGGCCACCACGGGACCGGCGGGTACGATCTGACGGTCGATGCGAACGAAGCGTGCGAGGTAGGCGACGCTGAGGCGGTATTTCGGACCGAGCGCGTCCCAGATCCGCAGGATGTCCTCGAGGCTCAGGTTCGCCGGGATCAGCTGCACCGTTTCGGTCGCGTCCCAGTTCGCATTCTTCGCCAGGATCGACGAGTCCAGCACCGGGTTGATTTCGATCTGCTGCATGACCCAGCCGAGAATCGTCTGCTCGGCCTCGGCGCTGCTGCCCCAGTAGGTCAGCGAGGTAGTGGAGGTCGAGAAAGAGCGTCGGCTGCTCGTCCGGACGGCCGACGAGGCGGCTCGGCGATCGCAGCTGCTCGTTGCGGGTGATGCGGTGCAGGAAAATCGGACAGCGTCTGGTCGAGGGCGTTGGTGTCCTCGGTGGCGATCTCGGCGCTGGCCACCGGGCGGAACGCGCACTTCAGGCCGGCGTTCTTCAATTCGGCCGGATAGTTCTGATCGAGGTAGTCGGCGATCGCCTTGCCGACCGAATAGACCGCGCGGAAATTAGCCACGCGTGCTCTCGTCGATCAAGTACCGGCGGATCTCGTCCGTCGCGTCGGCCAGCAGTCCGAACAGATGCACGTCACCCTCCCCCCGGACCTCGACCCATCCGCTCTGGACGAGCGCGGCGAGCGCCTCTTCGACTTCGGGAAGCGTGGCCGCGCTTCGGGGTCCATCCACCACACGCGAATGCCGTCCGGGGAATCGCGGGCATTGGGGTGAAGCATGAGGTAGCGCAGAATCTGCCGCTTCAACTCTTCACGCATCCAGCTGCCCTGGTTGCACTCGCGAGTGCAAGGGCGCGCCCATTGGCGACGCGGGGAATCGTTCCGGTTTTTACGCGGCGTTCTGCGGCAGTGCGGCCGGCTGGCCGCATCCAGAATTCCGCTCAGGTCCGGCGCACGTGCGGCGATACCACCGCAGGGTGCGGGCAATCGGCCGCACGCCGGCGCGGTCAGCCGGCGATGCTATGCGGCAGACCGCGGAACTCCGCGCCGGTGAGGTTGTACTTGCGGAGCAGACGCTGAAACGCGCGGCGTTCCTTGCGGGCGATGCGCGCGGCCAGGCTGACGTTGCCGGCGCACTGCGCGAGCAGATCGCGCAGGTAGCTGCGCTCGAAGTTCTGAATGGCGGTGGCCTTCGCGCGCTGCATGCTGAGCGGCACCGTTGCCGTCCGCGCGCTGATCGGGATCTCGAGATCGGCCGCGGCGATCGCGCCGCCGCTGGCGAGCAGCACCGCGCGTTCGAACACCGCCTGCATCTCGCGGACGTTGCCCGGCCAGCCGTATCCGTCGATCGCGGTGAACACATCGTCGGACAACGCCGGCGGTTCGCGCTTGTAGCGGCGCGCGAAATCGCGGACGAAGGTGCGCGCCAGCAGCGTCGCATCGCCGTGCCGCTCGCGCAGAGGCGGGATGAACAGGCGCAGCACGTTGAGACGATGGAAGAGATCCTCCCTGAACAGGCGCTGGTCTACCCGCTGGCGCAGGTCGGTGTTGGTGGCCGCGACCACGCGCACGTCTGAAGTGACGCTGCGGGCCGATCCGACCGGCCGGTACTCGCGCTCCTGCAGCACGCGCAGCAGCTTGATCTGCGCCGACGCGCTCAAGCAGTCGACCTCGTCGAGGAAGACTGTTCCGCTCTCGGCGTGCGCGAGCAGTCCCTGGCGTTCCTCGCGGGCGTCGGTGAAGGCGCCCCTGACATGACCGAACATTTCGTTCTCGAAGAGCGAGTCCTGGATGGCGCCGCAGTTCACCGGCACGAACGGCCGCCGCTTGCGGTCGCTCAAGTAGTGAATCGCCCTCGCGAACAGCTCCTTGCCGGTGCCGGTCTCGCCCTGCAGCAGGCAGACCGCGTCGGAGCTCGCGATCAGGTGGACTTGCGCAGCAGCCTTGCCGAGCGTCGCCGAGCAGCCGACGACGCCTGGCAACACCTGGAACGGCTGTGCGGGACCGAGGGCGCCGGCGATTCGGCTGCGCAGCGCCTCGAGCGTTTCGTCCGCCACGCACGGGCGGCCATGCGAGTCGGACGTGTGCGGGGCGATCAGAGTGTGGGTCGCGCTGAAAATCTCGACGAACATCAGCAGCGAGCGTGTCGGCCGCGGAGCGCGGCGCGTGGATGAGTACGACGTCAGGATCGATTCGCGGCCAGCTCTGGCGATCCGCGGTACGGAACAGCTGTGTGCCCGGAATGACGAGACGCAGCCATCGGTGCAGCGATTCGAAATGATCGCAGGAGCCTGCGACACACGTGTCGATCAGCAGCACCGATGCGATCTTCATGACGCGTCCTCCGGGGAACGTCATTCTGCTGCAGCGAATGCGACCTCAGCAAGACGCGAATGCAAAATATCGCGGCGAATTCTTTCGGACAACACAAACGAACTCATCTGTTCTCTGGAAGTTCCAGCAGAGCTAGAACACAGGTGTCACGCAGTTTGGCGGATCTTAGCGACCGGACCAGCGCGGACTCAGCCACAGCGCCTGCCATGCGACCGAGAACGTTTGAAAATCGGTTCCCGTCCGCGCCACGACTCCCGATCCGTACGCCACCTTGAGGGAATACCGCTTCTGTATCGGCAGCGAGACGGTGACGCCGCCGCGCGCGTTGTTCAATGACGGCGACGGATTGCCTCCTTCGTTCTGCGCGCTGCCCCCGCGGTACCACGTGGCGTCGCCCGCGATCCAGAGCCGGGACCGGATCGTGTAGCTGACGTGACCCTGGATCGACAGGAGAGGATCCTGCGAGCGCCCGACACCGCCCGGATAGAAATCGGTGTTGTCGGTGAAGAACAGAACGCCGAGATATCCGTCGAGATCCCACCGCCCCAACGGCACCGCCACGCCGACTTCCGGTTTGATGCTCCAGCGGTTCGTGCCAAGGTTGATGAGTTTCGTGGAGCTGTACTGACTGGTGGGCGCCGAAAACGCCACGCTCGCGCCGATGACCGTTCGCGTAGGCGCGGCGGCAAACTCCCGAGGCGACATCGCATCGTTGCCTCGCAGGTTCACCGACAGCTTGAGCCGCGAGTCGGCGAGCCCCGACCGGTGCACTTCGGCGGCATTCTCCATCACCCTGCCGCTGACGTCGGCGACCGCGTACGGCAGCGCGACGGACACGAGCCCCAGCTTGCCAAGCAGGTTGAACGTGTGGCCGAGGCCCAGGGCGAAACCGTTGATGTCCGCGTGGACGTCCGTGATCGGCAGCGCCGGATCAAGCAGCACCGCCCCGGTCGAGCGGGTCGCGACGACGACGAGGAAGTTCGCGCCGACCGGCGACGCCGAGTAGGCGCGCGGCTCCATGTCCTGCGCGGACGCGCGCACGCCGCTCGCGAGCAGTACGGCCACGACGATCGCCGCGATCGTGCGATGCATCGCGTCAGGGAATGATCACGAGCGCGCGGCCGCGTTTCTTCACGAGCCTGCCGACCTCGTCGGCCATGGTTTCGCGCCGCTGGAGCATCGTGTCGATCGCCTCGGCGTCCACCCAGGGGCCGATGGTCCCGACGAGATCGTCTCGCGTCAGCTTCGTCAGGCGATCCCACAGAGCGGCGTCGACGCGTTCGAACGGAAACGGCAGCTTTCGATCGGTGACGAACGCGCGCGAGTGATCGATCAGAATCAGCTCGCCCGGCGATCCGATCAGGATGTTGCCGGCGTTGCGATCGGTGTTGCCGATGAAATTGTCGAACATCTGCATGCGGCGGATCGCGCGCCCCCACACCTCCCCGCTGGGGACCTGGCCGCCGGTCTGTTTCACGCTTTGCGGTCCGTCGAGCCACATGATCGCGGCGCCGGTCTCGCCGTCGACCTGCCGCTCGACGGCGGGCGGCACCATGTGCAGGTCGAGCCGGCGGTCCAGCAGGTAGCCGGCGATCTCCGACTTGTAGCTGTCCCAGTAGCCGCCGTGCCGTCCGGGCGGGATCACCTTCCAGACGAAGCTGTCGAAGGGTGTGGACGGCGTCGACGTAGGCGCGTCGCGGCAGCGTCACGCCGGTACCGATGTCTTCCAGCCGAGTGACCCGCGCCGTCCGCAGGTGCGCTTCCATTTCGGGCTCGTGCCCGACCCATGTTCTTGCGCTCCTCTGCGCGGGCTGAGCCGCATTCACCACGGCGGCGGCCAGCGCGCAGAAGAGGACGGACGTCAGTCGACGCCTCGCTCGCATGACTACCGGTATAGCGGAAGCCTGCGCAGTGTGACTATGCAGATTTGACAGGGTGGCTCAGGCATCGCTGCCAGACCAGGCCATCCCAAGGCCGGTCACCGGCGGCCGGTCGTGCTCCGGTGGCTCCAGCATCAGGAATAAAATTCAGGATTCAGTGATGCCGACGACAGGGATTGACGTTGTTCCATATGACCCGGAGTGGCCGCGGCTGTTCGAAGCCGAGGCGGCGCGGCTTCGCGCGGCGCTCGGCGCCCTCGCGCTTCGGATCGATCACAACGGCTCCACTTCGATCCCAGGACTGCGCGCCAAGCCGGTCATCGACATCCAGGTGTCGGTCGCGGCTCTCGACCCGCTGACGGCCTACGGCGATCCCCTCGCGACGCTCGGCTACCATCACGTACCGCATCCCGACGATGCCGTCTGCCCTTTCTTTCATCGGCCCGCCCATTGGCCCCACACCCATCACATCCACGTCGTGCAGCACGGCGGTCTGGAGGAACGGCGCACGCTGGCGTTTCGAGACTACCTTCGCGATCACGACGATGCGGCGCGCGAATACGAACGCCTCAAGCTCGAACTGGCACGACACTTCATCGGCGCCGATCACGAGAGCCGAGAGCAGTACGCGCGCGCCAAGAGCGAGTTCATCGAACGGATCACCAGAGAGGCACTCGAGCTCGGATACCAGCCGTGACTCAGGGCGCCAACTCACGGCGAAGAAGTTTCGGCAGGCCTGAAGGTCTGCACTACTAGTCCGGCGGCGCGGCGCAGCCGCGCCTGTGTGCGAAACGGTCGGCGTGAGCGCGAGCCACAGGCTCATCGGGCTTGCACTCGCGCCGGCCGTTCCGTACACAGACCGGCCGCTTCGCGGCCGGCGCCGGACGTCTCTCGGTTCAATCCGCGTAATCCGCGTCCGCGGATGAAAATCTCGTACCTCTTAGGTGACCACGGGCAGAGCGCACTAATCGTGACCGGGGGCTCGGTACGCCGTGCTCTTCGAGACCGCTTTGTCCATCTCCGCCGGCGTCAGCAGTTGCGTCGTCCGGCACCGCGCGGCCCCGGTCGTACCGATCGCCACGCTGAGCGCCGCCGCAGAAACGGCGTCCGGAAAATCGGCGATCACGACGACGTCCTCCGCGCCGAACGCAAAGTAGAACGCCTCGAGCTTGCCGCCCAGGCTCTCGATGGCCAGCCGGGCGACGTGCTCGCGCTTCGTGCCACCGTCCTTGCGCAGCCCTCTGGCGCCTTCATCCGAATATGAAACCGGATACGAAGGACTTGCCATGAGCACACCTCTTCCGGCGGCCCTATCTTGTGAATCGCGTTCGACAGATATGCAGCGGCGCCTGCTCGACCGAGGACCTACAGCCCATCGCCGATTTGTGCGATCCGGCGTAACGGAGCCGACTCACGGGAGTAGAATCGCGGCGCAAAGGAGCGGGACGATGAATTTGACGACACTGCGACTCTTGCAGACACCACGTGGCTCTGGCATTGCGGTCGTGTTCGCACTCGCTCTCGCGATCGTGTGTCTCACGATTGAACCCGGCGCCCTCGCACAAAGCGGCAGCGGCGATCGGTGGGTGGGCACATGGGCGACCGCGGAAGTCGGCCGCCCGCAGAATCCAGTGCCTCCCGTCCCTGGACCGGCGCCGTTCATGGCCAACAACCGGTGTCCGGCGCCCCCTGCGCCGCCGGTCGCGGCAGCGCCAGGCCAGACATTCGCGCCGCCGCCGTACATCCAGTTCACGAATCAAACGCTGCGGCAGATCGTGCACACCAGCATCGGCGGATCCAGGGCGCGCGTGGTCCTCAGCAACGCGTACGGCACCGCGCCGGTCACGATCGGCGCCGCGCACATCGCGCTTCGCGACAAAGAAGGAGCGATCCAGGCGGCGTCCGGACACCCGCTGACCTTCAGCGGACACCCGACGATGACCATCCCCGCCAACGCCGTCGTCTACAGCGATCCCGTGAACCTGACGGTGCCGCCGATGTCGGACCTGGCCATCGATCTCTATCTGCCCGGCACGACCAACACGCCCGCCAGCATCACGATGCACGGCGGCGCGCTCCAGACCAGCTACGTTTCAGAAACCGGCAATCACGCCGGGAAGGCGACGATGCCCGTGGCCGGCAGGACTCAGAGCTGGTTCATGCTGTCGCGCGTAGACGTCGTCGCGCCGGATGCCACGGGCGCCATCGTCGCGTTCGGCGATTCGATTACGGACGGTTCGCGATCGACGCCGGACACGAACCATCGGTGGCCCGATCTCCTGGCAAGCCGCCTGCTCTCGCGACGGGATCAAGATGGGCGTGCTCAACGCCGGCATCGGCGGAAATCGCGTGCTGAACGAAGCGTCCGTGCCCCCAGGCATCGACGTGCGGGCGGTTGGCGCCGGCATCAATGCGCTGGCGCGATTCGAGCGCCACGTGCTGGCGATCCCGGGCGTGACGCACGTCATCGTGCTCGAAGGGATCAACGACATCGGCAACGCGCGGCAGAACTCGACACCGACGGCTGACGATCTCATCGCCGGCCACAAGCAGCTGATCCAGCAGGCGCACGCGCGCGGCATCAGGATGATCGGCGCGACGCTGACGCCATTCTGGGGCGCGGCCTACTTCACGGAGGCCGGCGAGGCGAAGCGTCAGGCCGTCAACGACTGGATCCGCACGGGCAACGCGTACGACGGCGTCATCGACTTCGACAAAGCCACGCGCGATCCCGGCGATCCGAAGAAGTTCCTCGAAAAGTACGACGGGTGCGACTACCTGCACCCGAGCGACGCGGGATACAAGGCGATGGCCGACGCCATCGATCTGTCCCTGTTCAAGGCCGGAAAGACGACGGCGTCCTCGAGGTAGGTGCTGATGTAGTGCGGACCTTCAGGTCCGCCGTGGCAGGCCTAAAGGCCTGCACTACATCGGAACATTCATGCAAGCCGCGCGATCAGATCTGCCGGATCGCGCGGACCCGTCTTGGAAAATCCTTGTCGTCGTAGTGCTGGCGGCCGCCGTCGGCAAAGTCGATGTGGTGCGACATGTCGGCTGACTCCTGCGACGAGGTCCAGTAGCTGAAGTTGTCGGCGGCGCCGCCGTCACGAAAGTCGCCGAGACCAGACGCCTTCAGGTTGCGGTACATGGTCGCGAGCTCGTCTGTCGACGGCAGGAACCACCCGCGCACGCCGTACACGTCGAGGTTCGCGCACAGCGCGGCCGCGACGCCGGCGTCGGTGCATTCGCGGAGGATGTCGATCGTGTTCTGTCTGCCCGCGCCGATCGCCGTGGCGCGCGCCCCGGCGATCGCATGCCGGAAGCAGCCCCATTTGGCGCCGCCGCTCTGATCGAACGGCGCCGCTTCGAGATATCGCCATCCATCCGACGCGTAGTTGGGGTTCTCGAAAAAGATGTACCCGCCGGCCGGACCGATATCGCCGATGGCGTAGCCGCCCGTCGGCAGCCACACGGCCATTTCCCCGGCGCCGCGGTTCGCCCAGAGATAGTACGGCACCAGCGTGAGAGGCTTCGCCGGCGAGGCGGGCTTCGTCAGGCTCCGTGCCTGTGTCCGAACGACGGACACCCCGCCATCCAACCTGTCGTCCGTGGACGAAGTCAGCGTCGCGCCGGGATCGATCTGCAGATCCAGAACCCGGCCGCCGTCGGCGTCCGGCCACTCCGCGCAGTAGACGATCGGGCCGCGTTCGATCGCGACGCGGCGCCGATCGTGCGTCACGCGCTGGTCGGCGACGACTCGACGGATCTCGACCGGCAGGACCACGCGCACGACGTCGCCATTCTTCCATTCGCGATCGAGCGAGACGTAGCCCATCGCGTCCGGCGCTGCGCTCACGCGTGCTCCGTTGACGTCGATCGCAACAGACGACTCGCGGCGATCGGTGTAGGCATAGAGCGAGCTCGGCACCGGCCGTTCGCGCGCCCAGCCCGGGATGCGCAGCTTGATCGAGGCTCTCACGGGACCAGCCGTGGAGACCGTCAGCCGCGACGCGCCGCCCCAGGGCATCTCGCTCTCGAGGGCGAGCCGCAGCTGCTGCCCGCCCACGACAAACGACGCGCCGCTCGCGATGTACAGGTTCACGTACACCGCGTCGTGCGCATCCTTCGCGTAGATCAATCCCGGCATCGACGCGAGGAAGCGGATGAGATTGGGCGGACAACACTCGAGCGAGGCACGCGCCCAGCGGCTGTCGCGGCCGTCGCCCGCGCTGGCGAGACGGTTGACGTAGAAGAAGCGATCGCCGCTCGTGGACACGCCGTCGACGGCATTGTTGTACATGCCGCGTTCCATGACGTCGACGTAGCGGCTGTCGCCCGTTGCCAGAAACAGGCGATGGTTCAGCGTGATGAACATCAGGACGGCGCACGTCTCGGAGTAGGCCGAGAGGTTGGGCAGCGAGTACGGCTCGCCGAACCCCTCGTTCCCCGTCACGCCCACGCCGCCGGTCACGTACATCTTGCGCTCGACGACGTCGAGCCACATGCGTCGTGCGGCATCGAGGTAGGCGTCGACCCCGGTAAGGACGCCGACGTCGGCGAGCGACACCATCAAAGAGGCGCAGTTGACCGCGTGCCCGACCGCCTCGCGCTGCTCGAGGACAGGGGCATAGGACTGATTGTGCCGGCTTCTATTGACCGAGTCGGCCCGGCCGCGAATGTCGAGATAGTGCCTGGCCAGATCGAGGTGCTTTCTGTCGCGCGTGGCGCGATAGAGCTGAATGCAGTTGATGGCGTCCCGCTCGCCGCCCGAGAACGGCGGGTCGGCGGCTTGAAACTCGTCGTACAGGCGCGCCGCGGCAGCAGTGGCGTTCTCGAGAAGATCGCGCCTTCCCGTCGTCATGTAGTACGTGGCGGCCACTTCGAACCCGCTGTTGCCGCTCCATCGCTCGTTCCGCAGCTGTCCAATCCTCTCGTCGACCACAGCCTGCAGTTTCGGATTCGGGTGGGTCCGCAGCGACAGGATCGCCGCTTCGAGCACGTTGCCGCTCAGGCGCCGCTCGGTCTCCATCAGTTTCTGGACTTCGAAGGGAATGGTGACCGTGGCGTTCGTGTCGATCTTTCGCTTCCAGAACCTGTCGGTGACGGTCACATCGAAGTACGGGGTCGGATGGATCGGATAGTCCGCGACAGCGACGGACGCGGCCTCCTGGATTCGTGGGGCGGCGTCGCCGACGCTCCCAGCCTGCGGGGCGGCAGCGCCTTCCACCCTGGCGGCAAGAGCCATCGCGCCCGTCATGGCTGGAGCCGCTTTCAGAAAATCTCGACGGCCGATGTGTCGCATCCGCCCTCCTATCCTCCGCAACCGGCCATCCGGAATGCGCCGATCCTGGACGAGTAGGTCTCGACGCCCTTCCGGAGATAGTCACCGACGTACCAGATGGTGCAGTCGTCGCTCGGGTCGACGGCGGTCTGCGTGTAATCCTCCCACCGCACCGCGTCCTGCGACGCTTCTCCCTCGGCCAGGACCGTTTCGCCAAGGGTCAGGGAACCTGGCGGATCCCCGGCGCGCCGCCCGGCGAACCGCTGTCCGGCGAAATGAGGCGTGCCGCCGAACGAGTATCCGATGCCGATGTTGCCCAGTCGATCCATCGCGGGACTCGCCAGCCAGCGGTAGAACCTGTCCGGCGCGTACGTGCCTTGCTGATACAGCGCGACGTCGCGCTGTCGCGTCGATCCGGAATTCGTACCAGCGAACACCGCCGCCGCCGGAGGTCGTGTTGACCGAGTGCACGGCGACGATCGATTCCTGGGAGCCGATGCGGCGGTAGACCACTCGCGCCATGAGCTTGTCCCCCTGCGCGTCGAGCCGGCGCTCGATGCCCGGCTGCGGCACACAGTTGGACAGCTGCCCGTCGCATAGATAGCGATACGGCGCGACCCTGATCTTCTTCGGGCCGCTCACTTTCGTATTCGCAGCGCTCTTCCAGTCGACGTGAAACTGCCACGCGTCGATCGTATCGGCCTCGAAGATCCTGTCGAGCTGCGTGCCGCCGGCGGCCAGCATCACATTCGGCGCACCCGCGGGCGGAAGATTCCTGCCGTCGATGTCGGCGTTGTTGAGGAAGTTCACGTTTTCGACGATGACGCACTGCTCCGCCGCCGGTTTGCCCTCCAGCATCCTCGCTCGATCGGCGACGCAGGCGTGCTTCTGGGTCGCGACATGCTCGGAAATCCGGTCGTCGCTGGTGCTGGTCGGCACGTAGTAGCCGTCGGACCAGATCGCGGGCCGCGGATAGTCCGGAAACAGCGGCCGGAGAAATTCGTAGCGGAAGTAGCTCCCGAGCGGATCGGAGCTGGTGCTCACCGCGTAACACATCGAGTAGGGTCCTCGAGGCGATTCGTCGCGTCGGCCGGCGGCCCGGTTCTGGGCGGCAGCGTCGGTCGGCGCGCCGGGTGCTGCCTGCGGCGGTTGAAACAGCGGGACGGCCGGCCCAGGTTGTCCGGGCCGTCCGGGCGGACTCACATAGGCGGGCTCGCCGCCCTTCCACTCGCCCGGCTGATCCGGCCGCTCCGCGGCGCGCGAGAATACGGGCATCACGATGAGCCACCGATCCGCGATCTGATCGTAGCGGACCACGGCGTCGCCGTTGTTGCGCGACTCGCACGACCCGCCGAATCCCCTGAACACGTTGTTGGTGGGCACCGGCCCGTAGAGCGGGCGGCCGGTCGTGTCGAATCGGTTGCCTTTCTTGGTGAAGATCGCCATCCGGGTGTTCACGATCTGCACGATGTGATTCGGTCCGACCGCGAGGCTGTTGTCCGACGGATTGCGCAGCAGCGCTGAACCCTGCGGCCCCGTGAAGCCGGCGCCCAGGCCGTCGAAGCTGGCGGCGAGCGCAGCCGGCGGTCCCGCGCCGAAGGAGGTCTGTTCGACGACGGCGCCGCCCGACGGGACGGCGATCGTCGGAACCGCTGGAGGCGGAGACTGTACCAGGCCAACCACGGAGCACGCGAGCACGATGCCCGCGGCGGCGAGAACACTTCGACGATCGTGCGTCATTCCGCGCTCCTGCCGCGTGTGCATCATTTCTTCTGCAACCCCGGTTCCCTCATCACATGCTCGATGTCGTCGATCTCGATCGGCACGAACGCCGACAGGTTCTCGTAGCCGGTCTCGGTGATCAGGATCATGTCCTCGAGCCTGATGCCGATGTGCTCCTCCGGAATCTGCATCGCCGGCTCGATGGTGAAAATCTGTCCCGGCTCCAGCGTCGGCGGCGCCCCTCCGACATCGTGCACTTCCATGCCGACCGAGTGGCCGAGGCTCGCGGCGTTGCTGCTGCGATAGCGATCGACGAACGCCACCGCGGCCGTCCGTATCCGGGAATCGGAGAAGTGAAAGTCAGCCACGAGACGATCCATCTTCACCACGGCGTCCTTGACGATGTCTCGCGGCGAGGCGTGCACCTTGATCGAGGTCATCAACGCCCGATACAGCGCCAGGTAAATCGTGTAGAACTCCCGCTGCCGCGGCGTGAACGTGCCGTTGGCCGGAAAGACGCGGGTCACATCGGACTGGTAGTACTTGTAGTCGGGCGCGTAGTCGAACTGCACGAGATCGCCGTCCTGGAGCCTGGCGGTGTTCTTGTGATAGTGCGAGTACCACGTGTTCGTGCCGGTCGCAATCAGCGCGAAGTACGAGCCGCCGTACGCGCCGAACTTCTTGAACACGAACTCGGCGTCCGCCTGGAGCTCGTACTCGTAGCGTCCTGGCCTGGCGTCGCGCATCGCTTCCATGATGGCAAGGCCGGTCATCTTCGTCGCCTCGCGCACAATCGCGATCTCGCGCGGGCTCTTGATCGTCCGCAGGGCGTCGAGAATCGGGTCGAGATCCTTGATGGCCGAGCGTGGCGATGCCGCCTTCAGCTTCGCCAGGAATGCCTGCTCGCGCGACGGCCGGCCGTCCCACGGATCCTGCTCGGTCGCGCGCGCGAGCGCGACCGCGTCCGACGCTGACGCTTCGCCGAGCACTTCGGGTCTGAACGGGGTGTAGATCGTCCGCCCGCTGCCGGCCAGCGCGGCGACGGCGGCGGGAAAGTCGTCACGGGCCAGCACCGCGTCGGCGCCGGTCGCACGCGCAGCGTCGCTGCCTGGATGCAGCGCCGGCCCGAACATGCGCTGCTCGCGCCGTTCGTCGTACGCCTTCACGAAGATCGTGGTCTGCTTCGTGCGCCCGTCGATGAGGAGCATCGCGCGCGGCTCGGCGACACCGGTCAGATAGAAGAACTGGTTGTTCTGCCGGAACGGCTGCTCGCCGGGCCGCTCGGTCGCGCCCTGCAGGATGGCGACCGCATCGCCGATCCGTTCGATGACCCTGGCGCGGCGTGCCGCGAATTCATCGGGCGGAAAGATCTCGTCGCCGGTGAACACCGGCTGTGCGGCGAGCCACGACCCGAAGACGAGGACCAGAGCTGCCGCCGCGAATGAGCCGTTCCTCGCGCCGACCATGTGGATTCCTCTCGGTCACTATGGTTTTTCATTCAGATGTAGTGCAGGCCTTCAGGCCTGCCCGACACGGCGGACCTGAAGGTCCGCACTACGACGGAGTGAAAACGCTATAGGAGTATAGACGGTGGCCGCACCGGCGGACATGTGTCCGCCGGTGGGATGACGGCCCTGCTACCGCGCGGCCGCGTTCGCGTTCACCAGCCCGGCGCCGGTGAAGAAGTTGATCGGAATCTTCGGAAAGCCACGACGGTGACGGCGACTAGAAATTCATTATTCCGATCGCGCGGCGCGGCGCCGCGTCACGGCTCGGACGCCGACGCCCACCATCCGACGGTCGCCGTGGCGGCGCCGACAAAGACGGCCGCCACGATCGAGAATCCCGCCGCGTGGCTGAGCGTGCCCACGCCGGCCGAGAGCAGCAGCATCAACAGGAACGACGCGACATCGGGACGCTGAGACAGCATTGGCACACCTCTTCTCGAAACTGCGCCGGCCGCTGGGGGGGCCTTCCGTGGTTTCGGCGGATGTTGCTGCTGTCTTTATGGCTTACTCTCGAATTGCAGAAGTGCAGGCTTCAGAATTGCAGGAGGGAAGGCCGAAGGCCTATGACCTCCTTTCTGCAATCCTGCAATCCCTACGTTTGCAATTTCAGAGTCACGTCGAGGCCGCGGCTGGAAGCCGACAGCTTGTCGTGGAGCGGTGAGACGCCACGAATCGATAGATCCGCCGTCCCACAGCCGGCACCCCGGGCACGTAAAGAACCGGCAGCGTGGGCCAGGCAATCGGGAGCACCCACGCGATCGATCGATACCCATCGAAGCCGGTTTTGATGGAGACCGCGCCGGACTCGCGGCCGACGACAACGTGCATGTCGGCCAGGCACGCCTCGGCGGTCAGGGACGGGTGAATCGACGTGAGGGACGCCGCGCTGACGTTCCCGTCCACAAACCGCAGGCGCCCGAGCAGGTCGAGCCGCCTGAGCACCGCAACCGTGCGCGTGCAGAAGCCGCAGCCTCCGTCGAACACGACGAGGCGAATCGCACCCATCGTCACCCGCTCCCTGAGTGTCGCCGCGACCGATGCCCACGGCACCCAGAAGACATAGCACATCATGAACTGCTCGAACGTCGGCCCCATCAACGTCCGGATGCCGAGCAGCATGCCAAGGCCGGCCGGGGCGAGCACGTAGCGCGCGCGCCGGCTGAAGAGCGTCAAGGGGAACAGCACTTCAATCGACACGGACAGGAACGCCAGACCCCGCGCGAAGGCAGGATGCTGCGCGACGACAAGACCCCATCGCGTGAGCGGCTCGCCGTCCGAGATGTGATACTGCTGGCGCTGCAGAAGCCACGCGAGGTTGTCCGAGAAGATCCACTCCAGGCCCGAATGCCGCAGCTTGGACACGCCGGCCGCGCAGAAGATCAGCGCCATCGCGACCCACACGAAGCGGATCGGCCATCGGTACTCGCCATCGTCGGGCGGCGGGGACAGCGAGCGGCCGCGCGCCGCGGCAATCAGCCCGTCGACCGAACATGCGTCGCCCGCGCGCGAGAGCGCCAGCGCGCCGCTGGCGAACACGACGAGCGTGTCGAAGTGCTGGGTCTGGCCGAAGTTGTGCGGGAGTCCCATCAGATAGGCGCCGAGCGCAAAGGCCAGCACCATCGCCGGCCGCGTGAACAGGCCGACGGCACTCAGGAGCAGCGACGCCTTCCAGACCGACTGCATCGCCGCGATCGCAGCCGGCGGAAGCGCGGGGATGTGCGCGACGTCGAACAGCCACACCGGCATCCACAACACGGACGAGAAGCGGCCCCATGCGGAGAAGTCGTGATGCCATTGCCACAGGAACAGCGAACCGAAAAACAGGAGGCGGCAGGCGCCGAGCGTCGAGGCAGGAGCGGGAGCAAACCAGAAGACGTTCCACCAGCCGAGCAGGCGCCGGATCACGGCCGGACCTCGGCGATGAACGCGCGGCGGTCAGGACGATCGATGTTCGCGGCGTCCGGATCGATCGTCCACTCCACTTCGTAGAGCCGCAGGGCCGCAAGCGGTGCCCCTTCGTGGCGCCGTTGGCGGCGGAGTTCCTCGTAGCGTGTCAGGCAATCGGCGAGAGCCGTCCGCACGCGCACCTGGCCGTCGGGCCCGTCGAGAATGCGGCGGAGCGCCTTGGGGAGGCGGGATTGATCGAACGGCTCGATGAACCGGTTGGCGTCGAGCGGGAACTCGCGGCCATCCGCGGTCACGCCGAAGAGGCGCAGCCAGGTGAACGTCGGACTCCGCCATACGCCCGAGAACATCGGGTACTGCGAAAAGGGCCAATGCTCCTGGTCGGTCACGACGTCGTAGGCCGACCCGGCAATCAATGCGCCCAGCACGAGGTTGACAACCGTTCGCCGAAGGGAACTCATCGCAGAGTCGCCTCGATTTGTCAGCAAGCGCTGTTCCCCGTCGCTGACATGCCCGAACGTTTCGGATCAATACGCCAACTCATCCTCGCTAAGAATCTTCTTCATCAGGTACAGCATCGAGACGGCATGAAAGTGCCTCTGATCTTCATCCTCCTTCATCGTCCGTTCATGGTCTGCCCCTTGTCGGTACTGGCCCGGCAATTGCGACAGCTAACCGCTGAGGCAACACAGAGCCGCTGATGAACGCGTCGATCATCATCGCTACCGCTAACCGGTCCGGTGACCTTGGCGATACGCTCAAGAGCCTTGCCGGTATTCGTCTGCCTGGCACGGTCGAGCTAATCGTCGTCGACAACGGGTCGATCGACGATACGAGGCTGATCGTCGAGCATGCCGCGACCTGGTATCCGTTTCCTGTGCGCTATCTCTTCGAGGCGCAGGAGGGAAAGTACGCCGCGCTGAACACCGGCATCAAGGCCGCCCGCGGCCACATCATCGCGGCGACCGACGACGATGCGCGGTTCGACGCCGACTGGCTGGAGCGGGCCGACGATGGCCTGCGCCATCACAGGTGCGAGTTCGTCGGCGGCCGCGTGCTGCCGCTGTGGGGCGCGCCCAAGCCGGTCTGGCTCGACGAGCATTCCAGTCTCCACGCGAAGGTGATCGCGCTGCTCGACCACGGCAGCCGCGCGCGCGAGTTCGGCTGCGACATTTCGTGGCCGCTCGGCGTCAACGTCGCCTACCGGCGCGACGTCTTCGATCGCGTCGGGCTGTTCGACAACCGGCTGGGTCGGAAGTCCGGCACGCTGCGCAACCAGGCGCAGCGCGAGTGGCACCTGCGTGCACGCGCGATGGGCGTGCGAGGCTTCTATCTCCCCGACATGGTGGTCCACCATCTCGTCGCCGCGTCACGGCTCGAGAAGCCGTACTTCCGCCGCTGGATGTACTGGCACGGCGTCAGCCGCGCGCTGCTCTTCAAACACTGGGGCTTCGACATGGAGGAGCCCGAAATGCAGGCGCCGCCGCACGCCGGCGGCCGGCGCATCGGCGGCGTGCCGGTGCATCTGCTGTCGAAGGCGGCGCGAGCGGCCGGCGCCCTCGCGTGGCACACGCTGCGCGGTCAGGTCGCCGCCGCGTTCGATCGCGAACTGTGGCTGTGTTTCTTCGCCGGCCTCGCGAGGCAGCGTTGGGCCGATCGCTTGCTGCCGGTCGCCGACGGTCCCGCAACCGTCCGCGCGTTCACCGCAGCGCGGCGGGCCGAGGCCGCCCTCGAGGGCGAACGCGTCGATCTCGTGACGTAGCACTCCCGAACAAGAAGAAACCGCGGAGATCGCAAAGAACGCGGAGTTCGAACCGCGCACGAAAACACGGGCGCGGAACGGCACGCTTCGCGGCGGTCTGATCGAAGGTCACACCAGGTGGTTCTACAGTGTCACCTTCCCGATGTGCGTATTCTGCGTCATCGTGCATTGCCATCGCCCGTCCCGTTTCTCAAAGACATCAATGTACCGAAACTGCGCACTGAACCGCTTCCCCTCTCGTATGCCTGTCGAGGACAAGCGCGACATCACGACGGCCGCATCCCCGTAGACGCGGACTTGAAACTCATCCTGCGTTGACGTCGTTACCTGCTCCCCCTTTCCAAGGCTTGCCAGGTCCTTGGCCTTCGTAGCTCGCGATCCGTCGCCGTACACGATCACGATGTCGTCAGCCATGATTCGTTCGAGCGTCGCAAGATCCTTCCTCAGAAAGGCCGCATTCCAGGCCTTCTCCAGCTCGATGAGCGTTTGCTCAACCGAGGTCGTCGCGACGGTTTGCATTGTTGGCCCGGTCTGGCGACCCAGTGCAGGCAACCAAATGGTGAACACGAAGATCGCACCGACGAAGATGTGTCGCATTGTGTGGTCCTTTCGATCCGCGCGTGCGCACCGCCCTGCCCGACACGGCGGACCTGAAGGTCCGCACTACTTTCGTGATTTCGTGATTTCGTGGCCCCTTGTTCAGCGGGGTTGTCGCAGCATCGGAGTGAGTGGCGGCGACCCGCCGACCTGGATCCTGCCGATGACCTCGAAGCCGTGGCGCTGATACAAGGAAATGTTCCTGGGGTTCGTCGATTCCAGATAGGCCGGCGTGTGATCGCGGTCGCACTGCTGAAGGGCGTGCGTCATCAGCGCCGCGCCGTAGCCCTTGCCCTGATGCGCAGGATCCACGCCGATCAGCGGGAGATACCAATGCGGCTCGCCTGGGTGGTACCTGGCCATCTGGTCGAAGACCTCGAAGAGATCCCCGCGGATGGACGCCGCGACCGTGCGCTCCAGGACCTCGACCACAGCCTCGTCCTCGGGATGCACGTTGGGAGGAAGCCACAGCGCCGCGCCGGCATAGTCGTCGCTGCAGTACGCGCTATTGTGCAAGAAGGCGCCGCCGCCGAATGCGCGCGTAAAGCTCGCCATGCTGCTGATGTACGAATGGGATTCCGGCCAACACCATCGCGCGACGGGGTCGGCCGCAAATGCCAGCACGATCGTATCGATTGCCGGAACCTCGTCGGATGAGTTCGTCGTCCTTAGCGTCGGCGCTGACACATCTGCCCTCCCGTCAGAAATCGTCCGCGCGACACGCGAGTCGCCGGAGTTCGAGCCCATCGTGAATCAGAAGAAGATATCGCGCACGAGGGTCTATACTCCAGTGCCGTGAAGATCTCGATCCCGCTGCTCGCCGCGGCGATCCTCATCACCACCGCCTGCAGCTCGTCGGCGCCGAACCCGGCGGCGCCCACCACGCCGACTACGACGACAACCGTCCCCGGGTTCACCTCCGCCAATCTCACGGGGACGTGGAAAGGCACGGGCGACGATGCGCAGGGGGCCGAGACGTTCACCTGGACGGTGACGCAGAATGGCGACCAGCTGTCCGGCGCTGTGGTGTTGAACTCGGCCAATCCGGACGATGGATCGTGCGGCTCGTGCCACAAGCAGAAGACGGGCACCCTCTCGGGCACGCTGTCCAACGGGGCTCTCACGCTGACGCTCGACTTCCCCGCCGGCGGCAGCGATATCACGCCGCTGTGCGGCATCACGATGCACGCCGCCACGAGGGACATCGCCGCCGGCCGAATCGCGGCCGCCTACACGGGCACCACGACCTGCGAAGGGCCGATCGCGGACGGCACGCTCACCGTGACGCGATGAACGCGTCCAGAACCTGAAACCACGAAGAACGCAAAGACGCACGAAGAAAACCAGCTGTAAATACGTTCTCTTCTTCGTGCGTCTTCGTGCCCTTCGTGTTTTCGTGGTCACGGTACCGAGGGCGTCCTGCGGGATTACGGCGTGCCCGCGATCCTGCCGCCGCGCGCGGACACCATCAGCTTGACGAGCTCCTCGGTGATCGCGGGCTCGAGCCCTTCGGTGTGCCCCTTGTCGAGACGCACGACGTCGGCAACCACGCGGCCGTCCTTGCAGTCGGCGTACGTGAACACGCGTGCCTTGCCGGGCGCCGGCAGAAGGCCCCAGGCCGGGACCGGCGGATTCTGGCGGCTGCCGTCGAACACGTAGCCGGCCTTCACGTCGGCAATCTCGATCGGCGCGCGCCGCGCGTCCGCAGCCGAGTCTCGCTGCCCACGCGGAGCTTTCCGGCAGTCCCTTCTCATCCATCTCGCGCTGGCCGGTTTCGTAGATGAACGAGAAATCGGTCGCCGGGAGTCCCGTCGTCGCGTGCGGCAGGACCAGGCCCGGGGCCGGCGCCGCGGCCACCAGCCGCGCCTCCCGGCGGAAACATCGCGGCGAAATTGCCGCGGCCCGGGTTCGCCCCAAGACGGCCACCGGACAAGGACAGCCAGCCATCGACCTTGTCCTTGAAGAAATCGGTTCGCACGATGCGGTTGGACGTCATGCCGCCCTGCGAATGGCCGGCGAGCCAGAACGCCTTCACGTTGTCCTTGCCGATCTGAGCGACCACCGAATCGACGATGTTGTGCAGGTACTCGTCGTCGGCCTCCGACCAGACGCGCGTGGGCGAGTTGGGCGTGGCAATCACCAGGCGGTACTTGTCCTTGTAGTCCATCAGCGGGAAGTAGTTGCGCTGCCAGTTCCCGTATGAGCCGGCGCCGTGCAGCGCCAGCACGAACGTCACCTTCTCGCCCGGCTTCATGTCGCACGGGTAGTCGAGGAAATACGTGCGGCGCGTCTTCATCTCGACCACGGGCCCTTCGTTGATCACCCGGTCGGAGGGACAGTCCTTGTCCGGACAGTGCAGCACGGGTGGCGTGGCGCACGGAGCGCCGGCGAACCGGACCGGATCCTGCGCACGCGCCAGGCTCGCGCACGCGAGAACCGCGACGCACGCAAACGCCGCCCTCTGCAGTACCGCCACACGTTGAACCGCGACGCGATCTGTTGTCATGTGTCTCCATCTCGCGCCGCAGCCGCGCGAACGCCGCATGACGATAGTCAGAATACGAACTTCAAGGCAACCTGCATTTCACGCATCGGCCGTCTCGTGGTGTTGATCGTGCCATAGAGCGGGCTCGTCAACGTGGTGTTCGGGTCGTTCCAGATCGGGTTGTTCAGCAAATTGAACGCCTCGAGGCGGAACTGAAGGGTCTTGCTGGCCGCCATGCGGAAGTTGCGGATGATCGACGCATCGACGTTGGTGATCCCGGGACCGGTAAACGTGTTGCGGGCGGCGTTGCCGAACGAGCCCAACGGCTGCAGCACGTACGCGTCGGTGTTGAACCATCGCGCAATCGACTGCTGATCGCCCGGCAGCGTCGGATCCAGACCAGTCGCGTTCGGACGATCCTGCCCGCCTCCGGTATTCGATCGATCGGTGCCGACGTAGGCTGTACGCGGGAACCCGCTCGACATCGAGATGATCGTACTGACCTGCCAGCCGCCGAGGACGGCGCCGCCGACACCGTCCTGCAGGAAGGGCTTGCCGGGGCCGAACGGCAGCTCGTAGAGGATCGACGCCGTCAGGCGGTGACGCACGTCGAACACCGACGGCCCCCACTCGCAGTCGAGGCAGAAGCTGTTCTGCGGGAACAGCGTGTCGCCGTTGAGGGTGCGAATGCCGCTGCCGTTGTCCATCGACTTGGAGAACGTGTAGCCGCCGAGAACCGACAAGCCCTGGTGCAGCCGGCGGGTCAGCTTGACGGCGAGCGAATTGTAGCGGGCCTCGGCGACGTTGCCGATCTCCTGGACCTTGGTGAACTCCGGATACGGCTTGCGGCTCTGCACCGACCCGCTGACCGACGGTATCGTCTCGTTCCAGTCGAACATGCGCTCCAGCCGGTAGCTGTGCGATCCGAGGTAGCCCACCTCGATCGCCGTCGAGGCCCCGAGCTCGCGCTGGACGTTGAAGAGATACTGCAGCATGTACGGCGTCTTGCGATCCGGCATGTTGCCGAGGACGTAGACGTTGGTCAGGCACACGAGCGGCGGCGCCACGCCGCAGTCGTTGTTGGTCCCGACGCCTCTGAACGGCTGCTGAAAGGTGAGGTCCGGTGTCAGCAGCAGCGTGTTGTCGCGGCGTCGTCCCGACAGGTTGCGCGCCATGTCGAACCGCGGATTGCCGGTGTCCTGCATGTAGAAGATGCCGGCGCCGGCGCGCACCGACCACTTGTCGCTCGGCGTAAACGCCCAGCCGACGCGCGGTGCGAAGTTCTTCTTGTCGTCGCCGACCAGGTTGTCGCCAAGGCGTCCGTCGCGGGCGACCTGAATGTTCGGCGCGAAGCGGAGCACGGTGTCCTGATAGACGTCGCCGCTGCCGATCCGGACCAGCACCGGATGACACGCAGGATCCGAGACGTTCGGCGTGGTGTCGTGGCACGGGAGCGAGGCGTTCATCAGCGTGCCGTTGGCGTCGAACCACGGCGGAGTGTATTCGTAGCGAAGGCCGAGATCGAACGTCATGTTCGACCGGACTCTCCACGTGTCGGTGAAGTAGTACGCCTGGCTCACCGCGCGGAACTTGGTCACCGCGAGCGCGACCGCGGCTTCGTTCTGCTGCGTGTACCCGAGCATGTAGTCGGCGAACGCGTAGCCGGTGGCGATGTTCTGGAACTGGAAACTGCCGCGCGCGAACTGGTTGCCGTTCTGATTGTAGTGGTCGTAGCGGAGGCTGCCGCCGAGCTTCAGCGCATGCCGGCCGCGGATCCACGACAGGTTGTCGTTGAACTCGAGCGCGTGGTTGCGGTTCGTATACGGTCCTTCGGTGTTGTCGCCGAACGTGCTGAACCCGGTGATCGCCACCTGCGGAATGCCCCACGCTTCCGCCGGCGGATCCATGAGGCCGGGAATGTTCAGCTCCTTGTTCACGTCTCGCACGTTCGCCAGTTCCCGGCCGAAGGTATTGAAGAAGTAGTTGTAGCCGAGGCGGAATTCGTTGACGACCGTCGGCGACGCCGTCCAGGTATGGCCAATCGCGACCTGATGTATGTGCGTGTCGAGCTTGGTGCCGTTCAGCTGCAGCGCCGGCATGGTTTCGTTCTCCGTCGCGTAGCTGTAGCGGCCCATCAAGGCCATCTTCGAGCTCTGCACGAAGTCCATCCGCTGCGTGTACTGGTACTTGTCGATGACGCGATCCTGCAGCGCCAGGTAATTGTTCGTGAGTCCACCGCCGCTGGTGTTCGGCTCCGGAAAAAACTCGAGCAGCTGCCTGGAGGTCGCGTCCAGCCGGCTCGCCGGAATGATGTTGCCGGGAAACGGCGCGCAGGTTCGGGTCGTGCCGACGACGGTGCACTGCGCCGGATCGACAACGATCCCGGTCCGCTGGCCGGTTTGCGGGTTGATCGGGCCGAGGCTGCCCAGCAGTTCCGAAAAATCGCCGCCCCGCATCGCCTTCGATGCCGTGCTGTAGAGCGTCTGGAACTGCTTCCGATCGTTGTAGCCTTCCCAGTTCGACAGGAAGAACAGGCGGTTCTTCAGCACCGGGCCGCCCGCGGTGTATCCGTACTGGTTCCAGTTGAACGGCGCCTTCGGGGCGGCGGCCTGGGCGGCGTTGAAGGCGTACGGCCTGGCATCCAGCGCGTCGTTCCTGAAGAACTCGAACACGGTCCCATGCAGGCTGTTCGTCCCGGATTTCGTGACGACGTTCACCTGGCTCGCCTCACGCCCGAATTCGGCGGAGTAGACGCCTGTCTGCACCTTGAATTCCTCGAGCGCATCCACCGACGGTTGGAAGATATAGGTATTGAAATTGACGTCGGTGTTGTCCACGCCGTCGAGCGTGTAGTAGTTGAACTCGCGGCGCTGCCCCGACACGGACAGCTGCTGGTTCGAACGCGTGCCCCCCTGCCGGTCGCCCGCCTGCCCGGGGCCGGCGAAATCGGCGCTGACGTTGGGACTGAGCGCGACGAGCTGCAGATAGTTTCTGCCGTTGAGCGGCAGCTCGACAATGCGCCGGTTTTCGATGACGGTCCCGACCGTGGCGTTGGTCGTTTCCACGAGCGGCGAGACACCGGTGACGGTCGCCATCTCGGATATCGTGCCGAGCTCCATCGCCAGGTCGACGCGTACGGTGGCCTGCACCTGCAGTTCGAGATCGCGGGTCACCGTCTTGAACCCTTCGATCTCGCCTTTCACGGAATAGGGCCCCGGCGGCAGCGCCGGGAAGTCGAACAGGCCGACCGCGTTGCTGATGCTCGTGCGGGTCGCGTTGGTCGCCTTGTTCACGACGGTCACCACGACACCGGGGATCACGGCTCCACTGGAATCTTTGACTTCTCCGGTGATTGTGCCGAGGGTTTGCGCCCAGGATGGTGCGCAGAGCAACAGCCACAACCCGGCCATGAACAGAGTCCGGCGCATACAAGGCTCCTTTCGACTGTGGTCGACCGTCTCGACTCGGGAACGACGGAGGATGCCGATAAAGCCGGAGCGCGCGGAATGAAAAACCCGGAGGGACGCCGCCGCACGAGGCGACGGCGCGGAAGAAGTTACGCTGCTCGAACGGTCAAGTCAAGCCGGATGTGAACGACGGACGTCACCGGCTCGAGCATTCACTCCATCGCCCGGCGCAGCCCGCGCGAACGCGTCGAGCATCTGTTCGTACGAGAAATTCGCGTTCCGCCCGCTGGGATTCGGCAGGACGAAGACGCGCGCGCCCTCGATCCGTTCCTCCCGCGGGCCGAGCGCGACCTTCTGGCCGGCCCGGATCCCGAAGAACGACCGGAACAGCGTCACGCCGATGAAGGCGACCATCTCGGGTTTCACGCGGCGGATTTTTCTGCGCAGCGTTTTCGCGCCGGCGATGTACTCGTCGGGACGAAGCGAATCGATACCCGGCGTCGGCCGCGCGATCAGGTTCGTGATGCCGAATCCCCACTCCGGCAGCCGGTGGTCATCGGCAAACCCAATCGGCTCCGGCACCAGGCGAGCGTCGTACAACAGCTTCCAGAAGCGGTTCGACGGTCCGGCGAAATGGTGGCCGACCTGCGACGAGCGAATGCCGGGATTGATCCCGACGAGCAGCACGCGGACGGGAGGCGGTCGTCTTCAGCAATCGATACTGACAATTACGATCTACGAAGCACGGTCCTGACGCTTATGAATGCTCGCTTCCCACTTGTAATTGTATGAATTGGCTATTCAAAGAAGAGCCTGTCGAACTATAGCTTCGATGCGTTCGTGAAGGACAAGAAGACGACCTGGAGCGGGGTGAAGAACCCTGTCGCGCAGCGGAACCTGCGCTCGGTCAAGAAGGGCGACCAGGTGTTCTACTACCACACCGGCGACGAGAAGCAGATCGTCGGGATCGCGAAGGCGCTCGGCGACGCCTATCCCGATCCCGCCGACGACACCGACAGGCAGGCGGATGCGGTCTTTCAGCAATTGACAATTTACAGGGGACAATTTACAAGGAGTCTAACGCCGTCTGACGCTTTGTAAATTCTCACTTCCCACTTGTCAATTGTATGAACTGGCTATTCAAGGAAGAACCGTCAAACTACAGCTTCGACGCCCTGGTGAAGGACAAGAAGACGGCCTGGAGCGGCGTGAGGAACCCTGTCGCGCAGCGGAACCTGCGGTCGGTCACAAGGGCGACCAGATGTTCTACTACCACACGGGCGACGAGAAATCGAGATGGTCGGGATCGCGAAGGCGCTCGGCGACGCCTATCCCGATCCCGCCGACGCCACCGGCAAGGCGTACGTCGTGGACGTCGGCCCCGTGAAGAAGCTCAAGCGCCCGGTCACGCTCAAGGAGGTCAAGGCCGACCCCTGGTTCAAGGACTTCGCGCTCGTCAGGATCTCGCGGTTGTCGGTGATGCCGGTCAAGCGGCACGATCGCAGGCAGGTGGGCACACGGATCGAGACAGGCTCGGGATCGCCGCCATGTAGGTGTAGACGACCGGCGTCAGGTACAGCGTAATCAGCTGCGAGACGATCAATCCGCCGACGACCGCCAATCCCAGCGGGCGCCGGGCTTCCCCTCCGGCGCCGAAGCCGAGCGCGATCGGCGCGGCTCCCAGCAGCGCCGCCATCGTGGTCATCATGATCGGGCGGAAGCGGATCAGGCAGCCCTCGTAGATCGCGTCCGCGGGCGACTTGCCGTGCTGCCGCTCCGCCTCGAGCGCGAAGTCGATCTGCATGATCGCGTTCTTCTTCACGATGCCGACCAGCATCACGAGCCCG
The DNA here is from genome assembly GCA_963794305.1 of uncultured Acidobacteriota bacterium. Taxonomy (GTDB): domain Bacteria; phylum Acidobacteriota; class Vicinamibacteria; order Vicinamibacterales; family CAVVIG01; genus CAVQFC01. The sequence continues at coordinate 95,836 of CAWCDQ010000038.1, read as the reverse complement.
ACAAACGAGTAGATGTTCAGCTCGTCGCCAAACAGGTAGAGCGTGACGAGCGCGCCAAGGCCGGCCGACGGCAGGCCGGAAAGAATCGTGAGCGGGTGGATGTAGCTCTCGTACAGCATCCCGAGCACGATGTAGACCACGCCGATGGCGATGAACAGCAGCAGGCCGAGGTTGGTCATCGACTGCTGGAACGTCTTGGCCGACCCCTGGAACGTCGTCGTCACCGTCGGCGGCAGGACCTGGGCGGCCACGCGGTTGATGTGATCCACGGCGGCGCCCAGCGACACGCCGGGGCGAAGGCCGAACGAGATCGACACCGCCGGCAGCTCGCCGACGTGATTCACGGTTTGCGGACCGACGGTTTCCTGCGGCGTCACCACGGCCTGCAGCGGCACGAGCGCCCCCGCCGACGTCTTGAACGCAATCGTCTGCAGCGAGTCCGCGTGCTCCTGATATTTGGGATCGAGCTCGAGCAGGACCTTGTATTGCGCCTGGGACCCGTAGATCGTCGAGGCCCATTGCGGGCCGAAGCCGTCGTAGAGCGCGGTCTCGATGTCGCTGGCGCTCAAGCCGAGCGCCGCCGCCTCGTCGCGGTTGATCACGAGGTTGACGCGCGGGCTCTTCATCTGCAGATCGTCCGAGACGTCCTGCACCTCGGGCAGCGGCACGATCGCCGCCTCGAGCTTCGCCGCCCAGTCGTAGAGATCCGCCGTGTCGGCGCTCTGAACGGTGAGCGTGTACGAGCTGTTGCCCTGCCGCCCGCCGATCTGGATCGCCGGCGGCAGGCTCACGAACGCGCGGAAGCCCGGAAAGCGAAGCAGCTGCGGCCGGATCTGCTGGGCGATCTGCGCCGCGGTGAGCGGCCGGTTGCGCCGCGGCGTCAGCTGGACGTTGAACCGCGCCATGTTCATCGAACCGAAGCCGCCGCCCGTGCTCGCAAAGAACGTGTCGACGTACGGGTTGGCGTTGATGACCGCGGCGACCTTGCTGAGGTTCTGGACCATGTCGTAGTACGACGTCCCCTGGGCGGCTTGCACGTTCACGTTGAGTGAGTCGTTGTCCTGGTCCGGAATGAAGCCTTTCGGCACGATCTCGAACATCGCCACGGTAGCGGCGAGCACGGCCACGAAGACGCCGAGCATCACCGGACGATGCCGCAGCACGATCGCCAGCGTCCACTCATACGCGCGGAAGGCGCGCTGGAACAGGTCCTCCATCAGGCGGGCGAAGCGCCCGTGGCCGTGCAGCGACGCGACGCGCAGGAAGCGGCTCGCGAGCATCGGCGTCAGCGTGACCGACACCACGCCGGAGATCAGGATCGCCGTGGTGATGGTGATCGCGAACTCGCGGAACAGCCGGCCGAGGATGCCGCTCATGAACAGAATGGGAATGAAGACCGCCGCGAGCGACATCGTCATCGAGACGATGGTGAAGCCGACTTCCTTCGATCCGCTGAGGGCCGCCTCCAGCGGCGCCTCTCCCTGCTCGATGTGCCGGACGATGTTCTCCAGCATGACGATGGCGTCGTCGACGACGAAGCCGATCGAGAGGATGAGCGCCATCATCGACAGGTTGTCGAGCGTGAAGTTCATCACCTGCATGACGGCAAACGTCCCGAGGATCGAGAACGGCAGCGCGAGCGCGGGGATGAGCGTGGCCGATCCGCTGTGGAGGAACGCGAAGATCACCGCGACCACCAGGAGCAGCGTGATCAGCATCGTCCACTGGATGTCGCTGAACGCCTCGCGGATGTTCTTCGAGCGGTCGCCGCGAATCGTCAGGTGGACCGACGGCGGCAGCGCCTGCTGGAACGTCGGCAGCAGGGCGCGGACGGCGTCCGTCACCTCGATGGTGTTGCTGCCCGGCTGGCGCATCACCTGGAGGTTGATGGCGCGCCGGGCGCCGGCCTTCGTGTAGAGCCACGAGGCGTTCTTGTTGTCCTCGACGTTGTCGAGGACGTTGGCGATTTGGTCAAGGCGGACGGCCGCGCCGTGCCGGTAGGCCACCACGACAGGCTTGAACGCATCCGCGTTCATCAGTTGGCCGGCCGCCTTGATGTTGTAGGTCGTTGACGGGCCGAAGAGCTGTCCCGTCGGCGTGTTGACGTTCCAGTTCTGCAGCGCCGCGTTGACCTCGTTGAGGCCGATGCCCTCGGCGTGCAGCTTGTCCGGATCCACCTGCACGCGAACCGCGTACTTCTGCGCGCCCTGCACCTGCACCTGCGACACGCCGCTCACCATCGAGATGCGCGGCGCGATCATGTTCTCGGCGTAGTCGTCGAGGACGTACATCGGCACGACGTCCGATGTCAGGCCGAGGAACATGATCGGCTGGTCGGCGGGGTTGAACTTGCGGAACGACGGCGGCGCCGGCATCCCCGACGGCAGCAGCGGCATCACCGCCGCGATCGCGGTCTGCACGTCGACGGCGGCGCTGTCGATGTCGCGGCCGAGATCGAACTGGAGCGTGACGTTCGTGCTGCCGGCGGAGCTCGACGACGTCATCTCGTCGAGGCCCGCGATGGTGGTGAACTGCCGCTCGAGCGGGCTGGCGACCGCCGACGCCATCGTTCCAGGATCGCCGCCCGGCAATCCCGCGCCGACGTTCAGCGTCGGAAAATCGACGTTCGGAAGATCGCTCACCGGCAGCGCGCGATACGCGATCACACCGAACAGCGCGATGCCGAGCATGAGCAGGCTCGTCGCAATCGGCCGCCGGATGAACACCGCCGAGATGTGCATGCCTGCATCGTAGCCCTGCGTATGCAGGGCGGCCCGTAGTCTTGCTGAAAGGAATCGCGAAGAAAGGAATCAATGTCTCCGCGCGCACACAAGCGCTGACACGCGCGTGCAATGCGACACCGATGTTTCAACGCATCGTCACAACTCGGTCACACGTCAGCCGTCGAACCACGTGATGCCACAACGTCTGTCGCGGAGGTTCTCCATGAAAACTCTGTTGATCGCCGGAATGCTCGTGCTTGCGGCGGCGCCGTCGTACGCGCAGCAGCACGCCGATGTGTACGCGCGGTTCGCCGGCGGGTTCGCCACCAGCCCCGACGGCACGTCGGGCGACGTGCTCGGAGAGGTCGGCGTGCGCGTCGCGCCTCACCTTTCCGTCTTCGGCGACATCGGACAGTTCCACAACCTGCAGCCGTCACAGGCGCAGCCCGCCGTCGATGCCGTCACTGAGACGCTCGCCAACGGCGGACTCTCGGTGACGGGGGAAGCACGCGTGCCGGCCTGGTATTCGATGGGAGGCTTGCGCTGGACGATGCCGGTGAATCCGCACGTGTCGCCGTACGTGTTCGGCGGCGCCGGTTTCGCGAGGATGACGCCGAACGCCACGTTCACGTACTCGAGCGGCACGCTCGTCGGCGCGCTCACGCCGCCGATCTCGGGTGACGACGTCACGAGTCAGATCGAATCGCTCGGCGACTTCACGCAGCCGGCGGCATCGACGTCGTTCATGTTTGCGCTCGGCGGCGGCGTGGAGGCGCCGATCGCGGGACACCTGGTCGCGGACGTCGGCTACCGTGTCTCGCACATCGCGTCGGACACGGCGGTCAACGCGCAGAGCGTCACGTTCGGTCTGGGGTACCGATTCTGACGGCAGGGAGCGGGCGGGACGGGCGGGACAGGCTGGAGGGGCAGAATAGGCAGGATAGTGACAGCCTTTAGCCATCCCGCCCGTCCTGCCTATCAGCCTGTTCTGCCCTGATCTGCTTTCCGGCCGACCTATCGACCTTTCCAGCAGGCGCAGGATGTTCTCGCCGAGGATGTTCTTCACGTCCTGCTCGCTGTAGCCCTTGTCGAGCAGCGCCGCGGTGATCTTCGGCAGCATCGACACATCGTCCATCCCGTCGGGCACGGTCGTCCCGTCGAAGTCCGATCCGAGGCCGACGTGCGTCGCGCCGACGAGCTTGGCGGCATGGTCGATGTGCTCGACGATCTTCTCCCACGAGACGGTCGGCCTCTCGGCCAGCGGCACGTTCTTGAGACCGGCCTGATACAGCTCGTCGGAGAGGAAGCTGCGCGAGTAGTTGATCATCGATCACGCCGCCCTTGCCGCCAAGGGCGCGGATCATGTCGTCGGTCATGTTGCGCGGGATGACCGGAGATCGATCGCAACGACGAGTGCGACGCGACGAGCGGCGCCTTGCTCGTCTCCATCGCGTCCCAGAACGTCTTGTCGGACACGTGCGAGATGTCGACGAGCATGCCGAGGCGGTTCAACTCGCGAACGACGTCCTTGCCGAAGTCGGTGAGGCCGTTGTGCTTCGGCGTGTCGCCCGAGGAATCGCTCCAGTTCGTGTTCACGCTGTGCGAGAGCGTGAGGTAGCGGACGCCCAGCCGCTGGTAGTCGCGGAGGACGGCAAGGTTGTCGTCGATCATGTGCCCGCCTTCCATCCCCATCAGCGCGGCGAACTTTCCCGCCTTGTGGGCGGCACGGACTTCCGCCGCCGTGGTCGCGAGGACGATCTCGTTCGGGTGCCGCTCCGCGAGACTGCGCACGTGATCGATCAGGATGAGCGAACGCTTCACCGCTTCAGGACCCGTGACCGTACCGGGCATGTAGATCGAGAAGAAGGCGGCGTCGAGCCCACCCTCCCGCGCACGGGGCAGGTCGACATGGTTGCTGTCCTCGCCCTTCGTGGGCTGATGACGCACCATGAAGTCCCACCCCTCGCGGCCGAGCATCATCGTCGTGTCGATGTGCGTGTCGACGACGATCGCTTCCTTGTGGATGCGGGCCGCGCGGGCGGCTGCCGACTCCGAGGCCGGCTTCTTCGCCGCCGGCGCCTGGGCGCGCGAGCGCAACGGACATCATCACGAACATGAACGCCAGCCGTATCGTCATCTTCGGCCTCATCCAACCCTGAACCCTGAACCTTGAACCGGAACCCTGAACCCGGCACCCTGAACCATGAACCCTGTTACTTGTTTTCCTTGAACCCGGCTGGAATCGCGACGTCGGCGGGCGTCACGTCGGTGACCACTTTCAGGACTTCGGTCGTCGCCGTCATGAACGTGGCGCGCGGCTTGGACCCCTCGTCGCCGCCCATCTTCTTCTGGCGCCATCTTCTTCGCGAGCCCTCCAAGGAGGCCGCCCGTGCTGAGCGGCGTGGAGGACTTGCTGTCGCCGCTGCTGCTGCTGGCTTTCGCTTCCTCGGCGACCTGCTCCTCGGACTTCACCGCGTCCATCGTCGTCGTTGTCTGAATGGCCGTGCCGTCGATCTTGCCGCCTTCGGCGCTCATCTTGGCGATCGCGTCCTTCATCATCGGGTACATCGCCTGTGCCTGAGCCATCTGCTCGGCCGAGACGCCGGCGACCATCGTGCCATAGAGCATCTTGGCGTAGCGGATGTCGAAGTCGAGGATCTCCTTCATCGCGGGAATCTTCGAAGCCAGCCACATGTCCGACGTCATGACCATGCCGCCGCCCTGCTCGAGCGTCTTGCCCTTCTCGCGCACGGTGACGGTGACGACCGTCTCGTGCGTGTCGAAGCCGTTGATGGCCTTCTTCGCGCCGGTGTTCTTCACGTCGAAGTCGATGTCGACCTGCTTGGCGTTGGGATCGGCGGCGGCGGGCTTCTCCGCGGGCTTTCCTTCGCGGGCGGCTTCCTTCTGAGCGTCCGCTTCGGCCTTCTTCCGCGCCTCGTCCATCCTCCGGCGCAGTTCGGCGAACGTCGTCACCCTGTAGCTTTTCTTCTTCAGATCGAGGTCGTAGACCTTTTCTTCCGCGAGGTCGATGATCTGACCGGTCGCGTCGTTCATCGTGGCCTTGCGATCGCCTTTGACCGCCACGGTGGAGGTCACGCCTTCGCGCGCGGCCTTGCCGCCGAACATGTTGAACATGCGGCCGAGCACGCCGGCGAACTCGACGTGCGACTTCTGATCCGATCGGACATCGGCATCAGCCCAGCGGGTACGAGGCGAGCAAGTGACAGACAGGGCAATCGCAATTCGCGGCGTGTATGGGCTCTCCAGTGTCCGGCTCATGCCGGACACTCCTTCCGGGTGGACTACAAGCGGACCTACTTTCCGGCGCCGGCGCTACTGTGCTGTCGGCCGTTTCAGATTCCCGGTGTGCTGCTTCGGCCGGCACGCTCGGCAGCATCTCGGTAGTCTCCGGCTTTAGCCGGACGCCGGATTGTACCCTCGCCAGCAGACGCGCTGACGACGAGCAGCAGCGCCCCCCACAGAACCGTCAGCCGCCCGAACCCGAAGCGTTCGAAGATGAAGCCGGCGATCGCCGGCCCTCCGAGCAGCCCCGCACCCCAGGCCATGTTGTACAACCCGTACCCGACGCCGAACGATCCGACGCCGGCGGACGAGACCGCTTCGGCCATGAAGGTCAGCGAGGGCGTGATGACGAGCGCGACAGCACATCGAGTCCAGGACGAAGACCGCGACGGTCGACGGATAGCTCCATGCAATCGTGAGCAACGGCATGATGCACGCCACGAGCGGCAGGCCGATCAACATCAGCCGGCGCCCGCCCCAGCGATCGGCCAGCCGCCCGTAGATGGGGTGCAGCATCGTCGTCGCGATGGCGCCGATGCCGAAGATCAGGCCGATGCGCGCGGGACCGATACCGAGCTTCGCGGAGAGATACAGCGGAAGGACCGGCTCGAGCATCGAGATCGTCGCCGAGATGGCCACGACGACCACGGCGCACGACGCCACGGCACGCGAGCCGAGCACGACGCGGATCGGCACCGCTTCGGTTTCCGCGCGTTCCGACGGGATCTTCAGCCAGAGAAATCCGAACGCGCTCAAGGCCGCCATGGCCGCCACCGTGAGGAACGGCGCTCGAATGCCGCCGATCTCGTAGAGCCAGCCGCCAATCGTCGGACCCACCATGACGGCGGCGCTCGTGCCCGACATGACGATGCCGCTCACGCGCCCGCGCTCGTCGGGCCCGAAGCGATCGGCGATCAGCGCGAAGCCGACCACCCACGTGACGCCGTCGGCGGCGCCCTGCACGAGGCGCGCGGCAAACAACCAGGGCAGACCGTCGGCGTACGCGAAGAGAAGGGTCGCGGCCGCAAGGGCGAGCATCCCGCCGACCAGCGGCGCCTTCCGGCCGGTCCGATCGGACACCGCACCCATCGGGATGGACACGGTCAGCAGCGTGACGCCGAACGAGGCGAACAGCAGGCCGATGACCGTCGGCGATGCCCCGAGCTTCCGGCTCAAGTCGGGGAGCACCGGCACCGCCACCGAGTAGGCGACGATGTCGGTGAAGGTCGCACAGGTGACGAGCGCGACCGCGACGGCGCGGGAGCTACGCAGGGACATGCGTCATATCGCAGAATTGCAGGATTGCAGGATTGCAGCAAGGGAAGCAGGAAAGGACGTCGGCCCTTTCCTTCCTGCAATTTCGACTTCCTGCAGTCCTGCAATGTCACGGTGTCAGCGTCTCTTCAGGAGGAGACACCCGAGCGGCGGCACCGTCAGCCGCACCGACTGCTCGAAGCCGTGCGACGCGGCAGGCTCCGCATCGAGGCCGCCGCAATTGCCGACGTTGCCTCCGCCGTAAATCGACGCGTCGCTGTTGAGCAGTTCGGCATAGAACCCGGCGTCCAGGCACTCCGATGCGGTAGTCCGCCCGCACGACGGGCGTGAAGTTGAAGACCATCACCACGGCATCGCGCCGGTCCCGCGAGAACCGGACGAGCGACACCACGCTGTTCTCGGAATCGTTGCAGTCGATCCACTGGAAGCCGGCGGGATCGTAGTCGGCTTCGTACAGCGCCGGCTCGGCCTGATAGTGCCGGTTGAGATCCTGCACGTATCGGCGAATGGCGGCGTGAGCCGGATCGTCGAGCAGGTGCCAGTCGAGGCTGCGATCGTGGTTCCACTCGCGCCACTGCGCGAACTCGGCGCCCATGAACAGCAGCTTCTTGCCGGGATGACCGTACATGTACCCGTACAGCAGACGCAGCGATGCGTATTTCCGCCAGGCGTCGCCCGGCATCTTGTCGATCAGCGACCGCTTGCCGTGAACGACCTCGTCGTGCGAGAACGGCAGGATGAAGTTCTCGGAGTGCATGTACATCGCCGAGAACGTCACGAGGTTGTGGTGCCAGCGGCGATGGATCGGATCCAGGCTCATGTACCGGAGCATGTCGTGCATCCAGCCCATGTTCCATTTGTAGGTGAAGCCCGAGGCCGCCGAGATGCACCGGACGGCTGACGCCCGGAAAGGACGTCGACTCCTCCGCCGCCGTCATCGTGCCCGGGTGATCGCCGTGCGTGAGGCTGTTCAGCCGCTGGAGGAACGTCGATCGCCTCGAGGTTCTCGCGCCCGCCGAACCGGTTCGGGACCCACTGCCCTTCCTTGCGTGAGTAGTCGAGGTACAGCATCGAGGCGACCGCATCCACGCGAAGACCGTCGACGTGATACTCCTCGAGCCAGAACAGTGCGTTCGAGAGCAGGAAATTCCGCACCTCGTTGCGGCCGTAGTTGAAGATCAGCGTGCCCCAATCCTGGTGCTCGCCCTGCCGCGGATCCTCGTGCTCGAACAGCGCGGTCCCGTCGAACCGCGCGAGGCCGTGGGCGTCCTTCGGAAAGTGTCCAGGCACCCAGTCGAGGATCACGCCGAGCCCGGCCGCGTGGCACGCGTCGACGAACCGCTTGAAGTCTTCCGGCGGACCGAAGCGCGCGGTCGGCGCGAAGAATCCCAGCACCTGGTAGCCCCACGACCCCGAGAACGGGTGCTCCATCACCGGCAGCAGTTCGATGTGCGTGAAGCCCATCTCCTTCACGTACGGCACGAGCCGGTCGGCCAGCTCGCGATAGGTCAGGAAGCGATTGTCGTCCTCGGGCACCCGCGCCCAGGATCCCAGGTGCACTTCGTACACGCTGACCGGCGCGTCCAGCCACCCGCCTCGCGCGGCGCGCGACGACATCCACTCGCCGTCGCCCCACTCATAGCGCGAGATGTCGTGGACGATGGCCGCCGTCTGCGGAGGCGCCTCGAAGGCGAGCGCAAACGGATCGGTCTTCTTCAGGGTCGCGCCGTTCCTGGTGCGGATCTCGAACTTGTACTTCTCGCCGTCCGCGAAGCCGGGGATGAAGATTTCCCACACGCCCGTGGCGAGGAAGCGCATCGGCGTGACGCGACCGTCCCAGCCGTTGAAGTCGCCGATGACGCTCACCCGGGCGGCGTTGGGCGCCCAGACGGCGAAGTGCACGCCGGTGGTCGTTCCCTGCGCGATCCGATGCGCGCCGAGCTTCTCGAAGGCGCGGTAGTGCGTCCCCTCGCTGAGAAGATGGAGATCGAAGTCGGTCAGCACACGCCCGTAGCGGTACGGATCGTCGACGTCGAGCACATGGTCGCCCGCGTAGGTGATCCGCAAGCGGTAGTCAGGCACGGTCCGGCTAAAGCCGGACACTACCGGAACAGCCGCCGAGCGCCGAATCTGCGGTCGTCTTTTCCTCGGTAGTCTCTTCTCCGGTAGTGTCCGGCTTTAGCCGGACCTCGAAGATACCCGCCGGACCGCGCCGCTCCATCGGCACCACCGTGCCGGTCGCGACGAGCACGAGCGCGATCGATCGCGCCGCCGGCTGGAACACGCGAACGACGGTGGCGCCGCCTTCATCGGCATGCGGACCGAGGATAGCGAACGGATCCTGATGCGCTCCGCGCACGAGAGACGCGAGCGCGTCGTCGATCGAGGCCTTCTGGGTCACCGCCATCTTCTGAATCTTATCGGCTTTGTGCTAGAAAAGGTCCGGCGTTGACGATCGGCGTGGCGATGAACGCCCTGGATGCCACGAAGAGGAATTCATGAAAAAGACAGCTCTGCAGATGGGACGGCGCCGGTTCATCCGCGCCGTGCCGGCCGCGGTCGCCGCGACGATGGCGCTGCCGGCGGCAGGCCGCGCGCAGCGTGGCGGCGGCGCCCCGGCGAAGTTTGGCAAAGACGTATTGAAGTGTGCAGAACAGATCGACGGCCTGTCCTTCACCGACGCCGAGGAGGAGCTGGCCGTCGGCGGCGCCAGCAGAAATCTCGACAGCTACGAAGAGCTCCGGAAGCTCACCGTCCCGCTCGATACGGAGCCTGCCATCACCTTTCGGCCGTACCTTCCGGGCAAGCGTCCGGCGGGCCACTCGACGCGCCATGCAAAGCTGATCACGGCGCGTCCGTCGCGCGTTCAGGTGACCGCGTCGCTCGAAGATCTCGCGTTCGCGCCGGTCACCACGCTCGCATCCCTCATCCGCACGCGGCGCGTCAGCTCCACGGAGCTGACCGCCATGTATCTCGACCGCCTCAAGCGGTATGGCGATCAGCTCCACTGCGTCGTCACCATCACCGAGGATCTCGCGCGCGAGCAGGCAGCCGCGGCCGACAAGGAGATCAGGGCCGGCCGGTACCGTGGTCCGCTGCACGGCATCCCGTTCGGCGTGAAGGATCTGTTCGACACGAAGGGGATCAGGACGACGTGGGGCGCGAAGCCGTACGAGAACCGGGTGGCACAAGTCGACGCGACCATCGTCGAGCGCCTGCACGAGGCCGGCGCCGTGTTGTGCGCGAAGCTCTCGATGGGCGCGCTGGCGCAGGGCGGCGTGTGGTTCGGCGGATCGACGCGCAACCCGTGGTCGCCCGACAACAGCTCCAGCGGATCGTCGGCGGGTCCCGGAGCGGCCACGGCCGCCGGGCTCATCGCCTTCGCGATCGGCACCGAGACGCGCGGCTCGATCATCTCGCCCTCGTCCACCTGCGGCGTCGTGGGACTGCGTCCGACCTACGGGCGCGTGAGCCGCTACGGTGCGATGGCGCTCAGCTGGACGATGGACAAGATTGGGCCGATGTGCCGGAGCGTGGAGGACTGCGCGATCGTGTTCAACGCGATCTACGGCAGCGACGGCCGCGACGAAACCGTCGTCGACGCGCCGTTCGCGTGGCGTCCCGACGTGCCGCTCTCGAGCTTGAAGATCGGATACGTCGAGAGTGAGTTCAATGCGACCGGCGGCGGCTTCGGCGGCGGAGGACGCGGCGCGGCGAATCCGCAGGACGCGCGGCGGCGCGCGGAGGAGCGCAACACGCTGCTGAAGGACGCGCTCGACGTCCTGCGCCACGCCGGCGCGAAGCTCGAGCCGATGTCGCTGCCCGAGTTCCCGGCCAACGCGCTCGGCTTCATTCTGAGCGCGGAGGCGGCCGCGGCGTTCGACGATCTCACGCGAAGCAAAGAGGTCGACCTGCTGACCGAGCAGGGGGCCGGCGCGTGGCCCAACACCTTCCGCACCTCGCGGTTCATTCCCGCGGTCGAATACATCCGCGCGCAGCGCGCGCGCACGCTGCTCAACCGCCAGATGGACGCACTGATGTCCAGCTACGACGTCTTCCTGACGCCGACGGGCAGCGCGAGCCTCGGAATCACCAACCTGACCGGCCATCCCGCCGCCTGCCTGAAGGCCGGTTTCGTCGACGGGTTGCCGCAGGCGTTGATGATTACCGGCCGTCTCTACGACGAGGCTGCGGTTCTTCGCGTCGCCCTGGCGTACGAGCGCGCGACCAAGTGGCACACGATGAACCCGACGCTGGACGAGAATCTGAAACACATGAAGACGACGGATTCGGGGCGGGATGGGCTGGACGGGCGGGAGGGGCAGGGCAGGCAGGAGGGGCAGGGCAGGCGGGATGGGCAGGATCGGCGGGACGGGCTGGATTGGCAGGATGGATTCGACTGGTAAGAATCACGAGGGGCGGACACACGGGTCCGCCCCTACGCCCTCTGATTCCTGCCCTGTCCTGCCCCTCCTGCCCCTCCCGCCCCTCCTGCCCTTCCCGCCCTATCTCACTTCCGTTCGATCGTCACCGTCTGGATGACAACCGGAGTGACCGGTCGATCCCCGGGCTTGGTGGTCTTGGTCTCGCCGATCTTCCGAATCGTGTCCATGCCATCGGTCACTTCGCCGAAGACCGTGTGCTTGCCGTTCAGGTAGTTGGTCTCCTTGAGCGTGATGAAGAACTGGCTGCCGTTGGTGTTCGGGCCGGCATTGGCCATCGCCAGAACACCGGCCTTGTCCATCTTCCGGCCCGAGCCGAATTCGTCGGCGAACTTGTACCCGGGATCGCCGGTGCCGGTGCCGAGCGGATCGCCGCCCTGAATCATGAAGTCCGCGATCACACGATGAAAGATCAGGCCGTTGTAGAACGGCTTCTTGACCTTGGCGCCGGTCTTGGGATCGGTCCACTCCTTGGTCCCGTCGGCGAGACCGACGAAATTGGCGACGGTCTTCGGCGCGTCCTTCTCGAACAGTTCGACGGTGAACTTGCCGAGGCTGGTCGTGAAATGGGCGTACACCTTCCCGCCGCCCTTCTTGGCCGCAGCGTCCTGTCCCGCAAATGCGGTCGCCGCCGCAAGCATCGCCACGACCGCAAACATCGATGTCTTCATGCTCACTCCTTTGAGATTTCAGATTTTCTGATTTCAGATTTCAGATTTTCACTTCTAACTTCTCACTTCTTCCTTCTAACTTACATACAACGTGCCTTCCCCCGCCAGCACAGCTTCCCCGCCGACGCGGACGCTCGAAATGTCGCCCTGATCCAGGCCGATCGCGATGTGGACGTGGCTCGGCCGGCCCATCTTCGCGCCCTGCAGACTGATCATCGACTCCGACTTGTCGGGCGGCACGACCTTGTGGCGCACCAGGTAGCAGCCGAGGGGACCGCTGGCGGAGCCGGTCGCCGGATCCTCGGTGACGCCGAGCTCCGGCGCGAACATGCGGCTGTAGACGGTGGCGCGCGGCTCGCCCGGCTCGGCGGAGAAGACGAACACGCCATTGGGCGACGTCCCAGTGGCGCGGAACAGTGTCTCGAGCGCGCCGGCGTTGATCACCACGTTGTCCACCGCTCGCCGCGCGGTCAGCGGCACGAAGAGAAACGGGACGCCGCACGAGACGACCTGCACCGGCAGACCGGTGCCCGCGACCGCGGCGGGCGACAGCGACAGCGCCAGAGCCGTCCGGGCCGGATCCGGAATCGGCTCGCCGAAGACCGGCGGCGGCTGCGTCATCCACGCAAAGCTGAGGTCGTCGCCGTTCCACGTCATCGCGACCGGCACCGGACCGATGGTGCAGCCGAACACGAACTTCTGGCGTCCGCGATCGATGACCCCGGCCCGCGCGAGCGCGAACGTGGTCCCGATCGTCGGATGGCCGGCCATCGGCAGTTCGTCGGCCGGCGTGAAGATCCGCATCCGCACGTCCGTTCCCGGCGTCTCCGGCGGCAGCACGAACGTCGACTCCGAGAAGTTCATCTCCTTCGCGATCGCCTGCATCGTATCGGGCCTCAGGCCGCGGCCGTCGAGGAAGACGGCCAGCTGATTTCCGCCGAACAGATGATCGGTGAAGACGTCGTAGTGAAGGTAGCGGTATGATCGGGCCATGTTGTTTGCGCATTTTACGACGAGCGAAGGCAAGTTCACGATCCAGCTGTTCGACCAGGAAGCCCCGAAGACCGTCGAGAACTTCGTCGGACTGGCGGAGGGCACGAAGGAGTGGACCGACCCGCGAACCGGGCGGAAGGGAACGGGGCCGTATTACAACGGCACGATCTTCCACCGCGTCATCGACGCGTTCATGATTCAGGGCGGCGATCCGCTGGGACAGGGCACCGGCGGCCCCGGCTACAAGTTCGCCGACGAGTTCAGCCCGAAGCGCCGCCACGGCAAGGCCGGCGTGCTGTCGATGGCCAACTCGGGTCCGAACACGAACGGGGGGCAGTTCTTCATCACGCTGGTGGCGACACCCTGGCTCGACGACAAGCACAGCGTGTTCGGCGAAGTCACCGAAGGCATGGACGTCGTCAGCCGGATCGGCAAGACGCCGACGAGCAAGCCCGGCGACCGGCCGCTCAAGCCGATCACGCTCGAGTCAGTCACCATCGAGCGGAAGTAAGAAGTGAGAAGTTAGAAGGAAAGAAGTTAGAAGCCGTAGGGGCCGACCCATGTGCCGACTCCGAACTTCACCTCTCGACTTCTCACTTCACTGTCCTAGGCGCCGTGTCGTCTGAGCAGCGCGGCGGCCTCGCGATAGTTTTTTTCCGTCGCGAGAGAGAGCGGTGTCTTGGCCTCGCCGTTGGGCGCGTGCACGTCGGCGCCCTGCGCGATCAGCGACTTGATCGCGTCCATGTTGTTGTTCGCGGCGGCGAGGTGCAGCGGGCGCCAGCCCTGCGCGTCGGTGGCGTTCACATCCGCGCCGTGGCCGATGAGCAGCCCGGCGACGAACTTGTGGTTGCCCGCCAGCGCGGCGTGCAGCGGCGTGTTGCCGTTGGCGCCGCGCGATCGCGCCATGACGTCGGCGTCGTGTCCGATCAGCAGCTCCGCGATCTTCGCGTGACCGAAGAAGGCGGCCAGGTGCAGCGGCGTCCATCCGTCGGCGCTGTAGTCGTTGACGCTGCCCGGTTTTTCGGTCAGCAGACGCTCGACGCGCTCCAGCTCGCCGGCCGCGCACGCTTCGAAGATCGACAGGCTCACGCCGCGCGCCACCAGCAGGTTCACTATTTCCTTCTGGTGATGATAGACAGCGGTTAGGATTGCGCTATCACCCGATCGGCTGCGCGCGTCGATGAGCGTCGGCTCCGCCGTCACCATCGCCTTCACGCGCTCGAATTCCCCGGCCTTAATCGCGTCAATGAAGGCGGCGCTACTGGAAGTGGTTTCCGGCATGCACCGATTTTATCCCGGTTGTGGCGCTGCGGCCGTCGTGATCCTGATGGCCGGGGCGGCCCACGCGCAGGAGCAGACGGCGTGGCCCTCCAACGATCGGCCGCCGCTCGGCGCGTCGTTCACCGTGGAAGCGCTCGGAGCGCTGCCGTCGAGCGCCAGCATCTTTCCGCTCCTCACCTCGATCGCCGACGTCATCGGCGATCGCATCGACACCGGGGGCATCAGCGCCGGCTCGCCCGCGCGTGTCGGCGCGCACGGCAGCACGTGGACGCAGACGACGTATCAGGTCGGCGATGCGGACATCACGAACCTGAGCGGCACGGGGACGCCGCTGCTGATGCCGGGCGTGGACGTGTGGGAGCGCGCCGACGTCTCCACGGGCCTCATGCCGATCGACGCGAGCGCGCCGGCCATGACCGTGGCGCTCACGCCTCGCCGTCCAGGCGCCTCGACGCTGCGGTCGATCGAACTGTTCGGATCGCCGTCCTTCGCCAACGCGGGCAGCGCCACCGACACGCCGCCTTCCATCGCGCGCCTCAACTCCGGCGTGCGCGCGAACCTGTTCATGGGCGGCTCGCTGACGCCCGAGATCGGCGCGCTCGTGTCGGCCACCTGGATCCGCTCGTCCTATTCCGAACGCGACAGCACGGCGGCGCTCACCGGCAGCCTCGGTTCCTTTTTCGCGAACGTGACGAACACGCCCAAGGCCGGAGACGAGGTGCGC
The DNA here is from genome assembly GCA_963794305.1 of uncultured Acidobacteriota bacterium. Taxonomy (GTDB): domain Bacteria; phylum Acidobacteriota; class Vicinamibacteria; order Vicinamibacterales; family CAVVIG01; genus CAVQFC01. The sequence goes on along the minus strand of CAWCDQ010000038.1, from coordinate 80,424 downwards.
GTGATCGCCTGGGGGCAGCACACCAGCGACGCCGCGCCGCACCACGCGGTGTTCGACAACAACACCGACAACCAGCACGTCGCCGGGCTGCACCTGCAGGCCGCGTGGCAGCATCAGCTTGGCGATGCCAGCGGTCTGCGGCTGTTCGCCGCCTACACGCTCGCCCACCGCTCCACCGACCTGAAGGCGCCCTCCGTCGTCGTTGTCGATCGCCTGCTCGACGGCCCGGTGCCATCGCTGCTCGATCCCGGCATCGGCACCGACCGCACGTGGGCGCTGGGCGGACGTCTGAACCGTACGCGCGGCGCGCACAATCTGCTCGGAGGATTCGACGTGTCGGGCGGCGCGTCGAGCGTGCAGTCCGTCTTCAGCGGGCGGGTCGGCGAAACGCTCGACGGCCTGCCCGCGCGCGTGTGGGACTTCACCGATCCGGTCCAGCCCTCCAACTGGCGCGAAACGTCGGTGGCGGCGTTCTTCAGCGACCGCGTGGCGCTCAGTTCGCGGGTGACGGTGGACGGCGGCCTGCGGCTCGAAGCGATCAGCGGTTCGGGCGCCGGCAACGACACGTCGATCAACTGGCTCGGTCTGCTCCCGCGAGCCGGCTTCCATTGGACGATGTTGAACTTCTGGGAGCTCGGCGCGTTCGGCAGCTATGGCCGCTACGGCCACCGTCTCCCGCTGAACGATCTGGCGTACGGCGATCCATCGGCGCCGACCGCCAGCATCTACCGCTGGAACGCCACCACCGCGGGCGTGCCGCAGCAGAGCGCGATCGGTCCGCTCGTCGAGCGTCTCGGTCCCGGCACGGGTGGTGTCGCGGGATTCTCGTCGATCGATCCCGGGCTGAAGCGCCCGTACCTGGACGAACTGGTGCTCGGGTTCGACGCGCGGCCGAGCCCGAGAACGTTTCTGCGCATTGCCGCCATGGGCCGGCGCGAGACGCACCTTGTCAGCGTGTCCGACATCGGCGTGCCGGAGTCGTCGTACACGACGATCCAGGTGCCGGACATGGGCATCGACGTCGTGGGGACAGAGGACGATCAGCCGATCACCTTCTACAACCGATCGCCTGCGACGTTCGGCGCCGATCGCTTTCTCCTCACCAATCCGGCCGACGACGAAGCGTCGTTTGTCGGCGCCGACATGATCGGGACGGTGCGTACGCAGAAGTTCTTCTTCTTCCTGGGCCTGACGGCTGGCCGTTCCGAAGGGATCGCCGCCAACCGCGGTTACGGGCCGCTCGAGAACGACGACGGCGTTGTCGGCGAGGTGTACGTGGATCCCAACGCGCGCGGCCATGCGCAGGGACGGACGTTCACCGAGCGCGGGTACACGATCAAGACCGCGGCCACCTACACCTTTCCGCGCGACACGACGCTGGGGATCATCGGCCGCTACCAGGATGGGCAGCACTTCGCGCGCATGGTCATCTATCCGGATCTGAACCAGGGAGCCGAGGCGGTGCGCGCCTTCCGCAACGGGCGCACGCGCTTCACCTTCGAGATGACGGTGGACGCGCGGCTGCAGAAGGGATTTCGAATCGGCGGCCACCGCGCCGACGTGTTCCTCGAGGCCTACAACCTGTTCAACGAGTATCTCGAGGTCGAAGAGGACACGGTCTCCGGCCCGACATCGCGCATGAAAACGGCCAGTCAGCCGCCGCGCGCGATCTATTTCGGGCTCCGCGTCCCGTTTTGAGGGATGGACAGGCCTACAGCGTTCTTCACTCCGATGTAGTGCAGGCCTTCAGGCCTGCCCGAGACACGGCGGACCTAAAGGTCCGCACTACACCTGAGAACGCTGTAAAGGTCGTCCCGATGAGTTAACAGGAACCTAGCTGGGCTGTAACGCGATGAAACGCCTCGCTTCCGGCGCGACACCAAATTGAGGTCCGCACTGGACCTGGAGGTTTTCGAACGATGACCCGTGGAATGCTCTCGGTCGCGTTGCTCGTCCCCACCGCGCTCCTGACGGCCCAGACCGGCCCGATCACGGTGCGTCTCTCCCCGACACCGAACCAGACGATCCGCACGCACACGTCGCAGGAAACGAAGATGACGTCGCAGCAGGAACAGGCGGCGCCGGAGGGCAGGCGATCCCGCCGCAGAACATCGACATGACGTTGACGACGGACACGACGTCAACGGTCGGTCCAACCGACGCGCAGGGACGGTACGAGGCCCACGTGGTCTGCGACACGGCTGTGTCGACGGCCACGCATCAATGGAAAGCCGATGACGAATCCGCCCAACGCGGAGATGGCCGGGCTGGCGTTCACGTTCGTCGTACGACGATCAGGGCAAGGTGGTCGACGTGACCGCCGAACACCGGCCTGGCGAGCGACTTCGCCGCGGCGGTCAAGCAGATGCTGACGACGGTGATGTCGACGCCCGCGCCGCTGACGCTGGCTGTCGGCGAAACAACGACGGTTCGCGAATCCGCTCAAGGCTCCGCTCTCCGCGGCCGCCGTTCCTGGCGCGATCGGCGAGTTCGCGATCACCGGTGAGACGCGGTACACGCTGACGTCGATCACCTTCGACGGCGCGGATCGCATCGCGCATCTCACGACCACGAAGTCAGCCACGTTCAGCCGCGGATCCATCTGCCGCCCCCGGCTCTCGACGTCACGTTCGACCAGCGAATCACCGGCGATGGAACGCTCGACGTGAACATCGATCGCGGGATCGTGCTTCACAGCGGACAGCGAGCTGATCATCGATGGAACCACGCACATGCCGGCGCGCAACGGCGTCGCCGCGCAGTTCCATGCGAATGCACGGCACCACGACGATTACGTCGGACGTTATGAAGTAGCGCGAACTCGCGACGTAGAAGCCTTTGGAGAAATGCGGGACGGGAGGCCTATTTCGCCTCCCGGCGTTGGGGTGGGGCATTTTTCATCCCGCAGGACGCGGAACGAGGAAGTCACCACCCTTTCAGCAAGTGCGATGCCAGCCAACCGCTCTGGCACCGGAGTTGTATTGTTCAGTGAGCATGAAGAAAATGGCCCGAAAAAACCGCACCATCCGCCTCCTCCGTTGGGTGTTCCAGAAGAACAATCGCCTGCTGACCTGCCAGCTGGATCGGGAAGGACACCGCTCTTCCTACACTCTGTCGCTGGTTCCACAGTGGGATGCCAGGCAGGCCGTGTCGGAGACCTTCGATGCTGGAGTGAGCGCGTTCCGGCGTCACGCAACAGTCGCCGAGCAGCTGCGCAGCCAGGGTTGGACGCTGGCGGCATACAGCGTTGTCCGCTAGAACAGCGGCATGTATGCAGGAAGGAACTCGCGGAGACCGCAAAGGTCCGCGCAGAGAATGAAAACGATTTCTCTGCGCGTTCTCAGCGCGCTTCGCGCTCTCTGCGGTTCCTTCTGATCGCGGCCTGGAGCACTGACCGGCGCTATCGCGCCGCCGTCAGCGCCAGCACCGCATACGCCGTCGCCGCATCGGTCATGAACTTGCCGGCGTCCGACGCCGGATCGCGCTGCTTGTTCAGCGACGCCGCGAACCAGCTGCCCGTCGCCGGATCCTGGTGCGCGACGAGCCACGCGAGGCCGCGCTTGACCTGCGGCTGGCTGCGCGCATCGGCCGCCGACTCCAGTGCGAGGGTCGCCAGACCGGTGGCGTAACCGTCGCTGCGCATGTCGAGCGCCGAGCCGTCGGCCCGCTTCCACGAACCCATCGACGCCGTGCTCCACCCGCCGTCGTCCTGCTGCGCGCGAAGCAGCGCGTCCACGATGCCCTGCTGCTGATCGGCCGGCAGGAGATCGTGCGACAACGTCGACGCCCACAACAACATCGCGCGGCTGAGCAGCGCCTGCTTCTCGTTGCCCTTCCTGAAGGTACTCGTGCAGCGCCTTGACGCGATCCACGTTCTCCGCGGCGGCCGCGTAGCCGCCGGGAGCGGAATGAATCGCGATCGCCGCGAGCGTGGCGCCATGGAATGGGGAGCTGTCGCCTTCCCAGGGCTCGTTATGGAACTGCAGCCACGTCCACGCGCCCGTCTGCTCGCCGGTTTTCATCTGCAGCGCCCACATGTTGTCGAGCGCGCGGCGCCCTTCCTCGCTCAACGAGCCCGCGCGCGCGTCGCGGCGCGCGAGAATGACGGCGTTGAGGATCGCCTCGGTGGCGCGCGACTCGCTCGTTTTCGGGACGCCGCGCGTCTGATCCGGATAGAACGGCTCGACGTCGCGCCACATCGTCACGCGCCTGGTCACGTTGGCCAGCAGCGCCGCCTCGCTGGGCGACGGCGCGGACTCGCCGAGCGGCTGACGCAGCGATGGCCGCGCGAGGCGCGTACGGGAGCGCGGTGTGACACGACACGCAGAAGGTGCCGTGATCGCGCTGCGCGTTCGGCCAGGTGGTCCACCAGGTCGAGCGCTGATCGAGATACGCGGCCGCTGCCTTGCGGTTCCAGCTCCCCGACGGGTCGGCTTCGGCCCGGGGACGGGTCGCCGAAAAGCGACGCGACGAGGAAAAGACCGCCGGCGGCGAAGATGATGGTCTTCTTCATACGCGGCCATTCTAAACTCATCGCGATGAAACGGCTGTGCCTTATTGAGGGCCGACACATGGGTCGGCCCCTACACTTCGAGGCGCGCCCTGGGCGATGGTCAGCACGCGCTGCGCCTCGGCGTCGTCAACTCAGCTGGATCAGGGCTGCTTGTGATCCTCCGGCCGCTTGTGATCGTCGGGATGTTTGCGCTCGTCCTTCCGGTGCTCCTCGTGAGCAGGCTGGCCGCGCCGCTCCTGTTCGCGCTCGTGCGCGGACGGCGGCACCACGCGGTGGGGTTCGGGCGGACGAGGCACCGCGTATCGCGGGACGGCCGTGTAGGGATGCACGTACGTGACGCTGTTGGCGCGCACGCGCGCCCAGCGGACGTCGTTGATGATCACGGCGTGGCTGGTCCAGACGATGCGGTTCGCGCCCCATCCCCACGGGCGATAGTAGACGCCGACCGGCACGGTGTAGCCGTAGCGGATGGCGACGAGGGGACGGTAGCCCGGGAGAGGCCGCGCGAAGACGACGACCGGATCGTAGTACGGCACGACGATGAAGCTTGGCGCCGCGGGAAGGATCTCGACGTAAGGCCCGCTGCTCACGGTCACCTGGGTGTTCGTGCGAAGGTATCCGTAGTCGCGCGCCTGCAGGCGCAGCCGTTGCGCCGCGTCGGTGACGTCCTGCGGCTGATCGAGGAACGCATTGCCAAGACTCGTCGTCCATGGCATGTCGGCCGCCATCATGTGCAGCACCGACGGGAAGGGCAACAACGCTTGAACGCTGGGATCCATCGGCAGATGATCGGCCGCGATCGCGTTGGCGAGCGGCTCGCCGGTCAGGTAGTGATGCTCGTCGGCCCATCTGGAGGCGTCGGGAATCTGTTCCGGAAACGTGGAGGCGGCGAGCGTCTGCGCGAGCAGCGGATCCGGGTACAACGCGATGCGTGAGACGAGACGATCGAGCTCGGCTGGCGGATACTGGCCAGGCGCCTGTGCAAACGACGGCGACGCGGCAAGACCAAGAGCGAGGATGAAGACCGATACCAGATATCGCATGACACCTTCTTTACGCGCCGTGAAGAAGTCGTATTCACGCCGCAGCTGCGGAGTACTTCCATGATAAACCACCGTCTCGTCATCGTTGCGTTGATGCTCGCCGCTTCGCCGATCGCGCACACGCGCGCGCAGAACGCGCCGCACGCCGCCGAGCATCACGAGTTCGTCATCGATCAGTTCCGCACGGAGAGCGGCGTCACGCTCCCGAAGGCGAGGATCGTCTACGGCACGTACGGCCGCCTGAACGCCGCGCGGGACAACGTCGTGCTGCTGCCGTCGCACTACATGGCGAACCATCACGGCTACGAGTGGTTGATCGGACCCGACCGCGCGCTCGATCCGGCGAAGCTGTTTCTCGTCGCCACCGAGTTGTTCGGCAACGGCTTCTCTTCCTCGCCGAGCAACACGCCGGAGCCGTTCCATGGGCCGCGCTTTCCCGTCATGACGATCCGCGACAACGTCGAGGCGGTCCGCCGGCTGCTCGCCGAGGATCTGGGCATCACGCACGTGCGCGCGATCATCGGCTTCTCGATGGGCGCGGAGCAGGCGTTCCAGTGGGCCGTCAGCCATCCCGCCTTCGCCGATCGGATCGTCGCGACATCGGGCACCGCCAAGGCCTGGCCGCACGGCATCGTCCGCCTCGAGGGACAGATCACCGCGCTCACCGCGGACCCGGCCTTCAACGGCGGCGACTACACGGCGCCGCCGCGCAAGGGCATTGAGGCGTACGGAATGGTGTGGCTCGGCTGGCTCTACTCGCAGGAGTGGTGGCGCCGGGAGATGTGGAAGACCGCGAATCCGGATCGCACGCTCGAGCAGGAGATCGAAAGCCGGCGGCGGACGTTCTTTCAGAACAACGACGCCAACGATCTGATCCTCCAGGCCCGCACGTGGCAGCGGCACGACGTCGGCACGACGTCCGGGCTTCAACGGCGACGTGCAGCGTGCGCTCCGCTCGATCGCCGTGCCGGTCCTGTACATGCCGTCTGAAACCGATCTCTATTTCCCTGTGGGCGACGCGAAGTTCGAGGCGCAGTTCATTCCGCACGTCTCGTTCGTGCCGATTCCGTCGCTCTGGGGACACCCGGCCGGCGCGGGTGGAAACCCGACGGATCGCGCGTTTCTCAACGAGAACATCAGCCGTTTCCTCAACACTCGGTAGGGACGGCCTGAGGCCGTCCCGCTGCACACCAAAAGCCGTTGTTGATTAACGGCCCGGCAACGGCGAAAATTGACGTATGCGCAATAGAACATCTGCCCTCATCGGCTCGGTCGCGATGGCGACGGTGGCCACGGTGCTGTCGGGAGGGCCGCTGGCCGCTCAGGCGCCGGCGAAACCGGCGACGCCCGCAGCCGCCAAGCCGACGGTTCCGGCCAAGGTCTCCACGATCAAACGGACGCCCGACGGCCATCCGGATCTGCAAGGGACCTACGACGTCGCGACGATGACTCCGGTGGAGCGGCCGGCGGGCGTCAAGAGCCTGACGATGACCGCGGAAGAAGCCGGGGCGCTCGAGGCGTACGAAGCGGCGCGCCAGGTGAAGAACGATGCGCCTCTGGACGGGGATCGGAAGGCGCCGCCCGTCGGCGGCGAGACGACGACCGGCAAGTCGTACCTGGAGTTCCTGGAGCGCGCCGGCGGCGGCGTGGTCGGCGGGTACAACAACTTCTGGCTCGCCGGCGGCACGCAGCTGATCACGGTCGATGGACAGAAGCGAAGCTCGCTCGTCATGGATCCGCCGGATGGCAAGATTCCGCCGATGAAGCCCGAAGCGCGCAAGCGCAATGCGGCGTTCACCGCGGGCGGCGCGGTCGCGCCGGACGCGAGCGAGTCGGCGGCGGCCGGACCTCCCGGGGCGTTCGACGGCCCCGAGCTGCGGCCTCTGGCCGAGCGATGCCTCCTCGGCTTCGGGTCGACCTCCGGTCCGCCGACGCTGCCGAACTACTTCTACAACAACCTCAAGCAGATCGTGCAGACCAAGGACAGCGTCCTGATCCTCAACGAGATGGTCCACGACGCGCGCGTCGTCCGCATGAATGCCGAGCATCTGCCGGCGACCATCCGCAAGTGGAATGGCGACTCGATCGGCCACTGGGACGGCGACACGCTGGTGGTCGACACGACCAACTTCACCGGCAAGACGCGATTCAACGGATCGGGCGAACAGCTGCACGTCGTGGAGCGCTTCACGCGGGTGGATCCGAAGACGGTGCTCTATCGCTTCACCGTGGACGATCCGACGACGTGGGATCGCGCGTGGACCGGCGAGTACCCGTGGCGCGCGACCGACGAGAAGCTCTACGAGTACGCGTGCCACGAGGGCAACTACTCGCTGGGCGGGATGCTGCGCGGCGCGCGGCAGAAGGAAGCGGAAGACGCGGCGAAGAAGACCGGCAAGCAGTAGAAGGCCCGCGGCCTTCGCGCTACTTGAGCACCACGCAAACGGCGTTCACGGCGCGCTCGAGTTGCGGCGTGGTGAACGGTTTCGACAGCAGCGGCGCGCCGGTGTCGCGGATCCGCTGCTGCGCCTCCGGAACCGTCGTGTAACCCGACATGAAGATCAGCGGCAGGCCAGGCCGTGCCTCGCGCGCGGCCTGGGCCAGCTCGATCCCGTTGATCCCGGTCTTCAGCACCACATCGGTCAGGAGCACGTCCGGGGATCCCGGCCCCTGCAGCAGCAGGAGCGCCTCGGTTGCCGCCTCCGCGACGAGCACGCGATGGCCGAGGCTCTCGAGCTGACGCCGGACGATCGCGCGCACGTCGGCCTCGTCCTCGACGACGAGAATGGTCCGAGGCACGTTGGACGGCGTCACCGGCACCGTGCTCGCCGCCGTCACCTGCGTCTCGCTCCCCGCCAGGGGCAGAAACAGGCTGACCGTCGTGCCCAGACCCGCGGTCGAGACGACCTTTACGGCGCCGCCTGACTGCTTCGCGAAGCCGTACACCATGCTCAGCCCCAGCCCAGTCCCGCGGCCGCCCGACTTGGTCGTGAAGAACGGCTCGAACACGCGCGCCAGCACTTCCGGCGGCATGCCGGCGCCGTTGTCCTCGAGCGCGATCCGCACGTACAGACCCGGTTCCAGGTCGTCGTCGGTCTTGCGCGGCGCGGTGACCTTCACCGTGGACGTGTGAATCGCGAGGGAGCCTCCCTCGGGCATGGCGTCGCGCGCGTTCAACGCGATGTTCAGCACCGCCGCTTCGAGCGCGGCCGGATCCGCAAACGCCATCCCCGCGTCCGTGCTCGTCGACGTCGTCACGTGAATCGTGGCGCCGAGCGTTCGTCCCAGCAGCCGCACGATTTCGGCGACCACGACGTTGACGTCGACCGCTTGCGGGTTCAGCAGCCGGCGCCGCGAGAACGCCAGCAGATGGGCGGTCAGATCCTTGCCGTGCAGCGTCGCGCGGAGAAGCTCGTCGACAATCTCGTCGGTGTACGGATCCTTGGGCAGATACCTTTGCAGCAGTTCGACGTTGCCCAGGATGATCGCCAGGATGTTGTTGAAGTCGTGCGCGAGACCGCCGGTCAGCTGTCCGACGGCCTCCATCTTCTGCGATCGGAACAGCGCCTCCTGAGTCCGTTCGAGGTTCTCGTGCGCCTCGCGGAGTTCCGTGATGTCGTGCGAAATACCAAAGACGCCGAGGCTCTGTCCGTCCTTGTCGCGATAGAGGCCTTTGGAGACGAGATACGTCTGCGGCTGGCCGTCCGGGCCGGTCGCCACGCCCTCGAATACCTGAGGACGGCCGGACGCGAGTACCTGCCGATCCGCTTCGATGAACGCGCGCGCGTCCGCTTCCGTGTACAACTCGTAGTCGTTCCTGCCGACGATGTCGGCGTGAGGCTTGCCGATGAAGCGGCAGAACGCTTCGTTGACGAGGACGTAGCGTCCCTCGAGGTCTTTCACGAAGATCGCATCGAGCGTCGCTTCGATGACCGCCTGCAGGATGTCGAAGCTGTTGGGGATCGCCATGCCGACATCATTGTGCCACCAGCGCGCAGGATGCGGCGGAGTGGCCTGCAGCGTTTTTCACCCTACAACCTTCGCACCCGACTCATAGTGAGCGGTGTGCGGGAGCGTCACACTCACAAGACCGGCCGCGCACCGGCGTGGCTACACTTACACCATGGCGACTCGGCGCACGTCGATTTTCCCCATACCACCTCCCATGACGCCCGACACGCACCGCGACGTCATCGTCTATCGGACGTCGATGATCGACGCGCTCAGCGGCGCACCCATCGGCGATCGCTGGTCCGTGTGGGTCGGAACCGAGAGCCAGGGATCGTTCGAGACCGAGGCCGAAGCGATTGGAATCGCGCGACAACTCGCCATCGACGAACAACGGCCGGCGTGGCTGATGCCTGAGGGAGGGCGCGCGATACTACTGGCAGATTAGTTTGTCCACAACCTGCGCACTCTGACAGCGCTGGCCGGGACGCGGCTTCGCGTCAGTGCTGCGAGCGCGTGGGGTCGTCGGAAGGCGTCGAGTTTGCCTGAACCTGGTCGTCACCGAGCGGATCCGACACGATCGGCGGGAGCTGGTCGTCATGCGGCGCCGAAACCGTCGAGGGAACCTGGTCTGCTTGCGACGCAACAACGGCCTGACTCTTTCGGTGACGCGCCAAACCACCCTTCCGTCCGGCGGCCTGCGCTTCTTCCCGCGTCCACTGGTGGGCCGCGCCCTTCTTGTGGGCGGCGCGCCCGCCCTTGCTGGCGATCTCGCGCTGCCTGTTGCTGTCCATGCTCGCGAAACCGCGATCCTCAGTTGCCATTATGGGGAGCCTCCGTTTGGTCTCCTCTGCAACCCATGCTCCCGCACGATTGTGTCGAAAATATTCGGAAAAATGGCGAGCAGCTCGACAGGCCTTCGCTCGCTGTCCGCTTTGGCGATGTAAAAGCTCCACGGTTCACGCGGACTGCCTCGGCGGTACGACACGAACGTGACGGCCTTCCCAATTTTGCACAATCGGCCCGATCGCGTACTCCGCGGCATGCCTGATCGGATTCGTATCCACGCCAGCGATCCGCCCGCCTCGTCGGCGATGCCGGTCAGCGCGGCGGCGCCTGCTGATCTGTGATCGGCGCCTGAAGGTAGACGAAGTCGATGCCGGTGCGCAGGTAGTTTTCGATCCGTTCGAGCACGGCTGCGCCGGCGAGCCACGGCGGTCCATCCGCTCGCACGCGATCCTCGATCAGCGTCGAGAGGAACGCGAACCCGTCGGCAACCGCGCGCTCACGGACCGACTCCAGCAGGTGGTTCTCGAGGTCCACCGTGTTGCGCACGGCCGGCTGCGTCGCAAGGGCCTGCAGGAAGAACGTGTTGTTGTCGCCGTAGTGGGGATCGGCGCCGACGCCTTCTTCGTCGTGGTTTTCGAGGGCGCTCCCGAGGGCGTAGCCGACGATGCGCCCGGACACGCGGTCGCGAAGGGCCACGCCAATGGCGCGCGGGTTGGCCATGGTCGCCTCGAGCGTGGCGAGTGGAAACTGCACCAGCGGCCGCCCGTCGAGTCGGAGCACATCCGAGGGATAGGCAGCCGCACCGTACCGGTCCTGCTCGACCGCGAGAATCTGCTGCTTGCTCGCCTCGAACTCGGCGGGGGTGAGCGTGAGCGTCTCAATCGTCTCGAGCGGGATGTCCAGCGAGCCGACACGGATCTTCGGCGCCGCCGCCGTCGCGCCTTCGGCGCCCGGGCGCGCCAGGGCCGCGGGACCGGACGCCGCGCTGCCGCCGTCGAAATCCTGGAGCGCCGCGCGCAGAATCGACAGCGCATCGTCGATCGCGGACGCCGGCGTGTCGTAGCGCGGATAGAAACGTACCGCCCGCTCGCCCGCCGGCAGGAGAAGGAGGCCGCGGCGGAATGCGCGATCGAGCAGCGCTTCTCGAAGGTCGGCGCGCACGACGTCGAACGCCAGCATCACGCCGGCGCCGCGGACGTTCTTCACGATCTCCCGGTACTGGCGCGCCAGCGCGTCGAGGCCGCGCCTGGCCAGGTCGCCGGTGCGCCGGACCTGTTCGAGATCCAGGTGATCGAGCAGTGCGAGGAGCCTCACCATCCCGGCCGAGTCGCCTTCCCAGGTGGTATTGAACTTCTTCTCTTCCTGAAAGAACGTCGCGAGCGCCTCGCTGACGAAGAGAATCCCGTTCTGCGCCTTCTTGGCCCAGGTCACGACGTCCGGCGGACACGGGAGATCGAACAGTTCGTGCGCCCACAGGCGGCCGGTCATGCCCCAGCCGGTCTGCACCTCGTCGAAGACGAGCGGCACGTCGTAGACGCGCGTGAGGAGCCGGAGCTTGCGCATGAAGCTCGCGCTCGCCATGCGCACGCCGCCCTCGCCCTGAATCGGCTCCACGAGCACGGCGGCCACGCGACGCGAGCGGCGGACGACGTCGGGCGTGAGGTTCGCGCGCTGCGCCGTCACGAAGGCATTCACGTCCTGTCCCGGCCGCGACAGGAAATCGTCCAGCGCGTCGATCTCGCGGCGGTACGTGTCCTTGTTCTTCTCCGCGTTCGGTATCCGGCCCGAGACGAGGAGGTCCCAGAGCTGTTTCAGGCTGCGCTCTTCGCGCCGCGCCGTCTCTTTCGGCGAGCGGGGATCGTCGACCGGAAACGGGATGTGGGGCCAGTCGAACGTCGGAAAGCCGAGCCGCGCCTTCTTGCGGTGCGTGACGGCGAGCGCCCCGAGCGTGCGGCCGTGAAACGCGCCTTCGAACGAGACGATGAACCCGCCGTCGCCGTCGGGCGAGGTCATCACGCGATTCATCAGCACGGCCTTGATCGCGTTCTCGACCGCTTCGGCGCCCGTGTTGACGACGAAATGACGCGGCGTGCCGACAGGCGCGATGCGGTTCAGCTCCGCCTTGAGCCGCAGCGACAGCACGGTCTGGTATTCCGAGTGCGCGTAGCGCTCGACGACGAACGGCAGCGAATCGAGCACGGCCCGGACCACGGCCGGATCGTTCTCGCCGTAGGCGTGGGTGGCGATGAGCGCGCCCATGTCGAGGAACCGGTACGGTTCGCCCGTCTCGTCGCGGTCGATCACTCCGAGATACGGTCCGACCGACTCGCCCGGATCGAACGCCACGGGGAGCGAGAAGAACAGGCTGCTCGAGGCGGCCTCGAGGGCGCGGTGGGACGCCGGAAAGAGGCGCGCGACCAGCGCCTCGAGCGATTGCCCGCCGTCGCGCAGCTGTTCCGGGACGTGCGCGCGGATGTTGCCGGCGCGGTACCGCGCGTCGAGTTGTGTGGTCCGCTCGAGAAACGCCGCGGCGCGATCGAGACCGGTAGCCGTCAGCTCCATCGTCCCCCCATCGTAACCGTCAAGCGGTAGTAAAGTCTGCCCGAGGAGATCAGCATGACACCTGTGAACCGGCGCCGTTTTCTCGAGGCGGCAACAGGCGGCGTTGGCGCGCTGGCGGCCGGCGCCTGGCCGGCCGGCGCGGACCAGGCAGGCACCGCTCGCGCGACCGCGGAGATCGTCGTGGTCGGCGCCGGCGCGTTCGGCGGGTGGACGGCGCTGTATCTGCGGGAGATGGGCCACGCCGTCACCCTGATCGATCAGTACGGGCCGGGCAACGCGCGCGCGACGTCGGGCGGCGAGTCGCGCCAGATTCGCGCGGTGTACGGCGAGCGCGAGATCTACACGAAATGGGTGCTCGAGGCGTTCGATCGCTGGCAGGCCAGGGAAGCGGAGTGGGGCAAGAAGCTGTTCTTCCGCACCGGCCAGCTCTCGCTGGCGCCAGACTGGACGAAGGAGCTGACCGACACGAGGAAGGTGTTCGACCGTCTCGGGGTCAAGTACGACATCGTGAAGCGCGACGACCTGGTGCGCCAGTATCCGCAGATGAACATGAACAACGTCGGCATCGCGATGTCGACGCCGAGCACCGGGGTGCTGAAGGCGCGCGAGGGGTGCGTGGCGGTGGCGCAGGCGTTCGAGAAGAAAGGCGGGCGGTTCGTCACGGCGAAGGTGGAGCTCGGGACGCGCGCGGGCGGCGCGCTGCAGGACGTCGCCCTCTCGACCGGACAGCGGGTGTCGGCGCAGACGTTCGTCTTCGCCTGCGGGCCGTGGCTGCCGAAGGTCTTTCCATCGGTGATGAAGAACAAGCTGGCCACGCCGCGGCGCGCCGTCTTCTTCTACGGCACGCCTCCCGGCGACGAACGCTTCACCTACCCGAATTTTCCGACATGGTCGGTCGACAACGCGTACGGCTTTCCGAGCATCGAGGGCAGAGGGTTCAAGGTGGTGCCGACCTTCGAGCGTGAGCTCGTCGATCCCGACACGCAGGAACATGCGCTGACCGCCGACGAGCTGCGCAAGGGCCGCGCGTTCGCGGAGAAGTGGTTTCCTGCCCTCGCGCGGCAGCCGCTCGTCGACAGCAGGATCTGCCAGCGGGAGGACAGCGTCGACGATCACTTCATCGTCCAGCCGCATCCGGAGCTGACGAACGTCTGGCTGGTCGGCGGCGGCTCAGGGCACGGCTACAAACACGGGATCATGCTCGGCGACTACGTGGCGCGTCGAGTCACCGGCCAGGACAAGAACCCGGAGCTCGCGGCGACTTTCGCGCTGAAGGCTACGACGTTCTGAGCTACGATCAGAAGAAACCGCGGAGATCGCAAAGCACGCAGAGAAAACATTTTCTTCTCAGCGGTCTTTGCGTGCTCCGCGGTTTCTTCTGAATCGCGGATCTACCGCAGCTTCGCGCTGCGGCCTTTCAGCGTCGCGGCGAGCGCCTGCAGGCGCATCGCGTCGCGACCCGACGCCGCGCTCGCGTCGCTCTCGAGCTGGCCGGCCACCGCGTCGAGCTGATCGAGCGCCGCGGCGGCGCCGCGCTCCTTGCCGGTCCGGATGCCGTCCGCGCGATCGATCGCCGCCTTCACCGCCTTGGCGCGCTCCGGCTGGATGCCCCTGCTGCGCGTGAGCTGATCGAGATACGCGCGCGCAACCGGCGTCGCGGCGGGCCACGTGATCTTCTGCTGCTCCTGGGTATTGAGCTCCTCGGTGTGAATCATCAGCGCCGCGTCGAGCTCGTTCTGTGAGAGGTAATCGCTCGGCAGCAGGCTGAAGATGTCGATCCCGCGCGCGATCTCCGAGCCGTAGATCTGGCCGTTGTACCAGTAGGCCGACCAGAAGCCGCCGAGCATCAGGGTCTTCGCGTCGATCGGCCCGCGGTCGAAGAACGCGATCTCGACCGGCGTCGTCGAATCGGTGAAGTCGAACACCGAGACGCCGCCCTGGTACCACGCCTGCACCATGATGTCGCGTCCGGGCACCGGAATCAGCGATCCGTTGTGCGCGACGCAGTTCTCCTGCTCGGTCTGCGGCGCCGGCATCTTGTAGTAGCCCTTGAACACGAGTTTCCTGTCGACGATGTCGAAGATCGCATCGGCGCCCCAGTTCAGCAGATCCGTCGCGCGGCAGCGCGGGCGCGCGCCGCCGCCCCATTCATCCGTGAAGATCACCTTGGTGCCGTCGTTGTTGAAGGTGGCCGAGTGCCAGTACGCGAAGTTCTTGTCCGAGGCGACGTCGAGGCGCTTCGGATTCTTCGGATCGCTGATGTCGAGCAGCAACCCGTTGCCGGAGCAGGCGCCGGCGGCCAGGCCGACTTCCGGGAACACCGTGATGTCGTGGCACTGGTTGGTCTCGCTCATCTTCTGCGTGCCCGGTCCGCTGTCGCCGCCCTTGTTGAGGCCGGCGATGGCGCCAGTGGCCGTGTCGGCGAAGATGCGCGGATGGCCGATGACCTTCGCGGTCTGCGGCGCCGCGATCGGCACCTGGATGACGTCGATGCTGAAGAGCGCCGTGTTCGGATCCTCGTCCGGCTTCAGGCCCGAGCATCCGGCGAGCTCGTCGCCCGATCGGACGCCGCTCGTCCCCGACCCGTACACGTAGAGGTTGGCCTTGTCGCGCGGGTCGGTGACCAGCGTGTGGGTGTGCGATCCGCGGCACGTCTGAATGGCGGCGACCTGCTTCGGCTTGTTGATGTCGGAGATGTCGAAGATGCGCACGCCGCGGA
The DNA here is from genome assembly GCA_963794305.1 of uncultured Acidobacteriota bacterium. GTDB lineage: Bacteria > Acidobacteriota > Vicinamibacteria > Vicinamibacterales > CAVVIG01 > CAVQFC01. Next base: position 64,850 of record CAWCDQ010000038.1, on the reverse strand, counting down.
AGCGCTCGGCGCTCACCGGCGCCTGGATCCCCTGCGTGCCGCAGTCGAGGCGCCCGCGCGTCTGCTCCACCGACATGAACAGCAGGTTGCCGTGGATCGAGACGTCGCCCTGCCCGCCCGGACAGACGATCGAGGCGGCCAGCTTCGGCTTGCTCGGCCGCTCGATGTCGTACGTGGTGAAGCCGTGGAAGCTGCCCATGAAGACGTGATTGCTCTGGAACGCGAGGTCGGAGTTCGCGAAACCGAGCATGTTCGCCTGAGCGACGGCCGCCGGCGAGTTCGGATCGGGCGGCGGCTCCGGCGGGAGCTTCGGATCGCGCTCGGGCGGGATCGGCGTGCCTCCCGGATTGGCCGGATCGAAGAACCCTTCGGGCTTCGGCAGGCTCGAAATGCGCTTCATGTTCCGGGCCACCTCGCCCGCGTCGCGCAACCCCGCTTTGAGCCCCACGCGGGGATCGTTCGGTTCGGCCGGGCGCTGCTGCGCGCCTCCCTCGATGGCGAACGCCAGCATCACGGCCGAGACACACAGTCCAAACGCGGCGACGGATTTCATTTCTGCAGCTCCCTGAGCATTGAGCCCATGCGATCGATTTCCATGCGCTGGTCGGCGTCCACGTCGGACGCGTACGAGAATATCTCCGGCGTCTGTCCGGCGCCGTCTGTCGCAAACAGGTCGTGCACCATGGTGATGGCGCCGCCGTGGTGCTTGATCATCCCCTCGAGGAACAGGCGGTCGAACTCCGCACCTCTGGCTGCGGCGAGATGCTCCATCTCCTCGGGCGTCAGCATCCCCGGCATGAGCGTCGATCCCATCATGTGGTGCGCACGGGGATCGGGGATCTGCTGACCTCGCGCGACCAGCCATTCCCGCATCATCTTCATTTCGTCCTGCTGCGAGACGTCAATCCGCTGCGCCAGCTTCCGCACATCGTCCGACGAGGTCCGCGACGGGACGAGCGCCACCATCTCCACGGCCTGCGCGTGGTGCCCGATCATGCCTTGCATGAACTTGATGTCGGCGCCGGTGTACTGCACCCTCGAGAGATCGCTCGCCTGGGCGGCGGCGATGACGTGACTGGGCTGCCCCGGCGCGCCCGGCTGGACGATGGGCGGCGATGCCGCGACGGGTGCGGTGGAACGGCAGGCGGCGCCAGCGACGGCGGCGAGCAGGACGGCGGCGGTCAGGAATCGCACTCGCCATAGGATACACATCTATGCCCTCTAAATGCGGGCGACCGCTCGTGCAGCGTGTACGTAGTGCAGGCCTTCAGGCCTGCCTGGGAACGTCGTGCAAATCCGGCACGCCGCCAGCGCACCTACCCAAAAGAACAAACCACTGAGACACCGAGACACAGAGCTGAACGCGTCGCACGCCGCCTTCGGCGGCAGCGCGTCTCGGAGAACGACTGGAACACAAGCGACAAGCGACCTGGCTTGCGTTCCAGCGTTCTCGGGCGCGTGTCGCCGCATGCGGCCGCGTGCGACGCGTTGACGTCGGTGCGTGCGCTCCGTCTCAGTGCCCCTGTGGCTCGGTGGTTAAAGAATCTCTGTGTCTCCGTGTCTCCGTGGCGTCTCATCGCACCATCGTCTCGAGCAGCCGCTCCAGCGCTTTCTCCGGATCGCTGGTCCGTCCCGTGTGCACCGGCGACAGCTGGATGATCGTGCTGCGCGGCGACACGAGCCAGTGGAAGCGGCTGCGCTGCGGCATCTCTCCGATCGGTCCGGCGTCGGCCCCGCCGCGGCAGACGCGCGGGATCATCTCGAGGTTCGCCAGCGTCGCATCGACGTCCACCGACGGGTCGAGCGCCCGCAGACGCGCGGCATCCAGCTCGATGCGCGCCTCGAGGAAATCCAAGGCGGGACACGAGAGGATGACACCGACGTTGATCAGCTCGCCGCGATCGACGCGCGGAACCACGCGGATGATCGCGTAGTCGTACGTGTGCTCACCGGACACGAATGGCCTCCTCGACGAAGGCGCGCGGCGCGGCCACTCGCTCGACCAGGTAGCGGGCGTACGCGGCGCGGTGTGACGGTTCACCCTCGAGCCACGCCTCCGGGATCAGTCCGACGATCCGCTCGATGATGGCTGGCGTGAGCAGAGCGGCCATCGCCTCGTCGACGTCCGCCAGTTGCGAGGCTCGCCTCAGCAGCACGTTCTCCTTGATCAGCGGGAACGGCGCACGCGCGCGCGCCCGATCCTCCGCCCAGCCCGCGGAATGGTGAAAGTACAACGTCGCCCCGTGGTCGATGAGCCAGAGGCGGCGGTGCCACATCAACATGTTGGTGTTGCGCACGGTTCGATCGACGTTGCTGACGAAGGCGTCGAACCAGACGATCCTCGACGCGAGGTCCGCCGGGACCTTCTCGACGACCGGATCGAACATGACCGACGACGGCAGGTAGTCGAGGGCGAGATTCAATCCGGCGCTGTCGCGAATCAGCGCGAAGATCTCCGGATCCGGTTCCGTCCTCGCCAGGTCGGGATCGAGCTCGGCGAACACGATGTCGGGCACCAGCAGGCCGAGCGCTCGCGCGATCTCGCCGGATACGAGCTCGGCGATGAGCGCCCTGGCGCCCTGACCCGCGCCTCGGAACTTCAGCACGTACAGCCCGTCGTCGTCGGCCTCGACGATCGCGGGCAGCGAACCGCCTTCGCGCAGCGGCGTCACGTATCGGGTGACGCGGACGGTTCTCACGGCGTCACTAGGATAGTCGCAACCCGCTCGGCTCATCGAGGACGTCGGGGCGTTCGAGACGCGCGAGCGTGCAGCGCGCTTAAGATAGGGCGCATGGATCGGCCCCTGACCCGACACGACTATCGCACGCTCTCGCTGGCCGCGCTCGGCGGCGCTCTCGAGTTCTACGACTTCGTCATCTACGTGTTCCTCGCCCCAGTGATCGGGCAACTCTTCTTTCCTGCCGACATGCCCGACTGGCTGCGGCTGCTCCAGACGTTCGGGATCTTTTCCGCCGGCTATCTGGCGCGTCCCCTCGGCGGGATCCTGATCGCGCATTTCGGCGATCTCCTCGGCCGCAAGCAGATGTTCTCCCTCAGCATCTTTCTGATGGCGGCGCCGACGCTGGCCATCGGGCTGCTGCCCACCTATTCGAGCATCGGCATGGCCGCCCCGCTGCTGCTCCTGCTGATGCGGATCCTGCAGGGCGTGGCGATTGGCGGAGAAGTGCCGGGCGCCTGGGTGTTCATCGCCGAACACGTGCCGGCGCAGCGCTTCGGGTTCGGCATCGGGACGCTCACCGCGGGATTGACCGTCGGCATCCTGCTCGGTTCGCTGCTGGCCGGCGCCATCAACAGCGTCTACGGACCGGCCGCCGTGGCGGCGTTCGCGTGGCGGATTCCGTTCATCGCAGGCGGCGTCTTCGGGTTCGTCTCGGTGTACCTGCGACGATTCCTGGAAGAGACGCCGGTGTTTCAGGAGCTGAAAGCGCGGCGCGCGCTCGCCCGCGAGGTGCCGATCAAGGCAGTCCTGCGGGACCATCGCGCGGAGACGCTGCTCGCGCTCGCCCTCACCTGGGTGCTGACTGCCGCGATCGTCGTCGTGATTCTGTTCACGCCGGCCTATCTCCAGCAGATCCATCATGTGCCCGCGCCGCTGGCGCTGCGCGCCAACAGCCTCGCCACCTTCACCTTCGCGCTCGGCTGCCTGTTCTTCGGCTGGGCGAGCGACCGGTTCGGCACGCGCGCCGCGATGATCGCCGGGTTCGGCGGACTGCTCGTCAGCAGCTACGTGTTCTACTCGTGGCTGCCCGGATCGCCCGATTCCCTCTCCCTCACGTACGGCCTCACCGGTTTCTTCGTCGGCGCCGCGACGACGGTCCCGATTGTCGCGGTGCGATCCTTCCCCGCGCCGCTGCGTTTTTCCGGCCTCTCGTTTTCCTACAACGTCTCGTACGCGGTGTTCGGCGGCCTGACGCCAGTCGTGCTGACGTTGTGGCTTCGGACCACGCCGATGGCTCCGGCCTACTACGTCGGCGGCCTCGCAATCCTCGGCATCGTCCTTGCCTTCGTGCCGTCAGGCTCCCAGCGCGCGTTGTCCGCTCAGGTGTAGTCAGGTCAGATTCCTACAAGACCTGCGCGCGGAATTCTGAGACACTCTCCGCGTGCTGCGGAAGCTGACCGAACGGAAAGAGTGGCAATTCTTCAGCGTCCTGCCAAAGGCCGATCGCACGCTGGCCGCCGGCTGGTGGATCGTGCTGCTGCTGCGCGGCGTGCTGCCGGCCGTCTTCGCGATCGCCACGGGAACGCTCGTCGGCGCGGCGCAGCGCGGCGACAGCCTGATCGTCCCGCTGGCGTTTGTCGGCGCCGTGTTCGTGCTCATGCAGATCCTGACGCCGATTCACACCGCGTTGAGCAACAACCTGGGCGACCGCACGGCGGCGTGGCTGTACGACCGGCTGACAGACGCGTGCGTCCGGCAGCCCGGCATGGGACACCTGGAAGATCCGTCGCTGACAGGCGACCTGACCGTCGCGCGGGACTTCGACCTCGGGATGACCGGGCCGCCGCTGTTCATCTCGATGGACTTCATCGCCGGCGGCATGGTCGAGATGATCGGCGGCGTCGCCGCGGCCATCGTGCTGTTCGCCTATGCCTGGTGGGCGCCGATTGTGCTCGCGGGCGCGTGGCTCTCGACGCAGTGGCTGCTGCGCGAGAGCGGCGTCTGGTTCGATCGCAACACCCCTGAGGTTCGCGCGGCGCAGCGCGATGCCGAGTACACCTACCGCATGGCCGTCGACCCGGGGCCTGCAAAGGAACTGCGGCTCTTCGGCCTCGTCGGCTGGACGATCGAGCGATTCGTCGCACGACGAACCCGTCTGCACGCGCTTCAGTACGAAGCCACGCGGCTGCGCGAGAAGCCGATGGCGTGGTGCCTGCTGATCGTGCTCGGCGCCAACGTGCTCGTGTTCTGGTCGCTTGCCGCGGCCGTGAGCGGCGGCAGGATTTCGCTCGGCGAGGTGGTCGTCTTCACGCAGGCGGCCATCGGCGTCTCGCTCCTCGCCTTCGGCGGGTTTAGCTGGGCGCTCGACGGCGCATCGGCGCCGGTCGCCGCCGTGCTGCGGCTCGAAGGCGCGATGGCGGCCGCCGGGACGCTTGCCAGCGGTGCGCGAACCGCGGACCACATGCCGGCGCGCGACATTCGCTTCCGCGATGTGAGCTTTGCCTATCCCGGCGGCGCGCCGGTGCTCGAGCACTTCGATCTCACGATCCCCGCAGGCTCGTCGATCGCGATCGTCGGGCAAAACGGCGCCGGCAAGACGACGCTCGCCAAGCTGCTCTGCCGCCTCTACGACCCGCAGTCGGGCGCCATCGAGGTCGACGGCATTGACGTGCGCGACGTCGACGTTGGCGCATGGCGCGCGCGGCTGACCGCGGTCTTTCAGGATTTCATCCGCCTGGAGTTGCCGCTGCGCGACAACGTGGCCCCGTCGGGCGCGCCAGACGAAGTGGTCCGCGCCGCGCTGGACTCTGCCGGCGCGACGAACCTTGCGGCGCTCGACACGATTCTCGCGCGCGGCTACACGGGCGGCACCGACCTCTCCGGCGGTCAGTGGCAGCGAGTCGCGCTCGCCCGCGCGCTGGCCGCGGTGCGGCTCGGCGCCGGGGTCGTGCTGCTCGACGAACCGACCGCGCAGCTCGACGTGCGCGGCGAGGCCGAGATTTTCGAGCGCATCCTCGCCGCCACGCGCGAGTGCACGACGATCCTCATCTCGCATCGCTTTTCGACGGTTCGTCAGGCCGATCGCATCTGCGTGCTCGAGCGCGGGCGCGTCGTCGAGCTCGGGACGCACGACGAGCTGATGGCGCTCGGCGGACGGTATCAGACGATGTTCGACCTGCAGGCGCAGCGGTTCAACGCGGCGGAAGACGAGGAAGGGAAGCAGTATGACGTCCTCGCCTGAGAAGCCGCGCGACGAGTTGCCGCCGGCGCTCTCGTCGATGTGGCGGCTGTGCAAGCTCGGCTACCACCACGAGCCGGCGCTGATGCTCGTCGCGTTCACCCTGTCGCTGCTCTCCGCACTGCCCGACGCGCTCATCGCCATCTGGCTCAAGCTGCTCGGCGACGGCGTGCTCGGCCACCGGCCCCGGCTGGTGCTCGCCTCCGCGATCGGCCTCGGCGTGTCAGCGACGGCCACCTGGTTCCTCCGCACCGTGAGCACGCGGCTGCAGCGGCGGTTTCGCGACAAGGTGACGATTGCGCTCGAGTCGCACGTCGCGGGGCTGGTGGCATCCATTCCGACGATCGCGCATCACGAACGGCCCGATCACCTCGATCGCCTCTCGGTGCTTCGCAATCAGATGTTCGTGCTCGATCACATGTACATGTCGGTGTTCTCCACCGCCGGCTGGATCCTCCGGCTCGCCGTCACGATTGCGCTGCTCGCCTCGATTCACCCCGCGCTCGTCCTCCTCGCCGCCTTCGCGCTTCCGACCGTGCTCACCTCGACCTGGCGGCCCGGCGTGGAGCGCAGCGCCCAGGAGAAGGGCGCGCAGTCGTCCAGGCTGGCGCGCCACCTCTTCACGACGGCGACCACGGCCCCGCCGGGGAAAGAAGTGCGCGTGCTCGGCATCGGCCGCCGGCTCGCCGCGCAAAGGCGCGAGGCGTGGGAACAATGGTACGGGCCGGTCGCCGCGGCGCGCTGGGGATCCGCCGTGTGGCACACGCTGGCGTGGATGGTGTTCGGCGCCGCGTATGTCGGCGCCATCGTGTTCGTGGCCACGCGTGCCACCTCGTCGCCCGGCGACGTCCTGCTCGTGCTCGCCGCCGGCTCGCGGCTGTCGGCATACATCGGCGCGACGGTCGGCGAAATCGGATTCCTCCGAGGCGTCTGGATGGACGGTTCGCGGCGGCTGGCCTGGCTCGAGGACTACGCGGCGTCGATCACCTCGAGCGCTGACCGTCCCGTGCCCGGCGCCATTCGCGACGGCATTCGCTTCGACCACGTGTCGTTCAGCTATCCGGGCACATCGCGCGTCGTGCTCGATGATGTGTCGCTCACGCTGCCGGCGGGAGCCGTCGTCGCCATCGTCGGCGAGAACGGAGCGGGCAAGACCACGCTCGTGAAGCTGCTGGCGAAGATGTACGAACCGACGAGCGGGTCGATTCTGGTGGACGGGATGCCGCTCGCCCGCATGAAGGCCGACGACTGGCGCGCGCGGCTGGCCGGCGCGTTTCAGGATTTCTTCCGCTTCGAGTTCATCGCGCGCCACAGCATCGGCCTGGGCGACGTGCCGCGCATGGACGACGAACCGGCGGTAGCGGGCGCGGTCGGTCGCGCCGGCGCAGACGACGTCGTGGAGCGGCTGGCGTCAGGGCTCTCGACGCAGTTGGGCCCGACGTGGCCGGGCGGCGTCGATCTGTCGTTCGGTCAATGGCAGAAGCTCGCGCTGGCGCGCGGGTTCATGCGCGACGATCCGCTCCTGCTGGTGCTCGACGAGCCGACGGCGGCGCTCGACGCCGAGACCGAGCACGCGCTGTTCGAGCGTTACGCCGCGGCCGCGCGCAACGACGGCGGCGGCGGCCGCATCACCATTCTGGTGTCGCACCGGTTCTCGACCGTGCGCATGGCGGGGCTCATTGTCGTCCTCGACGGCGCGAAGGTCGTGGAAGTCGGGAGCCACGAGGAGCTGATGGCGAAGCGTGGACAGACTCGCAGCTGTACGGGATTCAAGCTGCGGCGTATCGGTAGGCGCGAAGGATTGGGGACCGACCTGGCGCTCACGCTGGCTCGGATCGGCTCAGAGGATCGGGTGCATGCGCCGGCATAGGTCGATTTCGCTCACTCCTGCTGGCGAGCGTTTCGGGCTGACAGCGCCGCTTCCAGCATGCGGGATGTGCGCCGCCTCGCGCTCGATCGCATCGAGCGATCCGAACCAGAGATCGAGATCCTGTGTTCCCGGCGCACCTTCGAGGAGGCGGCACCCATTCCGACAATGGGACGAACGCTAGTGCGTTCAGCGCCTCCAGTAGCGCACGTTCAGCCGGCGTGAGGATGACGTCGAACACGGGTCAGGCCGCGAGCGAGCCGCTGGGACGGAGAAAGCTCAAGACATCGGAGGCTGTGGTACACGTCGCCCACATCCACGCCCGGATTTGCAGCGGCGATCGCATGCGCCTCGCGCCAAAGCGCGGCACTGTGGAGCAGCCAGTCGCGTTGCTCGTCTGTCTGACCTTCGCCGCCAGGCATCGTCATCGGATCTATTCTAGCGCAGCCATCGCGTGCGTTCGGCGCGTGCCTCTTCAGCCGATATTTCTATCGCAACGCGAACGCCACCACTACGTTTTCGCGAGGCGCCTGCAGCGCCGGCTTCACGAAGTTGTCCAGGCCTCCACCGGCGACCGTGGCCACGTACTGCTTCCCGTTGCGCCCCATGTACGTCAACGGCGTGGCAATGGCATCGTTGGGAATCGTCGCGGACCACAGTTCCTTACCGCTCGCCGAGTCGAAGGCGCGGAACTGCTGGTCGGTCGTGCTGCCGATGAACACGAGCCCGCTGGCGGTGACGATCGGGCCGCCGGCATTGGCGGTTCCCGTTTTCGAGATGCCCCGCTTCGTGAGCTCCTTGTACTCGCCGAGCGGCACGCGCCAGACGATCTCGGCCGTGTCGGCGTTGATCGCCATCAGTTCGCCCCACGGTGGCGCGCTGCAGGGATAGCCGTCAGGATCGTCGAACGGGATCTTGACCTTCCCGAACGACGGCAACACGCCTGACGACATCGTGGGACGAAGCTCGCCGGCCGTGCCGAGGCTTCGCGTGTTGACGAAGATCAATCGGCGCGTCGCATCGAACGACGCGCCCGACCAGCTCCCACCGCCCTCGGAGCTCGGAAACACGAGGCTTGGCACCATGCCATACGGCGTGTACGGGCCCGACTGCACCATCGTGTCGTACAGCGCCTTGCAGGCCTTCTCGGATTCCGCCGATGTCTTGTTCACTTCCTCGCGCGTCATGCTCGTGCGGGAGATCGGCGGCGGCTTGAGCGGAAAGGGCTGCGTGGCGGACGTCTGATCGCCGAGCGCGTCGAGTTGCGGCACGCGGCGTTCTTCGGCGCCGAAGACGGGGGCGCCCGTCAGACGATTGAGGATGAACAGCAGGCCTTGTTTCGTGCTCTGAGCCAGCGCGGGAATCCTGGTGCCGTTCTTGTTCACATCGATCAACGTGGGCGGCGCGTTGGCATCCCAGTCGTAGATGTCGTGGTGCGTCATCTGGTAATACCATTTCAACTTGCCCGTCGTGGCGTCGAGCGCCACGAGGCTGCTCGAATACAGATTCGAGCCCGGACGGCTGCCGCCGAAATTCTGATCGGTCGGCTGTCCCATCGGGATGAAGACCAGCCCGTTCTCCAGATCCACCGTCATGTTGACCCAGGTGCCTGGACCTCGCCGATCCTGCCAGCCGTCGGCTCCCCACGTGCCGAAGTTCGGCTTCGCCGGGCTGCGGGACCGTGTGAAAGCGCCACAATTCCCTGCCCGTCCGGAGATCGAAGCCGCGAATGTCGCCGGGAATGCCGTACCGGCCCTGCTCCCCGGTGGTCGGCGCAAGAATCGCGATGTCCTTGAAGATCGCGGGCGGTGCCGCGACGTTGTAGCCGCCGCCGAACTTCTCGGTCACGCCGATCTTCAGATCGACGTAGCCCTTCTCGCCGATGCGGACGAGCTCGCCGTTCTTCGCGTTGACCTGCGTCAACAATCCGTCCGTGGTCGTCGCGACGATGCGCGCCGGGGTCTGCGCGTCGCCGGGCCAGAAGGAGATGCCGCGCGGAGAGTACCGGCCGGACGGCGAGATCGTCTTGAGATCGAACTTCCAGAGCTCCGCGCCGGTTTCCGCGTTCAACGCGACGAGCTTGCCGGCGTAGGTGCCGAAGTACATCACGTTGTCGATCACGAGCGGCGTGACGGACCAGCCGCGAAACCCGCCGCCCTTCTCGCCGGTGTCGTAGGTCCAGGCGACAGCCAGCCTGGAGACGTTCGCCGGCGTGATCTGCGCCAGGGGCGAATACTTCGTGCCTCCCGGGTCGTTGCCGAACGACGGCCAGTCGTTGGGGCCGCTGCCGATCAGCGTGGCAACGGACGACAGGATCAACGCAGTGAACAGCGGCAGTCGGAACACTCGCATGGCACACCTGCAGGAAGAGAACGGGTCAGACATTACTACAACAAGACGTATTGCAGTTAGTACAAGTTGACGCTACACTTCCCGCCATGAAGCGACGGGATTTCTTCCAGCTTGCCGCAGGCGCGCTGATGGCCGGCGGCGCCGCGTCACGGCGCGCCGGTGTGCACGCCCAGTCCGCCTCGCCGGGCAGCGGCTGCGTCCGGCCGCCCGATGAAGGTCGACATCTACTCGCGTCACCTCCAGTGGCTGCGCAGCGCCGACGAGGTCGCGGCCGCGGCGATCGAAATGGGTTACGACGGCGTCAACGTCACGGTGCGCGACTACCCCGGCCACGTCGATCCCGCCAACGTCGCGCAGGAACTGCCGCCCTTCGTCAACACGCTCCGCAAGCAGGGTCTCCTCGTCCGATCGATCACCACCAACATTTCGGACGCCGACTCGCCGAATGCCGAGCGCATTGTCGCCACGGCGGCGTCGCTCGGCATCACCCACTACTGGTGGGGCACGTATCGGTACGACATGAGCCGGCCGATCTTCGAGCAGCTCGACGCGCTCAAGCCTCGCGTCGCCAGGATCGCGGCGCTCAGCGAGAAGCACAAGATGACGGCGGCGTACCACACGTACTCCATGCCGGCCATGGTCGGTTCGGCGATGTGGGACCTGCTCTACCTGCTGAAGGAGTTCGATCCGAAATTCGTCGGCTTCCACTACGACACGGGTCACGAGTCGCACCACATCAACGGGATGTGGGAGGTGAACCTCCGCGCGGCCGGTCCCTACATCGCGGCGCTCGCGGTGAAAGACTACGCGCCCGAACAGAACCTCGGTCTCAAGGGCGAAGGCGGTCCGTACACCGGTCCTGCGGGCGCGCTCGGCGGTCGAGGCGATGGACGCCACCGCCCGGCGCGGGAAGAGGCGCCGGCCGCGGAACGCCGGCCGATCGCTGCGCGCGGCGCCGGACCCGGCCGCGGCGGCGATCCGGCCGGACGCGGACGAGCCGACGGTCCGGGTGCGACGTGGGCCGCCGGCAACGGCTGGCGCACGAGATCCGTTCCGCTCGGAATGGGTATGGTGAACCTGCCGCAGATCGCGACGGCGCTCAAGGACATCCACTTCGCGGGGCCGATTGAAATTCAGGCCGAGTACCCGAACGGCGGCGCCGACAGCGCGCAGGACTACATCACGCTGCCGCGCGAGCAGGTGCTCGGCGCCATGAAGCGCGATCTGCTGACGCTTCGTCGAGGTTTCTCAGCCTACAGCCTTCAATGAGTGATTGCTGACGGACCGCTACGCTTCGACCTCAGCCTCGTCGAAGAGTTCCGAGTTGTAGAACTCGCCGAGCAGCTCCTGCTCGCTCGGCTTGTCCTCGGGAATCGGCCGGCTCACCCACGTCGTGTTCATGTAGTGCTTCACGCTGATGTTCTCGCTCGTGATGTTGCCGCCCCAGGTGCCGCAGCCCAGGCTGGCGGTCATCGGCATCCCGTTGGTGAACGACCCGGCATTGCCGCTGACGTTCGGCTGCCGCACCATCATCCGGCTGACCGGCGCCATCGATGCCAGCCGATGAATGTGGTCGTCGTCGAAGGAGGCGACTCCAAGGGAATGTCCCTTGCCGCCGACTTCGAAGATGTCCGAGACCATCTCGAGCAGATGCTCGAAGCCGTCGTACTTGAAGACGGCGAGCACCGGCGACAACTTCTCTCCCGAGAAGCGATGCGCCTTGCCAATCTGATCTTCCTTCACGATGATGAACGTCTTGCCCTCGGGCAGCTGAAAGCCTGCCTTCGCGGCAATCACCCGAGCCGGCCGCGCGACCGTTTCGAGCGTGCGGCGCCCCTGCGCATCCCACATCACTGACGCCAGTCGCGCTTTTTCTTCTCGAGTGGCGAGATAGCCGCCTTCCTGCTGCAGCGCATCGAGGAGCCGGTCGTACACCGAGGCCTCGACCAGCAGGTTGCCGTCGCACGAGCAGCCGGATCCGTGGTTCTGTGTCTTGCTGATCCGCGTATTTCTCGCCGCGTCGGCCAGATCGGCGGTCTCGTCGACGATAACCGTCGCATTGCCGGCGCCGACGCCGTAGGCCGGTTTGCCCGAGCTGTACGCGGCCTTGACCATCGCGGGGCCGCCGGTGGCGATCGTCAAGTCGCAGATCGACATGAGCTCCTGCGCCAGCGGGATGCTCGGGTTGGCGAGGCAAAGGACCAGATCTTCCGGCGCGCCCGCCCGCTTCAACGCCGCGCGCAGCACGCGCGCGATCTCCAGCGCCGTCTTCCGGCTCAGCGGATGCGGCGAGAAGACGACCGCGTCCCTGCATTTCAGGGCGTTGATCGTCATGTTGACCATCGTCACCAGCGGGTTGGTGACAGGCAGCAGACCCGCGATCACGCCAACCGGCTTCGCGTACTTGACGATGCCCTTGTCGGGCAGCTCTTCGATGATGCCGACGCTCCTGGTCCGAAGCGCGTCGCGCAGGATGCCGAGAATCTTCCAGCGGCGCGCGGGCACGCCATCCGCGCTGCCCATCCCGCTCTCGTCGACGCTCATGCGCGTGAGGCGGCCGAACGTGTGCTCGTTCGCCGTGGCCCACGCGATCGCGCGACACAGCCGATCCACGGCCGCCTGGTCGTACTGAGCCACCGCGGCCATCGCGTTGCGCGCGCGTCGCCAGGAGTTCCTGCGCGGACGCTCGCTCCTCGTTCGTGACGGCCCTAGAGGGTTCTGCAATCATGGTGATCGATCCCTGGAGCGAACACGGATCTCATTTCCTCGGCGGGAACGTGTGGCTCAGGTAGTCGCCGATGATCTTCGCCTGCTCCTCGGTGGCATCGGCGCCCAACCCGATCATCTGTTCGACGGTGGCTTTCCATCGCGTCCGGCGTCTTCCCCGAGGCCGTTTCCGCCTGCAGCCCGTGACACGTCGTGCAGAACTTCTCCGTCAGCTGGCGCCCCTGTTCCAGGCGCTCAGCCGACACGGGGGCCGCGGCGGCGCGGCGGCGGCACGGACTGAGCCGGCGCGCCCGCGCGAGACACAGGAACAGGCGACGCGCGGACGTCGTCGTCGTGACTCGATCGCGACAGCGCAAAGGCGACGAGCTTCTGCGAATACGTCTCCGAGCCGCCGCGATCGGTATCACCCGGTCCACCCGCGGCGATGACGACGTACTGCGTGCCGTTGCGGCCCTGGAAGGTCATCGGCGTCGCGGCGCCGGCGGCTTCGAGCTGCGCGTACCACAGTTCCTTGCCGGTCTTCGCGTCAAAGGCGTGGAACCGCGCGTCCTTGGTCGCGCCGATGAACACCAGGCCGCTCGCCGTGGCGATCGGGCCGCCCAGATTCGGCGTCCCGGTCGGCGGAATACCCTTGGCGATCAACTCCGGGTACACCCCGAATGGAATCTTCCACGCGATGTCGCCGGTGTTGACGTTCACCGCGGCGAGTTCTCCCCAGGGCGGCTGCTGACACGGATACCGGTCCTCGTCCCAGAACCGCGTGTACGACAACTCGTTGCGATATTTCTCGGCGCCGTTTCCCGGCACCATGTGACCGATGGTCGCGAGGCTGCTCGTGTTGACGAACACGTAGCCCAGTTGAGGATTGAACGCCGCGCCGCCCCAGTTGCCGCCGCCGATCGTGCCGCTGAACACGACGGTGACGCCGTCCGCGCCGTAAGGCGTGTACGGACCATCGTTGGACATGCGCTCCTTGTCCCACCATTCCGTGCAGAACGTGTTCGACTTCGGCGTGACCGTCGTGATGTCGGCCTTCGTCATCCCGAGCCGCGACCACGGCGCCGGCTTGACCGGGAACGGCTGCGTCGGCGCGCTCGCTTCTCCCGGCACCTTGCTGATCGGGACCTTGCGTTCCTCGACGCCGTGGATCGGCTTGCCGGTGAGACGGTCGAGGATGAACACCATGCCGCCCATCTTGGTCACCTGCGCCACGGCCGGAATCCGCTTTCCGTCGCGGACCACGTCGATCAACGCGGGCGCGGCGGCAAGGTCCGCGTCGAAGACATCGTGGTGCGTCGTCTGGAAATGCCACTTGTATGCGCCGGTTGCGGCATCGAGCGCGACGACCGATGTCGCGTAGAGATTGGCGCCGGGACGATCGCCGCCGTAGAAGCTCCCGCCGGGGTTGCCGGTGGGGATGAACACCATGCCGCGCTCGGTATCCACCGTCATGAGCCCCCAGATCGGCGGCCCGCCGCGATCTTTCCATCCCTCGCCCCACGTCCCGGCGTTCTGTTCGCCAGGCCGTGGGACGACGTGGAAGCGCCAGACCAGTTTGCCGGTCTTCACGTCGAACGCCTGCGGATCGCCGGAAGGGCCGACCACTGCGTTCTCGCCCTCGGAGCCGCCGACAATCGCGAGGTTCTTGTAGATGGCCGGCGGCGAGGAGATGGAGAATCCACTGCCAAAGGCGCCGAACTCACCGCGCCCGCCGCCGTCGCCACGGCCGCCTCCACGGCCCCCGCGCCCGCCTCGCCCGCCGCGCTGCGCGCCTTCGTCGCCGTCGTTCGCTCCGGCTCGCGCGGCCGCCGCCGCGCCGGCCGGTTGCCCGGGATGCACGTCGAGCACGCCTTTGTTGCCGAAGTTCTCGATCGGCCTGCCGGTGATCGGATCGAGCTCGATCAGTTTGTCGTTGGCGCCGTACAGCAGTCGAGGGGCCGTGTCGTCGTCGCCCGGCCAATAGGCGACCGCTCGCACCGAGCGTCCGCGCACCGGCGTTTCGAAGCGCCAGAGCTCGCGGCCGGTTTCGGGCTCGAGCGCGACCACGCCGCCGTTCTGCAGGGTGATGTAGAGAATGTTGTTGATGACAACGGCGGTGTTCTGCCACTTCCGCCCCGGGGTCCTGGTGTCGAACTCCCACGCCTTGGTCAGCCGCGTGACGTTCTGCGGCGTGATTTGGGTCAGCGTCGAAAACCTCGCGTGCCCGGGATCGTTCCCGTACGTTTTCCAATCCTGTTGCGCGAGCATGGCTGCCGTGACACACACGGTGCAACCGAGCGTCACCAGCAGTCGTTTCTGTTGCATTGATCACATCCGCTCGAGAAAACCGGCCATCGACGCGCCTTGCAGAACGCAGTCGATTCTAATCCAACTCGTATTATTGTCAATACAAGCGCGACCGATGTCGGACGACGGCGCCGTGAGAGACCGCGATATCGGCCGCGGAAGGGCACGGTTGCGCGCGCGGCCACCCCGTTGGCGCGTGTTCAAGTGATATGCTCCTGCAACGGGACATCGCGTGAAATCATCAGCCGCTCGCTCCGGTCACACTCCGCTTACTCGCGAATTCGGCCTGCCGCTCTATCAGCAGATTCACTACCTGCTGCAGCACCGCATCGTGACGGGAGAATACGCACCCGGCTCGAAGATTCCGTCGGAGAGCGAACTCTGCCGCGCGCTGGCGGTCAGCCGCGTGACCGTGCGGGAGGCGCTACGCGAGCTCGTGCGCACCGACATGCTCGTGAAGGTGCACGGAAAGGGAACCTTCGTCACCGCCGATACGCCGCAGCGTTTGCAAACGGTGAAGTACGCGGGATTCCTCGAGGACTTGCAGGAGCGCGTCCTCAAACTCACCGTCACCGATGTCGAGCTGCGCCAGGTTCCGGCCACTCCCGACATGGCGGCGACGCTCGGCCTCGATCCCGGCACCGAGGTCGTCCGGATCCGCCGCCTTCGCCACCTCGACGGAGAACCGTTCTCCTTCACCGTGAACTATCTGCCGATTGAAATCGGCAGCCGCATCCGCGCCAAGGACCTGTACGCCGTCCCGTTGTTGAGGATCCTCCAAACGGACCTGAGAATTCCCATCGTCCGCGCGCAGGAAACGATCAACGCGGTCCCGGCCGATCCGGAAGTGGCTCAGAAGCTCGGCATCACGGTCCTCTATCCCGTGATGCACATGAAACGCCTCATGTTCACGACCGCCGATCGCCCGTTCGAAATCGTCGAGACGTTCTATCGGGCCGACAAGTACCACTACTCCGTCAATCTCGTCCGCGTGAAACGCAAAGGCAAATGGACGTGGAAGACGGACGTCGAAACGTCCGCCTGACCACGTCCGGCTGCTAGAACACGTACTTCGCGGCGAACTGCATGATGCGCGGCCCGCCGGCCGTTGACGTGATCTTCCCGAAGTTCGGGTTTCCGAAGACCGTGTTCGGATTCCCCAGCGCGACGTGGTTGAACACGTTGAAGACCTCCCACCGTGCTTCGACCCGCTTGCCGGCCCCCACCGTGAAGCTTGCGCGACAAGGCGAGATCGAAATTCCAGTAGCCGGGCCCGCGCAGGATGCCCTTCGGCGTATTTCCCCACACGCCCGGCGTGTTCGGCGCGAAGGCGGCGGTGTTGAACCAGAGAGTCTCGGTGGGGTTGTCGAGCGACGGATCGCCGACCACCAGCGGACGCTGGTTGGGCAGACCCGGTCAGCGACAGGTTGCCGGTCGTCGACGGCGTCAGCGGCGCTCCGCTGCGCGACTGGAACACCAGGCCGACCTGCCAATCCGTCGTGAGCGCGTGGACGAATCCGTCGCCGACGCCGGGGCTCTGCAGGATCCCCGACGCGTTCGAGGATGTACGGGCGGTCGGCGTCGCACGGCCCCCAGTTCGTGCTGCGGTCCGTCGGATCGGGATAGGTATTCCCGATGTCGGTGGTCGGCTCGCCGTTGTTCAGACACTGCGATCGCGTGAAGTTCGTGTTGGCGCTCCACCCGTGGCTCAACCGCTTCTGCAACGCGAGAATCAGCGCGTTGTAGTGGCCGAATCCACCGTCGTCGGTCACCGCCACCGATCCGTAGTACCTGCCTTGCGCGGGATTCTGGAGATTCAGGACCCGGCGCGCATCGACGTTCGCCGTGGTCGACTGGCCCGGAATGTAGACGCCGGGATTGAGCTCGTAGCCGTTCCACAGGTGCGCCGTCTGGTTGCCGAGATACGTCGCCGAGACGAGCCAGTCCTTCCACATCTGGCGTTCGTACGCCACGTTCCACTGGCGGACCTGCATCGGATGGATGTCGATCGGCATGCTGACGTAGGTTCCAAGCAGCGGGAACGTGATGTTGGACGGAATAGGATCCGGCACCGGCAGCGGATTTCCGCCTGGGAACGTCGCCCACGGGTTGGCGAACGACGGGTTGGTCACGGCCACCGTGTTGCCGAACGGCGGGTTGAGCATGTGGTGGCCGTACTGCCAGAGCTTCGGCGAGTCGTAGTAGAGGCCGGCCGACGCGCGAATCGTCTGCGACCCGTCGCCCGACGGATCCCACACGATGCCGGCGCGCGGAGCGAACTGGTTGTATCGGTTCGCCGTGTTCGCGCCGTTGTCGGGGAATCCTTCGTCGCCGGCGAACATCAGGCCGGCCGGCGCGTTCGGATACGTCACGCTGTGGCGATTCTGATTGAACCAATCCTGGCTGAACGCCATGGTGAACCCGTTCTGGTCCTTCGCCGCCAGGTACGGCTCCCAGCGGATCCCGGCGTTGATCGTCAGCTGGCTGTTGAGGCGCCACACGTCCTGCGCGTACAGGCCGACGTAGTTCATCTTCTCGGCGACGATCTGGCTGCCGCCCTGGCTCAACGAGCTCGGGAGTCCGAGGAGAAAGTCCGCCATGCCGAGGCGGTCCTGCGCCGTCGCCCCGCCGGTGCGCGTGCCGTTGAACGAGAAGTTGCCGTTCGCCTGGAAGGGACCGTCGGCGTCCTCGAACGGACGAATCCACATGCCGCCGAACGAGAACGCGTGCTCGCCTTTGATCCAGTCGACGTCTTCCGACAGCTGCGGCGTCGTCGAGGTGAACTTGCCGGGGAAGGCCGGCGTCGCCCAGCCGTTCGTCACGCCCAGGTTGTAGAAGTTCTGTCCCGGATCGTGCGTGTACGAATACACGTTCGAGCCGAGCTCGGTCCAGGTGGGCAGGGTCGCGCCTTGCACCCGGAAGATGCGGGAGTTCTGAAACGAAAACCGCGTCGCCGCCGTGAGATTCGGGCCGAGCACCGCGTCGTGCCCGAGCGCGAAGGTCTGGACGCGATTGTCCAGTCCCAGGCCCGTGCCGGTGGACAAGAGCACGTTGCTGCCGTCGTAGGACGGCTGCCGATCGTAGTTCGCGATGTAGTAGCGGCCGAACAGACGCTGTGACGCGGTCAAGGTGTAGTCCGAGCGCACGACGGTCTGGATTTCGTCGCTGTCGTTCGGCACCGTGAACCGGGTGCGGCCGCACGGATCGGTGTTGCTGGTCGGCAGCAGTCCGGCGATTTTCATCGCGATCGGGTTGAGCAGCGCCGGGTCGATCTTGTTCCCGACGAAGGGAGCGCCCAGCGTGCGATTGACGCCGCCCTGGCACTGCGCGGACATGACGTCGGTGAAGTCGCCCGAGAGCATTTTCGCGGTCGGGATGAACGTGTCGGCGGAGGTCGGACGGACGCGTTCGTTGGTGATCTGCGGCCCGGCGAAGAAGAACCACTTGTTCTTGATCAGCGGCCCGCCGAGGGTGCCGCCGGTCTGCGCCCTCACCAGGCCGTCGTCGGCGATGTCGAAGTGGCCGATCGAGTTGAGCGAGTGATGGCGGCCGAACGCGAACGCGTCGCCGTGAAACGCGTTGCTGCCGGAACGCGTCACGGCGTTCACGGTGGCGCCGGTATACACGCCGTAGCGCGCCGGACGCACGCCGCTCTCGACCTTGAACTCCTCGAGCGCGTCGGGGAACGGCATCGGCTGCCCGATGTTGTTCAGCGGATCGTTGTTGTAGCCGCCGTCGACGAGATACAGCGTGCTGTTGCCGGTGCCGCCGGCGACGGCGATGGCCACCGCGCTCGGATACTGACGCTGGCTGCCGATGAGCGCGCCCGATGCGCCGTTGTCGACGGCCGGTCCCGACAGCATCACGAGCTGCGAGGCCTGCCGGCCGTTGAGCGGCAGGCCGACCATCTGCTCCTGCGTCATCGTCGTGCCGACGCCCGTGTTGCGCGTCTCCACCATCGACGCATTGGCGGACACCGTGACGGTTTCCTGCACGGTGCCGATCTTCATCGTCACGTTGATGACCGGGCTCGCCCCGACGGTGAGCGTGAGACCGGTTCGCTCGTAGGTGTTGAAGCCTTGCAGCTTCGCTTCGAGCTTGTACGGGCCGATCGGCAGATTCCCGAGCACGTACTGGCCGCGCTCGTCGGTCACGACGAAGCGGGTGACGCCGGTGGCGGTCTGGGTCACCTGGACCTCGACGCCGGGAAGCGCGCCGCCGGATTCATCGCTGCACCACTCCGGTGATCTGAGCAATCGCCACGGTCTGCGCGTGTCCCGCCCGACCGAACAGGACCAGCGCCACCATCAACCAGAGAACACGTTGTCGCACCATACTGATTTCTCCCAGCAAGCGATTGCCGACGGACTCGGGGCCCCGCGGTGGCGAACACTATGCGCATTACTCGTCTTGTTGTCAATACAAGAAGATAAGATTGTGACGTCCGTTCCCCGCGCCGCTTCCAGCGCCTTGGATGGGTTCCATGCAATTGGATCTCAGGTGCGGCCGCGAGCTCGACCCGGGGCGCGCCGACGCACGACGGATCGCCGCACCGCGAGCCGCGGCGTTCAACTGAAGGGCCGGACGCCCGCTGACGTCAGTCGTTGCCGGTGGCGAGGAACTCGGCGATGTCCCAGTGGCCGGTGCGCGGCATCGGCACGTCGCCGCGCGTCCGCACTTCGAGCAGGTACGGCACGTTCGACGCGAGCGCCCTGGTCAGCGCAGCCGGCAGATCGTCGGGCTCCTCGACCCGCGCCGCCTTCGATCCCGAACGCCTGCGCGAGCAGCAGGAAGTCGGGATTGTACGGCTCGCCGTCCGGCGTCCGGAACTCGGTTCCGTAGGCTGTTGTTGAAGTAGGTCGTGCCGACGGTGCGGATGGTGGAGAAGCAGAAGTTGTTGAAGATCACCCACACCACCGGAATGCCCAGCTCCACGGCCGTCGTCACGGCGCCGGCGACCGACAGAAACCCGCCGTCGCCGACGAGGCACGACGACCGGACGATTCGGCGCCGCGATCTTCGCGCCGATCGCCGCCGCCGGCGAAAATCCCATCGTCGCCAGCCCGCCGCTGGTGATGAACGACTGCGGCAGCGTCGTCACCAGCTGCTGGCCCGCGCCGTTCTTGTTCCAGCCGACGTCGGTCACGAACATCGTGTCTTTCGGCGCCACGCGCGAGATCTCGTTCAGCAGGCGCGCCGGATGAATCGGCTTGCCGGCGTTGCGCTGCTCCGCCGAGAGCTCCCGCTGCCACGCCGCCTTCCGCGTCTGCGAGATCGGCGGCGCGCTCCGCGTTCGGGCGCGGTGCGCCCCTGCGGAGCGCGGCGGCGAGATCGCGGAGTGTCGCCTTCGCGTCGCCGACCAGGCCGACGTCGACCGGATAGATCTTGCCGATCTCCTGCGGGTCGATGTCGATCTGGATCAGCTCGCGTCGGCGGGAATCGCGAAGGTGTAGTTCGGGTTCCACGAGCTGCAGTCCGCCTCGCCGAAGGTCGTGCCGACCGCGAGAATGACGTCGGCGCTGCCGCGTCAGATTCGTTCGCGACGCGCGTGCCCCAGATGCCGGTCATGCCGACCGACAGCGCGTGATCCTCGGGAAAGACGCCCTTGGCCATCAGCGTCGTCGCCACCGGGGCGCCCAGCAGTTCCGCGACGTCGCGCAGCTCGCCGCCCGCCTCCGACTGGGTGACGCCGTTGCCGGCGAAGATGACCGGAGCCTTTGCTCCGAGCAGCAGCGACGCGGCGGCCGCGATGCCTTCCGGGGACGCCGGCGGCGCGCTCGAAGTTCGGACGCCGGGCCACGGTGACCGGCGCGGCGTTCGTCTGCTGTGAGAACACGTCCATCGGCACGTCGAGCAGCACCGCGCCGGGACGGCCGGTCTGCGCGACGTTCAGCGCGCGCGGCATCACATCCGACAGGTACTTCGCGTCGTCGATGCGCCAGACGCGCTTGCAGATCGGGCGGTAGATGTCGCCCTGCGACGCGTCGGCGTGGAAGCGGATGCCCTGGTGCGGCTCGCGCGCGTGGTGATACGACGGCGTGTTGCCGGCGATCACCAGCATCGGCGTCGAGTCGGCGGCGGCCGACGCAACGCCGGTCAGGGCGTTGGTCATGCCCGGGCGACAGGTGCACGTTGACCACCGCGAGCTTGTGCGAGACGCGGAAGTAGGCGTCGGCGGCGTGCGCGGCCATCTGCTCGTGGCGGAACGACACGTATTCGATGCCCAGCTTGTGGCACGCGTCGATCAACGCGTAGTTGGTGTGGCCGCACTGGCCGAACACCTTCGTGACGCCCTCCTGCTTCAGGCAGTCGGCGATGAACATCGCTCCAGTCATGTCTCTGCCTCTCCTACGACAGGCTGATGGTGATCAGCCGCTCCTCGGTCATTTCCTGCATCGCGTACTTCGGGCCCTCGCGGCCGACGCCGCTCTGCTTGACGCCGGCGAACGGAATCAAGTCGACGCGGCTGCTCGACGCCTCGTTGAGGTGGACGACGCCGACGTGGATCCGGCGCGCCGCGCGTCAGCGCGCGGGTCAGGTCGCGGGTGAACAGTCCGGCGGCGAGGCCGAACGGCGTCGCGTTCACCGCGTCCATCGCCTCGTCGAACGAGGAGAACGGGACGATCGACAGGACCGGCGCGAAGATCTCCTCGCACATGACGCGCATCGATCCCGACACGTCCGCGAGAATCGTCGGATGGAGCAGCGCGCCCGTCGCGCCGCCCGCCTTCGACGATGCGCGCGCCGGCGGCGACGGCGTCGCTGACCCAGGCCTCCGCGCGCGCCGCTTCCTGCTCGCTGATCATCGGACCGACGTCGGTTGCCGGATCGTGCGGGTCGCCGACCTTCAGCGCCGCGCACCGCCTGCACGCAGCCGCGCGGTGAACAGGCTCGACGACGTCGCGCGTGCACGAACAGCCGCTGGGTCGACGTGCACATCTGCCCGGCGCGGCGGAAGCCGGATGCCGCGCAGCGCGCGGCCGCGCGATCGCAGGTCCGCGTCCTCGCAGACGATCGTCGGCGGAGATGCTGCCCAGTTCGAGCGCGACGGGCCGGAGGCCGACGCGTTCGCGAAGCCACAGGCCGACGTCGGTGCTCCCGGTGAACGTGTAGAAGTCGATCGTCCGGATTCTCGACGAGCCACGGCCCGAGGTCGGCGCCCGGTCCGTGAATCAGGTTGATGTGTGCCGGGCGGGCACCCGGCCTCGAGCAGCAACTCGAACAGCCGCGTCGCGCTGAACGGCGTCGCGTCCGGCGGCTTGATCGACGACGGTGTTGCCGGACGCGAGCGCCGGCGCGACCTTGTGCGCCACCATGTTCAGCGGCGAGTTGAACGACGTGATGCCGCACACGACGCCGCGCGGCACGCGAATCGTGAACGCCATGCGGTGCGCCTGCCCGGGCGCCGCCTCGATCGGCACCATCTCGCCGGCCAGCCGCTTCGCCTCCTCGGCGGAGACGATGAACGTCTGGACGGCGCGATCCGACTTCGACCGTTGCATCGGCGATCGGCATGCCGGCCTTCCGCCGTGATCATCGCGGCCAGCTCCGCACGATGCTGTTCGAGCAGCGACGGCCGTCTTCATGCAGCATCGCGTAGCGCTGCTGCGGATCGAGCACGGTGCGCTCGAACGATCGACGCGCCGCGGCGACAGCCGCGTCGACCTGCGCCCGCGACGCCTGATCGACGATGCCGATCGCCTCGCCGGTGTACTTGTCGGTCACCGGGCGCGTGCCCGCGTCGCCGTCGACCCAGCAGCCGTCGATGAACAGGCGCGAACGCCGCGCGGGTTCACGAGTCGCGGCTGATGGAATCGCCTCGGCTTGACGGTTTGAGGGAACGGCCATGAATCAGATCACCGGCCTACTTCGCAGGGTCGAGGGCGCGCGGCGCCACAGGCGCCGCCGCCGAAGCCTGCTCGCGCGCGCCGCCCGGCAGCAGCGCGATCGCGATCGCGCCCACCGCGGCGATTCCACACGCCACCCAGAGCGCGCTCCCGTAGCCGCCCCACACGGTTCGCAGCCTGGCGATCATGTTGGGCGACCAGTACTGGGTGATGGTGTCGCCGGGCACGATCGCCGACATCGCGCGTCCGAGCGAGCGGAGACCGAACGCGTCAGCCGCCATCAGCGGAATCAGCATGTAGTCGGCGCCCATGGCGAACCCGAAGACCGCGCCGAACAGGTAGGCGAACTGCGGCGTCTCCGGGGTGACCAGGAACAGCAGCGGGATCGCGACCGCCACCTGCGAGTAGGTGACGACCATCACGACCTTGCGTGACATGCGATCGGCGAGCCAGCCGACGACGATCCGGCCGCCGATCGCGGCAACGAGCGCCGTGAACGACGCCGTGCTCCAGATCTGGTCGCGGGCGGCCTGGCTGGTGAAGCCCTGCTCCTCGAACACGAACTTCATCAGGAAGTTGACGCTCGCAATCGACCCGATCGACGCCGCGCTGCCCACGAGCAGCAGCCAGAACGACGAGCGGCGCGTCAGCTCCGCGAACGTCATCGATTCGGCGACGTCGAGCGCCGGCGCGTCCGGCACTTCGTCGCCGTCCGGGTGCTGCCCGAGATCCTCCGGGCGATCCTTCAGGACGAAGAGCGCCAGCGGCCACGCGATCAGCAGCAGGAGACCGAGCACCTGGATGGCGCTGCGGTACGGCATGAACGACACGAGCCAGGGCGCCAGCTTGTTCCCGATCGCGCCGGCAAGCGCGCCGCCGATGTAGGCGATGCCCATCGCCTGACCGCGCTTCTTGCGGTACCAGTTGGAGATGATGATCTGGTGCGGAATCGGGCCCGAGAGCAGGTAGCCCATCATGTAGACGCACCACGCGGCGTAATACTCGATCGACGATCCGTGGAGATGACCGAACCACTGGAATGCGAGGCACGTCAATCCCGTGCCGGCCACGATCAGGTACCGGGGATTGAACCGATGGGCGAGCAGCGGGCCCGCCCAGATCGTCAGCAGGATCGCGACCGGCGCGCCGAGCGTGACCATCTGCTGGGTCCACTGATGGTCGTCGCGCAGGTAGTCGTAGAAGAACGCGATGTTGTAGTACGGGAGCCCGGACGCGAGCCCGAACGTGATGAACGATGCCGCGATGATCCACGGCCCGTAGAACGGACGTGGCCGGGCAGTCACCGATTCACTTCCTCGACCGGCGCGCCGACTGGCGGCGGGCCGTCGTACACCACGGGAATCCGCACGCGCATCGGGCGCTCGCGGGCGTACTCCTCCATCACGTGCGCCGCCAGGCCCGCGGTCCGGCCGACGATGAAGATCAGCTTCGCGGCTTCGGACGGATAGCCGAGGTCGTGCAGGACCGCCGCGATCGCGCCGTCGACGTTGATCGGCAGCGGTTTGATGATTTCGGCCACCGCCGACTCCAGCGCGCGCACGAACGCGACGCCCTGGCCCCGCTTTGCCGTGCTCTTCCGCAATCGTGAACAGGACCGTCGTCCGCGGATCCTCGCGGTACAGGCGGTGACCAAAACCCGGCAGGCGGCGCCCTTCGGTCGCGCGCCTCGAGCGCCGTCGCACGCGCGATATCCGCCGGCGAACGCGACTCCCGCGCCGCTCGCGCCAGCGCGTCCGCGATCATCACCATGCAGGCCATGCCGGCGCCGGCGTGCGCATCGCCGATCGCGAGAATGCCGGCGGCGACGGCCGCTTCAGGCGCCTGACGATTGCCGGTCGCCGCCATCCTCGCGGTCGCCGCGCTCGGCGAACCGGCGCCGTGATCCGAGATGCCGATCAGGATCGCGTCGATCAACCGCCGCTCGCCTTCGTCTGGCATGTGTCCGCCAAGCAGCAGCGCGACGACGTCGGCGTACGTGCCGCGTGCCATCAACGACACGAGATCGTGACCGCGAACGATGACGCGTTGGCCGTCGGCGTCGGTAATCGCCGTGCGCCAGCTCTCCACGATACCCTCCTAGATGACGCCGGCCGAAGCCAACTGCTTCTGCTCGTCGCACGACACGCCGAGCTCACGGTAGACGCGCTGGTTGTCCTGCCCGAGCGCACCGCCCGCCCACTGAATCCGACCGGGCGTCTCCGACAGGCGCGGAACGACGGCGTGCATGCGCACGGGCTGACCGTTGTCGGGAACATCGAGCGTCAGCTGCCGCGCACGCCAGTGCGGATCCTGCTCGATGTCGGCGACGGTGCGGACCGCGCCGGCGGTCAGCTTGTGCTGCTCGATGATCGCCAGGTTTTCGGCGAGCGTGCGCGCCCCGATCGCGTCGCACACCGCGGCATCGAGTTCGAGGCCGTGATTGACGCGCGCTTCGTTGGTGGCAAACCGCGGATCGGTGAGCAGCGCGTCGAGCCCGTATGCGGTCAGGAAGCGCTCGGCCATCCTCGGCGTCGATCCGCTCACCGCGATCCAGCGGCCGTCGCTCGTGCGATAACACCCTCGCGGACCGGCGTTCCTCGAGCGGCTGCCGTTGCGCGATCGCGTCTTGCCGAGCGCCGCGTACTCGGCCGGCAGCGGCCCGAGAAGCGAGAACAGCGATTCGAACAGCGAGAGGTCGATCACCTGGCCGGAGCCGCCGTGCACGTCGCGGTGATACAAGGCGAACATGATGGCGTTGACGGCGTACAGCGCCGAGGTCGCGTCGGCGAGCGGAAAGCCGGGAACGATCGGCGCGCCGTCGGGCTCGCCGTTCATCGCCGCGAAACCGCTCGCGGCCTCGACGAGCGTCCCGAACCCGGGTCGCGCCGCGTCCGGACCGGTCTGCCCCCACCCGGAGATGCGAAGGATGACCAGCCTGGGATGGTGGGCATGGAGGATTTCCGGACTCAACCGCATCCGCTCCAGCGTGCCGGGGACGAACGATTCCATCACGACGTCGAAGTGCGGCAGGACGCGAAGCAGCAGCGCGCGTCCTTCCTCCGACTTGAGGTTGAGGGTGACGAACCGCTTGTTGCGGGCGTACACCTTCCACCAGAAGGGATGCCCCTCGGCGGTCCACTGCCTGAGTGGATCGCCCGTACGAGGCTGCTCGACCTTGATGACGTCGGCGCCAAAGTCTGCCAGCAGCATTCCGGCGACACCGCCAGCGACCATGCGCGAGAGGTCGAGGACGCGTACACCGTCAAGCGCATTCACGGTTCAATCTGCTCCCATCCGATCGAAATGTTGCCAAGGGTATACTTGTTCTGTCGATAATACAAGTTGGCCGACGCGGCGGTGCCGCGAGCCGGTCTCGATCGTCAGCCTGGAGCATGCATGCGCGCGTTCGTGAAAACGGCGGCGGGACACGGACACATGGCCACGATGGACTGGCCGACTCCGGAGCCCGAACGGGACGAAGCGCTGGTTCGGATCCGGCGATCGGGCCTCTGCGGCACGGATCTCCTGGTGCACGATGGCGTTTATACAGGACGAAACCGTCCCGTCTGCAGCCCGTTGATCGTCGGCCACGAAGCCTGCGGTGAAGTCGTCGCCGTCGGAGCCGGGGTCGAGAGCCTGAGCGCCGGAGACCGTGTCGCCATCGAGGCGGTCTCCGGGTGCGGGCTGTGCGTTCACTGCCAGCGCGGTCACTACAACGTCTGCCAGGACTGGCATCACATCGGTCTGACGAAGCACGGCGTGCTCGCCGAGTTCGCGACGCTGCCCTCATCCGCGCTGATCCCGCTGCCCGACGAAGTGAGCGACGACGCCGCGGCATTCCTGGAGCCGCTCGCCACGGCCGTCCACACCCTCGAGCGCATCAAGCCTCAGCCGGGACAGACGGCGGCGATCATCGGGCCTGGTCCACTCGGCTTGCTGCACCTCCAACTGTTGCAGGCGGCCGGGGTTGGGCCGGTCCTGGTGCTCGGGCGCGCGGGCGACGAAGCGCGGCTGGACGTAGCGCGTTCGATTGGCGCCGACACCGCCATCGCCGCCGACGGTGCCGAAGCCGTGGATCTCGCGATGAAGCTATCGCACGGCATCGGTCTCGGACTCGTCATCGAAACGGCTGGGACGGCAACGGCGATTCAGACCGCTTTGGACATCGTCGCGGCCGAAGGAACAATCGCGACACTCGGAATCGTCGGGAAGGTGGAGATCGACGGTCTGAGCGTCATGCGCAAAGACCTGACATGGATCGGCGTCGTCTCCTCTGTGAAGCGGCATTTCGTGGACGCCATCCGCATCCTTCGGAGTGGTCGGATGCGCCCGGAACAGCTGATCACCCATCGCTTCCGGCTCGACGATGCGGTCGCTGGGTTGGACGCGCTAAGGCGCCGCGAGGCGGTGAAAGTGATGTTCAGCCCGAATGACTGACGACGTACGAAACCAACACGGAGAACACCCACCCAGACGGGTTTATCCGCGGATTTCGCGGATGTACGCGGATTGAACCGGGCGACGTCCGGCGCCGGCCGCGTAGCGGCCGGTCCGTCTGCGGAACGGATGGCGCGAGCGCAAGCCCGATGCGCCTGTGGCTCGCGCTCACGCCGTCCGTTTCGCACACGCGCGCGGCTGCGCCGCGCCGCCGGACGTCCGGATCACGAACGGGTGCGCCGGATGTCCGAATTAACCGTTGGAGGTCTCCTCGTCGTCTGTGCTGTTTTAATCCGCGTAATCCTGTAATCCGCGGATGATCGTGTCTCGCGTGGTATTCATTGCATCAGCGCCGCGGCGAAGCGTCGCCGTCCACCAGGCGGAGCGCCCAGCGCATCGCCTCGTAGTACATCGTCCGAAGCGGCGGGTTGTCCCAGTCGTCGGCCTCATGCCCGAGGATCGAGTAGAAGACACGACCCTTGCCGTACGTCTTCGCCCAGGCGGCCGGAAAGTCGCCGTCCTTTCGATGCACGAGCGGACGGTTCAAATCGAGCAGCGACGCGTCGAGATGCGCGAGGACGCGGAGTTTGCTGCGGGAGAAGTCCTTCAACTGGTACAGCTCGTCGTGAAACACCGCGCGCGGCGGGAAGCCGCGCATCGCCGGGAACGCCGGATCGTCCACGACGACCGTTCCATCGGCGATGCCCCAGGGATGCTCGTCGAACCGGCCGCCCAGCATGTCGCCGAACTCCGGCCATGAAAAGAACGCGGTCGCCGCGGAATGCGCCGCGACGAATCCCTTGCCGTCGTCCCGCACGAACGACAGCAGATCGGCTGCGCTGAGCCGGCGTGAGATCGATTTCCCTGACGCCGAAGAAGAAGATGGCATCGAAGTAGTCGAGGTTCCTCACGTTGAACTGTTCGCCCGTCGCGATGCCGGTGCCGGCCGGAAACGTGATGGGATGCTTCGTGATCAGCTGCGAATCGGTGCGAATGATGGTGTCGTACGCGCCCGACTCGCGGCCGAGCCGCTCGATGGTCGCCACCGCGTGCGAAATGGAATCGTGCTGGTAGCCGTTGCGGACATCAGCCCAGGCGAGGACGTGCTTGCGGTCGGCGGCCGGCGTGCGACCCGATTGCCCGTGAAGATCCAGCGTGGGCCGCATCAGAGCCACCACGGCGACGCTCAGGATCGTCAGGACAACGCGCATCTTTTTGACTCCGATGTAGTGCAGGCCTTCAGGCCTGCCGCGACACGGCGGACCTGAAGGTCCGCACTACACCAGAAAGCTGATACTACAAGCGCGGGGACGACCCGCTGCCGGCGGTAACGGTACGGTTACGGTAACACCGTGAACGACCGTCCGCCTGTGCCTACACTACTGCCCGAGAGGATCCAATGACCACACGCCGCGCGATCGTCGTCATCGGCTTGTTCGTCTGCTCGATCGTCACGGTGCTCGCCCAGCAGCCGACACCGACGCCGGCGCTGGATCGTCGAGGTAAGCCGCTGCCGTTCGGCGTCCAACCGTACTTCCTGCCTGACGTTCCGCTCGGGAGCGGTCCCTACAAGGCCATCATGTCGCAGGAGCCGGGATTGACTGAGCAGGTCGCGTACTTCCCTGCCGATCTTGCCGCGCTCGGCGCCAAAAAGCTGCCCATCGTCACGTGGGGCAACGGCTCGTGCATGTACGCGGGCAACCGGTTCCGGCAGTACCTCACCGAAATCGCATCGCACGGCTACCTGGTGATCGCCGGCGGCCCACTGGCGGACAAGGAACTCGAAGTCGGACCGCAGGAGAATCCGGCCGGCCGCCAGGGAGGGCCGGGATCTGCGGCCCCGACGCCTCCCGCGCCAGATCCGGCGAATCCTCCCGGGCGGGTGACCGTGCCGATCCTGACGCACGCGATCGACTGGGCGCTTCAACAGAATGCGGACAGCGGAAGCCGGTTCCACAACAAGCTCGACACGCGGCATATCGTGGCGATGGGGCAATCGTGCGGCGGCGGACTGGCCGTGCAGCAAGCGGTGGAAGACACGCGCGTCACCGCGCTCGGCGTGTGGAACAGCGGCGCCGGTCTCGGCGCGAGAGGCGGCGCCGCCGCCATTCCGCTCGACACCGTCAAGGGCCCCGTGCTGGTGATCACCGGCAGCGAGAAGCTGGACATCGCGTTCGCCAGCGGCAAGAGCACGTTCGAGCGCCTCAATCAGGCGCCCGTCTTCTACGGGTGGCGCGACGATCTGCAGCACATCGGCACGTACGGGGCGGCGAACGGCGGCGAGCTGGGACAGATTGCCTGGAAGTGGCTCGAATGGACCACGCGCGGCGACCAGTCGGCGGCAAAGACGTTCAAAGGCGCCGCCTGCGGGTTGTGCAAAGACCCCGCGTGGCACGTGATGAAGAAGAAGATCGACGGTCAGGATCGCGGCAGCGCGAACGCCAGGATTTTCGAGCCGGGAGCCGCGCCGAGATAGCTGCCGCCGCCGGCCGCGACCACGACGTACTGGCGCTGATCCTTGCCGAGGAACGTCATCGGCACGGTGTGGGCGCACGCGGGCAGCTCCGTCTCCCACAGCTGCTTGCCGGTGCGTGAATCGAACGCCCGGAACCGGCAGTCGATCGTCGCGCCGATGAAAATCAGCCCGCTCGCGGTCGCGATGCTCCCGCCGATGTTGAGCGTGCCGGTGTTGGCGAATCCTTTCGCCTTGAGCGATTCGACGAACCCGAGCGGCACCTTCCAGGCGATCTCCCCGCGGCTGACGTCGACGGCGATCAGTTCGCCGAACGGCGGCGCCGAGCACGGAATCCTGGTGTCGGGATTCCAGAAACGGCCAACGGCCCCGCCCCATGGGCTTCGCCGCACCCACGTCGGCGGCCCGCCGCCGCGTCCCGTCCCCTGCACCATCTTCGCGACCTGCCCGATGTTCATGACGCTCGTGAACGCGAGGCCGAGCGTCGGATCGTACGAGAAGCCGTTCCAGTTCCCTCCGCCGACGGTGCTCGGGAACGTCACCATGGTTCCCTCGACACCAGGCGGAGTGAACGGTCCGTTGGTGTACATCCCGTTGGTGGACCACAGCTCCTTGCAGTAGGTCTCGTGCTCGGGAGTCAGTGCGTAGAAGTCCTTCGCCGGATCGAACGTGTTGCGGGCAAGCGGCGCCGGTTTGACGGGAAACGGTTGTGTCGGCCACGTCGCCTCGCCGGGCACGTTGCTCTGCGGCACGGGACGCTCTTCGATGCCGAACATCGGCTCGCCGGAGACGCGATCGAAGATGAAGACGAGCGCCATCTTCGTCATGACCGCCACGGCGGGAATCGTCCTGCCGTTACGCTTCACGTCGACGAGCGTCGGCGCGGCGGGCAGATCGTAGTCCCACAAGTCGTGGTGCACGAGTTGACGGTGCCACTTCAATTTGCCGGTGGCCGCATCCAGCGCGACGATCGAGTTGCCGTACAGGTTGGCGCCCTTGCGATCGGCGCCGTAGTAGTCCGATGTCGGCGAGCCGAGCGGCGCGTACACGATGCCGCGCTCGGTGTCGATCGTGAAGAACGACCAGACGTTGGTCCCCGACCGGTTCTTCCAGCTGTCCCCTTCCCACGTCTCGACGCCCGGTTCACCCGCGCGCGGCACGGTGTGAAACGACCAGAGCAGCTTTCCCGTCTTTGCGTCCCAGCCGCGGATGTCGCCGTACAGGCCGGAGCTCGGTGATCCCTCGCCGTTGTTGCCGCCGGTGATGATGATGTTCTTGTACACCGACGGCGGCGACGCGAGGCTGAAGCGCCCGTCCACGTCGCCGCGAATGCTGGCCGTGAGGTCGACCGAGCCATCGTCGCCGAAGCCGGCCGACGGCTTTCCGCGCTCGGCATCGACGGCGAGGAGGCGGTCGCCTGCGCCGGTGAACAGCCGCGCCGGCGTATCGCGATCGCCGGGCCAGTACGCGACACCGCGCTTGCTCACCGCCGCCGGCGCCTTGTAGCGCCAGATGACTGTGGCGGTTTCAGGTTCGAGCGCAATGATGTCGTTGCCGGCAGTGACGTACATGATCCCGTTGATCACCAGCGGCGTCACTTGAAGGCCGGCGGCGCCGGTGTCGAAGGTCCACGCGGCCTTCAACGTCCCGACGTTGCCGGGCGTGATTTGCTTGAGCGGCGAGAACCGCTGGCCGCCGGCGTCGTGATCGTGCGACGGCCAGTCGTTGACGTCCGCGGCCACCAGCGCCGCCGCGAGGCCGATGCAGAGTGCCGCCGCGACCAGGATCCTCCTCATCAGAACGTGAACTTCAGCGCGAACTGCATGATGCGGGGGTCGCCGGCCGTCTGGATCTGACCGAAGCTCGCGCTGTTCAACGCGGTGATCGGCGCGTTGAAGTTCACGTGATTGATCAGGTTGAACACTTCCCACCGGAACTGAACCGACTGCGCCCCGCCGACTCTGAACGTCCGCGTCAGCGCGAAATCGTTCTGCAGGTTGCTCGGGTTCACGATCGTGAACGGCGCCAGCGTGCTGTACGTGCCGGTCGTGGGCGACGTGAACGCCGCGCGATTCAGGTAGGCAGTCGGAGCGCCGGCGCCGTACGGATCGTCGAGTACCTGCACGGCTCGCTGGGCGCCGAGACCCGTCAACGCGTTGTCCACGCCCGTGGTGACGCTGGAACGGTTGCCCGACTGCCAGCGGACAATCGGCGAGATCTGCCAGTCGCTGAAAATCGCCCGCACGGTGGAATTCTCGAAATCCGGCGTCCGCACGACCAGGGACACGTTCAGGACGTGCCGGCGGTCCGACGCGCAGTAGGAGTAGTCGAGGCCGGGGTTCGCCGGGTTCACGATCGTCGGACCCGTGAGCTCCGTCGTCGCGGGATCGCTCATGCACTTCGACAGCGTGTAGTTGGAGAGCACGCTCAGGTTGTTCTTGAGCCGGCGCTGGAGCGAGAGCAACATGGCGCCGTAGTTCGCCCGTCCGGTGTCGTCGAGTTGACCGATGGTCCCGTAGAACTGACCCTGTGTGGCGTTCTGGAGAATCAGCGTGCGCCGCTGGTTGATGTTTCCCGTCGTCGCGCCAGGACCGAACACCGCCGGATTGAGCTCGGTCGCTCTCCAGAGATGGCTCGAGTGGTTTCCGAGGTAGCTCACGCCGGCGAGCCAGTCGCCGAACTGATGCTGCACGCTGACGTTCCACTGCTGGAGCGACGTCGGCTCCACATGCAGCGGCGTGTTCACGTAGACGCCGAACGCCGGGAACGGCTGCGTCGCCCAGCCGCTGTTGAGCGCGGGGAACGGGTTGCCGCCCGGGTATCCCTGGTACGGATCGGAAAAGCCTCCGGCTGCGGTGTTTGCGATGGTGATCTGCGCGCCCCAGGGCGGGTTGTTCGCGAAGCGCGTGTTGAAGAACAGATGCGGCGTGTCGTAGAAGACGCCCCACGACGCGCGCACGCTCGTCCGCTCGTCACCCTGCGGCGTCCACACCATCGCCGACCCGCGGCGCGAACTGCAGCTTCTTCCCGAACGTCGTCGAATCGTTCGGATAGCCCGAGTCGCCCGGGAACATCAGGCCCGCCGGCGCCTGCGGATACACGGTGCTGCGCACGTTCTGGTCGAACCGCGACTGATCGAAGTGGCTCACCCACGAATAGGTGTTCGACATCGGCAGGAACGGCTCCCAGCGGAGCCCCAGATTCATCGTGACGTTCGGCCTGACGCGCCAGTTGTCCTGCGCGTAGACGCCGATGTACTCGCTGTGGTCGTAGTCGTAGACCGGGTTCCCCTGGAGGAAGCCGCCGCTCATCGCGCCGATCATGAAATCGGCCATCGACAGGCCCGTCGTCTGCCCGTTGAACGTGAACTGGCCGTTGGTCGGCCGGTTGTTGACCGTCTCGATCCGCGAGTGAATCCAGTTGCCGCCGATCGACAGCTGGTGCGTGCCGCGAACGAGGTCGAGATCGTCGGCGACCTGAAAGCTGTTCGAGTTGAAGTAGCCCGGGTTCGTGCCGCCGGCGCCGACCGAGAAGCCGTTTCCCGTGACCGTCACGCCCATGTACTGAGGCACCAGGCTGGAAACCTTGGAGCCGAGATCCGTTGCGCTGAAAAACGGCGGCAGCGGCCGATCGTTCAGCGTCTTGTTGATCGTCACGTGCAGCGAGTTGAGCGTCGACGCCGACAGCACCTGGTTGTGCCCGAGGACGAGCGAGTGCACCTGGTTGTTCTGGCTGGTGCGGCTGAGCGTCAGGACGTTGGTGCCGTCGTAGGTCGCCGGGTTGTCGTAGACCGCGTAGAAGTAGCGGGCGAACAGCGACGAGTTCGAGTTGATCGTGTAGTCGACCTTGGCCAGCGCCTGATGCTCGGTGCTGTTGTTCGGGATCCCGTACTGCAGCTTGCCGCACGGATCCGTGGAGACTGGCACGTGCTTCAGGAAGTTCAGCGCCACCGAGTTCATCTTCGACGGGTCGATGCGGTTGTTGACGAACCCGCCGCCCAGGGTGCGCTGGACTCCGCCGTTGCACGCCGGCGAGGCGAACGCCGTGAAGTCGCCGGCCAGCATGTCCGCCGTCGGCGCGTAGCTGATCGTCGTCGGCGGGTTGCTGTTCTCGATGCGGCCCTGGTAGCCGCCGAACGCGAACAGTTTGTTCTTCACGATCGGCGCGCCCACCGTGCCGCCGAACTGGTTGCGGACGAGGCTGTCGCGCTCGGGCGCGAAGTAGTTCTTGGAGATGAAGTGATAGTTGCGGTTGAACTCGAACAGATCGCCGTGGACCTGGTTCGAGCCGGACTTGGTGACCAGGTTGACCGCGGACGCGGCGTGGTACCCGTACCGGGCCGGCAGCGCGCTCGTCTCGACCTTGAACTCCTGCAGCGCATCGGGAAACGGCGTCGGCAGGTTCAGGCTGTTGAACGGATCGTTGTGCGTGCCGCCGTCCATGATGTACGTGATGCCGTTGGCCTGGCCCCCGGCCACCGAAATCGTGACGGTCGGGAAATTCTTGTTCGTGTTGAGATCGCCGGCGGGCGCCGACGTCGCGAGGCCGGAGAGGAAGATCAGTTCCGTGGCCTGGCGGCCGTTGAGCGGCAGCTCCATGACCCGCTGGTTGTCGATGACCTGACCCACGCCGGTGTTCTTCGTCTCGACCAGGGTCGAGTTCGCCGTGACCGTCACCTGCTCGCTGATCGCGCCGATCGCCAATGTGACGTTGATTTCCGGGTTCGAGCTCACCTGGAGCACGATGCCATCCCGTACGTACGTGTTGAAACCCTGCAGCGTCACTTTCAGCTGGTAGGGTCCAATCGGGAGGTTCGGAAGGGTGTACGCGCCATCGGCGCCGCTGAACACGGTGCGGGTCATGCCGGTATCGGTTTTCGTGACCGTGACCTCGGCGCCGGGGATCGACCCGCCGCTGGAGTCACGGACGACGCCGGACAGTTGTGAGCCGGCAACCGCCTGCGCGTGCGCGGTGCCGCTTGCGACGAGGGCGAGAAGCGCCACACTGACGAACACCCGTAACAATCTCACTCGTACCTCCCTGAAGAACGACATTTCTGTCGCGGGCGGCACGTTAGCACCCGTCGCCGGCTTACCCAACAGAGTTACGGTGCGTTTACCGTAACACTCTCGGTTTCGCCATCGAAGGCGCGATAATCCAACCACTTGCATGGAGCCATGGAAAACGGCGATCGTCGACGCCGGCCCTGACCACATCCGGGTCCGCGGACACGACGTCCTCGACCTGATGCAGCAGGCGACCTTCACCGATCTCATCTACCTGCTGCACCACCAGCGCCTGCCGACGTCAGCCGAGCGTCGTCTGATCGACGCCATCCTGATCGGCGTCGCCGACCACGGTCCCGGAGCGCCTTCGTGCGCGGCGTCGAGGCTCGCGGCGTCTGGCAACCGGCAGTCGCCGTCGGCCGCGATCGCCGCCGGAATCCTCACGATCGGCGACGAGCACGGCGGGGCCGGCTCGGGGTGCATGGAGATGATCGAAGCGGGCCTGGCGGATGCGCGCCGGAACGGCCAGCCGCTCGACGCGTCCGCGGCGCGGATGGTCGACGAGGCACGGGCCGCCGGGAAACGGCTGCCGGGTTTCGGACATCGCGTGCATTCAGCCGTCGATCCGCGCGTCGCCGTGCTGTTCGGGCTCGCGCAGGACGGCGGCCTTGCGGGCGACGGGATCCAGTTCGCCCGCGCGCTCGAAGCGGCGATTCGCGAGCGCATCAAACCGCTCCCCCTGAACATCGACGGCGCGCTCGCCGCCATCCTTGTCGATCTGGGGTTCCCGTCCATGGTCGGCAAGCTCCTGTTCATCGTCGGCCGGGTCGCGGGACTGAGCGCCGAGGTGCTCGAGGAGTACTCGCGTGAGAAGCCGATGCGCATCAAGTTCGACGTCGACTACGACGGAGTGCCGCCGCTCGAGAATGCCTAGCGACAGAACGGACCGTGACGTATGGCTGTAGCCCCAGCGCCCGCGCGAACGATTACGCCCGACGAGAAAGCCAGCGCCGCCGATCTGCTCGCGCGCGCCAGGATCGCGATGACCGCGGTCGAATCGCTGGATCAGGCGGCGGTCGATCGCGCGTGCCGCGCGGTGGCGTGGGCGGGCGGCAACGAGCGGACGGCGGCCCATCTGGCACAGATGAGCGTCGACGAAAGCGGCATGGGCAGCCCGGAACCGAAGCGGCGCGCGAAGGTGCTCGGCATCCTCCGCGACGCCCTCCGCCAGAAGAGCATGGGCATCATCGAGGAGCTCCCCGAGAAGGGCATCGTGAAGTATGCGAAGCCTGCGGGCGTCATCGCGTCGCTGATTCCGGTGACGAGCCCCTACGTGACGCCGATCGGCGTCGCCATCTACGCGATCAAGTGCAAGGACGCGGTGATCTTCTCGCCGCACCCCGGCAGCCGGAGGACCACGAACGAGACCGTGCGCGTGATGCGTTCGGCGCTGGCCAGGCTTGGCATGCCTGAGGATCTCCTCCAGTGCGTCGAGCGTCCGAGCATTCCGCTTGCCAACGAGTTGATGAGCATCTGCGACCTGACGATCGCGACGGGCGGTCCGGCGATGGTGCGATCGGCGTACAGCTCTGGCAAACCGGCGTACGGCGTCGGTGCGGGAAACGCGACGATGGTGATCGACGAGACCGCGGACATTGCCGAGGCCGCGCGCAACACGCGCATCAGCAAGACCAACGACCACGGATCGGGCTGCTCGGCCGACGGCAACCTGCTCGTCGATGCGTCCATCTACGACGCCTTCCTGCGCCAGCTTCAGACCGAGGGCGGATATCTGGTGAGCGAGCCGGAGAAGGCGCTGCTGCAGTCCGCGTACTGGGACGCGCAGGGCCACCGCACGCCCGACACGATCGCGCGCGCGGCGTCGGTCGTCGCCAGGCGCGCCGGGTTCCCGATTCCCGGCGACAAGACGTTCCTGCTCGTCGAGGAACGCCACATCGGCAAGCAGTATCCGTTTTCGACCGAGAAGCTCGGCACGGTGCTGTCGATCTTCAAGTACGACGGATTCGACCAGGCGCTCGAGATGGTGCGGCAGATCTTCGAGACGGGCGGCAAGGGGCACTCCTGCGGCATTTATTCCTTCAACGACGAACACATCCATCGCCTGGCGCTGGTGGCGCCGGTGAGCCGCATCATGGTGCGCCAGGTGCAGTCCAGCTCGAATGCCGGGACCTTCACCAACGGCATGCCGATGACCTCGAGCATGGGGTGCGGCGTGTGGGGTGGCAACATCACGAACGAAAACATTTCGCTGAAGCACTACATGAACGTGACATGGGTCAGCCGGCCGATCGCCGAAGACCGGCCGTCCGAGCAGGAGCTGTTCGGCGAGTTCTACGACAGCGAGACTTTCTAATCATCCAGGTGGTAGCCGTATGAGCACAGTCGCGCCGACCACAATCGCCACGACCGCGTCCCCCGCCGGGACGCGAATCGCGTCGTACCTGTTGACGGAGTATCTCGAACGCCTCGGCGTCGAGGTGATCTTTGGCCTCTGCGGCCACACCGTGATCGCGTTTCTCGACGCGCTCGGCAAGAGCAAAATCCGGTTCGTCTCCACGCGCCACGAACAGGTGGCGGCGCATGCGGCCGACGGCTACGCGCGGGCGTCCGGCAAGCCGGGAGTGGTCCTCAGCCATCTCGGACCGGGGCTCACCAACGCCTGCACCGGCGTCGCCAACGCCGCGCTCGATTCGATTCCGATGGTGGTCATCGCCGGCGACGTGCAGTCCTACTATCACGGGCGCCATCCGCATCAGGAGTTCAACCTCCATCAGGACGCCGACCAGTCCCAGATTTACCGGCCGTTCTGCAAGCGCGTCTACCGCGTCGACCGCGCCGCGGATCTGCCGCGGGTCATGGAGCGCGCGTTTCACCTCGCGCAGGCCGGCCGACCCGGTCCCGTGCTGGTCGACATCCCGATGGACATCTTCTCCGAAGACCTGCCGGTCGACGCGTTCAGCCAGGTGCCCACGCCGCTCGCACGTCCGGCGATCGACCCGTCCGTCGCGGAACAGATCGTCGAGGCGCTCGCCGCGGCCGAGCGCCCCGTTCTGTACGCCGGCGGCGGCGTGCTGTCGGCGCGTGCGACCCGCGAGCTGGCGGCGCTTGCCGAAGCGCTCGACGTGCCGGTGGCGCACACGCTCATGGGCAAGGGGTGCCTCCGCGAGGATCACCCGCTCCTGCTCGGGCAGACCGGCTTCTGGGGGACGCCGATCTCGAACGAGAAATGCCGCACGGCCGATCTCATCGTCGCCGTGGGCACGCGTCTCGCGGAAGCGAATTCCAGCTCGTGGGATCCGCGATTCACGTTCTCCATTCCGCCGACACGGCTGATTCATATCGACGCCGACGAAGCCGAGATCGGCCGCAACTACCCCACCGAGCTCGGCGTGGTCGCCGACGCCAGGCTCGCGCTCGGCACGCTGGCCGAGATCGCGCTGGGACGATCGCATCGCGATCGCGGCCGGCTGCGGGACGAGATCTCGCGCGGGCGGAAGGCGTTCGCCGCGAACTGGGATCACCAGTGGAGCTCGGATCAGTATCCGCTGCGGCCGGAGCGGATTCTCGCGGAGCTGAGAAAAGCGGTGCCGCCCGACGGATTCATCGTGACCGACGTCGGCTGGAACAAGAACGGCGTCGGCCAGCAGTTTCCGATCACGGTCCCCGGCACCTTCATCACGCCGAGCGGCCTGGCGACCATGGGGTTCGGGCCGTCGGCGGTCCTCGGCGTCAAGATGGCGCATCCCGATCGCGCGGCCGTGGCGTTGATCGGCGACGGCGGCTTCAGCACCAACCCGTCGGTCATCGCGACGGCGATGGAAGCGGACCTGCCGGTCGTCTGGCTCGTCATGGACAACGCGGGCTTCGGCACCATCGCCGGCCTCGAGTCGATGCACTACGGCTGGAGCTTCGGCTGCATGTTCGAGCGGCGCGGAGAGCCCTACCGTGTCGACTACGCGGCGATGGCGCGCGCGTTCGGCGCGCGCGGCGTGAACATCGAGTCGGCGGCAGCGCTCGGGCCGGCGCTCGAAGAAGCGCTCCGGTCGAATTTGCCGACGGTGATCCAGGTGGCGATGGAGAACGCGCCCACGCCGACGCCCGGGCACTGGGATATCAACAATATCTATCGTAAAGGACAGTAAATGGCTGATGGCTAATGGCTGATGGCTAAGGGCTGATGGCTAGTAAGAATGGCACATCACGTCGAGCACGCGTCGGCGGCGCTGAACCATGAGCCATCCGCCATAGCCATAAGCCATCAGCCATCAGCCATGGCGATTGGCCAACCGCCACCGAAGTGGCGGTCGTGGTCGATCTGGATTGTCGCGGCCACGTTCTATCTGGCTGCCTTCTACCTCCGCACATCGCCGGCCGTGATGACCACGGAGCTGATGCGCGATTTCGGCATCAGCGCGGGCCAGCTCGGACAGTTCTCCGCCTTCTATTTCTACGCCTACATCGCCATGCAGATCCCCACGGGCGTGCTCGTGGACTCGTGGGGCGCGCGGCGGCTGCTGATCGCCGGTTCACTCGCGTCGGCGGCCGGCATGTTCCTGTTCGGCGCGACCAGCAGCTATGCCCTCGCATCGCTGGGACGCGCGATCGTCGGCGGCGCCACCGCGGTCGGATGGGTCGTCACGCTCAAGCTCGCCACACACTGGTTTCCGCGCGCCCGCTTCGCCATGCTCTCGGGCCTTGGGCTGATGATGGGGAACGTCGGCGCGCTCTTCGCGCAGGTGCCGCTGCGGCTCCTGGTGGAGCATTTCGGGTGGCGCATGGTGGCGCTGGGATCCGCGGTGTGCGTGCTGATCATCGGCGCGACCGCCTGGGCTCTCGTCGCCAACGATCCCGCCGATCGCGGCTTCGAGAGCTACGCGCCCGCCGAACTTCAGCGGACCGAGCGCCTGACGCTCCCCGATCTGCTCAAGGGCTTCAGACAGATCTTTGGTTACAGGAACACCTGGCTGATCTTCTTCGCCCAGGGTGGATTCGTCGGCGCGGTGCTGTCGTTCACCGGGCTGTGGGGGCCGCCGTATCTGAAACAGCGGTTCGCGCTGTCGGCGACCGACGCCTCGGCCGTGTGCTCCGTGATGATTGTGTGCTGGGCCATCGCCAGCCCGCTCGCGGGCCACTTCTCGGACGCGATCGGCCGGCGGAAGCCGATCTATCTTGGCGGCGCCATCGTCGCCGCCGCGGGTTGGGCCACGCTCTTCCTGGCGCCTTTGCCCATCGCCGCCTTCACGGCGATCGCCGCGGTCACGAGCTTTGCGTGCGGCGCGGTGGTGGTGGCGTTCGCGTTCGCGAAGGAGTCGGTGCCCGTCCGGTTTCTCGGGACGATCTCCGGCGCGGTCAACGTCGGCAACATGCTCGGTCCCACGATTCTGCAGCCCGCGATCGGGCGCGTCCTGGACGCTCGCTGGTCGGGGACCATGAGCGGCAGCGTCCGCATCTACAGCGCGGAGGCATTCCAGGCGGCCTTCCTGATGATCGTGGCCTGGTCGGTGTTGACATGCGTGCTCATCGCGCTCACCAGAGAGACCGGCTGCCGTCAGACCGCGTAGACGCGAAGCGTGCGCCGCGGACGCCGCGGCGTCCGGGGAGCGGTAACATACGGGGAATGGCCAGCCGATCCGCGCCCGCTTCGATGCCGACACCGGACGCCGACCTGGGCGTCCGCGCGCAGCTCGATCGCGTGCTGGCGAGCACGACCTTTCAGCAGTGCGATCGCCTCAAGCGGTTCCTCTCCTTCATCGTCCTCGAAGCCATCGCGGGGCGGCGGAACGAGCTCAAGGAATACGTGATTGGCGTGCAGGTGTTCGGCAAGGAAGACTCCTTCGATCCGCGCACCGATCCCATCGTGCGCGTGCAGGCGCGCCGCCTGCGCGCCAAGCTGGTGCGGTACTACAGGGACGAAGGGCCGGTCGACGAGGTGATCGTGGAGCTGCCGAAAGGCGGCTATGCGCCGACGTTCAAGCAGCGTGACACGCCGGTTCTGGTGAAGCGGTCGATCAGCGCCGCCCTCGTGAGCCGGAACACGGTGATGCTCCAGCCGTTCACCGATCTCAGCGTCGAGCACGATCTCGAATACTTCTGCCGCGGCGTCCGCGACGAGATCGTCCATCGCCTGTCGAGATTTTCGTCGCTGCGGATCCTCGCGGCCGACACGCCCGGCCGGCGGCGACAAGGCCAACGCGGCCATGCTCATCTGCGGCAGCGTTCGCCGCGCCGGCGAGCGCCTTCGCATCACCGCGCACGTGATCGACGGCGCGACCGGCTGCTACCTCTGGTCCGAGTCGGTCGATGCCGTCACCACGGACGTGTTCGCGGCGCAGGAACGTGTCGCCGATGCCATCGTGAAGAAGCTGGAGCCGGAGCTGGGTGACGATCGGCTGGCCGTCGGATCGAGACGGCCGTCAGAGAACCTCGCCGCGCACAACCTGTACCTGCAGGGCCGCTATCACCTGAATCAACGAACCGAGGAAGGCCTTCGGCGCGCGCTCGATTTCTTCGAGAGGGCGCTCGTCGAGGATGCGCAGTACGCGCTGGCGCACGCCGGCCTCGCCGACGCGTACGGCCTGCTGGCCCACTACGGCGTGTTCGGGCCGGCCGAAGTCTGGTCGAAGGCCGCTTCCAGCGCCGCCACCGCCGTGATGCTGGACGCCGACTCCGCGGAAGCACACACGTCGCTCGCGCACGTGCGATCCACGCAGGACTGGGACTGGGCCGGTTCCGAGCGGGCCTTTCAACGCGCGATCAGCCTGGATCCGCGATACGCCACCGCGCATCACTGGTACGCGATGTCGTGCCTGGCGCCGCTGGGACGCCTCGACGAAGCGCGCGACGAGATGCTGGCCGCGCAGTCGATCGATCCGGTGTCGTCAATCGTGGCCCGCGACCTCGCGGTGATTCACTTCTACCGGCGCGACTTCGAGACGGCGCTCGAGCAGTGCGATCACGCGATCGAGCTCAACTCGCACTTCGCGCCGGCCTACTGGATTCTCGGCGTCATTCAGGAAGAGCGGAAGGACTTCGACGAGTCGGCGGCGGCGTTTCAGAGAGCCGTGCACCTGTCGCCGCAGACGCCGCGGATGCACGGCGCGCTGGGCCGGACGTTTGCGCTCTCGGGCCGCAGGAAGCAGGCGCTGGACGTCCTTCGCAAGCTCGAGGCGTACGCCAACGAGCGGTACGTGTCGCCGCTCGAGTTCGCCTGGATCCATTTCGCGCTCGGCGCGGTCGGCCTCGGTTTCCAATGGCTGGCCAAGGCGGCTGACGATCGTTCGTTCGACCTGATCTCGATCAAGGTCGACCCGCGGTTCGATCCGCTGCGGGACGATGCGCGGTTCGTGGCGATCGCGAAGCGCGTCGGCGCCTAGCAGACCCGTCAGATGTAGTGCAGGGCTTCAGCCCTGCGACGACCCTACTCCGACGGCTTGAACGGCCGCGGCGCCGCATCGCCGTCGGTGAGCCCGAGACTCCATTTCAACGCCTCGAAGTACATGCGGTAGACGTCGGGGTTGTCCCACGTCGCGCTCGCGTGGCCGAGCGCCGAGTAGAACACGCGGCCCTTCCCGTACGTCTTCGCCCAGGCCAGCGGGAAATCGCCGTCCGTGCGGTGGACCTCGGCGTTCTTCGGCATCTTCGACACGTCCAGCCGAAGCAGCACGCGAATCTTGTCGCGGGAGTAGTCCTTCGCCTGGTAGAACTCGTCGGTGAAGTTGAACACCGCGGGGAAATTGCGAGTGGCGGGAAACGCCGGGTCCTCGTTGATGAC
Source organism: uncultured Acidobacteriota bacterium (assembly GCA_963794305.1). Taxonomy (GTDB): domain Bacteria; phylum Acidobacteriota; class Vicinamibacteria; order Vicinamibacterales; family CAVVIG01; genus CAVQFC01. The sequence continues at coordinate 22,144 of CAWCDQ010000038.1, read as the reverse complement.
CGACCCGTACGCGGTGTTCCAGGGGTGACCGTCGTAGCGCGCGCCGAGCATCTCTCCGAACTCCGGCCACGATTCGAAGGCGGTCGTCGCGGTATGAGCGGCGACGAATCCCTTCCCGTCGTCTTTGACGAACGACAGGAGGTCCGCCTTCTGCTGCGCGTCGAGCTGCACGTCGCGATGGCCAAGAAAGAAGATCGCGTCGACGTTGCTCAGGCTTGGGCCGCCGCTGGCCGGTTTGCCGTCGGTCATCAGCGGATGCTTCGAGATGATGTTGGAGTCGGTGCGGATGTAGGTGTCGTATGCGCCCGATTCGTACCCGAGACGTTCGATCACCGCCAGCGCGTGCGACACCGAATCGTGCTGAGCGATGCCGTTCCGTGTATCCGCCCACGCCAGCACCACTTTGCGCGGACGGACGCCGCGCCCCTGACCGCGCCCGCCGCCGCCAGGCCCGGGCGCCTGCGCCGACGAAGGCGCTTGAGCGCTCGATAAGACGACGATCGCCAGGCCGAGCCATCCGCCGAGCACGACGAGTTTCTTCATCGCGCGACGGTACCATCCGGTGCCACCGCTGACAATGTGTAACGTCGACGTTACGGTAACCCGCGTCCGCTGTGGTCCAATCGACCCTCGACCGGCCACGTGCTGACCGGCTTCGAATTTCGTACGTGGGGACGACCTTCAGGTCGTCCGAGAGCGATCGCCGTGGCGAAGCGAGCCATCATCGTCAACATCGCGACGAGCGCGGACGGTTTCGTCGCCCGGCCCGATGGCAACCTGGATTGGCTGACCAGCCGGCCTGCGCCCAGAGGCTTCTACGGTCTGCCGAAGTTTGCGCGGTCAGTCGATGCCAAGATCCTTGGCCGCAAGACCTTCGACGTGAGCGTCGAACTCGGCGCCCGGTTCAGCAAGAAGGAAACGCACTACGTGTTCTCCCGCCGGCCGCCGCGTGATCTGTTCCTGCGGGCGTCGAATTCGTCACGCAGTCCATCAAGGCGTTTGCCGAACGCATTCGACAGGAAGCTGGCAAGAACATCTGGATGATGGGAGGGGGAGAAATCATCGGCGCCTTCCTCGACGAAGGCGCGATCGACGAGTTCATCATCAGCGTCGTTCCGACATTCATCGGCGAAGGAGTGCCGTTGATAGCGCCACGACATCGCGACGTGCCGCTTACGCCTCCTGTCGGTCAAACATTTTCCGGACGGCGTGGTCCAGCTTCACTACAGGGTCCGGCAATCACGCCGGTGGCGGCTCCTTCCGACGAATACTGCGGGCGCCCGTTCGGGGCCACCTTGACCGATATTGATCGGTCGCGTAGGAATCCAAGGGAAGGGTGATCATTCCTATCTGTCGATCCGCCGGCGCAACAGTTGAAGCAGTTCCACTGAAGCCTCAATCTCCTCCTTGCGAATGGAGACGCTTTCCACGTTCACACCAAGCGGAATGCCTTTGTCGCGGGCATAATCTCGAACCTCTGCGAAGATCCGCTCGCATAGCTCCAGTGATTTCGCCAAGGGATCCCTGGCGAACTGGAGTTCATTCTCCAACCACCGAGGAAAAGCAACGCCGAGCCATTTCATGAAAGACAGCGTTTTCACAGAGCCACACGGCGAGAACGTCAGGATGACCGGCAGAGGCACGTCGCCCTTCTCGGCAACCGCAAGGGCGTAGTCAGACAGCAACGACTTCGTGGACGTCACATCGTAAACAGCCTGCGTGACGAAAAACCGACAACCCTTCTCCGTTTTGGCCAGGATACGCTTGTGTTCATCCAGTGTTCGCGCGTGCCGCTCGGCGATCGCGATGCCGCCAAGGAGAAGGTTCGAGGAATGCTGCCGAGCCAGCGCGTATGCGTCCGTCAATGGAAGTCCAATATGCGACCGACGGCTGGGTGCGCCGACGAGGACCGAGATTCGCGGCGCGGCATTTTCCCTTTCGAGCCATCGGACGAATCCGTCGGAGGTCTCTCGGTTCACGCATCGGTAAACGATTTTCGGGACCGGAAGACTCCCAAGAACTCATGAGCGTAAACCTCCGGGTTCAGCGTCGGCAAAAACGGAAATGGCCGTGGCGCCGACACCCGTTCGGCTTCGTCCTGAATGTCATAGACAATGAGGCCATCCACGGGCAACGACCCCAACCGCACTAACTGTTGGGCCACGATTGCTTTCAACTGTTCCGATGGAGTCGCTTGCTTTGGCGGAGCGAAACCATAGAGACAGATTCCAGCCCTCCGTGAGACCAATTTCTCTGCAAGGGAATTATTGACCGCGTCTGGCATTGCTGGCATGGAGTCGCCGAACAAGATGTAGGCCCGAACCTGGATAGTCCAACACGTGAACGACGTCGCAGTCTAACGTGGCCGAAGCGCAGGCACAATCAGTCCATAACCGCGGCCGCGCACGTGGAACGGCTCGACTAGGCCATCGCGCGCTGAACGGTCCAGAACAGTCCCACGAGCGCAATCGCGAACGAGGCCGGCACGACGACGAACCTGCGATACGCCAGCCGGTCGCGGTGCTGCCAGTAGGCGCACAGGACGAACGCGGCGGCAATCACGGAGAGCTGCCCTGCCTCGACGCCGACGTTGAACGTGACCAGCGCGGTGAGAAACGCCGGCCGCGGAAGGCCGAGATCGCGCAGCACTCCGGCGAAGCCCATGCCGTGGAGCAGACCGAAGGAGAACACCAGGGCGAGCCGCCACGGCTTCAACTCGCTCACCACGAGGTTTTCGATCGCCACATAGGCGATCGACAGCGCGATCATCGGTTCCACGACTTTCGCCGGCAGCGACACGATGCCGTACATCGTCAGGGCGAGCGTGATGGAGTGGGCGATCGTGAACGTGCTCACCTGCGCGACGATCGATCGCCATTTCGACGTCAGCAGGAAGATGCCGATGACGAAGAGGACGTGGTCGAAGCCGTTGGGCACGATGTGCGTGAAACCCAGAACGAAGTACTGCCACCCGACTTCGCCGCGTGACGGCGGCGGCAGCGGCGCGGCCAGCGACACCGGCACGCTCGGCGCGCCGCCGACGACCCATTGCGTCTGCACCGGACCGTCGCCGATTCTGACGTTGAGCGCGTAGGTGCCCAGCGCGAGGCCGTAGCTGAACGTGAACTCGGTCGCGCCGGCAGGAATCGCGCCCGCGGAGCCGGACGGTCGACGGCGTCTGCGCGAAATCGTTGAACGCGGACGAAGGCGCGTACTCGAACGCAGACGCGGCCGCCCGCCCGTCGAACGACACGGTGGCCCGCTCGAGGAAGACGTTGGCGAGCGCCGCGATCCGCCGGTCGCGCTCCTCGCGCGGCAGGTCGCGCGACACCGCGTGCTGCCCGTAGGCTTCGAGCGTGGGCAGCAGCGCGTCGGGATCGACGACCACGTCGATCTCGTAGCGGCCGTCACGCAGTGACGCCTGGACCAGCGTCTTGCCAATCTCGTGGGCGCTGGCGGCGATGGCGCACAGCAGCACCATGCAGACGACGATGAGGCCGATGAACAGGTTGGGCTCGATGCCCGGGGACGATCGCCGCACGAACACCTCCGCCCCCATCTACGGACGGGGGCGGAGGTTGGATGTCAGAAGCCGCAGACGCCCTGCGGAAACAGCCTGACGATGCGATCGGAGGCCGGCGGGCTCACGTGGCCGAGGTTGTCGTGCACTACCAGGGTGACAACCATCGAGAACCACTGGTTGGCCGGCGCCGGCGGAAGCGGCGGGGCCGGGATCACGCTGCAATCGACGGCAGGCATGGCGAGCACGGGTCCTGTCGTCGTCTGAGAGAACGTCTTGGCGACGCCATACGTCCAGTCCCACGCGACGATGGGTCCCGGGGCCGTCGACGTGCTGCCGTTGAACGTGCAGTTGATGGTATTGCCGCCGTTGATCAGCGTGCAGGTTTCGGTTTCCGTCGGGCCTGTGACGCCGAAATTCGCGGTCGCCGTGGTGGGCGGCGTGATCGCAACCACGACCGACGCCGTACTTCCATCGTAAGACGCTGTGATCGTGCTCGAAATCGTGCCGCCGACTCCTCGCGTGAATGCAGAAAACGTGGCGCTGGTCGCACCGGACGGTACCATGACGCTGGCCGGCAAGGTGAGCGGATCGCCACCCGACAGCGTGACGACGGCGCCGGCGGTGGGTGCCGGACCCGAGAGCCTGACGGTGCCGTTGATGGAGTCGCCACCGACAACGCTGGGGCTGGCTACGGTAATCGCCGAAAGCGTCACGCGCGCCGTGACTGTGAGCGCCGGTGACTGACTGCTGCTGCCGTTCATCGACGCCGTGATGGCGGCCGTACCGGGCGCCACGGCGGAAATGGTGAAGGCCGCGGTCGACGAGCCGCCCGCGATCGCGACCGATGCGGGAACCGTCGCGACGGCGGCGTTGCTGCTGGCCAGCGTGACGGTCGCTCCTCCGGACGGCGCCGCGGCGCTCAGTGTCACCGTGCCTTGTTCGCTGCCACCCACAGCCACGCTCGGCGTGCTGAGCGACACTGGCTGAAATCGCGGTCCCGGAGTTGGTCGGAGACGTCGAGGAGCTGCCGCACTGCGCGGTGCTCAGAAGACCGATCACCGCTGCCGGAAGTGCGACGAGCGGTGGAATGCGCCCGATGATGTACCTCATGCCCGCTGAGGTATCAACAACGGTGCCACGAGCTCTTCCCTGAGAAAAACGGCGCAAAATCAGCTCGGCAGCGCGCAACTCCCTTCAGCCACCCGCATTCGAATCGAGTAGCGCGTTGCCCACCGTACCGAAGCGCGCTGCACAGCTGTGTCCGGCTCGGCAGCGCAAGCGCTACAATCACCGGCGCTGGTCTCGGATCGATGGAGGGGCCCATGAGAGTCTCGCGACGCGATCTCCTTGCTGGCGCGGCCGGCGTCGTCGCACTTGGAAAATCCGCGATGACCCAGGCGCCGCCGGCGCCTGCCGACTCGACGAAGGTTCGGGGAAAACCAAGCCGGGCCCTCGGGCAGCGGGCGCCCGCGGAGAAGCCGCTCCGCCAGCCGCGCGGCGCCACTTCGTCGGGCACACCGCATCAGGATCTCTACGGCACGATCACGCCGTCCGATCTGCATTTCGAGCGGCATCACGGCGGCGTTCCCGATATCGATCCCGCGTCCTACTCGCTGCTGATCCACGGGATGGTCGAGCGCCCGATGGTGTTCACGCTCGCCGATCTCAAGCGGTTTCCCGCCGTCAGCCGCGTGCATTTCCTCGAATGCTCGGGCAACTTCGGCGGCCGCGGCACCGCCACCGATCTCACCCCGCAGCAGATTGCCGGCCTGACGAGCACCAGCGAATGGACGGGCGTGCCGCTGGCGACGCTGTTCCGCGAAGCCGGCGCGAGCCCGAAAGCGACATGGTTCCTCGCCGAGGGCCAGGACGCCGCGGTCCTCACGCGCAGCGTTCCGGTGTCCAAGGCGTACGACGATGCGTTGATCGCGTACGGACAGAACGGCGAGGCGATCCGGCCCGAGCAGGGATATCCGGCGCGGCTGTTCCTCCCCGGCTGGGAAGGCAACGCCAGCGTGAAGTGGCTGCGCCGCATCGAGCTGTCCGATCGGCCGTTCATGACCCGCGAGGAAACATCGAAGTACACCGATCCGATGGCGGACGGTACGGCGCGCATCTTCAGCTTCCTCATGGACGCGCGATCGCTCATCACCTACCCCGCCTACCCGGCGAAGCTCACACGCGGCTGGCTCGAGATCAACGGCATCGCGTGGACCGGATCCGGCCGGATCACGCGCGTCGACGTGAGCACCGACGGCGGCGGCACGTGGACACCGGCGAAACTGCAGGAGCCCGTGCTGCCGAAGGCGCACACGCGATTCCGGTATCTCTGGAACTGGACCGGCGGCGACGCGGTGATCATGAGCCGCGCGGTGGACGAAACAGGTTACGTGCAGCCGACGCGCGAAACGTTGATCGCGTCCCGCGGCATCAGCAGCGTCGGCTATCACACCAACCCGATCACCGGCTGGCAGATTCGATCGGATGGCGCCGTGACCTATCACGCGGAGCCGTGGACATGAGGAACATCTTTCGCCCGGCCGCCTTCTGCGTGCTGCTATTCGCGCCTGCTGCCGCGACGGCGCAAACCAAGCCTGCCGCGCCGGCGACAGCGACCACCAAGCCGCCCGCGACCTTCGGCATCGGACGGCCGGCGACGCCCGCCGACATCGGCCCGCTCGACATCGACGTCGGTCCCGACGGCGCCGGCCTGCCGCCGGGACACGGCACGCCGGCGGATGGCGCGCCGATTTACGCGGCTCGATGCGCCAGCTGCCACGGCAAGACCGGCAAGGAAGGGCCCAACGACGTGCTCGTGGGACGGCTCCCCGGCGACGTGTTTCCGTTCGCGAAGGATCCGCGAGCGCCCAAGACCATCGGCAGCTACTGGCCGTACGCCACCACGGTGTTCGACTACATCCGCCGCGCGATGCCGCCCGACAAGCCGGGCTCGCTGAAAGACGACGAAGTCTACGGCCTCGTCGCGTACCTGCTGTCGCTGAACGAGCTGATTCCGCCGGACGGGATCGTCGACGCCGAGACGCTGCCGAAGATCAAGATGCCGGCGCGCGATCATTTCGTCCCCGACACGCGTGGACAGCCCAAACCGAAGCAGCCCCGCCGTTGAGCATGTTTCGGTTTCACAGAAGGCCAGGAGGTCGGGAGTTGTTGTTCTTCAAGAAGCTTCTCCTGCCCTCCTGATCTTTGTGCAAAATCCGGATCGCCTCCGTCCTGTCGACGTCGCCGCCTGGATCCTGTGCGGGCTCGCGGCCGCCTTCGGCGCGTGGGCCCTCCACATCGGGTGGCACCACTCGATTCTCGATCTCCATCAGTGGCGCCAGAGCCACACCGCGCTCTCCGCATTCGAGATGACGCGGGGCGGACCGTTCTGGCGCTACGTGACGCCGATTCTCGGTCCGCCATGGCCGTCGCCGATCGAGATGCCGCTGTATCAGTGGATCGTGGCGACGATTTCACGAACGGCATCGCTCGATCTCCACGCCACGGGACGCGGCGTGTCGGTCGCCTTCTTCATGGCCACGCTCGTCTCCGGCTGGTTCGCCCTCGACATCGTCGACGTCAGGCCGCGCTACCGTCCGATCTTCGTGGCGCTGACGCTGGTGAGCCCGCTGTACATCTTCTGGTCGAGAACCTTCATGATCGAGTCGACCGCGTTGTTCTTCGCGGTGACGTTCGTGCTGGCAATACATCGCGCAACGAAGGCCGGAGCGACTGCCTCTCAGCGCGTCTTCTGGATCGTCGCGGCGATCGCGTCCGGCGTACTTGGCGGGATGGTGAAGGTCACGACGTTCGTGCCGTGGTGGACGGGCGCAGCCATTCTTGCCGGCACACGCGCGTGGCGCGAGCGGCCGCCGCGACCGATCGTCCTGGCCACTGGAGCGGCGTTGATGCTTCCGGTGCTCGCCGCGGCAGGGTGGCTGGCGTTCTCGGGCGCCGTGAAGTCCGAGAACCTGCTGTCCGCGCGGCTCGCGTGGTCAACGGTCGCATGGCAGCACTTCGGTCCGCTGTCCATGCGCCTCAGTCCGAGATCGTGGTACGCCGTACCGGCCGGCGCGATCCTCGGACGTACACGTCACACGGTGATCGGAAGCCTGACGGTATTTGCGTGCGCCTGGCTGGCCTTGATCACGTTTCGCCGGCGGCTGATGCCGGCGCTCGTCTGCGTCGCGTTGTATCTCCTGCCGATCGCGATCTTCATGCATCTGTACACCGCGCACGTGTACTACCCCTACGCGAGCAGCCTGCTGCTGATCGTGATGGTCGGCTGCGGCATTGTCGCGCTGCTGGAGCGTCGCGATCCCTCCTCGTGGCTCGGGCTCGGCCTCCTGAGCGTCGCCCTGTTCTCGGCGGCGAGCAACTATCTCGCGGGCTACTACGTCGACCAGCAATCCGACGATCGATCGCGCTGGCCGCTCGCGACGGCGCTGCAGCGTCATGTGCCGCCAGACGAGGTGCTGCTGATCTACGGATTGGATCTGAACACCGAGTTCACCTACACCGCGCAGCGGCGGGCGATCATGAGCTGGGAGAATCGCGGCGCCGGCGATCCGCTCTTCGAGCAGACAGTCGCGATGCTCGCGCCCGAACATCGGCGCATCGGCGCCCTGGTCGCGTGCGGCGACTCGAGAGGCGAGGCAGTCGTTTCGAGCACGGCGAAATGGCTCGCGTTCGCCGATCGGCCGTCGGATCGCGACAGCTACTGCGACGTGTATTTCCCGCGCGATCGCACGCCTGCCGAGCGATTCACGTTTCGATAATCCTGCCGCGCACGCCGCTGCAGTGTTTTCTATTTCTTGTAGTGTCAGGCCTTAGCCGGACCGGTATGGTCCGCCTAAAGGTCCGCACTACGACAGAGTGAAAAACGCCTGTAACGTCTTACGAATCACGAGAGCATTTTCGTTCGAAGTAAGAGGGCGATCCGGCATTTCGATTGCCCATCATCCGCTGAACGTTCACGCATTCAGGACTCGCGTTTCCGTCACATGCGATCCGGTGTGAACCTTACGTGAAAGATAGGAGCCGCGATGAAGAATCCCGTGATCCATTCGTTCGGATCGGTCCTGCTCTGCGCGGTCGCTGTCGTCGCGATCGGCTGCAGCGACAGCGCACACTCTTCGGTCGCACCAACGGGGACCACGCTCGCATCCTCGGGCGCCGCGACGGATTCGCACGGTGGCGGAGGAAACAGCGGGCCCGGCAGCAACAGCGGCTCGGGAAACAACAACCCTCCCGGAGTCAGCGCTCCTGGCAACAACAGCGGACCTGGCCAGAGCAACGACAACAGGCAAACGGAAATCAACGGCGCCGTTCAGGCAGTCGGCGGCAAGTGTCCCGCGCTGCAGCTGACGATCGCCGGGCGCACCGTGTCAACGACAGCCTCGACCGAGTTCAGGGACACGACGTGCGTGAAGCTGGCAGTCGGTCAGATGGTAGAAGTGAAAGGCACACTGCAGTCTGACGGCTCCGTCGTCGCCACGCGCATCGAAGGAAACGACAGGGGCAACGACGACATCGACGAGGGAGAAGTCAGCGGCCCGATTACGGCGTCGGCGGGCGCGTGTCCCGCGCTGGCGCTCACGGTTGGATCGATGACCGTGAAGACCACGGCGGCGACGGTGTTCCACGATGGCGCGTGCGGCGCGCTGCAGGTCGGAACCGTCATTGAAGCGACGGGAATGAAACAGAGCGACGGGAGCCTGCTGGCGTCGAGGATCGAGCCCCGAGAGATCGAGTAATGGTTGAGGCTCGGCCGGAGGAGCCATTCTGATTCCTCCGGCCGGCTCAATCGTTTTGCGTAGTGCGGACACTACATCAAAGTCGAAATTCGATCATCCTTCGCGGACGGCGTAGACGCGCCAGCTCTTGTGTCCCTTGGCCAACGCGTGGGTGCCGCGATCGGTGAATTGCAGTCCCGATCCGGCCACGAGGTCGACGACGGTCCGCGTGACCAGGACCTCTCCGTTCTGCGCGAGCGCCGCCACCCGGCTGCCGATTTCAATCACCACGCCTCGGGCACGCCGGCCACCATGTCGCATTCTCCGGTGTGCAGGCCGAGACAGGCGTCGGCCTTCACGCGTCGCGCGTCGGCGCCGATGGCGCAGCCGCAGCGGATGGCGCGGGCAGGGCCGTCGAACACCACGTACACGCGGCCGTCCTCGATGCGCACCGCGCTTCCGCCGAAGCGCGGCGCATGCTCGGCCACGAGATCGCGAAGGCGTTCGACGGCCGAGGGTGCGGGCGGTTTGCCCGACCGGCGCCCTTCGGGTTCCACGTCGCCGCACAAGACCGTCACGAGCACGCGATCGGAATCGACAGGCGTACGCGCCGCCGCGAGAAAGCGCTCGATCTCTTCCAGCAGCGCGTCCTGATCGCCGACAAACGGGAGATGATCGTCGCCGGGGAGCTCGACGTAGCGCGCGTTGGGGATGAGGCTCGCGACGTAGCGCCCTTCCTCCGGCAGCAGCGTGCGATCGCCGCTGCGGTGCAGGACCAGCGTCGGCACGCGGATCGTCGGCAGGATGCGGCGCACGTCGATTTCCGCGTTCATCTTCGTGAGCGCGATCGCGGCCGCCGGGCTGGCGCCCATGCGCAGGAACGACGCCCACCACTCGCGAAACGCGGGATCGTGGGCCACGCTCGGCGCCCGCTCCTCCACGCCGACCGGGCCGCCCCAGTGCTCGACAATCTCGCGGAAGAAGGCTTCGCGCTGCTCGCGTGTCGGCGCCCACGGATAGTCGATCGCGCGAAGCCGGCGCGCGTAGGTGCCGAACATGATCAGCGCCTCGGTCTGGCCCGGATGCGTCGCCGCAAACAGGCTGCACATCGGTCCGCCTTCGGAGATGCCGAGGAGCACCGCACGCCGCGAGCCCACCGCATCGAGCACCGCGCGCACGTCGTCCACGCGCTGTTCGAGCGTCGGGAGATCGCCGACGCGATCGGACAACCCGGTTCCGCGCTTGTCGAAGAGGATCAGCCGCGAGAACGACGCCAGCCGGCCGAGGAACCGCGCGAACGACGGCTCCTTCCAGAAATACTCGAGGTGCGACACCCATCCCATCACGAACACGAGATCGACGGGACCTGTGCCGCAGACCTGGTAGGCGATGTTCACGTCGCCGCTGCGTGCGTACTGGATGGGCCCGTGTGGCACGGCCGGCGCGGCGGCGGCGGCGCGCTCGCAGCCGGCGGCGGCGCGGCAGCGGATCCGTGCGAGACGTCGCCGATGAATCGATAGCCGCGGCGATGGGCGGTCTCGATGAACCGCGGTGTGTGCGCGTCGTCGCCGAGCGCGCGGCGGATCTCCAGGATGCAGGCCTTGAGCGCGCCGTCAGCGACGAAGACGTCTGGCCACAACGCGTCGAGCAACTCGCTCTTCAGGATGAGGCGGCCTGGCCGCGCGGCGAGATACTCGAGGACAGACAGCGCCTTCGGCGTCAACGAGATCGCCGAACCGCCGCCGTACAATTGTCCGCTGGCCGGATCGAGCTTGAAGCGATCGAAGATGATGGGGAGGTCCGACGCCATGACGTGCCATCCGGCGGCGTCGCCATACTAACCGAATTCTCATACGCCGAACCACCCGCGACCCAGTCGCGGATGCGGTACGCCGCTCCGATCGCTCCGATCAGGAACAACCCGACCCACCCCAGCAAGTCTTCAACTCTCATCTGTTTGCGACGCCCGGCCATATGCAACCCTCTTGATGTTCAGCAGGTGACGGAATGTGACGTTGTCGGTCGTGGAATTGCCGCCGAACGTCCCGCAGCCCAGCGTCAACGAGCACTCGAGCCCGGTCGTCATGCCGCAGCAGCCCTGCGCGGCGGGCGAGTTCACGAGGATGCGTCCAGCCGGAATGGCGCGGGCGAAGCGATCGACGCGCTCGGGGCTGGCGGTGTGGATGATGGCGGTGTGCCCCGCACCAACGTGGCGAAGCAGCGTTCGGCATAGCGCGAGCCCTTCATCCTCGCCTGCCACGGTGAACAGGGACAGGAACGGCGCCAGCTTCTCGCCGGCATAGACGCCTTCCAGATGTTCAAGCCCCGCACGAACTATCAGCAGCCGTATTTGATAAGGCCGCTCGATGCCGGCACCGGCGGCGATGGCTGCGGCGGTCTGACCGATCCATTCACTGCGGATGCTCTGGCTTCCGGCATCCACGGCGGTCGCGAAAAACCGGCGCTCTTCTTCGCCGGTGAGCACGGCGGCGCCTTCGAGCGTCAGCGCGAGCAGGAACGGTTGGACCACGCGCTGATCCACGACGAGGTTGTGCTCGGCACCGCAGATCAAGCCGTTGTCGAACGTCTTGCTCTGAACGATGGCGCGAGCCGCCTCGTCGAGGTCGGCGTCGGGACAAATCAGCACCGGCGCGTTGCCGGGGCCGACGCCGATGGCCGGCGTACCTGAGCTGTACGCGGCTTTCACCAGCCCGGTTCCACCCGTCGCGAGGATCATCGACACCAGCGGGTGGCTCATGAGTTTCGTGGTCGTCGCACGTCCTCCAGCTCTGCGAACCCACTGCACGAGGTCCAGCGGCGCTCGATGCGCCTCGAGCACGCCCTGGACGATCGCGACGGTCCGCTCCGCGACACCGAGCGCGCGGTGGTGGAAGCTCAAGATCAGCGCGTTGCGTCCCTTCAGCGCGATCAACGTCTTGAACATCGCGGTTGCGACCGGATTGGTGACCGGCACGACGCCGAAGACCACGCCGACCGGGCTGGCGACCTCGGCGACCTGGCGCGCGGCATCGACGGTCAGCGTTCCCTGGCCGGGCTTGCCGGCGAACGACGCGTACACGCCAAGGCTCGCGAACTGGTTCTTGAACGTCTTGTCGAGAACGCTGCCCATCCCGGTCTCGGCAACCGTGGCGATGGCCAGTTCCTCGGCTGCATCCGCAAACGCGTCGGCGAGATCGTGGAGCAGGGCGTCGATTCGATCGTCATTCCAACTCTCGAACGCCTCCTGCGCGCGGCTGGCGCGCGAGGCCATCGCGTCTACCTCGGCCGTCAGCAGGGCGTCGTTTTCGGCGGCGGATCGATCGGGGGTGACGAGCGGAAAGTCGGGGGACGCAATCACTATGTCTGGTTCTCCTTGAAGTGTCCCCACGATAGCAACGGACCCGCGGGACAACTCATGAGACAGACGTGACCGTCGCGTCAGATTTCGGTGACTCGACCGGCAACCGGAATCACTCTATTCATCGATGCCGTTTCATGTCGATGCACATCTATTTAGGCGCTGAGAGGTGTTTAGCTTTCACCGATCGCCCTGGAGTACCGGCAGTGGCATTCGGCGCCGATAGCGGTTCCGGCGTAGAGTGCCTGCGTGGCAACGCCGGGAACACCTCGTGATCGTCACCGGCTCCCGAGTGCCCCACTGGGATCCACCGGACTGAAGATCAGCCGAATCGGACTGGGACTGGCAGCTCTTGGCCGACCCGCATACATCAACCTCGGTCGCGAGCATGACTTCGGCCCCGATCGCGCTGTCGAGGAACTCGAGCGGCGCTGTCACGAAGTGCTGGACGCCGCGTTTGCGTCCGGCGTCAGGTACATCGACGTTGCCCGGTCCTACGGAAGGGCGGAAGCGTTTCTCGCAAGCTGGCTGAAGGCGCGAAACGTTGCCGACGCTGCGGTCACGGTGGGTTCGAAGTGGGGTTACTCGTACGTCGGATCGTGGCGGATGGATGCGCCGGTTCACGAAGTCAAAGATCTGTCGGTCGGCACGCTGACACGACAGATCGCCGAAAGCCGTGAAGTTCTCGGTCGTCGTCTCCACCTGTACCAGATCCACTCGGCAACGCTGGAGAGCGGCGTGCTCGACGACGCGGCGGTTCTCGACGCGCTGACGCGGCTCCGCTCCGAAGGGTTGGCGATCGGTATCACCGTCAGCGGGCCGGCGCAGGCCGACGTGATCCGCCGCGCGCTGGACGTGGAGGTCGACGGAGTCAATCCATTTCAAGTGGTTCAGGCGACGTGGAATCTCCTCGAATCCTCGGCGGGGCCGGCGCTGGCCGATGCGAAGTCCCGTGGCTGCGGCGTCATCGTCAAGGAAGCGCTCGCGAACGGACGCCTGACGGATCACAACGACGCCCAAGAGATCGCGCCGCTGAAACGAAGGGCGGAGGCGCTGCAGACCACGAGCGACGCGCTGGCGCTCGCTGCCACGCTGGCACAACCCTGGGTGGATGTCGTCCTGTCGGGCGCCGCGACGGTCGATCAGCTCTACAGCAATCTTGCCGCGGCGGATCTCACGGAACGCGTGGATTCGTCGACTGTCGCAAGCGAGCCACCGATCGAGTACATGGGCTCGTCGAAGTTCGCTCGCGTGGAAGTAAGTGTGCCGCAGTCGCCTTTGTTGCCGTGTGTCAGATCGAGCGGTAGCCCTCTGGAACGGTTCACGATAGAATCCGCGATCATGACCCGACGAACATTCATCATCGCCGCCGCGCTCGTCGCAGCATCCCGCATCGCGCACGCGCAGTCCCTCGAAGACGCGCGCAAGTCGTACGACGCCGGCGCTTACCAGCAGGTGGTGGATGCCGTCGGCGGCAGCCAGGATCCGAGGCTCGTGTTCCTCGCTGCCCAGAGTCAGCAGAAGCTGCGGCGTCCCGACGATGCGCGACACGTGTACGAGCGGCTCGCGGCACGGCCTGCCGCCGATCCGTGGAGCGCCATCGGCCGATCGGCGATTGCATTGTTGTCCGGAGACGCCGCAGGCGGGGTGCAGCAAGCCGATCAGGCGGTGGCCAGCGGCCCCTCGATCGCCGAGGCGCATTTGCAGCGCGGCCTCGCGCTCAGTGCCGCCCAGAACATGGGCGATGCCGCCGCGGCGTTTCAGAAAGCGAGCGATCTCGATCCAACGTGGTCGTACGCGCACTACTACGCCGGGATCGCCTACTCGAAGGTCAAACGCGCCGACCTCACCGCGTCGCATTTCCAGACGTTCCTGAAGCTGGCGCCGCAGGCGCCGGAGCGCGGCGAAGTGCAGTCGATCCTGCGGACGCTGAGCCGCTGATCACGCGATCAGAAGAAACCGCAGAGATCGCGGAGTCTGTTCTCGCACGTAGGGCCGGGCCTTCAGGCCCGGCGTGAGGGACGACCTGAGGTCGTCCCCTACATGTCCTTCATGAGGAATGAGCGTTGAAGATTGGCGTTGTAGGGGCGGACCCGCGTGTCCGCCCAGGGCCGGCACATGGGCCGGCCCCTACAGTGACCAATTCTGCAACGCGTTCTTAGAACATCTGTCCGATCGAGAAGAACCACCGCGGCCGCCTCGCGCCGAACACCGTGTCGAACGGCACGCCGGCATCCACCCGCAGCAACACGAACGGCGTCGAGATGCGCAGGCCGAGCCCCGCGCTCGTCGGCAGGCCGCTGAAGGACATATCGGCCACCCGGTCGAATGCGCGGCCCGCGTCGAAGAAGCCGATGCCGCGCACGATCTTGAACAGCGGAAACCGAATCTCCTCGTTGAAGACCATCAGCGCGCTCCCGCCGACGGCGTCGCCGAGGACATCGTGCGGGCTGAGGACATCCTGGTCGTAGCCGCGCACGCTGTTGCCGCCCCCCGCGAAGAAGCGCTGATTGGGTATCAACGTCGTGTCGAACGCGTTGGCAAACCCCAGCCGCGCGGCGGTCGCCAGGACGACGGGGCCGACGCTGTGATAGTAGTTCTGCTGGACGTAGTACTTGACGAAGCGCACGTCCGAGCCGAGCGCATCGGGCGCGTACTGCACGTTCGACGAATGAAACCATCCACGCGAGGCGTCGCCCAGGTCGTTGCGGGTGTCGAAGACGACTGCGGTCGCGAACTTCCCTATCGTCACCCTCACGTCGAACGGCAGCAAAGGATCCGGATTGAGCTCCTGGGTGTGATTCCGTTCGAAGGTGTACAGATACGGAGATCGTCGTGCGCTTCGCCAGGCGGATTCGCTGCTCGACCGTGAAATCGGTCTTCAGCGTCTCGAACAGCGATGAGCCGGTCAGCGCGTCGGTACCCGACTCCTCGAGCGAACGCTCGACGAATACCGTCGACACGATCGGCCGCCCGAAGAACGTCGGCGAGGTCAGGTACGCTCGCGTCCCGCGGGATCCGACCGTGTAGCGGCCGGCGACGCCGGCCGACATCGTGGTTCCGAACAACCCTCGCGCCGCGAGATCGCCCGCGATGCCGAACCCAAACGAGCGACTGCCCACGGGTTCGCTCTCCGGGTTCGTTGGTCCGCGCGGCGTCGCCGGCGGCGTTGAGCTCGTCGCGAAGTTCGACGCCGTACCGGAACCGCAGCGGCGGCCATTCCTGCACGGTGACCTTTGCCCGAACCGGCTCTTCACCGGGCACCGAGGGCTCACCGTCGATCACCTCGCGCTGAATGTCGACGCCGCGAAACGCGCCCGTTTCGTACGCGCGCCGCCGCGCGGCGTTCCAGGCGGCGAGATCGACAGGCGCGCCGACTTCCAGCGCGAGCGCGCGGCTCACGATTCCCGGCCTCGTGCGCGAGACGCCGCTCGTCACCACCTCGCGCAGCCGCTGCTGCGGGCCCCTCGTCGACGCGGACGACGACGTCGACGTCGAGCGCCGCGCGTGACGCGGCGTCCGCCTCCACCGTGCGCGCCTGATAGTCGATGGTGACGCGGTTGTAGCCGCGCGCGCGGGTACTGCGCGTCGAGTGCCCGCTGCGCATCCTCGAGCCGGGCCTCCGTGTACGCATCGCCGGCCGACAGGCCAACGACACGCGCCGCTTCCTCGGGCGTCATCGCGCTCGGGCCGTCGAGACGGACGCTCGCCACGCGCGACGCCCTGCCTTCGTCGATGCGAATCGGCCGAATCGCCGTGCTCCCGTTCACGGTGACCGCGCCGACGTCGACTGTGGCCTTCAGATACCCGTTCGCGCGATAGAACGCCGTGAGCGCGTCTCGCACTTCGTTTGGCGCGGTCCACACCGCACGCGTGAGCCCCCTGTCCGAGAGCACGGCGAGCAGCCGATCGGCCGGCTCGCCCGCATTGCCCGAGAACTCCACGCGCCGTGTGCCGGCGCGCGGCCCCGGCGCAATCACGACGCGCAATCGTTTCGCATCGCCGTCCGTCTCCATACCGCGCGGCGACCGATGGCAGCAGGTATCCCGAGTCCGCGAGATCCGCTGCGCGCGGCAGCGGCCGCTTCCTCGATCAGGAAATCGTCCGCGATCGATCGCTCCCACGCCTGGGCAATCGCACTGGTCCCCGATTTCGAGAGCTGGAAACCGTCGACGACGACCGTTGTCTGCGGTCCTGGACGGACCTCGTACGCCAGGCGCAACTGAGCGGCGTCGCCCGGATCGGGAGCGCGGCGCGTCACGACACGTGCTTCCAGGCGCTGGCGTTCCCAGTAGAACGCCTCGAGCCGCTCGCGATCGTCCTGCCACTGGAAAAAACTGAAACGATCGCCCGTCTGCAGCTTCAGCCGCGACCGGATGGCGGCTTCGTCGGCGCCGGCGCCGCGAACGTCGATGCCGCTCACGCGCGGGGCCGGCGTGGATGCGGCAGTCGTTTTCCGCGCGGGACCGCCGAGCGTGAGGTCGTGGCTGAAGGTGTACAGCCTGTCGCCGCTGTCGAGCGACACGACCCGGAGATCGATCCCGGATCGCGGCTTGTAGCCGACGATCCAGGTGAGCCCGCCGCTCTGCTGCAGGCTCTGAGAAAAGACGACGTCCCAACGCGACCCAATCTGCTTGCCGAAGGTCAGACGCGCGCCGGGATCCGTTTCGGCGGCGACGAGGCCCGCGTCCAGGCGCACATCGGGCGTGCCGCGTTCCACGCGCACGGTGTCGAGGCCGACGACGCGTCCGGCGGCGTCGAGGAATCCGCTGGCCAGCAGACCGACGAGTTGGTCGCTGCCGGCCGACGAAGCGTCGCTCGCGTCGGCGGTGCGGCCGATCAGGAGGAGCGAGACCAGATCGCTCTGCGACAGCGCCGGGTTGTCGGAGTCGAGTGAGGCCTCCAGCGTGGCCGGCGTACCCTTGAGCGTGAGCGTGATTTCGTTGCCCTGCACGCTCGCCACGGCGCTGACGTTGAGGTCCGGCTCGATCCGGTTCGGATTGGCGAAGTCGATCGAGCCCTGATCGGCGATGCGGTAGCGCGTGCCGTTGAAGAAGATCTGGCCGCCTTCACCAAGCGTCGCTCGGCCGGTGAGCGACGGTCTGGACAAGGTGCCGACCGCACGGAGATCGCCGCTCAGCGTGAGCCGCGCCATGTTGTTGTCGATCACGAGATCCTCGTCGGTCACCACGTGCACGTCCAGCCGTGTGCGGTCCAGCAGCGAGTTGCCCGGCGTCTGAACCGCCGGGGCGGAGCCGCGCAGCGCAGAGAGCAGGCTGCCGGTCAGCGAGAGCGGCTGCCGGTAGCCGCTGCGGAGCAGCGTCACGGTGCCGCCGAGCGCGGGGCCGGTCGCGTTGACGGTCCAGGTGAGCGCGGCATCGCTCTCCGCGCGAAGGCCGGCGATGTCGAGCGCCGCGTCCTTGACCGTGAGCGTGACCGACCCGTCGAGCGCGGCCGGGCTCTGAAGGCGGAGCGAACCCGCCAGCTCCGCATCGCCGCCGTTCATCGTTGCCGACAGGTGCTCGAACGTGATCGTGTCGCCGCGAAACGATACGGTCCCGTTCACGTCGGCGACGACCAGCCGCGGATCGGCCATTCGCGTCTCGCCGCTGCTCAGCGTCAGGTAGCCGTCGACCGTCGGCGCCCGGCCGGTGCCGCCGACTCGAATCCCGAAGTCGCCGCGGCCGACGGTGCGCGCCGCCGGCACGACGGCGTTGAGCATCGCGGAGGTCGAGCGCTCCCTTCGCCGAGAGATCCAGCGCCGGATCGCCTGAGATCGTCACGCCGCCTTCGAGCGCCACCTGGTTGTCGCCCTTCCCCAGGCGGAACGCGTCGATGGTGACGCGACCGTTCCGATGGCCAGACGCGTCGGGATCTCCTGATCGAGCGATGCGCCGGCCAGCGACAACTCCGCGCGGCTCAAGACGACCGTGCCGCGCACAGCGGTCGAGCGCAGGCCGATCGGTTTCGAGGTCGATCGACGCGTCCGCGTGAAGACCGATCTGCTCGAGCGTTGCGGCATCGACCCAGGGCGCCGCGATCGACTGGGTCACCGATCGCAGCTGCGCCGAGAGCGTCGCAGAGCCGCTGGCTGCCGCCAGATAGCCGCGAACGGAGGCCGGCAGGAGTTCGGCGAACACGCCGCCAGGCACACGCGCCGTCGCCGAAAGCGACGCGCCTTCGAACGTTGGCCGTCGCACGATCGACGACCAGCACGCCGTTGTCGTAGTGCGCGCCAAGCTCGATATCGGTGACGTCGTGGCCGTCGGTCACCGGCACGCGTCCCCCGCCAACCCGCAAGGTGCCGGCGATCCGCGGGTCGGCAGCCGTCCCTTCGGCCGACAGCTGCAGATTGAGCGAGCCGGTCAGCGGCGGCGAACGCAGCCGCGGCGTCCTCCGGGGACTGGATCAGGTCGCGAACGAATTCGAAGTCCGCCAGCGATCCGTCAATCGTCACCGAGACACGTCCCGGCGTCTGCGCGTTCGAAAGCGCACCGTCCACGGTGATGCTCGATGCGCCGGCCGACAGGACGATCGGCGTCACGCGGACCGCGCGTCCTTCGACGTCGATCCGGCCCGACCGCGCGAGCGTCAGACGCTGCGACGCGAGCGTGACGTCGGCGCGATTCAGGCTGATCGAGCCGCGGCCGTCGCCGGGACGATCACGGGTACCGGCCCACTCGACAGCAAGGGCCGCGGAACCCGAGACAGGCACGTTCAACGCGAATCGCCGCG
Organism: uncultured Acidobacteriota bacterium; assembly: GCA_963794305.1. Taxonomy (GTDB): domain Bacteria; phylum Acidobacteriota; class Vicinamibacteria; order Vicinamibacterales; family CAVVIG01; genus CAVQFC01. The sequence goes on along the minus strand of CAWCDQ010000038.1, from coordinate 2,793 downwards.
CGATTGCCGCGGCGTCGCCCGGCTCCCAGGTCGCGGACACGGTCAGGGGACCGGACGGATCGACGCCGACGGTCCCGTGCCCCGCGAGCGCAAGATCGCGCGCGTCGAACGAGAACGCTGCGGTGCGTCCGGCCAGGGTGAAGTCCGCGCCGACGAAACCGAGATCGGCTGAGCCCCATCGCGCATCGGCGATAGACACACGCCCGCGTCCTCCGAGGTTGGCGAAAGTGCCGGCGCCATCGAAAGTGGCGTTCAGCCGTCCGGTCATCGATGCGTCTGCCTCTCCGTTGACCTCGATGACCGGATGCAACGACACGTCGGTGGCGGTCGCGTGCGCCTCGTAGGTGTGGCGCGTGAGGTTGAACGTGCCGGCGGCTTCGATGCGCCCCCCGTCCTGTTGCACCAGGATGCGCTCGAGGGCCACATCGGATCCCGCGAGCCGGATGTCGGCAGCAAGGCTGTCGATCGTCTGACCTGAGATTTCCAGCGCGCGACCGGCCGCATGAAGGGCCACGCGCGGCTGGACGATCGTGCCCGATAGTGTCGCCGCGAGATCCACGGACCCGTTCAGCGCCAGCGATTTCGGAATCGATGGCGAGAAATCGTCGAGCGCCTGCAGCGGGATCGAGCCGTTGAGCGCCCCGGTTATCGCGCTCGACGCAATCGACCAGCGAACGTCGCCGCTAGCCGCGGCCCCGCCCATCCGGGCGTCGATGCCGCTCAGCCCGACGGCGTCGGCGGACAGCGACGCGTGTGCGCGAACGGTCGCAGCGGGCATCGATTCGTAGCGAACTGTCGCGTCCACGTCACCGTCGAGCAGCGGCGCGCCGGCAGTGCCGCTGACGCGGAAGTCGGCGGCCGCGTCGCCGCGGACCGCCGGAGCCGCGCCGATCCACCCGGCGCGAACAAGCGTGCCCCAGTCGGTGCCCTCTGCATTCGCGCGTGCCTGGAGCGTTCCCGAAATGGTGGACCGCAGGAGATCGCTGGCGTCGAGCGTCCCTTCCAGCGCCGTCGCGGCGTGGCCGCCGAGGACGTCGACCGGCTCGGCGGACACCGTGAATTTCCGATCGCGGACCGCCAGCGTCAGCGTCGCGTCGACCGGCACATCGGTTCGCCGGTTCGGCGTGCGATTGCCTCGCAACCGGCCGTTCATCGTCAATCGCAGCGCATCGAGCTGAGGCGCGGTCCACTGCGCGTCGAGCGATCCAGCGGCCTGCGAGGAAGGCAGCACGCCGGGCGGGTTTGCGATCAGTCGCTGGAGCAGGTCCGACAGCTCGAGCCGGTCCCAAGTGAGGTGAAGTGTCCCTGCCCCGTCGAACGATGCGCGTCCGCTGCCAGCAACCTCACCGCCTGCCAACCGGGCGCGCACGTTCGTGACCTCTACGCCCCCGCCATCCACGCGCACGGCGGCCTGCGCCGTCCCGGCGAGCGGACGCCCGAGTCCCAGCCAGGGCGACAGCGCTTCGAGATCCGCGCCCAGCTCGGCCCGAGCGTCTACACGCGCGGTCCCCAGGAGTTCGGCGACCCGGGCGTCCAGGCGCACCGTGCCTTCGGCAGCGCTCAACGACAGCGTGTCGATCGCCAGATCGCGATCGTTCCACGACAGGCGTCCGCCTGCGCCGGCGATCGACACCGCGCGATCGCGCCATCGCACGTTGGCTGGCCGCGCCATGACGATCGGCCCGGATGTAGCTGGCCCATCCGGCGCCAGGTCGAACGAGATCTCCGCGTCTGCATGTGCCGCGCGTTGTTCATCGGTCCAGTCGACGCTCAGGTTCCTGACGATGAGGCGCCCGATGTGAACGGTGGTGGGACCCTCGTCGTGGAGGCTGGACGATCGCCGGTCCAGTTGTCGCGCCCGGACCGGTCGCGTCGCAGTACGATGCGCGGCGACACGATCTCGACACGATCGAGTCCGAATCGTCCTGTTATCGCGCGCCACGGAACCGACGCGCGCAGTTCCTGGACCGAAAGAAACGGTGTGTCGCCTGCCCCTGGCCTGGCGACCGTCACGCCCCAGAGGCGGACGCTGAGCGTGAACAGGTTGTAGTCGAGTGCGTCGGCGTGAAGGATGAATCCCGCGTCCGCGGCTGTTGACGTGACGAGGCGAAATACGCGGTCGCGCGACGGGCGCGAATGGAGGATCGCCGCGGCGATGAGCACGGCCGCGATGGCACCAGCCAGGACGCGGACGGGCCGTGAACGCAATAACTGACGCACCATGAACCGACGCTGGCTCAGATGTTACGGCATCGGGCGCGCGATTCATCGTCGGGCGCGTTTTCTGATTGGGTGTTGCTTTCTGTTCATGTAGTGCGGACACTACTTCAAACGGAAAGCGCGCTAAGGTCGAGCCGCGAATGCGGCGAGCCGTGTGCCGGCGTCGTTGAAGAGTTCGAGCCGGTCGCCCGAGATCCTGAACCGGCTCGTATGCTCGAGGGCGTCGCGAAACGCCTGCTCCGTTCCGGATGCGTCCGTGCAGGCCATCTGAGTGGCCGCCATCCTGCCGAATGTCAGGCTGTCGCCATTCAGCGTGTACGGGCCCGTCATCCTGTTGCATCCGTCTGATCCAGACACGCGCCCGCCGGCTTGAAACTGCAGATGGGCCTCTCGGCTCGCGTCCTGGGCCGGTATCGCCTTGCCGGCGAGCTCGATCGCCTTCCAGTACGTGTCCGTGAGAGGCTTCGCCGGTTGAGGATTCTGCGCGGCAGCCGCACGGCGCACCGGCAAAGACATTTCCATCGGGTTCCCGATCGATTGCGCCATCGACACCGTTGCCGTCAAGCACATCGC